>JAEZOB010000017.1 GCA_023414355.1 Bacillota bacterium | reverse complement strand
TTCATCCTGTCAAATTTGTGTCAACAAAGTTGCCCTTCTGTCTTAGCCATCCTGTCAATTCTGTGTCTACTAAGCTGCCCTTCTGTCTTCGCCATCCTGTCAAATTTGTGTCAACCAAGTTGTCCTTCTGTCTTCGCCATCCTGTCAATTCTGTGTCCACTAAGCTGTCCTTCTGTCTTCGTCATCCTGTCAATTCTGTGTCTACCAAGCTGTCCTTCTGTCTTCGCCATCCTGTCAATTCTGTGTCTACCAAGCTGTCCTTCTGTCTTCGTCATCCTGTCAATTCTGTGTCAACCAAGCTGTCCTTCTGTCTTCATCATCCTGTCAATTCTGTGTCTACTAAGCTGTCCAATCTCCAGTTGCCTGATGTTATTTAGTGATAACGCCAATCATGGCGGATCCCTCTGTGATAAGCAATAAAAAAACCCTTCAGTGAACATAATCAGCTAAAGGGAACATAAATTATGCAACTGGCTGCCGTATCCTGACGATGACGACCCTTTAGCTTTGCGTCCTTATCTTTCGATAAGTTTGCCCTATGAAGTTTGTTAAAATTTTAATTATATTATACCCTTTCTTTTTTGCTAAATCAACCTGTAGTCTATAAAAGTTTTATAAAGATTTATAAAATTTTATAAAATTACAAATTTCGTGTATATATAATAAATTTCTTTCCCGGGATAATGCAAACCCCGCTGTCCGAACTACTATGGAAAGTGGGGCTTGCCATGCCTATAGAGAATTTCTATGCTTCCTTAACCTCGTAAGGATATTCCTTATCAGTAACCTTTGCTGCTTTTTTTGCCTTTACGGCTGATAAAAGAATTGTCATTACTATAAATATTACTAAAATGATAAACAGTACAGCGGTATTTTGGAATACATTACTGCTGTTCACTCCGCTGATAGCCTCCTTCATTAATCCAACAGAATAAGTCATCGGCATATAAGGGTATAGGTAATTAAAGAACTTCGGTACTGTCTCCATAGGGAAGGTTCCACCGCAGGAAGTCAGCTGCAGGATCAGCAATACGATTGAGAGGAACTTACCCAAATCCTTCAAATGTACCATCAGGAATTGAACAATTGCAATTGCTACCATGGAGTACAGGCAGCAAGCAGCTATATAAAGCCATTCATTTTCAACCTTTAGACCGAGTCCCCACTCAAGTGCCTTCGCCAGTACCAAGGCCTGTGCAAAGCCAATCAATAGATAGATAAAGCTTCGTGCCAACTTATGCTCAGAGTTACTGCTCAGAATCTTGAACTTACCTTCTGTATCAAGATAAATGCCGACAAACATAATTAATGCTCCGACCCAAAGAGATAGTGATAAGAAATAAGGAGCAAACGCTGTTCCATAATTGGGAACCGAGACGATATTATCCTGTTCTACGGTAACAGGAGCCTTGGCGTACTCCTTCAGTCCATCCAGCGCCTTTAGCTGCTCTTCGGTATCAGTAATTGCTGTATCTATACCTGATTGCGCCGTATTAATTCCATCCTGTAACTCGCCTACTCCTTTATCTAGTTTATCAGCACCCTCCGAAATATCTCCGGCTGCATCTGATAGCTTTGCTGTAGCTTCCTTGACAAAACCAAGTCCTTCTGAGAGAACCTTAGAACCCTGTGCCAGCTGCTTGGATCCGGCTTTTGCATCTGCAAGCCCTGCTGACAATTGATTCAATGCCAGCTTCAATTCCGGCAGGCTATTTGTTCCGGCAGAAAGGGTTGCTGTTCCATCGGCGATTTGTTGTGAAGCAGCTTTCAGCTTTGTACTTGCTGCTTGCAGTGTTGCTATACTTTCAGCATTCTTAGGATCGGAAAGCTTCCTAATGAAACCCGCAAATACCTGATCCTTCATGATTGAAGGATTAACCTTGGTAACATAAGTCTTTAAGAATTCGCTTGTCGTATTGACAGAAGCTATCAATGTATCGACGCCTGTGGTATATTGCTGCAGTCCGGCATTTAATGCACTTGCGCCGGCCGCAAGATTCTTAGCACCTTCGGATAATTTTCCGATATTCTCAGTAGAAGCTGACAGCTGATTGGCACCGGATAACAATCTGTCGATACCGTCATCCAGGCTTACTGTACCTGTGACAAGGGCTGTTGAACCATCTGTAAGTTTAGTAACACCCTTCTGATACTCTACCATCTTATCTTGAAATTCCTGTGTACCCTCTGCCAAATCTGCAGAACCATCTTTTAAATCTGAAGAACCATCGGATAATTGTTTCAATCCATCCTGAAGCTCTGTCATCTGATCCGGCACCTCATTGATGGTATCTGCCAGATGTGCTACGATCTCACTGTTTACATCGTCACGGACAGACTCTTCAATCTCAAGCACCGCTCTGCTCAGGATCTGACTTGCCAGATAATTTCTCTTCTCATTGGCAGAAAACTTTATGGTTGCTGTATGCTTATCCGTGGTACTTGCTGATGCGATATTAGAAGAGAAATCTTCCGGTATCACTACCATAGCATAATAGTCAGAGCCCTCAGTACCTGCCTTCGCAGTTGCTTCATCAGTAAAAATGAATTTTAACTCTGCCTCATCGGCTAGTTTGTCACACATCTCCTGTCCGACATTCCGTTCTTCATCATTAATCAAGGCTCCCTGATCGTTGTTTACTACCGCTACGGGAAGGGACTCCAGCCTTGAATATGGATCCCAGAATGCCCCAAGATAAAGGTAGCTATATAGAAGCGGTATGATGACAATAGCCACTATTACGGCAGTTCCTATGATTATTCTCTTAATCTGTTTGTTTTTCATTTGCTTCACTCCTCGTTTTTGATAAACGGAAGTATAGCACGGGAAAAACATAAAGTATTTAGACACTATTATTTCATTGTCGTTTTTTTTGACACCGAATTAGTATTGTTGGATTTTTAGACAAAAATGAACTTTTGTCTATAGGAAGAAACTCAGATAACTACTAAAATAATGAATAGGTCAATCAGTATCACCGAAATGGCCCTTGATATTAAAACCCAATTCGTTAGGAGGTGTTTCCTATGCTTCTGGAAATGAAGCTAAAAAAAGCTGCTATTATCGCAGCTCTAGATATTACTCTTGCCAGAATGCAGAAATCTCCTGAGCGGTGTGCGCGAAATCTCTTAGAGCTCGGCCTCACCACCTACCCCGGAAAGCTCAACAAGAAGCAACAGAATGAAATGTCTCAGATCCTTCTGGAATTATGTAGAAAAGGAGATGCTGTCGGAGCACGTGAAATCTTTCTGACCGGCTTCTTGCATTAATTTTTATCATTTGAGTTTCTCATCTGATATCTGAGAGAAGCAAACCTTTCTGTACCATTGACAAGGTTTTTAAGCTGTTCTGTTATGTATTCCGGGGTTTCCTTCATACCCTTCTGTGCCCAGGAAATGATAACCCCTACAATTCCAAAAGCATAGAATTCTGCGATAAATCTAATTTCTTCTTCTCCCATATCTGTATTCTCGGCAACTTTTCCGATTAAATCACAAAAAAATTCCATCGTAACCCGAAACAGATATTCCCGAAATTCGTTCCCGACAGAGGCCCTTAAGGTATTCATATAAAAATAGTCTTCCGCTTTAATCTTGATCAGCATCTCCAAAACCTTGTCGTTCCAGTTATCATAATTTAGTTGATAGATAATAGAGATGGTTTCATTGTAATAAATCCAATCTACCAGCTCAAACTTATCTTGAAAATGATAATAGAAGGTCTGGCGGTTTAATCCACAGGCCTGTGTAATATCTGATACTGTGATCTTATCAAAGCTTTTTTTTCTTGTAAGCTCCTTCATTCCGCTTGCGATGGCCTTCTTGGTAATCAGCGAATCTGACATAGCGATACCTGCCTCCCATTATTTTTCTGCTTTCATTGCTAATCTCTACTAGTCTCTGCTAGTCTCTGCTAGTCTCTGCTAGTCTCTGCTAAATATCTACTAATCTCTGCTAGTCCCTGTTTCTCTTTGCCATTCTCTGTAAATCACTACTACTTTCTGCTATTCTTTGTTACTCTTTGTTACTCTCTGCTATTTCTCTATTTAATTCTCTATTTATTTCTCTATTTATTTCTCAGTGTTATCCTTGTTAGTTCTTTTTCTTTTACTGATACACTCCGTCAGAAGATACTCTATCTGACTGTTAATGGACCTGAAATCCTCCTCAGCCCAGGAAGCCAACTCATTCCATAAACTGGGAGAAAGCCGAAGAAGTATCTGCTTCTTCGACTTTTCCTTATCCTTCAGTAACTTTTCTCTCTCTAGAATTTCTTGTTCCATCCTATGCAGACTATTTAGCCTTGCTTTCAATTGTTCTTCCTTCACATCCAGCTTCTCTTCCATATCCTCCGACCTTTACGATTAATAGATGGTGCCACTGTTAATAATCGGTTGAGCATCCTTATTACCACAAAGCACAACCAGCAGGTTACTAACCATAGCTGCTTTTCTTTCCTCATCCAGCACTACGATTTCCTCTTCCCCAAGCTGATCAATCGCCATCTTGACCATACTTACCGCACCCTCAACGATCTTCTGGCGGGCTGCGATGATGGCAACTGCCTGCTGTCTTTGCAGCATGGCTGCTGCAATCTCCTCGGAATAGGACAGATGTGTAATTCTTACTTCCTTAATCTCCAGACCTGCTTCGCTGACTCTCTGCTGAAGCTCCTGCTTCATGCTTTCCGCAATTTCCTGGCTGCTGCCACGGAGTGTCTTCTCATCTGCATCGTCTTCCATAGTATCATATGGATATAGTCTGGCAATATTACGAATTGTTGAATCACATTGTATGGATAAAAAGGTCTTATAATTTTCCACATTGAATACGGCCTTCGTGGGATCTGATACTCTCCAAATCACGATAGCTCCGATAATGATCGGGTTTCCTAAAACATCATTCACTTTCTGCTTCTCATTATTAAGTGTCTGTGTTTTTGTAGAAATCTTTTTGGAATAAGTGGTCTGTGCCGTAATCTGAGCGTTGGTTCCTGCGGTACCTGCCGCTACGGTTGCATTGACTGCCGGAAGCTTATTTGTCGGGTTAAATCCAGCTGCAAAAGGGTTGGTGTAGTAAAAACCTTCCTTCTTGATCGTTCCATAGTACTTACCAAACAGAGTCAAAACCAAAGCTTCATTTGGATTCAGAATATGGAAGCCACCGAGCAGGGTCAAAGCTACGAATAATAAGATAATACCAAACACGAGCAGAATACCGCCCACAACCTCCATCCCTTTTACAATAAGCATCGGTCCAAAAATCATAGACAGAATAGCTACTATAAATGCCAGCAGCTCAATCAGGAGCATGAGTCCTCCGCTGAAAGGCTTGATCTCCTTCTCAGTAATATTTTTCATTTCATAAGTATTTTCATCGCTCATATAACAATCCTCCTCTTTATGTATCGCGTATACAGAATATCAGCACCTGAATACTTTGTATCGCGTATTCGCGAGATATCTGCTTCGTAGACATTTTTATAGCTTGCATTCCAAATGTCAACTTCACTGACATTTTTGAAGCATATATTCACGAAATATCTGTTTCATAGGCATTTCTGAAGCATGTATTCACGAAATATCTGTTTCACAGATATTTTATGAAGCGTGTATCAATGTGATATCATTTTGATATCACAAATATATCATCAACCCCGATTAATGTCAACTATGAAGAGATTAGAATATCATTAAAAAGAGCCGGGAAAGAGCTTCGACTAGTTGCAACAAAAAAGCAGTTACCGCATAAACAAGCTCCGGTAACTGCTTAACTGTATTTCGCCAATATCATGATGTTATGTTACAGCATACTTTACATGCTTTGCTGGGTACTAAGCCTCTCCTCTTTTGAATTGATCAGCTTATCCACCTGTTGTGCCACATATTTTCCAATGGTTTCATTTGGTTGTTCAAATTCACAGCCATACAGATAACCGGTTCCATTCTTGAACTCGTCCACTCGGGCAATAAACCCGATTAATGTTTCTTTATTGTTATATAATCTAAAAGATATCTCTATCTTTGCGGACTCTTCCACCTTATGACGACTCAGAATACCCATACCGGTAGCACTGATATCCTTTAGGATACACTGAAGCTCTTCTTCTGTTCCGTCATCCTTGATGATCCTTGCTACAATATTGGCTCCCAGATAAAGTCGATATGACTTTCTATGGTTGGTGACCTGAGCCTCCTTATCTGACTGTACGGCATATAGCTTCTGCCCGTTTAGGGATAAGGACCTGATATTCACATTATGGAAGGTATACATTCCGGCATTGGTCCGGTAGACAAGAGTGACATTGCGAAGCTTAGAAGCCGGAACTGTCTTACCCGAACTTTTCAGTGCAGACACATAAACTGTATTCCCATACTGATAAAGCAGGCCAACACCCACTTTATACCTAATTCCCATATAATAGAATTTTAGCTCGACCACCGTGTTCACTGGTATCTCAAAAACTTTCATAAGAGACCTTCCCATTATGTTACATTTATGTTCCCTAGCATGGCAAAAAGGCAAGTAAGATAATTCAAGAAACATGAACTTCTACCATGGAAATCAGTATAACATGATTTTCCATAATGAACAATCATTTTTGCTGGATCAAATTATTAAAATTATATAATATAGTCCCTGATATTCTCACCTTAATCGTTTGAGAATCTTGCCAGGGATATAATCGAAATGCATCCTAAGATGAAGGTAGCGATTGACAGGATCACAGAAGCAATCCACCAGGTGGCATTCGCACCTTGTGGAATCGAAGGAATGATCTTATCGCGAAAGATCTCAAAGGTGGATCCCAGAACAAAGCCGATAATCATACAATAGGTCTGATGAGGGAATTTATTCATAGTCCATTCCAACGGCTTTGTAATTAGGAAGATGCCAATGACCGTCACCACACCCAGGATACCGATATATACGATATCGAATCTCGTAATCGCCAGTAGCAGGCTGTCATACATACCCAACACCAAAAGCATATGAGAGGTACTGATTCCCGGCAGCACGAGCGCCAATGCAATGATAATACCTGTTACCAATAGCATCAGATAATGAGTCACCCCGGAGCCGGTACTGATGCTGAGATTGCCAGTCGGAATAAATCCGATCGAAACCACGATGATCAATCCCAATAAAAAGTAAATAACGGAAGAAAACCGGATCGTCGAAGTCTTAGTCTTTTTATACAGAGCAGGAATACCTCCGATGACTGCTCCAAGGAAGAAGAAGGATACCGGTAACGGAAACTTCTCCAAAAGCCATTTGATAACAAAGGCAAGGGATCCAATCCCCACTCCTGCACCAATGCAGAATTTGATTAAAAAAATAAGGTTATGCTTAATATCTTTCAGGAAATTACTGATTGCACTAATCAGTCTATCATATATTCCAAGTAAAATTGCCATCGTCCCGCCACTCACGCCGGGTACGCTCATAGACGAGCCGATTACAAACCCCTTCAACATAATGATTAAATCATTTCTAAACTTTCCCTTCATAATTATAAAAAGATACCGGTTCGGCCTGATATCTTTTACTCCTTTCCCAATCTGTTCATGATTGCAGTAACACTAAAAAGTATAGTATGAATTGTCAATCCTGTAAAGAGCTTCCATACTTATTTTCTTAATATCTTTCCCGGTGAAGCGTAACCGTTCGTCATGATAGCTGATCTGTATAAAAACCAATGGGGCTGCTTCAGATGCAGAAATGAGAAGCCAGAGCCCGGAAATGCCCGTCCGTGCTCTGGCTTCTCACTATCACGCTTATGAAACAGCCCCTTGATATGATTTAAACTTATGCCTTGCACTGGAATACTGTATCGGTATCCTTGCATAGGAATTGAACTGCCTGACGTCCCATCATGGCGGCTCCGGGTAATCCTCCGGGAGGCATCAGACGATGACTGGCAAAATAGACTCCCTCAATGCCCTCCGGCTTGGAAGGATAAGAGGTCATTTTCTTACCCTTCACTGTTCCTGTCATCCAGGAACCCTTATAGGAACGAAGATAACGTTCATATGTCAGTGGTGTAGCCACATCCCATACGGCAACCTTTCCGGCTATTTGAGGAAATCTCCTGGATATTGCTTCGATAAAGCTCCCCGCCAGTTTCTCTTTCTCAGCCTCATAGGTACCATCTTCCTTACACTTCTTCCAGAAATCATAGCTATCACCCGAACACAAAGACGTTACAGCGGTACACCCCTCTGGCGCATAACCTTGATATCCCGAATAGTTGTTTAGTCCTAAGGTGGAAATGGTGATATTTCCGCAGTTAATGGGCTTCTCCAGCTGGAAGGTGATATTTTCCGGAAAATCGGATAAATCCGTCTCCACGCCAAGGCAGAGGAAGGTATCGAGCATCGGAACGGTTTCCTTTCGCATTGTATTCGCCCACGCATCCTGAATCGGCGCCGCAAAGAGATGATCAATCGCAACCAGGGTATCCTGGGCGACAATGACGGCATCTGCCTCTACTAATTTACCATCAAGGATTACGCCTACTGCTGTACCTCCCTTAACCTCAACTCTGTCTACGGACTTCCCATATTCGATTCTTCCACCCAATGCCTTCACTGTATCGGCGATACGCTTTGCCATCCCAAGAGACCCACCCTCCGGGTACCCACCATCGCCTGAAAGAAATGTCGCCAGGGTAAATACCAGTCCACTCGCATTATATTCCGGTCCGATGATCGATTGAATGAAGCTTCTGAGAGGCTTATTCTGAAATCTTTCCGAATACTCTTGGACTGACTGATTTGTGTAAAAGCTTATTCGAGAAAGAGCCGGCATCATAGTAAGCATAGAAGATAGCTTCATTTTCTTTTTATTTTTTACCTTTACACCCTTGATATCCATTATTGGCATCTGCATTTTTGTAAATTTCTTTAAATCCTTACATAGGCTGTTGATTTCCTTCTTATCCTCTGGCGCAAGCTCTAGGAAATGACTGCGAAGCTTCTCTAAATCCCGGTAAAGGCGCATGGTCTTCCCTTGAATTTCGTAGTTAAAGAAGGGGTCTCTGTTAAATATAGGAACCTTATCATTCAATGCACCGACCTCTCTCCAAAGCTCGTATAGAGGCACATTCGGTGACGAGCCTGTCAGCCAGTGCATTCCTCCTTCAAAGAAGTATCCTTTTCTTCTCCAGCTTGTGGAAGCTCCACCCGGAATGGTATGCTGTTCATAAATCGTGACCTCAAAGCCGCTCTGTGCAGCGTATACACCTGCCGTAAGTCCGGCAATCCCTGCACCTACAATAATTACTTTCTTCATCTTATTTCCCCCTTATCATATCGATGATCCAATCAGCCTTCGGGCACGGAGTACCGGGAATTAAAGCAATTGTTTCTGCAATCCCCTGGATGGCACACCAGTAAGCTATCCCTAAAGCATAAGGATCTCCCTCACGGATTGTTCCGTTCTCCTGCCCTTTTCTCATGATCACAGCGGTCGGCGTAAATATATCAAAGTCCTTCATCAGATCCTGAATGGTCTGTGGGGCACCTTCGCTGTAATACACCTGACTCATCAGCACAAACATCTTGGCACCGAAGGGCTCTGCCAAAATGTATTCGAAGATCTGCTCCGCACACATTTGAAAGAATGTCAACGGCTCCATATCCGTATTTGTCATCATTCCCATCGGCCCCGAGATACCGAGCTTTATTAATTCCTCGTAAAGCTTCTCTTTTGTCTCAAAATAATGAAACAGAAGCCCTACACTCATACCGACCTGATTTGCAATATCCTTGATCTTTGTCGCCGAATAGCCTTTTCGGATGAATAGGTCCAGACCTGCCTCTAGTATCTCCTGCCTTCGCTTTTCCTTCTGTTGCTCACGAATTCCCATTTGTTGAACTCCCGTTCATTGAATTTATATTCAATATAATATCTCAAACATCTCTTCCTGTCAATTACTATTTTCTATTGTAGAAAAATTTTCTGAGCTCCTTCTAATGAGAATATGATTTCATTCGCAGTGTGAAGATGATTCTTCTTTCACTTTACGTCTGTATCAAATCAAAATATCTGCAGCTTGCATAATAAAACGCATAATAAAAGTCCGGCTTCCCATGCCGGACTTTTACTCACATAGATTATTTCTCCTTGATATTAAGCTGTTTCAACTCTTTCATGATTCGGTACCAGGAAGCATCCCTGACAGTCAGCTTCGATTTCTTCGGATAATCATAAGGCGGGACCTCCACCGGCTGGAGGGAGCCATCTATAGAAACTGTAGCCGCAGCTCCGGTCCTGTTATCCTTCCAGGGTTTTAAGAATTCTTCTTTATATTGATAATCCGCATGCAGTAGAATACCTTCTTCACTGTCTTCTTCACTGTATACAATTTCATAGGTATTGTAATAATGAATATTCTGTTTAATCATGTAAACTACCGTCTTTGTATATTGAAGTGAGGTCCGAAAGGCCTCCAGCTGCTGATCCTCAAGCTCGTATTTGACATCGGATATCCTATACAGCTTATCCTCGAACAAATCACGACAGCGACTATAGAATACCATATTCTCAAAGCTATACTCCTGATTATCATGCGCCACACTGAAACGGAAATCCTCCAGCTGTTCTGCTAAATACTCATAATCATTAAAATTATTCATATAGGCAGTATACATTTCATTTAAAGCCAAAAGTTCTGTCTCCAGTATATAGCCTTGATCTACAATCTTCTGAAAGAGTGCATTCATCTCAATGATATTGTCACAGGTTCCGTAGACTGATCGGTTTAGCATATTATCAGTATACTTTTTGCACTTCAGATATTCTTGCATAAAGAAAAAACCTGTAATAACAATTGCTAATGCAATTATGATACTTACTGAGAAAACAACTTTCTTCTTCATCTCCGACCCCTTCCTCGTTGCATATCATATCAAATGCTTCTTCACGCCTAGAAATAGCTCATAGAGCCGATTGGAAGAATTGTTCCGATCTTTATAATTATCCTTCCTTCTTGTTACTGATTTCCTTCATCATCAGACACTCATTTACGCCCGTCTTATATAGGTTCGGGATTACACCTATTTCATTGTAGCCGATACTTTCATAAAGCTGCTTTGCCCTTGGGTTAAAATCCGCCACTACCAAAAATGCCTTCCCTGCGTATTGCGATATCGTAGTCTCAAAGAAGCTTAACAGATGTTTTCCAATTCCGAAGCCACGATACTGCTCCTTCACCGCTATGATGTGCAGATAAGGGAAGCTGTGAAATGCTCCGTTCGGTATGTACCAGAGAAATCCCAGACACTCGTCCGTGTCCTTATTGATTGCAAGGTAGAATTCTCCCTTGGAAAAGCCCTCCTCAATGGCCTGATGTGCCTTCTCAACTTCCGAAAAATATACCCTGCCAAGCTCCGAGCTATGCAGAGCCACCACACAGTCCTCCAGATAACGGCTCTCTGCTTTAATCATTTTAATATCCATCTTCGTTTACTCCTATTCCTCCAAGGTTAATCTGAGAAGCTTTCATTAGTGCTCACCTTCCCATTTTTATCAAACGTTAACCCAAATTGCTTACAGTATCCGTTGATCTTCTTCAGAATTCGCTTCTTCTCGCTGCCCTTCGCAGGCGTGGGCTGATAATTATTCTTATTGCTTACCGAAGATACGGAGCACGGAATAATTTTCACCTGGTCATCCGTAACCAACTGATCGTTGTGAAAGGTGAAGGTCTGCTGATAGATCATAGTATCCTTATCCGTCGGGTTTGTGTTCCCCCCGAAGCAGAAATTTCCCAGGGAATAGACAATATAAGCATCCTTATATTTCTCCACAGGCTGAAGCACATGGGGATGGTGACCGAGCACCAGATCAGCCCCGCCTTCCTCGATTGCGATCCGGCTTAAATCCTTCTGCGCTTTCGTAAGGATGCTGGTATGTTCCATCCCCCAATGAAAGCTGACAATCACCAGATCGGGTTTCTCTCTCTTCATATTCTTTATTGCCTTGCGAAGGACCGTCGCAGCATCACTTCTTCCGGTCTCCTGAACAGAAATCATGCCAACCTTGATTCCCTTGACCTCATATACTCCGACCTGGGTATAGGAGGAATAAGAAATCTTCGCTTTCTCAAAGCTTTTGATAGTATCCGTATAACTGATCTCCCCGTAGTCCCTCACATGATTATTCGCGAAGGCTACCGCTTCAATCGAGCCCTCGTTCAGAATATTGACATAGGAGGGTTTTCCACGAAAGGCCCATTGCTTCTCTACTCTGCCGCCTCGGTTACTCAGTGTCCCTTCAAAATTAACCAGGGTCACATCATCCTGAGCAAAATAGGATTTTACATTCTGAAAGAAATAGGTATCGTCCTTCTGCTTATTATATACGGCAAAGAAGCTCCGGTCGGCATATTGCTTGATATCGCTTGAGAAGGTACAGTCCCCTGCTGCACTGATGGTAATCGACACATCCTTTTCGACCGTAACCTTGCAGACGCTCTTCGCTTTTCCAAGAGTTACGGTTACCTTCGCTACTCCGTAATGGACCGCCTGAATCAGTCCGGTATCAGATACAGTAACGATCTTCTTATCGCTACTTCTATACTTCGGCTCCTCACCCGACCGGTTCTCTTCCGTCAGGGTTATCTTCAGCTGATGGCTTTCTCCCTGAGCAATGGTAATTTTCTTATCCTTCAGATGAATCGCACCGGAATATTCCTTCGCTTCCTCCGGTACCGCCGATACCTTGGGTGTTTTCGTAAGTTCCGGCGTCGGTGTAGCCTCAGGTGTCGGTGTTGCCTCAGGCGCGGGCGTAATACCCAGTGTCGGTGTTGCCTCAGCGCTCATGCTCTGAACTGTGCCCGTTAATTCCTTAGCGCTTGCCGGGCTGTTATTGGTGCCCGTACTTAATTCATAGGTGAATAGGATACAAAATAATAATAACACACTAATTCGCTGTCTGTAGTTCATGTCTGTTCTCTCTCCCTTATTCCGTAAAAAGCATACGCTCGTATTTAGTATAATATAGCATATCCTCAGGAATTATCCAAGAGTCAGCCTATCCTAGTCTTTCCAATCACAGAAAAAGCTTCTTCACATGAAATTTCCTTTTATCATTTTTACAGATGATCTGTGTAATATTTCTACCTGTCTGCAATGCAATCGGAAGACCGCCGCCGGGAACCATCCAATGTCCTGTCATATAGAAATTACTCAGTCCCGGTAAAGTATTCTTAATCGGAGAAGGTGCAAATAAATTCTCCGTAGGCATCCATCCCTGCATACTGCCCTTCCAATTCCCGGTATAGCGTAAAAAAGTTGCCGGTGTTGCCACATCAACTACTTCTACCTTGTCCTTTATGTTCCCGAGCTTCTGATCCAGAAGCTCGATCACTTTCGCAGCAATCGCTTCTTTCTGTTCCCTATATCCGGCGGGATCTCTTTCCCGAAGAAAAATCCATTCATCGGCATGCTTTGTTGTCATCGTTACCGAAATTACAGTCTTACCTTCCGGTGCCATCGTCTTATCATAATGATAGATATGTGCCTCCATTCTGGTAAATGTACTTCCATCCTCCAGCCGCCATTCCTTTTCCAGAGGAAAACGTAGTAAATGCGGCTGATCAGACAACTCTGCCGCAACACCCAGAGAAATGAGTAAAGCGGAATCAAACACCTCATAAATCTTCTGATCCTTTAAAGAACGGATCGTCGAATCTGTATATTTACCCTCCAAAGCTTCATATATGGTAAAATTCCAATCGGCAGCCGAAATAACGATATCTGCAGCTGTTTGCACGCCTGCTTCTGTCACTACTCCGACAGCTTTATTTTCCTTCGTCAAGATTTTACTGGCACCTGTGCCATAGCTTATATTACCCCCAAGGAATTGATAGGTTTCAGCAAGCCGTCTTGCCAAAGTAAGGGAACCACCGACCGGGTATCCCGCACAGCCCTTCCCAAAGAAGGCCAGCTGCATAGTCATCATCAGTATAGAAGCTTCCATACCATCATACATCAGCTCAAAGGCTTCCCGTAAAAAGGGGCTCTTAAATCTGATTGCATAATTTTTATTCGTTATCTTGATCCATTTCTTCAGAAAGAGAAGCAAAGGCAAAGCTTTCACCATCTTTAAATTATCTACCAGATTCCGTACCTCGGGTGCTTTATCAACCATCGGTGGAAGCTGAAACCGCATCAGTGTCCTAATTGAGGAAGTGAATTCTTTGATCGGAGTGGCATCCTCGGGAGAGAGCCCCAGCAGATACCCCTCCAGCTTATCTACATCCGTATACAGATGGAATACTTTATTCCCATGCAGATCCGAATGGTCCTTCACCTCGATTGCGACTCTTTCCGTATGGTTCACGAATTCCACCTGCTTCATGTCAATTAGCTCCGACCACAGCTGATGAAATGCATTTCCCTCAGCAGATCCGAGCAGCCAGTGAACGCAGCCGTCAAAGCAGTATCCCTTCCTGCTCCAGCTGGTACAGAGTCCTCCCGGAATTGTATGTTTCTCAAGAATTTGTGTCTCATAACCGTTCATCTGTAAATAGCAGCCTGCTGCCAAGCCGGATATTCCGGCACCAATAATCACAACCTTCTTCGTTCCTTCATTTACTACCTTATTTATACCCTCATTCATTCCCTTATTCATTCCCTTATTCATCTTATCCTTCATCCTCTCGATATCCCTCTCGGTTTCCCCTTAATATTCCTTCAATATACCTATCAATTTTCCTTCAACTTTCCTTCAACATTCCTGTCAATGATCTTCTATTCTTCTCTCCCTCTATTTTCCTTCTTTGATGTAAGCCTTCATAAAATCAAAGGTTCCGGGCTTGGCTCCGGTCAAGGCTTCCATTGCAATCTGGAAGGCTTCGATCATTCTTGTAAATTCCTCATAATTCATATCCAGAATCGTATCCGAGAACAAAAGTGTACTTAGGATCACTGTAATCTTTGACACTTCCTGAGGAAAGCGGCACTCAAAAACGCCCTCTCTTATCCCCTGCTCGAGGATACGCTCAAAATACGGTGTTACAATCTGCAGCTTCTGTCTTAGCAGGTGGGTGACTAAAGTAGGATTATCCTTGGTATGAATAATCGTTTTAATATCCTCCAGCATTTCCTGGGAGGGTGCTTCAAATTCTATTAAAAATTTCACCTTCTCCATGGCAGATATCTTATCATCATAAAACGTCGCCTCTGCATTCTTTAGTTCTGATAGCAGTAAGGCAGCGATAGCTGAGTCCAGAATCTCTTCCTTTGATTTAAAATGATGATACAGTCCGCCTCTGGAAAGCTGTAATTCCCTGATGATATCATTGGTAGACGTTTTCTCATATCCCTGCCTGAGGAACAGCTTTAATGCTGTTTGCATAATTTCCTGTTTTCTGATTTCTGCATCTCTATTTCTGTTTTCCATGTTTCCCTCCATTACCGACCGACAGCCTGTCTGTATTATATTGTACCTATTTCTGTCTGTCAAGAGTTTTTGTAATCTTACTTCTCCAGGCATTGCTCCGCTTCCTCGCCGCAAGGTGTGCCTCACATTGCGAGCTTGTTCACAATTCGGAGTGCTTTATGTAACAGGATATTTTCCTATTATATAAAAGAATAAGCAGCTGCCCATAATCGGGCCGCGCTGCTTATTCAAATTTCAGGATCATTCCCGTCTCTTCAGAATTATCTTCACAGTTATTTCACCGTTTCTCTATATTTTCTCCACATTTCTTTTATATAATAAAACTATCAACAAAGCTTACCCCTTAATTAACATAGATTTTTTAGAGTTCTCCTCCCCCATGAAAGCCGGCTGAATAAGCCGGCTTTTCCTCTGCCTTTCATTATGCATCAACCGGCAGAAAAACGAGGAAGGAAGTCAATGCACGACTATATTCGCAATATGAAAGGGAGAGTCCCTTCGGACTCTCCCAACATTGTTCTATCTCTTTTTCAAGCCACCGGCCTGTATGAATTAAAATAGCCTGTAACTTGTCCACCTCCTTATTATTATAGAGGCAGAGCCTTTCCTTTCTTCTTCCACATTCTGAATTCTGCCGCAGCTGTAAATAATACATCTGTTGAGGAGTTCAGCGCTGTTTCACAGGAATCCTGGATCACACCGATGATAAATCCGATACCTACCACCTGCATCGCGATATCATTGGAGATACCGAATAAACTGCAGGCCAGAGGAATCAGCATCAGAGAACCGCCCGCAACACCGGAGGTACCGGCTGCTGCTACACTTGCCAGAACACTTAAGATCAGCATGGTCGGTAAATCCACCGAGATACCAAGGGTATGCACTGCTGCCAGAGACATGGTTGTAATCGTGATTGCAGCACCTGCCATGTTTACCGTAGCTCCAAGCGGAATACTTACAGAATAATTATCTTCATCCAAGCCGAGCTTTCTGCAAAGTTCCATATTTACAGGGATATTTGCAGCTGAGCTTCTGGTAAAGAATGCAGTGATTGCACTTTCTCTTAAGCATTTGAATACCAGCGGATAAGGATTCTGTCTGATTGTCAGGAATACGATGAGCGGATTTAAAATTAATGCAACACCCACCATACAGCTAACCAGTACGATCAACAGCTTTCCATAGGTAGCAAAGCCTGCGATACCTGTCTCGGAGATTGTGGTAAATACAAGACCAAGAATACCGAAGGGTGCACAATTGATGACCCATTTCACGACCTTGGATACAGCATCTGAAATATCAGACAACCCCTGCTTTGTTGCTTCGGAAGCAAATTTCATAGCGATACCGAAGATCACCGCCCAGGTAAGAATACCGATATAATTTGCACTGGAAAGCGCTGTTACCGGATTGGTAACCAGGTTCATCAGAAGAGTCTTTAGTACAGTTCCGATTCCTGTTGTCACTTCCACACCGGTTACCTCAAGATCTGAGCTCAGTGCGATACTGACCGGATAAAGAGCATTTACTGTAACTGCTACCAGAGCAGATGCCAATGTTCCTATGGCATAAAGAGAAAGAACGCCCTTCATGTTACCGCCGGAACCTGATTTTGCAGAAGCAAGAGAGGACATAACCAGAACAAAAACCAGAATCGGTGCAACTGCCTTTAACGCACCGACAAAGAGATTGCCCAAGATACCAATTACCGTAAACTGCGGGACTGTCAGTCCCAAAATAACACCGATTCCCATACCGATTAAAATTCTTTGAATTAATCCCATTTTATTCCATGCTTTGATTATTGAATTCATTTTACCTCCATCATTGTGTTGTTCAGATATACCACCACTTCAGTTACGTTCATAATAGTGTTCCCAATTCCTTCAATGTGATTTATCCAAAAATCTGCTTCATATATTTCTTCGCTGTCGGTGTTGCTGCAAGTCCACCCTCAGCAGTCTCCTTCAGAGCCGGCATCATGCAGTCTCCTACGGACTTCATCGCGTGAATGACTTCGTCCACCGGGATTTTACTTTCGATACCCGCAAGTGCCATCTCCGCTGAAACAAAAGCATTTGCAGCACCCATCGCATTTCTCTTGATACAGGGGATCTCGACCAATCCTGCTACAGGATCACATACCAGACCCAACACGCTTTTAAGAGAAATCGCACAGGCATGTCCCACCATAGTAGGGGAACCTCCGCATAGCTCTACCAGCGCAGCTGCCGCCATCGCACTGGCAGAACCACACTCTGCCTGACAACCACCTTCCGCTCCTGAAATACTAGCCTTGTTCGCGATGACCAAACCAATCGCAGAGGCTGTGAATAATGCCATGACCAGCTGATCCTCCTCTAGATCCTTTTCTTCGGCAATCGTCATAAGTACTGCAGGAAGAATACCGCAGCTCCCGGCTGTCGGTGCTGCTACAATCCTGCCCATGCATGCATTTGTCTCTGAGGTGGAAAGTGCCTTGACCAGTGCTTTACTAAGGATGGAGCCGGTGATCGACCTTCCTTCCTTTCGTACTTGCTCCAGCTTATAGGCATCCCCGCCGGATAATCCGCTAATGGATCGCCGCTCAGGATCGAGGCCTTCCTTTGTACTTTCCTTCATCACCTCAAGCATTGTCCTCATCGTTTGCTTTAATTCTTCTTCGTCCTTTTCCATCAGAACAGCCTGATCTTTTAAATACAGCTCGGATATCTTAATATTGCTTTCCTCTGCTTTGCGGCATAATTCTGATATTGAGTCATATCTCATAATACCTCCTTAAATTGCATTTAAGATGCTGACAGAAACAATATCGGGTATATGCTGAATGATTTGTTGAATCGATGGATCAATCCCTCCATCAATTTCAATTGTCATAATAGCTATTCCTCCTTTTTCTTCTCTGCTCAGCGAAAAATTATTGATATTAATGCCGTAAGTACCCAGAATATTACTAACCTTCGCTACCATACCTGGGATATCATGATGTGTGATGATCAGCGCTGCCGATTTCCCGGAGATCAGTACATCCGCTCCGTTCACCTTATTGATCAGGATATTTCCTCCTCCCACGGATGAGCCTCTGACATTTACCCTCCTTCCGCTATCACCTTCCAGTTCAATGTCCGCTGTATTTGGATGTACCCCATCTAACTCCATTGTCTCAAAGGTATAATTAATCCCTTCCTCCTGTGCAATCTCCAAGCTGTTGCAAATTCTCTTATCATCAGTATCCATACCGAGTATTCCGGCTATGATTGCTTTGTCCGTACCATGCCCACGATATGTCTTTGCAAAGGATCCTGAAAAGCCAATCCTGGCTCTGACCGGTCGCTCGCCCAGAATTGAATAGGCATATTTCCCAATCCGCACCGCTCCCGCTGTGTGGGAGCTAGACGGGCCGATCATGATCGGGCCGATAATATCAAAAACCCCCAGCATATGCTGACTCCTTTCTTTTGGCAGTCATTGCCACAATTCACACAATACACTATTGTTTTACTTGCCATAATGCACTAACAGTATATAGTGTTGGCGAGTTTTATTCTACAATATTAACAATTTAATTGCAATGGATGTTTCTGTTAATGCAAATATGCACAAAAAAGGCAGGAATATTGATTGATCAACATTCCTGCCTACTACGCCATTATTGACTAATATCATACATTTCTCTGTAAGCCTTGTTTTGTACACAGTCCAAAAAATCTCTGTAGGGCTTACGTCCGTCCGCATACCTCCATAAGGTAATAGCGGTTGGTTCCACTTCGATAATCAATTGGTTTATCAAATGGGTATAGGTATCATACGATGCTCTGAAATACCTTTTATAGGCTTCACAAAACTCCGGCGCCTCGTCGGCACCTCCGATGATCTTTGCAATACCCTCCAGCTGAATATTATCGACACAAAATGCTACCTTCTGATTCTTAAGCATTTGTTGGGTTTTTAAGAACCGTTTATCCGTCTGAAAATATATTTTATGATCCATCAGGATGCAGCTCATATTTCTGGCAGTCACTCTATCCTCAAAACTGGTAGCCAGTACCATTACCTTATTGCTGCCCAATTGATTAAAAACCTCGTCCATCATTACATTATAAATTAGCTCCATTCCAGCCCTCCACCTAATGAATTATTTTTTAGACCTGATATCAATTTTTCTTAATGAACAGCTTATCTGCTCAATACCCTAATATAGGTTATCTTAACTTTCCTCCATGAAAGACTAATTCGTAGATTTTTACTGACTGGCAGTATATTTCCTCATGCCCCTGGAACCATTCAAAGCTACCGGTAGAATAACAGTGGTAGGTATAATCACCGCTTTGATATAGTGCGGGGCCTCTGTAAGGAGCTTCTTTTGTAATATGACGTAGGGACTCCTTCAGGAAATCCCCCGAGAAGTTATCTCCCAGTAACCTTCCGGTAAAATTCATACACCAGACAGGTTTTCCTTGATACCAGACCGCTTCCTCTCCACCAAATTGTTCAGCACCGATATAGGTATCAATATACAGATAATCTCCATCGCTAAAATGCAGATCCTGGGACTGCGGTCTGGAGGGAGCAGATCTCGGCCCGTATGCCGAGTAGGTTGATGTCTTAGCCTTCAATAAAAATTCAATAATTTCTTCTGTACAGGTAGCATCTTTCGCGATATTAGAAAGGAAATAATCATTTTCCTCCTCTTTCACAAGACGGTCAATACTTACCTTGAAGGTATTACTTAATTTAATCAGATTATCAATATCGGGGTATCCCTGGCCCAGCTCCCATTTTGTAACCGCCTGTCTTGATATTCCGATAATTTCTCCAAGCGCTTCCTGCGAAAGTCCTCTTTCTCTTCTTAGTATTGGTAATTTATCTTTAAATTCCATGTGAACTCCTTTCATAAACCAGATAATATTTATAATCGACCTCTTTATTTTCTCAGCTGATGAAATCATCATAGCATTTTTTATTTCTTGAATCTACCAACTAATTAGAACTTTATCCGCAATTGTTGGTTGCATTCTTATAAAATAAGGATGTATTTCCTTCCAACTTGATCTATTGGATTTGAAATACATCCTTCTGCAATTATATGAAACGCCCCTTTTAACTTAATTCCTTTTTACTTCATACCTTTTTGCATGATTCCTTTTTTGCATGATTCCTTTTCTCATAATTCCCTATTGATAAAATCGGCAATCCGACGGTTCACCACTTCAGGCTGATCCTGATTGGAATTGTGACCCGCACGCTCGATCCTATGTAAAGTAATCTTACTGTCGTCCTTGGCCCATGGGCCCGCGACCTTTCTGATATTGCCTAATTGGTCGTCCGCGCCACAGAGCAAGAGGACCGGCTGTTTGAATCTAAAGTCTGTATCTTCATGCAGACAATAAACTGTCATATTCATTATGACATCAACAAACGCTTGCTTCCCAAGCCTTTTAAAGCATTGATAAATATATTGTCTTACGCTTTCAGTATTCGCACTTGCCTTAGCACATTGGCTTAGAAGCATCTGCTCAGGATAACAGGCAAATATGGGTTTTGCGGATTTCAGTAGTCCTTTTTCCATCGCTGTTAGCTTTCCTGTGTTTCTGGTGCAGTCGATCAACACTATTTTCTCTACCATCTCAGGATAGTAATATGCAATATCCTGCGCCAGATTACCACCCATTGACTGACCGATCAGAGTTGCCTTATCGATATGATGAAGTTCAAAAAGCTTTTTACAGTCACTTAGCATATCAGAAAAGTGAAATCTGGTCCCGGGTTCTAGTTTGGACAGACCATGCCCCCGAGCATCCCATGCTATGATGTGGTAGGTCTGATCAAATATGTCAAATTGTGCATCAAACATGGCATGATCCAGACCCGCCCCGTGAAAAAATACTACCCATTTGTCTCCCGTACCTTTTCTGTACCAATAACGAACCTCACAATTCAGATTCTGAAAGCTCCGCTGCTGCAGCCTCTCCATAACAGTCCCTCCCGACCTTCTAAAGTAAAATCGTCATAAATACCTTTGAGCTTACCATATAAAATAGAATGACAAGCAAGCTCTCTTGTTATAGCAATATATTGTATCCAGGAAGCATCCAATAGCTTTTTGATCAGTGTTTATAGTAATAACTTTTCAAAGATTCCATCATCCTCTGAAATGCAGGCAATAGCTCTCTGATCTTATCAGGCTTCAAATCTTCATTCCCGCGCATACAGCCTTCAGCAATACACAGGATGATATCCACCAACACTTCCGCATCAGAGGGTTTTATGAACAAATCATAATCAATCAGCTTTAAAACCTCTGTTTTCTCGAGCTGCATCAATCCCTTTTTCCGCGCTTCCAATTCCGTAAGGATCTCTTCACTGTTTTCATAGTAAGCCCTGCTTACAAATTGAAGTAAATAGGGATACTCACTCATAATCCTGAGCCTTCGCTCTACCGTATGACTGACCAGCAGAAATAAGTCTATCTTTTCATCAGAACTGCTATCCTTCCTTCTGGTATTGATGGAAGCAACCGCTGTATCGAACAAAAAGAGATAATACTCCTTTTTATTCTTAAAGTAATAGAAGAGCAGGGATTTGGATATCCCGGCTGCCTCAGCAATGAAGGACATGGAACCTTTCTTATAAGGATAGGAAGCGAAGACTTTATACCCCGCATTGATTAAATTCTTCTGCTTTTCAAGCGGTAATTCAAAATAGCTTTGGTTCATGTCATGCTCCTTCACTGACCGAAACGGTCTATTTGTTAATGCTATTGTAAATCCACTGACCGATTTAGGGAAGACCCTAAATTAGGTTTTAAGGACGCAATTTCAAATTACATAAAAACAGGGAGCTATGACTCCAGTCATAACTCCCTGCTTAAGTAGTAATAGCTGCACGGTGTAATAAGTCAGGAAAGTTTCTTTCCCATTTGATACGCCTTCTCAAGTATTTTCGCCTCATGCTCCCTGTTCGTTATTGCACCACAAAACAGTAAAGAACCATATAGCTTACACTTCATATCCTTAATATAGGTGGATATAGCATGATAGGTAGTCCTAAGTTCACCTGTCAAAGTAAGCAGAAAACGTGGCTTATTGGCAGATACGACCCGGATTATTTTCTTTCCTTGCATTTCTTTTTTAGGTAGACATTCTTTATAAGTCGAAAATATTAATTTCTTGCGTTCCTTCGGCGGATATTCCTTGAGCTTAGCCATAAGGGGTGGATTATACATCGCATTTCCATTGTGTCTGTCAAAGAAGTTTTTCATTAGACCGCTGATATTACCCATATAAATCGGTGTGCTTAAAACAAGGACATCCGCTTCTGCACAGGCTGCATAAAGCTTATGAAAGTCATCTTTGATCACACAATTTGCATCCCCTATGCATCTAAAACACCCCATGCAGGGTGAGATAGGATGCTCCGATAAGTATAGGATCGTCGTCTGATGTCCGGCCTCAGATGCACCCTTTAAAACAGCTTTCGTCATTTTGTCTATGGTACCGTTTTTAACTCCGGTACCGATGATAGCAGTAATTTTCATTTTAGTAACCATGCCCTTTCCATAATCTAGCAATTTGTACGGCGCACAAATTGCCGTGTGAGAAATTATTTTTCACACTACTCTCCTTTTTGCAATGTTGACGCTGCCAACATTATAATGCTGTTGGTTGACATTGTCAACATCATTGTTTATAATTTTATAGAGGTGACCAAAATGGACGAAAAGAAGTATCATACGAAGGATCTAAAAGAACAATTAATCCGCAAAGGATTACAATTATTGAACGAGGTTGGCTATGAGCAATTCTCAATCAGGAAGGTCGCAAGTCTTTGTGATGTTAGTCACAATGCGCCTTATAGACATTTTGCAGATAAGGAAGAGCTCGTCCGGGCAATCCTGGATCAAGCAGTAAAGGACCTTGAAAGCACATTATTATCGGCAGTAAATGAGTTCAAAGAGAACCCATTAGCACAGCTTAAGAAGCTTGGTCTTAATTATGTTAATTTTTTTGTAGGAAATCCGGAGTATCTTAAGCTTTTCTTTGATAGTGAGATGAAAGGCAGCGTATATGTAAATGGCAATACGTATACCTATGATCATGCCTACCTCTTTGGAATTCTTTACAAATGCTTTACTGACTATTATCAATCAATCGGGAAAGAAATGAAGCAGAACTCCATCGTAGCAATCGAGTTTTGGAGTATCATTCATGGCCTTACTATATTTATAGCTAATAAAAAGATCATCTTTCTTGATGATCCCGAACAATACATCAATGAGATTTTGGATCGACAGATTTTGAAGCTAAGGAATGAGTGCGAAAGCTGAAGGAGCCTATCACGACAGGGTACTATTTTGGGGATTAATAGTAATAATTAGCAAATCAAAACATTTTCTACTGTCATTTTTTGGCGCTTTATGGTATAATCCACCTATCAATTTGAATAATTGAAGGAGATAGAAGCCATGCTAAAAATTGGTATCTGCTATGATACACTTATCTCAGCCTCTGAAATAGAACATCTTCTGGATCATATCGGTAGAAAAAAGCTGCTCGTTATGGATATTGATCTATTTTGCACAGGAGAAGATTTATTTAAGAATATAATGAACGGTATCTGTTACGATGTCATTTTCATTGAGGTAGAGATGAAGCGAAGGAGCGGAATCGAATGCGCGAAGCAGCTGCGCCGTATCGACCCCGAGGTTTTGCTGATCTATATTTCCAGCCATGAGGAAAATCCAGTAGAACTATTTAAGGCAGAACCCTTTGGATTAATTAAAGCCCCCATTAATCTCAAGGCATTTGAAGAATGCCTTGACCGTGTATTGACCAGAATTGAGAACAAGGACATCTATTTCGAATATAAATTCGACAGAACGATATCAAAGGTGTTTATGAAGAATATCCTTTATTTTGAAAGCAAGGGTAGAATTATTCAAGTTGTGCTTCAGGATAAGGTAGATCAGTTTTACGGTAAGCTCAATGAGCTGGAACCGCAATTAGAAAAGAGCAAATACTCCTTCTTAAGGATACATCAATCCTATCTTGTTAATTACAGATTTATTGAGAAGATCGGAATGTCAAAGGTAAGGCTCACGAATGGTATTGAACTACAAATAAGTGAAGACCGCCGGAAAATAATTCTGGAACAGTATCATCGACTGGTTAGTACCAATTAGACCCAGTCGGCTTATTAGGTTTGCCCGCAATTGGGGAATAATTACATGCAGAGCGGTAATTAATACCTATTCCGATTTCTTTCGACTAAATATGCTATAATTTACTAGATTGCACGTCTGGCAATCCAATAAATAATAGGAGGAAGTAGCTATGGAGGAAAAAACGATTATCGCTTATGAAGGCAAGTTTTTCACTGTTACCCTGCAGTCAATGCTGGGTTCAACAAATTATGGGTGGTGCTTAGCCAGCTTACCCGACGGAATTGTACTGGCTGGTATAGACAACCAACCGATGCATACCGGTATTTCTCCTGTGAATCAGAATTTTTACTTCGGTGTTGCTGCGATTAGCGGAGATGTGAATGTAGTAATTAAATTCAAGCTTTGCTGTTTATCCGATTTCAAGAAAGTACCCGAGGAAGTAAGCATCAATGTGCAGCTTGTCCCTGCTAATGTAAATTCAGACAATGCAAATTCAGACAATGCAAGCTTTGTGAAATACAGTGAGAATTCAGCAGTTTACAACACCCAGCCTCCTTATGGTTATGTATTAAGCCAAGCAGATCTTATGTATGGATATCCCTGCAACGTAAAATACGGTTATCCCGGCTGCGATGATATTAATTTAAAATATGGATATCCAAGTTGTGGATTTACAAGTAGTGAATATCCGGTTGTGAAATACGGTTATCCCTGTGGAGCACTGGCAATACTGAAATATGGTGTCCCTTGCGGCTCTCAAATATCCCTAAAGTATGGTTATCCTTGCTTTGACAACCCGACTTTAAAATACGGTTATCCTTGCGGTCTTTTAGACGATTATCCCCCGTTATTAAAATACGGCTATCCGACCTGCCAATAAAACATAAGGAGAAGAAAGCATGAAATATCAACCTGTTACCAGTGTGTGGGAAGTCACCATGGGCTGTAATATGCGATGTAAGCATTGCGGCTCCTCCTGTACAGAACCGCTGCCGGATGAGCTTGATACCCGACAAGCCATGGAGGTATGCGACCAATGTGCCGAGGTCGGTCTTCGCTGGATTACCCTATCCGGTGGTGAACCCCTGACAAGAAAGGATACACCTCAGATAGTCAAACGCTTGACCGAGAAGGGTATCTCCGTGAATATCATTACAAATGGCTGGCTGTTGAACGAAGAGAAAGCAAAGGAATTAAAAGAAAACGGTATCGCAACAATCGCCATCAGTATCGATGGAACAGAAGAAATTCATGACAGTATACGAAGAAGCGGTTCCTTCGCCAGAGACGAGGCCGCATTTGCCAAATTAAAAGAGCTTGGGATCACTACTGGTGCCATCACTACCATCTCCAAACGAAATATTGATGATCTGCCTGCCTTGAAGGAGAAGCTGATACAAATGGGTGTTGAGACCTGGCAGGTTCAGCTGGGCTTACCGATGGGTAACTTCCGTGAACGTCCGGATTGGGTACTGGCTCCCGAGCAGGTGGATGATGTCATTGACTTCTGTTATGCTACCTCCCGAGAAGGACGGATTAGAATTTACCCCGCCGACTGTATCGGTTATTATACCGAGAAAGAGATGGAAATCAAGCAGATATCCTATGGGGCAAAAGAGGTGCCTATATGGGATGGCTGCAATGCCGGCCTGCGAAGC
Source organism: Bacillota bacterium (assembly GCA_023414355.1). Taxonomy (GTDB): domain Bacteria; phylum Bacillota; class Clostridia; order Lachnospirales; family Lachnospiraceae; genus Mobilitalea. Next base: position 101,499 of record JAEZOB010000017.1, on the reverse strand, counting down.
TTTGGTATCCTGCAAAATGGCGATGTACTAGGCTGTACCTCCATCCGCTCCAAAGAGTATATTGAGGGAAATCTTATGAAAACCCCACTCAAGGAGCTTTGGGAGGCCGACGACAAATTCCTGTGGCGACGGGCATTGAAGAAGGAACAGCTTGCTTCCGATTGCAGTATCTGTAATTACGGCAGTAAATGTCTGGGTGGCTGTCCAAATACCCGACTGACTATGAACGGCAGCATCTATGCGGAGAATCAGTATTGCTCCTACAATCTGATGCTAAAGCAGTGGCGACAAAGCTTCTCCAAAGAAACCGATGCGAAGCAACTCCACCAAATGGCACAGGGCTTTCTAAAGCAGGAGCAATTCCAGAAGGCTGCCATCGCCCTCACCAGGGTACTCGAGCTGATGCCGGAGCATGCTGAAGCCTATAAGGAGAAAGCCTTCTGTGAATATATGTGCGGCAATTATCAATCGTGTAAGGAGGCAAACGAAGCTGCTTTATCCATGAATAAGGAAGATGCCTATGCCATGAAGGGCCTCGGCATTGCCCATTTTAAACTGGGCAACGGCAGTGAAGGAATCCTACACTTAAAGCGTGCAGCAGAATTAACCAATTACAGTGATGAAGATATCCTGAACGACCTTCGCGTCGTCGGAGCTTCGATGAATAGTTAAGCAAACCCCTGTAGGACATAGAATGATATTACTTTCTATGCTTTACAGGGGTTTTTCTTTCGAAATCATATTCACTGATGAGGGCAGAGCTCAGGATAATACAAGCTCCTATGACCTGGACTAGACCGATGCTTTCCTTCAACACCAGAGCTGACATAAGCACTGCCGTCACAGGATCTAAATAGCTTAGTACTGCTATCGTCTGCGCTCTTAAATCTCGTATCGCCGAAAAGAATAGCCAGAAAGCTAATCCTGTATGAACAATTCCTAAGATCAACAGTAATGCTAAGCTCTCCCAGGTTACAGTAATACCCGGTAAATTTTCTCGAATGATCGTGTATGGTAACAGAACGACAGCTGATATAGCAAATTGTGTCATTGTAGCATCCATACTACTGATATTCTTCACGAACTTATTCACCAGTGTGAGGCTTGCATAGCACATGGCAGCAGCAACACCAAACAAAATACCAAGACCATTTCCCACACCCTGCCTCGAAGCTTCTAGCACCCCTGAGATCAGTGCTAATCCAAGAAGAGCCGTAATGCTGCACATCACTTTCTTCCAAGTCAGTTTCTCTTTAAAAATAAGAGGAGATACGATGGCGATGATAATCGGTGCAAGATAATAACTCAGTGTTGCTATTGCGATAGTTGTATGCTTATAGGCTTCAAAGAGGAATATCCAGTTTATTCCCAGTGCAGCCCCCGATATCAACAGAAGCCATTTGTTATTCGCCAGCCCCTTCTTCGGAAAAGGTTTTTTCATTAGCACACTTATCATCAGAAGAAAAAGTGCACCAATCACGCCTCTTGCCAGGGCAATTTCGCCTGACGGAAGATCGATATATCGGGCAAACACTCCCATGCTTCCCCAGATGAACATTGCTGTTATTATTTTTATTTTGGCTTTCATTTTTCTAGATACCCCTTATGTAATATTACTATTGTCACCAAATGATGTGATTGGTCTGTATCAGTATAGGCTTCTCCCTAAATCACTACTTAATAGACATATCTCTCCTCATTATATTGCAATCCTAGTTAGATTACTACATCAACCCTCAAAACATATCAAAAAGGTCCATAACTTATGTTATGAACCTTACTCCATACAGCGGTATTAAAGTCATTTAGAGGTCAGGAAATTTATTTTTGTACCATATCTTTATATCTTAAACCACAAATTTACTGATTAGCTTTAGTAATTCATCTGAGCTTCTTTGAGATACCTCCGATTGTTGCATAACAGCGTCTACCTTTTGTACAATCACCGATGCCTTTTCTGCAATATTCGTGGTGCCCTCAGCACCTTCCGCCGTGGCCAGAGTAACCTCATTGATTGTTTTTAGCATTTCCTGAATGGAACCTCTTAACTTCTCTGAGGTTAAATTAAATCCTTCCACCAGTTCATTCACAAATTTTGCGTCACTGCTGTATTGCTCTCCAATTTTAACAAGAGTGTTATAATCTGCTAATACTTGTTTGTCAATAAAATCAAGAACATTTTTCGAGCTGCCGGATAAGTTTGAGACAGATTCAATTACCACTTTTGTAATGTCTTGTATTTCGTTAGCGGCACTTTTCGAGTGATCAGCCAGCTTTTTGATTTCATTCGCAACGATTGCAAAGCCTTTTCCTGCTTCTCCGGCCCTTGCTGCTTCGATCGCTGCATTCAATGCCAGTAGATTAGTTTGTTCCGTAATGCTTAAGATTGCTTCGGATAATACAATAATCTTTTCTACTGCCTTTGATTGTTCTATTGCACAAATCAGTTTCTCCTGCGCGGCTTCATAAATACCTTGTGCTGATTCCTGGGATATAATCGCATTTCGTTTTAATTCTTCGGCTCTGACACTGATTTTACCTGCTGAAACGGCACCTTTTTTTGCATTTTCTGTAATGGCTGTTAATGAATTGTCGATTTCTGTTGCGGTTGCCATCATTTCTTCGGAGGATGCAGCCGTTTCTTCCATACCACTCGACAATTCTTCGGTAGTTGCTGACACCTCTTCTATCTGCGCACTAAGTTCACTCATGGAAATACCGGTGGCCTTAACAGCGCTGGTAACAGTTTCAGATTCTAGGATCACACCATTGATGACATTCTTTATAGATTCTTGCATTGTTGCAATTGAATTTGCCAATTTACCGATTTCATCTTTTTGCAACAAAAATTTTTGTGGTAATGCCTGAGTGAAATCGCCTGAGGCAATTGTCCCCATATGTACCGCGGATAATTTTATTGGATTAGTAATGATTTTTGCAATAAGATAAATAACACCTAAACTTATGATAAGAAATATCAATGAAGCCAAAATCCCCATGTTTCTCATTCTGTATATATCAGCGTATACTTCACTTTTACTCACCGATATTGCCAAAGACCAATTGGTGCCTTCTACCGGTGAATAGGCCAAATACTTCTCGTCTCCATGATATACATATTCTCCGGTCCCTGAATTACCTGCAATCATATCTTGTTCCAGTGTAACCAGATCCGCAAGCGAAGGATCTTTTTTTACATTCTTTAAATCATTATCCATCTTAAGTACCAGCGACTTATCATAGTGAGCAACCTTAACACCGGTTTTATCGATCATGAATGCTTTCCCTGTCTGACCATAGGTAATATCATTGGTAAGCTCGCTTATATCTACTCCGTCTTTTGTCGCAACGATTACGCCAATAATAGTTCCATCCCTTTTTATAGGCATAGCATAGGTTACTTTAAGAGATCCTCCATACAAAATAGTACTCACATCATTGATACCGGCTATAGAATGTTTAAACCAGTCGTTCTGGCTACAGTCCGTAGCTCCTTTTAAGCCTTCCTTGGTAACATAATAGATAGAGTTATATCCGAACTTATCCGAAGATTTCTTTAAGAAAGCTTGTTTATCCTCTACTGAAATATCAGTTGAACTTACTTCTTCACTTGTGGCTAAAGCCTCAAGCATTAAAAATACCGAATTAATTCTTTCAGAAACTGTGTCAGCTCCCTGCTGAGAAATTTTTGCAAGTGCTTCATCCACCTGCTTTTTCATAGCACCGGATGAGTTGTTATAAGCGATCATTTCCATTCCTATACACACTAAAACCAATAATAAACCAATAGTAATTAACATCTTTGATTTAATACTATTCATACGTACATCTCCTCCCCTAAAGAACGCAAGTAACATATTTTTAATGATATAGCAAATTTAAAATAAATGATAAATATAACCCCAAATTTAGCAGAAGCTAATTACTCAAATCCTGTCCAAACAGCAACTCCGGTATATTTCTGAACCGGTTCTGAACCATTTAATATTCGTATCGCTCCACTTGCCATAGCTTCCATTTCAAATTCACCCGGATATGCAGTGACCGGAGCAATAAACGAGCAAGCTTGCCTGATTTGAGTAACCAAATCCTGATTGTACACCATTCCTCCTCCCAGAAGTATTCCATCAACAGCTCCTTGTAATACTGCTGCCATTGCACCGATAGATTTATTGATCTGATAGATCATAGCATCCCAGATCAGCCTTGCGTATCTGTCTCCTTCCAGAGCTTTATTACTAATCTCCAGAGCATCGGCTGTACCTATAAGTTCCATCAACCCTCCGTTTTTCGTACATTTAGCAAGCATTTCTTTTTCTGAATACTTTCCGGAGTAACATAGACGAATTAATGGAGCAGCCGGTATCGCTCCGGCCCGTGTCGGTGCCATCGGTCCTTCACCCTCAACGATATCTGTGCCATCTACCATTCTTCCCTTTTTATGCGCAGCAACAGAGATACCTCCACCGATATGACATATAATAAAATTACATTCCGTATAGGCCTTTCCAATGATTTCAGCATGTCTGATCGCCGTTTCCTTCTGATTAAGTGCATGAATGTGACTGGCGCGGGTAATCCCCTTGATACCGGTAACCCTCGCTATATCATCGTATTCATCCACATCCGGAGGATTTACGACGAATTCCTTCCCACCATACTGCATACAAAACTCATGCGCAAGCTGACTCCCTAGCTGAGCAGGATGACTTACACCATTCGCTCCAAGTTTTGCATGCTCCAGTAATATAGAATCAATCTCATAGGTTCCTCCGGAAAGAGCTAATAATCCTCCTCCCCGTCCGACAAAGGCATCCACACCCTCCAGTGATATCTTATTTTCCTCAAGTATATTCAGAATGGTCTCTTTTCGGTATGGAAGCTGATCTGATATATCATAATATTCAGCTAATTTTCCTGAATCATGATTAACATTAGCTGAAAAAAGTATGGTTTCACCTTCAAATAAAGCGATTTTTGTAGATGTGGAACCCGGGTTAATAGCAAACACCTTAAACTGATTCATCGTTTCTTTTCCTCTCCTCCTGTGCATAATCTACCGGTATCCCTTTGATTAGCTCTGTAGTAATTTACTTGTACTTTTCTTTGTGAGTGCGACTAATATTCCCAACAGTATCGATAAGAATGCTGATGCAAGGACTCTGTATTCCATAGGCAGTAAGAATACAATGGTGTGAAGAGGGATCCAGATGAACAAGCAGCTCTTGATCCATGAGAACTTAACCAAAGTCTGCCAATCTACCCGATTAATCATTGCATCTATCGTAATCTTTCCTATAAACTCATGCTTACGTTTTTCATATATCATATCTACGAGCATGTCCCCAAATTTGTGATACACATACATCATCGGTCCAAAGGTTGTATTCATAATAAAACTTCCAAAGAAGGCCAAAGCATATCTAGAGCCGTTCAAAGGTAATAATCCTTTTTCCATAGCCCCTTCCGCCCCTTTAAAATAGACGGTAAATACTAAAGTAATCATTACTCCGAGAATACCCCAAACGATTGCTTTATATAGAAATCCTTGCGGGAATCTCCACCTGCCATTGATAATTCGAAAACCAAGCAGATCTCCCATGGATGCCAAAATCGAGAACTTAATGAATCCCCCAATATAAGCATGTTCTGCCGTAAATGTTATAAACCCGGTTCTGGTAACGGGAATGATTAAAATTAAGATCCATGCCAAAATTACTGTACCCCATATGATGTCACCATAAATACGTTTCAACTTTCCTTATCCTTTCGTAGATCAAATTCTTTTCCTAACCATAATTCAATTTAGCATAAGCTTATGCAATTTCTACTCTTCGTGTTCTTTCGCCCGAGAAAGGAACCGGAATATAAGCTACTCTGATTGTTATTTTGAGAGTTACCTCATGTACACCTTTGGATAATCCACCAGGCTGAACAATAAATACCGTTCCCTGCTCACCATACTCCCATTTATAGGTCGTAACTGTTTCCAGCTCATTCAGAGTAAAGAAATCCTCTCCATTCGGGCTGAATCTAATATTCTCACGAGGGATCTCATTTCCGTCCACAGATACTTTGATATCGTGGATCATGGAACATGGAATACCACGATAATAGGTAATCAGGGTTTGTAACTGATAACCCTTAATTTCGCCATCGGTTTCCACATTTCTGCAAGTGCCTTCAGTGAATACGTATGCATCAAACATGCTATCTCCTCCTAATCTCCCAAATATTTCTTTAACATCATTTGATGAGCATAGACATTTTCCTTATCCTTGATCTGTTGTTCCGGAAGTGTGAAACGGTTACCTTCATACTCAGTAGAGATATACCCTTCATAACCGGCTTTCGTTAAGTACTCAATTATTTCATCAAAGGGAATGGAGTACTCTACGCCTTCCTCCGTCATCTCATAGATCTTTCCGTGAATATGTTTGATATAAGGCATATACTCGTCCAGTATGTGATAATCACTCATCTCATAACCGGTACTGAATAAGGCATACTCGAAATCATTATTATTTTTGATTAATCCCTGAAGCTCCTCAGGAAACATCTCACCCTGCTTTGCCATCTTAGCAAAATGCCTTTTCGGGTCAGTACCACCGGCAAAAATTCCATCAATATACTGAAGCACAGCTTCATTGGTGCCCAGATATCGAAAGAACTCTGTGGATACTCTGGGATGTCTTTTGCAGAAAATGCCGGTATCCACGGTTAGCCCGACGTATGGAGAATTAAGTTTCTTCATCACAGCTAAATATTCCTGTGTCAATGGATCATCAAAACTCATTCCGGCATGAATCTCCAACGTAAGGATAACTTTATTTTCAATTGCATACGGCAGTACCGGTTCGATAATACCAGCCGGGGTATTGGATACCAGTCTTAGCATGGGAAAACCAAGACGTTTTGCTAATTTTATTTCTTTTTTTAATAAATCGGCAGATTCCTTCAGCGTCAAGGTTCGGTTTTTATATAAACAGGTATTAATGAATATATCATTACAAACCAGAGTAGGCTTATATATGCTTACTAATCGGTCCCATTCTGCCAGACTTTCTTCCGCCGGCTCCGGGGTCCCCTTCATCATCTGGTCACTGATGAACTCCAGCCCTGTATCTAATTCCTTAAGATATTGAAAAATCCCCTCTAAATTCATCTTACCTCTCGCATATTGATCCTGGAGGCTGTACATAGAGATGGAACGCTTTATCTTACTCATAAATTTCTCCCTTCTTAAGGCTTCTGTTATGATAAATAACTACATCAGTTATTGTGATCTTCGTAAAGAAAATAATGAAAGTCCACGTGTAGTTATTTACTCAAAATCTATTGATTTGCCTTTTGCTGCAGATTGTCTGATTGCTTCCATTAATGACAATACACGCCTTACCTCCGGAACTTTAACAACAAACTCTTCTTCCCCGTTCATTGCTTTCACAAAATTGTCAAAAAACATCATTTGATCCGTATCAACCTCCGGTAAGTCTTCTGTTACAAGCAATCCCGGAGTCGGTGGTCCGAAGGATCTGGTCGGTCCCGAAGCTGTCATGGTTGTTTTACCCGGAACATTTGTTAATAATCTGGTGGTTCTTACAAGCTTTCCGGTGGGATGAAAGCCATCCAAATACATGCTGCCTTTATTCCCGCCAATAAACCAATGTCGCTCAAACCAGCCTTCCTTATCTGTAAGAAAATAGGTTCCAAGTTCTATCTCACCCATGATCCCATTTTCAAATCGCAGAATAATCTTAAAATAGTCATCTACCTCATCATTAATTACATTTCTCACATCAGCAAAAACTGATTTAATCTTACTGTTCACCATAAATAACATCTGATCAATCAGATGCACTCCCCAATCATAGAGCATACCGCCTCCAAATCGGTTATAGATGTGCCAGTCATGCATATTGCCGTTAAAGCCGTAAAGCTTCGATTGAATGGTATATACATCGCCTGTACACTGTTGATCAAAAACTTCCTTAGCGGTTCTGAAGTCCTTATCCCAACGTCTTTGGTGATGCACTGTGAATTTTACACCACATTCTTTTACCACCTGAACCATCTGATCCAGTTCAGGAACTGACATGGCAACCGGTTTTTCACATATGATATGTTTCCCTGCATGTGCGGCTTTTGTTACTGCTTCCAGATGAATATGATTCGGAACTGCAATAATCACCGTATTGATTTCCTCATCCTGTAGCAAATCCTCCATATTGGAATATCTTCTGATGCCATCGGGGGCATCCAGTAGTTTATCAGGATCATTATCACAAACTGCCAGAACATCTACCTCCGACAGCTTCTGGAGCTTCTCTGCATGAACATGACCCATATATCCATAACCGATAATACCAAATTTTACTCTCATAATTACCTCCATTATGGCGATTTACGCCATACTATAATCTAATGTAAGTTCAGCTTCTTCCCGTGTGAACTGCTTTTTAGTTCACACTAAGATTATATTTGTTTTTCGGTGAAGCTTCATTTTGTTATTTAAGTAATAAAAATTTGGTTCTTCCTATTTTTTATCCTTTTCTTATCCTTAGCTAGAATGACATTAAAAATAATCATATCTTTTTTAACTTTGGTAAGCTTTCCTTGTCTGATCAGCTTTATTCGAAATCTGCTAAAGATAGGGGCTGAGTAAAATCACAAGGTCAATTAATTGTGGTTTTACTCAGCCCCTTTGGCACTTACCTTATTCTTCTATTGCTCTTCTTAGAGCCTCCTGATGTCTGCGAACCTGTTCGATGCTATCCACCTCGAATGCATCATTTAACAAGCGGTGTCCCTCATATTCCGTACTCAGATATCCGGTATATCCAGCCTTCTTATAGGCCTCCACAACCTCCTTAATCGGAATTGAGGTTTCGATATAGTCTTCATTCGTATGATAGCACTTCGCATGGGTATGATAAATATATTGAATATTATCAACAATATCCTGCGGGTCGCACCAGGTATACTCGAAGGATGAGAACGCATAATCCAGAGCTGTCTTGTCCCCTCCTAATTGCATAACCTTCTCCATTAACTCAGGAAGACCGTTCGCCTTCATATAGGCTTGATGAGCACGTCCAAGATTAGTATCATATTGAATTTTAGTGATCCCTTTTGCTACTCGATTGGCGAAAGCATCATCAACCGCTTTCATACAGTCTTCGCTAATTCCTCTTCGCCTTGCCTGATCTCTTAACGGTCCGGGAAGCGTTTTACAGAAGATGCCAAAATCGGGCATAAACCCAAAATTCTTCGTACCGGTTTTGTGGATCAGCTCCAAATAACCGTCCGCCCATCCGGAATTCAAGGAAAACGGAGAATGTACCTCAAGACAGATCTTTATGTCATTTGCTTCAGCAATGGGAATACTGCCTTTAATTACATCCATAGGAGTAGATACCAGGGTACGTAATGTCTTAAATCCAAGCTCGTGTGCCATTTTGATATCACGTTCCATCATTTGTATCTGTTCCCTTAAGGTACAGGTACGGTTTTTATAAATATGATTCTCTAAGAATGCATCATAGCAGGTCGGTTCGGTACCGTATTGCTCCATCCATCCAAACCACTGATGCTTAAACTCCTCCGTAATGACCGGGAAATCCTCCATCATCTGCTCCGGTAAAAGCTCAATTCCGGTTGCCCCTGTCTTCGCTGCTTCTCTGATACAATCCTCCAATGATAATTTACCAAGATAATATTCTTCCTGGTAGCTATACAAGGAAATACTTCTCTTTATATTATGAGTCATGTTATTTTATCCTCCATTCTGCCTAAACCAAAACTATGGTTATCGTACTTAAATTTCAAAATCATACTCACCGGAATTCACCAGAATAACGGGCATATAGGATGGCGCGATGGTTTGTGTGGACTTGATATGATGCTTCCCTTTGGCTAATCCGCCCTCCCTTAATACCGTAATAGTAGCAAACTGCCCGAACTTCCACCGATATGTAATGACGGTTTCCATTTCATCCAAAGTAAAAGTATCACCTTCAAGGGTAAAGCGAATATCCTCCCTGGGATAGCCTTCTTCATCCACACAGACTTCAATATCTCGTATGATAGACAAAGTAACACCCCTGTAATACTGTATTCTGCAATCAAATTGAAAACCAATGATTTTACCGTCAACCTCTACATTTTTTATACTATTCTCTTTAAACATATGTCTTGGAAACATTTCTTTGGCTCCTTTCTACTGTTATCCTAAATCACGAACTGCTCCATGTATCGTTTGCTTAGAACCAAGCTGTCTATTACCTTTTCTTTATTACGTTCAAATGCTTTATCCTCTACCTCGATACAGGTGTAACCATCATAACCGATATCTGTCAGAGCACTCACATATTTTCCCCAATCCACATCACCCAATCCGGGAAGCTTTGGAGACATAAATTCCAAAGGATATGCCATAATTCCGCATTGGTCTAATTTATCACGATATATTTTAATATCCTTAAAGTGAACATGAAAAATTCTATTCTTAAATTCATAAATGGGTTTAATATAATCGATCATTTGCCATACAAAATGTGAGGGATCATAATTAATTCCAAGATTATCATAATCCAGAATCTCAAAAACCCTCTTCCAAATGGCGGGTGTGGTCATAAGATTCTGTCCGCCGGGCCATTGATCTGCTCCGAAGAGCATCGGACAATTTTCGATTGCGACCTTAACATTGTTTTCTTTTGCCAGTGTTAAAATCGGAGGCCAGATTTCTTTTACCAATTCCAGATTTTCTTCTATTGTCTTAGCTTGATCACGACCAATAAATGTCGTAATCATACCAACACCAAGCCTGCTGCTGGCAATAATCAGCTTCTTTAAATGCTCGACGGTGACACGTCGTTTCTCGAGATCACTGTCCAAAGCATTCGGATAATAAGCCAGAGAAGAAATCTCAACATGTTTCTTCGAACAATAATCCTTAATATAAGCTATTTTCTGATCATCAAGCTCATCTACGTTAATATGACTAACCCCGGCATATCTTCTCTCAGCCTTACCCTGTGGCCAGCAAGCCACTTCAACGCAAGAAAAACCGAGTTCACTGACTGTGTCTATCATTTCTTCAAAGTTACTCTGATCTAAAATCGCACTTACAAATCCAAGCTTCACGATATTCCCTCCTTATTTACTGTTTCTACTGATAACTGCAAATGCTATAGCATACTCTTTTTCAAAAGAAATCGATACTAAAATTTCAGTCGCTTTTAACTCCTGAAATCTTTTTTTCATCATTCCGGTAAGAACAACCTGCGGAGCCCCCCATTGATCCGGTAAGACTTCAATCTCATTCCATCTGATTAAGCTTTCATCCATACTGAAACACTTAAATACTGCTTCCTTCGCTGCGAACCTTCCGGCTAAAAACACTTCCGGAGAAGCATTTTGGAAGCCCTTCTCTAATTCTGCATTGGTAAAAGTTTTTTGAAAAAAAGAATCCCTGGGATTATGTATTAATGATTTCATTCGGTCTATATTGATGATATCTGTACCGACTCCTAATAGCACAAAATCTTCCTTTCTCGCATATAGGGAACTGCAAAACACTGTAATGGCTTACAGGCTTTGCAATTCCCTGATTATAATGAATTATTTCATTAGAATTTTATTTCCTGATTTGCGGCTGCTGCTTTATATATCTGATCCAAGATCTTTGTTACTGCGAAGGCTTCTTCCGGCTTTACTAACGGTTCAGTATCATGAATAATCGCTTCCAACCATTGCTTTGCCTCTACCACTCCTTCCGCTGATGCTCCGCCCTCAAAATAAGCTACATCACCAACCTTAGAGATTGACTGTTCCATTAATAACCCATTTTTTGAGCTGTTATAGATTAGCTCAGATTTCGGATAACTCATACCGGAACGGATTTCAGCTCCGGCTTTGGTTCCGCATAAAGTAGTGCAAGCCTCCTTTGACTCCAGAACATTCAAGGCCCAAGCTGCTTCAAGCATAATCGTTGCACCATTCTTCATTTTAATAAAACCAAAGGCTGAATCCTCAACTTCAAAAGTAGACGGATCCCAAGGTCCAAAGATATTTCCATCATAATTATCCCGCATTTTCTCAAATACGGAGCCGGATACCGAATCCACTTCATAATTTCCCATGCACCATAAAGTAATATCTAGGGCATGTGTTCCGATATCAATCAATGGGCCTCCTCCCTGCAAAGCTTTATTCGGGAATACTCCCCAGGTAGGAACCGCACGTCTTCTCACTGCATGTGCTTTTCCAAAATAGATATCTCCAAGCTCTCCATTTCTGCAGGATTTGTATAAGGACTGTACTTCCGGTCTAAATCGATTCTGATATCCGATCGTAAATTTCTTACCGGACTTTTTCCAGGCCTCGATCATCTTCGTTGCATCTTCCGTGGTATGAGCCATAGGTTTTTCACATAATACATGCTTACCGGCTTCAAAGGCTGCTACTGCAATGGGGCAGTGCGCAACGTTTGGGGTTAGAATATGTACGACTTCAACCTCGTTATTTGCCAATAATTCTTTATAATCCGTATAGACCTTTGCATCAGGTGTACCAAATTCTTTTGCAGCCCTCACAGCACGCTCTTCAACAATATCGCAGAAAGCTACGATCTCATTCAAATCTGAATTCTTTTTTAAGGAAGGAAAATGCTTATTATTAGCAATTCCACCGCAGCCTATGATACCAATTTTAACTTTTCTCATAGAATATAACCTCCTTGTAATATGAATGCTTTCATAAATTAGTATATTGGTTTTCAAGCATGACTTCATTCTATTATTTATACCGTTTTGATGAAGTTTTTATTGCTTCTTTTTATTCATCACGACCACTCTCACTCTTAAGCAAAAATTACATTAGATTATTTGCCTGACCATCTAATACAAGAAAAAAAAGAGCACGCAAGAAGCTCTGATCATCAGAAGCTTCCTGTCGTGCCAGGTGTTACAGCTTATAGCCTGTCAATGCATCAGACAAAGCATACAGCTAAACAATTATCATTCTTTTCCTGTAAGTTCCACCGCAAAAAGAATTATATTCCGTATCATCATCAAAGGTATCTATCTCCGGCGGCATATAGGAACAGCTAGCTCCGAAGCGAACTGTTACATCATGAAAGCCTTGAGCCAGACCACCCTTTTTCATTACCTTTAAGATCGCAACATCCGTAATTCTCCAAAACTCATCTCCGCGCTCTTCCATTTCTGATGCAGAATAATCTTTTCCGTTAACATTCCATATCACTGTATTCCATGGAAAAAATTCTCCATCAACAATTACTCTTCCGGGTCGTAACTGACTTAGCCATACTCCACGATAGTAATTGCTTCGGATACACAGCTGAAATCCAACTACTTCTCCATCTGCTTCAATATTATGAAATCCTCTGTATTGAATAACATCCGTCTCCAGCATTCTTTCACCTCCTAATACCCTAGCATTCTTTTTAACATAACATGCTGCTTACGAAGCTCATGAGAAACATACCCGGGAATATTCTTATTCTCTCCCTCGTACTCACTTAGTAAATAGCCCTCCCATTTAGCTTCTTGTAAGACATGAATAATTTCTCGATAAGGAATTGTCAGTTCGTTAAATTCATCATCCATCTTGTTGAATTTAGCATGGATACACTTTACATAGGGTAGAATTGAGATGATATCCTCAGGCTGTGAATACTTACATTCCGGATTAAATACGACTACACCCGGGATATCGAATCGGTTTTGAAATACACTTAAATCGATATTTAATCCAAAATTCTTTGTTCCGGTCTCCTGAATAAAATCCACATAATCAGATACAAATTGATCTGCCAGTATGGTAGGAAGATGGATTTCAGGACACATAACTACATTATACTTTTCAGCCTCCGGTAATACGCTCCTAATAATCTCTCTCCAATTTTCCGCAGGTGCCAGCTGCCCATTAATGACCCCTAGTTTCGTCCTTAATATCTTAAACCCAAGCTTATTGGCTATTTTAAAATCATTGATCAATTTATCTTTGGCTTCTTGTTCTCCGATCAGACGATTCTTATACAATCTGGTGTCAATCCAGTGCCCATATTCAACCGACTCCACTTTATATTTTTCACAAAGAGATCTCCAATGCTCTAAATACTCCTCGCTTAGATCCGGATAGCTGTCTATATGGGAATTCGCGAGTATCTCAATCCCGGTAGCCCCCATATCATACATATCCTTAAAGCAATCCTCCAGGTTCATAGATCGTCCATATTCCTCAGAGTAACTGTAAATAGATACGCCTCTTTTTATCTTCTTCTCCATAATCTTTCTCCATCATTTCACTTATATCTACTGCATAGAATGATTAAATCAGATTTCCAAAACTATTAGGATCCGGTGTAAACGGTCCACGATCATACTCTGCATAAGGGGATTTCAGTTCTTTTAAGTTCTTTATTGTACCCGAAGGCTGCGCCTGTGTCTTGATTTCAGTCGAATGCTCCAGCTTTCCACCCCATTTTAAACGGGAACGCTCCATTTCCTCTTTCGAAAATTCTACTTTTATTTTACCATCTACTATTTTAGGAGTTCCGTGACTGCCGCAAACCACACAATCCACTGAGGAAGCATCATGTGACACCTGCAACAGTCTGGTATGGCAGACCGGGCATACACCTTCTTCCTCACCACGCCAACGGATTCTTTCCTCTTCTTTTTCAGCGTTTAGGGAATCAACAATATTTGCTCCGACCTTTGTCATACGATCCATCATTTCCGGATATCCAAGCACTGATTCATGTGCCATTGCTCCATAATATTCAACCGTATCAACCACATCAATTCCAAGCGGAAATGTAAATTCGTACATCATTGGCATGGTAAGAGCAATCCAGTTTTCTGTCATAGCTCCACCAACGGAGATCAGTGCTGCTGTTCTCTTCTTAAAGGATCTTACATCGGGCAATTCAGCTTCTGACTTTCCGGCTGCTTTTCCTTCCTCGTATGCTGCTTTACGGAAGGTTATATCATGGCTGGGTCCGATTCTATCACAAATTGTCTTAAATCTTCCCGTTACCGATGTTTCGTAGGTGGGGCAAGCAAGAATTACTGCATCTGATTGCATAATACACTCATCAAGAATGTCAAAATCATCATGTCGAACACAGTATCCTCTTCCCTTTCCCATCATAATTTGAATCGCACAAGCGATACATCCGTTACAATTGGTTACATTCAGATCGTCCGCACGAATAAATGCAACTTCGCAACCATCCTTTTCACATTCCATTAAAGCCTGCTTCACCATAATATCGCAATTACTCATTTTTCTACCAAATGAAACACCTAATACTTTCTTCTTCATTTTACCTCCTCCTATGAAAAGTGCTCCAGATTCGCATCTGAAGCACTTTAGCAAATATTTTCAATGACTTATTTAAAGTTTTCTGCAGTAACGCTGGTAACTGCTCCTGTCTTCAAATATTCATCAACGGTCTCTGCATTGACAAAAGTGGTTCCTGCCTTCTGAATAAATCCCTTTTCAACACTTCCATCCATAATTCCTGTACACATCTTAAGAATATCATCCGCGGTTGCATCAACACTTCCTGTAAGCACCATACCTCTGAGCGGAGCTTTTCCATCGATAGAGGATTTAATAATTTCTGCCATTGCATTATCACCATTGATCGTGAAAATACCCATTTTAGAATAATCTGTAACCGGTGAACTCAGTGATGTATAATAATTATTAATTCCGAGTGCCAATCCATTATGTGCGGTTAAGAATACCTGGATCTCAGGATTTGAAGTATATAAATTCTCTGCTGCTTTCAAACCGGCATCCATATTTTCATCCGTACATTCAACCTCTGTAACAAATTTTGCTTTTTTCGAGAATTCTTCGATTTTAATCAGCTCATCGGCTTGAGTTACACCTGTTTGTGCTTTACGGTCACTTAATACTGCAACCGGTACAGAACGGTCCTCCGCATCTGCAAATATACTATCAATCCACTTTGCAGCCACTTTAGCACAATTATCTGCTAGCTCTGCATCATCAGAAACCATTAATACATCATACTGAGCTGTTGGTGCTACAAAGTCAACTACTTTAATTCCTTTGTCCATCGCATCCTTGACTACGGTATCCATTGCTTCCGGAGCTACAGACCAAAGAACTATAACATCCACATCCATTGCAACAAAGTTTTCAAAAGCTTCGATCTGTGTGGTGGGATCAAATGCGCCATCTGCATATTGTGCTTTCCATCCGGCTGCTGTCATCTTTGCAACAAAAGTATCTGCTAATGCTTGAAAGAAGTCTCCGCCCAATCCGAAGGTTACAAAACCAACACTGAGATCACCTTCCGCTCCTGCATCCTTCGCCGGTTCTGCTTCTTTTACAGCCTCTGTTATATCAGTTGCTACTTCATCAGCTTTTTCTGTGTTTGCCGTATCATTCGCTTTATCATTCGTTTTTCCGCAAGCACCAAAAGATACAACAATCATAAATACCACCAATAACATTGAAATCACTTTTTTCATAATTTACCCTCCTAAATATTTTTATATAAATACCTTCTGATATTTACATCATCCTTTACATTGCTCTTGCGTTCTTATTGGTAAGCCACAGGGAAGTTAACATTATCACACCTTTTGCTATGTACTGCGGATAAGTTCCCAGATTAATCAGCTGCATACCATTCGCCAGAATGCCTAGAACAAAAACAGCTACAATCACTTTCCACAAGGTACCTTCTCCACCTTTTAATGCCACTCCGGAAAGTACACATGCAGTAATACCTGTAAACTCAATTCCTACACCCGTACTGGAATCCGCAGATCCAGAACGAGATGCCAATAAAACTGCTGCAATACCAACTAATACTCCTGCCACTGTGAAGGATAATACTTTGATTTTGGCCACATTTAAACCGGCAAGACGACCTGCTTCCGGATTATCCCCTGCTGCATAAACCTTACGGCCAACCGTGGTCTTATTCATTACAAATCCAACAAGCACTAAAATTACAATCATAATTAAGACATTAATCGGTAACCATCCAAATATCCTTCCCTGTCCGATATACATGAAGGATTTCGGCAAGTTATGGTATGTCTTAGATTGACTGATTAAATAGGAAATGCCTTGGAAAATAGCCATAGTTCCCAGCGTTACAATCATGGCACTGCTCTTTAGCTTTAGAGCCATATACCCATTGAAGGTACCAAGAAGACAACATATAATTATTCCGCATATAATCGCAATAGCAACCGGAACATGATTAATACTAATCATTTTAGCTACTAATACGGCTACAACTGACATCTGATAGCCGATTGATAAGTCGGCCCCACCGCTAATCATAATAATCATCACTGCTGCCGAAGTAACTGCAATGTGAACGTTCTGTACCAGAATATTGGTAAGATTTTGCGTTGTAAAGAATTTATCACTCATAACACTAAAGAAAATTACTAAAGCTACAAGTAAAATGGGAAGCGATAATTCTACAATAAGATCTCCTATACTTTTCTTTTTTCTCTTTTCCATTTATTATCTCTCCTCTAATCCTGAAGCAAATGCAAGGACTCTTTCCTGACAAAATTCATCTTTACTAATCTCACCGGCTTGTTTTCCTTCATGAAGGACGATAATGCGATCTGACATTCCTAATAATTCTTCCATATCGGAGGAAACCATAAGAATGGATTTTCCCTGCTCAGCCAGTTCATTCATTAATAGATAGATTTCATACCTGGCTCCGATATCAATTCCTCTCGTAGGCTCATCAAAAATCAAAATATCCGGATTAGCTGCCAGTGTCTTTGCAATAACTACCTTTTGTTGATTTCCTCCTGAAAGTCCGCTGGTCAGTTGCTGCAGGGATGGTGTTTTGATTTTCAATCGGTTCTTATACTCTTCTGCCATCTTCATTTCTGTATTTTTATCCAATACTCCATAGGAAGAGATATTAGATATATTAGAAATAGAAATATTCCAATAAATCGGTTTATCAATAAAACATCCCTGAAATTTTCGATCTTCCGGAATTAATCCAATGCCTGCCTTCAATCCATCCACCGGAGAATGTAAATTCACATTGTTTTCTTTTACCTTAATGGTTCCGCTTTCTCTCTTAGCTGCACCATAGATCAAATGCATCAACTCTGTTCTTCCTGCGCCAACCAGCCCGGCAAAACCCAAAATCTCACCTTTGTGAAGCTGAAAGCTAATATTATACACTCCATTGCCGCTAAGATGATCTACTTTCAGCACTACCTCTTTATCAGCCGGCTTCTTAGCTGGATAGGCTGAAGACAACTCACGCCCAACCATTAATTTTATTAACCCATGTTTGTTCGTATCCTGAAGGCTCATGGTTGTTATATATTGCCCGTCCCGTAGCACTGAAACACGGTCGCAAATTTCAAATAATTCTTCCAAGCGATGTGAGATGTATATGATAGTCACACCCTCTTCCTTTAGCTTACGAACAAGCTTGTACAGTTTTTCCTGTTCAGAAACCGTGATTGCTGCCGTAGGTTCATCCATAATAACAACCTTTGCTTTCTTTACCATTGCTTTTGCCAGCTCTACAATCTGTCTGTTTGCAATAGAAAGGTCTCTGATTAAGGTATTAGGTGGAATTTCGCAATCAAACTTACTTAACAGCTCTTTTGTTTTCTCACACCTTTCCTTATCTTTAATTACAAATTGGTCATTATCCTGCTTTAGCCCCATGAAAATATTATCTGCAACAGTCATTGCTTCAAACTGTATCAATTCCTGATATACAACCGCAATTCCCATATTGATTGCCTTTGATGGTTCCAGATAGGAATATTCTTTTCCTTCATATACGATAGTTCCGGAAGTAGGACGAAGCGCTCCTGAGATTACTTTAATAAATGTAGATTTGCCTGCACCGTTCTCACCGACTAAAGCATGTACTTCTCCTTTTTCAAATGAGATTGATACGTTATCAAGCGCCTTTACTCCCGGGTAATCCTTCGTAATATTTTTAAGAGATAAAACCTCCGTATTAAACCCCCCTTGAATTGAATTCTACTAAAATTAATGATTTTTTTATCGTTCCACTCAGCTTTAGTAACAACATAAGTATAACATTCAAAACCTGCTTCTTCTCTCTGTAAATTGTCTAAAATACCGATTATTTTAACCCATATTGATTTCTATATCATTATTGTTCACAAAAAGATAATTTATATATATCAGATTTTAACCTATTAGTCACTGGCAATAAATTTCCGGTATTAAGTACCTCACACATGCCCTCTGTTCCTTTACTTCAGCGCTGCTGCTCTTACAGCCGAAATCACGATATTTCCTTTAATCTCGGTCACCGGTGCTCCTCTGGAGCAGTCACATACCACTTTATTAAATCCCTGCAGCATAGGTCCATAGGCGTTCGCATGTCCAAACTGCTGTATCAATTTAACTCCTACGTTTCCGACATTTAGATCCGGCCAAATGATAATATTTGCTTTTCCCGCTACCTTGCTTTCCCTCGTAACCTTCTTAGCCGCCACCAAGGGATTAATTGCTGCATCAAATTGAAATTCACCATCAATGGCAAGCTCCGGGCGTTTCTCATTTGCGATTTGTACTGCTCTCACAACCTTATCGGTCAACTCTCCTTGACCGCTTCCTAAGGTTGAGTAGCAGACCAACGCACATCTTGGCTCCCAGTCAAGCAAGGTCTTTACTGTTTCACATGCTGCAATTGCTATACCGGCCAATTGCTCTACATCAGGATTAGTACACACTGCACTGTCTCCCACTGCAAGAAGAGAGCCTTCGCTTCCTTCATATCCCGGAATATCACAAATTCCTATACTGGAAATTGTACTAATTCCTTGCTGCATTCCAATAATCATCTGACCCGCCATTAAGACGTCTCCGGTTGTATTATTAATTCCGGCAAACGTAACATCAGCCTCTCCTACTGCCTGCATGACCATAGCATAATAAAGCGGATCTTCCATTCGACGACATAGCGCCTTGTCTTTCAAAAATCTTCCCGGCTGGGATACATACAGTTCTATCAGTTTGTCTTTGTACTCTTGATCATGGATATCCACAAACCGAAATAGTTCACTGTGATAGCCACGTTCCATACATAAGCCCTTCAACACTGTGGTATCACCAACAAGGACTGGAATAATGTAACCTTCCTTCGCAGTTTCATATGCCGCTTGCATCATTTTCTCATTATCGGCTTCCGGAAAGACTACTTTTTGAGGATTCAGTTTTGCCTTCTCATAAATCTGATCCAATATATTCATAATTTTTACCTTTCTTATAACATACCTTCCACTTTATCCACCAGTTCTCCGATTGTCTTTGCTGAAGCAGCAACCGGAAGAGGCACCAGCACATCCAACTCATTTTCAATTAAGGATACCAGTCCCACCATGAGAATGGAGGCTCCACCCAAATCTTCTTTCATTCTTGTGTCACAGGATAACTCGCTTTTGTCCCTGTCATAGGTGATACAGACACTTTCAATAATCTTTTCTTCAATTAATTTTCTCTCCATTGAATAACCATGACCTTTCTATCGTCTATTGATTTGTGCAGCTCACAAATTGACGCGTGAACTGCTTTTTTGTTCACACTAAATCTCCATGCTGCCGCTTTGCGGAAGCTCAAAACCCGGAAGAACAAGGAGTGAGTGCCACTGCACGAACTTCGCAGCCTCTTTCCGTGTGAACTGCTTTTTAGTTCACACTACTCTTCCTCTGCTAAAGCAAATACTACTGTCTTATAGCCGTCTCTTTGAACAATCTCGGCTTTGACGGATACCGGCAATTTCCCTAATAATTCAGTTCTGTTTTTCTTTGTGACCCCTCGTACCAGAGCATTGACTGCAGGACCTTCTTCGATTTCAACACAAGCAAGGCAAAAAGGCATTAGATCTATTGTTTCAGGCTTGGTAGAAAGAACTGATGGCATAATCAAAGAAGTCATTTTTGCTCTTCCGCTTATTTCAATCCATTCCATATCTGTTCCTGAACAAGAGTTACAGGCCAATACAGGAGGAAATTCTACAGCTCCGCAGCGTTTGCATCTGCGACCCATAATTCTTCCCTTTTCTAATTCTTCATAAAAAGTACGTACAACCGGTTCTAATTTAACACCCATTCTATTTTCCTCCTGACTTAATTCACTGTTCTTATAATTCCGGCAGTCAGATTCTGTCCTCCGCCGAATCCACGAAGCATAGTTGTTCTTGGGAGTTTCTTAATCTGTCTCTCTCCACATGCTCCACGCATTTGCATAACAGCTTCATATAAATCAGCCATTCCTGATGCGGCATGTGCATGTCCAAAGGAAGTTCTGCCACCATTCGTATTGATGGGTTTGTCTCCGTCATATGCTGTACGACCCTCACATACGTATTTCCAGCCTTCACCTTTGGGAAGATAGCCAGCAATTTCTGCAGCAATTAAATGAGATGTGATAATGAAATCATTTGCAAAGAACAAATCTATTTCTTCCGGACAAACACCGGTTAATTCATATACCTGACGAACAGCCTCCTGCGTTCCACGAATTTCAAGATGTGGCTGATTGCCTTCTAAAGCGGCACAACCTATACCAAGAACCTCAATTGGCTTCTGTTTAAACTGTGACGCCATTTCGGTCGGACATACAATAACAGCCGCAGCTCCGTCACACTTCATCTCCATACCGCTTACTCGCAGATAATCACCCATCTTAGGATTGTAAGGAGATCTCATATAAGACATCACATCATCAAACCCAGCCTCTTTTGCGAGCTCAGCATATTCTTTTCTCATCAGAGCCAATGGATGCTTTGCTGCATTTCTGCGATTATTGATTGACATGTGATTGAGTGTGTCATCCATCTGACTGTCTGACAAATGATAATCCGCAGCATAAAGTGCTGCTGCATCATCAAAACAGATCACCGGTCCGGACATCATGGAACGTGTATACGCTCTGTCATAAATCCAGGCAGTTGTTTTGAGGAATTCCTCCATTGCAAATTTCTTTCTAAAATGTGCCGGTTTATCAGGAATTGCGATACTGTCTCCAAATTCCACACATCCGGATAATACAACATTGTACTTTCCGGAAGCCACTGCATTTACAGCCTGCTCAAGTGCAAGGTATCCGGTGCAGCATGCCTCAGAGTGATGGATAGAACCTTTTCCACGCATTCCGAACCAATCTGCTACCTGCATATTTGGTGTTATGTAGTTGGATCCGTTCATAGAGCTTGCCTGTCCATGGAAGTAAAAATCAACATCCTTTGCTTCAATACCTGCATCCTCCATTGCTTTTAATGCTGCATATCCAAACATTTCACCTTCTGTCAGACCGGTTGTCTCCGGATTGTCAAGAGTGTACATAAAAGGTGTACAGCCTACTCCGATAATTGAAACGCTTCTGCTATATTTTCCCAAAGTACTCATCGATTCATATCCTTTCGTTTATAATAAATACAACATAGTTAATTTTCCTCCATAACAGCTTAATTTAACAGCACACTCTGTACAAAAATACTCATAACAAAATAGACATTTTTAAAATAATGTCTATTTTGTTATATAATCCATAAAACAATAGCCATTCCATGAGCATTATTGTATAATATAACCAATGTGGTAGAATAAAGTTTAATTTTTTTTGAGTATATATTCCGTTATCCGAACAACCGAATTGGACACATTAACCCCCGGATTTGTTGTATACATAAATTCTTATTGGAGATTTATAAACAAGAGGAAACCATGAAATCATTTCATTTTCCATGAATAAAAAAAGCTCAAGACAGCAAACGTTTTCATGACGTTTTGTGCCTTAAGCAATTGTGAAAGGAATGAATCTAACTATGAGAAATGCAAAAACGCAAATTCAAAATATAGTAATTAAGCAGCTGAAAACTCAGGATATTAACACTATCAAGGTCAAAATGATTGTGGATGCTTTAAAGATCAGCCGCAGTACCTTCTATCTTTACTATGATTCCGTATTTGCGGTACTTCAGGATATTGAAGATTCCTATTTTGATAATTTAAAGAATATCGCAGATATGTTTTGGTCGTACCCTCCGAACAAATCCTATTTAACCCAGCCTCATCCCATCATTCATCAAGTTCTTACCTATCTCTATAACCATCAGGATATATCCATGGTCTTATGGGGACCACACGGTGATGAAATGTTCAAGCTTCGTTGCAAAAAGATGATTATGCAGTCCTTTTACCCGCCTCATATTTATGCTCCCTCACATACCGAGGAAGAATATTTCATTGTCACTTTTATGGTCGGAGGACATTTGGAAATGATCAATCGTTGGCTCAATGAAGGCTGCATCTACCCTCTAGAAGATATGGTTTTACTAACCTATAGGCTCATGTTTGGTAACTACAAACCACTCTGATCTCACTTAGTTACCGTTTCCCTGCGCTATTACCATAGCCATTGCATAATCCGTTTCTTTCGTCAAAGAAACCATAAGGCTGCTGATACCTGCATCCTCCAAGATCAGTTGAAGCTTATCATTGACCCGGATAAATGGATTTCCATCCTCCCTATTCAGTGTCTCTACTATCCGAAAGTCGAACGTTTTCGCTTCTGTTAAATGAGCCACTGCCTTAAATACCGCCTCTTTTGCTGCAAATCGTTCTGCTAAGTATCTTGTGGGATCTGAGGTTTGTCTGGAAGCCTCCACCTCTTTTTCTGTAAAGGTATGCTCTATAAAACAGTCTCCCAGCTGCATGGTCAATCTTTCCAGTTCTCTGACATCCACCAAATCAACACCAATTCCATAGATCATTTGTACACCTTCCTAATCATTGATAAAGAAAGCTACGTACGCTAAAGCTTGCACGCAGCCTTCCTTTAATCAATATTTACTCATACAGATAGCTGATATGAAGATATTGGATTTCCTGAGCCTTTAATTTAACATCAAAATTAAGTATCTGATTCTTAACCTCATATTCCCTAATCTGAATATATGGTGTACATACTCTCTTCAAATAATCAACCTCTTGTTTAGTAAGCTGCTTGTTTAACCCCATTCTTCTCCACTCTTGCTGTACACTTCCGTTATCTTCATTAATAGCATACGTCTTTATTTTATATCTTCCATTCTTTACATTCGTAAGCTCATAATTTAACTGAAGACTCCCATTATCTTCATAGAGCTGATACATGTTCTCAAGCTCGAATTCGTTTTCTGATTTCAGATAATATTTATAATTCAAGTGACGATAATTATGGCAGGCAATATAATAGCTATTATGGCCATTGGTAGTAACAATGCTATTATCATCCGTACTAATTAGGTACTTTCCTATTGAATTTAAGAAATAATACGCATAGTAGGAAGGCTTTTTAATCCCATCCTTACTAAGAAGTCCACAACCCCCAAAAAGAATTGGGGAGCTGTCAAAATACTCTGAAAAAATATCGGAAGCAACCCAATAACCCAAAACATCTGCCATATCTATGCTGTCGATAATACTTTTCATAATGTATGCACCTTTATAACAGCTGTCATTCAGTAAATTACGGTTCGATATGGTTGAGCTCCATTCGGTAACGTGAAGTTCAACATCTCTCATTTTAGAGTCAGCAATCACAGAAGCTGCCATATCCAATTGATTTTTTAAGAAATTCTTGTCTGTCGATATCTTTGCATAAGCGGCCCCATCCTCATCACCTCGGATATATGGATAACAATATAGTGACAGAAAATCCGGCAGATGCTTTTGCTGTCCCCAGGTATAAACTAATCTGGATAAATTACCACTGCCATATTGGATTCCAATTCCACCGCCTCCAACCTTGGTATTCGGTGAAATCTTCTTTATGATCTCATACAGCGCATCAAATATTGCAAAAAAATACTCATTTTCTCCTTTTTCAATATCCTCACCGCTCCATTGTTCAAAATACCAATTCTCAATTTCTTCTACTCCGTATCGATTCGTCAAATGCGTTATGAGATTCATAATAAAACGTTTAAAGCTATGAAGGCTTTGGAAAGCAATTTCTCTTTTTTCGGCGATCAGTGTTTTGGTGAGCGTACTGTGCAATTGCTTTGGCTTATATCCCATCTCGATATATGGTCGTAATCCATTCTCCACAAGAAAATCCAATATCTTATCCAGCTTTTCAAAATTATAATTACCTTCTTCATTGCTTTCATTAATAAATAAATCTGTACCGAAGATATCCCAAAAACGCACGTACTCAAATCCAATTTCTTCTTTAAAAATAAGGAGATGCTCCTGCATATCGGACCTGAGTAAATCACCTGCTCTTCCAACATTGATCATTTTATTCCAATGCTTCTTATATTCTTTTGTATCATTAACATCCAAAATGGTATAATCATTTTCCTTGGATATGTCAATCGGCGCAGAAATCATATTGTTCTCGAGATAAGAATTCACTCTCTCATTTATTACTTTAATCTCCTGCTCTTTTTCCATATCGCTTTCATTGGTTTCCGTTACCCGCATCTGTTGTCTGTATTCCGACGGCTTCGCATTATAGGTCTTCCTAAAAAGTTCATTAAATGCAGCTGCATTGGCAAACCCATTATCCAGAGCGATATTCATAATAGACTTGTCCGTATAAAGAAGATCATCTACCGCATGAAATAAACGGATATTATTGATATAATCCACGAAATTCATTCCCATATTTCGTTTGATGTACTTCGATAAATATGGTACTGAAAGATAGAGATGATCTGCCAGTTCATTCAGACTGATTCTTTTCTCATAATTCGCATGGATATAATTTATGATCTCGGTCAAACGATCCTCATCCGGATTTTTCTCACTTATAAATCTTTTGTCATCGCTTCGCACCAGAAAGTTTTCTACAAGTATTTGTAAAAATCGATAATATAATGTCTTGAGAACAATGAGTCCTAATCCGCTGCGGTCATTATATTGATTAAAGATCTGCTTCATTACGACACGAAGATCCTCGTAGGCGGCATTTTTATTCATGGTCGAATTGCACCAGAATAAGATTTGATTTGTATTTAATATCTCGCTGAGCTGCCGAAAATCAATCTGAAAATAGCCTACAAGGATATCTTCTGTCGTATAGTAGGAATGCTTTTTATTTGCATTAATCACAATAATATCTTCCGGAGCAGCATTATATTCGCTGTTGCCGATCACAAGCTTTAGATTTCCTTCTAAAACATACAAAATTTCAATATTCTGATGAAAGTGAAGTGGCTCACTCTTCAAAATACGAAATTCAAAATTCATGATATCTTGACCATCCACAATATTCTTATACATCAGGATTCCTCCCAGGATTTCATATGATATCATTATACTATTATGGCAAAAAATATACTAGCCTGCTTCCCGCAATTTATAGGAATACTATGTCTAATGCTTTTTAAATTTGCCACACTTCGTCAGTCGGTCCGGTAACTTTGGCGTGCGTCCGGTGGCAGGTTTCACTGCACCCTCTTCGCAAGCCTCCATACATTTGCCGCATCTCGTACATTCCATCGTATCAATCATATGAATATATCCGGACTTTCCTTCGATGCAATCTACCGGACATACCTCCACGCACTCTTCACAGCCAGTACAAAGCTCGGGATCTATGTAAATAGAAGAGAATGCTGTACATACATTGGCTGGGCATTTCTTCCTCTTGATATGATCTTCATACTCAGAAAGGTAGTTCTTAAGGCTTTCCAGCGTGAAGGCTGCACCGGTTTGTCCTATGGAGCAGAGAGTTCCACCGGGAATTGCTTCTGCGATTTCAACCATCAAGGGTATATATTCTGAATTCCCCTTACCCTTGCTTATGTCCTTCATCATCTCATGTATTTGAAGAATTCCTTCTCTGCAGAAGGTACATTTCCCACAACTGAGTTTACGGGCTGACTCCAGTCGCTTTTCTGCTTCGTGAATGATGCAGCTTCCTTTACTGAGTATCGTAATTATTCCATTTCCCAACGAAAACTGAGAATCAATTAACGTATCCAGTGCAGAAACATCAACTATTTTTGATCCAATTTCTATTCCTTTGATTTCCCCCTGATCTATCCCGATCAGCTCCGACAGCTTCATTCCTTGGGATAGATATTGGGCTTCACTGAACTGTCCGTCTTTTTCTACTGCAATGAGTATCTTTGGTTCATAACTATCATCAAATACTTCTGATAAGGCCGCCATCGTCCCGATATGGTGAAAGATACCATCCTCATACTGACGGCGATCCACAAAGTCATTATAAATGATCCGGATTCCCTTTGCTTTTGCATCCTTCTCAATCCGTGTGCCAAGCTCTGCCTCATGTTCCGGCAGATACAGATATAATTCCTCCGTTCCAAGGACATAGGAAGTGATCAGCATTCCCTCCAATACCCTCTGTGGATTGTCTCTTAAATAATCCAGCATAATTCTATGGGTATCATTATTATTGAGTGAAACAATCAATGGGAAAGAACGACGTTCTGAAGTCTGCTTTTGCAGCAAGGATTTCCACCGACCCGATACTTTCTCATGATATACTCCATATTCTCTGAGACCAGAAGAATCGATTTTATCAATTACTTCCTCCCTGTTGAATTGTTTTACCAGTTCTGCTGTACTTATCATCCTAATCCTCCTTTGCCCGGGTAAAGTCACTCCATATTTTTGGTTCAGCAATCTGAAGTCTTAAATCACATTGTAAGCAGCGGTTTGCTTCCTCCCCGGCTTTGGCGGAGCATATCCCCTGATTCACGAGATTAAATTTACTTCTTCGTTCCTCCGTGGATAAAATCTCCGGTTTTACTCTGGAGCAGTCAGCAAACTGCTCCTTCTGTCCAATGTATGGATTTTGGGCCT
Organism: Bacillota bacterium; assembly: GCA_023414355.1. Taxonomy (GTDB): domain Bacteria; phylum Bacillota; class Clostridia; order Lachnospirales; family Lachnospiraceae; genus Mobilitalea. Next base: position 73,621 of record JAEZOB010000017.1, on the reverse strand, counting down.
GCTGCGGTGCAAGATTTTCTGAGATATCTCCATCACCGCCTAAGAACAGATCGATCTGACTTGCCGCGTCCCGCCCGGATGCGACTGCCTTTACTACGGATTGAGTGCCATATACTGCATCACCGGCAGCAAATATTCCGGTGACCGTGGTAGCCATAGAAGCTTCCTGAAGGATAATCCGATTTCCCCGATCGAGAGCCAGTCCGGAGGTCTCCTGGATATCCGGACGTTGTCCGATCGCAAATATTACAGTGTCTGCATCTATGTGGCATTCGGAGTCTTTTCTCTTCTTTATCACAGCTCTTCGGTTTTCATCGAAAGTAAAGGCTTCCACTTCACAGAAGTCCACCCCGGTGACTGCATTCTCTCCGGTGATTCGTTCAAAGGTATACGCGGGATGGATATGGATCCCTTCTTCCGTGGCTTCCAGGATCTCTTCCTCATCGGCAGGCATAGCGTCTTTTGCTTCGAGACAAGCCAGGTGAACTTCCTCTGCTCCAAGTCGTACGGCTGTTCTGGCACAGTCAAAAGCAACATTACCGCCACCGAGAACAATAACTTTCTTACCCATACCTGTCTCACATCCCATACTGGCCTTTCGTAAAAAGTCAACATTTAATAGCACGCCTTCCAGCTCATTGCCTTCCATCGGTAATCTGGCTCCCAGGTGAGTACCGATTGCCATAAGCAGTGCATCATATTCCTTCAGTAATTGCACCGGCTGGTCTATCCTGACACCGGTCTCAACGATTACTCCCTGATCCTTAAGGATCGTGATTTCTTCATCAATAATCTCTCGTGGCAGTCGATAAGCAGGAATCCCATACCTGGTCATACCTCCAAGCTCCGGCAAAGCTTCTTTGAGGGTAACTGTATGACCCTGTTTTCTAAGATAATAAGCCGCCGTCATACCCGCAGGTCCGCCTCCGACTACACATACCTTCTTACCGGTATCGGGTAATTGTTTCCCCTTCCCTTTCCAGTAGTATCCGGTGTCCATCTCAGCAGCATGGCGCTTTAAGTCACGTATGGAGATGGGTTCATTCAAAGCATTTCTTTTACACTCCAGCTCACAGACATGATTGCAGATGTATCCGAGAATCTTAGGGAATGGCAGCTTTTCGCGGATTACCGCTGTCGCCTCGTCATATTTTCCTTCTCTAACATAACGAACATAACTGGGAATGTCCGTATGGGCCGGGCAGGCATAATGGCAGGGTACGAGAGCGTCTTCCCGCTTATGAGCAGTTTCTGCTACACTTATTTTATCCCTGATTGCTCCTGTCGGGCATACTTCGGTGCATGCAGTACAGAACCGGCAGTCAGAATCCTTTAGTAGCTTGTTATGCAATGTGCCAACATAAAACTCCATATCCTTCTGCTGATATTGCAGAACCTTAACCCCACGTAATTCATTGCAGGCACGTACGCATCGTCCGCATACTACACAACGGTTCATATCATGTACAATCAGGGGATTACTTTCTTCTAATTTCAAGCCCTTCGATCTATGCTTCATTCTGGAATTATTCGCACCAATGTACTGTATCAGTGATTGCAGTTCGCAATGACCATATTTGGGACAGGTAGTGCATTCCTCCGGATGACCGGCAAGAAGCAGCTCCAGTGCAAGGTTTCTGAGCTTCCTTATCCGGTCGCTGTTTGTCGTAATCGTTAATCCATCTTTTGCTTTTAGGGTACAGGAGGTAACAACCTCAGCTTCTCCCTCCACCTCCACGATGCACATACGACAGGAACCGATATCCTTCAAGCTCGGATGATGACATAGATGCGGGATATAGATTCCCTCATCCAGTGCAGAGTCCAGGATATTTTTGTTTTCCGGAACTTCAAGAGTAATTCCGTCTATTTTAATATGAACCATCACAGATGATTACCTCCTTCGATCTATCTTTCAAATTCGTTATTGTGAAATAAATGAAGCTATTTATAGAGAGTATGCCTTGCAAGCTTTCAGTAATTGAGTAAAAATGTACCCACCAGATACATGTTCCGCCCCGGAGCGTTCCTTCTCATAACTTCCGCTTCGGAACTGTATCTGCTGGGTACACATCAGCCCTTTATTCTTGCTCTACATACTCCGCTGCACTCATACCTGCGATACGTCCGGTATTTACTGCAAATCCCATGGAGTTACCCGGAAGAAGAAACATATAACTGTCATCATAGATGTTACATGCATCCGTACCGGCACAATAAAGACCCGGAATCGGTTCGAATTCTTCTGAGATTGCCTCACAATTTTCATTGATTTTTACACCGCCCACCGTACCATAGCCACCGGAGCGTACCTTTGCACAGTAGAAAGGAGCTTTCGTGATCGGTCTTAAATACCTCTTATCCTTGAAAAATTCTTCATCCACACTGTCGCAGTAATCATTGTATTCCTCGACAGTTTCTACCAGATTATCTACGTTGATACCGGCTTTCTCTGCTAATTCTTCGATCGTATCAGCTACAAAGAAATCCTGTGTATCATTCTCCTGCGCCAGCTTAATCCCCTGATAGAAATCGGATACGTCCGGATTTGTACGCACCAGGCTTACGTTATCCACACCATTACGAACATAATATTTAACAATGGAAGTATCTATGATGCTAAAGCATACTCTGTCTTTCTGATGTGCCACAACATTGGAAAGATAGGTGGCATTCTGCATCTGATCTTCGTTCATCACTCTCTTACCGAACTTATTCACCAAAAGGTTGGGCTGAGAGAATACATTGGCTACTCCTTGTGGCAGGTCGTCACAGCCTTGGATATTCGCTGCGCTTTCTATGCGCACCTGAGTCTTACCTGCTCCGGCTTCCCAGGCCATCTTCATGCCCTCACCCACAAGGCCGGGAATAGCAAAGTTAAACATGTCAACTCCCTGTGTAAATCCGGTTTCCTGCTTAATTAATTCTTTATTTGCACCGGCTCCTCCGGTACAGATGATTGCTGCCTTACAGGAGATCTCGATTTCCTCTCCATTCTTATCCACTGCCAATACTCCAGCAACCTTATTGTCCTCCATAAGAATTTTCTTAGCCGGAGTCTCCATCAAGAAGGTAACACCCAGCTCCTGAGCCTTTTTATAAAGAGCTTTATTCATAAAGGAGGCCGCTCTTGGTCCGATTGCCTGATCTGTCTTCACGATATGCCAGGTTGCTTCCGATTTCGGGAAATAGCGAAAAGCACCTTCAAATTCCACACCCATATCCTCTAGCCACTCAATTGTCTCTGCTGACTGCGCAAAATATCTTCTTACCAATCTGGCATCCACCTGATAATGGGTATATTCCATGAACATATTAAGTGCCTTTTCAACTGTGATATCGATCATCTGTCGCTTCTGATGCTTGGTTCCGATTCCCAGGGGACCCATTCCCATATTTGCAGCACCGCCGACGGTTGCCGCTTTTTCTATTACTATTACTTTTGCTCCATCCTCAGCGGCCTGAACTGCTGCACTTAATCCGGATGGACCGGCTGCTATAACAACAATTTGAGTTTCTAATTTTTTCATTGTCCCCACAAACCTTTCTATATTTATCATGATTGTATTTTATCCTTCAGATTGCAGGTATCGATTTAATTTCTACATTACCCTGTCAATAAGATACCTTTATCTTATCTTTTTTCCCTCGGCTAGACATTCAAATTATTAAGCGATTCTACACACTATGTTGTTCAATTTCAGTGTTCTTGCCCATAGCATGAGCAGACAGAGCAATTTTCCTATGTGAATAATTGCTTCGTTTTTCATAATTAGGGACTGAGTTCTGTGGGAAGCAGAATTCAGTCCCTAATTAACATAGCTTTCTTGTTTTGCAGCTTGTATTATCCTTGACGCAGCCTTTCTCTCTGCCTGCCATCGCCCATGCTCCAAGATTCTCAGTTGGCAGATCAGCCAGTTCACCGACCAATGCTATCTAACATAGAGACTAGTCCAAATAAGGCTAGTCTATTGTTTGGAATGACATAATTCAATGCACCACTACATATATGGCCAATTCTTGCCCCAGTGTACGCTATTGCGTATGCATCTTCTTTATACATTCCCAGTTTTATTAAGTTCTTTGCTCTGTTTTGTGGGGTTTTCCAATGCTTCCAAATGCACATTCTTAGACGGGACTTGCACCCGTTAGAGCGCGCCCACGGCGCGCAAACAAATAAGGTTCATAACTTATGTTATGAACCTTACTACATAACGCAGTATTAAAGTCATTCAGTGACCAGGATATCGCAGGAGGCTTTTGCATACTGTAATGATAGAAAATATCGGATTCCTTAATCATCATAGGCAGCGCGGTAATCATATAATTGATCGATTAGAATCGATCCTACTTTATTCGACAGCTTTGATAGCGCCTTAGTTAGATCAATATTGCCTACTGATAAATCCGTCTCTTCCAGGTAAAGCTTGTTCAGACTGTCTTTGGGAGCACCCTCCTTATGGTACATCAACATAATATAATCATCCACAAGCTCCAGTTTCTCTCCTGCTGCATTGCTGATCGTAGCATTAAAAATGTCTTATTAGTTGGTTACCTTTTTATAATTAATTGACCAAAGTACAGTATTACATTATAATAAACCTCAAACATTCAAATAAGGAGGATTCCAATGAACTGGGAACCTTGGACAGGCTGTTATAGTATCAGTGATGGCTGCACAAATTGTTATTTTTATGGGCCACATGCGAAACGTTACGGTCAAAATATGATTCAAAAGACAAGTGAATTTGATTGGCCTATAAGAAAAAATGCAAAGGGAGAATATAGAATAAAGGGCGATAAGATTCTTGCAACCTGCTTTGCAACTGACTTCTTCCTTCCTGAAGCAGATGAATGGCGTAAAGAAGCATGGGCTATCATAAAAGAAAGAACAGATATAGAATTTCTGATTTTGACAAAGCGAATTGACCGCTTCCTTGTATCGCTTCCGTCAAATTGGGGTGCAGGATATGATAATGTGAATATTGGGTGTACTGTCGAAAATCAAAATATGGCAGACTATCGCCTCCCATTATTTTTATCTTACCCAATAAAGCGACGTTTTATAGCCTGTTCACCCATATTAGAAAAGCTAGATTTATCATCTTATCTTCACGGGGTAGATCATGTTACTGTTGGTGGGGAGACAGGGCGGGATGCACGTATTTCTGATTATGACTGGGTATTGGATATCCGTGAACAATGCGTGAAAGCAAATATAACATTTTGGTTCAAAAACACAGGAACACTTTTCAAACGCGATGGATCTGTGGATAGAATAAACCCATTCAAGGAGACCGGTATTGCAAAGGAGCTTGGTATCAATATTTCAGATGGTAGAAGATTGTTTTAATCTATGTTAGCTACTCAAACCACAAACAATACTTAGTTTTCCTTATACAAATAGATAATCGGAACCAAAAGAAGTCCTGCAAAGATCAATGCATATACAGTTGTGAATGCTGCAAATGAGAAAACCTGTTGCAAGCTGTATTCGTTATTCTCAATAAGGCTACTTGAAATAAGACCTTGTGCTGTCGAAACAATACCAATGATTACTGTCATAATCGTAATTGCTTTGAACATATTACTAATCTCATTATTTTTATCTACGATTGCGGAAAATCTAAAGATTTGTTTGATTCCTTCAAAGTATAATTTCTTTCTCCCAAGAGATACAGATAAAGAAGAGAGAACAAATCCCAAAAGTACAATAATAATGCTATCCAAATTTAAAAAAGTGTCGATATTTCCAGCAAAAAAAGCATATGTGAAATATGTAGCAACCATCAAAACAAACGTAATAAATATCATAAGCAATCTCCTTCTTAGTCACCTATAAAGATTTTTTTCTATTGAGAATAACTACCACAATAACTTTTAGTAGTGAACTATAAAAAATCGGTAAAAGACTTATTCCGACATTCACCGGGATATTTACCTGCTTATTACTATATTGCAAGATCGTAATAATTCCAACCGAAGCACTTACAACACCAACCGGAATTAGTGTACTATTTAGGACTACCAGTACATCAGTAAATCTCCTCTTTCCCGAAAAGATAACAGCTACAAATTCCAATATAACAAGAAGAAATATATTTGGAGGATCAATAAAAGCTTTTATAAATGCTCCCATTTCAGAAAAACACTTTTGTATCGGAGCAAATGCTATCAACATGGTTATCAAAAGTAAAAGCGCCGCACTGATTAATGCAAATAAACTTTTGAACGATTTTTCCTTATTTTCTTCCATTAAAGCCAAAATAGTATGATCCGCTTTTGAGGAATAATCATTTAGGGATAAATGTTCCCCAGCAAGGAGTTCATATATATTAATATCAAGTATCAAACATATGTCCTTCAAATAGGTAATGTCCGGCAGGCTTTTTCCATTTTCCCATTTTGAAATTGTTTTATCACTCACCTTCAGACGTTCCGCTAATTCTGCCTGTGTCATATGCTTTTGCTTTCTAAGCTCTGCGATGAATAGCCCAATCTTCTCTTGCTCCATAGTTCTTCACTCTCCCAATTATTGCTATGTAATGCTCTCTTAATGATATCACAGTGTCATTCTACGTGTTTCAAATGAATGCATTTATTTGATAAGATAAAATATACTCTTTTGTCATTATAACACAATCCCTACCTGTAGAATTTACTCTACTATTTGAAGAATCAGGCGATTAATAGGGGCAATCAAGGGGTTCTTGTCCCACTTTAGCAAAAAAAGATAAGGTCCATAACTAAAGTTATGAACCTCATTCTTATACTGCAGTCGAGGGGACTTGAACCCCTACCCAGAAACCCGGACTAGATCCTTAGTTTTATAAGGTGGTTTTTTTGCTTTATAATGCTTTTTAATTAGGCTTATTTTATCCAGTTTTTTTGATTTTTAATTATATTAGTTATTCATAATTCTATTGTTTTTTATCGTAGTTGCATTCCAATTGCATTCCTAACGCATCAATCTTTGATTTTATAAATAAACTTATAAAACCAAACTATGTCTAAATACTAATCTGTTAACATTTCTAACAATATATCTGGCAAAGGCTCCTTGCTTTCACTGTAGTACCATAACAAATCAATAATATGTTTTTTTGCAGTCTCCTTATATTTTGTTAATCTACTACGTTCCCACGAACCATAATATGAACTTGTCAAGTAATTTATTCTTTCTGAAAGTCTTTTACAAGCATAACTAAACATACTAATTAGCTCTTTATTCCAAGTAGCATATTGAAACCACATTATTGCATTGGTTTCATCATCAAATGCATGTTTTTTTATGTCATCAAAATCCACTTTAAAGATATAAGAATAAGAACCATACAAGATTTTATTAAATATATCATTACTTTTTAAAATTATAATCTGCTCTTCAGTAAATATGATTTTATCAACATATCTTGGTTCGTTACGGCTAGTTATTTTATCAATATCAATAAAAACAGGTGGTCTTTTAAGTATATCACAAAATAATTCCCAATATCTTTTAATCTCGTAGTCTTCACATGGCCTATCATATATTAACCATTCACCAAGTTTTTCTTTAATAAAGACCTTGTCTATCTCATATGCTATTGTTAATATCTCGTGATAGTGACCATAAAAGTTTACGAAAATATCTGCATCTTTCATTAAATTCTTAACCAAATAATATTTAATGTTTTCATTTTCGTTATAAATAAATTTATCCCAAAAACCTTTGTCTTCTTTACCCATAATTCTGAATCTATCCTTAACTATTTTGAAGAATTCTTCAAAACAGTCATTTATATTATTTTTATATATAAGTGCAATATCTGTAAGAATATTGGGGAGTTTTTTCAGATAATCATCTATGGTTCTATACTTATAGATTTCACATAGTTCATTAACCAAATATGTCTTACCTCCATTGACGTAAAATTCACACAAATCATCTTGTATATAGTTCCAGAACTGCTCTACAGTAGCACTATTAATATGTACTTCCTTTGCATGCGCACAACAGTTTCTAATGTTCTTCCAGTATTTGTACTTTATAAGAATATTTTCTCTAACATTATCTTTTTTTTGATATTTAAAAATATTAATTGAGCCTGATTTATTAGGATTTACTTCTACATATGCATTTAATTTACTTTCCCAATGTTCATCATCATATAAGTTATTTTTTACTTCTTCCCAATCAGTCGTAAGAAATCCATCAGGACACTTATCGAAATTAAGTATTCGTTCCCTTATCGTCTGCTTAAATGCTAAGTATGACATTAAGTAGGCGGATTTGTATGCTCCAACATTATAGCATATAATAGATTCCGTCAATAGTGTTATTGAATTATCACAAAGATTATTCTTTCCCCACTCCAAAATTTGATTCTTCATAAAAAATCTCCTCTTTAGTATATATCATATTTTATTGCATGTTTTTGATTTTCGGAGCAACAAGATGCTCTGTTTATAAATTTATACAGCTAACCGATATACTTTTTCCTATTATTCTGTTATATTCTAGGCTTATAGTTTACAACAGCATCAATTAAATCTGCTGCTTCATCTGGATGCTTCTCTAGCATTCTCTGTTTAGCGAGTTCTAGCATTTTTCGTTCAGTATCCAAATGAAACATTTTAATTGATCGTTTTGCCTTTTCTTTATGCGCTTTATCAGCAGTAGGCTTAACAATAGGAATAGCACCGGGAGTACCGTCTTTGCATGGCGGTAAGATAAAGAACTCTTTAGGATCATCTAAATAAGGATGAACTATTGAAAAATCTGAATCTGTGTAATATAGTCCAAGCCGTTTTATTACATCTTTCTGTCCTTTACCACTTGACGAATTACAATCATGACATGCTAAAACAAGATTAACTGGCAAAAAAGTGTATTCAATATACTTTGGCCGCTTAATTCCACCTTTGGGTGCGATATGATCAATTTCTGAGGAAATGAGAGGAAGTTCGCAATATGCACACTTATAATTCTGATTCCGTTCTAGTTGTTTCTTCGCAATCACTTTAAATCTTTTAACTTCCGAATTACCTGAATCCCATCCTCCTGGGACTGAGTTTTTTATTAATTCTGATTTCATTGACTTCGGAAATTTAATCTTATTAATCAATTTTTCTGTAAACATTACAAAACTCCTGTGCTTGCTCTACTATAATATTCAATGGATCTACTGTATCGAAGACATATCTTTTAATCTTGTCAACCAAGTATTGAACTTCATCTACTTTTGAGCCAGTACCATCGTCTGTATTCATTAAATTAATTAATTTTCTGAGATCAGCTTCAAAGTAATAGTTTCTTGTTGTCCTTACTCCAAAAACGTTATAAATTACATTTTCAGCCGACCAAGCATATGTACTGTATGGTAATAGCTCTGCACTAGGTGATGTTTCTTCAATTTCTTTCTTCATAAGGACAATAGATGATGTGGATGGCTCCAAGTCCGAAACAAGATAGTGTGAATGGCTCGCAATAACAAAATGACATGATGCATATTTACCAAAAAGCTCCTTAATCAAGTCTATATATTTAGTTTGCCACTCAGGATGCAAACTAATTTCGGGCTCATCTATTAGTACAAGAGAGCTTGACATAATATGGCACATAATACCAGTCAAAGAAAAAATCAAATGTTTTTCTCCCGAACTACAATCTTCAAAAGGAATCAATTCCCCCATTTTATAAAAGTATATATTTGATAAAACTAATCTTCCATCGTTAAGTAGTGCTAATATACTTTCTTTTTTTTCTCTCATAAACAACAAATTACTATCTAAAATATTTCCATAATCAATTAAAACATTTTCATCCCAAATTGAATTATTGAGTATACTATCAATATCTCTTTTTGAAGATTTGGACATGCCCATACGTTTAAATTTTAACTGAATTATCTTGTCAAATTTTAATAATGATAGAATCTTTATGAGTTCAGTAAATTCTTTTAATAATGTTATTTCCAAGAAATTACGCATAACATTTTGTACAATTGAACTAGTATACGTTGCATTTGTAGTTTTTCGCACTCCTAAATATGTATAAACACTAATAGATTTTTCATATTCTGGATTTGAAAACAAAAATTTATCATTTACAAGAAAGGAAACCGCCAGAATTTTTTGAGGAAGTACAAGATCCTCTAGGTTAATAATTTCATTATCTTTATAGCATTCGATCTTATTGCCTGAAAAGCGTTCAACTTTATATATATGCCTATTAATTTGATACGCTATAGAAAATTGATCATACCGAAACTTGGGTTTTCTTTTATAATTTTGCGCTTTTTCTATAAATATAAAGACATTTGCTATAATCGTTAACAAATAACTTTTTCCCGAACCATTAACACCCAAAATTAACGTTGTAAATATTTTTTCTCTGTCTGATGAAGAATTACATGTATTACAAAAATGCACATTTATAATCTCTTTATTATGATGTCTAATTTTTACATACTCAAGAATCAATTCACTCATATTGAACTCCATATTTTATTTATCTATCACACTAATAGCATCCGCTCTTATACAACACTTATTTCTTAACCCAGATCCAACTGAGTATTCCGGAGCACTTTGCGCCACCTGTCCGGTCGGTGGGAGCCACCCTATGAGTCCTTTGTCTTGGCTTAAGTTAGCAAATTACTCAGCATCAGATTTGTAAAGGCTGCTTCGCACCGCAATAGCGGCAAGGCCTTGACAAATCCAATGCTTCGTAAGAGGTATTAGTTAAGCCAAAACAAAGTGGCTCTGTATCGCCGGAACGATGGCTCCCATTTTTCCGGAATCGTGGCTCCCAACGACAAGAATATTCACAACCCTCTTTTTTAGATCTCTTAATATCATCTGGAAAATAAACGTCACCATTCAGAAAATCCTTAGCTGCAAGTAGGCATACCGAACTATCAAGGACATCTGCACTTTGTATCATAACTTGCGAATCGCACTGGATTTCCATTACAAGCCCAAGCCCTTTTAAAATCTCTTCTCTCTCGGCTCTCTGTCCTTTTTCTGTATACCCAATATTTCGGATTCCATAACATTGAAGGGTTGCTGCCGGATATACTTCGATGACAGCAACCGTATATATATTATACGGATTCCATGCCATCTCAATCTTACTTTTTATAGATTTACTTAATTTATCGATAGTTTTTAGCGCAGTATACGCAGTTCTGGCTATACGGTCCGCCCCAACTATTTTTTATTTAATCTCAATGCTAACGTCACCTATATCATCAAAGCAATCTAGAATTTGCTTAGCATAAACACGAGCTCGAATATTACTTATACACCCCTCACAATAAAAATTGCTATTCTTTACTCGTACAGCTTCTATAAGATGTTCTGGATTAAATGATATTACAGGATCTTTATCCGGGTAATTCTTCTTGCTGGTTGCTTTATGTATTAAATTCTTATTCACTATTTCCTTTAAATGTTCTACCTGCTTATCTATTAGTATACCTACAAGAACGGCAAGTAAATCTTTCCACCTATTACATTCATAAGTAATATTATTATAAATAACAGCTGTTATAGTTGATCCATTCATCGGAATAGATTGATCAGAAAGTGGGTAAACACCTGGTGTATATGAATCACTCTTGTCTCTTGAACGATAAGCTCTTTCCCGTTTTAATGGTGAAATTAATGCTGATACTGCTCTTTCTGAAATATTAATATTGCGATGCTGAATATTTTCTTCTTTCCAATTAAAATATTTTTGAGCGATTTCAGATGTAATAACAAATTGAACATCTCTTAATGATTCTTTTTTCTTATCCCAAGGATAATTTTTAAACGAAGAGTTATAGCTCTGAGATACAATTGATAAATTTCCTATGCAGTTAAGATATTTCTCTTGAATTTCTCTAGCTTTATCTTCGCCACCAAAGTTTCCCTTCCACCATGAAGTAAATGTTTGTGGCATAAGATGCTCTATGGTAATTTTATTAATCTCGACAGGTATATTTTTAGTTTCATGTTCATCAATTTTCATTAAAAGGACTTTGGCATACGCTGGATTGACACTATCCATTAGTTGCTTTTTAAACTCATTATCAAGCGGAAATCTATTATTTGGAGATGGACTGTTTGACAGCTCATACAATATCGCTTCATATGAATATTCTACCGTCCCCGAGCTGATGTTTTCAATTAATTCTTGTACAATGGAGCGTAAATCCCCACCGCCACCTGATGGTGCAACAATACGAAACCTTAACATATAATCTGTTAACAAATTAAAGATTTTCTTTAACTCAACCCTAGCATCATCATACATTGAATCTATAAGCAATAAATAAAGTGGATAAAGATCTTCCGACTTAAGAATATTTAACATCTTTATTCTACGATTTATATATTCGTCAGGACAATTTTCAAATTTAAGCCATGCGTATCTTTTTGAGAGTTTTCTCATTTCTTTAAGAATATCTTCATTTGTTGCAGATCCTTCATGAAAAAACTCCTTAAATTTTTTATAGATATTTTTCTCTGGAACATCTTCAAATTGCTTTATAATTAAATAGTCTCGTGAAAATCGTGAAATATTTTCATTTTTAAGTAATTTTTCAATTTCAATCCAATAAGCATTATATAATCTTTCTTGATCTTTAGTCGAAGTTGCTGTTAATAATAGATTTCGAATTAAATCCGATGCCGAAAGAGGCTTACCCGTTGAATTAATTTTTTCAAACACTGTTTGTACAGCATCTAGTTCATTAGATATTTGCAAGTTCACTTCTACAACTTCAACTTTAACTATAGATTCGTAGATTAATTTAGGATCAATGTTACTTCCTTTTATTAATTCTGTGAAATAATTATAATTTAAAGCAACATTGCCATTCTTATTATCAGGTTCTTCACCGTAAATGATTTGATTAAATCCATTCGAATCATAAGCAGTTTGTTTAAGCCTAATTCTAAAGCGATCATCGCTAGTATCATTAAGTAAGTACCGCTTATTTATACTCTTTTTTACATTTTCATCATCTATTAAGTCTCGTAAAGCACACAATAAAAGTAAAATTGAGGTTACTCTTTGTTGACCATCAATTAGAACTAATTCTGTGTATGACGCGCCGCTATTTTCACCATAGTAATATATGACATTACCTAAATAGTGAGGTCTTCCCAACTGGCATGTCTTTTCAATATCGCAAAAAAGCTCAAGGCATTGTTCTTTTCCCCATTCATAATTACGTTGGAATGGTGGAATAATAAAAGCTTTATCAAATCCCCCAATAAAATTTAAGATTGTTGTTTCGGTAGCTTTCATGAAATTGTACCCACTTTCATCTGCTTTAGTTTTATCCAAACCGCTTCATTCATTCTTTACTTTAATCACTCTTTTAATTATATTTATGACAAAGTTATATTTGATCACTTATTCAATCCATTGCTATTATGCAAATAACTCTGGAATATTATATTTCACTTCTGTCATTTCTCTTTTAACTGCTGTATTCTCACATGTAAGGATAGCTGATCGAATTTTACATTCTCCATTCGCTTCAGTATGATACTCCTTATGCCTTTTAATATAAGAGGAGGTCTCCCTTGATAATCCGTTTCTTTGCAATACAATCGTAAGAGCATTAGTAGTTCCATACTCAACGTATTCATACCAATCGTTAGGAATGTTGGCAATATTATGTAATCTCTTATATTCAGAAGAAAATCGTAAAAAATAATTGGATATTCTAAAAAGTATGACATCTTCTATTGCGTTCAGTGTATCTGATATTACAATATTTCGATGCTTTGTAGAATCATCATAATGTACATAATTGCCGTCTGCTTCTTCAACTGCTGACTCAGGATGATTGCGCTTGTACTCTATAGCTTCTTTCATAATAAGACTTAATCCATTTCCTTGCATCCACTGCGCTAATATTACCGCATACCATCGTAGCTTTCCATGACTTCCATTTTTCTTACTTCGATGACCCAACGTAGAAGATTCGTAGACATCCCATTTAAATATGGTACAGAGTTTTTCTAAGAACTTAACAAGCTCATTATAATCAATATTCCCTGACTCATTAAAGTCCGGATACTTCATACCTTTTGCAATTGCAGCTGTTAGGTTATTCGTCTGATCTAACGATATGTTAATATCATCATCTGTTTGTCCCTTATTTTTGAATTTTGATAATATGATTTGTTCTTGCTGATCAGTTAAGACGCACCCAAATTCCTTCTTGACAATACTATCTATATTGCCAGACATAATATCTCTTAATAGTATTATGGCAAATTTTCGCATTAAGGAGTAGCTATCAGCAGACTGATCTTTTGGGTATTTCAATATTTCTATATTGCCTAAAAGAAGACTTTCGATTATCTTTTGTTTTTGAGGTTTAGTCAATTCACTTACTATCGATAGTTTTTGTTGCGGCACTTCCTTTTTTAGCAATTCTTTGTATTCTTCTTGACTCGTTTTTACTTCTGTCCTAACAAGAAAAACATTTCCATACAAATTGAATTCAATACGCCCAACTCTACCAATAAGATTTCTGAATTCTACCGGCGTCATATTAGAACGACCATTTTTATAATTGGTTATGAATAAATTATCGGCAGGTAGGTTTACCCCTTCAACTAAAGTACTTGTACAGAATATTGTTTTAATATAACCTTTTTTAAATAAATCTTCTATCCGCATTCGTATATCAGATGGCAAGTACCCAATATGATATGCGACACCTTTCGTAAGTACTTCGGCTAAATAATAATCAATATGAATTTCATTTTTTATATCTCGAGATAGAGAATGAATCTCTGGGCACTCATCTACATTTGGTAATCTCTTGGAATATTCTAATGCATAATTAACCGCCTGAAAGGTTGAACTACAGTATATGATATTTTGACACTCTCTCCCAACGGAGCGAATTATCTGGGTTAGAGTAACAGTTTCATGAAATTTACCAATATCTAAAAAGCGTTGATTAAAGTCATTATACAGCTGAACTTGACCTTCTATCAAATCTACTAGATATTTGATTTGACTCACAGGAGAAAATGTTGTTGCCAACTTTTTTGCATTACTTTGAGATATCTGCGGAATTAATTGCAGATATACTTCTGGATTTGGAATGTTAGGAGACGAAAAAATGACATGTGTTTTTTGATCTCTCCTAGAGAGCATATCAATAATTTTATAATAAAAGGGACTCCTACTATCTTTACTTGAGATTTTATGAGCTTCATCAATAAATAGATAATCCATTCTAATATTGGGCTTATCTAGCAATAAATAAAGTAAACGTTCTGGTGTGAGAACAAGAATGAAATTGTGTTGTTGCTGTAGAGATAATGCCCCTGCTGAAGTGACTACCCTATAATCACGTTCTGACAGTAAATCCTGAAGATCGTCTATAATACGGCTTGATACTTCATTGATGAGCGCTTTAGTTGGAACAACTAAAGCGAAATTTCTACACTCTCGATTTATTAGCTGTTCCTTAATAAACATACGCATTACAAAAGACTTCCCCATAGAAGTTGGTCCTGAATAGCTAAAATATTGATATGTCAAGTTATCATAAACCGCTTTCTGTGACTTAAAAAAATACTTTTTGGGATCAGATGGAATTCTTAGAACATCCATCTGATAATTAATATAAGCTTGTTCAAATAGATCAGCACTTATATAGCTTTCTTGTTGTAAATCGAGCCCCCTGTAATTACATATATTACTCAAAACTGAACCCATACAGTAATTAACGTTTGGATCATCAGGATATAAATTATGTAGAAGGGCTACTATTTCTTGAGCCCATACTTTATGTATTTCAGAGTATTGTGAGTCCATAGACTTTGATAATAGGTCAGCAAATCGTAGGGCATGATTTATATTAAACAATATAAACTCCCGATTTTTAATATTAAATAGAGATAAGGAATAGTTCTGCAAGATCGCTTCAAAAAGCTCTTCAAGATATTCATTTGAGTTTATACTCTGATAGATGGCCTCTCCTAAAGACTTATTCACCTCATTCACCACCTTTCAACTTATTGATGATTGCAGCTCGGTCATCAGCAGCCTTATTAAATGGCAGAAGAAAAAAGTAAAATGAGTAACTTAATAATCTTGAAGCATTAATTTTCTTTTCAATGTACGGTATAATATTTTGAATATCACTTTCCATCTTTTTAACAGCAGCATTTTTGAATTCTGCATTGGAATATGAAGTTTTATCTAGTCCAAGAGAATAGCCAAGAAAAATGCCAAAGGCATTATCGACATTTAAAGAGCGATCTCTTTTGGATGGTATTATTAAGGAAGTAATAAATTCAGCTGTATTTTCATCGAATGATTCAGCAAGTATATTTTTTTCTACAAGGCGAAGTTCATTATCATAATTTGTAATAGCTTTACTTATTGAAGTAAATGCATCATCCACTGCCTCCTCTAAACTTCCCTTTATCTTGGATTCTCCTAAAACCAGTTGATAATTTGAACCATTAATATCTTCCAAACAAAGCAAATGAACACCATCGCTACCAAACACATATTGGTTACTAGTAGTTTTAAGTTCAACCTTACTCAATATTTTAGGTGCATTGAGTTTTTGCTCCAAGAAAATATACAGAAGAATTTCACCCAACTCTCCACCAGCGCCCTTGTCTTTTGAATTATTAGCTTTACGCAAGAGTTCAATTGCGCGAAGTCCAATTGCTTCTTCTTCTCCCTCTGCTCGGAAATTCTCAATTGTTGATCTAGAAAATACATAACGTCCAATATTCTTTTGCAAAAATTGATGTAGGGAAGTATACATAAACTCATTATTAGCAATATCTAAGCAAAAAAGGCGGAGACAATTATTATTTATCAAGTTAAGAGTTTTATTATTCTCCACTTCAACAAAAACCGAATCAAATCCTTTACATTCACTGGTGTTGTATAGCATTTTACTCATGTTATACTTCCTCCCTTCTAAAGCACGTGGATTTTCCTTAATTGCTCAGAGTGAAATACCATCTACTTCTGTATTTCTGATATATTGGCTAAAAACAGTACTGCTGGATACTTTTCACAGCCGAATTCAAATTCATAATAATCCATTAATTCATCATCTAATATCCATAAGCATGACCAATTAGCTGGCTGATTGTCTGATATTTCTTTTAAAGCATTTCTCTGAATATCATACATCTTTTCTTTTTTAAATACCAAATTATCCTTGTTTTTTGCCCCTATATATATAGGCAAGACATGATAAACTATTTTAAAAATCCCCTTTGCATATTGCCTTTGTTCATTTATCTCATCACTAATCACATCGAGTTGATTGCATGCAATTTTCCATTCATTTTTCACAGATTGGCGAGTAGTTGCACTTCGATATGATATAAATCCATGCTTAAGTTCTATGTAATAATTATAATCTTTATATATACACCAATAGTCAACCCAACCATGACTATCATCCATTTCTCTATCTATGGCGGTCCATTTTCGGTTAACAGATGATTCCAACAAAAATGCATCTGATATGTCAGAAATCGCCGGCGTGACTACCGTATGTAACTGTTTCTCAGTATATATAAATGGCGGGAACCCAACAGTTTTCAAATGTTTCACGCAATATTTTGCTTCCTTAACAGTAACTTCTTTTAAATACTTTCGAAGAGTACGAATTCCTTCTCCATCCTCCAAATGGTCTATAAAATTAAAAGAACCAATACCTACCATCTCACAAATCATGAATATCCTCCCATTGATGCAATATAAAGAAGCCAATCGTAAAAAAATAGTTTCCAATTATATTTTCTATCAAATGCTTATTGTTATCCTTAATTGCTTATCCATAATTACTTCCATTATATTACTTTGTTTCCAATATTCCTATATAAAGTTGTAAAATAATATAAAAAAACCGGAACATTGCTAAACGAACCGGTTTTATCTCACTTTTACGCAATATAGCAACTGCTTTCCTTTATATTAATACTTCTGTAAATCGTTCTCTGGGCGTCTCTTTTCATTTCGTCCATAATATGTGTATAAATTCCGAGTGTGGTCTGAATGTCCTCGTGCCCCAATACCTCTTGTACAGTGCGAATATCGACCCCATTGAATAGCATTAATGTTGCTGCTGTATGTCTAAGACTATGGAAATGAAGATTTGGTAACCCAGCTTTCTTGATAGATCTCTTGAAATGATCCTGAATCGTCCTGGGGTGTAGCATATTTCCATAATCATTAGTAAAAACAAAACCACTATTACTAAATGCATTACCATATAGCATATGTTTTTGTAATTGGTCAGAATGATGCGCTTTCAGCATCGATACCAATGGTTCCTCAATATATAAGGTTCTCACTGATCTTTTTGTCTTCGGTGTCTGTAAGATTACTTCGCTATGTAAGACACCTTCATCCATCTGCTTTTTTTTATTTACTATAGCTGCACTTAACTTGATTTCGATCTTCTTTTCTTCAAGATTTACATTCTCCCAACGTAATGCAACAATCTCACCTAGTCTTAATCCTGTGGTAAGTTCAAGCGAATAAAGAAGATAATGTTTTGTATTTTTAATAGCCTCAAGAAATCTATTTACTTGCTCCGGTGTAAAATATAGTGCATCGCCTTTATCATTCTTAGGCAATGTCACCGCTTTGCATGGATTTTGACTGATCATACTATTTTTCACTGCCTGTTCCATTGCCCCATTAATCACATTAAATATATGCTTAACAGATGCACGTCTTAGTCCTCCTGATCCATCCCTCTTACCGTTAATTGATTTCTCATTGATAAACATTTGTATCTGGTTAGGAGTTATTTTTTTTAATAACGTCTTACCCAATGTGCTCTCCTTAATATGTGCATTGTAATATCTATAGTAATTATCTAATGAGGTCCGTTTCAATGACAATTTATAGTTTTCAAGCCACTGTAATATCCATGTCTCTAGATCAATTTTGGTATCATCAATTATGCTTCCCTTATTTACTTCATTAAGAATTGCTGCCATCTTATCTCTTACTTCGGCTCTTGTAGCACCGTAAATACTCTTTCGTTTTGTTCCATTAACTGTATGTATTGAGCACTGTCCAATCCATCGTTCACGCCCAGTGTCTTTATATATGCTTCCTTCGCCGTTACCTCGTTTTGCCAATAATAATCCTCCTTCGAATGATGGGGTAGCCTTCCTAAGCTACCCCATTAATATAATTATTGATTTATAAACTCCTCTAGCTTCTTCACACTAACCAAGATACGTTTTCCAAGTCGAACAACCGGTATACCCTTTTGATTGGCAAGCTTATATGCCTGTGAAATGCTAATATTAAGAATTTCTGCCACTTCCGGTATTGTGTAAGTTAGTTTTTGACTTACATTCCTCTCTTCCATAACAACACTATCGCCTTTTTGCATCTGATCACCTCTTAATCGTAATTATGTAATTATAAATCATAATCATTGCTATACATAACTTCGTCTTCTGTAAAATCCTTTGTAAATCTAGGAATGTTAAGCTCAATATGCCCAATGAATTGACTTAATATATGAATTTCATTATATCCTTGCTTCGTTGCAATCATTGCATCGTCTTTTGATTTATATCCTTTGCATCGATCACCATGAAAATACTTTTGCATTTTCACAACTTGTCCCCAATTATTAGAACACAAGAACCCATTATCTGCATATACTGCATAGTATTTTTTACTTTTCATTGTATCTCCTTATCAATATCCTTTTATATAGTTATAATATATATCCTCCTATAGATAGATTACGCTTCAACAAAATCATCAGTATTCTTGTTTCTGCTTTGAATTTCATCAATCATGGCATCATATTCACTTGAAATAACCTCCTCATCTATAATTGTAGTTTCAAGTTCTTCCGTATTCACCAATTCAATTCCCTGATACCCCCTTGCGTTATAATTGGCTACATCCCTACCTGTCATGCGTATGCTGATTGCGCCATACTGAGACAGAAGCATCCTCGCCCATTTGCATTTGGTATCTTCCGGTAAATCCTGTAATTCACAATACTTTTTATAGTAAGTTTCAATTTCACTACATGCTACTTTTGACTTCCTACTCCGAACAATATGTTTTTCTGAAAATAAAATGAAGCTGTCAGTATAAGCTTTATAGTTGCTTAGGATATTATCCATTTCGCCTTCATTTGAAAAGCAAAAGTTATTATCTTTTAGCCTTTTTAGTGCTTTAATACATCGGATTACAATATACTCTCTTTCTTCAAACAACTTTGTATCAAGATTTTCTTCCTGCCTCGATTTTGGTATTTGATTATAAAATGGGATTGGCTTAATACGAGAGAAGAATGCTTCGTCTAAACTATTATCATTAAATGGTAAGTTATTGCATGCAAATACAAATAAAGCCATATTGCAAAACTCATAAAAGTCATCTCCCCTTAAGTATGTTGACATCATGCCTCCTTCAACTAATGTTTTAAATGTATCTGTCTTTCTACTTGTTATACCTCCTGCATCCGAACTGATATTAACGTACTTTCCAATAAGAGCAGTCACAGGTGATGCTTCATTTAATTGCGAATATGATAATGCAGAAACAAATTCCTTGCCCATTAACATTTCAATTAAATGTAACGCGACAGATTTTCCGGTATTGCTCGGTCCAATAAGAAAAAAAGCTATCTTTTTATTTCTTATGGGACTCAATATTAAGCCTAGCATTTCTTCAAAAGCTCGTTTTTGTTTCTTTGTATCAAATACCTGATTTACATACTGCTTATAAGTATCTCCTTTATATTTGTCACAATTTTTAATATCTGGAACGTCCATATCTATACATGTAAAAAAGTACATTTCAGGCATTTCTTCTGCTATTATTTCATAAGTATTAAGGTTTAGCCTGCCATTCCTAAAATTTAAATATACGACTTGGTTTTCTATACTAAATTTACTGAGACTATCTATACTTTCATCCGAAATTAACCATTCCTTTGCTTCTTTTATAGTCTTTGAATATAGTGCTCCTTTTAAATCATCGCTTATCCTACTTCGAATCAATTGATCGGCTTTTTTCGATATTAATGGTACCCAATAGCTAAATCTTCCATAATACATATATATATCATTCGAGATGCGAACAAGACGGAAATTCCTCTTTATATCATAAACCAATTTTCTAGGAGTTAAAATTTCCTTCTGTTGGTTCAAAGCATATATATCGACAAAGTTCTGTAACAGTTCTCCCACTCTTGTATCTTCTTTATTAGATTTTTTATATAGCTGTAACTCACCTCCACTCGGTATCTCGTCTATAAAAGGGATTTTGTCCTTTATTCGATTACTTTTTTCTTTATCTTTTTTTCCTTTCTTCTTTTTCTTTTTTTTACCAATGTCATCCAGATCTTTATAATTCATATCACATCCTTCTTTCTGGCTTACTTATGTTTCGTCAAATTTCATCATTGTTTTGATTCAAAGGAATCAAAAGTAGACCTCCTGTAGAAATCAAATCTATTTAGCAGAGATTTCGTCTACTCTATTTTCGTCTGGTATTAAAATATCTGCTACCCTGGTAAGTATTTTTTCATCTAATAAAAATGCAATATTTAATATCATTTGATAAATTTTGCTGTTAAGACTTTCATCTAAACAGTAAAAAGTACTCTTGATATTTTCAAATGTTTGAGGTACTTTGAAAAAAAAATAAACTCTATCATATTCAGTTACTCCTAATGCAAAAACATAATCACTGGCCTGAATTATTGTTTTTTTATCACCTATCCTTATTACCATGGTATCATTATCTTTTTTATGGCTTCTTATTATAAGACTACCTACAGCTTGTTGATCTGATAATTCATCATTTAAAATATACCATTCTCCTTTTCGTTTAAGAGCAACTAAGCTGGTACACTTAAATCGATTTTCCCCAATTACTACAAGGGATAAATCAGGTGCAATAACATACTTCAGTATCTTTTTTTTTCCTTGAATTTTTTTCGTTTCTTCATTAGCTTCATTATTGTCATCAATTACTTCGGCCAAATTTTTTTTCTCTCCGAATTTGTAATTGATAATGTCTAATTCACTACATGTTTTAATCTCCATTCTCATAGCTGGTCTCCTTTACTAATTTTTGATATGAAAATATTAACTCATATTTTTGATGAAGTCCTTGTACAGTTTTATGCTCCCATTATCTGGGGATCGGGTAATAAAAACAGCTCCCATAAGCAAAATCCTCTTTTATTAAATTATTTTAACCATTTATATGCAAAAAAATTACTTTGGTTATATAACCAAAGTAATAATGTTAATGACATGACAATTCTTGTTGTAACAAATAATTTAGAATAGAATTATCAATTGATATTTTATTATTCTTATGCTCAATCATTTTCTTACAGATTATTTTCCACTTGTATTTAGTTTGATTTTCATCAGCATTACTATATTCTCTGAAGATAATGTTCCACATAGCATCACATAAAAGTTTTATAGCTCCAGTTTGAGCAAAAAACAGATTCATTTCAGCATCAATATGTTGATTTAAAATAACCTTTGTATTTAATCCTTCGCAAAATGTCTTATCCCAATCTGTTTCTTTCCAATATTTATTCTTTTTACTTAATCTTTTATATTCATATAAATCCGATAATGAATGTATTATATTATTTAAAATATCCATTAGAACAATATCATTTGGATAGCTATTCCAAAAATCTATATATGATTTACTCTTAATTAACTTTTTTCCTAGACTTTTATACTTTTTATTTTTATGAAGTCTTTCTTGAAAATGATCATGTAGAAACTTTATGCTATCATCTTTATATGTATGAATAATTTCTTTTATATTACTACTTATACTTTTAGAGAATGTTATTTTACTACGTAAAAATATATATAAAGATGAAACAAAATCATTCCCTAATATTTCATTTATCAGTGTTTCAATTACTGCATCTATGATTATATCAGAACCTTTCTCTTCTCTTTCCAGAAATCTTAATTCATTCATAATATCAATAAAGAATGCGTCTTCTCTTATTGATTCTTCAATGGATTTCTTGACAGTTTCATTATTTATTGCCTCAGCAATAATTAAGATTTCTTCACTTCGTTTCCTTATATTCCAGTCTTCACTATAACCGTATACTTCGCTCATAATTAATCCTGGGTTTATTTCAAATGAAAACCCTATGTCAATTCCATTATTTTTACAGTACTTTTTTATGTATATTAACTGGCATAACACACTATATATTATCTTCTCGTGAATATGTGACTTATCTTCCGAATTATTCACCGGGCGTATATTAATACGGATAAATTCATATTCGCTGTTATAGTGTTTATTATCGAAAGTATATCCCCCTCCTTTCTTAATGTCTTCTGCAGGAACAAACATAATGTAATTCACATATGCAAATATGTAGAATAGAAATTCATATACTATCTTTTTATTTCCCAAAGTTATCTTACTCCGATTAGGAAAAGTTTTGTACCATATATCATTACACATATCACCAAATCCATACTCTATTATTTCATCTTCATCTACGAGTTTATTCTCACCCTTATTTTTATCTTTCTCCTTATCCCACTCATAAATAAAAGATGTTCCCTCAAATATTGGTATATTATACTTTCTTATTTTATTTAATGCCATATTTACGAACTCTCTAAATTCTTTTGCTGATATTTCTACAAGATCTTTCTCTGAATTAACATGATCATATATATAGTTATTAATAATACTTTTCTTTATTATTTTCCTTACTAAATGATTACTTTCTTTTTTGAGCTGCTCTGGTATTGTTTTAGAGTAAACAAAACTGTATGCAAAATAATCATATGAATTATTAAAAAAATCATATAATACTTCGCTGTAATTCTTTTCATTATCAAAACAATCAATGGTTTTTTTCAACCTCTGATTAATCCCTTCATCAAACCTATTAATAAATTCATCCTTTGTAAGTGTAAGATACAAAAAATCATTTACCAATTCTGATAATTTCGAATCGCTTATATACATTCGTTACTACCCTAACATTAATTAACTCTGCTCTCTCCGTCCAACGTTAATTAATTCCTTCCATTTATTCTTGCAATTTTAACACATTTAACACCTTTTACCGATATTTATTATAAATAAATATAATAATATATACCCGGCAAACCTGTTAAACCTGTTAAATGTGTCTTAAAAATGTTTCATATTTAATGAAACCAATTTCTTTATAACCTTTCAGTATCAAGACATCTGGCAAGAATACTAGACATATCCATAATTTTATCCTTGCCAGATGCCTATTTACATAAGTATAAAGCAGAACCTACCAATCTGTCTATCGTTTCCCTACTAAATGGCTATAATTGGAGAAGCTAATTATTCTGTCTATATCTTACTATCACAGGAGGATTTTCCTTGCCTTTACTAAAAACATATACTTCATCAGATAAAAAATCTTCCGCATTAACCTCGGTTCTATTTACACTATATACCATCTCTTCAAGCTGATTTCCGTCTATTCCATTGGCCGGAACAACTATTGCTTCATGAATACTACTAGGGAGAATATATAGTTTATCTACCCCAATATGATCAGCTAGATCAGATAAATTCTTAGTTTGAAAAGCAGAGAATGCCCCGTTGCATTTATCCTGATTAGTCAGAATATACATCTCGTTTCTACCTGTATTTGTTCCAATTATCCCGTTTAGAAATTCTTCCTTTTCGCACTCTTTGCCTTCTGAAGCCATGCTTCTAAACTCGTTAAGTATCATACGTAAGATAACGTCCGTCATTTTTTCTACAATTACCGGCTCCATTTTCATAGTGTTTTCCTTTGCTCGTTTCAGCATTTCATCTTTCGAAATTTCCCAGCCGTTCAACAATTGGTTATTAACGGTTATAGACATGATTTCTGCACCTTTAGAAAGTAGTATAAATGGGACAACAGCAAGATCGAGCATCTTCTCATGTGGAACGGATCGGAGAAGTTTCATATTTCTCTCATAATTAATAAGCTTGACTCTCAACCTTTGCTTGACCCATTCATAGTCTAGAAGATTTTCCATGATAATATGAACATTCAGTTTTCTTCGATTTGACAGATCAACAATTTCTTTTGCGATTTGACTAATTTCCTTTCCGTTCTGAAATTCAGTATAATAATCTTCAAGATATACTGATGGTGCAGTGTCCGCATTAAGTGGACGAATTGAAATACCCTGGAGTTCCCTATTTATTTTTAAAACGCAGTTAACAGATACACTATACTGATCCCCTACTAACTGTTGTACCTCTTTCTTTACTTCCCGTATAAACTGCTCAAAATTCATTTAAACGCTCCTTTCAATAACCCAACAGTTATGCAGCCGGGTTATTCTGTGTGTGCTCATCGATTTCTTTATAATCTCCATCAATTGTCTCACTTCTTACTTCTGTCATATCAACAGATATTTCAGATTTAATAGTCTCATCTGTTTCTACTGCCCTGAGAAAGTCTGTCTTGAGTGGTGCATACTTAAGAACTTTTTTAATTACCGTCTTCTTTGCCATTTCTTCATAATTAGTTTTCCAAGGCGAGTAGGAAGATGAGTACCCTTTTGAATATTTCGTAGCATGTACATCGATATCTTCTTTACTCATGACCTCAAAGGCAAAGCCATTATTGTCAAGCTTAAAAAGAGCATAAACAAGGATTAACCCTCCACGATCCTTCAGTGCCGGTTTATGTACCAACTTTGCATTTAACCCTAACTCATAATCAAATTCATCATTTGCGTATACACATTGAGCTTGAATTGATTGAACTTGCTCATTCCTGTAAACAAGGTCGATCATTCCTTTGAAACCGATTTGAAATTGACACTCCAGCTTACCCTTATTGTTATACGGAATTAAATATGCCTGACCTAACGGTGTATTTGGTTCAAGGCCAAGTTGTGCAGCATTCATCAGTGCAGCCAAAAAGCTCATCTGTGTACATTCCGAAAGTTTTGGTGTTGTATTTAATGCGGATAATGCCATTCTTGTAAATCGCTCAGGAGTAATAACTGATGGCAAGGCTTTTTTAATTTCCGGTTCAAGGGCCTTAACCATATCAGCTATACTCATGCTTTTTGTTATTTTAACTTCTTGCTTCTCTATCTTCTTCGCTAGTTCCTGTTTTATATCTGGCATATATCTTCCTCCTTCTAGGCTGCCTTAACTATAAATCTTCTGCTTTGGATCTGTTTACAATAGACCTGGTAAACATCAGGTCTCTCAATCTTAATCCGTTCCACATCTAATTTAGATGTTAAAACGTTCTTCCAATCCACCTGATAATTTTCACAATACGCAGTTTCAGCTTCTGCCATGACAAGTTTGATCTCCTGTTCAATTGCTTTCTTCTCACGTTCAATCTTGTCCATGAGCTCCGATAGTTCTTCCCTGCGTTTCAGCTTTTCTGTATACCCATTTAGCATAATGCTATCAGTCTTAGCTATTTTGAAATATTGATTAATAATATCATCGGCCGCTTTACTTCCATCAGGATCAGGCATAATAGCTCTCAGTACATGGTTATTCCAGAAGTCTGATTCGATCTCAATAAGGTTCTTAATAATCTCTTCGTCACGATCAATCCTCACATACTTGAATTCTTTGCCAAGAATAACGACTGCAATATACCATGCTTTTGCTCCGGTCACTGCCATATAATGATGGCATTGAAGCTGATAGTGAGCAGGTACATCCCCCTCCTTCCACTTATCCGCATTCAGGATATTTGTTGTTTTACATTCCAGGCCGACATTCTCTCCGACAATCATGCGATCTACATTAGCAAGCATGAAAGAATAACTGTCGTGGGAATACATAACGTTTACTTTTCTCACTTTTAGTCCAGTTGCTTCCATAAAACGAGCTGCAACATAGTCCTCAAAATCTCTGCCCTGTCTCATTGACTCATTGTCAAAGTCCTCTGTATTAGGGTTAATCTTATCAAGGTACACAGATATTGCCGAAGCATATGGATTTAATCCACAAATGGCGCCTGCATCTGAACCTCCTACCCCCATCTTACGGTACTGTAGCCATTCATCTCTTGATAATTTAAGAGTAGACACTACCTTTCTCATCTTATTCCTCCTCACATATCGAGATTTTTTGATATCCGTTTTTAACTATTCCACGTTCCTGAAGACTTACATATGATTTACCTTCTCCTACTATGATATGGTCAAGTAGCCATATGCCTAAGAGCTTCCCTGCTTCATCCATCCTCCTGGTTATTTCAATATCTTCCTTTGAAGGGTCCGGTACGCCTGAAGGGTGGTTATGAAAACACATGATTGAAGTCGCATTATTCAGAATAGAATGTTTGAATAACTCCCTCATCTGAACCAGACAGGAATTAACCGTCCCGACCGATACTATTTCAAGGGCCATTGGAGCGTTTTTCGCATCCAATGATACAACTATCATCATTTCACGATCAGCATACTGAAAGATTTCACATACCAGCTCAACAGCATCCGAAGGCGTGTTTATCCGCCTGTTACCATACAACATGCTACCTTCCTTAACAATCTGTGTCTTAATAATTCCCACTCTTCTTCTCGCCACTGGGTTTTTTATCATTTCTCTTATTTCTTTCTCTTTATCCATTTCATACCTCCAAAAAAATACCTGTCCACTTCAACTTTAGCAGACAGGTATTTCAATATAGTTTATCATGCAGCCTTAACCATATCATACGCTTTATCGATTAAAACATTTCCGTCCATGGTTTTAGCAAACAGGTTTTCCTTAACGTTACTGGTTTCTCTTAGTGGTTTTGAGTGAGTAGCAAAATCAGATACAGCATTTACAAACCGGTAAGCATTTCTACCGACATCAATTAAATCCGGAGCATCAAAATATCGAGTCTTCATGTCATCTCTTAATTTGATGATATTCCTTTCCTGTATTACAGAATTACTATCCCCTAACGGCAGAAGCAAATTAATAAACTCAATTACTTTGGCATCTGGTAGCTTAATCTTATTCAGCATCTCAAATTCCTTTCCCAGTGAGTCCATATATCGTTCGGCCATAAGAAGTGTCTGCCTTGCATCATCCAACTTACTTTGAACATCCCCTGTATGAATGGTAGACCATGCTCTAGTTGCTGTAGCTAATGCGAGGTTTAAGGTGTTTTGGCAAACCACCCTAATCGGGGTCATTGCAACCCTGATTGCCCCACTGCCATCATGAGAATTACTGAATACCATGAATGGACTTATTCTATCCCCAAGCATGATATACTCATTTGGCAATTTTGCAAGTATCCACGTCTTACGTCCTTCCTGCAGAGAACCGGCTGTCTCATAGCGGACTCCATTACCTAGCAGATCATCTGTGAAAGCAAAGGCCTCTTCATTCTGTACCACTTTATATCGATCCGTTACTACTCCCAATACCTTATCATCAGTATCTCTGACATTAGCTTTATAGCCTTCAATCACAATTCTATCTTCGGTTATGATTGGTTTCTGCAATACCTTCCAATCAAGCCCTGATGCAACAAGGGCTTCTCTTGATGATAATGCATTGTTTACCTGCGTTCCGAGACCATGCCATGGCTTTTCTCTTGTATAAAACATCGTTTCTACGTTTGCTGCCATTTCTCTATCCTCCTTTGATTATTAAATAATGATTATCCTGTTACTATCACTTCTTTTCGAACAGTTTTATGACAAATGTAGCTATACCAATAGATGCAACTGCGACAGTAGTTACCGCTTTAATAAGGATCTTGCCAATCTTTATCATTTGATCACCTCCTCCATCAGCTTATAAAGAGATAATATATAATTACGAGGTATCATTTGACGATTTAGTTATCTGACCAAAAGTTTAGAACAGTTTAAAATGGATAAAAATTTCTTTACCTATAATCACGAATTTTTATTTTATTTCACAACACTAAATTAAACTTAATAAAGCTTCTCCAGCCTTATATAAACCACTTTTTTTGAAAGGAATTAGAGATTATGCTAGAAAACACGTCGGACATATTAACACTAAAACAGTGTCAATCACTTTTATCGGTAGGAAAGAATACGATGCTCTCACTTATTCATGAGGGGGACATTGAAGCTTTCATGATTAATCACCGGTGGCGTATCACAAGAACTGCATTGGTTGAATTTATAAGAAGGAACCAATATTAAAGAGCAACCAGTGAATATCCATACAATCGGATATTCACTGGTTGCTCTTTAATTAATTATTATCCTCTTACTATTCTGATACTTATTCCTGTCTGATAGGCATTCTTATATATTACATGCTCAATTATCTATAATGCTCAATTATCTATAATACTCAATTGTGTAGATCGTTAATAAGCTCTCTGTAATATAGATCATCTCTCCGGTTGCTTTCTTTTTATAAACCGATTCCTTCCCCATGAATACAGTCTCAGAGCTGATTAATTCGTAATCCGGTATTAAAAAACTTGCCATATTAACTTCTCCAGGATTTAAGCCATAAAAAGTTGCATCTTCACCCGTTATCTTAGCATATGTGATAACTCCATTCTTGTATGTAAATTCGAACGAATCGTTCTGTTTCTTTAGGAGCGCCGTAGGATTTTTCAAGTAATCAGCTACATCAATGATCTCCGGTTTATTTTTAACCGTTATCATAGATAACAAGACTGTACCGTTTGGTAGCGTTGCAGATATAAAACACTTTCCCGATTTCTTACCGGTAACCTTTCCCGTTTTACTAACGCTAGCAATTGATTTATCGAATGATTCCCACTGCACTTTTTGTTGCTGATCAGTTGGATTCGCGATGATTTTAAGGGTTATCGATGCCCCGGCATAAATTGATCCTTTGGTTTTATTAAGCTTATAGGTAGGATCTGGTACAGTTATTTCACAGGATGCTTTTTTGCCGTTAGGAAGGGTAGCTGTCAACGTAATTGTACCCGGCGCATGAGCAGTAATACTACCCTCTTTATCAACGGATGCAATCTTTTTATTACTGGATTTCCAGGATATTTCAGAAGGATCATATTCTAATCTTGATTTTATTTTAACTTCCTCATAGAATTCAAAAGTGTCAAAATCATAGGAATCTGATTTATCCATGGTAAGTGTGTAGGATTTTGATGCAAAAGATATCGTCGCATTGTCTTCCATCGCTTCAGTCTTCGAATTAATCCTTGTATATTCCACAGACAAATTATAGCTAACGCTATCACTCTCACCTGATACAAAGGCCACTTGAAGTTGATATGTACCAGGATCAAGTTCGATCTCAATGATATTATTTCTACTTTCATCATATCTTGATAAATAAATATCTTCATAAAACCCTTTTGATAGCTCTTCATTCTGTGTGATGCTAAATGTAAAAGTTCCATCTGATCCTTTAGTAGTTATATCAACTCCTAGCTTAATATGAAGCTTATACCTGGCATCGAGAGTAATCTCATAATTATCACAGTCCTTTGGTTTATAAGTTCCCATATTATCATCAGTTACTCCACTGTAATCATCGTATGATACATCTCCCCAAAAATAATCAGCCTCTTTTTCTTCGGCAAGAGCGTAATGATAGGGGGCTATAAATAAAAGCATTAATATAGTTATACAGAAGCGAAAAAACAATCTATTTCTCATGAGTATCTCCTTAATCTATTTTTTTACTATATTTACAAATGTATTGAGCTTTGTAGCCCTTGCGGTGGCTTTTGTATTCTTAGCTATCTTATTCGCATTACGTGATAGTTCTTCCAATTGATATGCTTGATTTTGAACTGCCTTAGCTACTTCTTTAGAATTCTTCGCCATTTCTTTCTGTGCTAAGGCACTCTCTTGAGTAGCAACCATTTGATTATATTGCATATCTTCCAGACGCTTTTTATGTAAATAATCTTCATACATATTAAAGGCTTCTTTTAGGGTTTCTGCCCTTCTATTTTCAATCAACTTAATGATATAATCGATTGATTCGCTGTCACAATAATCAGGGGGTATCAACTGATGTGCTTGTGTATAGCGCTGCGAATTACACAATTCATCAGCTTGGTTCGCTATTGTAATTTTCTGTTGCTGTAGGACTTCATTTTTACTATTAAAATAAGTATCCGCCTTTACTTTTCTTTTTTTACCGAAAAGAATCCCATCAATAATTACCCCAATAATAATCCCTACAACCAGTCCGATGATAGCTCCTAATATGCTCATTACTGCCAAACCTATAATGCCGATAAAAATACCGGTTATATATACTAATGCACCGGTTCTTTCTTCAATCTCTTTTTTCTCTTTAAGTATTAATTCGTGATCATTTTCATATTTTGTAATTCTAACTTCAATTAGCTCTTCTGAACGAATAACCTCACGTGCACAATATAACGATGGTAGCAATTCCTTCCCCTTTAATTCTTCATTTGTAAGACCATTCATTATTCTTCCCCCCTGCTTTCTTTAATAATTTGTCTTAATCTTCGCTCGGTATATCCATATTCAGATGCAATAGATTTGAAATCAACTGGCTTATCATCTTGGATCTTATTCAATATATAGGCCTTTGAAAATACCTTTTTAGGAAATGTAATCTGTTGCCCCTGAAATTCTTTGTGTAGAAGCAACGTTTTTTCTATTCCAATCAATTCGGCTATATCCTTATATATACCGGCTAAATCTGATGGTTTAATATTTTTTTCTGCCAACGCCACTCCTACCTTCTTTTGCATTATTTACCATTACTATACATTTTTCCAAAAGAAAATATCATTTGTCTTTTTCCTTGTAATTTTCCTTGTATTTTTCCAATAAAATAAGCAGATAACTCATTTATGTTACTGAGTCATCTGCTTTTAATGATCTTTACTTTATAAAAATGATCTTCTTTAATTATACATAAATAATATATTATTTCTTTGGCACCATTTACGTTTGTTTCAATGTCACCCCTTACGTAAATTTCAATGAATATTCCTGGTCGTTCTTCAAGGTCAAAACACACAATGATAATAGAAATTTGAGATAAAAGAAACAAAGCAAAAAAGAAATAAATTGAAAAAAATTAGTTCATCATAATTTCATCATAATTTTTTTACAATATCCATAAATCGATCATGTGAATATGCACCTAGGTAACCCGGCTCCTTTGTTTGGAATACCATATAGTAGCGGAACATCCTATCGACCATAGAAGCCCATTTAGCTCCGATTTCTGCTTTCGACTTTGACTCATCGTTATCCAAATAATCTCCCTTAGTTTCTACCAATAGAATCTTTCCACTTGTTGTCATAACTATCAAATCTGGATAAGCAGTTACAGAACCATTTATGGCAAATCCTTTTCTGGAAATATTTCTATGCCACCATTTTATATTGTCTAATGCAGATAACTCCCAAACAACTTTTCTTTCATACTCATTCATACTTTCTTCTTCGGCATATAATGATTTTGGAATGGATGAAATTGTACTTGTTGGAGTAATTGAAGATGGTAACTGATACTCTGGCATACATGTAATTATGTCCTGCTCTAGCCAGTCAGAAAACACCTTATTCGCGTGAATATCAAGTAAATTCTTAACCTTATCTTCTATTTTCTTAATATAAGGATATGGAGACTGTTCCAAATCTGTCAGTTGATCTTCCGTCATATTATCAATTACCCTATCGACATATGCCCTCAATTCCCTGTCATTAATGAAATTAAAAGAGGATAATTTCTTACATATCAAATCCTTACAATGATACATTTTTTTCTCACTGGGCTGTGCATCAAACCATTCTTTCATATAACTGCTGTCAAACCCTTGCAATCTCCATGCTTTTGGCACTGCATCCGTGGAATCATCAACATCTACTTTAGCTAGTTCTGCATCTACTGATGAAAAATCAATCTGCACATCTTTATCCTTTAACGTAAATCCCACATAAAGATTTTCTTTCTCCAGATGAGAATACTCATGAACTGAAAAAAGACTTGGTTCTGTTTCCATTACAAATTGCGGGAACCGGATTGATGATGCTTCGTTTATATAAACACCATTCATTTTAAATATTTTCATCTTATCCCTCGCTTCTTGTGGTACATCAGCCATATCAGCTTCTTCGGTGGACTCTATTTCTTCCCAATATACATTATTTTGCGAAACAGCCGTTTCAAGCATTTTATCTGCTGGAGTTGCAATATTTTTTTCATAATTGCTATCTTCCTTAATAATGTTTTCTGTTTCTTGTATGACTGTAGATATCTGTTCTTTTAATTTATCAGTATTAATAACCGGAATTTCGTCCTCATCTACTTTAACGTCCGTCGTATCAATAATATCTTCGACGTGGATCTGAATTGGCTCTGCTATATTCTCAACATTTTCCGACTCTTCAATAGCATCTTCCACACGATAATCTTTACTACTAAAACCGGCACTATTTAGTCCAATAACTACTTTATCAAGCGTCCCATAAAAATCCTGAGACGAAGTAATAACATATGATAGATTTAATACATCTTTTTTATTAGCTTTGGCATAAGGAAGTCTAAGCACTCTTCCTAAAATCTGCTCTACATCAACTGTTGATGTTCGGTTAGCAACCGTTGCAAGAACGTATGCAAAAGGACAATCCCACCCTTCTTTTAATGCATTTACCGTAATTATGTATCGAATAGGACTTTCTTCTGATAATAAATTGGTATTCTTAATTTCATCCTTATTAGCAGTCTTAATGGCAATCTGCTCTTCTGGTATTCCGATTTCAACTAATGTATTTTTTATTTTTTCATAGGTTGTACTATCGTCACTATTCTTTGGTTGAGCTTGAAATAAAACGATTGGACGGATATATCTGCCACTTTCCATCTGCTCCCTTTTTGCCTCGGATTCCAACTTCATCCGTATGCTAATAGCACTAAAAAATACATCTTCTTGTGATTTTCTATTATATACAATGACCGGAAGTTTTACCATCTGCTCTTTTTTTAGCTGTCTTGCATCCACAAAGGAGATTATATTACTTCCATCTCTTGGTGTTGCTGTCAAATCAAGCACAAAAGACGGATTAAAATTATTAAGCATTTCTACACTTAACTTTGAAGTTGCATGATGGCTCTCATCAACGATTACAAGAGGATTAAGCATTCGAATAACCTGTATCAATGCTGTTTCATTTGTATCTTCTAATAACATTTCAGAATTTACTCTATATCTAGTAAATGAAGCAAGGTTTCCGTTTTCTTGGTATGCTTTTCTTCCATCCTTTTTATTTGTGCGGAAAGAATCATAGCTTAATACAAATATAGATAACTGTTCATTAACCGAAGTTGGGTTGAAGTTCTGCCCATTCAACAACTGTGCCTTTGAATATACCTCTACGCGGTTTTCGAAATCCACATCAATCTTTTTTCTATAGGGGTGTTCTGGATTCATCAATGTACTTTGTGTCTGTGTTAGTATTGCATCAGATGGAACTAACCAAACCACTGCCTTTGGATGTATATTTGGCATAGAATCAAAAATTGGTTTTATAGAATTAGCAGCCAAGTATGTTTTTCCTCCACCAGTAGGTACTTTCATACATACATGTGGAACCCCAGTTATAACAGAATTATAAAATGGCATCCCATTCATTCCGACTACAACTCCCTTTTCTTCCCACAAATTGTGATATGCCTCTTTGATACTCTGCTTTTCCGTTAGCAACTCTAAGAAGCGTCGCAAGTCTTTTATTACACTTTTCTGATAATTCTTTAACTCCATATTTAACGCTCCTCTACAATTTAGTAATATCCCTTGGTACTTTCTTAAAAGTTATATTATGTTTCTGCAATTCCTTTTCTGAAATGGTACATAAATCAGCATAAATAATATAATTATCTGCTAACGTACTGATTGTGGTTAGAAATTTATGATCAAGTGTTGTTGCTTGCTCATTATCGTAATAAAAATAATATGCTGTTTCATCGTTTTTTCCTAGATAATATGCATTATCTGTATTTTCTATCTCTTGTATAACTTTCTTGGTTTCCATAAACCAGATATACTCACGTACTTTATGTATTTCAATATCTCTATTCAAATCGCCATTAGGTAGAAAAAGCGGCTTACCTAGTTCATAATAATTAAAATTTCCGCCTGTTCCTTCAATTTTATTTTTTTCATCTCCATAGCCATTAATAATCCTTTTAATACGTTCAGCAGTTACAGTTTCTGCATATTCTTCCATTTCAATTAGAATAAATTTCCGCTTACCACCATCGCGTTTATTCAAATTTAACACTGCGTGTGCAGTAGTCCCCGAGCCTGCAAATGAGTCTAATACTATACAGTTTTCATCATTTGCAATTGTCAGAATCTTTTCAATCAATTCAACAGGCTTGGGAAAATCAAATGGTTTATCTAAATCGCTAAGTATATCTCTTACATCTCTTGTCGCTTTTTTATTACCCTCAACATCATTCCACAAATTTGAAACTGCTCTTTTCTTATCTTCTAAATAGAATTTTTGATAGACTTGCCATTTATATTTATCCCCCTCTTTAACCATCTTCCACAGTATTCTATTTTGGCTAAGGAAATACGCATATCCTTCTGGATTACATATCCATCGACTTTCATAACCAGTAGGTCCAATTGGATATACCATTGTTCCATCCGGAGCTTCTAAAGGAAAAAACATATTTGGACGATCTTCTCTTCTATTTTCTCCTCCAGTTCTGCGTAATGGTCT
Source organism: Bacillota bacterium (assembly GCA_023414355.1). Taxonomy (GTDB): domain Bacteria; phylum Bacillota; class Clostridia; order Lachnospirales; family Lachnospiraceae; genus Mobilitalea. Next base: position 37,903 of record JAEZOB010000017.1, on the reverse strand, counting down.
AATTAGAAATTTACCGTATTCATCTTCTTGATCATATATTTTTATATCCTTTTCTGTCATTGGTAAACCATCAATGCCTACTAAATTTATATTCTTAGCATACACTAAAATGTAATCAGAAGCACCAACAATAGCCTTATTAACTACTCCAGTATGTGTTCCTGTGGGTCTTGTTATTGTGGAAATATAATTTAACCTACCAAAAATCTCATCACATACTAATTTGAGGTTAAATAATTCATTATCATCAATGCTAATAAATATTACACCATCATAAGACAATATTTTTCTCAATAACTTCAAGCGAGGATACATCATGCAAAGCCACTTATCATGTCGCGATAAATCTTCGCCTTCTTTTCCAACTACATCTCCAAGCCATTTTCCAATTTTAGGGTCATTAACATTATCGTTATATACCCACCCTTCATTTCCTGTATTATAAGGTGGATCTATGTAAATGCACTTGATCTTATTCTCATAACGAGGTAGTAGAGATTTCAATGCTTCTAAATTATCTCCGTGAATAATCATATTACCACTATTAATATCTTCGTTATGTATGCCATTCTGGTCAAAACTGTATTGATGCTCCAACACGCGGTATGGCACTTCCTGATGATGATTAATTACTTTATCCTTCCCAATCCATTCTAGTGTTGGCATAGTCTATTCCTCCATAATTTAAGTATGAAACATAATAAATTAAGCAAATTATTTGTAGTATTATGCTTCAGATAACACTGTCGTTATTGCGATTTCTGTTAAAGCATCAACTTTTTCTCGACCATCTGATTGACAAACCTCATTTAATAACTCAGAAGCTATTTGTTCTCTATCATAATTTAATCTATCTAACATTGATTTATGTTTTAGCTCAAAACTCTTGAATATGTCATCCCAAGTAAAGGCATACACTTCATAAGACTCTACTTGAGATACCAGTCCAATCTTTCCCTTATCTTCGAATGCTTTGTATTGGCTTTTAACATAATCATCAATTTCTTTACAAACAGCAATAAATTTCCACTTACGAAATTCACTATTAAACTGAGGTTGTCTTTTTATGAAATACATATAATCTTCTATTTGCCTTAAAACTTTCTTCGTTAGTGGGACTTTTGGTGCCTTTAATTCGACAATAATATTTTCTTCTAGCGTAGTTTGAAAAGAATTTTCTATTGTTCTTGAGTTGCACATAAAAATATCCATACGCCTCTCTTCTTCAGCATCCTGATTTAAAACTGCTTCAATATCCTCTTCACCATATAAAATATTTCTATATTTATCCAGCGCCTTTTGCATTCGCTGATCAGCACTAGCTAAATGGTATTGTTCCCCAAACAACCAAAAATGACGTTCAATTATTTTTTGTACATGGTCACGTTCATTAGCGTATTGTGTTAAATCATATACAATAGTTTTCAAAAGTTCTATTACTTTATATCTTTCTTCTATAAACTTTATTGTATCTATTATATTCTCTAATGAGGTTTTTTTTAACATTTTTGAAAGATCTGTTCTTTGATCGGGAGATAAGACTACAATTTGTTCTATGATAGTTAAAACATTTTCCCGTTCTTCAGAAGCTAAAAGCAAATTAAGAAAACCAAGTAATGATTTTTCTTGGATTGGTCTTAATTTATGAAATATTAGAGGCTCCAATTTATATATTTCTTTTGTTACTTTTTGCAAATCTTTTCTTCGCATCTGCCCATAAAAATCATTGCTGAATTCAGGAAAAGTCTTTCTGACCTCCACCATATTCTCAATTGCTTTATCAGCTTTATCAGATAGGTAAATACTAATCTTTTTTTCAATCAGGCTTAAAATGGCCTTATGTAACTTTCTTAATATCTTTTTATCTTCTTCAGACTCAAACATATTAAACTGGTTGTTATGCTCGGCTGATGATACGTCTTCTTTATCATTAAAAAATTCAGATTTAACAAAAACACTATGATTGAAATCAATGGTATTTCTATTAAATGTAGTTGTTTCGCGCCCTTTAAGGGTATCCAAATTATCAAAGTAATAACAACAAAACTTTTCCTTTATCGCTTCCTGCCATACAACCAAACTAATCTCAAATCTGTATCCATCAATAGTTGTAAGTGATTTTTCACTTAATTCTGTATTTATGTATTCTGCATAATCAACCCTATTACCATTTACATTGATTTCAGTATTTCTAAATATATATAAAAACCATGCAAATTCTTTTAGCAAAACAGGCTTGAGCGTTTCAAAACTCATGTTTTCAATCGTTAAAGTAGAGATTCCAGAAAATTTTACTGTTGTACCAGTAGTTGCCTGAACATTATAGGGTTCCGTACAATAAATTACTTCTTTTTTATCATCAGATAAAATAATAGTATATTCCTTAAAGTCATTGGAATCTTTATAAACAGTAGTCCACTCAGCTCTTTCTGCAAATGCAACAAAAGAAAATCTTCCTTTCCCTTTATTTGCCTTTGACTTCATTTTTAAGGATAACAGATTTTTTTTCGATGCTAAAAATGCACCAAATGTTTCTCCTAGATCATTATAATTTATACCGTCGCCATTATCATTAATCGTTAGTTCATCAATCCCATAGGAAATATTGTGACTATATTCAATGCTCACTTTGTTTGCTTTGGCTTCAAAACCATTCCAAATATATTCACATATTGCCTCTTTATAGTCACTTGTAATTCCAGATGTTTCAATACTCTGATTTTTTACACTTAACGGTATAATCATATTCTGTACCCCCTTTTATTGGCATTTTAACACATTTCTTTATTTTTTTCCATTAATAGTATATAAGTCTGATAATGACGTCAGCTAATAATATCTCCATCTGTAATTAATTGCATATTCTGATTGTAATACTGTATACTTTCTCTTTTATATTCCAATGCAAAAATCAAAGGTTTCAAAGTTTACCCAAACTCTGAAACCTTTGATTTTACATAATATTTAATGATATTGCGACTACAAATTCGTAATACCAATTTGTTATAACCTCTTATTTTAAATCAATACACCACCAAATCTAATCTAATGCACTCATTGCAGCTCTTATCTTTGTCAACATTATTTACAAAGCATTGTACTTTTCTTCCGACCTTTAGTAACTGTAAAATACCTTCGCAATAGTATCTTGGAATATATCCGATCTTTTGATTTTCTGAATTGTATACTCCAATGGCATTAACATCTTTTTCATTATTCGGTTCATGCATTAGTAAAACCTCGTCACCCCGGATTACCTCTACTGCATTTTCACAATAAGTTCCATTACATCCGATATAATGTCTTGCTCCTGCCAAATAAAAAGTACGATTAAAAGGTTCCTCCAGATTTAATATCGGGTCAATGAATTCCAGATTATCGATAGGCAACCTTGCTCCACTTCTTTTAAGAAGTGCATAGGGATCATATTCATTCATTCCATATTTTTTTAAAATAGAATTAATATCCCTTCTTTTCTTATCAGGTAGTCTGCTCATGAAGACAGGGAAAAGAGTATCATTTTTATAAACAGATTTAACATTCGGGAAGCTAACCAATGGAGTAAATCCGTCTGCTATAGCCTCTGACACCTCATTACTATATTCGAATTCATACTGACCGTTTTTAGATAGCATGCCTACAATATACTGCTTTCTTGATTTTTCTGACTTCCAAATCAGATACAAATAATCTTTTCCATCTTTAAAAGACATCTTTACTCCTCCTCTCTATTAAATACTTCTACAAGCATTTCTATCTTTGATAATAAGAATCTGATAATAATTTGTTTCTTTAAATCTGACAGCTCCATTTCAGAATACTCACCTAGCAGTTTGCTAATTTTATCACTCGTGATACTCTGAATGATTTTATTTACATAAGGATATGCAATGTCATAATATTCATCGGCGACATATTTCATTACATCAAGATGTGTTGGAATCTTGATATCACTTTCCTTAATCCGTATCAGCGATTTTGATTTTGTATCCACTAACGAATTCCATAATTTTATGTCTTTACCCAGGTAAGTTTCCAGCTTGTGTCCGGAAATATATGCACATAAGGAAGAACTATTATCATACATTGGAGACAGTCTCCACTTATCATTTTCGCAGATTAAAGCCCAATTACTTTGATGTCTGTCCGTATTCCCAATTAAGAAATCAAAGATCAATATACAAATAAATTGTTCAAAAACACCTTGATATGCTTCAAGAGCTTTTTTTATCATTTCTATTGAGTATTTATGACCTGTTTCTATATCTATCAATTGTTCAGGATCATAGTACGGATATATATGATTAATGAAATGAATACCCTCAAGAAATAATAGCCCTTCCTTATTAACTATATTATAACTCATTGATCCTACTTTATCTTTATATATCCCGATATCGAAGCGGGCGCACGGAATATTTAAAAGACATGCCAATTTATACGCTATACATTCTGAGATATGATCTGTTGTTTGAATATCTTTTTTAAACTTGAATAGGCCTGTTTGATTGTTATCTGGGTTTATGAGCCAAATTTTCTCACTTCGTCCACTACCCTCTGAAGCTCCCTCATATTCACACCAATATGAAAAATCCTTCATTATGAAAACCTCCCTATTCACCACGATACCGATTCTGTCATCATAAACAATAAAAATCTCTATTCACTATTACGTGAACAACTATAAAAATAATATCATTTTACAATAGAAAGTTCAATTACAGATTTTATTGGACTTTATATCGTTTTTCTCAGCTTTCTAACTGTCATACTCTGTTATAATTATATCATATATAAAAGACAAACCACGTCTCATAATATGATTATTTGAAAATTTTTCTCCTAAAATTATTTCACGCAAATACTTAATTCTATATTGATTCTCACTACCTTTTGTGAAATATCTAACAATAACTCCTTGCGGTAACTTATTAATATCATAACCCTAAAAATAAATTGCTCTCATATTTTGTCCAACATCAATTTCGATTCATTTATATAAATATACTATATTAAGCACACAATGAATTGACAAGAAGTCCACTTATATTTAAAATACAACGTATATAACAACTTATATACAAAGGAGATTAAATGAATATATTTAATAACTTTTTAAAAACCTATTTAATCGTGGGAATTATCTCATTTGTATTGATGTTATTATATGACATTAGTTTATATGAGCTTCAAAGTGTTATTATATCCCAATTTAGAAAAACAAAAAGAAAACTTCTTTACTATCCTAAATTTCTAATAATATCTATTTATATAGAGGATAATATTCTTTCTTTTTTGCATTTCATAAGACTTAAGTGGGTTGGTAGATATGCTGATAATGAGGATAAGATATACAAATTGCTAAATTATGGGATTAATAAGGTCGTGATAAAAATCACTGCGGTGACTATAGCTTTGCTAAAGTATGCCTTTTTTATATTATTTATTTCAAGCTTAATATATTTTAAATCAGAATTAATATCAATTAATTATATATTGGGAATTAATAACCTTTGTCACTTTTTAATTACATTCATAGACACTCATTCAACAGAAATAGATCATATTCTTACTCAATTTCCTAGTTATTTTCTTCTATTAACATGTATTGTAACGAGCTATCTGATAAGCATTAAAGGAAGATTTAGATCAGCCATAAATCAATCTAATAAAGATTATTTGATTAAGATAATAGAATTACATAGAGAACTTAATCAGTATATCACAGAACTAATAGATATAGGAAGTCAAAATCTTAGTAGAGCTCTTGAGATTTGTGAAAGAAAAACATATTCCGTCAAAGATTTAATAACAGACTATAAGTTTTATAAGCTTTCACCGTATATATCTGAAATTAAAGAGAATAAGGTAATATGGGGAAATGCCAGTTATCATATCCATGAATTACCTGTTGGCTTTAATGAAATTCCTGCAATTGATAAACTATGTACTATACTTACTGAAAGTAAGCTTAATGGCACTTACTATGATTTATATAGCATAGGTAAAGTAAATAAAAAAGCTTTTTACCTCATTGATTTATCACATCTAGATAGCCAAAAATTAAATGAGATTATGTTCACCCAATCAGCACTTGAAAATATAATTAATGAGACAAATAAAAATTCTCCAATCTATAATGATTTACAACTTGGTAAGCCAAACGAAAATATCGATTATTATAATCAGCAAATTATAAATGAATATAATAACTACCGTAAACGGATTGATAATAATATCATTACAGGAATAGAGTTACTTATAAATTTAGTCAAATATCGTGATGCTATAAATAAGACAATTAATTTTAGAAAAAGAACTATTAGCAATATGATTAACCAATTATTTAATGGAAATAACTGATCTCCACTAAATATCTGCCCCAACTATTGCCCCAATCTCCGTAGAGCATGACATTAATAGATGAAATTAAATCTAAGGAACGTCTTATTTTTTATACAAAACAGAATCTGATAAAACATGACGAAATCACGTTTTATCAACCTCCCTTTTAGTATTTCAGATATTCTGTTTAATTAGGTTATTAAATACCTTCTAGGGGTAACTCTAATCAATTGTAAATTTTTTAGAATTTTTCCCCCGTTGCATTCCAATTGCATTCCAAACACAAAAAATCAAGGGTTTCAAAGTTTTTAATAACTCTGAAACCCTTGATTTCACGTACTGCAGTCGAGGGGACTTGAACCCCTACCCAGAAACCCGGACTAGATCCTTAGTCTAGCGCGTATGCCAATTCCGCCACGACTGCATATTCACTTATTGACTCGCTATTATTTGTAGCGAACAATAAGGATTATATCATCCTGCGGTAAGAATTGCAATACTTTTTTCATTCAATTAAGATAATTTTGTTGAGTAAAAAACTTTACACTGAAATTTAACTTTTCAATCCGCCCAATCAAGATACTTTATCATCTTAGTGTCCGATAAGAATTTACGAGATGGGCTATGCCAAATAGTAACGCTGCTGCGAGGGCAGGAAGGTTCCCAAGCCAAAATGCTGCAAGGACAAAATAGCTCACCGGAAAGACAGCCATCGGTACCGGGATTTTAAGAAAGCTCTTTCCTAGTAGTGAAGTCTCTCTGTTGGCAAGGAAGTAACGAAGCCAGAGCATATAATACAAAAATAGAAAAATCAGCATTGCTATCGTGACTGGGCTGAGTAAAGTAATCTCCTTTCCACTTAGCACAAATATGATTAAAAGTAGATAGGCAATCCTTCCGACATTCTCCAACATTCCAATCAACTTTCCACCTTCCTTTGCTTGCTCCTGTTCCCCTTTAGGCGGAAGTAGGAAGAACAAAAGATTGGGAACCATGGGCAATGCAAAGATTACCAAACCAATCCACGAAAATCCTAATGAGAATTGCATACGCAATCCTCCTTTCTCTTACGTAATTAATATTATTCTATCGTGGAAATTCGGTTTGTCAATACTGAACTACGTCCTTTTCCTACAGCAGGCATCAAACGCATCCCGCATGGCAGGATTGCTGATGAGTCTGCCTCGATAGTCAAAGCGTGATCCATGACAAGGACAATCCCAGGTCAGCTCATTCGGATTCCATTCGAGGCTGCAACCCAGATGGGGGCATTTGGTGGAAATAAAATAGTATTTATCAAAACTTTCCCGGTAAACACCGTATTTCTGCCCATTGCGGTTAATAACCCCTGCTTCACCGACACCGATATCATCTAGCTTGTCATGGGGCGCCTTTATATACTCAGATATCAGGCTGTTGGTGATGATGCCCGTATCCTTAAGCATTTTCTTACTGCCGGAGAGCATCAGGCGAGTTGGGCTGAAGACCTTATGGTAATCATTTCTCCTACCAAGAATCATATCACTGATAATCATAGCTGATACCATGGAACTGGACATGCCCCATTGGTTGAAACCTGTGGCCACGTAGATATTCGGAGTGATGACGGAGTATTTACCGATATAGGGAACCGAGTCAGGCGTCATACAGTCCTGATTTGACCAGCGATATTTAATCTGAGCGTCCGGATACCAGTGCTTGACTCCGGCCTCAATCTTCGTATAGGCATCCTTTGGCTTATACTCTCCTGCTCTGTGATTTGTACAACCGAAAATCAGATAATTTTTATAATTACGAAGAGAATACCCCTGCGGGTCCGCATCCAGATACATCCCATCCAGCCGCCCATATTTCAGGCTGTCGCAATTTTCAATCGCTGACAGATAATAGCGCTCCTGATGGAGTTTCAGAAAATAATAGCCCGGCACATTAATAAAGGGGTAATGGGTTGTGATCACAATAGATTTGGCATGCACTTTGCCCTCGTCTGTAAGGATTGTCCCATCGCTCGGCACCTCAGTCACCCGGGTATTCTCATAGATCGTCAATTTATCGGCGATGGCGTCCAGAAATCGAAGCGGATGAAACTGAGCCTGATTGTCAAAGCGTATGGCCGCCTTGACCGGGAATGGTAATGCTGTCTCTCTGGTAAATATGCCGGGAAGTCTAAGCTTCCTGACCGCATCTGCCTCCTGTCTGACCCTCAGCTCATTTTCCCTGGTATAGATATAGTTCGAACTTCTCTCAAAATCGCAGTCAATCTGAAGTCTTCGTATGATCTCCTCATATTTCTCTATCGCAAATTGATTCGCCCTGGCATAATCTCTCGCCCGCTCTTCTCCCTTATACATCAGAAGCTTATGATAAATCAGACCATGCTGAGAGGTAATCTTAGCTGTGGTATTCTTCGTCATGCCGCTACCTGCCTCATTGCACTCCAGCACGACAACCGAGATTCCACTTTCCTGTAGCAGGAATGCTGTCAACACCCCTGCCAGTCCAGCTCCGATGACAGCAACCTCCGTCGTAATATCCTTTTGTAGTTTGGGCTTGGGCAGTCTGACCTCCCGAAATTGTTCCTGTATCCATAGGGATTTGCCTCGTTCTGTTCCTCCCTTTTGAAATGTTCCTTTTTCCTTCCATAATGTTTCCATATTATTCACCTCAAGGCTATATTTACCCGAAAGCGACGGATTTATGCAGGTAAGAAAGCTGAAAAGCAGCCATCATCTGATCTTCACTGTAGCCTCGTAAACTATGGCTATTTGGTCATATTGGCTTCGCCAATAAAAAGAGATAAGGCTCCGGTTTCTTATAAGTGAGCTTATAGAAACGAAAGCCTTATCTCTCTGTATAACCCTCTGAATGACATAATAAAACTCCCCGAGTAGGGCTCGAACCTACAACCCCACGGTTAACAGCCGTGTGCTCTACCATTGAGCTATCGAGGAATACATTGGTTATTTTAATACGTTGCAGTACTAATGTCAAGCGATTTCTGCCAATTTTTCCGATAAGAAAATTAGAATTTATCTAGGGGATTTTTCTGTCAGTATTTTACCTTACTTTGCCACTACACCTACGATGACTTACAGATTATAATATAACATGAAACTGAGTATGCGAAAGATCCATAGGAGGGAAGAAGATGCTGATATGCGGATCAGAGCAATGCCCCTGTGTCAGAAAGAAATGTGAGCGTTATGGTAAGTGTGAGGAATGTATCGAGCATCATAAAACCCATAAGAAATATCCCTTACCCTATTGCCAGCGAAAAGCTATCAAGGAAGAGGAGAAGGCAATCCAATCTGCCGAAAGAGATTCCCGTACCACCAAAATAGCTACCCGCAGGGAGAACCCGAAGAAAGTTAATCAGAGTGAGTGAAATAATTGTGTGTTTTTGTATACATAATATAAAGAACTTTTTAAAATTCCTGTTGAAATTAAAAAGGCAGTATGCTATAATCAAATTCGTTCCACTTGTGGAATGACATGCAGTTGTGGCGGAATTGGCATACGCGCTAGATTCAGGTTCTAGTCCACGCAAGTGGGTAGGGGTTCAAGTCCCCTCAACTGCACTCGCTTGAAAACCCTGAAAGTCTTAATTTACGAGGCTTTCAGGGTTTTCTTTTGCAGCAATACTATGATTACACAACATCTCTTTTGATTACAATTTGGTTTCCGTCCTTTGCTCCCCTGTAACCGTTCGAGTTACTCCCAGTCCGTGATTGCCTTTTCAATTAAGTTCTCAAAAGGTTCCCGCTCATCTGTTTTACATTTCGTTTTGAATATGTCATTATTCGCACTAACCCAGGAGTTCATCTCATCAATCTCAGTTGTATTATCTACCGGAAGTAATCCCATCGAGTAGAGAAGTATTTTCTTGTTCTCTACCGGATTACGTTCTACATAATCTTTTAGAACAGGAGATACTTTGCCCACATAGATGGGCGAACCAAGTGCTATCACATCAAATGCCTCCCAATCATAACTTAATTTGCTGGAAGGGTAATTCATCGTAACAGTATATCCATGTTCTACCATAATCTGTGCAACTGACATCGATACTTCCTTTGCTGTGTCGTGTTTTGATGGCTCATATATTAGTAATGCCGTCTTCTCACCTTCTCCAAGTACAATTTCCTCCGATTTGTACTCTTTATTAATACAAGTAACAGTTGAGTACATCCAACTGATTCCCACCACGATCGCTAATAAACATATTCCTAGCACGCTCAATACGATTTTCTTTACAGTACCTTTTCTTTTTACTTGCTTTTTGTTGTCATTCATACCAAAGCTCCTCCATTAAATAAAACTTGTTGCAAATTTTACTGCTTGCTGTAAATCCGTAGAACTGGGTTGGTTTCTATTCTTGAATGCAAACATCTGTCCCTTACAGCAAAAGGTTCTCTCTTCCAAGGTGAGTCCTTGGCTTCTAATGATGTCCTTCAATTTCTCTGACTGGTCTATACCGGAACCGCACGTCATAAAAAGCACTACTTTTTTGATTTTGTCCGGATTTAAAGTTTTTACATAATTGGTCACTTCTTTTGGAACCTCTCCGGCATAAATACCGAACCCGAGGAAAAGGATGTCCGCAGCTTCCACTTTTTCTGTAACATCCATCTCCATCGGCGTAATATGCAAGGCATCTCCCATCACCTTTGCTATTTTCTTTGTGTTCTTTTTACTTTTGAATACAATTACAACTTTCATCTTGCTCCTCCTTATGGTAACTAGTTACCCATTTCTTTTAAAAATAAGCTTCTTAGCCTATTTTGTTTTTTGAAAATACTGGTCCAACGCATCAATTCCCTTCGAAAGCTTCATTATGCCATGAAAGAACTCATCAATCTGCTCATCAGAAAATTCATTGAACAAGTGCTTCATGACATCATCTGTTTCCGAATCCATTTTAGCTGAAAGTATCTTATATTTCTCAGTTAACTCAATACATAATGAACGTTTATCTTGCAAATCGTTAACCAGTACAATGTAGCCCTTCTTCTCTAGAATAACTGCAATCTTCTTCACGTTCTGTCTGGAACACCCCATTAATTCCCCGACCGCTGTTAAGGAAGGTGGTTCCGAAAATGAACTTGTAATTGCAAGAAGTAGCCATTGTTTACTACTTACGTCACCTTTATTTCGGTCAAATGCTGTCTGGAGCTTATTCGCTTCAATAAAAACTGCAGAAAATATCAGCTTCTTCTTCCAAAGTGTATTAGTGCCGAGTGATTCTAAACTTACGTTCATAATGTCCTCCTAAAGTCAACTCTTTTACATTATAGTAACTAGTTACCATAATGTCAAGAAAAATTTTACTTCTATTCATGCTAGAAAGCGGGAGACTTATGGTTTCGTATCAAACCACTCCAGTATCTCCTCCAGCCTCTCGTATATCATCTCCTGGGCACTTGCCTCGTATCGATTAATGAAATATTCATTTCCCTTTTCTGAAGCGCGCTTTTCCCTTACAATACCTGCTGCCTTCCCTTTGTCACTGGCAAGTCTTATCGTCCCTCCCTGCTCTGTTTTAACTTCTTCCAGATAACCATGGAATAGCAACCATGCAGATAGGGGTATCGTAGTTAGTTTCTTAGTTTCAGTCATTCGAAGCCCGTTCAGCAACTCCATATATTCTGATATACTTAATCCGTCCTGAAATCTCGGCTTCTTCGTCATATCAATGGCAAATGGTTTCTTCCTTTTGCTGCCTTTCTCATAGGAAGTATCTTGTACAGCAGCTACAGCAAGTTTTGCTGAACTTAACTCAGGGTTTTTTAGGAGATATTCCTTAATCATATTGAGAAAACCTTCGCCGTATCTTTCTAATTTAGTTTCGCCGACGCCGTTGACCTTCAACATTTCTTTTTTATCAATCGGGTATTTTGAACACATATCTATGAGTGTTTTGTCAGAGAAGATGATGTACGGAGGTACCTTTTCTTCCCGTGCGATTTCCATGCGATAACCCCTAAGCATTTCGAACAATGTATAGTTAATGTCTTTTAAGTTCACTTTACCCTTCTTGGTCTTCGCTGAAACTGTCTTTTCCTCCTGCTTAGGAAGCTTTATTACAACTTTCTCCTCACCGTTCAAAATCTTTAGCGAATTTTCATTTAATCTAAGTACGGAGTATTCTTCGTTTGTAGAGGTAATACTTCCGTTCATTATGAGCCAATCAATCACCTGACGGATCTTTGAAATTGGCTCCTCGGATGCTCTTCGATAGCTACTCAGACGTTTTAAGTCTCTTTGATTAATTTTTAAACTATCTACTCCATGAAGAATTTCAGAAATCATCACTTTACCAAATCTTTGGTTTACCTCCTGAATGCATACCATAATCTGAGTCGCCAGCTCGGTAACATCCATCTCCTCGAACTGTGTCAGACAGTTTGAACAATTTCCGCAGTAGAGCGAGCCTAAATCTCCAAAATACCGAAGTATGTATGAGCGCAGACAATCACTGGTAAAACAATAAAAGGTCATTTTCTTCAGTCTTTCATAATCACGTTCCCGAATCAACTCCAAAGTATCAAAATCCAATTCGACTTCTCGACTGCTATTGATTAAAAATTCATTTGTAATTACATCCTTACCGGAATATAACAGAATACACTCTGCCGACAAACCGTCGCGACCTGCCCTTCCAGCCTCTTGATAATAGCTCTCCAGGTTCTTAGGCATATTATAATGGATAACGTAGCGCACATTGGATTTATCAATACCCATACCGAAGGCATTGGTAGCCACCATAATTTTAGCTTCATCATAGATAAACCGATCCTGATTGGCATGGCGCTCCTTATCACTCAATCCGGCATGATAACGTGTGGTTGACAAGCCGTCCTGTAACAGCTTCTCGCACACCTCCTCTACCTCTTTTCTGGTAGAACAGTATATAATTCCTGCTTCTTCCTTTTTTGAAAGTACGTAGTCCAAAAGCTCTGCATATTTATCCTTTGGCTTTCTCACTGCAAAATATAGATTTTCCCGGTCAAAGCCGGTCAGTACCACCTTGGGTTGCTTTAACCCTAATATGCATATGACATCTTCACGGACCTCTCTGGTAGCGGTAGCCGTAAATGCACTAATAACCGGTCTGTTCGGGAGGGCTTCCACAAAATCAACAATCTTTAAATAGCTTGGGCGAAAGTCCTGCCCCCATTGTGAAACACAATGCACTTCATCCACACTAAGCATAGAAATATCAGCATGAACAGCAAAATCTAGGAACTCCGGAGTATCTAACCTCTCAGGTGCCACATAGATGATCTTGTACCTTCCCTGTCGGGCATAGTCCAAAGCCTTCGTGTATTGCGAATAAGTAAGAGAGCTATTCAGATAGGCTGCATGAATACCCGCTTGATTCAAAGCATTTACCTGATCCTTCATCAACGAAATCAGAGGAGAGATCACAATAGTAATACCAGAGAACAGTAGCGCCGGTACCTGAAAGCATATCGATTTACCGGCACCGGTTGGCATGATTCCCATGGTGTCCTTGCCATCTAGGATACTACCAATCAATTCCTCCTGTCCTTCTCTAAACGCATCATAACCAAAGTAAGTTTTCAATATTTGCTCTTTTGTCATCTTTTCTCCGTTTCCTCTATATCCCAAACTATGTATCCTTATAGTCATAACTATCCGAAGGTTTATCTGTAATTATTGATATTTGCTATATTTAAATTTATCGGGCAATAAATCGTTCGACCTTTATAATCTCACTTATTTTAACTTCCCACATAACCGCCTGTATCGATTGATCTTCAGAGTCAGAGTAATCAGTCTTTATGCTCTCGATATCAAATATTTTATCCCATGACTGAATTATCTTAGCCTGGAATGATTGTCTTATTTCATCATCTCCTGTTCCGTCTCTAAGGTCAGCATAGGTAATCCCCGCCCGTTCCATCTCCTGATCAAATCGTTCACTATCTTCCTCTGAGTCTGGTATATAGTCATTCATCAACACGCTATTATAATTCATAAAATCAGAAAGAAGTACTCTTTCATCTGGCATTTCTATGGTTAGTCGCACCATAGCTTCACCACGCTTTCCGCAACCTGAGTATCTCAGATCCCTTCTCTTTCTTTTGCCTCTCCATTGAAACCATGCCCAAATCGGAGTAACAATCCTTTCATCTGGTTTCGGTGATTTTTCTGACAGCTTCTCTGCCATCCATAAATATGGAGCAGGTTCCTCACGCAAAAATATATAATCCCAGTCTGCACGTAGTACTCCCTTATTCAGTGCCGCTTGATATGCTGCTTCGCTTTGAATCGAACATAGAATCAATTCATGATCCCCCTTTTATAAATATGCGAAAGTGCACTCTCGCAATTATAAATCAAGGGTTTCGAAAATTCAAACAAACTCCGAAACCCTTGATTTTTTGTATCCATTATTCGTGATAAGAGCTATGCCTGTTGCAGGCTCATAGTCTCTTCGAATTTATCATATCTGTCGGCCCCTTCCCGGATTGCTTCCTTGCATATCCGGTCAATTGCATCAACATTTCGGGTTATGATGTCATATACCGCATTACCATGCTTAATGACAAATTGCGACTGCATGATCGATAATATTTCTTCGGTCGCCAGTCCCTCGCGGTACGGACGGTTTTCCGATAGCGCAGTATAGATGTCAGCATATGATATAATATCCATCTCTTCACTGATACGTGCTTCACCCAAGTTTTTCGGATATCCGCTTCCATCGTGATTCTCATGGTGATTAGAAGCCCAATCCCTAATTTCGCCTAACACATCAACGTCCTTAAGAATAAGCCATGTAAAATATGCATGAGTCTGAATATTTGTTCGCTCTTCCCGTGTCAACGGGCCATTTTTATCTATAATCTCAGTTGGAACAGCTATCTTCCCCATATCATGAAGTAGTCCGGCAATTCGTATACGCCGACTTTTTTCCTCGGGATAACCCAATAATCCCGCTATGTAATAAGCTACCGCGCTGACACCAAAGGAGTGTGAGATCGTGAACCTACTTCTTGCATCAATGATTTTTGAAATCGTAAAAGCAAATTGTTCCAACAAATCAATTGTTAGTTCAATTTCATACGTATCACTGATTGCAGCATTTAGTACGGAATTCATATCGAGGTTGCTGATATCAAGCCAGAAGGAATCATGCACTGCTACCTTTTCAAATGCCTCGACAGCCCCTGGATGAAATAGCTTTCCCGAATAGGAACGGATTGTAGCCGGTATTATTTCCTTATTTGATAAAGTGATTGCATTCACATCATTTAGAATATCTACCCTGTCTGCAACATGAAGTATATAGGACTATATCGGCACAGTACCAATCTGCCTAGGTGCTTCACCGTCCTTTTCATATGGCCAGTGGTGATAATAGATAATACGCGCGATTTCATGAAATGGCTGGAAGGATTCCAACATATAATATCCCAAGCGTGAGTGGGGATAAGGATTTTCGGTATCCATTTTAATCAATTGGTTACGTTCTATAACGGTTAATGCCCCGATGTCATGAAGTGCTGCGGCAAGTACCAAATCACTTAATTCCTGTTTGGAAAGTCCATAAGCATTTCCGATGTGATAAGCCGCGATTGCAGTCCGACGATGATGATTTTTTAATAGGTAATTGTACAAATCAATCGATGCGGAAAAAGAGGTGATTAATTCCTTCAACGTAGTCTTCATAAGCATTTCCTCATAGATATCTTACATATAATGACATCCGTTACACCTTGTATTCTATCCATTTCCCCTCTTTATGTCAATCATTTTGATTATAGTGTAATTATCATCCCTACATTTGATTAGTTTGCAATTATCATCCCAAGATTAAATAGATACTTCCTTTTTACCCGTATTTTTACTATCTGCCGAAATAACTATAGCAACTCCTGCCAGTATAATAATGATTCCGATGATCTGATTCACATAAATTGCTTCATGCAACACAACCAAGGATAGCAATGTGCAGGTAAGAAACAGTGTCGCTGAGAATAATGGTTGTGCTACACTAAGCTTAATTTTTTTCAGTCCGATATTGTAGATCGGAAAACCAACGATCATAAAAACAAATGCCAGGCCCATAGATATTATATTTTTGTCAGGCGAGTTCATTGTACTTTTTAGCATTGCAACACCAATAGCCTGAACGATCGCTCCGGCTATAATTAATCCAAACGATTTCCAATTCATTTTCATTCTCCATTCTATAGCAGAACTATAACAATTCCCAAAATAATTACGATACCACCCGCCACCTGACGAAGCGCTATTCGCTCCTTTAGCAGTAATGCTGATATGATAATTGTCGCAAGGAACATTGTTGACGAATAAACCGGCTGTACCACTCCAAGACTTAATGCAGACAGCCCCTTCATATAGATAGGAAAGCTGACACCAAATAATACAGCTGCGCAACCTCTGAGCAGCATGCTCCTTCTGGCTTTATCCCTGCTGCCACCTGCAGCAGTCTTAAACAATGCCATTGCGACAGCCTGCATAATAGCGGCAATAACCAAATACACAAAATTCCACAGATCGTTCATTTCATCACCCACCTATCCACATTTATATTGTATCATCAGCAATATAACGTTTAAAAAATGGCGGAACCTTGCCGCTGGTCTCTTCCTCGTAACTTTTATTCTGTGACAGACTATTGATGACGTTATACCCGTTCTTTAAAGGTATGAATTTCAACATACGAAAACCAATCGCTTTGTTCGGACATTCATAGACACATCGAAGGCAAGCAGAGCAATTTGTTTTAAATTTTAGCTTATCCCCTACGATGCTTATATTGTTACAGGGGCAGTTCCTGACGCACTTCCCGCATTTTGTACAGGTTTTCGATACCTTCATGTTTTTACCAAATAGCGAGAATATCCTCTCTGCCACACCGGATATCAGCTTCTTTTTTAACCGGAGGTTGATCGATGTCTCATAGAATCTTCTTTTCCCCTCAGTTACTTCATGGCACATTATTTTAATTTTGCGTTTGGTTGCTTCATATAATTGCTGCATAATCGCATCATCAAACTTAAACATCCAGTTACTTCCTATCGAGAAAAGTCTCTCATAGAATACATCGTAATTCTTTTTCTGCAGTAGTTTTATCATACTATGGGAGGCTGTATAATTGGTTTCTGCAACACCTCCGCAGGTTCGAAATACAAAGACCGGTCTTCCTTTTTGCAATATCGGAAGGAGCTGAAGAAACTGATTCATACGGCGTGGCGTGGTGTAGCCAATTACCTGAGCTCCGATCCCAATCAGATCAAATCCTTCCATATCCGGCAGTTCTTCCTTTGTGGTAATGCTTTCAATATTATGTACTTCAACTTCCCAGCCCATTTCAGTAAATTCCTCGCCTATATGACCGGCTACCAGCTTTGTGTTCCCCGTTCCTGAAAAATAAAATAATCCCAGCTTCTTCATCTAACTATTCTCTCCTTTCGTCGTCGCAATTTCCAACAACATGAACAATACTGCATATTAACAGCATCCTACCTACTGCTTCCACCTAAGAATGTGAAAACCAATCATTTCTTTCATGATTATCTCCATTCCGCTGCCATACAGCGGCATAAACAATTCCTGAAAGAAGTTCAAAATGATATCTCAATGGATTTCATTTTATTGTTTTCCTGCGTGAAAGTAATTTTTCAAGAGAAATTTGGTATTCTCGAATTTCTGGATAATTCCGGTGTCCTCGGAATTATTTTCACTCTTCTCATCTCTCCTCTTGACATATCCAAGCATTACCGCTAGTATATATAATATACTCAACCAACCCTATGTATACCGTCGGTTTACCTGTATACCGTCAGTATACCACAATATTTTTAATTGTCAACACCCTGGGAGGATTTATTTTTATGGAATTATCACGTCATGAACGAGAACAACTGGAACGAGAGAACTATATTATTACAAAGTCCATTGAATTGTTTTGCGAAAACGGATATGAAAATGTTTCTATGGATCAGATAGCAAAAGAATCTGAGTTTACGAAACGAACTCTATACCGTTATTTTCAATCTAAAGAAGACCTCTATTTTGCTGCTGCGCTTCGGGGACATCAGCATTTATACGATTCTCTAAAAAAGGCAATGGCCAAAGGTGATACAGGCTTTGAGAAACTTCGCTCTGTATCCTATGCCTACTATGATTTTTGCAAAGATTATCCGTCACTGGCCCAACTGGTGAATAAACGGCAGTATAGCATGCTTCAAAAGGCCGATGAGGCATTACCTTATTACAAGAAATTTTTTGAAGTTGACCAGATGATTTTTCTGGAAATGCGACAATTGTATGAGCTGGGAGTAGCAGATAAGAGCATTCGCTCAGACGATGACATAGAATACCTTACCTATTCTACGATCTATTCTACTGTTAGCTTTTTTCATCTGTATACATTTACAGGTACATCCTTTACGAAGCATTTAAAGCTTGATAGTGATAAATTCGTCTCTTTTACAATCGAACATATGCTTGATCAAATTAAAGCATAGTAAGCAAGGTTGTCCCAATCAAATGCATAGCGCCAAAGAAGTAAGTGTAGTCCGGCTTCGCCGGACGCAACATGCAAAAAGAAAAGTAGCGAATGATTGTCTGATATACTCTCCCTAAGGCAAACAGCTTTAATCGTTAAAACTATTTGTCACAAGGAGGTATAATCAGCCAATCATTCGCTACTCTTGTAATTCAGTCCGTCAAATCACAACTCAGAAGCTTCTCTTCTTCCATGCAAAGTGCTGCATGTCCACCTTACCATCGATAAACTCGACACCCTCCGCTTCCAGCAGCTCGATCTGACGATTCTCGCCACCAAATGCAAAAGCTCTTGAAACTTCTCCGTGTTGATTCACCACGCGATAGCAGGGGATCGTATCCGGCTCCGGATTGGCATGCAGTGCGTAACCAACCACTCTGGCCCAGCGCTTATTGCCCGCAAGCTCAGCGATCTGACCATACGTGGCAACCTGCCCAGAGGGTATCTGTTTTACGACATCATAGATCTTATCAAACGTTGATTTTTCCATTTCTCTGCCCTCGTACTTCTAATTCATTGTCCATGTATTATTTTACCCGTCTTCTCGGTATATCTGTCTTCGATCAGTATTTTCAAATGATATGCTTTACTCACCATTTACTTTACTTTGGCACATTCATCAAATATCCTAACCAAACCATCCGGGATTATATTATAGTAAGGATATTGAATATAATTCAGATCATGATCGTGCTGATCGAATACAAAAGCCTTTAAATTTGTCTTATTCTTTCCCCTATAGGCTTCATAGATGTCATAGACCCCTTGAAGCGGTACATTCTGGTCATAAACTCCATGAAAGATATTAACAGGCACTGTTAATTTCAACAGCCTGTCTTTGTTTGCTTCAAGCTTTGCATGTCCGGCAAGCCATTCTGAAGTTATCTGAAAATAGTTATTCCAGAGCCATTCATCATCACCCTTTGCGATCGAATCCAGTACTTTATTTTTATGGTTAGCCAACAGAATGGCAAAATCCGC
The DNA here is from genome assembly GCA_023414355.1 of Bacillota bacterium. Classification (GTDB taxonomy): domain Bacteria; phylum Bacillota; class Clostridia; order Lachnospirales; family Lachnospiraceae; genus Mobilitalea. Next base: position 18,009 of record JAEZOB010000017.1, on the reverse strand, counting down.
GCTTGTAAGCTTTTTATCTTTGTTACCATCCAGCTCCTCAAATTCCGAACCACCAAGTGAATCCACTATTCCAGCGGGATCCTTGAGATATTCTTTTTTTGATATTGCCCCATCAAAATTAGTATCAAAGTACCGGCAGTAGAAAATCATGGAGGAGTCACCGGATAACTGCCATTCGATCGTATCCTGCATTTTTTCATTGCTGTATCCTGCCAGCATTAAAGAGTCTATTTCAACATTCTTTCGTTCCGCAACCAAAGGCGCAATGATTGTGCCCTCACTCCAACCAAGCAGAACTACCTTCGCTTTTTTGAGTGCATCCTTCTTTTTCAGCTCCGTAATCATAACTTCGATATCTTTCACCTGATTTTCAGGTGTATATTTTCGGTATGCTTCCTTGTTAATGGTATCATACATAGGGGGCTGCGTTCCCATTTCAACACCACGGGTATTATACCGGAAGAAACCTACCTGCTTCTTTCCGAGCTCTCTCGCGAACAAATCATAATAATTAAATTCCTTATCACCGATCAGTCTGTGGTTATCATAGGTATTGGGTCCCGTACCGGGTACAAATATAACGAGCGTTGATACCTCAGCAGCATTCACCGGTAAATCCAGTTTACCGGTAAGTGTATAGTCATCAAAGGACTTTATTTTTAAGATTTCTGAAGTCGTTATAGCAGCTTCAACTGGAGTCTCACTAACCTTTTGATCCTTCGGTGAGGTCACGAAGGCTGTATCGACCCTGTTATCCCAGGAGGTCTGACAATGCAAGAGAGAAGAGAAAAACTCCAAGGGCACATAAACAATCTTATTTTTCTTGACAGGTGCTATCGTTGTTTTCACCGTCTTATTATTCAGCTTTACGATAGCGTTCTTGCCGGATTTTGACCAAGTGATCTTGATGATATCAGAACCATATTTCATGCTGATTGAAGCGTTGTTATTCTCCCATTCTACTGATGCCCCAAGCTTTTCCCCTGTCACAAAAAGAGGGATCAATACATTTCCTTTTGCATCGGTATAAGGCTGTGCATCCTGAGAATAAAGTATAATCTCATTATCAAGAGCAACGTGAATTACCGACTGTATCGCAGCATAAGCCGTTGATGATAATGCGAACAGCATGAAAACAGCAGTGATTAAAGTAATAAATAGTTTTTTCATTGTTTCTCCCATTCCGCCGTTAGGATCGGCCAAAATACACCTTGTAATATTGTACCATATTATAGATGATATGGTTTGTTTTTACAATCAGTATTTCTTAAACAAAGAAATGTAAAGGTTATTTCTCTCCTTATCATCTATTTGAGATATCCAATACTATCAGACTATAAGATATCCAATATTTCAGGCAATGAGATATCCAATAATTTCAGACAATAAGATACCCAAAAATTTCAAACCATGGAATATCCCAAAATTTCAAACCATGAGATAGCCAAAAATTTCAAACTGTGTATTGACATTCAATTTAATCCGTGATATTTTAATATCGTAAGATTTCTAACTATTAGATTTCTTACAACAAGAAAGGAGCTACACATGAATCAACACGAATTATCTTCCCTTGAGGATGATAAACTCATATGGATGTTTGTTGAACCAATCATCCTTAAAACACGCGGAAAAGATCCGAGTGTAAAGGCGCAGGTTTATCTGCCGCTGAAAGACGGACAACGCGCTTTGTTTCTGTTTCAAGTAATGTATGGTCATGCAGGCAATGGTATCATTCATTTTTTCTCCCATATTTCCTATTTAACAGATCGATTGGATCTATGGGCGGCGTTAAAATCAGCTATGAAATATTTTAATGATACTGATATGCTTGGCCTCGTAGAGAAGATGGAAATTGTCTATCGTGCACAGACATCACAAGACCAGAAGCTACCGACACTGGAGGAACTTGATCTCTTGTATCGTGAATTCATTCCTCAGACCCTAAAGCGAATCAGTGCTTGCATACGAAACAATCCGGAGGAATTTAGCGATACGTAAATATTCTCTAATATTTTTTCAGGATGATCGATTTGTATCAGGGCAACTCCAGCAGGTATTACAATATTTATTTTCTGCCGTTACTTGATGATTTGTTATTACTATTACTTGATGATTTATTTTCTACTGTTATTTAATGATTTGGAGGTAACTTTCTATGGAGAAAGACAGAATGGAAGAGATACATAAGCTATACTTTAGCTTGATCCCGTTATTCTATAAGTGCAAGACTTTCTATATTGATAAAAACAGAGCAGATGATTTGTGTAATAAAAACCAGTCTATGGCCATTATGATCATTGGAAAGGCAGAAACAATTACGCCCACAGCGCTGAGCAAATTCATTAATATGGAAAAAGGGAGCTTAACACCATTAATCGATTCACTGGTAGAGAAAAAGCTTGCAATCAGATCGAATGATCCTAATGACAGGAGAAAAATCTTACTATCATTGACTTCTGAGGGAATAAAATATATGAAAACCATGGAAGAGCAATCCCAAAAAGGTCTTGCTCTCATGGTTGCCAATTTAAACGAGACTGAAATTGACCAGATGCATGATAGTCTTAAGACTCTGGTGAGTATCATGAAAATAATTGCCGACAGCGCCAGCTAATCATCCCTTTTCCCTATTCTTCTATATCAGTTAGACTTAGTGGCAATTTTACCGGCTCTGTCTCGAAGATTTTCTTTCCGCCATTGTCTCCGTCATAAATAATAAAACTTATCATTTCCTCTTGGTTCTTCTTGATACACTTCTCATCTATTGCCATAGCATAGTATATTTTTTTACCCGGCATAACATGAAAGGAATCCTCTGCATCCTCATCAATCATGCCCGGATCTGGTCTTACCTGTACATGAAGCTTTGTATCAGAGTTATTCTCAAAATAAAAATTGCCAATCAGCCCAAAATATTTTGTATTTTCTTGCCCCACAAAAACAATTTTTATATTCTTATCATTATATAATACATCTCCTTGAGGATCAGACTTCTGAATATACTCCTTCTTAGCAGAGGTATCTATTGTTACAATATCAGATTCAAAATGAGCACTCTTCTGATGAATATCTAATTTAAATTCCATAGTAGCAATCTGACCAAAACCACTTTGTTCTACATCTCTTGAGTATATCGAAACTGTGCCTCTTATCACCTCTCCTGGTTTGATATGAAATAATCCCGAATTGGAATCCTGCGCCATAAAGCCATTATAAGAGATATCATTTGCCTGTAGAAGAACATATAAATCTGAATGATTTGCTATAAGAAGGTTTAATTTCTTACCCGAGAAATCTTCAGTCGGACCCTCCAGGGATAACGCGGTAACTGTAACCCCTCCTTTATTATAGATGACCTGCTCTTCTATACTCTCTGTTTTTATCGTATCATCTATGGTATCATCAGGAGCTTCGATACCCTCCATAGGGAGCAGTAGAGAATCTGCTTTAACAATCTGTTTTCCGCTTAAATTCTTTTCATAAATAATAAAGCTGATGCTAACAGGATCAGCTCCATCGATTGCTTTTTTATCAAATGACAACTTAGTATTCCGTTTTTTACCTGGCATAACATCACAGGAAAGGTCGCTATTTTTGCTCAAAATACCTCGTATAGGTAAGAAGCTGACGTAAATTTCTTTACTTGAATTATTTTCTATATAAAGATTATTGATATAAACTAAGGAAGTACCAGTAGTATCCCACCCCTTAGTTACAATTTTTATACCATGATCATTGAATATACTTTCCCCGGATGTATCGACCACCTGCCTGGTCTTATCCTTGGTAGTAGTATTAATTTTTATGATATCCGATTCAAATACGATCGTATTTGATGCTTGATCATATGCAACCAGCCTGAATTCTATCGACGTAATTGTCTTGATCCCATTCGCTTCCAGAAAATCTGTTGAAATATCAATACAACCCTCATTATTTTCGAATTCCGATGCCAATAAATAATTCACCCTACCACCCTGATACATAAATCCATTCACCGAGGTGTCTTCCACAGAAATATGAAGAAAGGCTTTATTCTTACTCTCCACTAAAACATTGAAACGCATGTTATGATAGGCCTTCTCATATACGAGGTTTTGGGCTGTGATTTTAACCCCTTTCTGATTAAGGATCACCTGCTTCTTAATTGCCACTTTGTTTTTAGAGGCTGAAGGTGTGATCGCCAGTGTCTGTATACAACCCACAGTATTTTCTTCCTTAATATTTGCTTCCTCGGTGTTTATCTCTTCGGTGTTCAATTTGCTATGTATTGCTTCCGCATCTTTCTCCATGTCAATTGCATTTACGCTACGTTCCGGCAGACAGAATGCAATAATTGCGATGATGACTATCAACATTAACCTTTTTTTCATCTTTCCTCCCCTACCTATCCGAAGGTATGTAGATTCTCTCTGTTTCAATTATCTTCCTTTTCATACCCTCTGTATCGATTTTCTTAAGCTGAGTGAATTTGAATTTTATATCCGGTTCTTCTTTTCTGTTTTTATCGAGTTTCAAGGAATAATATGCCTTTCTTCCAGCCAGTATGAGTTCCTGTATTGCCCGATCCTTTTCCTCCATAACAAACGCTTCTGTTACTATGTCCATATAAGTATCCGTTTGTGTATTATTCTCTATATAAAAATCGCAGTAGCAATCCCCATCGACACTACACTTTTGTCCTTGATAGACAATTTTGATATCATTGGCATCATAAATAGTCTTTCCATCCATGTCAAAGGTCGGTAACAATCTGTTCCTTAAGGAAGTATTGATTGTTATAACCTCGGACACCGTCATCCTATTATCTTTGAAAAATGCCATCTTAAATTCTATTGAACCAACACGATCAAAGCAACTATGTTCAATATCCTCTGAAGCAATCTGTATCATGCCTTCCTTTTTCATCCCCGGTTTGATCAGAAGTGATTCAAAATCACTCTTTCTTGCCATAAAATCGTTCACAACCAGATTATTCACGAACGCCTTGATTTCTGAAGAAGAATTATTTTCTATCGATACCTTCAGATCACTGCTGCGTGCTGGCTTATCAGTTTCTTCTAAGGACGTGGCAACAACTCTAATCCCATCCTTATCGTAGATGATTCGTCCGTCTATGCCTACCGGTTCTTTTGATATATTCATCGGTAGCTTTACAAAGTTTACCTTCCCAAGCTCTTTGCCGCTTAATCCTTTCTCATGAATAGAAAAGCCTATTTCAATATAATCAGCTTGACCTACTTCGATACTGTCAAATTTTAAGTATGCGTTTAACCTTTTACCGGGCATAATTCGGTACCCACGCTTACAATCCTCCGCAAACAGTTCAGACGAAGCCGTAAATTGTATATAAATTTCTGATTTCGAATTATTCTCTATGTAAATATGATTATTAAACTCTGATCCTGCATATAAAGCATCCAGCCCCTTGGTGACAACCTTCACATTGTTTTTATCGTAAATCACTCTTCCCGAGGAATCGATAACTTGTTTATCATTGGCCTTACTGTTCATTTTTACCTGGACCATGTGATAAAAATATATGCGGTGTCCCTCTACAGTATATACGGTCAGTCTGAAATCTATTGTCTGTATTTTCGTAATATGATTCATCTCCAAGAAATCCTTAGGGATATCAATATTGCTCGCTTCCTTCATGCCTTGCTTCGCCAATAATGGATTAATATCATCCCCCTGATACATAAAGCCATTGACAGAAAGGTCTTCTACCTGCATCTCCAGATCCGCTTGATACGAACTCTCTATCAGTACTTTTAGACTCATACAATTGTTCGTAGTATTCTCCTCTATCCCTAAGGCGGTCAGTTTTACTCCGAGTTTTTTCATGATGATCTGTTCTTTCATCTCTGCCTCGATATTTGAGGCTGTAGTAACCTCAGCAGCTTTGATCTCACGAACTGGAGCTACATTGTAACTCGGCTGGCAGAAGGCTGCAATCATGATCACAAACACTGACATTAATCTTTTTTTCATCTAATCCTCCATTTCTGCGAATACCGGTAAAACTTGGGCTTAGGCATAAGTATACCTTGTAAAAATCGCACCTTTATACATTATCCTTTATTCATTCTTGGTCCATTATCCATATAATTAAATATTTAGAATTTTTTGTCAACTTAAGATTTCCTAACATTGTTAAAAACCTCTTAAGCTATATGCACTTCCCTTTCTCTTTATGCAACCAATTGCTCATAACAGCGCACAATATTATTTTACCTTCCTATACTCTTTTTCCTGTTCGTGGTATAATAACAACCAATCAAACCAAGTTTTATTTGCTAATCACAGAAAGGATGAACCATGAATTCCTCTCAATTAATTGAAATGATAAATAAGAACCCTCATGCCATCACCTCCATCCCGGCTCCCACCGACGAGATGAAGCTACTTGCGCTTCGCAAGAACGGATTGTTGTTGGAATACATAGAGAATCCCACCAGAGAGATGCAGGAAATCGCATTGGAGAACAATCCTCATGCGATCCGCTTCATCGATGCTCCCACAGAGGAAATGATGTTCCGAGCCGTCAAAAGCGGATGGACTAATCTGGAATATATCAAGCAGCCAACCGAACAGGTCCTCCGATTGGCTCTGAGTCAGGCTGGCTGGGCAATCAAATTTTTGCCTGCTCCCAGTGAAGAGCTGCAGCTACTGGCTGTCAGAAAAAATTATGATGCCATCAAATTTATCAAAGACCCTTATCCCAGTGTACAGGCGGAAGCTGTGTCAGCAAACTATGATGCATTGAGGCTGATCAGTGCTCCGACCTATCAAGCGGAGCTCATCGCAGTCAGGAGCAACGAAGAAGCCATCAAGTTCGTCCATGATCTAAGCAAGGACAAGCTACTGGAGTTTCTAAAGGTCAATATCTTAGTGCTCAAGTATGTGATGAAGTCTGTCACACAGGAGGAATTAGAAGCAGTTGTGAGGGAAGTCATCTCACAGGAGAATGTCGAGGAGCAATATGTTAGAAATTTTCTGAATTATCGTACGATAGAGCAGAGTGCCATCAATCGGATCGATAAACTTAGCTTCCTCCATCGATACGGAAGCAAAAAGGCAAAGAAAATAGCAGTTGATGAACGACTGAAAATGCTATAGAAAGTTGAAATCAAAGATTTCTCAATCTGTGAATGATGTAACCACGCAAATTCAAGAGTTTGAGATAGAATGGAGAATAGATATGAATTACATTGATACTTTAAAAAGTGTGGAATTAGTAATGGCAACCGGTGAAGTGCCCTTGCTTGTCGGAGAAAGCGGTATCGGTAAGACCGCTTTGGCAAAGCAGCTAGCAGCGGATCATCACTGGAGCCTGGTTGTGATAGACGGAAATTTATTAAAGGAGGGTGAGATTGGCGGTCTTCCGACAATCGAGACCTACTATGAAAAAGATCTTCAGGGGATGCAGTCGGAGCGAAAGACCACGGTATATGCAGTTCATTATAAGCTAAGGGAAATCGATGACGAGATAGCCAAAGGGAATACAGTACTTTTATTCATCGATGAGATCAACCGCTGCGAGCATACCGTTCAGCAGGAGCTGATGAACCTCATCTTAAACCGTGAGATTAATGGTTATAGACTTCCTGAGAATATCAAGCTGCTGGCCGCAATGAATCCCTCCGGCAAATACGGCTCAAATTATGATTATCAGGTCGTGGATATGGATGCCGCCCAGGAGAACCGCTTTGTATGGCTGTACATGGAGCCCGACTACCGGCAATGGATTGATTGGGCGATGGATGCTGGGCTTGAGCCAAGAGTAATCGAGTTCATCTCAACCTTCCCGGAATATTTAATGAAGACAAATGATGACGGCATCAGTGCTACACCGAGAAGTTATGAAAGGATTTCAAAGATTTTGAAGCTTTATCAGGAGCAAAAGGATACGATCCCGCGATCCGTATTTCTAAACGTACTAAAAGGAAATGTCGGAGCGATGATCGCAGCAGAATTCTTAAGCTTTGTGGAGTCTGAGCACAAGCCCCTTCTGTCCTATGAGGATGTCTTTCGTGCTTCCTTCACGGAAGCAGTGAAGGAACAGCTTCGTACTGAAAGTCATACCAGGTTGTATCTGTCTGCCAAAAACATCCTAAAGACTCTGGAAGCTAAGCTTCTTCAAGATATCTCCGATCAAGATTGCGACATCACAAGACTGGTTGAATTCTTAACCCTTTATCCGGTAGACTTAAGGGTTGGTATCATGAAGGATATCAAAAGCAGCTATAGCAGAGTCTATCAGTACGCCATAGAAAAGGAAGCATTTGTGGAGTTATACTTTGAATCCTATGCTACAGACAAAGCTTAGTACGGAGGTGAACCCATGGATTATTATGTTGAACAACATGCCCCGGAGCTCCTTGATCGGGCTACCTGGCTGGTCAGTCATTCTCTTCGGACAGTAAGTGAGGATGGCAAATACCGGATCAATGCCCCGGAGGATTTTATAACTTCCTTCTTTCAGCTGGTTGATCAGGTGAATCTGAAGCTGATGGAGGATCAGGATAATTTTTATGGATATTTTCTGTTTCAGATGGCAAGGGAACTTCGCTTTGATATCAGTAGCCCTGCTGCCGTCAATTTCAAGGATGCGAAGTACGTGATTTATTATAATCCTTTGATTTTCCTGAAGCTGGACCTCGGTAGGATGGTAATTGTCGTAAAGCATGAAATACTTCATATTCTGTCGATGCATCTGATCAGAGCCAGAGCTCTCAAGGGACGCTACAGTGCGTCCGTCCTCAATATAGCGATGGATCTTGCCATCAATAAATACCTGACTCCTCTTCCTCCCTATGCAATCACGGTGGAGTGGATTAATCAGATGTATGGCTTAAAACTTGAAGCTTATCAGTCTTTCGAATACTATGCAAACCAGCTTCAGACTGTCATGAACCCGCGTGGGGAAAGTGGGGATATGGACCCACTGAAGATGTATGAGACTGATTTTGATGCGGCCAGAACGCATGATATCTGGGAGGAAAGCAGTGAAATTGAGGAAAAAGCACTTCAGGAATTCACAGAAAAGGCGGTCCAAGCCTCCGAGAAGGGTGAGCTTCCTACCTACTTAAGCAACCTGCTCACAGCGCTGAGACGCTCCCGTGGTGAGCTACCCTGGAATCTGTATCTGAAGCGGCTGCTCGGAACAGTGGAGAGTGATCGAAAGAAAACGGTGACCAGAAGGAATCGCAGGCAGCCCGATCGATTGGAGCTGCGAGGCGAGCTCCGAAGCCATAAAGCCAAGATTGCTCTTGCTCTCGATATCAGCGGCAGCATCAGCGATGAGGAATTTATGCAGGCAATGAAGGAAGTGTTCAGCATCGTAAAGAATTACAACTACGAACTCACGATTCTGGAATGTGATGACGAGATTCGGCAGGAATATCAGGCCAAATCGATCTTAGATGTAAAAGAAAGAACCAATACCCGAGGAGGTACACGCTTTGGTCCTGTCTTTGAGTATGCCAATGCACATGAGATTAATCTGCTGATTTATTTTACTGATGGCAAAGGCGAGGAAAAACTCAAGGTAAAGCCTCACGGTTACAAGATCTTATGGATCCTCTCCGGCAGAGGTGACAAGCTTTCCTTAAGGGAACCTTTCGGAGCCGTGATGAAGCTCAGCAACCTTGCTGTCAAAGAGGATTATGTAGATTTAAGTGAGGTCACAACCAGCGGCTACTCCATGAATTATCAGGAAAAAATCATATAAGGGTGAGGATGCTCTCATTAATAAAAAGCTATTGTGCAAATACCAATTTAGGTAATTTCACAGTAGCCTTTTAGCTCTTTCATAATTTACTTAGATTATCTGCACCACAAATGCGGTTGATTGAGGAGGGATACTAAACGTCTGGTTTTTGGCATGTTCCACTCTTACTTTTTGCCCTACCCTTATATCTCTTAATGATATTTCATTGCCATTCCTGCCTAAGATTAAGGTGGAATTAGTAATTACAAATTTCATTTGACTGGAGCTATCATTCGCTTTCCCTGTATACAGAAATCCGTTTCTTAGTTCAACCTTTAATACTCTGCCTATAGTGGTATTAAATACTTCGTTTCTTTTTACCACAACAATTCTAAATGCTCTGGCTTGCGGAGGGATACTTCTTGTCATAGCAGACGAAAATTCCGCATTCACAACCATCCCCTCTCTTAAGTCTCGAAAGCGCAGGTTACGACCGGACCTATCTTGAATTATGGTATCTCTTGTGACAATTAAGGTAACCAGTTCCATATGGATTATATTAAAATCACCCATGACTCCATATGAGATTGTTACGAATCCGGTATTTTTATCGCTCCGAATTTCCTCTATTACAGAATCTCTGGTTCTAATAACTTCATCATCTTTTCTATCTCGATTACTCTGACCTGATATCGAAAAGTCTTCCACAACAAATGCTCCCACTAATTGGTTTTGTAATATACTATGTATTTATTGTGAAATGTTGTTAACCTTTAGAACCAATTCGCCATATATCTTCGTAGCTCTCATCAAATCATGCTTTCCTGCTTTTTCTCCAGTCGTTCCTTCTTATTGATTGCCTTATGGTAATACATAACCTGATCAGCCTGGTCTATCATCGTCTTGATCTTCGTATAATCATCGACAAAGCTACTGACTGCCCCCATACTGGTCTCTATCTTATAGGGTTTCTTAGAGGTGTCATTGTAATAATCAATATCCTCAGTAACTGCTGCGATATAACTGTCCACTGACGCTTCCCCTTCTCCGTCGATACCTATGACCAAGAATTCATCTCCTCCGATTCTTGCACAGACATCGTGGGTCTTACAGTTACTCTGGAATGCATTTGCCACAATGGATATGATATTATCCCCTTCCAGATGGCCATATCGGTCATTGACCGTCTTTAAATTATCCAGATCTGCCATCAGAACAAATACCTTCTGTCCGAGGGCATTGGCCTCATCCACAGTACGCTGCTGGTTTAGCTCAAAGCCATTACGATTGAAGATACCGGTGAGGACATCCCGGAAGGAGGTCCGGTATAATTTGCGATGGCTTCGGTTGAATTCCAGGGCGTTCATGACAATCCTGCACCAGTTACGGTATATGATATCAAAGGCCTGTACCTTACTTCCGTAAGTCAGTACAGAATACCCGATGCAGCATTGTTTGAAATGCATCGGTGTAAAATAGTATGCCTTGGGCGTATCTCTCTCTTCCCACAGGTCAGGCAGCATATCCCTTGTATCAAAAATCTTATTACTGATTTCACATCTTTTCTTTCTTGCAGCAAGCGCTAAGATCATACGGTCCGAATACTCCGTCTTCAGAAACTCCTTTGCATCGACACTGTAATTATCTGCACTTCCGTCCCAATTCTCACACAAGCACAGATAATAATCCGAATAATCCTTGATCAGATACAGATATTCACAAAACTGATTCACGCAGTCTTCCATTTCTATCTCTGAGTACAAAGCTTCCGTCATATAACTATCCAGAAGGACTTTATAATCCTCCGTCTTTTCTCTCAGACGAACCATACCGCTTCGTTTCATATAATCAATATCTTTACAGCCGCAGCTGTGCCCGATCTCCAGTTTTCCCGGATAGTGATTATGAGGGGTCGGAAGCTCCCCTGTCATCAGTCTGGTCAGCTCATCCACCGCTTCCACGCCGGTCTGCTTCACCGGAGGCGAGAAGGTTGTGATCATTGTCTGACAGATCACTGCCTCATCTGAAGCATCATAACCGGTCACAGAAATTTCCTCGGGGACAAGAATACCGTGTCTGATTAGCTCGTTCGCGAGACCGATTGCCATATAATCACTGATACACACCACTGCATCAGGCCAATCAATCTCTCCGTCAACCAATCTTTGCGCTAATTGCTCTCCACTGGAATAATTAAAATCTCCATCATATAGTATCTGCTTCTCATCCAGCGTGATCTTATGCTTACGGAAGGAATCCTTAAAGCCCGCCACCCTGCTGATGGTTGAAATATTGCTTTTCTCTCCTGCCAGACATAAAATTTTCTGATATCCGTGGACCTCGATCAAATGATCCGTCATTTGCTCCATTGGCCTTCTGTCATTGGTATAGACACTTGGAAAATATCTCGAACTCATATCAACGAACAGAACCGGACATCTGCATTTTTTAAGGACCATCTGCTCGATTTCCTGCGGTAGATCCTTGATTGCCAATGTAATTCCTGCAACGATAATTCCATCAAACAAGTCAAAGTTCATTAGGTTGAAGATGTTCTTCTCTCCCACCTTATACTCCGGCAGACCTGAATCCTTGATCAGCGTTGAGAATACCGCTACATCATAATCCAGGGCATAGCATTCCGATATGATCCCCTTCAGCAGTTTATTCTGATAGCTTCCCTCTACTTCAGAGATAATTACCCCAATTAATTTTCTCTTTTTCAACTATTCCCCTTCTTCCAGAGAAAGAATTCCTAGAATTCTTTAAGCCTCTCATAAAATGCAAAAATAGTACTTTTATACCATTATAACATAACTATTTTCAATTTGACAGACGATTTTTGCAGAAATCGACATATTTTACAATTTCTCACTCAATTTTCAATCAGACACCAACTGACACATTATTCCAGACACCGGGCCAGAAGCTCTTTGTTCACAATCTTAAAGCTGTTACCGTAGAAATCTATCATTCCCTCGTCCTTCATCCTTGCGAGCTCCCGGCACATAGAGGTTCTGGATACATTCAGGTAATCTGCCAGCTCAGTTCGATTCAATAAGATCTGGAACATACTGCTGCTACGCTCTCCCGCTTCATTTAACAGGAACAGGGCAATCTTCTCGCGCATGCCCTTCAGAGTCAGTAGTTCAAGCTTACGGTTCAGATTCATATTCTTCTCTCCGAGTACGACCATCATGTTCTGTATCAAACTAATATGAAACTCGCAGCTATTGCCGCAGGACTTGATGATCCTCTCATAAGGAATAAATAAGATTTGGGCATCCTCCTTTACCCTTACGGTTACCGGTGATATCCGCTTTACAGTACATACAATTCCCTCCGCGAACATATCCGCCGGTCCGAGAAATGCCAGAATATGCTTATCTCCTGCCAGATTCTCTTTCATAACCTCTACCATGCCGGACAAAACGATACCTACCGTATTGATTTCATCGCCTGCCAGGAAAATATAATCCTCCTCCTGATAGCTTCTGATCTGAGCGTCCAGACATTTGACCAGCTGCTCCGTCTCTCTCTCGCTCATTCTGCGGAAGAGTGCACAATTTTTTAGAATTGGAGTATAGTTCTCCATCGCTGCCTCCTTCTATTCAAAAATATCTGCGAAGCAGATATTTTATGTATCTTGTATTCAAAAATTTAATTTTGCAAACTTTTATGTATCTTGTATTCAAAAAGTTAGCTTCGCGAACTTTTATGTATCTTGTATTCAAAACAACCCTGCATGGGTCATCATAAAATACTTTCTATTTGTAGCCACAGCTACACTTTTATCTTTTCATCTGTATTATACTCACCTTGTTCTTGAAAAGTCAATTCAAATTAAATCATATAAAAGGAGAGTATTCAGTTATGGAAAATAAGATGTTTTGTTATCAGTGTCAGGAAGCTGCCAACTGCACAGGCTGTACCATGGCAGGCGTCTGCGGGAAGACACCGGCACTTTCTAAAATGCAGGATCTGTTGATCTATGTAACCAAGGGGTTAAGCGCAGTGACTACCGAGCTCAGAGCAGAGGGTGTAAGCGTGAATGCTACCGTAGATCACTATGTGACCATCAACCTGTTCACAACTATTACCAATGCCAATTTTGATGATGAGATCTTCTATCAGAGAGTATTTGAGACCTTAAAAATAAAGAATTCCTTGCTCGGTCAGGTAAATGCTTCCGCAAAGCTTCCGAGTGCAGCTCAATGGACCGCTTCCACCAGAGAGGATCTGGAAGCAAAGGCATCCTTAGTCGGTGTTCTTGCTACTGAGAACGAGGATGTCAGAAGTCTTCGCGAATTGGTCATCTATGGCCTCAAGGGTATGGCTGCTTACATGAAGCATGCCAACGAATTAAACTATGACAATACTGAGGTTAGTGCCTTCATGCAGAGAGCTCTTGCTGCAACTCTGGATGATACCTTAAGCGCAGATGCTCTTGTAGCCCTGACTTTGGAGACAGGTAAATTCGGTGTGGATGGCATGGCTCTGCTTGACACAGCCAATACCAGCACCTACGGCAATCCCGAGATGACCAAGGTTAACATCGGTGTAGGAACCAGACCCGGTATTCTCGTATCCGGTCATGATTTGAGAGATTTAGAGCAGTTACTGGAGCAAACCCAAGGTACAGGCGTAGACGTCTATACTCACTCTGAGATGCTTCCTGCTCATTACTATCCTTCCTTTAAGAAGTATTCCAATTTCGTTGGCAATTACGGAAATGCATGGTGGAAGCAGAAGGAAGAATTCACAAGCTTCAATGGACCAATCCTCATGACTACCAACTGCGTGGTTCCTCCGACGGAAGCTTATAAGAGCAGACTTTTCACCACCGGTGCTACCGGCATCAGCGGCTGTGTTCATATCGAGAGAGATGAGAACGGTCATAAGGACTTCTCCCGGATTATCGAACTTGCTAAGACCTGTGCAGCTCCGACTCAGATTGAGCAGGGTGAGATTCTCGGCGGCTTCGCACACAACCAGGTACTTGCTCTTGCTGACCAGGTAGTAGAGGCAGTCAAGACCGGTGCGATTAAGAAGTTCTTCGTTATGGCAGGCTGTGACGGACGTCAGAAATCCAGAAGCTATTATACAGATTTTGCTGAGGCTCTTCCGAAGGATACCGTTATCCTGACCGCAGGCTGTGCAAAATACAGATACAACAAGCTGAACTTAGGAGATATCAACGGTATTCCGAGAGTTCTGGATGCAGGTCAGTGTAATGACTCCTACTCCCTTGCTCTGATTGCACTGAAGTTAAAGGAAGTATTTGCTCTTGCTGATATCAACGAGCTTCCGATTGCGTTCAATATCGCATGGTATGAGCAGAAGGCTGTCATCGTACTTCTTGCTCTCCTGTATTTAGGTGTGAAGAATATCCACTTAGGACCCACACTGCCGGCATTCTTATCCCCGAATGTAGCTAAGGTTCTTGTAGAGAGCTTCGGCATCGCTGGCATCGGAACCGTAGAGGACGACATCAAGTTATTCATGGCATAAGAACTATTATAAAAGGTAACCCTACCGGATGGACATAATCGTACATGTTCATCCGGTATTCTTATATACAGGATCAATTTAATTAGATCTGTGACCAATATCATTAATATCAGAAAATAAAATCAGGAGGAAGTTTATGGACAGTATTAAGCTTATGATGGAAGAACACCAATATATATTACGAATGCTGGCAGTAATGAGAGTGGTTTGTTACAGGTTACTGCAGGAAGCAGCAATTGATCATGAGGATTTTGACCAAATGATTGACTTTATAAGCAACTATGCCGATGCCCATCATCACGGCAAGGAGGAAAAGCTGCTTTTTAACGAGATGGTGACTCATGGCGGTGCGGCCGGCTATAAGCTGGTAACGCATGGCATGCTTGTGGAGCATGATCTCGGAAGGCTCTACATCCAGGAATTACGAGAGGCCTTGCAGAGATTTAAGAGCGGTGATGATATGAGCCGGCTCGATATTATAGCAAATGCCATCGGCTACTCCCAGCTTCTCAAGCGCCATATCACCAAGGAAGATTCCGTAGTGTATCCCTTTGCCAGAAACAGTCTTCCCGAAGAGATTATGGATAAAGTCAACCGTGAAACTGTCGATTTCGAGAACGCCGCCCGGGACAAGAACACCAAAAGCCATTATGAGCAACTGGTAACCCTCCTGGAAGATAAATATATTTAAGCTAGGCCTATCATTTTCACAATCGAAAATTTGTTCAGATATCCCTTTTCCAGGGCTTATAAACATGGTATAATATCGACAGATATTATACCAGTGCCAAACGTTGTGAGTGCACATCCTGGCACGCAGTGCCATAGCATGGACGCTTGCGGACATGCTATAATATCGACTAAAGGAGTGTACCATGAAGACAGAAAAAGAATCCCTAATTCGGGAAATCGTGGATCATCATATCCGGCAATTTGTCGATGTGATGGAAGCCCGATACAGTCTGGAGGTAACCGATCCTCTCGGCGTCATAAATGCCAAAAAGAATAATGCCTTTATCTCTCAGCTGGGCGAGGAGTTTATGTTCTACTCCGCATTCGTCCGCTCCTTTGACAGTTCCTTCGGTAAGGTACTGGAGAACATGGGTAATGCAATCGCTAAGATATCCTATACGGTCCGGGGAAGGATTGAATCCTATCTTTTGCCCCAGCAGACACAGCATATCGATTATCTGATGACCGCCTATGAGAAGCGGGATGCCAGGCCGAAGGTCGAAGATTATCTGAATTTCAACTGCCTTACCCCCTCCAATGTAACAAGCTTTCTCACCTCCCATGAGACAGACAATTACTTCTATGATGAGGAGAAGGGCTGCCATTATCTGATAGAGCTTAAGGCAGGCGGTGATTTGGATAATAAAAAGGCTAAGTCGGAAAAGATCGCACTGCTGAACGAATTCTTCATTCTGAAGAATTCCTTACAGGGCAGCGAAACCGTCCGCATCTATTTCGCTACTGCTTATAATAAGTTCGGAGAAGATGTCCCCTGGCGACAGGAGCGAGTCCAGACCTTCTTCGCCGAAGAAGAGCTGCTGATCGGGAAAGCCTATTGGAATTTCGTCTGCAATGATCCGGAGGGCTATCAGGTAGTATTTGACCAGTACCGGCTCAGCTCTGAATATATGAAATCAGCCTTGGAACGAATTAAGCAGCTATATTTTCACTAAGCATACAGCAACGGATACCGCCTGTTACCCCATGATAAGCTAGTATTTGCCCAGCAAAATAAATGCCCGGCAAAGCAATTGCTTTGGATAGAGAACGAGAGGAGATTACCCCCTTATGATAGATGTAAACACGATAGATAAGTACCTGCTGATGCATGGTGATTGTATGGAGAAGCTGAAGGAGATACCGGATGGTAGCATTGAACTGATTCTGTGTGATCCACCCTATAATCTGGCGAAATACTCTACCGGTAATATGAAGTTCGATTGGAGAAGCGAGATTAATAACGATGTCGCCAAATGGGATTTGAAGGAGCTTGCACCAGCTGATTTCCTTTCGGAGTTCAAACGTGTTCTCTCCCCAACCGGCAATATTTTCATCTTCACCAGCTATAACCTGATCGGGAAATGGCATGAGGTATTCGACAGCGAATTTGATACCTTCCAGTTCATGGTGTGGCATAAGACAAACCCGATTCCGAACATCCGCAAATCCTCCTTCTTAAACAGCTGTGAGCTGATTGTCTGCATGTGGAACAAGGGTCATACCTGGAATTTCTCTAAGCAAAATGAGATGCACAACTTCATCGAGAGTCCCATCTGCATGGGCAGCGAGCGTCTTAAGGAACCGAAGCATCCGACTCAGAAGCCTCTTGCCATATTGAAGCAGATCATCAAGATTGCCAGCAGTGAGAATGATCTTGTCCTTGATATGTTCATGGGGGTAGCTTCTACCGGTGTCGCTGCCAGAGAATTGAACCGTCGTTTTATAGGCATCGAAATTGACGATACATATTATAAGGCCTGTGAAAAACGCATGAAGGAATGTAAATAAATGATAAAAGCCATGAATTACGTGGCTCTGAAATGAACCGGCCCCTGTCAAGCAGACAGGGGCCGGTTTTCTTTCGGTATCACTTAATTCATCGCTTTCTTATACTTACTGAGGTGGTTCTACTTACCCATAGCGTAAGCGCATAATTTCGGGGTATGCCTAAAAAATATTCCGGACCCTATTGCTAGAATTCCGGAATGCGAGTATTTTACTCCATTTTGATCTTGCAAAGTTCCTGGATTGTTTCATCCCAAGGAGCA
>JAEZOB010000011.1 GCA_023414355.1 Bacillota bacterium | reverse complement strand
CTTAAAGCCTGAAAAGGACGGTTTGTTCTGTGAGAGAATCTTTGGACCCAGCAAGGACTGGGAATGCCATTGTGGTAAATATAAAAAGATTAGATATAAGGGCGTAGTTTGTGATCGTTGTGGCGTTGAAGTTACAAAAGCAAGTGTACGTCGTGAAAGAATGGGTCACATTGAACTTGCAGCACCAGTTTCTCATATCTGGTACTTCAAGGGAATCCCAAGCCGTATGGGCCTTATTCTTGACCTTTCACCTAGAACTTTAGAGAAGGTACTTTACTTTGCTTCCTATATCGTACTTGATAAGGGAACAACTGACCTTCAGTACAAACAAGTTCTAAATGAAAAGGAAAGACAAGAAGCAATTGAAAAATATGGATATAACAGCTTCCGCCTCGGTATGGGCGCGGAAGCAATCCAGGAATTATTACAGGCGATTGATCTTGAGAAGGAGTCTAAGGAATTAAAGAGAGGACTTAAGGATTCAACTGGTCAAAAACGTGCTAGAATTATTAAGCGTCTGGAAGTTGTTGAGGCTTTTAGAGAGTCTCATAATCAACCAGATTGGATGATTTTATCCGTAATTCCAGTAATTCCTCCGGATCTTCGTCCAATGGTTCAGTTGGATGGTGGACGTTTTGCTACCTCCGATATGAACGATTTATATCGTAGAATTATCAACCGTAACAACCGTCTTAAGAGACTTCTTGAACTTGGAGCACCGGACATTATTGTTCGTAACGAGAAGAGAATGCTTCAAGAGGCAGTGGATGCATTAATTGATAACGGCAGAAGAGGCAGACCGGTAACCGGACCTGGTAACCGTGCACTTAAGTCCTTATCCGATATGTTAAAGGGTAAACAAGGACGTTTCCGTCAGAACTTACTTGGTAAACGTGTTGACTACTCCGGACGTTCCGTTATCGTAGTAGGACCCGAATTAAAGCTTTATCAGTGCGGTTTACCGAAGGAAATGGCAATCGAGTTATTCAAGCCCTTCGTTATGAAGGAGCTGGTAGCAAGAGGAACCGCTCATAATATTAAATCCGCTAAGAAGATGGTGGAAAGACTTCAGTCTGAGGTATGGGATGTCCTTGAGGAGGTTATCAAAGAGCATCCGGTTATGCTGAACCGTGCACCTACCCTTCATAGACTTGGTATCCAGGCATTTGAGCCGGTACTTGTAGAAGGTAAAGCAATCAAGCTTCATCCTTTGGTATGTACCGCTTACAATGCGGACTTTGACGGTGACCAGATGGCTGTGCATTTGCCTCTGTCCGTAGAAGCACAGGCGGAGTGCCGTTTCTTACTGCTTTCACCGAACAACTTGTTAAAGCCCTCCGATGGCGCACCGGTAACCGTTCCTTCTCAGGATATGGTGCTTGGTATCTATTACTTAACCATCGAGAGAGAGACAGGTCATGGAATTACCCATTTCTACAAGAGCTTGAATGAAGCCATTCTTGCTTATGAAAATGGTGCAATCTCTCTTCATGAGATGATTAAGGTAAGAAGATTTGGCATTAACAAGGATGGCGTAAAGGAAGCTAGATCGATAGAATCCACCCTTGGACGCTTTATCTTCAATGAAATTATTCCTCAGGATCTGGGCTTTATAGATAGAAGCCTGGATGAGAATTTCTTAAAGCTTGAGATTAACTTCTTAGTTGGTAAGAAGCAGTTAAAGCCTATCTTAGAGAAATGCATCAACATTCATGGTGCTACTAAGACCGCTGAAATCCTCGATGCTGTAAAGGCATTGGGTTACAAATATTCTACACGTGCTGCGATGACCGTATCCATCTCCGATATGGAGGTGCCAGCAGATAAGGCAACAATCATTGCTGACGCTGAGGCTACCATCGAGAATATTGCCAAGGAATACAGACGTGGTAGAATGACTGAGGATGAGAGATACAATACCGTTATTGAGACCTGGAAGGAAGCCGATAAGATACTGACCGAGAAGCTGCTCGGCGGCCTGGACAAATTCAATAACATCAAGATGATGTCCGATTCCGGTGCCCGTGGTTCCGATAAGCAGATCAAACAGCTTGCCGGTATGCGTGGTTTGATGGCTGATACCTCCGGTAGAACCATCGAATTACCGATTAAGTCCAACCTTCGTGAGGGTCTTGACGTATTGGAGTACTTCATCTCTGCACATGGTGCTCGTAAGGGTCTGTCCGATACTGCGCTTCGTACTGCTGACTCCGGTTACTTAACCCGTCGTCTGGTAGACGTTTCACAGGATCTGATCATCCGTGAAGTGGACTGCTGTGAGGGTCATGAAATTCCCGGTATGTGGATCAAGGCATTTACTGATGGTAAGGAAGTAATCGAAAGCTTAGAAGAGAGAATCACCGGAAGATATTCCTGTGAGTCCATCTACGATGCTGACGGTAATATGATTGTAAAAGCAAATCATATGATCACACCGAAGCGTGCATCAAGAATTATCGCAACTGGTGTTGAGAAAGTTAAAATTCGTACTGTATTATCCTGTAAATCACATATCGGTGTCTGCGCGAAGTGTTATGGTGCCAACATGGCAACCGGCGAAGCAGTTCAGGTAGGTGAAGCTGTAGGTATAATCGCTGCTCAGTCCATCGGTGAGCCCGGTACACAGTTGACCATGCGTACCTTCCATACCGGTGGTGTTGCGGGTGATGATATCACACAGGGTCTTCCCCGTGTCGAGGAACTTTTCGAGGCCAGAAAGCCGAAGGGTCTTGCAATTATCGCAGAATTCGGCGGTGTGGTAACGATTAAGGATACGAAGAAGAAGCGCGAAGTTATTATTACAAATAATGAGACCATGGAGTCCAAAGCATATTTAATCCCTTACGGTTCCAGAATCAAGGTTCAGGAAAATGATGTTCTCGAGGCCGGTGACGAGCTGACAGAGGGTAGCGTAAATCCTCATGATATCTTAAAGATTAAGGGTATCCGTGCCGTACAGGATTATATGATCCAGGAGGTACAGAGAGTATACCGCCTGCAGGGTGTTGAAATTAACGATAAGCATATCGAAGTTATTTGTCGTCAGATGTTAAAGAAAGTACGTATTGAGACTAACGGAGATACCGCTTTCTTACCTGGAACACTGATAGACATTCTGGAATATGAGGATGAGAATGAAAGATTGCTTAAGGAAGGTTTAGAGCCTGCGGACGGAAGACAGGTAATGCTTGGTATTACAAAAGCTTCCCTCGCAACCAATTCCTTCTTATCAGCAGCATCCTTCCAGGAGACCACCAAGGTTCTTACCGAAGCGGCAATCAAGGGTAAGGTTGATCCATTGATCGGCTTAAAGGAAAATGTAATCATCGGTAAGTTAATCCCTGCTGGAACCGGTATGAAGAGATATCGCTCTGTGAAGCTGGATACTGATACGATGGATGAGTATATGCTTTCTGAAGATTTAGACTCTGAAGGCAGCTATATGGATGAGTATGATACCTTTGAATACTCGGAAGATGCTTACAATGAAGGCGAATACCTTGAAGAAGATGAGGAAGGCTATATCGATGGAGAAGATGGTATTCCTGAGATCGTATACGACGAGGATAAGTACTCCAACGAGAACGACCTGATGCAGAGAGAGGACGCTATCCCGGGAGTAGACGATGCTCACGTAAATTATGGTGAGAACTCCCATAATGATGGTGACTGGACAGAAACCAACTTCAACTTAAAGGGTATCTCAGAAGATGATTACAGTGACGGTCTGTAAACCTAAACTGAAATTGAACTATAAAGAAAAAGTATCATTCATAGGATGCAATTTCCTATAAATTAAGAAAAAGTCACATGCAGGCTATTAAGCTGATCCCTGATGGAAAAACAGGGCAGCGAAATGCTTGAATGTGACTTTTAGTTTTATAGAAAGTTGCGAAAAAATCAGTTGGCTGACACTTTAGTTTTAAGCTTTTTTCTTCTTAAGCTGGCTTTGACTGCTTCATACCATAATACGGACAGAGCTGCAATTCCGAATACGGTAAGCAATTCAGTAGCAGATAACGCAGTCAGGTTAAGAATACCTGAAAGGGGAGTATACATAATTGCCAGAAGTCCGGTCAGAGTGCCGGCTACAACAATTCGAAATACACGATCTTTTATCAGTAGAGCTAAACTACTTAGAAACGAATTCCGGCTGGAGCTGTTTACAATCACTAAGAACAGATTGGCAATCATGATGACGGAAAGCCCCATTGTTCTTGCTACGGAAGAATCAGAGGGATTGTTTCGTAATGCAGTAAAATAGGTCAGAAAGGAAGCGGCAAAGATTACAACACCTTGTATGATACTCTTGATCAGGGTTCCTCTGGTAAGTATCTGCTCCATGGGATTCCTTGGCTTCTGTTCCATAATATCTTTTTCTGCCGGCTGGCGTTCGAATACGATGGAACAGGTAGGATCAATAATTAATTCCAGCAATACCACATGGATAGGTAGCAATAGCAGATCCGTAGGCTTGATATTTAGAAAAGGAGCCAGTAAGGCGGAAAATGCAATCGGAATATGAATCGTAAATACGTAACCCACGGCCTTCCTAATGTTCTCATAAATTCTTCTTCCGTCATGGATGGTTTCTACAATGGTAGAGAAATTATCGTCCAGCAGAACCAGATCAGCAGCTTCTCTTGAAACCTCCGAGCCACGCTTTCCCATAGCAATTCCAATATCAGCAGACTTTAGCGCCGGAGCATCGTTGACCCCGTCCCCTGTCATAGCTACGATTTCACCATTGGACTGGAAGGCTTTTACGATACGCATCTTATGCTCGGGTATTACCCGTGAAAAGATTCTGATATCCTTGATGCGCTCCCGAAGTTCTTCCTCACTAATACGGTCCAGCTCCTCACCTGTGAGGATATGATCACTGCCGGGCATACCGATTTGTTTTGCAATGGAGCTGGCGGTGATACCGCTGTCACCAGTGATCATAACTACACGAACACCGGCTTTTACACAACGTTTGATATCCTCCCGGACAGATACTCTCGGAGGATCGGCAAGACCGATTAATCCGCAGAAGGTCAACTGGCAATCCATGATGGTAGCAGGAATATCTTCCTCCTTCTTAAGTCTCATGCTTCCGACACCGATGACCCGCAAACCCTTTCTTGACATGGAAAGGATTTTATCCTCTATCAACTGTTTATCCGCGAAGGGCTGATTACATAAAGCAAGGAGTCTTTCCGGGGAGCCTTTTGCAGCGACTAAAAGTGAATCGTCATGATACCAGACATGGCCCATCATCTTTAACTCATTCGTAAAAGGATATTCTGTAATAAAATCTCCGCCAAACAGATGTTTTTCTGAGATACCAAGCTTCTCACAATGAGCTAGCATGGCTTTCTCCATTGGATCATAGGCATCGGTTTCACAGCCGAGCCCCATGATTTCACACAACCCTTCATCGTCTCCGTTCATGGCCCATGTTTCCTGCACCGTCATCTGGTTCATGGTTATGGTTCCCGTCTTATCTACACAAAGGACAGACACGGCACCCAGGGTTTCCACCTCGGGAAGTCTTCTGACCAGTGAGTTCTTTCTTGCCAGTCGCCAGGCACCCATTGATAAAAAGACAGTAAGGATAACGGGAAACTCCTCTGGTATCATAGCCATAGCGAGAGTGATACCGGACAAAATACTTTCGACGATCCGGTCAACCAGACTATGATCGGAAATATTGATATAGGTTAATGACATAACCATAACAAATAATACTCCGGCAATAGCGGCACAGGTCTTAACAAGAGCGCCAATCTGCCTTTGCAGTGGGGAAGGTGCTTCGAGGGCGTTAATGATGCCCAATCCGATCTTTCCGTATTCCGTTGATGCGCCTGTCTTAGCTACCTTTATGATGGCACTTCCCTGTATCACTAGGGTTCCCGAATAGCAGTAGTCCCTTCTCCAATAACCGCTCAGTTCCTGGATGGAAGCATCATTTACGGTCATCTTCCATACGCCCTCCGCTTCTCCCGTCAGCGTGGACTCATCCACACAAAGATCATTTGCTTTCAGGATTTCACCGTCAGCCGGTATCTTAACCCCTTCGTTAATGACCATCAGATCCCCGGGAACCAGATCTCTGCTTGCAATGGTACATTCCATAGCTTCACGTATTACAGTGATGTGAGGTGCAGAAAGATCCTTTAGGGCATTCAGGGTTTGATCTGTTTTCCACTCCTGGATGACATCAATACTGATGACACCAACTACAAAAATGAGCATGATGATTCCGTCTCTCGGTTCGCCAAGGAGAAAATAAATGACTGCCGCAATTAGCAAAAGAAGGAACATCGGTTCACAGATTATCGTAAATACCTTGTGAATAAAGCTTTCCTTTTTTTTCGGTGAGAGCTCATTTTTACCGTATTGTTCCTCAAGTTTTTTCGCCTGATCATTTGTCAAACCAGATAAGGCGATGGGTTTTTGTTCTGTCATAACAGTTACCTCCAATATGTTTTGAATATTGTTTTGATAGCTCTATGGCATTGCAAAATTCTGGTAATGTTTGAAAGGGGTAAAAAAATACACCTATGAAACATTTACTGTCCCACAGATGTCAGATCTGTTGCCGTTGCCGGCCCGGCCCCATGAAATACGATTCATCGCCTGCTCAGTTTGTACCGTAGATTAATATGCAGTGCAAAGAGATAATTCTATATTACTATATTCATTATATACTGTCAATGCATCGAAGGTGCATTGCATCGAAGGTGCATTGCATTGAAGGTGTATTGCATTGAAGGTGCATTGCATCGAAGGTGCATTGCATTGAAGGTGCATTGCATCGAAGGTGCATTGCATTGAAGGTGCATTGTATTGAAGGTGCATTGCATTGAAGGTGCATTGTATTGAAGGTGCTATACTGAAGCTCATTAAACATAAGGTACATTATACTGGAGGTGCATTGTACCGAGGACGAATTATTAATAGGTTCCGTATATTTAAGATATGCTAAATTGACGTTAATGTACATTTAGTAAGCCTGTAATGATGGCGGTAAAGCTCAAAAGTATGAAAGCAAATTTCACATATTTTATACTCTGTCATAAGATAGTAGCATCAAAGGTATGGAGCAGAAGGTAATGAATGATAACGATAGCAGGTATAATGAAGCAACCTATAAGACTTTGGAGGAAGCTCTGAAATTAGTGAAGCAGGCAGTACAGGGTGAACGAGAGGATGAATTGTTCTATGACTATCTGATTTCGGTTGCTCCGACGCGGGAAGAGGAGAAGATCATCTCGGATATCCGAGACGATGAGAAGAAACACAATAAGATGTTTCGGGAAATCTATGCATATTATACGGGTAATGAATTGCCGCGCGCGGGACGCGAGGATTTTAAAGAACCGGAGACCTATCTGGCGGGCATAAAAAAAGCGTTGTTTGGGGAACTGGCAGCAATGGAGAGATACAGAATTATACGTGCAGGTCTTCCTTCCGGGTATTATAGAGATATGGTCTTTGAGATATTGACGGATGAATTAAAGCATGCGGATAAATATAATTACATTCTGAATCTGAATACAGAGGATCGCAAAAGGGTAAATTCCATGGAGCGTAACAATGTCAGTCAGGATCGCGAGAAGAACCAGAAGCTTAAGCAGAAACAGGACTACCGGCAGTATCAAGACGAAGATCAGAATCAGGACGAAGAACAGAATCAAGGCGAAGAACAGGATCGAGGGCAGGAGCGGAATCGAAATTATGAGCAGGATCAGATGGATGAAGGACAAAATATGACACTGGAACAGGTGCTGGAATATATCGATCCGGTTGTTGATGAAGCAATGAAGGAAGCAAAAGCCGGTACCGATTTGAGAAAGCTCTTTCAAAAATATATCCTGGTCGGAATTTTGATCGGTAATGGCTTCAGTATGGAGCAGGGGGTCGATCAGGTAAAAGCCTGGGAGAGAGGAAACTATATCTGATCCCGACTGATCGAGATAATTATAGATAGGAAAGGCTAATAAAAGAATAGAAAAGGCCAATAAAAGAATAGAAAAGGCTAATAAAGAATAGAAATTATAATATCGGCTGTCGGGATTGTCATACATGGTCCTGACAGCTTCTTCTTATGTCCGATGGAATGATCTTCTAATTCAACAGTTTATCTTCTTATTAGACATTATCCTTGACAGAAAGAGAAATATGGCTTAAAGTAACTGTATTAATTGAATTAGTACAGTTGGTATGGGGTTTCACATCATATTGAAACCGATAGAGAGTATTGCGCTATCCCGTGATGGGAGAAGGGAGCATGCCTGTGATTATGATTGACTACAGGGATCATAGACCAATTTATGAGCAAATAGTGGAACGATTCAAGGATTTGATCCTGAAGGGTGCGTTGGAAGCACACAGTCAACTACCCTCCGTACGAACCTTGGCGATGGATTTATCCATTAACCCGAATACAATTCAACGGGCGTATGCTGAACTGGAACGGCAAGGGTATATCTATTCGGTGAAGGGGAAAGGAAATTTTATCGCGGCAGGAGATTTAATATTTCGGGAAAAGCAGGCTGAGATATTCCAAAGGTTGGAACAATTAGCTAAGGAAGCACAGGGGATAAAGATTCCTAAGGATAAAATTATCGCAATCATAGATGATAGCTATGGGGAGGAGAGGGACGATGATTGAAGCAATCAATGTAAGTAAGCAATTTGATGGGATTAAAGCAGTGGATCAGGTTTCGGTAACAATCAGAGAGGGGAATGTATTTGGTCTCATCGGAACCAATGGTGCAGGTAAAAGTACTTTTATCAGAATGCTCAGCGGGATCCTGAAGCCCGATCAAGGAGCCATCCATTTGGATGGAATGGAGGTTTTTGAGAATGTTTCTGCCAAGAAACTATTCTTTTATATTTCTGATGATCAGTTCTTCTTCAGCAATGCCACTCCGAAGGATATGAAACATTTCTATCAGGGGATCTATCAGGAATTTGACAGCGACCGTTTCGATATGATGATGAAGCAATTCGAACTCGATCAGAGGCGCAAGATCAACACCTTTTCCAAGGGAATGAAGAAGCAGGTCTCAGTCATCTGCGGTGTCTGTGCCAATACAAAATATATCTTCTGTGATGAGACCTTTGATGGATTGGATCCTGTGATGCGTCAGGCAGTGAAGAGTATCTTTATTAAAGAAATCACGGAGCGGAATATGACAGCAATCATTGCTTCTCATAATCTGAGAGAGCTGGAGGATATCTGCGATCATGTCGGGATTCTTCACAAAGGAGGAATCCTGCTTTCTAAGGATCTCTACGATATGAAGCTAAGCGTACATAGAGTACAATGTGTATTCAGAAACGGTGAGGAACCGGCAATCGTATTCGGAGGTATGGAGCTGTTGAAAGCAGAACAGAGAGGAAGCCTAAGCACCCTGACAATCAGGGGAACTTATGAGGAGATTACGGGAAGGCTTACAAAGGCAGAGCCGATCTATTCGGAGATTCTGCCTCTGACCTTAGAGGAGTTATTCATCTGTGAAACGGAGGTGGTTGGCTATGATATCAAAAAGCTTATTTATTAATCTTCAAAAGGAAGATATGAAAAGAAGAATATGGACAATAGCTCTGTTTCTTTTGATGTTCTTTCTTGTCCTTCCTGTAATAAATGCATTGAACCTGGAGAGCATAAACAACCAGCAGACCTTGAGTAGTATCAATAACAATATCATAGCTATGCTGGGTCCAAAGCATTCCGGAGTAGCGGTACTTACTGTGATGGCAGCGATCATTTGCGGCCTCAGCAGCTTTTATTATGTTCATTCGAAGAAGCGAATCGACTTTTATCATAGCACCCCGGTAAGACGGGAAACATTATTTGCCGTTAACTATCTGGATGGCTTTCTAATCTATTTTGTAGCCTACTTTTTTAATCTCTTCCTAAGCTTTGCAGTGCTTTCTATCAATGGTTATATGTGCTGGGAAATCTTTCATGCAGCCATGACTGCTGTATTAATTAACTGTATTTACTACTTGATGATTTATACGGTTGTCATCATCGCAGTCATGCTGACCGGTAATTTTGTTGTCAGTTGCCTGGGTAGTGCAGTCCTTTTGCTTTATGGTCCAACCCTGATGCTGGTGAAGGAGGAATATTTCCGCGAGTTCTTTGTTACCTATTATCCGGAGATTCAATTACGGAATGGATTAAAATTTTTATCTCCGATCTGGGTTTATCTTAGTGTAAATAATACCTGGGACAAGGGAGAGAGCATCCTTCCTTCCGTTTTGCTCGGAGCAGTTGTTACAGTGGCATTGGTCGCATTTGCCTTGTTTTTATATATCAGAAGGCCATCTGAAGCAGCAGGGAAAGCTATGGCTTTTGCAAAATCAAAGCCGATCATCAAATTCCTATTGGTGATTCTATTGTCCTTAGGTGGCGGTGCACTGTTCTTCAATATTGCCCACAACAGTGACGCTTGGTTTATCTTTGGGCTTGTATTTGCGCTGATCGTCTCTCACGCAGTGATAGAAATTATCTATCAGTTTGATATTCGAGGGATTATTCGCCATAAGAGACAGCTTCTGATCTGCGGCCTGATGGTCGGTGTCATTGCATGCACTTTCAAGTTTGACTTCTTCAAATTTGACGCTTATCTTCCTGAGGAAAGTAATATTCAGAGTATGGCGGTATCTGTGAGTGGTGTGGAGGACAATATCAACTATTTTGACATAAAAGCCGGAGAATTCAAGAGGTATGACAACTCGGAATATCATTTAAGGCGGATGAATCTATCAGAATTCAAGGATGCATATGAACTGGCAAAAACCGGTATTGCAGACAGGAAAACGTTACAAAACTACAATTCCGCCGGAGGCAATTATACCTATTGCGTAAAATATGCTATGAAGAACGGGAATACAGTATACCGTCAGTACAGACTGAATACCTCTGGTACCTATCAGCAGCTGAAGAAGATCTATGAGAATCCGGAATTTAGAGAAACACATTATCCTATCCTGCACTGGGATATAGAGAGTATCGGAAAGATATCCTTAAGATACTTTTCTGAGGAGATCAATGCTGAGAAATTCGGTTTGGATGGAAAGGAAAGCTACTCACTGGCTCTACCGGGAAGCAGTAAACAGGAATTTCTTGATACCTATAAGGAAGAACTGAAGACTTTGTCTTTGGACGAATTGAAGAATAGTGAACCGCTTGCAACTATTCTGCTTGAATATAAAACCTATGACGTAAGCTATTATTATGTCTACCCTTCCTTTATAAAGACCTTGGCCTTGATGGAAAAGCACGGCTTTGATACCACCAGAAAGAGGAAGCTGGCAGATATCAGGAGAATTACAGTCTCTGATTATAGCCCCAAATTTGACCAAATCAGCATTGGTGGGATGATTTCTACCAGTGTAGCGCAGGATAGTTATAAGGAAGAGACTTACTCGAAACCGGAGCAAATTGCTCAGATCCTGCCCAACCTGGTCTCCAGGGATTATTACTATAATAATACTGCATTGATGGAAGGAGAAGAGTATACGGATGTTATCCTCTATGTCTTCAATGAGGATTATAACAATGAGACCAGTTACGGATATATGTTCAGAAAGGGCACTATTCCTGAATTTGTTAAGAATGACTTAACGATCCGAGAGTAAAAAAGGATTGCATTTGACTAAAAAGCATTGTATCATGATATAGACGTTTTGGTATAAACTACAATTGAGACGATAATTCGGTTTTTACAGGATTATTTCACGGGTGCTTGTGTCAGTCAGATTGTTTGCTGGCCACAGGGATTCTCTATCGGTTCAGATGTTATTTATATTATAGATGAAAGGGAGAATATCATGATGGATTATATGAAAAGATATGAAGAATGGTTAACCAATCCATACTTTGATGAAGAGACTAGACACGAGTTGGCTGCACTTAAGGGGAATGAAACTGAAATAAAGGAAAGATTTTTTAAGGATCTTGAATTTGGAACTGGAGGATTGAGGGGGATCCTGGGTGCTGGTGTCAACAGAATGAATCTATATACAGTAAGAAGAGCAACACAAGGTCTTGCGAATACTATCCTTAAGCAGGGAGGAGAAAGCAAGGGGGTTGCCATCGCATATGATTCCAGAAGAATGTCTCCGGAATTCGCTCTGGACAGTGCTTTGTGTCTGGCAGCTAATGGTATCCATGCCTATCTTTTTGAAAGCCTGAGACCTACTCCTGAACTTTCCTTTGCACTTCGCACACTCGGTTGTATTGCAGGTATTGTGATTACAGCAAGCCATAATCCCGCTGAATACAACGGCTATAAGGTATATTGGGAGGATGGCGCCCAGATCACATACCCGAAGGATGAAGAAATTATAAAAGAAGTAAATTCCATCACGGATTTTGCATCCGCGAAGACGATGAATAAGGAGGAAGCTCTGGCTAAGGGCTTACTGACAGTCATCGCAAAGGAAATCGATGATCAATATATCGCAGAGCTGAAGAAGCTGGTCATTAACCCGATCAGTGAAGAAGGCAGAGGCATGAAGATCGTATATACCCCACTTCATGGTACCGGCAATCTTCCTGTAAGAAGGATTCTGGCTGAACTGGGCTTTGATCAGGTTTATGTAGTTCCTGAACAGGAGCTTCCTGATTCTGAATTCTCTACCGTCGGATATCCTAATCCTGAGGACCCGAAGGTATTCACTCTGGCACAGAAGCTGGCCAAGGAAGTGGGAGCAGATCTGATACTGGCAACCGATCCTGACGCGGACCGCCTAGGGATCATGGTAAAGGATGAACGTGGTGAGTTTGTACTTTTCAATGGTAATATGACAGGAGCTTTAATCGCGGAGTATGAATTCTCCCAGAAGGCTGAGAAGGGAATTCTCCCGAAGAATGCTGCTTTAATTAAAACAATCGTAACCGGAAATATCTCCGATTTGATCGCAGAGTATTACAATGCGAAGCTGATTGAAGTATTAACAGGTTTCAAATATATCGGTGAACAGATTAAGCTGTTTGAAGAGACAGGTTCGAATACCTATATCTTTGGGTACGAAGAAAGCTATGGTTGCCTCGTCGGTACTCATTCCAGGGATAAGGATGCAATTGTTGCAGTAATGTGTCTATGTGAGGCTGCTGCTTACTATCGTTCCAAGGGCATCTCCCTCCATGAGCAGATGAACAGAATCTATGAGAAGTATGGCTACTTCAAGGAAGACCTGGTATCTGTCACACTGAAGGGCATCGAAGGCATGGAGAAGATCAAGGAGATCATGGAAAGCTTCCGTAAGAATCCGCCGAAGACAGCAGGAGATTACAAGGTACTGAAGCTCCGCGATTACATGGCAGATACCATTACAGATCTCACAACCGGGATGATCACTTCGACCGGCCTTCCGAAATCCGATGTTTTATACTTTGATTTAAACGACAATGCCTGGTGTGCAATCAGACCTTCCGGCACTGAACCGAAGATTAAGTTCTATTTTGGTGTCAAGGGAAGCTCCATGGCAGATGCGGATGCAAAGCTGAAGAAGCTGATGAACGACAAAGTGTTTATGGTTGAATAAGAAGCAATTTTTGGAAGAGAGTATTGAAATAGAGTATTGAAATAGAAAGAGCACGTGCCTGTATTACCTCACACACTCGTCGGAAGACACACTGCTGATTTGTTTGCGACAATCGGACATAAAAATGTTCGCTTGTCGCCCACAAATTCAGTAGTATGTCTTCCAAAGAGTGCATT
Source organism: Bacillota bacterium (assembly GCA_023414355.1). GTDB lineage: Bacteria > Bacillota > Clostridia > Lachnospirales > Lachnospiraceae > Mobilitalea. Next base: position 16,512 of record JAEZOB010000011.1, on the reverse strand, counting down.
ACGGTAATACAAGCACGCGCTCTTTCTATTGCTTTACTGTTTCGAAATAGTCACTTCTGACTGTTTTCTATTTGATTAGCAACTGCTTCTTCTTGTTTAGCCATTTGTTTAGCAGTCGCTTCTTCTTGTTCTATCAGTTGTCTAGCAACCGCTTATTCTTATTCTGTCATTTGTTTAGTAACCGCTTCTTCTTGTTTCGTTATTTGACTAGAAGATAATTCTGCTTATTTTACCATTTATTTATATGGATCTTTTCCTGCGGATTAAAATGATGCTGTTTCGGTTTGGAAGCATCCTCTGTGGGATAACCGATGGAAATGTAACAAGGCAAGTAGTAGTTGTCGGGATGGCCAATATAATCCTTTAAATATGCAAGTTCTTCGGTGCCGGGGATACGGAAGGCGGAACCCAGCCCCTCAGCTGTCGCAGCTAAGAATATATTCTCGATGCAGCACCAGATGGAAGCAAAATAGTTTAACGATTGAATATCCTCCGGTGTGAGTAGCGGATGATCCTGCTTAAAGAAAGGAAGGATCAGGCAGCCGCCATGATATAGCATGGAATATTGCTTCGGAACACCATCGATATACATTTCCCTTTGACAGGCATCGGTCATATTCCAACCATCAAGAAAGCTGTTGACCTCCTCCTTGGAAAAGCTTTTTCTTATTTTGCTGATGACCTTTGCTTTCTCTTCCTTATCTGTAATAACGACGAATTCCCAGCTGCGCATATGGTCGTTGGTAGGTGCCTTCAGACCGGCGTCGATTATCCGGTGAAGGATCTCCTTGTCAATCTCTCTGTCTGCAAAATCACGTATTGTGTGTCGTTCATTGATTACATTATAAAATTCCATGGTAAAACTCCCCTCTATTATTAGAATGATCATATTGTACCATATAGTACTAAATAATGCAAACATTTGTTTGAAAAATAACGGCTGTTGTATAAAATATTATAAGCTCGAATAACAGGTATCCCTCACACAGATTGATTAACATCCTGTCATTTTGTAAGCCATAAACAAACAAACCAGATTGTTTGCTACTGCCTTTACAAAATCGACAAGCTGTCCGTCAAACAGTGTATGATAGGATACCTGTTACCCATACTTACATTTTATACAACAGCCTTTGTTGCTAGGTTATTTCATTATTATTCTATGATAAGATCTCGTTATCAAAGCTTTTGACCGCAGTTCGGGCAGAAATTCGCACCCTCGGTCTTAGCACCGCAATTCGGGCAGAAGTTCGGTTTTGCACCTCCGATAGGAGCTTGATTACCGGCTGTCTGATTCATATTCTTCATCATCTGATTCGCGGCATTCATACCCATCATCATACCTGCCATGTCGGATGCAACGCCACCGCCGCTCATTTTTCCTGATGCCATGCCGTTTGTCAGCTCTATCTGCTGATAGCGGTTCAAATCGCCGACCATCGTATGGGAAGCGGTCTTATTGATCATTGCCTGGATTTCCTCAGGATAAGTAAAGCTCATGATATTGAAGGCTGTAATGGAAAGTCCTGAATCAAAAAGCTGCATGTCAAGGTCTGTACGGATGCCATTCGAGATATCGAAGGAGTTCGCCTGCAGGTTAAACATATCCTTGCCTTCCTTAGAGACCCACTTCATCAACAGCTGATCAAGAACCGCAACGATACGAAGTCTTACATCCTCCACATTGTAGGATTGCTTCACACCGGCAATCTTATCTATCAGCTTCACATAATCAGCCACCTTAAAGGTGAAGGTGCCGAAGGCACGGATCGGCATTCCGCCGGGGAGCTGCTGTACCGGAATATTGATGGCATTCTGAGTGCCCCATTTTACCTGAAATTCCTTTGTGTTGATAAAGAGTACCTCTGCACGGATACCACTGTTGAAACCGAATTTGAAACCCTTTAATGTAGAGAGGAAGGGAATAATCTGAGATTCGATATCGTAGTCCCCTTCGTCCTTAAAGATACCTTCAATCTTTCCATTATACAGAAAGATTGCATCCTGTCCGGGACGGATGATAAGACGACTACCCTTCTTAATCTCGTCATTGCTCCATTTGTAGAAAATCATGTCATCACGGAATTCCTGCCATTCAACTACATTTGCAAATTGCTTTGAAAATAAGCCCATATTGATTTCCTCCCTAAGTTTGAACATAAAATCAGGCTTTTCTACCTCTTTATGCCTGTTCTTTCTAAGACTATTAGGCCATGAACCTCGTTCATGATCTTCAGCTCCGTCCGCTTGTTGCAAGCAAAGCCAATTATCATAAGCTTGCATACGTCTGATCGCTACGCTTTTATTATATCTGAATTACTATGCGATGACTACTAGAACTTACCGCCACCGGAGCTATGAGAGCGTCCACCCATGGAGACGCCGCCACGGAAGCCTCCTGCGTTGAAGCCGCCACCGGCATGATTGTTCGGATTATCCTTAGGCTTTGGTACTCTGGTAACCTGAGTGCGGATATAATCATCCCTGCGCCCGATAAGGCCGGATTGGTTCTGATCCATATAGGTTGCACCGCCTGCTGTCATTCTGCCACCGGAACGGAGGGCCATAATAGACACAGTGATGATTCCGATCACGATTGCGGCCAACAGCTGGACCCAGATGTTGGTCGCCAGATCCTTGGCTGTGTTTTGAGTCGTTCCATAATCATCAGGATAGGTTTCATCATAATATGGAGCATTGGGATTATCATTCTGAGGAGTCCCGACACTGTAATCATGATCCGTATTAATCTCAGAATCATCGCCCATATATCCTGCAGAACGGTCGATGTAGATGGAAAAGGCATCGTAATAATTTCCTTCTGAGAGATAAGGCGTGATCTCCTCAATGATTTTATCAATTCTTTTGGAATGGATATAGGTTTCGGCTGCTCCGTAACCCTCCATAAATACAACGCGATTGCTCATATCCACCAACAGGTAGACACGGTCGCCTGCCGGCTGCTGATCTTCGAAATCTTCAATGTAATCCTCTGCATAAAGTGCATTCGGGTCGTTATGAGTTAAGATCATGATCTCTACCCCTGCAGCATTGCCGGAGTCAATGCATTTCTGTTCCAAATCCTCTTTATCGGAGGTGGAGAGGAGACCTGCTTCATCATAAATATGCTGAGCAACTTTATTTTCTGAGGTGTCTGTTGCATATGCCTGAACAGGAGGTTGGAAGCATACTGATACGGTAAGTAACAATGCCAGCAGCAGAGTCAGGACTTTGTGTTTATTAGACTTCTTCATGACAGCATACCTCCTAATATCGTAATGATGCGAAAGAGTGCAAAGCAACCTACGCTGACCCCTGCAAACCATCCAAACATCTTAGCCTTACTGAGCGGAGGCTTACCGATGATCTTTCCGGTCTGTCCGTTCATCATAAAGATATGTTCTGCCTGACGGTAATCATAGCATACCATCCACACCGGCATCAGTGTATAATCCGCATGCTTCTTACGGATATTGATGTCCTTACGGTGATAATTTACAGAGGTGTATCCACTGATCGTGGAACCCAGATAATTATCTACATAACCGCCGACCCTCTCCTTGATTCTGGGCAGCATATCCTCGTCGGTAAAATCATATTTCTCGGCAATATAACCTGCGAGATAGGGCATGTTAAATTCCTTCAGATTCTCATAGGAATACGGCTCCAGCTTATCCATCATATGATCCTCCATCTTACGGGAAGCATCACAGGGGATACGGCTATAGTTTAGATCCACCTTTCTGTAGACATTGTAATATTTGGTCTCCGTGTAGATCCAGTCACTGTCAGAATAAGTACGCACCCTGGTGCAGGTTGCTTCGGCTTCTCCGCGCCCGTTGATATCATAGAGCCAGAAGGGTACATAGAGGCCGGTAATATTTTTGATACGGTCCGCAGTCATAAAATCCTTGGGGGTCAGCAGACCCTTTCTACACCATTTGACAAAAGCTTCCTGGGCCTGCTCCTTACTGATAGAAAATGGAATGACCTTGGCGGGAGCTAAGTTGCCACTCAGTCGGTCGCTTAATACGACACCGGCTCCGCAGAAGCTGCAGGTAGTGGCAGCGGTATTCGGTTCTGTAATCAGGATTGCACCACAGTTATTGCAATGGTATTCATGAGCTTCACCCTCGTTGAAGGTGGAGTGATTGCTCGGTTCATCAGAATCATTCGCATCGGCATAATCATGCTCGAAGCCGGAGTTTGCGGCATTGATATCATCATCATCCGCGTCATAATGGATGGTTTCATCCTCGTTCTCTTCTGGCTTGGGTATGTTCTCGATTTTATCCGTCCGTCCGCAGCTTGCGCAGCGGAGCAATCCGGTCTGAGTGTCAAAAGCCATGTCTGACCCACAATTGGGACATTTATAGTGAACAACAGTGGACATTTACAAATCCTCCCTAAAAGATATAACACTATGAGAAAGCCTCTACCTGACAAATGCCCGCAGCTCAGCAGTTGTCTGATTTCTGCGGACATTTATCTCCAGAATTAATCTATATTACTTATTCATGCTTGCTTTTAATGCAGCCAGCTCGTCATCTACGCTGGAATTGGTATCGTACTTCGCGGTGAGATCTTCAATTGTCTGATCGGAAGAGGAACGATTGAGCTCAGCCATAGCATTGGCTTTATCAAGAGCTTTGTCTGCCATCTCTTCATATTTCTTAAAGCTTGCAATGGAGTTGTTGGCATCCGCAACGGAATCACCCATACGGTTAATTCGCTCCTGAGTCTTGGCAACTGCAAGCTTACCCTTGATCATATCCTTGCGAGACTCGAGCTCGTTGATGTCATCGACTAATTTATCATGCATCTCGCGCATATGCGTTGCATTGCTATGTGCCAGATTATATGCCTCCTGAAGACCGGGCAGCTTGGCGGAAAGAGTGGCTTTCTGCTCAAGGAACTTTCTTGCATCAGCTTCGTTATTAGCTTCCAGTGCTTTCACGGCATAGGTCTGCATTTTGCTCGTCTCTTCACTGCACTCACCAAGGACTCTTTTGGCTCTCTGCTCTTCAGCCATGATGGTTGCTGTCTCAGACTTTACCTTACCAAGGTCGGAATTCAGATTACGAAGACATTGATCAATCATTTTTTCGGGGTCTTCTGCTTTATCTAGCAGTGCATTAATGTTGCTGGACATGATGTCCTTAAATCTTGTTAATATACCCATGATAATACTCCTCCATATATATTGTTTATTCGTAGAAGCCCACTTTATAGGGCTTCTCTGTTTCCTGTTTACAGCTTTAAGTGTATTCTTAAATACCTGCAACGTCAAGTTAAAATACAGTTAGAAACATAAGAGGATGCTAAGTGGAAGCAGAGGCTGATTCAAAAAGGAAGTAAAAGAACTGGCAATCCCTCACACACTCGTCGGAAGACACACTCCTGTTTTGTTTGCGACAATTCGTACATGAGTATTCGTTTGCCGCAAACAAATTCAGTAGTATGTCTCCCAAAGAGTGTATTATGGGAATGCCAGTTCTTTCACTTCCTTTTACTTCATGTTTTGAAACAGCTTCTGGAAAGTCAGTTGGGAGTCTTACTATGAATTTAGGTTGTTTTTGTGGCCATCCTGGTTTATAATAAATAGCTGAGATGCCGCGAGGCGGTGTGATATCCGGAAGTGCGATTATGAAAATGCACAAGAGTTAATTTCGTTGATTGAATAGAATGCCTGAACAAGGCATATGGAGGTAATATGTGGATTGCTGGTGATTGGAAGGATTATGAGGTTATAGATGCAACGAAAGGTGAGAAGCTGGAGCGCTGGGGAAACTATATTCTGGTAAGACCGGATCCACAGGTAATCTGGGATACGCCGCAGCAGAATAAGGGTTGGAGAAAACCGAATGCCCATTATCACAGAAGTACGAAGGGTGGGGGCGAATGGGAATTTTTCGACCTGCCGAAACAGTGGGATATCGCCTATAAGGACCTGATCTTCCATCTACAGCCCTTCAGCTTCAAGCATACAGGCTTATTCCCTGAGCAGGCTGTGAACTGGGATTGGTTTTCAGAAAAGATTAGGAATGCACAGGGAAGACAGATTAGGGTGCTGAATCTATTTGCTTACACCGGAGGAGCAACTCTGGCGGCAGCCAAAGCGGGAGCAGCGGTCACTCATGTAGATGCATCTAAGGGAATGGTAACCTGGGCCAAGGAAAATGCAGCTGCCTCCGGACTTGCGGATGCACCAATCAGATACATCGTAGACGATTGCGTCAAGTTTGTCGAACGGGAAATCCGAAGAGAGAGCAGATATGATGCTATCATCATGGATCCTCCCTCCTACGGCAGAGGGCCCAAGGGTGAGATCTGGAAGATTGAAGACAGCATTCATCCTTTTATACAGCTTTGCACAAAGCTGTTATCGGACGATCCATTATTCTTCCTGTTAAATTCTTATACCACTGGTCTTCAGGCCGGAGTGCTATCCTATATGCTGTCTACTGAATTAAGTCAAAAATTCGGAGGTAAGGTGACAGCAGATGAAATCGGACTTCCGGTATCGGGGAACGGATTGGTTCTTCCCTGTGGTGCAAGCGGGCGCTGGGAGAAATAGACATAAGTTATCTGAAATTAACAAAGAGGAGACAGACTGTGATATACTCCAAACCTTAAGAAATAGCCAAGGTCTGGAGTGACATCACAGGTACTGTCTCCTTTTATGATGGATAAAAAGCATTCTAATCTTGTTCCAGCAGGTATTTCTTTATCCCGGAGAGTGCATAAGGGATCTGATAGGCTTCTATATCATTGACCACCATCAGGGCATTGCTCTCTTTCTGCTCAATCAGTTGCTGCTCCATATGTTCCAAATGGTAGCCATTCTGCAGGATGACCTTTTTCGAAAATAAGGCAGAGATGGATTGCTTGGGGCAATGATAGACGCATCTTAAGCAGATGGTACATTTGTTGCCGAATACGGGGATATTATTTTTTAGTCTGATATTACCGGTAGGGCAGGAGCGCTCACATAAGCCGCAGCCGTTGCAGTTAGAATTAACCCTCATGAGCTTACCGAACATCTTTGAGCCCGTCTTTTCTGACTCACCGACAGAGGAAACAAGGTGATCAACCAGTGTAGGCTTCGTTCTTCTGATCTTTCCGGAGAGTAGATCTGTTGCAATTCGATTCATCCTATCGGGCAGGGCCTGTAACAAAAGCAAGGATAGATCATTTGGAGTATCAATAAAGACATTGGCAGGCATAACCAGCATTCTTTCGTAAGGGACACGGTAGCCCTTCCGATGCAGACGACGAATGGTATGGATACGGCAGCCTGTATTTGGACTAACTTCACCGCCACCGGATACAGAGATGACTGCAGCAAGGCTGCCGTTCCCATCCGGTAGGGTCTCTATGAAATTATAGATGGGCTTTGGAGCATTAAAGGCGTATACCGGATAAAGGATAACCAGCATATCGGAAGCGGTATATTCAAAGGGCTTTCTCTCATGCAGCTCGTGACAGCTGGCAGTGGCACCTTGATCAGTAAAAGACTGGGTCAATAATTCTGCGGCTCTTTTGGTTCCTCCGGTCCCTGAAAAATAGACTATTTCTATCTGTTGTGGTTTTTTATAAGAACTCATAGCAGCACCTCGCCTTTGTGAAATAATATGTATTAAATTTACCTTTAGTTAAGATATTGATTGAGAACAAGAAATCATTTCCAATTCAATTAGCATTTATTATAGTACAGAAACAAAAGGAAGGCAATAGGGAGTAAGAAATGTTTGGGCGGTACAATTCGGCTTAAGAGCAGAATGTACCACCCTTGTCTTGTTTATCCAGATTTTCAAGGCTTCGCATAAAATAGTAAGAATTGCTAAAACTTCATGTATAGAGAACAGGGGAATGTAAGCAGAACAACGATCGACTTATATTCAGACAACGTGTTCATAGGAGGTGAAACAGGCACATGAAGAAATCAATTTTTACAAATACTTATTTTCTATATACCGTATCATTTCTGTTATTATTGCCCGTAGTTTTTTATCCCTTTCTTGCAGAGAGGAAATCATTTGTATGGTGTGTGGACGGAATTAATCAACATCTTCCAATTCTCCTGTACTATGGAAGAATGCTCAGAGGCTTACTTACGGGAGCCGGCTTTGCCATGGTGGATTTTACTGTCGGCATGGGCTACGATACGATTACGACACTTCATTACTATGTATTGGGAGATCCATTGGCCTTGCTGTCGGTCTTTATGAATCAGGAGAACGGGACGGCCTTCTATACTGGATTAATATTACTTCGGCTATATCTCATAGGAATCAGTTTCTTGCTGTTCGGCAGCTATTGGAAGCTGTCACGAAGGGGAAGGATACCGGGGGCTCTGATTTACGTTTTTTGCGGTTATACTTTTTACTCTGGAGTCAGACATCCCTATTTCCTCAATCCGATGATCTACCTTCCTCTGCTTTTGATTGGTCTTGAGGAAATACTTCGCAGGAGAAAGCCCTATTTATTCATCGGGATGGTTTTTCTTAGCACCATCAGTAATTTCTATTTTCTCTTCATGCTGACTGTGATATCGGTTATCTATGTGATGTTTCGATATCTTGTAACCTTTGCGAGGCAGGACAAGCATAAGCTTTTGGGCTTTTTAATCATGGGGCTGCGGATCGGAAGCAATTACTTATTGGGTATGCTGATGGCTTCGGTAATCTTTCTGCCTGTCGTCTATGCATTCTTTCAAAATGGTCGAATGGACTCCAAGCCGGAATGTCTGATCAGCTTTCTTCATTATAATATGGATTATTATAAGTATACGCTTCAGGGAGTGTTTGCCTCCGGAGTAGATGCGGGTTATTGGATGGACCTGTCCTTTCCTACCCTGACAGCGGTCAGCTTTGCTATCCTGTTCTGTAATAAAAGGTATGTCAAACTCAAGTATAGTTTCCTGCTGATTATTTTGGGATGTACCGTACCGGCCTTTGGTTATTTTATGAATGGCTTTGCCTATATCACGAATCGCTGGTGCTTCCTTCTACCGTTCGCGGTAGCCTTAATAGTTACAACCACCTATGAGGAGTTGCTGCATCTGGGTCCATGGGAAAAGGTGCTACTGCTTCTGGGAGTCCTGGGTTACGGAGTATTGAGTTTTGCTTTTTACTCAAAAAAGATTGTAAAGCTGTCTTTCTGTTTTCTGCTGATCACAGCCCTTCTGCTTCTGATGCTCCAGCAGCGTCAGCCTAAGAGTAAGGATACGCTACGGCAGGTCCTCCTTTCTCTAATCCTGTTTGCATCCATCGGCTTCAACGGGTATGCCTTTTATTCTGCCGAGTTTGGCGGCTATGCCCGGGAATTTCTGACGAAGAAGCAGGTGGCGAAGCTGTTTGCGGGAGGAGAAGCTGCCGCAATCTCATCCCTGCAGGATGACGGACTGTTTCGGATAGAGACCTTCGGGGATAATATCAGAAATGAAGCATTGCCTATCCGGTTCAATGATGTATCGGCTTACTACAGTCTTCTAGATGGTGGAATAACCAATTATTATAAGCAGCTGGAGCTTCTGAATCAAAGAGCTGCATTTCGTATTGATAATCAGGATAATCGGACTATCTTAAATGCGATTGCCGGTGTGAAATATTTCGTTACTTCTGTAAAGCGGGCGGCTCCATACGGTTACGAGCTTATGAAGGAGATTAATGCCGGTGACAGAAGCTATTACCTATATCGGAACAAGTATGCCCTACCGATCGGTTATGTCTATCATGACTATTTACCGGAAGAAGAATATGGACGATTAAATGCATTGGAAAAGCAGAATGCTCTTCTGTACGCAGTGATACTTGAGGAGGACAGTGAGTTTGCCTCTATCAGCAAACGAAATATGAGAGAGGGTATTACGCAGTTGGACTATCGGGCCTCGACAGAGGGGATGATACTCGGCAAGAAACAGATCAAGGTTAAGAAGGCGGAAGCAGAGCTGCGGCTCTTCTTTGAAGGTAAGGGTGAAACAGAAACCTATCTACAGATCACCGGCTTATCCATAGAAGACAATCTGCTCAGTATGCAGACCATCCATGTACAGGGAGAACATGAAAAGCATAAGAATATCAATATCAGGAATAAGCATATGAATTCTTATTTCGGGAAGGTAAACTTTCTGGCGAATACCGGTTACAGCAAAGACAGGAAGAATTGGATCAGACTCACCTTTCCGGAGGCTGCAACCTATCTCTATGATTCTATAAGAATCTATAATGTTGATATGCTACAATACAGAAACAGAATACAGGAACTCGGTCAGGAACCCCTGACCAATATCAAGACGGGTAATAACAGGCTTCAGGGAGAGATCATGATGAATAGGAAAGGGCTTCTATTTTTGTCCATACCCTACAGTAAGGGCTGGAAAGCTTATGTAGATGGCAGGGAGACCAAGCTTGACAGGGGGAATATCATGTATATGGCTCTTCCCATTACGGAGGGAAAACACCAAATCAGACTACAATATCGAACTCCCTATCTGAAGGAGGGAGCGCTGATCTCTATACTATCCTTTCTTTGTTTGATGGGAATGCTTCTGTATGAGCGGAAAAATCACTTGCCAGAATCTACAAATGTGTTACAATAAATGCGAATATATTAGTTGTTTCTATACCCGACGGATGACTTCTGTGGTAAGGACAGATAGCAGATAATCCTGCCGGTTAAGAGAAAAGGAGAGGTAAGTATGAAAATGTGTATTGTATTGGCTCCATGCAAAGTCAATTAAGATGTATTTGCATGGAGTATGAAGCGTCTTATTTTGACTTTGCATCCTGAATTGATTAAATAATAAAAGGAGTAAAGTTAAAATGAAAGCATTTCAATTAAATAAACAAACCAAGAATTACTATTTACTGATCATTGGACAATTCGTATCTCAGTTCGGAAGTAAGCTGACGAGCTTTGGATTGATCCTATGGTCTTATAAACAGAGTGGCTCAGTATTATCGATGTCGTTGCTGTCCGTGTGCTATCTGGTACCGGAGGTAATGTTAAGCTTCATCTCAGGTACAATCAGTGATCGCTGGAACAAGAAGAAGATCATGCTCGTTGCTGATGCGATAGCGGCATTTTTCTCCTCCTGCGTCTTACTGATGCTTTTCACCGGATCACTGCATATTGAATATTTGTATCTGATCAATTTCTTCCTGGGTGTGACGGATTCCTTCCAGTCTCCGGCATCCTCGGTTACGATTTCTTTAATCGTTCCGAAGGAGGATTACTTCAAGATTAGCGGCATTAATAGTTTTTTTACTTCGTTCATCGGTATTTTTGCACCAATCGTAGCGACAACCCTGTATGCCTTTTTTGGGCTCCAAGTCCTTGTTATGATTGATCTTGCCACTTTCCTGTTTGCATTTCTTACACTGGCCTTCGGAGTGTATATTCCGAATCATGCCACAGAGGAACGAGAGAAGAAATCACTTTTCTCGGAATGCATTTACGGAATACAGTATCTGATGACGAAGAAGGATGTCTTTAGTCTGGTTTTATTCATGGGATTTGTAAACCTTGTGGCAGCAGTGTATAACACAGACCTAGCACCCATGATTTTATTGCGAAACGGCAACAACGATGTGCAGCTGGGCATTGTCAGCAGTGCGATCAGCGTAGCGGGTTTGGTCGGAAGTATTTTTGTATCAAGGATGCCTGCTCCGAAGAAGCGGATTTCGCTGATACTGAACATCATGACCTTTTCTTTTTTGTTCTGCAACGGACTTTTGGGAATCGGGCAGAATTATTATGTCTGGACATTGGCGGTATTCGGGGGAAATGTCTTAATTCCTTTTCTGACAGCGAATGTAGAATATATCATGCGTACCAATATCCCGATTGAGTTACAGGGAAGAGTGTTTGCGGCACGCAATACACTGCAATATACTTCCATTCCGATCGGTAACCTGTTGGGAGGAATTCTTGCAGATGATGTATTCATACCCTATATCAGAACCTCAAGCCTGAAGCCGATCTGGAACGTACTGGTTGGAGCAGGAGATGGTGCCGGTCTCGGGCTATTGTTTATCTGCTTTGCGATTGTCGGTGCACTTGGGACCAATCTCTTCCGGATGAGTAAGAACCTGCACCTTTTGAACAGGCCTGACGTGGAGACACTTCCGGTGAAGGAAGCTCCGCTTGAAGAAGAGTTGGAGGGTTAATATCTAGGGATCAGAGGAATAAAGAATTAACAAGTGTTTAAGTAGGATAACCGTTTCCTGTCGAAAGGTGGGAAGCGGTTTTATTATAAGCATTCTATCATGAAATAATCTGATCAAGAAGGAAGGTTATTATATAAGAAGCTTCTTGAATCATGGAGGAGGATAACAATGAAAAAAGGTTATAGACGAGTACTTATTCCAATGGGAATAATATGCATATTCCTCATATTGCTTTGCATCATTCGAAATATATCGAAGGTGACATCGGTTGGAGTAATCGGTGGTGCTGATGGACCTACCAGTATCATGATATCAAAAACAACTGATGGCAGTGCTTTCTTGTATATACTAACGGGAGTGATTGGTGTTGTATTCATTACATTATTGGTAATTGCTTTTAAGAAAAAATAAAGTGGATGTGAATGGGGGAGAAATCGATGCTTCAAAGTGATAGACTTGTATATAGAAGATTATCGGAGGACGATTACAGGATATTTCATGACTTATATACGAATCCTGAAGTGATGCGGTATGCTTACTTAGATCAGCTGGAATCCGGGGAGAAGACCGAAGCAGCTTTTAGGGAGACACTTAAGCTACAGCCGCAGGGCGAGGGAGATCAATTTGTTGTGACCCATAAAGATACCGGAGAGGATATCGCAATCGTCGATTATGAGGTTCTGAAGAAGCAGGAACAGGGTGGGATCTGCGAAATAGGATACTTCATCCTACCGGAATACTGGGGCTGCGGATACGGTGCGGAGATGGGACGGGCAATGATAGACGAGCTGTTTACCAATCATACGCTTCATAAAATCGTAGCGAGTTGCAATGGGAATAACAGATCCTCTGAGAACATCATGAAAAAGCTGGGTATGCAGAAGGAAGGCATCCTGCGTAAGATTCGATATAAGGAAGGAAGATGGGATGACGAGATCAAGTACGGCCTGCTTCGGGAAGAATGGGAAGAGCGGTTGTTTATGAAATACTGATGAAACAGGAATATTGTGGATAAAGTTACGGCATCTCAAGAAGCGGTGCTTGTACTGCAGAAGTTCATAAAGTGGTACATGTAGAAGTTCATAAAGTGGTACTCCTATTGTAAAATATGATAAAATATAGTACAATAAAGTATAACTACTTGTCACTATGTTTTTGCTTTTATTTATACCATTGCTTACTAATTTCTACTAAGGAGGGTATCGGCATGACAACAAGAACATCTACAGTAATTGAGGAGTATTATGAAAAGGTATTTACTATTACAATGATAGCTATGACAGGAGGATGCTTTGCTGCATCGGTTTGTTTTACGGTGTTAAAGCTTTTCGGACAGTATCCCACAGTAGGATGGCCGTTTCTTATTACGTTTTTGCTGATGGATGCTGTTTATCTGGCGATAGGCTTTACTTTTATAAAGATAGGATATAAGGATGGAAAATTACGTCCGGATATACTTAGATATGGAAAGATTTATTTTATATTTATTATAATCGTACAGTGGAACTACATTTCTTACATGATACCTTCAAGGGATTTTTGGGGATATGCTTTTTTCTTTCTATTCTTCGCAGCACTTTATTTCGATTTAAAAATGGTTGGAATAGCGACAGCGGGTGTTGCTCTATCTATTATCATATCATGGTTTGTTAAAGGTGATACATTATTACCTGCAAAAGATGATTTGTTTATCCCGGAAATGGTTTTGCGCATAATCTGCCTTGTATTATCAATGGCCTCTATTCTTTTGCTTACATTTTTATCTGAGCGGTTTTTGGTAAATGCAAAAAGGGATGAACTGGAGCGTAATAATAATAGAGTACAAAATGTGTTGAATAAGGTTACGGATTTTTCGGGAGGACTCACCAGTGCCAGTAATTCATTACTTTCATCATTTGAAATGGAAAGCGCATCAACAGAAGAGCTTTCTGCAATCAGTGAGAATTTATTAGCAAGCAGTAACATCGTACTGGAGAAAACTTCACAAAGTAAAGAGAATTTGAATGATCTAGAGCAAAGTAGCAAAAATATGGAATCGAAAATGCAGGAATTAAATGAGATCTCGAATCATTTAATGAATATCTCGGCTTCGAACGAAACAGCATTACTTAATTTGATGAATATTAGCGAACAAGTTGAAGATTCAACAAAGAAAACAAAGAGTGTAACAGATAAATTATTAGAGGATGTCAGCAGAATTGGAGAGACGCTAGAAATTATTAATTCTATAGCTTCTTTAACAAATTTGCTTGCTTTAAATGCCTCTATTGAAGCAGCGAGAGCAGGAGAAGCAGGTCGAGGCTTTTCCGTAGTTGCACAAGAAGTTGGTAAGCTTGCTAATAACACGAAGGTTTCCTTGAATAATATAACTCAAGTTGTAGAGAAAATCCAAATTGGGGCTCGAGATGTTGTTAATTTTATGAATGATAATTCCACCCAGTTAACAGAACAGAATAAGGTAATGGTAGATACTGTTTCTGGAATTCGTAATATGATAAACCTGCTAAAGAAGTCAACTCTGGCAATAAAAGATGCGGCTACCATTCAGAGGGATCATATGAATATTATTAAAAATACGTTTACGATCAATGAAGATGTTTATAAGAGTATCGCACAGGAAAATCAAGAATTTAATGACATTGCGAATATGGTACAAGGAAATACGGAAGAAATTGTTGAAATGGTAAAGCAAGTGGATATATTGAATCATATGGTCGAGGAACTTGAGGACATGCTAAAATAGCTGAAATTCCAGCATAAAAATAAAAGGCCTGCCACTGTGACAGGTCTTTTGTTATAAAGTGCTAGATGATTTTTACCAGTTGCAATCAAGCATGATTTTCCAATTGCCTTTCGTCTTCTTCCATACGATAATATAATTTCCTTTATAATCAGAGGTTTTCCATGTGCCGATTTCATAAGCTAATGCCTCTCCGACCATAACACAATAATCCTTTTCAAGATTAATGTCAAAGGCCAAATCATTCATATAAGAATAAATATCGGCTAAGCTCTCATAGTCTTGATATAGAATACCTCGATTATAATAAAATAAATTCTCAATATAAACACCCTTAGCTAAGGTAATTGCAGAATGTTGATTAGCAAATTCTACCCAATGCTTTCTTGCTACATCAATTCCACTGTCAATATCAAGAGTAACAGCCTTTTTTGCAACTGCCTCCAATTCTCGTAACCATAATCCGCTATTCCTGGACCAAAGAATGAGATATTGATAATTTACATTCTGCGCTGTTGTGAGTAATCCAATTTCAAAGGCCATATCTTCATTTTCTGATAATTGAACACGATACAGCGAATGATATTCGCTCAAGGTGAGATCTTTAAATTCATTTTGATAAAAAGCAGATATATTTTTCTTGCCTTGTACATAACGATCCGCTGCTGAAAATAGTAATGCATTATCTGTATAATTAATACTGATATCTTTGATGTTATCCATTAAGGAATTCATCCAATCCTTAATTTGCTGATCGATTTCGGGTACTATCATCTGATCATCCTCCGTTGATATGTTATTGTGAAATATAAATCTAATATAGATAGTAATATATTGCATAATATACCTAACTATAAATTTAGTCAAATAAGAATGACCTTTTACCGGATGGGTAAGCCTTGAGTTGAAAATATCTTGAGTTTCTGTAAACTGTAGCCGGAAGATGAAAAAATCTAATAAAAGGTTTAATCTATTTATTTAAAGGTATTGAAGGGGAAGTTAGTGGATATACTAGGTTGAGTGTGACGTTAATTCCATTGTAAAGTCAAATTCTACAAAGAAGAGTAAATTCCATTTTGTAAAGGTTTGCGCACTGTGTTTTTCAAAATAAATGTACTATAATGATCCTACAGACAATATCGGAATAAAAATTGCATGACAAACAGACGACTGAAGGATTTTGTGGAAGAGTAAACTCCACTTTAGATTCTATAAAATGGAATTTAGTTTTTCACTCAACACGGCTGAAAATCCTTAAAAAAAGTACTTGCAAATGCTTTACTCTTAGTGTATAATATCAAATGTTGTGACATTGATAGCGTTGAAACGTGAGGTTGCTACCCGGTTGGGTAGGTTTTCCGTGGAGCGAAGGTCAAGTTATGAAACTGGCGACAAGTCACTGTACCATATAATCTTCTGCCATTGGGCAGATAAGACGTGTGAAGAATTTCATAAAACACTACGGAGACAAATCAATATGATTTGTCAAAATGTATGGAATATGAAGATACACACGGATGAGTGTACAGTCACCACTTGTCGTACTGAAATTAAGTGCGAAAAGGAGGCGGCTTTTTTTATGGCAAGTCAAGTAATGAG
>JAEZOB010000047.1 GCA_023414355.1 Bacillota bacterium | reverse complement strand
AAATACCTCTACCGACTTAAGACCATGCTCCATTGCGGCGCGGGCTGCGGTCTCGGCGGCAGACTGTGCTGCGAACGGTGTGCTCTTGCGGGAACCGCGAAAGCCCAAACCGCCCGAGCTTGCCCACGAAATGGCGTTGCCCGCTACGTCTGTAATGGTAACGATGGTGTTGTTAAAGGTGGACTGAATATGAACGGCGCCGCGTTCAATGTTCTTACGCTCGCGGCGTCTGCGCGGCGCGGCTTTTTTAACCGTTTGTTTTGCCATGAAATCAAATCCTCCTACTTACTTCTTCTTGTTGGCGATGGTCTTAGCGGGTCCCTTACGGGTACGCGCGTTGGTCTTGGTACGCTGACCTCTGACCGGAAGACCCTTACGGTGACGCAAGCCACGGTAGCAGCCGATTTCTGTCAATCTTTTGATGTTCAGAGCGGTTCTGCGTCGCAGGTCGCCTTCAACCACAAGATTCTTATCGATATATTCGCGCAGCTTAGAAACATCATCTTCGCTCAGGTCCTTCACCCTGATGTCAGGGTTTACACCTGTAGCCGCGATAATCTCCTTCGCCTTTGTGTGGCCGATACCTAAAATGTAGGTAAGGCCAATCTCGACCCGCTTGTCTCTGGGCAGGTCTACACCGGAAATACGCGCCATTTACTGTTGCACCTCCATTGTTTTGGTTTAGCCCTGACGCTGCTTGTGCTTGGGATTGTCGCAGATGACCATAATGCGGCCCTTGCGCTTAATAATCTTACACTTTTCACAGATGGGCTTAACGGAAGGTCTTACTTTCATGTGAAATACCTCCTTGTTTGCGCGCCGCGTGCTTATTGTGCGGCGTGTGCCTTGTGTTTTCGCGTTACTTCGAGCGCCACGTAATGCGCCCCTTGCTTAGATCATACGGCGACATTTCAACCGTCACCTTGTCGCCGGGAAGAATACGGATAAAGTTCATGCGCAGCTTACCCGAGATGTGTGCGAGTATCTTGTGCCCGTTTTGCAGCTCTACCTGAAACATTGCGTTGGGCAGCGCATCTGTCACCGTACCCTCAACCTCGATTACGTCGTCTTTAGACAAGCTCAAATACCTCCTTACCCGATGTTTTCCTCACACGTGCCGTTGTAGGCGGTTAGCAACCGTCGCAGCTGCCTGTTGGTCGTAACAGTTTCCGCAAAAACCTTTGCGTTTGTCCTTGCGAGATGTCGAACCTTCTTTTTCTTCGGCTTTTCAATCAGCCGCATCCTGCCGTCCGCAAGATAAGCGAACTGTGCGTCGGTGTCCAGCACAAGAAAGAAGCGTCCGCAATCGCGTCCGGCAATGGATTTTACAATCATGCCCTTTTCAATCAGCAATTCGCGTCCTCCTTGTCAGGGGGTGGTGAGGATGACCGGACCCTCGGAGGTAACGGCGATGGTGTGCTCAAAATGTGCCGACAGCCCTCCGTCAGTGGTAACCACCGTCCAATGGTCGGATAGCACCCTGACATCCGCGCCCTTTTCGTTTATCATCGGTTCAATGGCAAGGGTCATACCCGGAACCAGACGAACCCCTCTGCCCGCCGCGCCGTAGTTCGGTACATCGGGCGCCTCATGCAGGTCGCGCCCCACGCCGTGCCCCACATACTTGCGAACCACCGAGAAACCCCGTTGCTCGCAGTAGGTCTGCACCGCATAGCCGATGTCGCCGATTCTTGCGCCTGCGCACGCCGCGTTTATGCCCATATACAGGCTTTCGCGGGTGGCGTCAAGCAGCCGCTGCGCGGTATCGGAGATCGCCCCCGCGGCAAAGGTTGCCGCGTTGTCGCCGTGATAACCGCCGATGTAAGCGCCCACGTCAATGCTCACAATGTCGCCCTCGGCAATCACCCGGTCGGACGGAATCCCGTGAATAACCTCGCCGTTTATCGAGATACACGCGCTTGCGGGGAAGCCGCCGTAGCCCAAAAAGCTCGGCTTTGCCCCCGCCGCGGTGATAAACCGATGAATAATCCGGTCAATCTCCTTGGTCGTTACACCGGGCTGTACCGCCTCGCCGCCCGCCTGTAACGCCCCCGCCGAGATTCGGCAGGCGGTGCGCATGGCTTCCAGCTCGGTATTGTTCTTCAGTACAATCATGGTCACAGCCCCAACGCCTTCAGAACAAGGGCAGTGGTGTCCGCCACTTCCTCCTGTCCCTCGACGAGAAAGAGTTTTCCCTGCTTGTCGTAATATTCCTTCAGCGGCTCGGTCTGCTCGTGGTATACACGCAGCCGCTCGCGAACCGTTTCGGGGTGGTCGTCCTTGCGGATAACCAGCTTACCGTCACCCCGGTCACAAACGCCCTCGGTTTTGGGGGGCTTGTAATCGAGATGATACGAAGCACCGCACGCCTCGCACACCCGTCTGCCGGACATGCGCCGCTCGATGCGCTCGTCGCTGACTTCTATGTCAATGACCTTATCCACCACAACACCCATCTTGTCAAGTGCCTCGGCTTGGGTAAGCGTCCGGGGCATCCCATCCAGGATAAAGCCCTTTTCGCAGTCCGGTTGCGCGAGTCGCTCCTTGATGATGGAGATAATCACGTCGTCGGGTACCAAAGCGCCCGATTCAATGAACTCCTTGGCCTTTTTGCCCATCTCGGTGCCGGTTTTCACCGCCTCGCGGATGATGTTGCCGGTGCTGATGGTGGGGATGCCCAGTCTCTCGCAAACGATATCCGCCTGCGTGCCTTTTCCGGCGCCCGGGGCGCCCAGTAGGATCAGCTTCATACTGCGTTTGCCTCCTGACTCGATTAGCCGGTCATGCGCATTACTCAAGGAAGCCCTTGTAGTGACGCATCATCATCTGGCTTTCCAGCGTCTTCACCGTCTCAAGCGCAACGCCCACGACGATGATCAGCGATGTACCCGCCAGCGATACGTTCATCCCGGTTATTCCGCCGAGCGCGATCGGGGCGGTGGCGACAACGCCCAAGAACAGGGCGCCGATGAAGGTGATCTTGCTTACAACCCTTGCAATAAAGTCGGACGTCGGCTTTCCGGGACGAATGCCGGGAATCGCGCCGCTGTTCTTGCGCAGGTTGTTTGCCATCTCAAGCGGGTTATACTGCACCGCGACATAGAAGTAGTTAAACGCGATGATCAGCAAGAAGTACAGTACCCCGTAAAACCATGAGGTGTGTGAAAACGCTTTAAAAAAGTTATCCCAGAACGAGCCGGTCGCCGGTGTATAAAACATCCGGATGGTTGCCGGCAGCGACAGGAAGGTGCTGGCAAAGATTACGGGAAGAACGCCCGACATATTCACCTTAATCGGAATATGGGTGCTCTGTCCGCCGTACATCTTACGGCCAACCACGCGCTTTGCGTACTGTACGGGTAGGCGGCGCTCCGCGTTTGTCATAAAGACAATCAGGAAGATAGTAGCCACCAAAAGCGCTACGGTAAGCGGCGCATAGAAGTAATACTGGTACGCGCCCTGCTGCGCCAGCCGAAGAGCCTGAACAATCGTGCCGACCTCAGTTGGGAGCCTTGCAATAATATTGGCAAAAATCAGGAACGAAATACCGTTACCCAAACCGTTTTCGGTAATCAGGTTACCGAGGAACATCGCAAGCATCGCACCGGCAGTGAATACCGCAATCAAAGCGATAGCTGCAAGCACGCCCGAGAAGCCCGTGGTGTAGAGCACGGCACCCTCCTGGTTGCGAAGCACCAGGTAGTAGCCAAACGCCTGCACAAGAGCAAGCCCGACCGTTGCGAACTTGGTAATCTTGGCAATCTTCTTTCTGCCTTCCTCGCCCTCTTTGGATAAACGCTCGAGTGCGGGAATCGCAACCGTCAACAGCTGCATGATAATCTGCGCGTTAATAAACGGGATTACGCCCAGCGCAAGGATTGCCGCGTCGCCGAACGCACCACCGCTTAAGGTGTTTAACAGTCCGAATGCCGAACCCTCCGCAATCATTTCAGTCAGCCTGGAACGATCAAGAAACGGTCCGGGCACCGCAGAGCCTATGCGGTACAAAGCCAGAATAAACAGCGTGTACAGGATCTTCTTCCTTAGGTCGCCAATCTTCCATGCGTTGCGTAAGGTTTCAAACATCCTATATCACCTCGGCCTTTCCGCCGGCTTTTTCAATCTTCTCCTTTGCGGAGTCGGAAAAAGCGGTGGCCTTTACGGTAAGCTTCTTCGTCACTTCACCGTTGCCGAGAATTTTTACGCCGTCCAGCGTCTTTTTCAGAAGCCCTGCTTCCTTAATCGCCGCAGCATCTACTACAGCTCCGTCCTCGAATTTCTCAAGGTCGGAAACGTTGATTGTGGCATATTGGGTTGCAAAGATGTTGTTAAAACCTCTTTTGGGAAGGCGTCTTGCAAGCGGCATCTGTCCGCCCTCAAAACCGGGTCTTACTCCGCCGCCCGAGCGTGCGTTCTGACCCTTGTGGCCCTTACCCGCCGTTTTGCCGTTACCCGAACCGTGGCCGCGTCCTTTGCGGAACGCTTCCTTGGTTGAGCCGGGCGCGGGGGAAAGCTCATGTAGTTTCATTTTACTCGCACCTCCTTGCTTTACGCTTCGGTTACCTCGACGAGGTGGGAAATTTTTGTGACCTTGCCCTTGGTCGCGTCGTTTGCGGGCTGCTCGGTCATATCTCCTATTTTGCGAAGGCCGAGCGAATATGCGGTGGCAATCTGGTCGTCTTTTCTGCCGATAAGGCTTTTGACCAGCTTAATCTTAAGAGCTGCCATACTTACCCCTCTCCTTCCTTAACCTAAAATCTCTTTAGCGGTTTTGCCGCGAACGGCAGCTACCTGCTCCGCGTCGCGCAGCGATGCAAGCCCCTGAATGGTGGCGTGAACCACGTTGCAGGGATTGTTCGAGCGCAGGCACTTGGTACGAATGTCCTTAATGCCCACCGTCTCAACAACGGCACGCACGGGACCGCCGGCAATTACGCCGGTACCGGGGGCAGCGGGCTTCATCAGCACGCGGCCGGCACCAAACGCGCCGATAACCTCGTGGGGGATGGTTGTGCCCTTGAGCGAAACCTTAATCAGGTTCTTCTTCGCGTCCTCAATTCCCTTGCGGATAGCTTCGGGCACCTCGGAGGCCTTACCAAGCCCAAAACCGATTGTACCGTTGCCGTCTCCTACAACCACCAGTGCTGCGAACTTAAAGATACGTCCACCCTTAACGGTTTTGGATACGCGGTTAATGGATATGACCTTTTCCTTCAGGTCGAGGGTTGATGCGTCTATTCTAGCCAAAAGTATACCTCCTATCCTTTAGAACTTGAGGCCGCCTTCGCGGGCTCCTTCGGCCAGTTCTTTCACACGGCCGTGATAGATATATCCGCTTCTGTCAAACACGACAGACTCGATG
>JAEZOB010000059.1 GCA_023414355.1 Bacillota bacterium | reverse complement strand
GTGGAAGTGCGGTAACGCATGTAGCTGACTGTTACTAATAGGTCGAGGGCTTGACCTAAAATGGTTTGTTATAAGGAAACAAAGTTTCCTATTTGGATGACATTTTCTTGTGTAGTGTAAAGTCAATACTAAAACAGAAAAACCTTGTCAGGATTTCTGTTTTTTTAATTATTAAGAAGTAAAATGAATTGCTTTCAGGAGAGTTTATTTTATGTACAAATGAATAAAGACATTCATTTGTCTTGTATTCCTCGATAGCTCAATGGTAGAGCACACGGCTGTTAACCGTGGGGTTGTAGGTTCGAGCCCTACTCGGGGAGCTTGTAATGATTAACCATTACAATCTAATTGAATACGGCGACATAGCCAAGCGGTAAGGCATGGGTCTGCAACACCCTGATCTCCAGTTCAAATCTGGATGTCGCCTTAAGAAACAGAAAACACACTACTCTGGGTAGTGTGTTTTTTTGTTTCTTCTAGGAAGTCACCAGAATTGAACTGTTGTTCAACATCTGGATGTCGCTAGGAAGACACCAGAATTGAACGGAGAGTTCTGAAAGAACTCTTTTGTCAACTATCTTCTTTTAATTATTGTATTCCCAATACAATCGGAGTAGATTTATAACCAACTCCCATTCGGTCGATCCCCATATCAATCAACTCCAGAAAATGTTCTCTTGTACGGATACCACCGGAACCCTTTACTCTTAACTGCCCATCTGCTGCATCCATCATAATACGAACTACATCTTTCGACGCACCGACGCAAGCTGTGCCGGTGAAAAAACCGGTAGAGGATTTTACAAAATCTGCACCGGCAGCTATCACGGCCTTGGTACCGGCTATTATTTCTTCTTCCGTAAGTGCATCTGTTTCTAGAATTACCTTGACAGCTGTTCCGTATTTATGGCAAACCTCAGTGACAGCCTGAATATCAGCTACAACTTCCTCCCACTTTCCGCTTTTCAGAAGGCCATAATTAGCCACGATATCCAGTTCAAAAATATCTCCTCGGCTACAGTAGCTTTCAGCTTGTAAAACCTTCGAAGCGGTAGTGGATAATCCGAATGGAAAGTCGCATACGACACATATTTTCGTAGCAGTTCCCATAGTTAATTCTGCCGCGATATCCAAGGAGGACGGATTTACGCATACGGTTGCGCAGCCATAATCGATTCCTTCTTTGATATATTTTCTGATTTCCGTTTCTGTAAATTCCGGCTTCAGAACGGACTGGTCGATATAGCTAGCCAATTCCTTCTCTGTCATTTCTCTTGCTTTTTTTAATGGTTTCATTTCATTATCTCCCTAGATTTATATTAACATTTATTTGTCGTATATCTGTATTTTATCACCATCTCTCTTATATTTCTTGTTTGTAGTCACTTAGAATTTGTAGTATATTGATATTTGACAATATCTGTTCGAAGAATAGTGATAAGGGATGATACTATGGAAACTCTACTTTATGGTGAAGAAGTACTGGATAAGGATACCGAATTACTATACGTTTATAATAAAATCAATGAAACCGCACCGCTCCATACACATGATTTTTTTGAATTTTTCGTAGTAGCAAGTGGCAGTGCACTTCATTTGATTAATGACAGCGTACAGACGATCAGTAAAGGTGATTTCTTCTTTATACGCCCTAAGGATGTGCATTGCTATGATTTTTACCATTCTGAGGATTTCGTTCTGATCAATCTTGGCTTTAGCAGACGAATGTTTCAGAACATCCAATATTTTTTTGAAGATGCAAAACGAGTGAGTTCTCTTATGGATAATACGTTTCCAAAGTGCATTCATTTGGAGGATGCACAGCTATCGGACGTAATACAGAGGTTTTTAGAGATAGGTGATCGGATGAAGCAATCAATCAATAAAGTTCAGTTATCGCTTCATGCGCAAAGCTATTTTGCCCTTTTGCTAAATGATTATTTTATTGACTATCCGCAATATGAGGCAATAAACAGGAATTCACCGGCCTGGCTGGATAAGGCTCTTTTGGAAATGCAGAGATTGGAGAATCTTCAGGAGGGATTTTCAAAATTACTTTCTCTGTCGCCCTGTTCTAAGAATCATCTGTGCAGGTTAATGAAGAGCACTCTGAAGCTTACTCCTACCCAGTATATAAACGAACAACGCCTCAACTATTCCGTCTTTCTGCTATCACAGACCACGAATGACATTATTACCATTAGTGAAATGGTGGGCTTTAGTAATTTAAGTCATTTCTATCATTTATTTAAGCAGAAATTCTCATGTTCGCCTGCACAATTCAGAAAAAGAACGAACAGAACCTCAGGAAAGAAAAATAAGTAGGGCAGGAAAGAGGAATTATCAAGCAAGAATATAGTAACGGCCGTTGTTATGCCTTGTGAGATATCTTGCATCGTTAGTTTGTTCGGAAAAAGGATACCATTTTTATGGATGTAACAATTTTCCGTTTTGATTGACTATTTACAGTAAGGAAACGTATAATTAATTTACTGTCTATAGTTTGCTTTATTCGCTATAGTAGGCTGATATGAAGCAGTTACTCTTTGATGAGTGGCTGATAGAAAATAATTCATTTAGACAAGAGGAGAATGACAATGCCATATGTAAATGTTAAAGTTGTAAAGAATCAAATGTCCTTGGAAAAAAAGAAACAATTAATACGTGGATTAACCGATTTAATAGTAGATATTATGGGGAGAGACAGAGATTTCACGGTTATTACTGTTGATGAACTTGATGAGTCGCAATGGGCAATAGGTGGAGTTACCTTGGATGATAATACATCTAAAAAACCCATCGTTACATTTGTTAATATTAAAGTGTCAAAAGGTACTACTAATCCGGAAGAAATCAATAAAATGATGGTATCTACAAAAGAGCTAATCGCAAGAGTATTAGGTAGTAGTGCAATTCAAAACTATTTCATTATAGATGAATTAAATCCAGATGGGTGGGGGTTTGATGGCATTTCCATGACAGAACGTAGAAAATTGGAGCAGTAATAATAATTATTTTCTGGTCATATATACTCCGATGAAGAATTTGTGAAGGCATATACAGAAAAGATTTTTTAAGATTGTAAGAGATATCTTATATAAAGTATATCCTTTAACTAAGAATCAATACTATTCACTCATAAACATAACTAGGAATTATAATATCTATTACTAATATATATTGGAGTTATACAAAATACTATGCTACAATTCCTTCTAAATAAGTGAAACTACTACTAGGAGGAAAGCTATGAATATTGAATGGAATGCTCAGGGATACACGGATAACTTTAAATTTGTTCACCAATACGGGGAGGACGTCCTGAATTTACTGGAGGTCAAGGAGGGAATGAGAATCCTTGATCTTGGCTGTGGCAACGGTACATTAACGAAAAGAATAGCGGATCTGGGAGCTGATGCTATTGGAATGGATGAATCAAAGGATATGTTGGAGATAGCGAGAGCTAGTTATCCGGAATTAACGTTTATTCAGGAGGATGCGACTAGGTTCAAATTAAGCGAACCGGTGGATGCGATCTTCTCCAATGCTGTATTTCATTGGATTGAGCAACAGGATGCATTACTGGAGCAGGTATCAAATGCGCTTAAGCCGAATGCTTATCTGGTTTGTGAATTCGGAGGGTACGGTAACACAGAAACCGTTCAAAAGGTTCTGAGAGAGGCGTTTGAAAGAAGAGGGTTGGAATATAATAATGGCTTCTATTTTCCTACCATAGGAGAATATACACCTATTCTTGAGCGGCATCAGTTAAAGCCAGTCTATGCTAATTTATTCAGTCGTAAGACCACGCTTGTAGGTGAAGATGGCATGCTGGATTGGATCAATATGTTTTCCAAACGACCCTTTCAGGATATTAATCAGACAATAGCCGAGGAGATTAAAAAGGAAGCGGTACAGAATCTTAAGCCCTTGTTGTATGAAGACGGAGTATGGTATGCAGATTATGTTCGTATTAGATTAAAGGCTCAGAAGGTAGATAAAATCAGATAGTGATTTATACAATGAGAAAGGGATAGGAAAAAATCACTTGTTTAATTTGTTTCGTATGATATGATTGGAAATATACTAATTATTAAGTATTATTGTGGAAGGTTGGTGAAGTCGTGAAGATACTTATACGGATGCATCCCAAGAAACGTCTATCCTCTGTGCAACGATAGAATCAATATTGTACAGAGGAGTGTATATAAAAATGGATAGAATAATTAAGCCAGTGATTACGAGAGATACAATAAAGGAAATGGAGGATATGTCATTCTTCCTTCATGCTAAGATTTTTGACGATTTGCTAATTGTAGCGCAGAAGCAAACGAATTGTTTTGTACTGAAAACAAGCGAAGGGCTGATCCTGATAGATGCAATTTGGCCGGCAAAGGAAGCCTTTGAATCAATTGTTGAGGCAATAAAAAAGGTAGGATGGAATCCCGATACAATAAAGAAACTTGTTTTGACACATGGACATGCTGATCACACAGGTTGCGGGAGATGGTTTGTGGAGAAGTATCAGGTTGAGACTTATCTTTCAGAAGTAGATGATTTTTTCTGGAGAGAGCACCCAACAAAACCTGACAGGCCTGAAACCTGGAAGGATTACATAATCGATATTTATATTCAGGATGGCGATATCATAACATTAGGTGATAAAAAAATCTATGTTTATGGTACGCCGGGGCATACACCGGGATGCTTAAGCTACATATTTCCTGTGAAGGAGGCCGGAGTAATACATATGGCAGCCTTATGGGGAGGGACAGCACCTCCTCGGACAAAGAATGAAGTGCTCCAGTACGTCAAGTCATTAGATTACTTTATCAATCAAGCATTAGATAAAAAGGTTGACGTGGCACTCAGCAATCATACGGCTGTGGATAATGGCTTGGAACGGATACTGTACTCAAAAGCAAGAATGGGTTATATGCCCAATATTTATATCATTGGGGCTGACGGTTTTAATAATTTCTGTCAGGTATTTCGCACATTGAGTGATGAAATGCTGGAAAATTTTAAGTGAATCACGAAGACATTAGTTTAACTTATGCGGAGAAAAGGAGAGTACATGAAAAGAAAAAAGGGAATAATCCTCCTTATGGTACTTTGCGCGATACTTATTATAGTAATTGGAGCCGTTCGAATTAACACACGGACTCCGATAGGCGCGATTCGCTATGAATGCTTATCACATGGACATATCATCTCCGCATTCTTCTTACAAGCAGAAGAAATCAATGTAGAAAATAGAGGTGAGACTAAGGTTTATAGAATAACATCCTTTGTTCCATATGAAAAAGCAACGGATACACACCTGGATCAATGGAATGTGAAAAAGAATAAGAAGGGCAAGTACTCAGCTGAGTATGGGATTGCCTGATATAGACCAGTATTATCACAGAAGCTGACAAGCTGGATATGTTAAATAAGGTACCTGTATTTTTACAATTGTGCTATGATAAAGGGGTACTCAAATACTTGTGAAAGTTGAGGAGGAAGATCTTTCTTAGCGAGATATTAACAATTGGATTGAATAAAGGAGGTATTGTATGATAATGCAGAACGAGGAACTGATCAATATCATCACAAAATTTGCTGAGTCCGGATGGGATCTCATCGATGTGCCATCCATGACATGGTTAACAGCGAATCAAAAAGGAATGGTGTCAGAGACGGATACCAAGGCTTTAGTCACTGCGGTAGAGCAAGCGGACCTGGAATGCGGAAGCTGTGGCTGTGAGTTTGATCCCCTTTACAAAAGAGCGTTAGTATTATTGAGGAACTGATTATGGGATGTTTGATTTGTGATCGGATCGATATGATCAAGAAGGGCACGAATCCTTATTTTGTCACAGAGCTTGAGACAGGTTATGTCGTGATTGGTGATCACCAGCATTTTAAAGGATACACCTTATTTCTGTGTAAAGAGCATGTTACAGAACTTCATTTTCTGCCGCCAGAACTTAAACTGCAGCATTTGAAGGAAATGTCTTTGGTTGGAGAGGCTGTATATCATGTATTTGGACCTGAGAAGTTAAATATTGAAGCCTTGGGCAACGGAGCTTCGCACCTGCACTGGCACCTGTTTCCCAGAGTTACCGGAGATACTCCCACGAAGGGACCGGTATGGACATTACCCTTTGAGGAGCTGTTCAGTGATGCCAACCGTCCATGTAAGGAGGAACTGGAAGGTATGAAAAGGGAACTGAGAGAAGAGATCGAAAGATTATTACAGATACAATAGCTATGATACGAATGATACCAGCTGAACCAGTCTTTGCGCGCCCTGCGGTTGCGAAAGAGAACGCTGTAGTTGGTAGAATCCAAAAGAGAATACTGATATCCTATTGTTATAGCAATAGGAAAGGGGTAACAGATATGAAATTATCTGAAAAGATTCAATATTTAAGGAATAGGAGCGGAATGTCTCAGGAAACCCTGGCCGAAAAATGTTCTGTCAGTAGACAGTCGATCTCCAAATGGGAGATGGATATCTCTCTTCCTGAGACGGAGAAGCTGCTGGAAATAAGCAGGCTCTTCGGGGTATCGGTCGATGTGCTTCTTAAGGACGAGCTGACTGTGGACGGAGTCAGGGAGGTGAAATCCTGCGGAAAAGTACTATCGACTGAGGAGGAAGGTATCTATGAAGGCTTACTGATCAAGGAAAGTATTGAGAATGAGGATATCCTGGACTGCCTTCAGGTAAATAAGGTGGAATTATGGAGGACGGAAAACACTCCCCGCTACTGGACAGGGATCACATTTTCCTCCAATGTAATGGATCTGCCTGAAAGATTCGCCAAGGTAATGATGGGGAATGACAACAGGGGTATCAACTGGTATGTGGACTTTAAAAGGAATAATATAAAATACATCGTATTTCGAGATTTAATACTGAGATATACCATCGGAAATGCAGAGGAAAAAGAGCGAGTAATCGAGCAGTGTAAAAGGAAAGGTATTCCGAATCATCAAATGGACTGGTCGGAATAATATAAAGTCAGAACCCTTAACCGGGAACCCGATGTGTTATCTGAGGATAATTCATCGGAATACAGGTGTAGGGTTCTTTTTTTATTGCTCTGTCAGGAACATAACTGGCAGTGAAGAAGCGTCTAAGGCCATCACTCAATCTTCGGCATGTATCTCTTTCCTTCTTTGGAAAGAAAGGAAGGAGATTGGTCTAAAAACATTCCCTTTATAGAAGCGGATGGTATTCAATGTCGCCCTGAGCAGCTCATCCAGGAAAAGGGTCAGATAGATTGCTATTGCACCAAGCTGAAAGCCATAGATGAAACAGTAAGCAGCAGCTACAACAAAGACCGATCCGAGAATTTGTGTATACAGCATCCATTTCACATCACCATTTGCCCTGTTGCCGCTGCCTACCACGACATTCAAGGATTTCGGGAACATGGTAATTCCTCTCATAAACAAGTAAAAGACGGACATATTGATCAATTCCCGATCATTTGTAAATATGGACAGGATCGGCCTTGGAAAAACAGTAAATATCGTACAGAACAGAAGCACAAAGAGCATGCTATAGCGGATGGAGCTTGTCATGATGCTTTTGGCGGCTGTCTTATCTCCAGCACCAATGCGGTTGCCTACCAGGGTAAGGGTGGCTCTGGCGATTCCATTGAAAATCATATAAACAAATATTTCAATCGCATAGGTTACAGTAAAGACCGCCACCACTTTGACTCCCTGCTTATTCAGGAGACTGACTAAAATCAGATTACTGATATTCCATAGCAAATATTCTGTGCCGGTAGGGAGTCCCAGTTGAATGATTTTTCTGTACAAATCCCAACGAAAGTTGAAGATTTCCCTAAGCTTCATATTCGGCGAGAGATCTTTGGATGCAACAAAGTATATGATTAGGAGCAAAGTGCCGACGATATTGGAAATCGTTGTTGCTAAAGCGGCACCATAGACATACATCGCGGAAAAACCTAATTTACCGAAGATAAAAACCCAGGCCAGCAGAATATTTAACAATACTTTAACTAAGCCCACGTACATAATCGGTTTGGTTTTACCCATGCCCTGAAGTGTGGCCTGCAGGGATATATCGATACCAAACAGGATAAGGAAGAAGGATAAGGTCCGAATATAGTCATTGCAATACGGAACCAGGGTATCGCTCACATTCATCCACGATAAGATAGTATCAGGAAATGCATTCCATATTATGTAAAGCGATAACGAGAGCATAAAGTTAAAAACAATAGCTGCATTTACACTTTCATGAATTTCCTTCTGTTTCCCGGCACCGAACTTCATGGCAACAATGATAGTCAGACCGGTGCAGATTGCTGTAAGGGCATCAACCGTAGTAAAAAAGGGCAGCTGTGCGACCCCAACAGCAGACAGGTAGTTCGTGTCGATCTTTCCTAGAAAAGCTTTATCAACAACTGCCTGTAACTGAAAAACAAGGCCTTGGATAATAATGGGCAAGGCCATGCTCATAATCATAGCAAAATGATTGGATTGTTGATTCTTGTGATATGACATTTTGATTCCCCCTAAGTGAATGATTGATTGCTTCAGATTTTATTATAAAATGATACATTTCACAATAAAGTATCTTCTGATATCTATCAAAATCTTATGATGAGATAAATAAAATTTTATGAGAATGACATTCGGTAGCAGTAGTGATATAATAACTGAGTAAGTATTTGCGAATGGAGGGATAGGATGAATACAGAGGTGAGACATGAAAATCTTCCGATGTCTCGGATCAACCCGGTGGTAATTTATGCTCAGGTCTTCAACGGCAGCGAGGGCTATTCGAAAGGCGATGCCCTACCGGCAAGATGTGTAAAGGATTATGAATTGGAATACCATTTGGATAGTGAAGGTAGTATGTACATTGATGAAGAATTGATTCCGATCCATAAGGGAGATATCATTTTTCGCAGACCTGGACAGTATACTCAGGGGATTATGCCATATTCCTGTTATTTTATATCCTTTGATATGGCGAACACGCTCCAAACCCATCCTATTTGGTATAATTCCTGCATCATGGAACGGGCGGAATTAAAATATCAGAAGTATTATAACAATTCGATTCTTGACAATATACCGACGGTCTTCCATATTCGGAGCGAGGACAAATACTATTCATTATTTGATATGATCTTTCAAACATATCTGAATCCGATTCCGGGAGGCGAAATGCTTATGAAGTCATGTGTTCTGAATATTCTCTATCTTCTTTATCAGGATACCTGCAATCCGGTGAATACAATGCAGCTCTCCCCTTATGGAAAGGCAATTAGAAAAACGTTGGATTATATTAATGAGAATATAAGTCAGAAGCTTTCCTTACAACAGCTTTCTGATATTGCCGGATTAAGTCCGAACTACTTTCATAAAATATTTACCGAAGTCATGCAAACCACGCCAAATGAGTATATCACCACAGCAAGGCTAAACAAGGCAAAGGATTTATTATTAAGGACCAACCTACAGATCTATAATATCGCTGATCAATGCGGTTTCAATAATGTGTCTTATTTTAGCTTTCTATTTAAGAAGACGTTCCTGCTTACACCGCTCGACTTTCGAAGCCGTAACAGTTATGCAGCTTATGGTGCGAATTGAGCTAATTATAGTTTATGTACATAAATAACCTGTGCAGGGCTGGAGGAGAGTATGGGAGTGAAGGAAAATAATATGGAAGACAATTCCTGCTTTACAATCGGAGAGGTTGTCAAATTGACCGGAGTCTCGAAGGATAAGATACGTTACTATGAGGAAAAGGGGCTTCTTCGGCCAATGCAGTCAGGGGACAACCGATACCGCTATTACTCCGAGCAGGATATGGATAAGGTCCTGGCGATTGAGTTTTACCGTTCGGTGGATCTGGGAATTCCGGAGATGGAGAAAATTCTTTATAAAAGTGATCTTGGAGAGATCTGCAGCATCATTTCCGATAAGAGAAGGTCTCTTGAGGAGGAAATCAAAAGACTTGAGAATATAAATGAGAATCTTCAGAACCTGGAAGAGTCTTATATAGAAATCAGGGATGGACTCTGGGAGATCACTGTCAAGCCGATGCCACCATTTCGAATACTCGGTGAAATCGAGGATTACAGATCCTATCAGGAATATTCTAAGCTGCATGCCATGAAGGATGTGCAGCTTCCGGTATTTCGGAAGATGAAGAGGCATATCGTACTCTCCGATGTGGGGTTGGTGTCCAATAAGATGGTGCTCACGGAGGAGGTGGCAGATGCCACGGAACCAAATGTCATAAAACATGATACCTGTGTCCATATGCTTCTTCAGGATGGACCTGAGGCTGGCAATATTATTGCGGAGACCTATGGGAAAGTCAGAGAATGGTGTGAAGTGAGCGGCTGGAGACTGCGCGGAGAAGCTTATATCGGAATGCTTCTGGTCTCAGAGAAAGCAGGACAGATTCGGTCCTACCTGGAGCTTTATGGGCCTGTAGTAAGGACTAATAAAACTGAATAAAGAAATTTGACCGGAAATGTGGTTATATGGTTCAGTCATGAATAAAGAAGCGGAAGATCTTTTGACATTTTAATTAACGAATAATTATCTACGAGGTATTGACATTGGGGTTACCCCCTGGTTTAAGCTTCTCTTTGTGAAGGAATAGGAACTTCACAGAAGGAGGATTTATGAATAAAATGGTTAAACGCTATTTATTATTTACGTATCTTACGTTCTGGGCGTTCATCGGAATGACAGGCTTTGTTCTGCTGAAAATATCGGATCAAAGCTGGGTGAAAGCTTTTATGGTCATGTTATGCTCCTGGACTCCGACCTTTGTATTACTGATTATGCATCATAAGCTAATGCCGGAAAAGACCAGGAAGAAGTTCTTCCGGGGATTATTTCACGAGAGGATCAATTGGAGGCTTTTGCTTTCAGCAACCGGAATACAGCTGATAGTATTCTTTATCTCGATTACTTTGGTTGCGTATCAACGAAATATCGCGATCATCAGCCTGATCAATACCTCCGTCTCGTCCTGGCTGATGGCATTTATCGTCAATCTGCTGCAGGGAGCAACCGGTGAGGAGGCAGGCTGGAGAGGTTATCTGCAACCCATACTGGTGGAAAAGTATGGTCTGATCAAAGGCTGTATGGTAGTCGGGATCATTCAGGGCTTCTGGCACACACCGCTTTGGTTTGCGACCGGATATACGGGAGGGATACTGGCTTTATATATCAGCTGCTTTCTGTTGAGCATTGTTTCCTTTGGAGTCATGACAGGTGTACTATATCACCTTAATAAAAATGCAGTCATTCCGGTCTGGCTACACTTTATGTTTAACCTGACTATAAGCAGTATTTTTATCGGAAACATCATGGATCTGCTCCCATATGTTGCGATTGGTTATCTTATCATCGCTGTAGTCGTAAGTATCTGGTATACGATAAGGTTTAAGTCGCAAACTGTCAGAAATAGAGAGATATGAAATCAGAAAAATACCGAGTTTGCTATTGACGTATTTCAGTGGGATTGTTATAATAAAGTCACTGTTTCGTAATTAAATACGGCGACATAGCCAAGCGGTAAGGCATGGGTCTGCAACACCCTGATCAGCAGTTCAAATCTGCTTGTCGCCTTAAGAAAGAGAAGATGCATCATTCACGTGATACATCTTCTCTTTTCTTTAACGCATAATTCCTATCATTTAGAAAAACTTTATATAAATGGTAAGAAAAAATTAAGAAACAGCTGTTATAATATACCATAATAAATATAGTCTTAGTAAGCAATTAAGGAATAATCTTAGTTTATGTTCCATTAGGAACTACGATATCATTAGGACTAATCATACAAGGAGTATATTATGTTCAGAAAAAAACATTTCATATGTATGGTAGTAATTCTGGCACTATTATCCGGTGTCACGAATAATTCAAAGGCTAGTGCTTCTGAGCAGAGACAGTTTAAAGAATTGGAATTTGATGAAGTATACAATGTGGATTTGGATTGTGATGGAAAAAATGAGAAGGTAATTTGTAAGCAAACGGATGTGAAAAAAGATGAGATGAAGAAAACATTAACTGTAACGATTAATGATACTATTGTTTTTGAGAAAACTTACAAATGCCAGTATTTTACCGTCAATTTGGCAGATATAAGCGCGGATGACAATGCCCAGGATCTTTTTATTACTCCAAGAGATTACAGTGCGCTCTGTTTGAAAACCTTATATCTGCAATATAAGGATTCCAAACTTAAGCTAATTCAAACGATAAAAAGAGACGATGCTCCCCCATTTTTAAATATGGCGATCTATTTTTTTGGGAACATTTCCGAAGCTGCAACCTTTGAGCTGATAGCTAACAGG
Source organism: Bacillota bacterium (assembly GCA_023414355.1). Taxonomy (GTDB): domain Bacteria; phylum Bacillota; class Clostridia; order Lachnospirales; family Lachnospiraceae; genus Mobilitalea. The sequence continues at coordinate 63,010 of JAEZOB010000059.1, read as the reverse complement.
CCGATTGGAAATGCAATAGGTGATTATGATTGCTCTATACCATATGAATTGGTTAATAGTAAGATAGTTGCGGTTGAAACAAATACTTATAACCTGATGTCCTATTCCCAGGAATATGTATATAAGGTAAAAAAGAAATTTGTGGCATACAAAGCTGTTAAAAAAAGCGCAGCAGTTGCATTTGAATTAAATTCCGGGGATAAAGTAAGAGCAGATAAAGTATATGTTTCAGACAAAGGGAAATGTTATATTAGAATCATCAATAGCAAAAACGAGAAGGGATGGATTGATGGTTCGCAGGAGGATCTATTTGTAAGAGGTCCCATTTGGGACTGATGGATCTCCTATATGAGGAAAAGTATAATATGACGCGAAGAGCTCGTCATAGGGCATAAAAGTACCCTCAGAAGGAGATTGAGCCATCTGAGGGTACACTTATGAAAAAACTATTAATCTATTTTACGAGCCAAAAAAAGCTCGAACTACTTAACAATGATACAAAAAGCACTGACTGGGCTACCATCGATGAAACCATCATCTTTCACAATAAACAGGAATTTACCTGATTTAGTAAATTTCATACTGGTTCCCGGAGCAAGGAAATAATCTCCATCCGGTTTCGTCTTAAGCACTTTTGCCTTATCTGGGTTGCTTTGATAGTCATCAAAAGAATAATACTTTGGAGTATAAGTTGCTTTTTCCACACTTCCCGTATAATTAGCCCAGAAACAGGTTAAAACACTTTTTGAGGTAACTGTTACAGGTGATTTATCTGCATAGTATACATTAACTCCATTGGACACAATATCTTTTAGTGTAATTGCCTCATCCTCTTCTGTATAGCCAAAAACTATGTCGGCCAAGGAAGCATCATCAATATAGTCCATAAGGTCGATTTTTACATCTTTTTTTGTTTTCGTTATGTTTGACAGCTTGATTTGAATAGTGCCGGGCTTACCTTTCTCTGCCTGGTAGATATGACCTCCGTTGAATGTCACGGTTTTACCTGTTGCTGCAAAAGCTGTGGATGTCAGTGAAAACACCATAACTAAGGCAAGTAATACTGATAATATACTCTTTTTCTTCATGCTCAAATGTCCCTTTCAGTCGTTGCTTATGTAATTATTAGCTGCTTCTAAAGTATATTACAAAACATGAGGTTATTCAACAAAATCCATCCAGTTATGGCAAAAAATCCTCGATCTGATTTCCATTTTGTCTAGTCCGCCAATTTGGTCTTTCCTTGTTTCACATCCTCAATCATAATACGTAAACCTTTTTCCGGCTCTTCGAACAGTGGACTATGAGCGGATTTCTGAAAAGTATAGAAGCCCTTGGAGGGAGCAATTAATTGCTCATAATATTCTTTCTGTAAGGAATAGCAGCAGGTATAGTCGTATATTCCTGCAAGAAAATAGACCGGTATCCGGATTTCAGGGATCTGCGTGAAGGCGTCAAAGCTCCATGCATCTTTTGCAACTTCAGAAGTTTGAGCAAAAAGTTTACCCCGATAGATATTCAGACGTTCCATTGGAGTGTAGGCTTTGCATTTTAGAGAGGGCATCAGAATATCCTGAACCACAGAATGCATATCTCTGGCTGTCCCAATTCCTAAAGCATGCATGGAGTTGTCACGGAGTAGAGAATTACAGTACTGACGATATATTTCTTCGGATGCTTTGATGTCAGTCTGCTCGAATGCTTTGACTTTTTTCTTATTTCCAGCCTTTTTGTAACAATCCAGCATGTAGTCATAGGCAAGATACTCGGATTCACGTTGTCTACACATTTGTGAGATAGCAATATAAGCATGATAAAGTTCTGGATACTGTGTTATTGTATTTAATGCAATATAGGTGCCAAAGGAGTGAGCCATCAGATAGACCTTCTCTTGCCCAAAACGGGAGCATAGATACCGTGTTACCTCAACTACATCCGCTACGTATTGCTTCGTGCTGAGAGTACTTTTCTCTAAATTAGGATCGTAGGAAAGGGAAGTCCCGCGGTACTCTAAGTAACAAACAACAAATTCATCTTCCAAATGAGTAGGATACTCCTGCTCCAGAAAATACTCTGGGATTCCCGGCCCTCCACTTAAGAAAAGAAGAACAGGCTTAGAGACATCTCTTCCTTCCAGAAACATTCCCAATGACGTTCCATTCGTTTTATAAAAAACCTTCTCTGCAATACTACCCTCAAGGATACTACCATCTTCATTACGAAACGGCTGAACTTTTCCTTTGCTGGGTGGCAATAGTATCATACCTGTCATGACCAGGCAGAGTATGATAACTACTAAAATTATCCACATATGTAGCTTTCCCCCTTTTCGATATACGTCTCTATACAATTTCATAATCAAATGATCCTTTCTTTATTCAATTAAGATCTGATCCAATACCTGTTCCCATTCGAAATCTATGACAACATTTTTCATTGCTGTGATTGCTACCATTCCTTGAACCTTTGCCCACATGGCAATGAGTCCATTTTTAATTCGGTCCTCCGGGTACCCGAGCGCGCGATACACTTCAAACACCAGATTTTTATAATACTGAAAAGGGGGATAACTCTCCGGCTCATTATTGGAAGACAGGTTAAAGGACAGGTCCGAATGAAGAAATAGGAAGGCATAGTACTCCGGATTCTTCATAAAGAATAGAACATAGGCTTTACCCATGTGTAGAATTGATTCGGTTGGCTTCGATTGATCCGGACCTTCCACTGCTTTTTGTAAGCTGTTCATCAACTGCTCTGTCACATATTCCTGCATTGCGTTCAATAGCTTCTCCTTGCTAGCAAAATGTTTATATGGGGCCGCTTCACTGACATTGCAGAGGGAAGCCAGCTTACGCATAGAAAGCTTATCCGCTCCGACCTCTTGCACCATTTTAATTCCAACTTCGATTAATTCATTTCTAAGATTTGTATGATGATAGGATTGTTTCATGGGTTCTCCTTGATGTTAACAGTGTTAACATATAAAATAGCAAATAATGGAATGTTTGTCAAGAGTAAATAGAAAATATCTGAGGGAAATAGAAATTGTAGTGGGAATGATCGATTGGTGTATAAACGATTGCCACTACGGATAACCGGCAAAATAAGTTTAATTACTTAATCCAATATGTTATTATGAAATTAGAAAACAGAAATTCCACATTGAACTATAATATTACCGGGAGGAGCTATGAGCAAAAAGAAAATAACAAAAGTCAGTATTTTTGGAATGGGAGCCTTGGGATTGCTGTATGGTTCTCACATTGTGAAGCGCCTGGGAATGCAAGCGGTTGATTTTATCATGGAAGAGAACCGTCTTAAGAAGTATGAGAATCAGAAGTTTTATTGCAATGAGGAAGAGATTAACTTCAAGTTAACTAAGGATCGTGAAGCTGAACCGGCTGATTTGCTTATCGTCGCCGTTAAGTGTACAGGGCTTAAAGAAGCGATTACTTCCATGAAGAGATGTATTGGTCCGGATACCATAATTCTGTCTGTGCTGAATGGAATATCGAGTGAAAAGGTGATCGGGGCGCAGTATGGTATGAACAAGGTGATCTATACGGTGGCACAAGGTATGGATGCAATGAAGTTTGACAATAAGCTGCAATATACCCGAATAGGGGAATTACGCCTTGGAATTGTGGATAAAGAGCAAAAAGACAAGCTGGACTCAGTAATTTCCTTCTTTGATCAGATAGAGTTACCTTATACGGTGGAGGCGGATATCCTGCACCGCCTGTGGGGTAAGTTCATGCTGAATGTCGGGGTTAATCAGACTTGTATGGTTTATCATACCACTTACGCCGGGGCACTGGCATCAGGAGAACCCAATCGCATCATGATTGCTGCCATGCGTGAGGTTATTGCAATCGCAAATGCAGAAGGAATTAAACTGTCTGAGGCAGACCTAAATCAGTATATTGATATTATTGGGACGCTTAGCCCGGAAGGAACACCTTCCATGGGGCAGGACCGTATTAATCGAAAATTGTCAGAAGTGGAATCGTTTGCAGGAACTGTGATAGAAATGGCTAAAAATTATAAAATATATGTACCGACAAACGAATTTTTATATAGACGGGTCAAGGAAATCGAACAGGAATATTAAGACAATATCATATTAAATCTATTCATAATAAAGATAGGAGACTTATTATATGACTTCGTACATACGTAAGCTTAATAAAGAGCACATTATCATTTTTTCATTTATCATTACTATCATTACTTTAATGCTTTCCTCACTTTTTGAATGGGATAAAAGTCCAATCACCGGAACAGACAAGCTATTGGGTGATATATTAATCACTCTGTTTTGCGTTATTCTAATTTATGTTTTAGGCATAAATAGGACAGCCGGATTTGGTTTAAAAGGATTTTTCAAGGGCTTATTATATGGGATACCTTTTATTGTAATTGGGATCTGTGCAGCATTGATAGGAAATGTTGGACTTAATATAACGCAGTTAAAACCAGTATCCTTATCTGCCATGCTAATGTTTACGATAAATATGTTGTTTGTTGGCATTAATGAAGAGATATCGATGCGATCTCTGCTTTTAAATAATCTGATTTTGAAATATGGAGATGGAAAGAAAGGAATTTATAAAGCAATCTTGATCTCCTCACTTATTTTTGGAATGATACACCTGGTTAATATTTTCTTCCTGTCACCGATAACAGTAGTTGTTCAGGCAATTAACGCAGCAAGCGCAGGCGTGCTGTTTGCAGCAATTAATATATCAAGTAAAAACATTTGGGCCTGTATCATAATACATGCATTGGTGGATTGGATTTCTCTGTTTATTGGGCAGTGCTTTGTAGGCGGAGCATCTGTATTAAGTGTTGAAATGACAATCTCACAAGGTTTGGTGATGATCATCTTAGGTTCATTACCACCAATTATTATTGCAATCATAATGATTAATCATTATATCAGGAAGCAAGGGTAAGTTACCAAGACGATTTGAAGTAAGCTATGAGCATAGAACGTTATTAAAAATAAGCCAACATGAAATCCTAAGGATTCTATGTTGGCTTTCACTTTAGCTACTCCCTTCGGACAAAATAACGAGTTCTCTTTATTAAAGTCCTTTATGGGATTTCGATTGTCTGTTCTTTCTTAGGAGGAGCACACGAGCTTCGGTTGACCAGGCTGCAAGGTACGATAATTTTGCGAGGCAGTAATGTACTGTTAGCAATGGTCTGCTGCAGAACCTCGATCGCACAGTCAGCCATAAAGCTGATGGGAATTTCAATGGTGGTTAAGGGTGGTTTAGAAAACTGTGTTGAGGGAATATTATTAAAGCCGATGACACTAATATCATTAGGAACTTTGATTTTATATTCTTCTAAGGCGCGGATGACACCGCTTGCCATAGAATCATTCGCTACAAATAAAGCAGTAGGCAGTTTTTCGTTGTTCTTAATGGCATTTTTGATGGTTTTATAACCCTCTTCATATGAGATTCTTGAACCTTCAAAGAAATATTTGCTGTTATATATACCATGCTTCTCAAGTAATTGTATCAGTTCTCTCTTTCGGTGGTCGATTATGACTTCCCTCTCATAGCCAAGAACAACACCGCCAACAAAGCCGATTTCCTTATGTCCCAGCGATAAGAAATGTTCGACCGCCAAGGTAACCCCTAATTTATAATTGGGAGTCACTGAGCTGTAGGTGGCTTCCAAGGGGGATGAATCAAGAAAAACAATATTTTTACTAAAATTTTTCAATAGGTTCATCTGATCATAAGAGAATCTGCCGATGGCAAGCATACCGTCAATCTCTACATCTACAGTCGGTTTATATTCTCCATCTACATTGACTGCGCGAACCGTATTGATATTTGCAAGGGCGCAATGTTTTTCCAACGTCATCATCAAATATAGATAGTAAGGATCGTTTAACATCTCATATTCAGAATACCAATCCAGAATCAGGATGGAAAGCTTTTTGGCGCGCTCGATTTCAGCCTTTCTGGCTTTTACTGTTTTATAATCAAGCTTTTCCGCAGCTTCAAATATTTTTAACTTAGTTTCGTCGGACACACTTAGCGTTTCATCATGGTTTAAAACACGGGAAACCGTTGCCAAAGAAAGACCGGTTGTCTTTGCTATCTGCGAAAGAGTTGCCATTTTTGTACCTCTCATCAGTTGGTAGTTTAAAATCAGAAACAGTATAGCATATATAGATAAATTAATCAATTCCAATAAAACATGATAAAAAACGATAAAATATAGTAAAAATGTAAGTAAAAAAAGATAAATATTTAGTAAATAATATTGACTAAAATAACGCTAAGATGTATAATATTTTTGTACAAAAACACTAGTCAAAGGGGGATTTATTTTATGAAAAAATTTTTAGCATTCGTTACTGCAGCTGCATTATGTGTCAGCAGCTTAGCTGCATGTGCTCCTTCAACTCCTGATCCGGAAACTGATGTTGCACAAACTGAACAGAAACAAGAGACAACTGACGGGCAGACACCAACCGAGCAGCCGGCATCCGCGGAGAAGCAGACCATCACAGTCTGGGCATGGGATCCGAATTTCAACATTTCTATTATGAACGAGGCTGCAACACGTTATAAAGCAAAGAACAGTAATGTAGAGTTTGAAATTGTAGAGATGGCAAAAGCTGATGTTGAGCAGAAGCTGCATACAACACTCGCATCAAAAATGACAGAGGGACTTCCGGACATCGTATTAATCGAGGACTACAATGCTCAGAAATATCTACAGTCCTATCCGGGTGCTTTTGCGGATTTGACAAGCAAGCTGAACTACAAGGATTTTGCTCCTTATAAGGTTGAACTCATGACAGTAGATTCTAAGATTTACGGTGTTCCCTTTGATAGTGGTGTTACCGGCTTCTTCTATAGAAGCGATATCTTGGGTGAAGCCGGCTATAAAGCTGAGGATATGAACAACATTACCTGGGATCGACTGATTGAAATTGGTAAAGATGTAAAAGCGAAGACAGGAAAAGCACTGATCTCCTTTGATAAGGCTGATGGCGGCTTGATGAGAGTTATGCTGAATTCCTCCGGTAAATGGTATTTTGATGCAGATGGTAATGTAACGATTGCGAATAACGAAGCATTGAAAGAAGCGATGGAAACCTACAAGAAGATTCTTGATGCGGATATCATCATTCCCTCCTCAGGTTGGAATGAATGGGTAGGTGCCTTCAACAATGGTGATGCTTCTGCAGTAATCAGCGGCTGCTGGATCGCAGGTTCTGTGAAAGCTGCAGCTGATCAGTCTGGTAAATGGGCGTGTGCTCCGGTTCCCAGATTAAACTATGCGGATTCTAAGAACGCTTCTAACTTAGGCGGCTCCAGCTGGTACATCCTTGAAGCAGCAAAAAGTAGGGATGCTGCAATCGAATTTATGAACGATATCTTTGGTAGCGATGTTGACTTCTACCAGACAATTCTGACTAAGAATGGCGCAGTTGCATCCTATCTTCCGGCTCTCAGTGGTTCGGCTTATTCCGCTCCTGATGCATTTTTCGGTGGCCAGGCAGTATTTGCTGATATGGGTAAATGGATGAGCGAAATTCCGTCAATCAATTACGGTTTGTACACTTATGAAGCAGATTCCGCAATTATGTCCAACTTCGAAGCTTATATCTCCGGTTCTATGACTGTTGACGAAGCTTTGAAAGCTGCTGAAGCTCAATTAAAGAGTCAAATCCAGTAATCATATTGCCAAAAGCGGGGCGAATACTCGCCCCGTTTTTTTAATCGGGGGTATCAAATGGAAAGAAAAAGACAGAGATATGCATTAATATTCATCGCCGCAGCAATGCTTCTGCTCGCTTTGTTTATGTTTTACCCGGTTTTATATTCGTTCTATTTATCTTTGACGTCAACGAAACTAGGTGCAACAAAATTTGTATGGTTTAATAATTATAAGAAGATTTTAGCGGATCCATTGTTTTGGACAGCATTAAAAAATACATTTGTAATCTTATTGATTCAAGTTCCGATCATGCTTTTCATAGCATTGATCCTGGCAACGATCCTGAATGACAAGAGCATCAAATTTCGCGGATTTTTCCGAACGGCGCTCTTCTTACCGGCGGTAACTTCATTGATCGCCTATACGATTTTATTTAAAATGCTGTTCTCCTATACAGGTCTCTTGAACAGCACTCTGATGCAGCTTCATCTGATATCTCAGCCCGTTGAATGGATGGCGAATCCTATTACAGCCAAGGCGGTTTTGATTGTCGCTATGGTTTGGCGTTGGACAGGATACAATATGGTTTTCTATCTGTCAGGAATGCAAAATATATCAGAGGATATCTATGAATCTGCTTCAATTGATGGAGCATCAAAGATAAAAAGCTTTTTTAAGATTACACTTCCTTTGCTGAAACCGATGATTTTATTTACAACGATTATGTCAACCATTGGAACACTGCAATTGTTTGACGAACCTATGAATCTATCTCAGGGCGGTACTACGGCTGCAACGATTGGCCCCGGTAATTCACTTTTGACATTGAGTGTTTATATTTATAATATATGCTTTAAATATGTACCAAACTTCGGATATGGTGCAACCGTTGCCTATGTGATCGTTCTTCTGATTGGTATTTTAACCCTGGTGCAGTTCCGCTTGGGATCCACTGATGAAGAAAAAGAAGCAAGACGACTGAATAGACAACAAAAGCTTCAGAAAAGGAGGGCATGATCATGAAGGTCAAAATAAGTATCCCAAGAATAATGATATATCTAATTTTGGTGGTAGCCTCCTTCTTTTCCATTTTTCCTTTTTACTGGATGATTACCGGAATGACCAACAGCGCGGTTGATATTGTGAAAGGAAAGATGACATTCGGAACGATGTTTCTATCCAATATTACTACACTGTTTAAAGAATATAACATGGCGAATGTGTTACTAAACTCAATTAAAGTTACGGGTCTTACAGTGGTGTTATGCCTTTTGATCTGCTCCATGGCAGCGTATGGGTTTGTTATGTACAAATCAAGAATCGCCCAAAAGCTATATGCGTTAACAATGCTGACTATGATGGTTCCTTTTGCAGCATTGATGATTCCTTTATTCCAGATCATTGTTACGTTTAAGTTATTGAATACACACTTTGCACTGATCATTACGAGTGTGACAACGGTATTTATTATATTCTTCTTCAGACAAAGCTTTTTATCCTATCCCTACGAGATTATTCAGGCTGCCAGGGTAGACGGCGCAGGAGAGTTCCGGACATTTTTCAGGATTTTTGTACCGTCTATGAAAAGTACATTTTTCGCAGCGGCAATTTATGCTTTTATGACAAGCTGGAACTCCTATATGTGGCCTCTTATCGTTTTACAGACAAATGACAAGAAGACAACGACACTGTTGATTTCCTATCTGTCTTCGGCATACGTACCTCAATATGGCGTAATTATGACAGCTATTGTAATATCCACGCTGCCAATTGTAATTATATTCTTTGCATTCCAAAAACAGTTCGTACAAGGAATGCTTGGGTCTGTAAAGGGATGACAATAGATTGGAGTAGATGTTATGAGTAAAGTGACGCAATACAGCTTAGGCTGGCTTACTAATCCGGAGATTTTTCAAGTAAATCGTATTTCTGCCCATTCAGATCATTCTTTCTTCTCAGATCACGAGGAACTGAAACTCAGTTTGAATGGAAGCTGGAAGTTCAAATATGCTGAGAATGTGCAAAAAACAAACTGGAATTTCTGGCAGGAGGAACTTTGTGATAAGGACTGGGATAGAATTGAAGTCCCTTCCCATATTCAGCTACAGGGCTATGGTATTCCCCAATACACGAATACAATGTACCCGTGGGATGGCCATGAGAAGCTGGTTCCACCTCAGATTCCAATAGAATTTAATCCTGTGGGTTCCTATGTAAGACTTTTTCACCTGCCGGACAATTTTGTTGGTAAGAAGGTGATTTTGCGCTTTGAAGGTGTAGAGAGTGCTATGTTTCTATGGCTGAACGGGCGGTTTGTAGGTTATGGTGAAGATACCTTTACTCCCTCGGAATATGATGTAACAGACTATCTGAAGCAAGGGGAAAACCGACTGTGTGTAGCTGTTGTAAGATTTTGCAGCGGCAGCTGGCTGGAGGATCAGGATTTCTGGAGGTTCTCAGGGATTTTTAGAGAGGTAGCCTTATATGGAATCCCTGAGATCCATATAGTGGACATCGATGCCAGACCAAAGGTCAGTGCAGATTTGAGAGAGGGTCAATTAGAAGTTGACCTTCAGCTTGAGGGACAGGATTTTACAGGAGCAGTGGTGCAGATGTCTGTACTGGATACTGAGGGGAAGACTGTAGCATCTTTTGAAGCACCGGCTGCGCAGAGGGTTTCTTTTAGCAGGACCATAGAGCAGGTGGAGCTTTGGAGTGCAGAGTTTCCGTATCGATACAAACTGGAATATAAAGTGATTACCTCGACAGGAGCTGTCCCGGAACGGGGCGAAAGCTATATAGGCTTCAGACTATTTGAACTAATCAATGGTGTTCTGCATCTTAATAAGAAGCGGATTGTCTTTCACGGGGTAAACCGGCATGAGTTTAACTGTAAGACCGGCCGGGTAATTTCTAAGGAGGATATGCTTCATGATGTTTTAATTATGAAGAAAAATAATATCAATGCGGTGAGGACCTCTCATTACCCAAACCAATCCTATTTCTATGAGTTATGTGACCGGTACGGGATCTATATGATAGATGAAACAAACCTTGAAACCCACGGCTCATGGATGATTATGGGAAAGGTGAAGATCACGGAGCATACTGTTCCGAACGATCATGAGGAATGGCGTGGTGCTGTTTTGGACAGAGGCAGGTCTATGCTGGAAAGAGATAAGAATCATCCGTCAATTTTGATGTGGTCTGTGGGCAACGAATCGGCTGGTGGCCATATCCTGCACGAGCTTTCACAGTATTTTAAAAACCGGGATAAACTGCGGTTGGTTCATTACGAAGGGATTTTTCATGACAGAAGGTACAATAACACCAGTGATGTGGAAAGCAGAATGTACTCAAAACCGCAGGAAATTATTGAATATCTGGAAAGCCTCCCGGAGAAACCTTTTATTTCCTGTGAGTATGCACACGCTATGGGGAACTCCATCGGCGGAATTAAAAAATATATGGATATAGAAGATGCCTATCCGATGTATCAGGGCGGATTTATCTGGGATTTTATCGATCAGGCAATTGAGACTACTGATTCTCATGGGGTGACTTTTCTTGCCTCCGGCGGTGATTTTGGAGATCGTCCCAATGACAGCTATTTCTGTGGAGACGGGCTGTTATTTGCCGACAGGAGGGTAAGCGCTAAGATGCAGGAGGTGAAATCTGTATATCAGAACCTGCAAATTTACTGTGATAAAACAGGCGCACTTGTAAAGAACAAGTTCTTGTTTACGAATGCAAAGGAGTTTATGTTGCAGTTCAAAGTGCTAAGGAACGGTCTGGAGATACAGAATGGAAGCCTTACGGTAGATATTCCACCTCTGAGTGAGGCCTATATTCCACTGCCCGTCGAAGTCGGCACAGACAAGGAAGAATATTTACTGGAGGTAGCCTTTGTATTAAAGGAAGCCCAGCCATGGGCAGAGAAAGGGTATGAGATTGCCTTTGGACAGGGGATTTTAAAAGCGCCATCCCTGAAAGTAGAAGAAACAGTCGTAAATATTACGGATGGGGATGTGAACCTGTCTGTTCAGACACAGCATCTGAAAACAATGTTCTGGAAAGCTGCAAATACACTAAACTCCTTGAATATCAATAGAAAAGAAATCATGAAAGAGTCCATAAAGCCGGACTTTTGGAGAGCTCCTACAGATAATGACAAAGGAAATCTTTCCTCCTTTACCTGGGCGGTATGGAAAGCCGTTTCTCTCTACTCATTTGCTAAAAGCATGACCATAGATGAGAAAGAAGCAGTTGTCACGACGGAATATGCCTTTCCGATCCTGGATGGAAAGGGGTGTAATATCCGGTACCAATTTCTGGGCAACGATTTGTTCCGCTTAACCATGAAGATGGATTCGTTGGAAGAAGTCGCATCGGTTCCCCAGTTTGGCTTTTCCTTTAGCTTGTTGCCTGAATTCGACACAGTCCGCTATTACGGCCGTGGCCCGGAGGAAACCTATGTCGATAGAAAATCCGGAGGTCGGTTGGGAATATACACCCGGAAGGTAGCTGAAATGCCTGAACCCTATCTGAGTCCGCAGGAAACCGGGAACCGGACTGATATTCGCTGGATTGAGATTATCAATGCAGACGGCACCGGTATCAAAGTGTTTTCAGAGGTTCCCTTTGAATGCTCTGTGTTGCCCTACAGCTCTCATGAAATAGAGAATGCGGCTCATATTCATGAGCTTCCTCCTGTTACCAAGACAGTTGTCAATGTAGCTATGGCAAAAAGCGGTATAGCCGGGGATGATTCCTGGGGCGCACCCATTCATCCGGAATATCTTGTTAAAGTGGATCAACCTTTAGAGTTTAGTGTTTACATACAGGCTTTCAGTGTATGAAGCTACTAATATAAGTTAAAACAGAATTAAAACAATGAGGATATAAATTAAGTACAAATCAGCTTCAATCCGTATCAAAAATTTCGGGTTTAAAGGGGTAGAGTTCAATTCTACTAATTAAGGATTGAATTCTACCCTTTGATTCGATATGATTCGTTTATAAGATGCATGCAGCTTTTAGTAGAAAGGGAGCAAAATACGATGGATCAGGTTAAAGTAGGAAGTTTTATTTCGCAGACACGTAAATCTTTGAGCATGACACAAAAAGAATTGGCAGAGAGGATCGATGTCACGGATAAAACGATATCTAAATGGGAGTGTGGGAACGGACTGCCTGATATTACAAGACTAAAGCCACTGTGTGATGCTCTTAACATTAATGTAAATGAACTTTTATCTGGAGAAAATCTGTCAGATGAGGGTTATTCTTTGAAAGCGGAGGAAAACATTATGGCTCTTATGAAAGAAAACGAAATAACGAAAAAAGGTAATAAAGTACAGTACTTAATTGGTGTTGTTATGTTTATAGTTGCGGTTGCTTTCCTGGCAATCTCTACAAATGGAGCAGGTAATGCAACAATAGCATATTACTTTGATATTCCGTCTTTACTACTTTTATTTTTGTTTTGTGGTGCGGGAGTATTATTGTCAGGGAAAAAGTCCGGAAAAGAAATAATCAATGTGTTACAGAAAATAGTGATGCCATCAAGCTTGTTTATTTCACTATATGGGGTGATTATTATATTATCAAAACTGGATAATATAAGTACCATAGGTCCCAATCTTGCGGTTTGTATATTGACACCATTTTATGGATTGGGAGTGTATCTAATTACAGTATTGATCAAATCACATCAACAATAGTCCATGAAGAACAATAACTCAGGCCCATGCCAAAACGACATGGGCCTATTCTTTGCTAACTCAGTGACGGTGAATAGTAATTCAGCTACCTATTTAAAAATCTGTACTGTCTTCTGCATCTGATCCACAACTTTTACTCCAAAGGGACAACGCTCTTCGCAGGCAGCACAGCTGATACAATCTGAAGCATTTGCCGGAAGTGAGGAATAATGTGCCCGAACGGTAGCCGGAACAGTATCCTGAAGCATTGCCAGATCATAAAGCTTATTCACCATTGCGATATCGATAAAGGATGGGCAGGGTGCACAATGTCCGCAATAGGTACATTGTCCAAAGTAGGAGTGATGAGGTGCATTGGCCAGCACAGTTGCATAATCCTTTTGCTCATCATCAGCCTCTTCATAGGCTATAGCAGCATCTACATGCTCCGGTGTTCTACAGCCTACCATTACAGAAGCCACTGCCGGTCGTGTTAACGCATAATGAAGGCATTGAACAGGTGTTAGAGCGACACCGAAGGGTGATTGCTCTGCATTGAACAGCCTTCCACCGGCATAGCCCTTCATTACTGTGATGCCGACATTTTCTCTCTCGCAAATCTTGTACAGTTCATCCCGTTCCGGAGCGATCCCGCTAAGTGTATCATCGTAATGATCTTTAAAAAGATCATTTAAGTCTTCGCTGCCGGGAAGCAGATCAAAGGCCGGATTAAGGCTGAATAGAATCATCTCAATCTCACCGGAGAGTGCCGCAAGTTTGGCAACATAAGGATTATGTGTACTAAGTCCAATATGGCGGATGATACCTTTTTGCTTTAATCCTCGAACATATTCCATAAATTCACCATTGATAATCTGATGAAACTCTGTCTCCTGATCCACAAAATGAATCATACCCAGGTCAATGTAATCTGTCTGCATACGTGTCAGAAAGTCCTCAAAGGCTTCCTTCACTTTATCCATTTCACGGGTCCGCTCATACTGACCGTTCTGCCAGGTTGATCCGATATGTCCCTGGATGATCCATTGTTCTCTTTGACCGGCAATCGCTTTACCGATATTAGACCTTACATTAGGTTCAGACATCCAGCAATCTAGAATATTAATTCCATATTCCCTGCTTCGTTCTACCACTTCTTTTACAGCAGAGGCATCCTGTCCCTCCAGCCATTCTCCGCCCAATCCTATTTCACTAACCTGTAGTCCTGTTTTCCCTAATACTCTGTATCTCAATTCAATTCCCCCTTTTTTGAATTTCTGATGATCATTGCATAATTTTACCACTACGAGTTTGATTTGAAAATGCATTATTTTATATTTGTTTTTCATTTTATTCCAATATGATATTATGGTATCAGAAATTATGAATTAGTGGAAAATCATATTAAGTTTAAATATAAGAAAAAATATATTGCCACAAAACTAATCCCTACAGTGTTATAGATATGTCGACAAAGTAATAAAGCATGCGGATAGCACCGGTGCCAGAGCATAGAGGAAAGCGATAGGAAGGGAGTGCTGCTACACGGTTGAATATAGAAAATCACAGAAACAAATGCCGGAGAATTTCGATAGCTATTATGAAAAATATTATCCGGTAATATTAAAACATGCTGCTTATTTAACCGGAAATATGCAGGTGGCAGAGGACATTGCTCAGGAAACCTTTATTAAGCTACACAATTTACCACCATCCCATACCAACATAGGAGCATGGTTAAATACAATCGCTACGAACCTTTCGTATAATTATATGAGAGGAGATAAGGTGAAGCGCTCGAAGATCCCCATACTGGCCGAACATGAGATGAGCAATGTGATCTCCATAGAGGATGCAGCCATCAGGGATTTGGAGATCAGGCAAATCCGAAAAGCACTAAACTGCTTGAAGCCACGGGACAGACTTTGCTTATTGCTCAAGTATTCCGGTTATAAGTACAGTGAGATAGCGGAGGCAGCCGGAGTTGATGTCAATTCCGTTGGTAAGTTGATGTCGAGGGCACAGGATAAACTGAAGAAAATTTATATGAAGGAGGCGAGCCTGAGATGAATTGTCCGGAGGAAGGATTATTACAAAGCTATATCGATAACGAAGTTGATATAGAAGAAAAATACGATATTGAACGACATTTGCTAAACTGCGAGTATTGTGCCGCTGTGTATAAGAAAATGAAGGAAACGGATGATTTTACGAAGGATTTGATGCTCCGGTACAGGCAGTATGTTTCTAAAAATGATTCCCCCGCTAAGTCCAAAGCAGGGAAGGGCAAATATCCCGGGTACGACTATGCTTCCATCGAAGCTGGAAATGAGAAAAATGAAAGAAAGGGAGAGTACCTTATGACGTATTTATATAAGTACAGAAAGATGGCAGCAGGCTTTTGTATTGCACTGTTAGCAGTCGTTTGTGTCAATGTCTTGCCGGTCAGCGCAGCAGTCACTAATTTTCTATCCATCTTCAGAATGGAAAACATCAGTGGAATCAACTTATCAGCCACCGACATTCAGGAGATACAGGAGGAATTAAGTAAGAATGATTCATATATTGACTTAAAGAAATTCGGTAAGCTTGAGAAATTGGGAGGTGCTAAACAGCCTGCCACAATTTCAGAAGCAGAGGAGTTTATGGGAGTTCCCGTATTGCAGCCCGTGACTGCAGTCTCCGCAAATCTTGAGATTACCAAAGTGGATCCTCAGGTAATGAATTTTACCCTGAATGTAGACTACGTGAACGAGATACTGAGAACCTACGGATCAGAGAAGCTGCTTCCGAAGGAAATCGATCAGAAGACCTTTGCACTGAATATCTCACACAGAATTTCAATGAAGTATAAAGTAAACGGAGAGAGTATTTATATTAACCAGACAACAACCCCTGAATTGGTGGTACCGGAGGGTGTGGATGCGGAGGAGGTATATCAGTCCTTAATTAATCTGCCGATCATCCCGGAGGAGCTTCAAAGGCAGCTTGGAGCGATCAAGGATTGGAAGAATACAATCTATATCCCCGTCACAGGAATCGAAACAAAGGAAGTTGATATTAACGGACGGAAAGGTTATACCGGTTCAAAAACAAATGAAGCAGGCAAGACATATTCGGCTGTGGTTTGGAGTGATCAAGGGATGATCCGCACTGTAGAAGGTTATGCGAGCAGTGAGGAAATCCTTAAGATAGCCAGATCAATGCAATAGCCAGATCTATGCTAGCGATCAGAAGAATTTTTGACACGGTAAATTTGTGCTTATGCCCTAATTTGCAGGTGTTCGTAGGAATGGAGATTACTATGGTAATTGAGACAGAAATGCTAACAAAGTTTTATGGGAGCAAGCTGGGTTGCAGGGATGTCAGCATTGGTGTCCGAGAAGGCGAGATCTATGGCCTTCTCGGGCCAAATGGCGCAGGGAAAAGCACAGTTATCAAAATCCTGAACGGACTTATTTTCCCTGATTCAGGAAGTGCCAGATTGCTGGGAAAGCCGATCGGTGATATCTCTTCAAGAGCTCGCACCGGTTATCTCCCCGAAAAATATAAGTATCAGGAATGGATGACAGGGAGGGAGCTCCTTTCTTTTCATGCTGCTTTATGCAGACTGGAGAAAGGTGAAGTGCCTAAGCGTATCGATGAAGTACTTGAAATGGTAAAGCTGAAAGGCAGCGAGAAATATAAAGTTGGGACGTATAGTAACGGGATGCAGCAAAGAATAGGGATTGCCTGTGCCTTGCTCTCCGAGCCTCAGCTTCTCTTCCTGGATGAACCTACCTCTGCCCTCGATCCTGTCGGACGGAAGGAGATCAGAGAGATTATGCTGGAGCTGAGAAGTCGCGGAACCTCGATCCTGCTTAATAGTCACCTGCTCAGTGAAGTGGAATTGGTCTGTGATAGTATTGCGATCATCAATAAGGGTGTCATCGTGAAGCAGGGTAGGCTGGAGGATATTCTGGATCATCAGTTGAATATGGATGCGGTGGTTGAGAATAGGAATGAAGCTATGATAACTGCTCTATCAAAAATTGGGTCCAATATAGAATGTAAGGGAAATCATATCTATATGAACGTAAGCAAGCGGGAGGATATCAGCGAAGCGGCCTCCATAATGATACAATACGGCGGGCAACTCTTTGGATTATCACATCAGCATGATAGTCTGGAGGATCTTTTTGTCCAGCTGATGGAAGAGGGTGACTGACATGCTTCAAATAACAAAGATAACGCTAAAGGAAGTGACACGCAAAAAGATTGTGATATTAATCGCAGCGGGTACAATCCTCTATCTTGTAATATATGGTATTATATCCGTACTATCCCGAAACGCACTGCAAAACGGAACCTTTATCATGAAGTCATCGGTTTATATATCCGCCCTTGGTATCTATTTTTCATATTTAATTACAATATTTATGACCATTATGGCCTCAGTGGGAATTATATCTACCGAGATTGAAGGTGATATATTATACGCTATTCTCTCAAGGCCAATCAAAAGATATCAATATGTCCTCGGAAAATATCTTGGGCTTGTGATCATGATAACGATTTATGCTTCTTTCCTGTATTTATCTGTTTTCCTTATTTCAATATTTTTTAACGCTTCTTCACTACAAAGTATTGGTTACGATAGGGTACTATACGGATTGCTTCTATTTATACTGCTGCCGATTGCCCTTCTTTCTCTGGGTATGTATGGAAGTGTTTCCTTTAAAACCATGAATAGTGGAATATTCGCTATCTTTATCTACATTTTAAGTCTTCTCAGCGGCGTGATGGAACAGGCCGGAATTCTATTAAATAACAACATACTTTACCAATGGGGCATTGCAACAAGTCTACTCTCTCCTTTTGATGCGATTTATCGGAAAATTGTATGGGTGCTCTTCGGTGGTGCGGGCTTATCCAATCCCATTATGCCCGGAGCCGTGTTAACGCCGGGTACGCTTCCGAGCAACTGGATGTTGGTATATATCGCTGTTTATTCCATTGCTTTCTTATGTTTTGCTATGAGGAAATTCGGTGAAAAGAATTTATAATAGAGGTTGGGAGCATTAAGTCAAAAGCGAGTTTTGATTTCAAACTATACTCTTATATCATAAATTATGCTATTATGGATAGGGAAAGCTACAGACAAAATAAGCGAAAGGAATATCACGATATGAGCAGAAAGCCTATTAAAGAGCATAAGTATACAGTATCTGTCGGTGTTATATCGCAAATCCTTAAATATCTCAAGAGTAAAAATGTAGACCCAGATGAATTTATGAGATCCGTAGAGCTGGAGCTAAGTATATTGGGTGATCCGGATCATCGAATTCCTGTTGAGAAATATGTGATGATAGAGGAAACAGCAGCAAAAATATTAAAGGATCCTTGCTTCGGCCTGCATATGGGACAATTTACGGAGACTGGCAATTGGTCCATTCTCGGATATATGATGATGAATTGCAGAACAGTTCTGGATGCTTTTACTATGTTCACCAGGTATTCCGATGTGATAGGCAACCTGATCAAGGGGAATATCTCTGTTGAGAAAGATGTTGTCAGGATACAATTGACAGAACCGATCGATGCTCCCCAAATATCTAAGCACTGTTATGAGGGATATTTCTCAAGTCTGATATCATTAGCCCGAAATCTAAGCGGTAAGCAGCTTACCCCGATCGAAGTGGCTTTCACATCCTTTCGGCCGGAGCTTGCGGAGGAATATAGACAGGTCTTTGGCAGAGAGGTTCGGTTTGGTCAGAGTGGAAATTATATGATCCTGGATGTTCGGGTGGCGAGTACTCCGACCCTTCTTCCGAATGAGAAGCTTTTAAAGTATTTTGAGAATTATGCGCAGGAATTTCTGGAGGAAGTAGAAGCCAAGAATAGTTTTACCTACAGGACCAAAAAGCTGATCCTATCCTATATTGCTTCAGAGAACCTGACAGTAACAAGGATTGCGCAGGAGTTAGCTATCAGTGGCAGAACACTGCAAGCCAATCTGCGTCAGGAGGGAGCAGAATTTAATATATTATTACGACAAACACGCGAACAGCTGGCTAAAAAGTACCTTCGTGCTGATTACTCCATAGAAGAGATTACATATCTGCTTGGATTTTCAGAGCCAAGTGTGTTTCGTAGAGCCTTTAAGCAATGGGTTGGTGTCACAGCGAAAGAATATCGGGAGGCAGAGCGGAGCAAGCTTAAGACGAAATAACCGGATTATTTTTCTTTTGCGCACTATGCCATGTTTTATACATCATTAGCCATAGAATAAAGCTTCTCTTTATCATAGAATAGCATTTATTATTTAAATATCGGGAGGAATATTCTATGACGAAAAATGAAATCTTTGAAGCGATCACCAAAAATCCTGCATTTTATCTGGCTACAGTGGAGGGAGACCAGCCCAGGGTTCGTGCAATGCTTTTGTATCGGGCTGATGAGGAAGGAATCCTGTTTCACACTGCGGTAAAAAAGGATGTTTATAAGCAGATGTGCAGCAATCATAAGGTAGAGCTTTGCTTTAGCTGCAGTGGGACACAGATCAGGATCAGTGGTGAGTTGGAGTTGATTGATGATAATAATCTAAAGGATGAAATCGTAGAGCATCCATCCAGGGGATTCTTAAAAGCCTGGAAGGAAAACGGAGCTTTTCAGAATTTCTATGAGGACATTGCAGTTTTTAGGATGAAGAACGGTACTGCATTTCCCTGGAGCATGGATAAGAATTTTACTCCCAAAGAATTTGTACAGCTATAATTCGTGCAGGAACATTTAGTGCCCTGACATAGCAAATAAGAAAGATGTGTTCAATTCTGACTTTTATGATAGGATTGAGACACATCTTTTTCTATACAGGGACAGAAAAGTTTGCGAAGTTAACTTTGCTGAATACATGATACAGAAAAGTTTGGGAAGCTAACTTTTCTGTATATAGTAAAGAGAGCCTTACAACGAGGTATTGCGGAATATTTTTAATTAATATACAATTGTATAAAGTGCCAAATTCTTATGCTGATTTAGTACCGCCGTACCTATAAATCTTCATGTAAATTCGAAGCACCTTCGCTATGCTGGGTACTTACATAGCAACACCCTATAGGAATAAGCAAGCTCGCTTTTTTTGACATGTAAAAGAGAGGATAACCTTCCGCATTACAAAATATAATTGAGTAAGGAGTTAAGAGATGGAGTGGATAGAAAGGCTAAACAGTGTAATCGACTATATTGAAGAGAACCTGACTGAAGAAATTGATTATGATGAAATATCCAAAATCGCGCTATGTTCATCCTATCATTTTCAAAGAATTTTTGCATATATGGCAGATATTCCGCTGTCGGAATATATCAGGCGAAGAAAATTATCCAGAGCTGCGGTAGATCTGCAGGACGAAAATAACAAAGTAATCGATGTCTCTTTGAAATATGGTTATGATTCACCTACGGCATTTAATCGAGCATTTCAACGAATCCATGGGATTGCCCCTTCTGAAGTGAGAGGAAGAGGACATAGTTTGAAAGCCTATCCTCCGATTAGCTTCAAAATATCAATCAAAGGAGATAGTGCTATGGAATATCGTATCGAAAAAAAAGAGGCTTTTAGAATTGTTGGAGTCTCAGCTCCGCTAGAGAAGGAAATTGAGAAGAACTTTGAAGTGGTTCCTGCGATGTGGGGACAAGCCACCCAGAATGGTACCATAGGGAAGTTGGCAACCATCATGGATGGGGAACCAAAAGGGTTGCTGGGAGTCAGCGCTTGTTATGAAGAGGCTGATTGGAAATATATGATAGCCGTGGCAAGCAATCAGCCGGCAGAAAATGAATTAGACGAATTTATGGTGCCTGAAAGTACCTGGGCGATTTTTAGCGGGAGGGGAACAAACCTGGCCATCCAGGAGCTGGAGAGAAGAATTGTGACAGAGTGGCTTCCAACCTCAGGCTATGAATATGGAACTGCTCCGGACATTGAAGTCTATATTAGCCCAAATCCGGAAGATGCAATCTTTGAAGTTTGGATTCCGGTGGTCAAAAAGACGATGAGGTGATTGGAATGGTACATTTAGTATATTGTGATAATGCCGGTAAAGCCGGTGAAAGAGTATTGGATCGTATCAAGCTAGGGACTAAAACTATGATTGTACGGGGTGCGAGTGGACGAAAGATACCCCACAGCAGAGTGTTTGAAGGAGAAATGCTGTACTTTATGGAGCAAGGGACGGCGAAGATTTCTGCAAAAGCAATCGTGAAATCGGTAAAAAACTATGTGAAGCTATCAGAGGATGAGATCATTAAGGTTCTTGCTGAACATCAGGATAAACTCAATCTAACCGAGAAACAGAAAATTCGATGGCACAAGAAATTCTTATGTCTGGTAGAATTTAAGGATGTGACAGCAATAGAACCGGCACTTGACTTTGAACATCAGGGTAATATGGATGATTGGTTAATGATCGAGAAGATTGAAGATGTTGTGGTTGGGTCGAGCAAACCATATAATTATGAGAACTCAAGGTTTTAGATTATGGTAATTGAAGATGAGATTTTTACAATTGTAGATTTGGAAGAGAAAAAGGCTGCAGCAAAATACTCTTAAATGAAACAGAGTAAGGATACAGTGCATGATAGGATGCCTGTATTCTTACTCTATTCTTTCGGGAGTGTTTTACAACAGCTCCTTCTCTCGTGTGTAGTTATTCTTTGACCATCTTGAATGTAAATTAATTAATTAGTTGACACTTGCACAGCCCTTTGTTATATTAAATGTAAAGAAATTAATTATTTGACATGTATAAGGTGGTGAAGTTATGGATAGTATGAAAAATAAAACATTAGAAGGTAATCCAAAAATGAGGAATTTATTAATGGAGATATTTCATACAGATAACGAAGAGGAGCTGCGAAAAATCGCTTTGAAGGCACAGAAATATGAGCAGATGTTTCAAAACAAACCATCGGTTAATTTAAGAAACGCAGGACGTAAATCCCGTTTTACGGATAAGGATATCGTTGCTATAGAGGATATGTTTGTGCAAGGGATTAGTATTCAGGATATAGCTTCACACTTTCAGACTTCCCGCCAAACAATATCAAAATATATCACTCCGGCCAAACGAATGAACAAAAATAAGCTTAAAAATAGAAGCTGACTGGGTCTTCTATTCGAATTATTTCCCAGAGCTAATTATAATCATCAGACGGTAGAGGAGATAGCATGGAACTGAATTATGTAAAAGCAGAGAAGGCGGATGCTGACTTATTGATCGAACTATATAATGCATCGTTTTATGAGGATTATATAAAATACGGAGAATGCCCCGCCTATGGCAGGAGCAGGGAAAGCATGGAGGAATCCATAGAGAAATTTCCAAAGCAGATTATTTATTGTGAGAATCAGCCAATCGGAGCGATTTCGGTTGGAGCACAAGGAAACGGTGAGTATTATCTCGGATGCTTATGTGTCATACCGGAATATCAGGGGAAAGGGATTGGGACTCAGGCTGTGAAGTTTATGCTGGACTATTATGAGGACTGGAAAAGAATCACCCTAGTTACCCCTGTGGATAAAGAGGAGAATGTTGCTTTTTATACGAAGAAATGCGGGTTTAGAATAGACGGAACCGAGATGGACGGAAATGTCAAGGTGGCTCATTTTATTCTGGAGCGATAAAGTAGATTTGTCATAAGTTATTGTCCTCGAAATGAATGAGCTTCAGTCGTATTTAAAAGTACTATGAAAGATGTAAAAGAAGCAGGGGATAGGGGAGACGCAGATGTCAGAGCTGGAATGCAAGGAAGAGTACATAAGAAGAATTCATAAAGTACAGGATTACATCGAGCAGCATCTGGGAGAGTCACTGACACTTGAGGAGCTTTCTCGTGCTGCCGGCTTCTCCAAATATCATTTCAGCCGAATCTTTCAGAGCATTTTGCATGAACCGTTGGCACATTATGTGAACCGAATCCGTATGGAAAATGCTCTGTTTTTGCTGGCACATCGGACCGATCAGAATATGACCGATATTGCATATGAACTGGGGTTTACGGATTCGGCCGTATTTTCCAGGGCTTTTAGAAACTATCACGGGATTAGTCCACGGGAATACCGAAAGGAATATAGCAAGAATCGCAAAGATTCTTTTCTGTTGTCTGAGTACAATAAGTTTACAGCAAAGAAAGAATGGGCAGACAATCTATTCCCTGTAACCGGGCAGATTACCATCAAAAATCTTGAGGAAAAGCGGGCGATTTATGTGAGGCATACAGGAACCTACGAGACCTTAGCCCGGGAATACCCCCTTCTACTGAAGAAGCTATTGGCTTATGCCGGGAAGCAGAACCTTCTTGTAGAGGATGAAAACTGGCTGCTGGCGATGTATCATGACAATCCGGAATTCGGAGAGGAGAGTCAGTTTCGCACCAGCCTGTGTCTGACAATCCCCGAGGAGCTTCGGGTTCAAGAAGACGGAATTCTTGGCGTGATGACTTTGGAGGAGGGTCTGTATGCGGTTGGGCATTTTCGGATTCAACAGGAGCAGTACGGTGATGCCTGGAATTATATGTACCGGGAATGGCTTTCCGGTAGTGGCTATGTTCCAAGAAACTCTTATCCCTTTGAAGTGTATCTGAACAATCCGGATTATGATGAGAACCACATCAATGAGGTTGATATCTATGTTCCAATTGAGCCCATTACTTTCTAATACATGATTCAGAAATTCTGCGAAGCTGACATTTCTGAATACATGATTTGGAAAAGTCTGTGAAGTTGACTTTTCTGAATGCTGATAATCTTTTTGAGGTGAGCATGTGGAAGAAATCAGGATTCAAGGAGCACGAATTCACAATCTGAAAAATATTAATCTTACAATTCCTAAGCGTCAGCTAGTAGTGATCACAGGAATCAGCGGCTCAGGGAAATCCAGTCTGGCTTTTGATATTCTGTTTGAAGAAGGGAAGAACCAGTATCTTCGATCGATCGGTATTTTGGCCGGTCTGGATAACGAGGACCGATTCGATAAGATGGAAGGAATCGGACCTACAGTGGCAGTGCGTCAGAATATCATCAGACAGAGTAATCCCCGTTCTACCGTTGGTAGCAAGACCGGAATTTTAAATCAGCTGGCGTTAGTCTATGCCAGTGATGGAAGAGCCTTGGAGGAGCGGAAGGAACAGCGTTCCCCGAGCTTGTTTCTCTATACCACTGCCGATGGCATGTGTATTCAATGCCAGGGCAGAGGTTCCTTTTATGATGTAGATCTGGAGCAGCTAATCCCAAATAAGATGACAACTCTGGCAGAGGTTTACGAGAGCCTTAACGTAACCTCTGGTTTTTTGCGTCTTCTTAGGATTAAATACAGTGAGCATTTTAAGACACCATTCTGGCAGCTTCCGGAGGACGTAAGGGAGGAGGTGGTTTACGGAACCTATGACAATGGGAAACAAAGCTACTGCCTGGAACGAATCCTCAGAAACGCATTCGAGAGGGGGGAGGATGTAGAAGCAGTCTATGTGAAGTCTCTCTGCCCGGATTGTCATGGAGAAAGGCTTAGTGATACAGCAAGAGAAATCCTGTTTCAGGGAAAGCGTATCGGTGAGTTGGGGCAGATGACCCTATTCAGCCTACTGGAGTTCCTGGAGGGAATACCGGAGGAAGAATTGCCGTTAGAAGATTTATCTCAATTTAGTAAGAATGTAGTTAAGAATTTAAAACAGAAGTTAAAGCAGCTGATCCACTTTCGTCTGGGGCATCTGACCCTTTATCGGGAGATGGCTTCCTTAAGCGGCGGTGAGATGCAACGTATCTTTCTTCATCTTCATCTGGAATCAGGTCTTGATTCTCTGATCTATGTGTTTGATGAACCAATGTCGGGCTTACATCCCTCAGAGAAGCAAAGTATGATTGAAGCAATCCGTGGCTTAAGGGATCTGGGCAATACGGTAATTGTGGTAGAACATGACAGAGAGATGATTGGTCAGGCAGATCATATCATTGAGATTGGCCCGAAGGCAGGGGGTGAAGGCGGAACAGTGGTCTATCAGGGAGATTATAAGGGATATGAGTTTGCTGATACACTACTTAGCCGGTATCTCTCCGACAAAGGTCAGATGCCTGTTCGAAAGAGCAGAACGATTTCACCGAATATGGAAGACTGCCTGATCCTAAAGCATGCGGATATCCATTATCTAAAGGACTTAACCGTTGCATTTCCGCTCCATGTGATGGTCGGGATTGCCGGATTATCCGGGAGCGGTAAAAGCTCTCTGATCGAAGAGACTCTTATGAAGCGTCTTGCCAGCGCATACAAGCAGGCAAGATGGCTTGCAGGTAAACAAGAGCGAGTATTTACAGACGAACATAACAAAGCATTTGAAGACAAACAGGAAAGAGTATTCACTGACAAATTTAAGAAAGCATATGTAAGCAGATTAAATCAACCACAGGGGATAGAAGGTGTGGAACGGATCAGCGGTTATGTCAGTATATCGCAAGAGCCGATCGGAAGAAGCTCCGGATCCACACCTGCCTCTTATTTAGGTATCTGGGACAAAATCAGAGAACGTTTTGCCGAGCAGCCGGAGGCAAAAAGAAGGAACCTTGCAGCAGGATATTTCTCCTTTCATTCCAAGGGGGCCTGCCCAGACTGCGGTGGCAGTGGATATGAAAGAATCTTTCTGACAGCTGATTTTTCTGTCGACAAGCAGTGCAAGACATGCCATGGCAAACGTTTTTTGGAGGAAAGCCTTATGGTGGAGTATCGGGGAAAGACGATTGCTGATGTCCTGGAGATGAACATTGCTGAGGCTGCCTCCTTCTTCGCTGATCAAAGCAATATAGTCAAGCCTTTGCGCATCCTGGAGCAGATGGGTATGGGATACTTAACGCTCGGGCAACCGACTTCTTCCTTAAGCGGCGGCGAGGCCCAGAGGGTGAAGCTTGCCAAAGAACTGGGCTCTCGGCGAGGGGGTAATCTTTTATATGTGTTGGATGAGCCTACCACAGGACTGAGTCTGTATGATACGGAATTGTTGATCAAGCTGCTGGATCAGCTGGTGCTCGGTGGTAATTCCGTGATTGTCATTGAGCACAATATTGAGATCCTAAAAAACTGCGATTATATCATTGAGCTAGGGCCGGAGGGCGGAGAGCTGGGCGGTTCTATCATTGCTAAGGGAACGCCGGAGCAGTTAAGAAACAACACGACTTCTAAGACAGGGAGGTATCTAAGATGACCAAAAAGACACAGATGGAGAAAATAATCCATGGCAGCTATCACAATATCGGAGGTATCGTTGTACTGAAAAAGGGTAAAGCCGTATATGAGAAATACTATAATAATTGCACGGCAGCAGACGCATTTCATATTTTCTCTGTAACAAAAAGTATTGTTTCTATATTAATCGGTATCGCTATAGATCATGGATATATTAAAAATATAGAGCAGAAGGTTTTGGATTTTTTTCCGGACTATACGGTGAAAAGAGGAGAACAGACGTTACAAAGGATTACTCTGAAGGACCTGCTGACAATGACTGCTCCGTATAAATATAAAACGGAACCCTATACAGAATTTTTTGCAAGCAATGACTGGGTAAAAGCCTCTCTGGATTTACTAGGAGGGCAGGGAAGCATAGGCGAATTTAGGTACGCTCCGGTAATCGGATCGGATATCTTCTCGGGGATACTTGTGAAATCGACGGGTCAGTCTGTGCTTGATTTCGCAACAAATTACTTATTCGAACCCTTGGGGATTATTGTGGAGGGCAATATTATCTTTCAGAATAAAGAGGAGCAGCTAGCATTTTACGAAGCGAAGAATGTCAAGGGCTGGGTCGCTGATCCAACCGGAGTCAATACAGCAGGCTGGGGTCTAAGTCTTACTGCAATGGATATGGCTAAGCTAGGTCAATTATACTTAGACAGAGGAGTGTGGCTCGGAACGCAGATTGTATCAGAAGAGTGGATTATGGACAGCACTAGGGAACAAAGCAGATGGGGCAAGCTGCCGTACGGTTATCTGTGGTGGATTATCGATGAGGCAGAACACGCTTATGCAGCCATGGGCGATGGAGGAAATGTGATTTATGTGAATCCCGAGAAAGAAATCGTAATTTCGATTGCTTCTCTCTTCGTGAAGAATGCTAAGGACCGGATAAAATTGATCAGAGAGTATATTGAACCGGTATTTGAGTAACGTATTTAAGAATTATGGCGTCCAGCGATAAGAGTTGGGCGCCATAATAACAAGATTTTTAATGTTTTAGTTATTGCCAAACGACCCCGTTTTTATCTCCGAGAACGTCTTTGATCGTCTTAACCGCATTTAAGTTATTGGTGAAAGGCTGCGAATATTTATAATCAGTTTTACTTTGCCAATAGATTAGTATCCCCAATGGATTCTGTACATAGGTATTTCCTGAGAAAGTAACATTATAAAGCTGTTTCAACCCATCTCCTCCATGGCAAGCCTCCACCAAAGTATATTTTCCCAAATAAAATACATTGTTTTTTATGACGATATTCTGGGCTGCCTTGGGTGGAAATGCCAGTTGGAGGTTAGCATTACCGTTATTCACATTACTCGCATAACCCCAATCATAATCAAGCGTTTGATGGGACCATCCATAACCGCTATAGATAGAGTAGTTATCTTCTATTGTAATATCCTTAAAGATAATCCTGTCATCCCGATTTGCCATGAGAGCTTCCCAGTCACCAACCCCAAATCCTCCCGAGCATTTTTCAATGAGATTTCCTTTAAATGTTGTATGATAGGAGTATCTGTCTTTGGGATCCTTAAACCAAGCACCTGTTTCTGTAGATATTCCATAATCATAGGTATGATGTACATAATTATTAGTCACAGAATTATCTGAACCCTTAGCGACCAGGATGCCATTACCCGCACGAATAACAGCAGTTATGTCTGCTCCAAGAGTTCCTGCATAATAACCGGTTACATTACCTCCAATCCAGGAGACCTCACAATTTTGTACAGTGGAATTTCCACTGATACTGATCCCTTCTTGGCCATACATAAAATTAATATTATCTATGATACAATTTTGTCCCACCTGAAGTATAAAAGAACTGGGCACATCCTGATAGCCGTACGGTCTACTGATAAATTCAATCGATTGATAAACATTACCGGGATTTCCTGCATCACAACGAAGATATATTTTCCCAGGTATGTTCATTTGAACATAGACCTCTTTTGGTGAATACCCCTTGTATTCAACATCATGAAAGAAGGTCAAATTCTTAAGACTTTTTATATCAATGGGGGTTTTCTTATCGATTACGTCAACATATTTAGCGCCATTCCAAAAAGCAGTTTTCCTATTTGCGCAACTGGCCCCATCATTAAAAACGATTGCTCCTGTCTCTTCAATCTCTTTATAAAAAACCCAGATATTCTTAGTCCCACGTAACAGAGACCACTTGGAAGGGTCAGCACCACTTTCGGGTGAGCCCATTACAATTGGCTTTTCCCCAATTCCATATGCCGAATATATGATATCATTTCTAAGTCTCAATTTCCCTCTGAAGCTGCAACCTCGCTCAAGAAGTATCGCATCTCCGGGCTGTGTATCAATTTCGTTCGCTCTCTCTATTGTTGCCCATGCAGTATTCGGAGTCAATCCATCATTTTCATCATTGCCTGTATTAGAGATGAAATAGGAGGTTCCGTTTACCTTGATGTCTGTTGTGGTGTCTCTTATCTCCTTACGTCTGGTATCGATTAATTTCAGAAACTTGGTATCTTCTGCTGTCTTTATACGCTCAGTTTCACTTAGTCCGGAATCATATAATCTTACGGCGGCAAGAAGTGCTTTCTCATACGTGAGAGGTTGATTCAATCTCATGGAATTGCTTTTGGAATCATAGTCGAATAGGATACTATCACTGGTTATCGAGATTCTGCCCATACAATAGTAATATGCACCCACCATGTAATTGTCCCATTGATCCGCTGGGGTAGTATCCAGGACTATCGTAACTGTTTTATTCCAGCCAGGGAGGAGAGAATAATTCCATGACATTTCCTTAAATGCCTTACCGCCAATTTTTTTAATCGCAGTATCTCCTGCTATCGTATTATAGGTTGAATACGTATTGCCCATTGACCGAGAAGCAAAGAATATACTTAGCATTCCTTCATCGCGGTTCATGTTCTGAGATGATTTTCGCGCATTTGGGAATTTCTTCTTCCAGCTGCTTAACTCTTTTGGATTAGCAAGGCTGACAACCTGATCAAGCATTTTGAAAAATGTCTTATAATTGATGGTTGAATTCTTCTGATAGGTACCTATGCCAAGTGATACGGCTCTGGCGAGCTCACTGTCTTTATAAGTAATTGGGGCAGTTTTTGCTGATGCCGGATGAATATCTTTAATAGAAGATGTAATCACCAACAGTACTAAAATTACTGAAACCATAAGACGACAAACTTTTTTCATGAATTCTATCCCCCTACACGATTTATATCATTTTTAGAAGCGGTAAAGCTAGCTTGGTCATATTTTGCTTTCGTTCTGCAAAAAAAGACCAAATATTCAAAATATACATTAGAAATATTATAAGCCATATATTGGTTAAGTAACAAGAAAAAAATACCATTCATTATAAAATAACTATATTAAAAGTCATGATGAGTATTAATCTGATAGCAATGGCGAGACTCGGGAATTGAGTATAGTAAGACATTCAAAATATCAGAAGAGGAGATTGATCAAATGAAATCAATGAGAAGAAAGAAGAAAACAATATTACGAGAATTGAAACTATTAATATTGCGGTTGACATTTTATAACAAATGTAATATTATACATAAAAACTAATAAATATAACAAGACGTTATCATGAATCGCATAGGGGGGCGACTGGATGTATAATATTTTTCTAAAAGAAGATGAATTTGTGGACTACTCATCTGAAATCATTCTGGAGACGGCACATCAGCTTTTCGAGAATATCGATTCCGATATTGAGAAAGCCAGAATAGCATATGAATTTGTACGGGACCAGATCCCTCATTCCTTTGATATCCAGGCAACCGTCATTACAGCAAAAGCGTCTGAGGTATTAGAGCACCGGACCGGTATCTGCCATGCAAAGGCAAATCTTCTGGCCGCTTTATTGAGATCGCAAAAGATACCGACAGGCTTCTGCTTTGTGCATGTGACGCTTGCTGATGATGCTTCCTTAGGATATTGCGTGCACTGTTACAATGCTGTCTTTGTGAACAATCAGTGGATCAAGCTGGATGCGCGCGGTAATAAGCCCGGAGTTAATGCGCAGTTTTCTCTTGGTTTGCCACAGCTTGCTTACCCACCAAGAAAGGAATATGATGAGTATGATTGGAAGGGTATCTATGCCAAGCCACATCCCGACACCATGAAAATGCTCCAAAAAGCAAGCTCTCTGCAGGATATCATCGAGCAGATACCGGATGCTGTAGCAGAAGCACCGGACATAGTGGAATAACTAAGTTTTCGTAATGTTCTCTTTCAAAGCATCAATCGAATATCGGAGGATAACTGGAAAATATTTCTTGATTATTCATGCATTCGATGATAAACTGGTTATGGAAAATTTGACCAACTATGAAATGGACAGCAGTCAGATTTTACTATGCTATGAGAAGAATGGGAGAAGCTATGGGAGCAAACAACATCATGAAGAAACTGATTATATCATTAATGATCGTAGCATTTCTATTGCCGTCAGGGTATCAATCGGCTATGGCTGCAGAGAAATTAAACAAGAAGGATTTTGTCGCGAAGTTTGATAATCTCACTGAAACCTACAATCTTTTCGAAAGCTTGAATAATTATGGTGAGGGTATCATCCTGTTTACCTATGACAAGAATTATGATTCCAGCAAAGAGGCAGTAGTAAAAACCTCCAGAGGAATCTTGATCGGCATGACCGAAAAGGAAGTTACTAAGAAATACGGAAAGGAATCAAAAGAAAAGTTATCAAAGGATATCGTTTACAATAGAATGCTTGATAATAATGCGGAGAATATGAAACCGTATTTCAAGATCATCAAGTATGTTTTATGTTATAAATATCCTGAGACTACAGAGGATGGAAGCTATATTTCGCGCATTCACTTTTATATTGATAAAGAGGGAAAAGTGGCTCTAATCGGGTTTTCCAGAATTAATGGAGAGTCAAAGGGTGATTATTTATATTACCTGCAAAAAGGTAGAGACGCTTATATATCAGAAAAATATAAAGATGCGATCGAATATTATACACAGGCCTTAAAAAGGAATAAGGAAGACCCGTTGGTTTATAACGGTTTGGGAAATTGCTATTACAGTCTGGGCGAATATGATGATGCGATTAAGTATTATCAGACAGCAATCCAAATGGATTCAAAGGATGCGGACTACCAATACAATATGGGAAAAGCACTTTATCACAAAGTGAATTATGAAGAAGCAATCATATATCTGAACGAATGTATAAAGCTTGTTCCCAAATATACTGATGCTTATATAGGAAAAGGAGACTGCCTTTATTACCTGGGAAGATTTGAGGAAGCAGTAGAATACTATGAAAAGGCGATGAATTTACCTCTGGGAGATACGGCCTATGTATACTACAGTAAAGGTTCTGCTTTATATGGCTTAGGTAAGTTTTCGGAAGCAATCATCACATATAATCAAGCGATTGAAAAGGATCCCGCCTATACCATTGCGTATGTGGAAAAGGGTGATGCTTTATGCGGATTGGAACGGTATGAGGAAGCCCGTGTCGAATATGATAAGGCTATAAAATTGGACCTTGAAAGCCTGCCTGCTTATTTCGGAAAAGGAAAGAGTTATTTTATGCAGGGGGAATACAAGGAGGCGATTGAACTCTATGATAAGGCGATTTCTCTGAATCCGTCATATACAGGTGTTTATGTGTGGAAAGCATATGCACTGATAGGCCTAGGCAGTTATGAGGAATGTATTGCTGTTTGTGATAAGATGATTCAAATAGAACCAAAGGATGGAACCGGATATTTTATTAAGAGTAAAGTATATGCCCAACAGAATAAAGAAACAGAATGTTTTGAAAATCTGAAAAAGGCAGTGGAATTGAATAAAACCTTCATTGAGTATGCCGAAAAAGATGAAGCCTTTGATAGTTACAGAAGTTATACGAGCTATACCGATATCATCTCAGGCAAAGCGAAATAACAGCACTTTATTTAAATCAGCCGGTTAGAAGGGACTTACCCTTTTAACCGGCTCTTTTATGCTGTGTTACACAGTTTCGCTTCCCATAAGGGATGATTACAGGCTTCCTCTTAAGTCTGCCCAATCCACTAGGAGGTTGTAGCGTTTTGTGGTAAAACGAAGGACACAATAGTTCGGGTCCTCGGGACCGTTAAAGTGATTAGACAGCCCTGAATACCACATCTCCTTTTTCACCTCGGGATCTGTCACTACTTCGATGTCACCTACCAGGGTGATATTATAATCGGGTGCATTAAAGCATACGCTTGCCTGCTTGTGCTGGTCGATGCGGTTGGTTTTAGGACTTCCAAACCCTGTACAGAAAGTGATCCAATTAATTCCGTCTGCTTTAGAAGCACTGATCGTGGATGCGGTAGGATATCCGTCCGCATCAATTAATGCTAAGGTACAGTAGGAATCTGCACCTGTGTTCTTTTCTACAATTTCTCCTGCTTTTTTCAAAATCTCTTGTTCCATTTCTTTGTCCTCCGTTTCTGCGCAGACTATTTGCGCATTCCCTAATAGAAAGCTATTTTCTTCTCGTTTTCCATAATAAACAATTATAACATCAATTATGTCAGTACACTAATTTATTCTATCTGCTGTTATGGATCTCAGTTTACCAGTAGGAACATGACAGCTATATGTCATTTTCAAAATGGATTGCAATAATTATCCGGTACCCTAGTGGAGCTCATAAAAGAGGAGATGGTTAATCGAAGGCTTTTCTGTATAAACTGACTAAAATAACAGGCTATTTAATCATGTCATTATCGAATAGCGACAAAAACATAGTTTGTTCAAATTGAAAGATCCTATCGAAAACGTTATAATGAAACTATCTTAAGAGGATGATTGGCCAATCATTTCTACGGAAATCAATATTAACTAATATCTTTAGAGTGAGAGGGTAAAGTAAATATGAAAGAAAAAATTCAAGCGTTTGGTAGATTCTTTAGTGGTATGGTGTTACCGAATATCGGTGCATTCATTGCCTGGGGTTTCATTACAATGTTATTCATTCCGGACGGGTTTTTCCCGAATGAGAGTCTTGCTGCATTGGTAGGTCCTATGGTTAAATTCCTGCTTCCGCTGATCATCGCGTATACAGGTGGTCATGCTGTAGCAGGCGTCAGAGGTGGCGTGATTGGTGCGATTGCAACAACAGGTCTTGTGGTAGGATCTGATGTACCTCAATTCCTGGGTGCAATGCTGATCGGACCTTTCTCCGGTTTCATAATTAAGAAGTTTGATCGGTTATTGGAAGGAAAGATCAAAGCCGGTTTTGAGATGCTGGTGAATAACTTCTCCCTTGGTATCATCGGTGCTTGCTTAGCGCTGATCGGTCTGAAGGGAATCAGCCCGATCATGACAGCACTAAACAGCTTCATGGAAACCTGTGTTGGTTTCTTTGTAGATAATCATTTGCTTCCTTTAGCAAGTATCTTTATTGAGCCTGCGAAGGTATTATTCTTAAATAACGCATTAAACCATGGTATTTTAACACCGCTGGGTATGGAACAGGCTGCAGCAACCGGAAAATCCATCTTCTTCTTGCTGGAAGCAAATCCCGGTCCCGGTCTTGGTATCTTACTTGCTTGTATGATTGCAGGCAAGGGAATGATTAAAAGCTCCGCACCCGGTGCGATTGTAATCCACTTCTTAGGTGGTATTCATGAAATCTACTTCCCTTATATACTGGCTAATCCGGTACTTATTTTAGCTGCGATTGCAGGCGGAGCAAGCGGTGTATTAACAAATGTTATTTTTGGTGGCGGCTTAATCGCACCGGCATCTCCCGGCAGTATCATTGCAGTTTTAGCGATGACTCATAGAGGAAGCTATATAGCAGTCATCTTAAGTGTATTGATCTCCGCAGCAGTTGCTTGTATCGTTGGTATTCCTTTATTAAAGATTTTCGGTAAGGACGAAGATATTAATGCAGCAAAAGCTAAGGTTCAAGAAATGAAGAATGCTTCCAAAGGCATTAACACAGCTACAGCTAAGCTTGATGCTAAGAATGTGAAGACCATCGTATTTGCATGTGATGCAGGTATGGGTTCCAGCGCAATGGGCGCAACCATCCTGAAGAAGAAGCTGACAGAAGCAGGACTTGGACAGATCAATGTGGTGCATTCTCCGGTTTCTTCTATTCCGGCAGAGGCACAGATTATCGTAACACATACCTCCTTGAAGGAGAGAGCTGCTCGCAGCAATCCGAATGCAAGACTGGTACTGATCACGAATTTCATGGCAGCACCGGAATATGATCAGCTGGTCGAGGAATTAAAGGAAAGTAAGTAACAGTAAGCAATCGCCTGACAACACAATTTCCTTTTTCAGGGTGTGACAGTGGGAATATAATACGCACGAAACAGCGGCAGGATTGCCGCTATTCGTGCATACAAAGGATAGATCGATTTTTGTAAAGCAATTATTTTACGAAGCATATTACGATAAGGAGAGTGAACCTATGAATTTTACACCGCGCCTTCGTCAGATACTACTGATATTACTGCAGGAGAGTCAGGTTATTTCAGTAAAGAAATTGGCGGATGAGATTAAAGTAAGTAAACGAACGGTACAAAGAGAATTAGAATACGTAGGTTCCTCATTAAATCAATATCATGTTTCTCTGCAAACCAAGACCGGAATCGGTATCTGGCTACAGGGAGCAGAAGAGGATAAGAAGAAGCTGCATGCCTTGCTTGCAGAGGAGGACATCATGGATTCCGGTGATAAAGAGGACCGGAGGAAACGCCTGATTTTAGAAATCCTAAGAGACAGAACCCCGAAGAAGCTTTATTATTATGCCAATATATTCGATGTCAGTGAAGCCACCATAAGTAATGATATGGAAGCGATTGAAAGTTGGTTTACCCGGTTTCATCTGAGTATTATACGGAAGCAGGGGTATGGTGTGGCACTGGAAGGCAGTGAGAAGGATTACCGTCTGGCAGTGCGTAAATTTATCGATGAAAATACGGACAGTAAGTTGATCAAAAGCTTTACCGAGGAGAATGAACGAAATATTCTTGATATCCTGAAGGATAAGGAAGATGCCAATATCTATTCGTTGCTCAATAATGATACTTTGAACAGGGTAATCCTCTGTTTTCGGAGTATTCGGGACAGGAGACTGACCCGGTTAACGGAGAATTCTTATATCGGCTTGATCTTTCATGTCACGATTGCGGTGAACCGTATCCTTCAGAACGAAATCATCGAACCGAACGAAGAACTACTGGAAAAACTGATAAAAAATGACGACTATAATTTAGCAGTCCATATTGCAAGCTCTCTGGAGGAGGAATTTCAGATCGACATTCCCGATATAGAGATTGCCTATATCCTATTGCATATCCGTGGCTCTAAATTACAATATATAGAGGAAGACGAGATAGAGACAAATAATCAACGTGAACGGCAGGAACTTCTGGAATTGATGAATGATATGATTGACGCCTACGATGCGGAGATTGCGTATGATTTAAAACAGGACGAGGAATTTATTGCAGGGTTGCTGGCACATTTGCAGCCCACCTTTGTCAGATTGAAGAACCGAATGAATATTTCCAATCCATTGCTGCAACAGATTAAGGAAACCTATCCTTTGATCTTTGATAAAAGCAGAAAAGTAGGAAAACTGATTACTGAGCGCTATGGTCTTCTGGTTCCGGAGGAGGAGATTGGATTTCTGGCGATGCATTTCGGTGCCGCCAGTGTTCGCCTGGAGAATAATAAAGAGAGCAAGCGTAGGGTTGATATCGGGATTGTATGTGCAAGCGGGATAGGCATTTCCAGACTCATGCATTCCAAGCTGAAGCGATTCCTAAAAGACAGAGCCGAGCTTGTCACCTACGGGAAAGAGGATCTGACTCCGCTCCAGCTGACCAAGATGGATTTTCTGATCTCAAGCATCGATTTAGATGAGGTGGATGCGGACATCATCCGTGTGAGTCCGCTGCTTTTAGAAAATGATCTGGAGAGGATAGATGCGAAGGTCCGGGTCTATGCCAAGACACCAAAGAATACCACCAAGGCGGATCATGATTTTGCCAATCAGCTGGAGCAGGTGAATTTCACTGTTACCCAGATAAAATATATCATCAACGAATTTCAATGCATGAAGGTAAGCAGCCAAATCTCCTTTGACGAGCTGCTGGTTGCGATCACTGAGCGTCTTTCATCCTATAACGATAAACGCCTTCTGATTCAGGAGGATATTAAGCGGAGAGAGAAAATTGCGTCCCAGGTCATACCGGAGTATGACTTTGCATTGCTACACAGCCGAACCAAGGGGGTTGTACGCCCTGTATTCTCCGTCTGTCTGACCAGAGAACTGGAAGAATTTAAGGATCCCTTCTTCAAGAAAATCCGAGCCGTGATCATCATGCTGATTCCGGAGGATGAGCACCTGGAGGAGAATACGGGTATTATGGGGTTCTTAAGCAGTAAGCTGGTGGAAGACAATGAATTCTTAAGCACCATATTTACCGGTGATAAGGAAGCGATCCGTGCTATGATAGCCAGGGAGCTAAAGAGATACTTTAATCAATATCTTGACCGGGTATAGGTGTCTTTAGATATGGCACTATTCATTGATGACAAACTCACGATTGTAGTATTTGAACTATGGCAGGTAGTGAGTTTATAATAGGATCAGAAGGATACTCGTAAAAGATAGTATTAGGAAAGAACCAATAAAATAATGATTCCGAAAAAATAATAAACTCTACCATAAAAGATGGAAAAGGAAAGGGCAAGAACGATGGAACTGCTTAATCAGAAAAATATTATATTAAATTGTAAACCAAAGGCAAAAGAGGATGTCATCCGGGAAATAGGTCGGGTGTTGGTTGAAAGCGGATATGTGGAGGAAGGTTATATTGATGGCATGCTTCAGAGGGAGAATACCTTCTCAACCAATATTGGAAATGGAATAGCCATCCCGCATGGAATAGAAGCTGTGAAGAAAAATATTAAGAATTCCGGTATTGCCGTGATGCTGTTTCCTGAGGGAACCTTGTGGAACGAGGAGTATGTAAAAATCGTAATCGGAATTGCCGGAAAAGGCGATGAACATCTGGATATTCTGGCAAATATCGCTGATAAATTATCCACGGAAGCGGCAGTAGAGGATATGATGAAGAGCAGCTCGGACGAGATTTATTCGATTTTTACGGGAAAGTAATCAAAAATTAATTAAAAGAATAATCAAAAGAATAATCTAAAGAATAATCTAAAGAATAGTCAAAAGATTAATTAAAAGAATAATTAAAAAGTTATCAAGAGAGTAATCGAGAAAGTAATCAAGAGGGTAACACTTGACAATAAGATGTAATAGGAGAACCACACAAAAATTAGGACGTACTATGATAGTACCAAGGAATGTCGGTATGTAATATCCGATAAAGGAAACAGAGATCCGTAGATGGAGGTTAAGATGATTATAACAGTGACGATGAATCCTGCAATCGACAAAACGGTAGACTTAGAGCATATGGTGCACGGCGGCTTGAACCGAGTGAAAAATGTAATCATGGATGCCGGCGGGAAAGGTATCAATGTGTCCAAGACCATCAAGGAACTGGGCGGGGAGACCATAGCTACAGGTTTTGTGGGTGGCAGCAGCGGAAGCTTAATTAAAAAGGTATTACAGGAGCTAGGAATACAACCGGATTTTGTCGAGACAGGAAAGGAAGTCAGAACGAATCTGAAGGTTGTGGAAGCCGACGGCAACGTAACGGAATTCAATGAGCCGGGGCCGGTCATCACGCCGGAGGAGCAGGAGGCTCTGACACAAAAGTTGCTTGGTTATGCAGATCAGGATACCTTGTTTGTATTGGCAGGAAGCATCCCGAACGGGATAAGTAAGGATATTTACGAGGTTCTGACGAGAAAGCTGAAGGAAAAAGGTGCCCGGGTGTTCGTGGATGCAGATGGGGAATTATTTGTTCATGCACTGGAGGCTGCCCCGGATATCATTAAGCCGAACCGTCATGAATTAGAGGAATATTTTCATAAGGATTACCGGGTAGATGAGGAAGAGCTAATTGTCATGGGCCAAAAGCTTATGACCAAGGGCATCGGTATGATTGCTGTCTCCCTGGGGCAGATGGGAGCCTTGTTCCTAACAGACAATAAAGTCTTAAAATGCCCCGGCCTGAAGGTAGAAGCTCATTCTACCGTGGGAGCGGGAGATGCAATGGTAGCAGCACTTGCCTATGGCATAAATCAGGGTCTTCCCTTTGAGGAATGTGCAAAACTGGGTCTTGCAGCCTCGGCAGGAGCAGTGACCACAAAGGGGACAAAACCTCCGAAGAGAGCGCTCGTAGAGGAGCTGCTTTCTAAGGTGGCCGTCATCACCTTACAGTAATTCAATACAAACAGTGAAATAGGAAAGAAGAGTGAAAGACAATACGCTTTTACCTGTGTTGCCGTTGGTGGTGGAATGAATTTGAATATGTTCCATGCCATATACAGAAATTCGGAAATCCTCCTGTTTGCTGTATTTGAAGGATAGATTAAGAAAGGAATGGAGTAAGTATTATGAAGACTAAAGCAGTCAGAATGTATGGTGCAGATGATTTAAGATTAGAAGAGTTCGAATTACCGGAGATCAAGGACGATGAGATTCTTGTCAAGGTAGTCAGTGACAGTATCTGCATGTCTACGTATAAATTAGTTAAACAGGGGAAGAAGCACAAGCGTGCTCCTCAGAATATTGACACGAATCCGATCATTATCGGACATGAATTTGCCGGAGATATCGTGAAGGTGGGTACCAAATGGGCAGATCAGTTCAAGCCCGGTCAGAAATTCGCTTTACAGCCGGCGCTGAACTATAAGGGAAGCCTGGCCTCCCCCGGATATTCCTACGAGTTCTTCGGAGGTGCCTGCACCTACTGCATCATTCCTCAGGAGGTAATGGAGCTGGGATGCCTGCTGAATTATGATGGTGAGAGCTATTTTGAAGCCTCCCTCGGAGAACCGATGAGCTGTATCATCGGCGGTTATCATGCAAATTATCATACCAACAAACAGAATTATAATCACAGCATGGGTGTAAAAGCCGGTGGTAATCTTCTGGTGATGGGCGGCTGCGGTCCTATGGGTCTCGGAGCTGTCAGCTACGGCCTCTGCATCGCGAATAGACCGAAGCGACTGGTGGTTACGGATATCAGTGATGACAGAATTAACAGAGCCAGAGAAGTAATTTCCGAAGAAGCAGCAGCCACAAAGGGTGTCGAGCTGATCTATGTGAATACACAAACCATGGATCATCCCTTTGAAGAACTGATGGCAATCACAGAGGGCAAGGGCTATGACGATGTGTTTGTCTATGTACCCGTACGTCAGGTCGCTGAGTTGGGCGATACCTTATTGGCTTTTGACGGCTGCATGAATTTCTTTGCAGGACCTACGGATAATCAGTTCAAAGCGGATATTAACCTGTATAATGTCCATTATACCAGCACCCATATTATCGGTACGACCGGAGGTAATACGGACGATCTGGTAGAAGCGATCGATCTGGCATCGAAGGGTTTGATCGAGCCTGCGGTTATGGTTACCCACATTGGCGGAATTGACAGTGTTGCAGAAGCAACCTTGAATTTACCCGGTATTCCGGGAGGCAAGAAGCTGAATTATATGCATTTTGATATGCCTTTAACAGCACTGGAAGACTTTGAGGAATTGGGAAAGGCAGACCCGCTGTTTCAGAGACTGTCGGAATCCTGTAAGAGACACAAGGGCTTATGGAACTGTGAGGCAGAGAAAATCTTATTTGAACATTTCGGAGTGTAAGAGAGACAGGAGGAACCGATATGGTAAGTCAGAAAATAACTGTTACAAATGCATCAGGTCTGCATGCGAGACCGGCAGGTGAATTAGCTAAGATCTGTTCTAAATGCAGTTCAGAGATCACGCTCTGTGTCGGCGAGAAGAGAATCAATCCCAAAAGCATCCTAATTCTGATGAGCGCAGCGATCCGCTGTGGTACGGAAATTGTGGTGGAATGCTCCGGAGAGACGGAACAGGAAGATTTAAGGACGATACTTGATGCTATTGCCGGTGGTTTGGGCGAATAAACGGAGGCAAGCTATGATAGCCATTCATGTAGATAGAACCGCATCCCGAGGGATCGTAATCGGGAAGGCATTTCCGGTAGTAAGGCAGAAGCTTAAGACGAGCTTTGAACCGATTACAGATCAGGATGTCCCGGCACAGCTTGAGCGCTATGAAGCTGCTGTGGAGTACGCTGCCGCGCAATTGACGGAATTAGCGAAGACAAATAATATATTCGATGCGCACTTAGAGATGGTGAAGGATGTTGCCCTCTTTGAAAGTGTTACCACTAGGATAAAGGAAGAAAAGCTTTGTGCGGAAGCTGCACTAGAGGCAGCGGCGGCAGAATTCCTCCTAATATTCGAAAGCATGGAGGACGAGTACATGCGGGAGCGGGCAGCTGATATCAAGGATATCAGTCACCGCCTGAACTGTGCGTTACAGGGAGTGAAGGACAATCCCTTTGACGGTATCACACAGGATGTCATCCTGGTAGCGCAGGATCTGACTCCTTCGGATACGATTTCTCTGGACCTGACACACATCCTCGGTTTTGTAACCCAAGAAGGAGGAATTACGAGTCATGTATCTATTCTGGCAAGAGGGCTCGGATTACCCGCACTTGTGGGTGTAGAAGGAATAATGGAGCTGATCCGGCAGGACGATACTCTTATTATGGATGCGGAAGCCGGAGAACTTTTCGTTAACCCCGATGAGGAGACTCTGAATTTATACCTCGGGAAACGTGCACAACAGCAGAAAAGACAGGAGGAGCTGTCGAGGATCAGTCTTCTACCTGCCGAAACCTTGGATGGCAGGAGTGTGAGCTTATGCGCGAATGTAGGTAGTGTTAAGGATATCAGAAAAGCTCTGGAATATCATATGGATGGGGTTGGACTATTCCGAAGCGAATTCTTATATATGCATAATGAACATTTTCCCACCGAAGAAGAGCAATATGAGGTATACAAAGAAGCTGCCACGCTTTGCGGCATGGAATTGACGATACGTACTCTTGATATCGGTGGCGATAAGGAATTATCCTATTATGAGTTCGAGAAGGAGCAGAATCCCTTCCTTGGCTGGCGTGCAATCCGTATCTCCCTGGAGTTAAGAGATATGTTTAAGACCCAGCTTCGGGCAATCCTGCGAGCAGGAGTATATGGTAAGGTAAGGATTATGTTCCCGATGATCATCTCCCTCGAGGAGCTTCGAGCTGCGAAAGAGATACTCGCGGAGTGTAAGGAGGAATTAAGACAGCAAAAGATTGATTTCGCTTTTGATATCGAAGTCGGCATGATGATTGAGACCCCGGCCTCGATTCTGCTGATTGAGGATTTCGCTCAGGAGGTTGATTTCTTCAGCATTGGAACGAATGATTTGACGCAGTACCTGCTTGCGGTGGACCGTGGTAATCAGAAGATCTCGAATCTGTATAATTCCTTCCATCCTGCTGTGATCCGAAGTATCAAGCGTGTGATACAGGCAGGGCATAAGCATAAGATCAAGGTTGGTATGTGCGGTGAAATCGCAAGCGATGAAAAGGCACTTATGCTGCTATTGGGTTTGGGATTGGACGAATTCAGCATGTCAGCGGGTGAGATACCAAATATCAAATATTCTATTCGAAACACAACTTATGAAAAGGCCCGGGAGTTTGCTGAGAAAGCCTGTGAAATGCAGACAATTCAGGAGGTATACCAAGCGCTGGGAATTGAATAATATACAGTTAAACAATAATCAAAAAAGAACAAGATACGAGCACCACTGTGCGAGTTTCGCAGTTCTTCCATAGTGTGAAGGTGCTTTTTCTTCACACTTTCCATAGGATAGAACTCTCCAAAGGGGGCGGCTGCAATGTTTTTGCAGCCGCCCCGACTCCGTCGATCCGTAGGTTTTAAAGTTGAAGCTTTATAACAGATAACTCAGCAGCAAGGCGATA
Source organism: Bacillota bacterium (assembly GCA_023414355.1). Classification (GTDB taxonomy): domain Bacteria; phylum Bacillota; class Clostridia; order Lachnospirales; family Lachnospiraceae; genus Mobilitalea. The sequence continues at coordinate 20,362 of JAEZOB010000059.1, read as the reverse complement.
TTTAATCCCGTGACAATCAGACCGATAATCCATAATACGATCCTATTGGAGGTTGTATTGGCATGTTTGCCCATGACCTTTTTTGAGGAGGTCAGGTAAATCTGCAAAAAGATGGAGATGGGTAGCTGGATACTCAAAAACATCTGGGAGTAAACCAGTCCTTTAAAGGGGTCCTTTATGAAAAAGATGGTTAAAGCTGAAAGAACAAGCGTGATGACAACACCGATTTTTGTATGATCATCCTTGATATCATAAGGCTCTTTAAAGATACCGGCGAAGATACTACCGCCTGCCATACCTGCAGTGATGGAGGAAGACAAGCCTGAGAATAATAATGCCAGTGCAAAAATAACGGATGCACCATTTCCCAGCAACGGCTTCAGCATCTGCTGTGCCTGGCTTAATTCACTGACATGTGCCCCTTGGGAAAAGAAGGTGGCAGCAGCGACCAGAATCATGGCACTGTTGATGGCCCAGCCAATAATCATGGAAAAGAGCGTATCAAGAAATTCGAATTTCAACTGCTTCTTTATGACAGACTCATCCTGCAGATTCCATTGACGGCTCTGGATGACCTCCGAGTGGAGGAATAGATTATGTGGCATAACTACCGCACCCAGGACGCTCATGATGATCGGGATCGAGCCTGAGGGAAAGCTGGGAACCACCCAGCCCGGGACTGCCTGGCCCCAATCTACTTTCACCAGACACAGTTCAATTAGAAATGAGAGTCCGATGAGTGATACAAAACCCATGATCACCTTCTCCAGCTTCTGATAGGAGTTCGTAAACAGCATAATCAGAACGAAGACCAAGACCAGAATGGTACCGAGCTTAATCGGTATGCCAAAAAGCATGTTCAGTGCGATGGCCCCTCCGAGAAGCTCAGCCAGTGCAGTGGAGACAGCAGCGAGAATAGCGGTGAACAGGATCGTATTGCTTACTGCCGGTTTGATATACTTGGCAGCGGATTCAGAGAGACAATTACCTGTTACGATTCCTAAATGGGCTGCATTATGCTGAAGAAGGATCAGCATGATGGTTGCCAGGGTTACCATCCATAACAGCTTGTAACCATATTCAGAGCCGGCTGCGACATTAGAGGCCCAGTTACCGGGGTCGATAAAACCGACCGTCACGAGCAAGCCGGGACCAATATATTTGAAAAAATCTAATCGGGGTTTATGATTTCTGCTTAAAAAACGTTTCATATGAATACCGATACCAATGGAATAATCTTTTGATATTTTATCCTTTCTATTATGATGGTTCTAAGTCATATTCGGGTAATACAAGAAAGAACATTATATATCTTCTTAGGTTTACTATAAATTATTCTTTTGGATTTGTAAATAGGAATAATTATTGTTTTGCCTTATTACTACTATTCCAAGCTGTAAATCTGAGATTCTTATCGGCAGATCCCACTTCACAAGGGGTTAAAAATGGCATTTACAACATAGCCGGTCGCTATTGTAAATGCCATTATATTTGCAGTTGATGCTCTTCTCTGTTTTGATTCATCTGGAGTAATATATTGTAACCATACTACGGAATACCAATACTAAAGTCTGAAATAAAACAGGCTGCAATTCAGCAGCCCGTTTCTGTATGATAGATTAGTACTTAATAAACTTTGTTCCCGGAACGCCGCAGATGCTGCATTTGTCGGGGATAGAGGTCTCAATGTTTCCGCATACCGGACAAAGGTAATAGAATACCTCTTCCTTCTGATCCAGACTGTTCAAAGCTTCGGTATAAAGCTTAGCATGAACTTCCTCAGCGTTCATTGCCTGACGGAAGGCTGTCATAACATTGTTCAGCCCTTCCTGCTCTGCGATTGCCAGGAACTCCGGATACATACTGGTGTATTCATGCGTTTCACCGGCGATGGCATCCTTTAAGTTATCCTGAGTGGAGTTTACCTTTCCTGCCAACTCAAATTCCTTTAATGCGTGGATGGTCTCTGCATCAGCGGCTGCTCTGAATAACTTCGCGGCATTTGCAAAGCCCTCCTTTTCAGCTTTCTTTGCATATGCATTATATTTTCTGTTTGCCTGAGATTCACCTGCAAAGGCTGCCATCAGGTTTTTCATTGTCTTATTCTCTTCCATGTTCTTCTTCATTCCTTTCTGTTTGTATCGAAGGCTACAACCATCGATATCCTTCGGATTAGTCTCTGTATTCTGCCATCCATAGACCATGCAGGTTACAATAAGCATAAACCTTCTTTAATTTGTCGTCCGCTGTTAAAGCAAATTTCAGATAAGGCTTGTCGTTCGGCGCAAGGGTCTTACGCTGACCACCTTTCTCTGTCAAGATATACACCCAGCTAATATGATGCTCTTCTGTCATCGGATGCGGAACGGAACCAATTTCTACAACTACGGTATTACCATCCACGTTAATTACCGGTACATGTTTTTCTACTGCTGCGTCAGTGGTATTAGGAACCAATTCAGTCATTTCTTCGCCACAGCATACGAGAGGAACTCCGGCATTATTGATCAGACCGATCGTATTACCACATTTCTTGCAGATGTAAAATTTCTGTTGCTTTTCCATCATTCTACACGTCCTTTCTGATTGTTTATATGATTTGGATGTCCTTGAATAAAATGGCTGAGTTTCCAATCAGCGCCATGCTCTAATTATAGCATAAGCAGGATGGAAAATTCAATCATTTGGAGGACATATTCCAAAGGAGATTGTACTAATCTTGACTATTATACAGCATTGCGGTAAACTGAGAATAAAGGGTATATATAACAACTTAAATGGAATTTTGTGGAGAAGAGAAGAAGAATTTTTTGTTTTACTCGTTTGAAAATTATAATATGGCTAAAGTGTCAAAGCACCATAGGTGCTTTTCGGATCTCATAGATTGGTATGCAAACTCGTTTGTAATACCAATCTATGGGATCTGGAAAAAGTGCTTGGCACGTTTTGACACTTTAGACAAAGTATTAACTTATATATTATAATTATTAAAAACTGGAGGGAACCACAATGAAAAAACAAAGTGTTTTAAAAACAATCCTTGGTGTATGGAATACCAAGACAGTCGTAGTCATTGCAATCGGTGCCGCTTTGTTCGGCGTACTGATGAACTTCGGCGGAATTACAGTTGTCTCTAACACAAAGCTCACGACAGCGATGCTGATTCCTGTTATCGTAGGAGCAATGTATGGACCTGTTCCGGCGTTTGTTGCCTGTCTGGTTGGTAACACGATCGCAGATTTAATCGGTGGCTGGGGCTTTTGGTTCGACTGGTCCATCGGTAACGGTATATTAGGCTTTATCGTAGGTCTTCTGCCTGTATACGGTGCTCGTATCAATGACGGTATCTTTAAGGTAAAACATGCCGTGATTTATGCCATTCTCTGTATTCTTGGCAATGCTTTGGCATTCGGTGTCATCACTCCGCTTTTGACAACAGCTTTCTATGGTGGCGAGCTGGAGGTAACCTTCGTACAGGCACTTGCCGGAGGTATCGGTAATACAGCAATACTGATCATTCTGGGTATCCCGATCATCATTGCGCTTGCTAAACGTAATGCTCGCAGCAATAATCTAAAAATTGACGAGAAAGAAGAGTAGTTTACATAAATGAGAAAACCCATTGTTGAATTTAAGGATTTTGGATTTCAGTACAAAAAGCAGACCGAGCCCACCCTCTATGATATCAACCTTACGATCTATGAGGGTGAGAAGGTTCTGCTATTAGGCCCCAGCGGTAGCGGTAAGTCCACCTTGGCGAATTGCATCAACGGCTTAAATCCTTTTTCTTATGAAGGTAACATTACGGGTTCCTGCAAAATTGCTGGCATAGAGACTAAGTCTGCCAGCATTTTTGCTATCAGTAAGGTGGTAGGAACCGTATTGCAGGATTCTGATGCCCAGTTTGTGGGATTATCCGTAGGCGAAGATATTGCCTTTTCGCTGGAAAATGAGAGTATGCCAAGAAATGAAATGCTTCCTAAGGTGCAAAAAGCCAGTGAGCTTGTCGGGATGCAGGATTTCCTTCTGCACGTTCCTTATGAGCTCTCCGGCGGTCAGAAGCAGAAGGTGGCATTGGCGGGAGTCATGCATGATAATGTGAATCTTCTGATTTTTGATGAACCCCTGGCGGCACTTGACCCCAAAATGGGTATGATTGCAGTTGATCTGATCGATCGTATCCATACAGAGCAGAAGAAGACGGTAATTATCATCGAACACAGACTGGAGGATGTACTGTACCGTTCCCTGGACAGGGTCGTGCTAATGGATCAGGGCAGGATCGTATTCAATGATTCCCCTGACAAATTGCTTGCATCAGAGTATTTGACCAAATATGGGATACGTGAGCCGTTGTATATCAAGGCAATGAAATATGCCGGCTGTGAGTTTGTAGAGGGACAGTATCTGTCCGATATTGCTACGATGGATTTGACTCCGTTCCGGGAGAACTTAAACCGCCAGCAGGCATTGGCTATAGAGAAATACGAACCAAAGCTGGGAGAAGAGCTCCTGCGGGTCGAGAAGGTTTCCTTTTCTTATGGTGCGGAAGAGGTATTGCATGATATTTCCTTCTCAGTTCATCAAGGAGAAAGACTTGCTTTCGTAGGTAAAAACGGAGCGGGAAAAAGTACCATGGCGAAGCTGATCTGTGGGATCAAACGTCCGGCAAAGGGCAATATCCTGATTAAGGGATCAAATTATCTTCAACTCTCCATGAAGGAGATTGGTGAAAAGATCGGCTATGTGATGCAGAATCCGAACCAGATGCTGGTAAAGGATATTATCAAAGAGGAAGTAGAGCTGGCAATGGCCCTCCGTGGGAAGAGCAGACAGGAAATAGACGAAGCCCTGAAAAAGGCATTAAAGATGTGCGGTCTCTGGGGTATGCGTAACTGGCCGATCTCAGCAGTGAGCTATGGTCAGAAGAAACGGGTTACCATCGCTTCTATTTTAGTACTACAGCCGGATATCATCATTCTGGACGAGCCGACAGCTGGACAGGATTATTTTCATTATACCGAGATTATGAACTTCCTGGATGATCTGAATAAAAATTATGGCATCACCATCATCTTTATCACCCATGATATGCATCTTGCAATCCAATACACAGACAGAGCGGTAGTCTTTGCAGAGGGTGAGCTGATTGCCGATGACACCGTTTATAAGGTGCTTGCGGATAACGAGATCATTGAAAAGGCCAATTTGAAGCAGACCTCTCTCTATACTCTGGCAAAGCGGCTTGGAATTAATCCGGAAGAGTATATCGAACATTTTATTGCTTATGAAAGGATGAGTAAAGAACATGAACAATCAACTGCTGATTAATCTGATTCCCGGCGAGACGCTCCTTCATCAGCTGACCGGTAAGACAAAGGTGCGTCTATTCATCATTCTTCTCGTCTTTATCATCATGTCCTTTGACATAAGGCTTTTGCTACCACTTGGTATCATCAGTATAATTGGCCTCTTCTCTTTAAAGCCAAATTGGAAAATCTTAAAATATTTCTTTCTCATTGCTGCAATTATGAATTTAATTAATATCGTACTTTTCTGGCTGGTAAATCCGAATATCGGTGCATTTTGGTGCGGCGGAGGTAGTACTGTATGGCTGCATCTGGGCGGACGCTATATCATCACTGCTGAGTCCACCTGGTATCTGTCCATTCGATTCCTGAAGATGATGGTATCATTGGTTGTATCCATGACCTTTATTTTGTCGATTACTCCCTCGGAGATGGCTGCGGGCCTATATTCTGTAAAGGTACCCTATAAGGTGTGCACTGTATTTTCCATTGCCTTTCGTTACATTCCGGACATCGGTAGAGATTATGAGAATATCAAGATATCCATGCAGGTCAGAGGAGTAGAACTGAATCCGAAGAAGGCTTCCATCATGACAAGACTGAAGCAGAATGTATTAATTCTGGTTCCACTGATTATCACCTCCTTCGATCGGGTCGGTAACATCGCCAATGCCATGGATCTGCGTGGCTATGGGAAAGAAAAGACCAGAACCTACTACAGTGAGCATGAGGAGCGGAAAGCAGATCAGATATTCAAGGTAATCTACCTTCTGTTGCTGTTATTCTGTATTTACTGGATTATCACTAAAAACCTGATGCCACAGCCGATGAAGATGTGGTATCCCTTTACATGAGGATAAAAGGATGGATTACATAGCTGATATCATTCAGGACATATCCGATTTGGTCAAACTGCCCACAGTATACGATGCTGAGACAGCCACCGAAGGTATGCCCTATGGCCGGGCTTTAGCGCTCGGATATGAGTGGATGAAAGAAAAGGCATTGAGCGACGGCTTTGAAGTTCTGGAATATGACGGTCATGCTCTGGCAATCAGGATCAAGGGAAGTGACAAGCCCCATAGAATCGATATTGCCTCCCATGTTGATGTGGTTGCTCCGGGAGGAGGCTGGACGTCCGATCCCTTCTGCGGTTCCATCTCTGAGGACTATATCTACGGCAGAGGAACTGTAGATATGAAGGGGACATTGATTTTAACCTATTATGCATTAAAGTATATCAAAGAGAATAAGCTGCCATGTCACCGCGAGCTTCGTCTGGTCATAGGTTGTGATGAAGAACGAACAATGCAGGATATGAAGTATTATATTAAGAAGGCAGGTGCACCGGATTTTGCCTTTACGCCCGACGGAAAGTTCCCCTATTCTCTGGGTGAGAAGGGGGCTCTGATGTGGACCCTAGAGTGCGAGATGCCTTCCTGCATCGAGGAATTTGAGGGTGGTGTTCAGTGTAATGTAATCAGTCCTTACGCAAGAGCAAAGCTTAAAGGAAGCTCCTTTGCAGAGCACTACCGGGATTACCTTCATGAGTATCCTTACATGGCAACGGTAGACTGTGACGGAGAAGCTACGACGATCATGCTTCAGGGAAAGGCTGCGCATGCCTCAGTTCCTAAGGAAGGCTTCAGTGCTACAGTATATCTGCTGAAGTTGATTGCCGAGGTGAACGGCGATCCGCTTGCCGAACTGCTTTATCGATGCTTCGGTGATGCTTATGGTAAGGGTGCAGGAATAGAGTATGATATCGCTCCCATGGGTAAGCTTACGATAAATCTCGGGATATTAACGATTCTACAGGGAAAGCTTACAGCGCAGGTGGATTGTAGATATCCGAAGGGGATTACCTCCGAGCTTCTGACCGAGAAGCTTAGGGAGACCCTGATGCCGATCAGAGTCATGCTCAGCTATGATGATGCGCCGACTTTGGCAGATTCTGAATCACCATATCTTAAGGTACTTCTGTCTACCTACCGCGAGATCAGTGGGGAAGCAGATGCACAGCCCTTCATCAGCGGAGGCGTGACCTATAGTAAGGCAATACCGAATTGCGTAGCGTTCGGTCCTGCAAGAGAAGGGGAGCTTCCGATGGCACACCAGGCAAATGAGCGCCTGGAGCTTCGGAGAATCCCGGAGCTTTTTAAACTATATAAAGAAACCATGATACGTTTGGCTGGTATGGAGATTATATAGTCAGGCGTCAGAAAAGAGTTAAGTGGATGAACATAGCATAAGAACATAGAATAGGAACATAGCTTAGGAACATAGTCAGAAAGGACAGTACAGAATGGACAAACCAATCTTAGTATTTCAAACAGATTTCACTTATAAAGAAGGCGCAGTCTGCTCCATGTATGGTGTAGTGAAAAGCGTAGACCGTTCTCTCGAGATATTTGACGGGACCCATGAAATCCCTCACTTTGATACCTGGAGTGCTTCCTATCGCTTATATCAATCCATGCGATTTTGGCCCAAGGGTACGATCTTTGTCTCGGTGGTGGATCCGGGTGTAGGAACGGCTAGAAAAGCCTGTGTTGCGAAGACGAAAGATGGCTACTATATTGTGACACCGGATAATGGGACACTTTCCCATATGAAACATTATATAGGAATTGATGAAGTCAGGGAAATTGATGAGACTGTAAACCGATTGAAGAGTACCGAAGGAACCAGTATTTTTCATGGAAGAGATCTGTTCGGCTATTGTGCAGCAAGACTTGCGAGCGGGATCATATCGTTTGAGCAGGTGGGACCGGAGTATCCGGTGGAAGCTATTGTAGAGCATACGATCTGGGAAGGGAAAATGTCGGGGAATACAGCGGAAGGAATGTTCGAAATCTGTGATCCGAACTTTGGGAACCTCTGGAGCAATATCAGTGTGGAGCTTCTGCTGGCGAACGGCTTCTGCTATGGCGATGCAGTGGAAGTTCGTATCGTACACCATGAGACAGAGGTCTATCGGGAGAAGGTACCCTTTGCCAAATCCTTTGGGTATGTAAAGCAGGGAGAAGCAGTACTTTATACGAATGAATTGATGAAAGCCTCCATCGCACTCAGTATGGATAATTTTAAAGAAAAATACGGGGTTGGCTTCGGTGAGGCCTGGAGAGTGTTTATTTCAAAAGTACAGTAATGAGTCTTAGCGATAGGCATGAATAAAGATAAACAGGAATAACACAAACACGAATAAGACAAAAGGAAAGGAATGGCACAGTTAACATGAATGGTGTATTAATTTTTCAGTCTGATTTCGGCATTGCTGACGGTGCAGTCAGTGCAATGTACGGAGTAGCATTTTCAGTGAATCCAATGCTACGAATTTATGATCTAACCCATGAAATTCCCCAGTATAATATTTGGGAGGCATCCTACCGCTTAATTCAGACGGTGAGCTATTGGCCGAAGGATTCTGTGTTTGTTTCTGTAGTTGATCCAGGCGTTGGTTCTACAAGAAGAAGCATTGCTGTCAAGACAGAGGATGGCCAGTATATCATTACCCCGGATAACGGAACACTTACCCATGTGAAACGACTGAAACGAATTGTAGAAGCCAGAGAAATTGACGAGGCAGTGAATCGTCTGCCGAACTCCGGTGACTCCTATACGTTCCATGGCCGCGATATTTATGCTTATACGGGTGCACGTCTGGCAGCAGGAGTGATAACCTTTGAAGAGATCGGACCATCGCTTAAGGTCAGCAGTGTTGTAGAATTGCCTATTATTGAAGCGCAAAAAGAGGGAGACATCGTGACGGGAACGATTGATGTGCAGGATGTTCGCTTTGGAAGTCTCTGGACGAATATCAGTAAGAAGTTGTTTGATGAGCTTGGTGTCAGCTATGGTGGGCGGGTCGAGATCATGATACAGAATGATACGAGAGAGGTATACCGCAATATCATGAGGTATGCCAAATCCTTTGCCGATGTGAATATAGGAGAGCCTCTGCTTTACATAAATTCTCTTGACAATCTTGCAGTTGCGATTAATCAAGGCTCCTTTTCCAAAGCCTATAATATCATGACCGGCTCCAACTGGAAGATTGCTGTTCGTAAAGCTCCAAGAATTGTTTATGAATAAAGCCAAATGTTTCAGCGCTGCCTTTTAGTTGTTAATAAGACGAGGGCTGAACGGTAGGAGTTAATTTCATAATAAGTTGGGAGTTCGGTTGACATCACATGGTACTATATAGTACAATTAATAGTATGGTGAACGATGTACTAGGAAGGAGGCGAGCGAAACTGTATAAATCAAAGGGAGGGCATCTGATCTCACAGATTAAGCAGGTCGGCAGCAGGATATTCGAAAAAATACTGGCAGAGAAGAATATTGATGCATTTAACGGTGCACAGGGAAGAATTCTGTATATTCTCTGGCAGACGGACGGAATCCCAATTATCGAACTATCGAGGAAAACCGGGCTTGCCAAGACGACGCTGACCAGTATGCTGGACCGCATGGAAACAGCCGGCTTGATCAAGAGATGTTTTGATGAGAATGACAGAAGGCAGATACTGGTGGTACTGACAGAGATAGCGAGGGGACTTCAGGCAGATTATGATGAAGTATCCGATCGAATGAATGAGATCTATTACAAAGGCTTTGAATTGGAGGAGATCCTTCAATTAGAGGGGTATCTGCAAAGGATTCTGGATAATATGAACGGAGGGAATGGTAATGAGTAAAATTTCAATGCCGGTTTCAAATGATTTTTGTCCCCAGACTCTTTTTGTATATGGTACCTATAAAGAGGATGGAACTCCGGATTTCGGATTGTTTTGCTGGTTTAGCTATATCTGGGATAATGAACTGGGTGTTATGGTATGTATCGGCGGAGAGAAGCTTACGAAACAAAGGATTCATGCAGGCGGTGTATTTTCCGCTAATCTTGTAACAGAAGCTATGCTACCCTTGGCTGATTATTTCGGTAATCGGGACGGTAATAGTTCTGAGAAGATGGATATCCCTCTGGAGGTAGAGAAGGGAAGGGTTCTGAATGTCCCCGTTCTTGGTTGTAGCCCTGTGGTATTCGAGCTTGAAGTTAAGCAGTTCCTGCCTTTGGATGGTGGAGAGGTAATGCTCTGCAGGATTAAAAATGTTCTGGCGGAGGAAGGGCTGACTGACCGGGAAAAGAGTATGGAACAAAAGCTTCGGGAGCTGGCTCCTGTGTCTACCACCTGTCGGACCTATTTTACCTGGGATGGAAAAGCAGCTGGTGCCTGGGGAGAACCTCAGGACAAGATAGAAGGGAATAGGAAGTAAGAAATCAGCTTCACAAATTACTTCCGGAGCGAAAGCAGTATCAAGTAGGAATGAGCTATATAGTAATAAATCAGGAAAGACCTATATTGTGTGAGATTACCGATACACAGATGCAATCTGAGTCGGTAATGTTCCGATAAGGTCTTTTTTATTTTACAAAAAATTAACTAAATCTAAACTGTATTATGATATTTTCGATTCCTTTTTAATGATAAATTAAAGCTGTAGCAAAGAGAAAGAAAAAAGAAGAGAGTAAGAAGGAGAAAGAGTGAAAGAAAAATCACTTTCACTCAGAAAGAACTCCAAAATGAAATCCATTGGAATTTCATTTTGAACTTCTTTAGGAAATGTATATGCCGCCGTAAGGCGGCGGAATGGAGGAAATATGAAGAAGAATTTCAGAGGAATCACAATATTAATTATGATCTTAATTATGATCACAGGCATACTTAGCGGATGTGCTAAGGATAACAGCGCAAAGGCTGATAATAATCAGAACACAGAAACAACAGCTACTGAAGCAACTGCCACAGAGACACCGGCAACAGACACAGCTGAATTAAGCGGAACACTTACACTGGCAGGATCCACTTCCATGGAGAAGCTTGCAAATGTGGCAATTGAAGCATTTATGAATAAGAACCCCGGAGTAACGGCATCTGCTGAGTTTATCGGTTCCAGTGCAGGAATAGAAGCAGTGCTGGCGAAGACAGCAGATATAGGAAATGCCTCCAGAAGCTTAAAGGATACAGAGAAAAGTGCCGGTGCAGTAGAAAATATCGTGGCAATAGACGGTATTGCAGTAATCACAGATAAAGCAAATGCAGTAGCAGATTTAACAAAGGATCAATTGATTAAGGTTTATAAGGGTGAGCTTACGAACTGGAAAGATCTTGGCGGAGCAGACCAGCCGATTGTAGTCATAGGCAGGGAATCAGGTTCCGGTACCAGAGGTGCCTTCGAGGAACTCCTGGCAGTTGAGGATCAATGTAAGTATTCGAATGAGATCAACAGCACCGGCGGTGTGATAGCGAAGGTGGCATCTACTCCCGGCTCCATCGGCTATGTATCTCTGGATGTATTGGATGACAGTGTAACTGCATTGAAGCTCGAAGGAGCAGAGCCTACTGCAGAGAATATAAAAGCAGGTACTTATTTCTTAAACCGTCCCTTTGTGATGGCAACTGTCGGAGATATTTCTGCTCAAAATGAGATAGTACAGGCATTCTTCCAATACTTAAAGTCTGACGAAGGTAAGCAGCTGATCGAAAGCATCGGATTAATCACAGTAGACTAATCTGTATCAAATCGGAATAAAATAGATTGAATGATGGGAAGAATTGTCGAGGGGGCTTGGATAATTCTTCCCACTCGTCAGTTCGGGGATAAGCACCGGAGTATATAGGCAAGGGATATGGAACAGAAGGATAAGGGGACATAAAGATAAGGGGACATAAAGATAAGGGGACATAAAGAACGGGAGGATCATTTGTTGAATAGCATAAAGATAAAACTAATACTTGCATTTTCATTACTGATATTATCCGTAACTTTAACCATCGGATTGATTTCCGTGGCAATCGGATACCATTCTTTGAAGGAAGAGGCAGAAACCTCACTTGAATTGCTGGCTGCTGAGGGAGCGAAGCTGACAGAAAGCAGGATGGAAGAGATGATAGCGACATTGACCATGATTGCCAAGAAGTCTGAGATTGAGCAGATTGAATGGGAGGTACATACGTCCGTAATAAAAGAAGAATTAGGGAAAACCGATTTTATAGATATCGGTTATGTATTACCCAACGGCTATACTTATTATACGGACGGAACAGTCAGGCTGATGAGTGACAGACCATACGTGATCAGTGCATTGAATGGAAAGACGATGATATCGGATGTCATCATCAGCCGCGTCACCAGACAACCTGAAATCGAGGTAGCTATTCCTGTATTCCGGGATGGGACTGCGGTGGGAGCGCTTGTCGGGAGGAGAAAAGCAGATTCCCTGAGTGAGATTACGAAAGACATCCGATACGGTGAAAAGGGATATGCCTTTATGTTGAATTCCAAGGGTACCATGATTGCCAATCCCAAAGTAGAACAGGTCGTGAAGAGATATAATGTGATTGAGGAGGCAAAGAAGAAGCCGGAGCTTAAGAATATAGCCACTGCATATCAGGAAATACTCGCGAAAGGAACCGGAACTGTCAGTTTTCGTGAGGAGGGAAAGGTAACCTATGCTGGCTATTCTACGATAGCAGGCACGGATTGGAGCTTTATTATTACTGCCGAACGGGGAGAAGTGATGACATCCATTCCGAAAATGATTGGAACAATTGCCCTTACGGTTCTTGCTGTATTTGTGTGCAGCCTTGGAGTGGTTTATCTTCTGGATCATAATCTGACCAGACCGCTGACCGAATTGACAGAGCAATCCAAGAGAATTTCAGCCTTGGACATTAGTGAGGACCTTCGGGAGGAACATCTGAAACAAAAGGATGAAATCGGCATTCTGTCCAGGGCATTCCAGGTACTGACTGATAATTTGCGGGAAATCATCCTGGATATCTCAGGATCCGCGGAGCGGGTAACCGACACAGCGGTGAGACTAATGTCCATATCGCAGGAGACGGCAGCTGTCTCGGTGCAGATTTCTACGACTGTCGGGGAAATATCCAGAGGGGCCATGGAACAGTCGGAGAATATTGCTTCCGGTCTTGAACAGGCAATGCTTCTAAGTAGTAAAATTGCCGTCAACCATGAAAATATGATCCATTTAAACGGTATGACAAATCTGGTAACAGGGTTGCTTCAGGAAGGTATGAAGGACATGGAGCAACTGACACTGCTGACGGAGGAGAATAATATAGCAACCCAGAAGGCTTTCGCAATCATGGATAAGATGAAGAAAAGCTCAGGTCAGATCGGAGATGCCAGCAGAATTATCACTGATATGGCAAAACATACACATCTTCTTGCTTTGAATGCATCCATTGAAGCGGCTAGAGCAGGGGATGCGGGAAGAGGGTTTACAGTTGTTGCTGAAGAGATACAGAAGATGGCTGATCAGTCTGCGACCTCGGCAGGGTACATCAATCAGATTATTCTGGAGCTTCATGGAAATATTGCTCAGGTTGTAGAAAGCATGAACAGCATAGTAACAGCCTCTCTCAAGCAGCGCGAGGGTGTCACGGGCACAGGTCTTAAATATCGGAATATTAAGGAAGCAATGAGTAAATCAGAACAAGCTGTAGAAGAACTGAATGCATCAGGAAGAGACATGGAGGCTGCCAATGAGGAAATCAAATGCATGCTGGAGTCCCTGTCTGCGATTGCGGAGCAGAATGCTGCGGGAACGCAGCAGGCGGTGGCAAGCATGGAAGAACAGGCTGCATCGGTTCAGGTTGTGGCAGAGATCAGCAATCGATTGAATGATCTTTCGGAGAGTCTCCGAACAACAATCCTGAAGTTTATCATATAAGATAATATCTGATGATAGAATATCTAATAAAAGAAAGGGAATACCAAGCAGAAATTTTCTGCTTGGTATTCCCTTCTTGATAGTATTAGAAATTTGCTGTAACGCAACCCGTTGTCAGGCAATTCTAGCGAAGCAGGCATCGGGGAATATACGGAGCCTTCTTAGTTCAAGAAAGAGACGCTCTTTATATATTACGCTCGATTTCTTCTTTACTCAATTCTTCAAATATGATTGGCTTGGTATATTTTCTGATTTGCTTACAGAAGATATCCACCACATTCTCCTTATTAAAGATGATGCTGTTTGCAACACCGACATATGGCTCAGAATCCTTTTTGTACATGGCTTTGATAGCGGTCTCTTTGCACTTGATACAAAGCCGTATCGTATCTTCGCCGATTTTGTTGATTGTAAATGCAGGAGTAGCATTACGGATCCAATAACGGTCATAATACCCGGGATCCAGCTGCTTTTCATCAAAATATGCACGGTCCAGGCGTTTCATCAGCTGATCGACATTATCATTCTTAATATAGATCATATATTCCAGGTAAGAGATACGCTTATCCAGGATATCATCTCCGAGGATATCGGGCAGATAACTCCTAAAATCTATTTGGAGGTTCTCAGTTAGCAAAGTTTCGATCTTCTCCTCCAGTTCTCCAATTCGATTTGCAGGAACTGGTGCATAGCCTTCGGTTTGAAACAACTGACGTAGATCTACAGTTATGACAACCCACCAAATCCGTCCCCAGTTACCGATATTATAAAAAACACTGTAGCAGTGAATTTTTTTGATAGCACACTCGGGATCAGGGTTGACCCAAGTGGTTTTAGCTGAATCTTCGAACGCTTCTTCTTTATTAATTCCAAGGCGGTCGCAGACTATATTGAACAAATTGTCGTTAAAGTTCTTGTACAAAATTTCTACTGTACCAAGCATGTCTGGTTATACTCCTT
The DNA here is from genome assembly GCA_023414355.1 of Bacillota bacterium. Taxonomy (GTDB): domain Bacteria; phylum Bacillota; class Clostridia; order Lachnospirales; family Lachnospiraceae; genus Mobilitalea. The sequence continues at coordinate 5,335 of JAEZOB010000059.1, read as the reverse complement.
TATGATATGTATTTTTGCGCTGTTCGGCTCCTATATGGTTATTAATACTATCTTAAGTATACCATACCAAATCGGATAGTAAACCCATCTATTTGTACTATTTTTAATAAATATGGGAAATAAAGGATATCATATAAGTTAACCAATGGTTAAATAAATTAATGGAAATTAACTGTAAATCCATTGTAAATTATATCGATACGACTTACAATATCCTCAGAAACCAATGAATGAATTCACTTGAAGGTGTAGGAGGGACCATGGGAGAAATTAAGATCGGATCAATCATCGCAAATAAAAGAAGGGAAAAAGGAATGACTCAGGAGGACTTGGCGAACCATATCGGTGTGTCAAAACCAGCAGTGTCCAAGTGGGAGTCGGGGCAGAGCTATCCGGATATCCTGCTTCTGCCGATTCTTGCAGCCTATTTTGATATCTCTATCGATGAGCTGGTGGGTTATGAGCCACAATTGCCAAAGCAGGAGGTGCGGAAACTTTTCCACAGATTAAAGGAAAAATTCATGAAAGAGCCTTTTTCGCAGGTCTATACAGAATGTGAGGAGTATATCAAGAAATATTTCTCCTGCTGGGAGCTACAATACCAGATGGCATTGCTATTGTTGAATCACTGCAGCCTGGCCGGTACCCCGGAGGAAATTACAAAAATAGTGGAAAGAGCACTGGAGCTCCTCATCCGGGTGGAAAAGGGAACACCCGACGTGGATTTGGCGAAGATGGCCATTCATATGCAGGCGGTATGTTTTCTCAGTTTGCAAAAACCAGAGGAGGCAATTGAACTTCTTGAGAAGTTCTCAGTCCCTATGGCAAGTACAGAAAGTCTGATAGTTAGAGCTTATCAGATGAAGGGCGATAAAGAGAAAGCAATGGAATACCTTCAGGGGTTTGCCTATCTTAACCTATTGAATCTGATCAGCTCAAGTACAGATTTCTTTACTCTATATGCCGACAACCCGGAAAAGACAGATCTATTCTATGGGATATTCAGCGGGATATGTAAGCTATTCGAGGTTGATGAATTGCATCCTGCCGTACTGATTAATTTTTATCTTCTGGCAGCAAGAAGCTATACATCCCAAGGGAATAAGGAAAAGGCACTTGATATCCTGGAGCTGTTTACACAATATGTACTCAAACTGGAAAAGACAGAATTCACCCTACATGGAAATCGGATTTTCGATGTAGTAGATCGTTACCTAAAGATGGTGGACTTGGATACTGAAGCGCCCAGAGGACTCGAGGCAATCTGGACGGACTTAAAGAGTAGGGTTTTAAATGACCCAGCCTATCAGGAACTGGAATCAGAGGAACGATTCCGAAAAATGAAACAAAAACTTAAGTAATATTTTATTTAGAATGCGCAGAGACTAGCGCAGGCATGTGTGGAAGAGTGAAAGAATGTACCGCCGTATCGCGGTTGATTGGAGGAAATTATGAACGCTGTAAATTCGCTAGAGAAACTGATGGAATATCTACCCTTTTTAATACCGATCCTACTGATCCAGCTTACTTTGATGATTACTGCCCTGATTCATGTTCTTCGGCATCAGAAATACCGTTTCGGAAATCGTATCCTCTGGGTTATCATCGTAGTATTTTTACAGATCATAGGCCCGATTATTTATTTTACGGTTGGCAGGGGAGAGGAATAATGGCGATATTAGAGCTGAATCATGTATCAAAAAGTTTTGGTAGTGTTGCAGTCATTCGGGATTTAAGCTTCCGGGTGGAGGAGCATTCCGTATTCGGTTTTCTTGGCAGAAACGGGGCAGGAAAGACAACAACCATGAAGATGGTCTTGGGATTTCTGCAGTCAGATTCGGGAAGTATCAGCGTAAATGGCAATAAAGTTACCTTCGGAAGTACAAAAACCAACCAAGATATTGGATATCTTCCCGACGTTCCTGAATTCTACGGCTATATGAATCCAAAAGAGTATTTAAGGCTTTGCGGTGAAATTACCGGATTATCTAAAGAAGCAATCCACCGTAGATCTGCAGAAATGCTCTCACTGGTTGGACTGGATGGAGTGAATAGAAGGATAAGCGGTTTCTCCAGAGGAATGAAGCAAAGACTGGGCATTGCGCAGGCGCTTTTAAACGAGCCGAAGCTTTTAATCTGTGACGAACCCACTTCAGCGCTTGATCCAGTCGGAAGAAAGGAGATACTGGATATTTTGTCGATTGCAAGAGAGAAGACAACGGTCGTATTCTCGACCCATATTCTATCCGATGTAGAAAGAATCTGTGACAGCATAGGAATTCTGGAGGGTGGAAAACTCGCCTTAAGCGGTTCGGTTGCCGAAGAAAAAAACAACAAAAGGAAGGACGTCATACAGCTTGAGACCATCAGAGGATCAACCGGAGAAGCATTTGCAGAGAAGCTGCGCAGCTTGTCTTTCGTAACAGGAGTAACACAGGAAGAGAACAGGCTGTCGGTCGGACTAACCCATCTGGTTGAGAATAATCAGAAACTTCTGGCGTTTCTAGTGGAAGAAAAGATTCCCTTGCTGCGATATGAAGTTCTGGAGCCGACCTTGGAGAACCTGTTTATGGAGGTAATGAGATGAAGAAGCTTTCATTTATTAGAAAAGAATTTATGGAGCAGTTCAGAACAGGCAAAGCACTTATACTCCTGGCGGTATTTTTCCTTTTTGGCATGATGAGCCCACTGTTAGCAAAGCTTATGCCGGAAATTTTGGGAAGTATGGAGATGCAGGGAATCAAGATAGTGCTGCCGGAACCGACTGCGACAGATGCGTATGCACAATTCTTTAAGAACTTTACACAGATGGGCATCCTGATATTGCTTCTGGTATTCGGCCAAACTCTGTCCAATGAATTAACGAGGGGAACTCTGATCAACATCCTTGCCAAGGGACTGCCGCGGCACTCTGTCCTGCTCTCGAAGTATATTGCAGCTGTGTCCCTTTGGAGCTTTGGCTATGCCATGGCAGCAGGTGTAAATATCGGCTATACAATCTATCTATTCCGGGATGCGAAGGTGAACCAGTTGTTCCTGGCACTTTTTTGTCTCTGGCTATTTGGTTGTCTGATTCTGGTTATGATTCTATTATCGGCTGTCATTGCGCCCGGTAGTTTTGGTGGATTAATTCTGACAGCTTTTATAATCATACTCATGCTTTTGCTGGGAAGCTTTCCGTCCTTGGATTCCTATAATCCTATCACACTGGCATCGGAGAATATGAATCTGATCAACGGTATTACAAACGCAGATTTTCTTATTACACCGATCCTTGTATCACTATTTTTTACCTTGAGCAGTCTGGTTGCAGCAATCATCATTTTCAATAAGAAACGACTGTAATAACAAACTAGATGAGGAAAGTAGGAACAGTAGCGGGAAAGCTCGGAATTGATTCGAAAACGATATAGATGTTGCAGAATCTGAAGCAGCCTATTAATGGAGTGTACAATAATTTAGGTACAGTTCACGAAGCTCCGGGGATTTTCGCCTGGATACTTCTACGATATCTCCGCTTTTAAGGAGGATATCATGGGATAATTTCTCAATCTGACTGATATTTACCAGGTATTTTTTGTGACATCGGAAGAATAGCTTAGGATCCAGCAACTTTTCCCAAAGGACTAGACTATTCTCACTTCGGTAGGTATCCTTTGCTGTCCATACTTCTGTATAACCTAGTTGTGCAGAGATATAGAGAATGTTCTTTAGATTAATATTAATACTCACTCCGTTTTTCCTTAAGGTAATGACTTTCTGACCAAGGATTTCGGCAACCGCATCATCGATATATTCATTAAATTCCTCTTTGCTGATTGGCTTTGTCATAAATCGGTAAGCATTTACCTTATAACCGTCTTTAAAGCGTCGGACATGGCTTGTCAGCAGAATCACAAGCGTGTCCGGATTTTTTTGATGGATTAGGCTTGTAGCGCTTATACCATCGATACCACCCAGTTCAATATCCATTAAGACAAGATCAAATTTATCAGAATATTGCAGCAACTCTTCCCCTGATGCAAAGGGAACAATGCTAAAATCAACTGACATCTTGCTGCTGTAATCCTGAAGTAATTGAGTAGTAAGGCTGCGTATCATTCTGTTATCGTCACATATAGCCACACGCACAGCTACTTCCCCCTTAAGTATCTGGTTTGTTGTTAATTATAATGTATGGAAGTGATTTTTGCAACAATAGATTCCAAATAAAGGAAAATGTGCAATAAAATTAGTTTTATTGTTTATTTATAAGGTAAAAAAGCAAAATCTGTGGGGGTAGATTTTGCTTTTTTGGGGTACAGCTTATTCGATTCAGAGAAGAAAAGTGAATTACTTATTTGGAGAACTTACTTTTCAATTATCGACAACATAAATATAGCTAAAACAGCAAAATTTTACAATCAATTTACCCGTGAACGGTAAATTTTTACCCACAAACGGTAAAATTAATAAATACTATGGTTGTAATTAAATAATAGTATGGTAAAATCATATTTACCACACTGGTTATAGTATTATAATCGGAAATCAATCCGGAAAAGAAAAGGAGAAGGAATGAATAATATTTGGCATGATATTAATCCGGACCGAATACAATCAAAGGATTTTATTGCTGTTGTAGAGATATCAAAGGGCAGTAAGAAAAAATACGAATTAGATAAAGAGACAGGCTTCATCATTCTAGATCGTATCCTGTATACATCGACACATTACCCTGCAAATTACGGCTTTATACCGAGAACCTACGGTGATGATCTGGATCCCTTGGATGTACTGGTGCTTTGTTCCGAACCAATTGAACCCTTGTCCCTGGTGCGTTGCTATCCGATCGGTGTAATGAAGATGATTGATAATGGTATGGGAGATGAGAAGATAATCGCAATTCCCTACAATGACCCTACCTACAATATGTATCGGAATATCAGCGAGCTGCCGCAGCATATTTTCAGTGAGATGAAGCACTTCTTCAGTGTTTATAAGGAGCTGGAGCATAAGGAGACTGCGGTAAATGAAATGGGAGGACCGGAGGAAGCGGTAGCCATCATAGAGCACTGCCTGGACAACTACAAGAAGAAATTCGGAAGTAAATAAAAGGCCATGTCGCCGTAAGTGACATGATTAAACTTGAATAAGAAAGCTCTCGAAAAGTTTGCTTTCCGGAGGCCTTCTTATTCAAAAAGTCCGGCTGAAAACCAGCCGGACTTTTATTTTATGTGCGCCCGGCGGGCGCACGTTTCAACGGGTGTAAGTCCCGAGTCCGCCCGGTAGTGGGAAGGACATAGCCAATGACAAGGGTGTCGTGGGTGACTGCGAATCTGAAGGAAGTCGGATG
>JAEZOB010000053.1 GCA_023414355.1 Bacillota bacterium | reverse complement strand
GTGGAAGTGCGGTAACGCATGTAGCTGACTGTTACTAATAGGTCGAGGGCTTGACCTAAAATGGTTTGTTATAAGGAAACAAAGTTTCCTATTTGGATGACATTTTCTTGTGTAGTGTAAAGTCAATCAATGTGATAACTGACTCAAAGCAATTTTGCTTTGAGTTTTTTGTTGTTACATCATAAAATGCTATGATGCCGATCATAGTATTTTATAGTATATTTGCGCGCTTTACAAAACAACACTTTAACACTATAATATAAATAGATAATTATAATTATTTTTAGTACAATAGGACAAACCGAATTCAACGATGTGGAGGTATTCGTATGGAAAAAGACATGATAGGAAGCGGGGTAGCAAAAGAAGTAGAGATTTTGGAGTTCAGGGCAGGTGGAAATTCATACGGTGTAGATGTGAACGACATTAGAGAAATTTTGCCCTATCAGAAAAAGTCTTTGCCTATACCAAATGCTCATCCGGGTATAGAGGGTATTATCAAACCAAGAGATTTTCTGATACCGATCGTTAATTTTGCCCATTGCCTAAAGCTTAGTGAGGCTGAGGAAGTTAAGATAGAGATGCTGATTGTTACAAGTATCGATAATCTTAATATTGCATTTCATGTGGATAGTGTAAAAGGTATTCATAGAGTAATGACGACAGATTTAAGTAAGCCGGGTAAAAAACTCAGTACATCCGTCAAAGGAGTTGTGGTGGGTATCCTGCCCCGTGAAGATAGAAAGATTGAAGTGGTAGAGTTAAGAAAAATAATTAATGATATCAATCCGCAGGTCTGTGCGGGTTAAGATATTCGCAGATGTAACCGAAATATATATGGTCAATTGGTTTATCGATACAGAATGAGTTTTGGAAAGGGCTGTATATATTAATTTACGAATATACTGGACGGTGCTTGAATGGCAAAATGTAAATTATGCAAAACCGATATACCTGATGGGACAGAATATTGTCAGAACTGCCAGGAAAAGAGGAGTAAGGATAAAGCGAACGAATCTTATCTGGATAGTTTATTAAATTCGGTCAAAAATACATCTGAACCTTCTGAAGTAGTGATAAGAAAAAGGAAAACAGAAGATAAAAACAGTAACCCTGCAGAGAAAGTCAAGAAAGCTTCAGAGAACAAGAAAACTCCGAAGCTGCCTCAGACCGGGAAATCGATGCGAAGCATAGATTCCGATCTTGACGATGATGACTTGTACAGGGTTGATTTTAGTGATGTTGAGGATTTCAATAAATATAATTTTGAAGCTGATTTACAGGATATAGATAATGACATTGTAATTAGTGAAGAAGATCTTTTTGGAGATGGTTTATCTAACTTGCTTAATGACCAGAGTATTGAAACAGCTCCATATAATTACAAGGCTGAACTTGAAAATGTAGTGAAGGACACGATCATACACCATACCATGCCCGAGTCGCAGAGCGAACTAGCTGACCAATCAGTTGCAGAGGCTGAGGAAAGATCTGCTGAGATTGCGATGAATTCAATGACAGGCTTCGAGACACAGGAAGAGAGTATGGCAGAATTAGAAACCGGTGCAGGATTAGAGACAGATTTTAAGCCAGAATGGGAGCAACAAGCAAAGGTTGAAGATCCGAAAGAGGCTAAAACTGAAGCTTCGCATGAAGAAGATACCTATGAAGCTTCAGATGAGACAACCGGACCTGTGAATAAAGAGATAGTGGAGCATGACATCCCTCAGGAGGTAGAAGAATTACCTGAGGATTCAGGGCTGGATTTTGATCTAGATGAATTATTGAATAGCCTGGATAATTCTGGGGATATGCCTGTGCAAAATGAGCAGAAGGAAATACATACAGATGCTGCTAGGACCCAGAATGAGGTCAATGCAGAACCTTACTTGGAGGATATGTTTCATACTTTTTCAGAAGAAGATACGATAGAGGAATTGGACCTGACTGCAGGTACACCTGATTTTGAGCCTGTGGAAGCTGAGGATGAAGATTTTATGAAGCTACTCAGTCAGATATCAGGAGATGATCCGGTTTCTGGTGATTTAAAGGCCCTTAGTGATTTAATGAGCAGTCCTCAAAGTGAAATCAAGCCTATGAATATGCCGAGTGACGTCGGAGAGGTTTTTTCTGATGCACTCACTGCAGTTTCTTCACTTAAGGATTACGATCCTGAAGACGAGGATTTTTTTAATCTTGAATCTGATCATAATGAAGGAGCTCCCAAAGGCGGTAATGGGAAGCAAACCAAAAAGAAGTCTGCTAAGAAGGCCGACAAGAAAGGTAAGAAGGTTAAGTCCGAAGGCAATCTGTTTCAACGTTTGTTTGGCAATGTAAAGAATGAAAAAACCGCAGCTCAATTTGCTGTGGAGACGAAGCAAAGAGAAACAGAAGAGTACGGAGCCCCGGGAGATAAGCCCAAGAAAGAAAAGGGAAAGAAGAAAGGTAAAAAGGGTGCTGAGGCGGCTATTACAGACGAAACATCCGGCGGAGGTAAAAAACCGGGAAGAGATTCTGAGGATGATACGGCACCTGTTGATAAAAAAGCTGAGAAAAAGAAGGCGAAAGAAGAAAAAAAGAAAGCGAAGGAATCAAAGGCAGCCATCGAGATAATCGATGAGATTGATGAAGATCCGGGTAGAATCAACCGACTGGGAGCGACCATTGTATTTATTTTCTTTGGTGCTCTGGCAGCAATTCTGATCCTTGGATCGAATATCATATCCTATACCTTAAATATTCAACATGCCGCGGATTATTTCTCAAAGCAGAAATACACGGAAGCATATTACGAGGTTTATGGGGTTGAACTAAAGGACGAAGATCTTGAATTGTATGAGAAGATTGCAACTGTTATGTTTGTAAATAAACAGTTGAATTCTTACAATAATTATTATAATATAAAACAATACCCGCAAGCTTTGGATTCATTGTTAAAGGGTTTGAAAAGATATGATAAATATATAGAACTTGCCACGTATCTTGGCGTCGATTCGGATCTGAATTACGTCAGAGAACAGATACTGGCCGAGTTGAACAAGAAATATAATCTGACGGAGAATGAGGCGGTAAAGATCAACAGCATTGCCAATATGAAGGATTACAGTCTGGCGGTATATGATGTTGTACTAGAAAAAATGAATAAATAACCTATTGTAAAGGAATGAGAAACTATGATAGCGATCATTGATTATGATGCAGGCAATTTAAGGAGTGTGGAGAAGGCACTACTTCAATTGGGGGAAGATGTAGTCATCACCAGAGACAAACAGCAATTATTGAAAGCAGATAAGATTATCCTTCCGGGCGTAGGCCATTTTGGAGATGCCATGAACAAGCTGCACCAATATCAGTTGGTTGATGTAGTGAAAGAAATCATAGCAAAGAAGACACCATTATTGGGAATATGCCTTGGCATGCAGATGCTTTTTGAACGAAGCGAGGAAGGTGGAGGCATAGAAGGCTTATCCATTCTGGAGGGAGAAATTCTTCGTATTCCTGATAACCCGGGGATTAAGATACCTCATATGGGGTGGAATTCTCTTGCCATCACGGAAGGAGCAAAGCTGTATCGGGGTATTCCGCAGGATTCTTATGTATACTTTGTCCATTCTTTTTATTTGAAGGCAAAGAACCGCGGTGATGTCGCTGCCACAGCTGATTATAGCACATTGATAGATGCATCCATAGAGAAGGATAATATATTTGGCTGCCAGTTTCATCCGGAAAAAAGCGGAGATGTGGGATTAACAATCCTAAAGAACTTTGCAAGTCTGTAGAAACATACAGAATATCAATACACTGTGATGGGAGAGAGAGTATGCTGACAAAAAGAATTATTCCGTGTCTGGATGTACATAACGGTAGAGTCGTGAAAGGGATTAATTTTGTTAATCTCAGAGATGCCGGTGATCCGGTAGAGGTTGGTGCTGCTTATGATAAAGCGGGAGCAGACGAACTGGTTTTTCTTGACATCACGGCTTCCTCTGATGCAAGAACAATCAAGCTTGATATGGTTAGAAGAGTTGCAGAGACAGTATTTATACCATTTACTGTCGGCGGCGGTATACGTAGTGTTGAGGATTTCAAATTAATCCTACGGGAAGGAGCAGATAAGATTGCAGTGAATACAGCTGCAATCCTAAATCCTACCTTGATTAGTGATGCCGCAGAGCGGTTCGGAAATCAGTGTGTCGTGCTTGCAATCGATGCAAAAAGAAGACCGGATGGTTCCGGTTGGAATATTTATAAAAACGGTGGGCGTGTCGATATGGGAATTGATGCTGTAGAGTGGGCAATCAAAGCCTGTGAACTCGGAGCAGGAGAAATTCTTCTCACAAGTATGGATTGTGATGGAACCAAGGATGGATATGATCTGGAATTGACCAGGGCTATTTCTGAAAATGTACCGGTTCCAGTCATAGCTTCGGGTGGCGCCGGTACCATGGAGCATTTTTATGAAGCGCTCACTATCGGAAAGGCTGATGCGGCCTTGGCAGCATCCCTATTCCATTATAAAGAACTTGAGATAATGGAAGTGAAGCGTTACTTAAGTGATAAAGGTATCAGCATGAGAATGTAATGTTGAATGATAAGCCGAATGGATCAGCATGAGCAGACATGATATCCAGACGGCTTAATTTATGAAAAGAGGATAGAAAGATGGGCGCAATTAACAACGATTGGCTGGACGCGATTGGAAGCGAATTCAAGCAGCCGTATTATGTAGAGCTATATAAGTTTATCAAGTCAGAATATGGTCATACCATCATTTATCCAAATGCAGAAGACATATTCAATGCCTTTCACTTTACTCCGCTCAGTCAGGTGAAGGTGGTTATCCTGGGACAGGATCCCTATCACAATGAGGGACAGGCTCACGGCTTATGCTTTTCTGTGAAGCCTGAGGTTGAGATACCGCCATCCCTTGTGAATATCTATCAGGAGCTTCGGGAGGATTTGGGCTGCTGTATTCCTGATAACGGATATCTTGAGAAATGGGCGAAGCAGGGGGTATTGCTTCTGAACACCGTCCTTACTGTAAGAGCACATCAGGCCAATTCTCATCAGGGAAAAGGCTGGGAACGATTTACGGATGCCGTCATACAGGCAATTAATGCACAGGATAGACCGATTGTATTTCTGTTATGGGGAAAACCGGCACAAATGAAACGTTCTATGCTGAGTAATCCGAAGCATTTGATCCTGGAAGCACCTCACCCGAGCCCGTTATCCGCTTACCGAGGTTTCTTTGGCTGTAAACATTTCAGCAGGACCAATGAATTCCTTCAAAAGAACGGGATTACTCCGATTGATTGGCAGATCGAGAACCTAAAAAGATAATGATGGAATTAGGAACTTATAGTATTACATTGCCATAAAATTGTAGAAATTATATCTTGACAGAACCTTATCCTTTTTGCTATACTGAACACCAACAAGAGCATATCGGAAATGCAGTGACAAGGAGGAGTACACACTCACTCATAATTCAGAGAGAAGATGGCCGGTGAAAATCTTCATATGGGAAGTGTCGAAGTAGCCTTTGAGCAGTGAGTTGAACAGGAGAATATCCTAAGTAGACCTCACCGGAGTTTTCTACCGTTAAAAGGAAAGCAGTATCGATAACTATCTGTACTTTTTTTCTGTCAGCATAAGTTTATCCGTACTGACAGAGTGCAGAGATAACAGACCCGGGATACCGGATCTTCTCTGAATTTAGGTGGTAACACGGATGCAATATTCGCCCTAAGCTAATTAATTAGCTTGGGGCTTTTTTATTGCCTGCAGTTCAATTCCGATAGGATGAAATTCTTTTGTAATTCTATAATTATTTTAAAGGAGGAGTTAAGGATGAAAGGAACACAGCTTTTAATTAAGGCATTGATTAGTGAGGGAGTTGAAAAGCTTTTTGGTTATCCGGGAGGATTCGTAGTAGACATCTTTGATGAGCTCTATCAACAGAATCAAGTTGAACTAATTCTACCCAGGCATGAGCAGGCGATGGTACATGAAGCCGACGGGTATGCCAGAACGACAGGCAGGGTTGGAGTATGTCTTGGTACCAGCGGACCCGGAGCAACTAATATGGTGACAGGTATTGCAACAGCCAATTATGACAGTGTACCTTTGGTATGCTTCACAGGACAGGTACCAACTCCACTGATTGGGAATGATGCCTTTCAAGAGGCTGATATTATTGGGATTACAAGAAGTATCTGTAAATACGGTATAGTGGTACGCGACCGTAAGGACCTGGGAAGAATTATCAAGGAAGCCTTCCATATTGCGCAGACAGGGAAACCGGGGCCGGTTATTGTGGATCTGCCAAAGGATATTATGCTGCAGGAGGGAGATGAGTTCTATCCTGACACCGTAAATATCAGAGGGTATAAACCGAATACCAGAGTTCATATGGGGCAGGTGAAGAAGGCCCTGGAATTACTGGAGCAGGCGAAAAAGCCGGTACTTCTGGCGGGAGGCGGATTGGTAATAGCGAGTGCCCATACAGAATTCCGCCAGCTGGTAGAACGTCTCAATATACCTGTCATCACAACGTTGATGGGAAAGGGCATCCTGCCAACCAATCATACACTTTATATAGGCAATCTCGGTATGCATGGTAACATTGCTTCTAATAAGGCGATTAACGAATGTGATGTCCTTTTATCCATCGGAACCAGATTTAATGATAGAATCACCGGAAGAATCAGTGAATTTGCCAAGGATGCTAAGATTATCCATATTGATATTGATGCGGCATCGATCTCCAGAAATATCGTTGTGGATATCCCGATTGTTGCAGATGCTAAGCTGGCTGTAACTAAGCTTCTGGAACGTGCACAGCCTCTCTCTACGAAAGCTTGGCTAAAGCGTATTACAGAGTTTGGAGGAAAAAGTAATCTCATACAGAAGGAGGGCGGAGTTACTCCCTATCACATCCTGGAACAGATTAATCAAAGCTTTTCAGAAGCCATTATTGCTGCAGACGTTGGGCAGAATCAGATGTGGACAATGCAGTATCTGGAATTGAATGAAAATAAGAGGCTGATTACAAGCGGAGGTATGGGGACGATGGGCTACGGTTTTCCGGCTGCCATTGGTGCTAAGCTTGGTAATCCGGATAAAACTGTACTATGTATTACCGGAGACGGAGGCTTCCAGATGAATCTTCAGGAGATGGCTACTGCAATGGCACAGGAGCTACCCATCATTGTCTGTATTTTGAATAACGGATATCTAGGTATGGTTAGGCAGTGGCAGGAGCTGTTTTATGACAACAGATATTCCGGTACCTGTATGAGATACAGAAAGAGCTGTGCGAAGAACTGTATGGATCCGAAGAAGGAATGTCCTCCGTACCTGCCGGACTTCGTGGCCTTTGCCGAAAGCTATGGAGCAATGGGGATTCGAGTAACTAAGGAATCGGAAATTAAAACTGCTCTGGAACAGGCTGCAGCAAACAGACAGAGACTTACTATCATTGAATTCATCATTGACAGTCATGAATTGGTTCTGCCAATGGTACAGAGCGGTAAGTCACTCAGTGAGATGATTATAGGCTAGAGGAGGAAGTAGGATGAAGAAAAGATGGTTATCCCTTTACGTAGAAAACGATATAGGTGTATTGGCAAAGGTATCGGGCATGTTTGCCGGAAAAAATTATAACCTGGAAAGTCTGACAGTCGGTATTACCAATGATCCCACTGTCTCCAGAATGACGATTGGTTTAAGAAGTGATGATAATACCTTTGAACAGATCAAAAAGCAGCTCAATCGCTGCGTGGAAGTGATTAAGGTGATTGATCTGACGAAGCAGCCTTTTCATGCCAAGGAAATCATGTTTCTTTCTCTGGAGGAATGTACCAAAGAGGAGATTGCCGAAGCGTTTCGCGTTGCTGAGGTTTACCCTATAACAATGATTCATTATGGGACGGATAATGTTCTGTTTGAATGTCTGCAAAGCGAGGAAGAGAACGATGCATTGATTAAGATCATCAATAATAAATTTCATAGAGTCCAGATCGTTCGTGGCGGTAGTGTCGCAATTGAGAAAAAAGTAAGATAGTAATCATAGTTGCCGACAGCAAATAGCAGAATGTTTCATTCAATTAAGAAATAATAGGTATAGAATTTTCATCAAGATGAAATGATAATTTATAGTACGATGTATTGCTAAGATAATCAGAACAAAGGCTGAGAGTATTACTAATAAAATAAGAACATAGGTTTTTATTATGATTAGCAGTTGTTACATTGATTCATTTCAGGTGATTAAGAATACCTAGATATAACAGGCTGGAGGCATGATGATGAAGAAACATGAGAAAGGTTTATCCGCAGGACATTTGGCAATGATGGCAATGGGATCGGTCATCGGAGGCTCATTTTTTCTTGGGTCGGCAGTAGCAATTCAGGCAGCAGGGCCATCGGTGATCATTTCCTTCGCACTGGGTGGAGTTCTGATTTATTTTATCTTATATGCATTATCGGAATTGACGGTCGCCAATCCGGATTCAGGTTCCTTCTATACATTTACCGCGCAGGTTTTCGGACCCGGTGCAGGATTTGTCATTGGTTGGGTGTATTGGACCGGTATGGTGCTGGCAATGTCCAGTGAGGCAACTGCAATATCTATTCTGATCAGAGAGTGGATGCCCAATCTGTCAATTCCGTTGTCGGGTAGTATTATTATTATTGCTGTTACTTTAGTGAATTTATTAGGAGCGGATAAGCTAAGTAAATTGGAAAGTAGCCTTGCCTTTGTCAAAGTGTTTGCAGTGACTGCATTTATCTTAATTTCCTTACTGCTGATCCTTGGAGTGCTCAGTAGGACAGGACCAATCGGACTTGGGGAAGTAACGAGGGAACCTCTGATGCCTGGTGGAATCAGAAGTATCGCCGGAAGTATGCTGATTGTTATTTTCTCCTATGCAGGTTTTGAGATCATCGGACTGGCTGCTTCAGAGGCAGAGAATCCAAGCAAGACGATACCAAGAGCAATCGCATATACAGTGATCGGTTTAGTGGGGTTATATATTCTGTATATAGCAGTCCTCTTGCCTTTAATACCAACTGCTGTGCTATCTGAACAGGTCAGCCCGATGGTGGCGGCTTTAAGCCGCTGGGGAATGGGATGGGTAGGAAGCGCCATTAATTTTATTCTGGTGACAGCTATTTTATCGACTATGATGGCTGCAATGTTTGGCTTGGGAAGAATGATCCGTTCCCTGGCTGATGAAGGACACGCACCCAGGCTGCTTAAGGAGAATACAGAGGTTCCCTATCGCGGAATTGTTTTTTCGGGGATATTTATGCTGGTGGGACTTGGAGCAGGCTTATTTTTTCCGAGAATTTACTTGTTTTTAATCAGTTCCGGTGGCTTTGCTTCATTGCTTACCTATGCGGCAATTCTGGCCACCCACATACGGTTTCGAAGATGCCATGGCTGTCCACCGGAAGGAAAATGTCAGATGCCAGGATATCCTTTCACTTCCTGGGTAGCCCTAATCGGGACCATCGGTGTTATTGCCAGTATGCCCTTTATCTCAGGTCAGTCTTCCGGCCTGATCGCAGGAATTGCGATGACGATGCTCTATGCAGTTATTTATCTGGTGATGCGGTTAACTGGTAGGGAGAAGGAAGCACCGGACATGGAAAGACTCCACAGACGAGGGCTGAATGCTAGGTTTAGCAGCGAAATGTCAGAAGAATTTACCGGACAAGAGAAGCAAGGGAAGAGTATGGATATGGGTTCCTGCTCGGAACAGGGGAAGGCAAAGAAGAAAAAAGAGGATTCGGATACGGATGATTTTGAGGATTATTTTGATGAATAACTGTTGACGAGATTTCTAAGTGGTAAGAGAAAAACCCTATCATGGATTTATGAATGCCTTCATAAGCTTTCTAAATTCATGACAGGGTTTCTTATTAATTAATTATTCTATTCTCGAGTGGAAGAAGTACAGAACGAATAACAACTTGTTGTACTTGTTTCATTTCTATTTTGGGCTTCTTCAGGATAATCCTGATTTTTCTGAACGATCCTCAGGAGAAACATGGTAATTTCAAATTTCTTTTCACATTTTTTTCTGCTCTATGTCTACCTTATCAGGGCTTTCAGATACAACTTCCTGCGTCAAGCCAACTGCAGCAGTATCATAAAGCGGCTGAGGAAGCTCAGCAGGCTGATCGACTGTCATAAAATCAAATTGGCTGTTCTTATAATAGAATTTAACGAACAGAATGCCAAGCAGGATAATGACTGTTACGAATAAACCACCTTCCGGTCCGAACGCTCCTCCATTTAGGATAGAATCCTTCGGGAATGCAGTTGTCAGCATACCCTGAGAATTGGTTCCGCTTACTTTAAAGCCAAAAACATAACCCTGGAAATAATTCCAAGTGATATGATAACCGATACACATCCAGATGTTACCGGAGCGGATGTAGATGTAGGCAGTGAATACACCGAATAAAGCAAGATTAATGTAAGGTAGGGGCCCTACGCCCGGATTGCCTGCATGGAGCAGGGCAAAGATCACTGCTGACACAATAATGATCACCGGCTTGCTCTTGGTTTGACGCAGGACGGACATAATATAACCACGCCCAAAGATTTCCTCAGCAAAACCCACGCTGATAAAAACAAATACATATACCAGCTGACTGGATACAAATCGAGGGGTCCAGGTTTCTACTTTGGCCTCGCCGGTCAACACCAGTGCTGCAAATACAGCGGATATGGACACTATTCCGATCGCCAACCCAATCATGAATTCTGCGGAGTGAGACTTTAGCGCCGGAAATCCCATGTCGGATAATTTGCGCTTCATAATGAGCTTCCAGGCAATGATTGGAGTAATGATGAAGATGAGTTCCTGTAGGAACATGGCTACGGTATTGACGATCCCAAGGATGTGTTCTCCTCGTTCTGTATAAGTGATATCTGTCAGACTCCGTACAATCATATCTCCCGAAGCTGCCAACATAGCACCTACAATGCCCCCGATGATACCGGTTATGATAGTGGTTGCAGCCAAAGTAATAACCAGTACAATAACGATCTTCCAACCGGAGCGAACCTTACCTTCTTTGTTCTTAAACAATATCTCTCCCTCTTTTCCTATGTTATTCTTTATTCATATTCTTTACAGCTGTTGATAACATCAGCTTAATACGATTCAACTGATTCACTTCGCTAGCACCGGGATCATAATCCACGGCAACAATGTTGGCTTCGGGATGCTGACGTCGCAGCTCCTTGATTACACCTTTTCCAACGATATGATTTGGTAAACATGCAAAAGGCTGGGTACAGACGATATTCTTCACGTCGGAATGGATCAATTCAAGCATCTCACCGGTTAAGAACCAGCCTTCACCGGTTTGGTTGCCGATCGAAACGACAGGCTCTGCTAAGGAAGCCAATTTCTTAATATGGACCGGAGGAGCGAAACGTTTGCTTTTAGCCAGTGCGTGCTTAGCAGTACCACGAAGCTGCTCCAATGCCCAGATCACAAGATTACTGATTCTGGCACTGGACTTTTTCTTTCCAAGGTATTCTGCTTTAAAATTGGCATTATAAGCACAGTACTGAAGGAAATCAAGAAGATCCGGTACCACTGCTTCCGCACCTTCTGCTTCCAGAAGCTCCACAAGGAAGTTGTTGGCAGAGGGAAGGAATTTCACCAGGATTTCTCCTACCACTCCGACGCGCGGCTTCTTCACGGTTTCATCAAGTTCAAGAGTGTCAAAGTCACGAATGATTCCACGGATATTACGCTTGTATTCGGACCAACTTCCACCTTTTTTTATACTTCTGATACAGATCTCCAGCCATTTCTGGTGAAGGGCGTTAGCTGAACCCAGAACCTTTTCATAGGGCCTGGTTCGATAAAGCACACGCATGAAGACATCACCATAGACAAGTGCCTGCATCGCAGTAATGAGTAGCTTAGGTGTGATTTTAAGACCGGGGTTCTTCTCCAGGCCCGAAGCGCTCAGGGAGATCACCGGGATCTGTGACATTCCTGCCTTCTGCAACGCCCTGCGGATAAAACCGATATAGTTGGTTGCACGGCATCCGCCTCCTGTCTGAGTAATCATGACAGCTACCTTATTTAAATCATATTTACCTGATAATAGTGCATCCATAATCTGTCCTACTACCATCAGGGAAGGGAAACAGGCATCGTTATTTACGTATTGCAATCCCACATCCACAGCTCTACGGTTATCGTTCGGAAGGACAACGACATGATAACCTCCGCTTCTTAGTGCAGGTTCAAGTAAATCGAAATGAATGGGAGACATTTGTGGTGCAAGAATAGTATAGGTCTCTTTCATTTCCTCTGTAAAGACAACTCTGCGATAAGCTGAGGATTGAATATGAGGAGCAATATGCTTTACCTCACGCTCCCGTACTGCGGAGAGCAGAGAGCGAATTCTAATTCTGGCAGCACCCAGATTATTTACTTCATCAATCTTTAACACGGTATAGATCTTACCTGACTGAGTCAGGATATCATTAACCTGATCGGTGGTTACTGCATCCAGACCACAACCAAAGGAGTTAAGCTGGATCAGCTCGAGGTTTGGCTGTGTTCGTACGTAGGAGGCAGCCGCATATAATCTGGAATGATACATCCATTGGTCGACTACGATGGTCGGACGATCAATTTCTCCCAGATGAGAGATGGAGTCTTCTGTCAGAACCGCAACGCCATAGGAATTGATCAGCTCGGGGATACCATGATGAATCTCCGGATCAATATGATAAGGACGTCCTGCAAGGACGATGCCCTTACGGCCGGAAGCTCTTAAATAAGCCATGGTTTCCTCACCCTTGCGGCACATATCCTCTCTGGCTGCAGCCAGCTCGGCCCATGCAGCTCTCGATGCTTCCTTGATTTCCTGTACAGGGATCCCCTTTGCAGTGAAGTGCTCTACAAGCCGGGCAGTCAGGATTTCCTCACTTTCAAAGGATAAGAAAGGATTATCAAATTGTATGGAGGGATTTTTTAATTCCTCTACATTATTCTTAATATTCTCAGGATAGGAGGTTACGATCGGGCAATTATAATGATTGTTTGCACCCTCTACCTCATTTCTCTCATACGGTATACTTGGATAGAATATATAACTGATGCCCTGATCGATCAGCCACTTCGTATGACCATGTACAAGCTTGGCCGGATAACATTCGGATTCACTCGGGATGGACTCAATGCCCAGCTCGTAGATCTTACGGCTGGAGGTCGGAGAAAGCTCAATCTGATAACCCAGCTTGGTAAAGAAGGTATGCCAGAAGGGATAATTCTCATACATGTTTAAAACTCTGGGGATACCGACCACGCCACGTTTAGCCTCCTCCTTCGAGAGAACCGGATAAGAGAAGTACCGTTCCAGTTTATACTCAAAAAGGTTAGGAATGTTCTCAACATTTTTCTCTTTTCCAAGGCCACGTTCACAGCGGTTACCGGTCACATACTGTCTGCCTCCGGTAAACTTATTAATGGTTAGAAGACAATTATTCGTGCAGCGCTTACAACGTGCAAGTGCTGTCTCGAATTTAAGCTCATTGATTTCATCGATGGAGAGCATTGAGCTTGCCTCACCCTCGTAATGATCCCTGGCGATTAAGGCAGCACCAAAGGCACCCATGATTCCGGCAATATCCGGTCTTACTGCGGTACAGCCTGAGATGGTCTCAAAGCTACGAAGTACGGCATCATTATAGAAGGTTCCGCCCTGCACAACCATCTTGGCACCGAGATCCTTGGGATTTGTTATCTTTATTACTTTATATAAAGCATTCTTGATGACAGAATAAGCAAGACCGGCAGAGATATCTGCAACAGTCGCTCCCTCCTTTTGCGCCTGTTTTACCTTGGAATTCATGAATACGGTACATCTGGTACCCAGATCAATCGGATTCTTGGCAAATAAAGCGACCTTGGCAAAATCCTCAACTTCATAGTTCAGGGATTTGGCAAAGGTTTCAATAAATGAACCGCAGCCGGAGGAACAGGCTTCATTCAACAGAACGTTATCAACTGTGTGGTTTTTAATTTTGATGCATTTCATATCCTGACCGCCAATATCAAGAATGCAGTCTACTTCCGGTTCAAAAAAGGCAGCAGCATGATAGTGGGCTACCGTCTCGACCTCGCCTTCATCTAACATCAGAGCAGCTTTGATTAAAGCTTCTCCATATCCTGTGGAGCAGGAGCGTACGATGTTAGCCTTGGCAGGCAGTAGTTCATAAATTTCCTTCATAGAACGGATGGTAGTTTTTAGAGGGCTGCCGTTATTATTACTATAAAAGGAATAAAGCAGAGAGCCATCTTCACCCACGAGTGCAACCTTAGTGGTGGTGGAGCCTGCATCGATACCCAAATAACAATTGCCTTCGTAATCCGCAAGGCTTCCCTTTTTTACGGTATGTATGGAATGTCTGGTTTTAAACTCCTCATATTCTGCCTCATCCGTAAATAGAGGCGTCATACGGTTCACTTCAAAGTCCATGGTGATGCCCTGGGACAGCAGCTCATATAAGGAATTCAGTTCCTTACTTACATTTGGTTTATAATTCATTGCTGCACCGATCGCTGCAAAAAGATGAGAATGCTCAGGAGCAATGACCTGTTCCTCTGTCAGATTCAAGGTACGAACAAATGCATTTTTCAGTTCCCCAAGGAAATGGAGGGGACCTCCGAGAAATGCCACGTTACCTCGGATGGGCTTGCCACAGGCTAGACCGCTGATGGTCTGGTTTACCACTGCCTGAAAGATGGAAGCGGATAAATCAGGTTTGGTGGCGCCTTCATTGATTAAGGGCTGAATATCTGACTTTGCGAATACACCGCACCTTGCGGCAATCGGATAAATGGCCTGGTAGTTCTTGGCATATTCATTCAACCCTGAAGCATCCGTTTTTAAAAGACTTGCCATCTGATCGATAAAGGAACCCGTACCGCCGGCGCAGATACCATTCATACGCTGTTCGATGCCATTGGTAAAATAGATAATTTTCGCATCCTCGCCGCCAAGTTCAATTGCAACATCAGTCTGAGGAGCATAGTCCTGCAGTGAGGTAGATACGGCAACCACTTCCTGAATGAAAGGAATATCCAGATGCTTGGATATGGTTAATCCGCCGGAGCCGGTAATGACCGGATAAACAGAAATATTACCCAGAGAATTCTGTGCTTTCTGTACTAAGCTTGCCAGAGTTTCCTGGATATTTGCATAATGGCGTTCATAATCTGAAAAAAGGATTTCCCCTGAATTATTTATGATTACGATTTTGACTGTAGTAGAACCGATATCTATTCCTAATCTGTTACTTATACTCATGCTTCCTATCTCCTCACACGATACCGTAAAAAATACTGCCCCAAAAATAAGCTTTCTATATTATACGATACATAATTTTAAAGTTCAACAACTTAATTTTTATAAAATAACCTTCTGAACCATTTTAATAAGAAAGAATATATTTATTATGAAGTCATTGTTTCACCGGAAGGAGTACGGTTATGTACTGTGTCGAATATGTAATTCAGAAGGGGGATACCCTCTATCGCATCAGCAAGCATTTTGGAGTCAGCGTGAGCTCCTTGATGGCAGCAAATCCTATGGTAAATGTATACAATTTAAGAATGGGAGAAATACTATGTATTCCTGTAAGTATGCCAAGTAACCAATTTACGGACTTCACGACGTATCTGGTTCAAGACGGAGATACTCTGGGCAGTGTTCTGGATCATAATGGTATAGGTCTGGCTGACTTAATGCAGCAGAATAATCTTAACGGAATATATCTGATGCCTGGAACTACCCTTACAGTTCCGACCACTATGGAAAGTGAGACACCAATGCAGGAATGAACGATCGGTTAGGAAGTGAGCAGACCGGCTTCCCTCACATACGAACTTGATAACTAGTTTACGAGCTGATCAGGTTTAGAAATGATTGTCTGTTCACTTCCTATACATTGCCGTTCTTTTCCATGGCCCCATATTAGAAAGTGTTTTTGTTTGACAAAGGTATCATAAAAACATATAATAGTTTTGGATTCAAAACAATACTTATCAGAAAACATTGAATCGAATCATTCGTATAAAGAAAAGGATGTGGTATGGATGGAAGCCGGCCCCGGTAGTAGTCATAATCGGAGGAAACAAGACAACATAATAAGGGTACTGCGTATGTCAGCTGCAAATACAGTTGCATATCAGCAGCAGGTTGTATTATGATTCCGCTTATCGGGTGCTTTTAGCCTCTAAGCCAGACATAAGTTCTCTTCCGCTGCTTAATACGCAGTGGAAAGGAGCATACTATGATCGATATTTTTAGAACAACAGAGGGTGCATTACAGCGCTTGACAGAGATCACAGAGGGATGTTGGGTAGCCATGACAAACCCCTCCGCGACTGAACTGATGGAGATAGCAGACGCTACAGGAATTGAGGTTGATCATCTCAGAGCCCCTTTGGATGAAGAGGAACGAGCTAGAATTGAAGTGGAGGATAACTATACTGTCATATTGGTTGACATTCCTTTCCTAGAGAAAAGAAATGACAAAGACCGTTATGTGACGATCCCTCTCGGTATTATTGTAGCAAAGGATTATCTTGTAACAGTTTGTCTGGAGGAGACTCCTGTATTAAAATGCTTTATAGATGGACGAGTCAGAGATTTCTACACCTATAAGAAGACCCGCTTCATCCTTCAGGTGCTATACAAGAACGCATCTACCTTCCTGCAACATCTGAGAACCATAGACCGAAAGAGCGAAGAGATTGAACGTAAGCTGCATATCTCAACGCAGAATCGGGAACTGATAGATTTGCTGGAATTGGAGAAGAGTCTGGTTTACTTTACCACCTCCCTTCGATCCAATGAAGTCGTATTTGAAAAAATGTTAAAGCTTGAGACCATTAAGCATTATCCGGAGGATGAGGATCTTCTGGAGGACCTGATTATCGAGAATAAGCAGGCGATCGAAATGGCTAATATCTATAACGGCATTTTGACCGGCATTATGGGGACGTTCGCCTCCATCATTTCTAATAATCAGAACCTAGTTATGAAGCTGCTTGCCGCAATTACAATCGTGTTATCTATTCCTACCATGATCGCTAGTTTTTATGGTATGAACTTCGTGAATATCCCCGGAAAGGATAATCCCTTTGGCTTTTATTTTATCGTTTTGGCAGCATTGATCCTGGCTTCCATCGTCGTATTTGTATTCCGTAGGAAGAAGGTCTTCTAGGCTTTTACTCAAAAGGTACTGAATGTGTAGTGTGAAAATCAAGATGTTTCACAGGAATTGTTTACAAAGTACTTGTAAATGGTAGGGAAAACCGGATTTACAAGTATTTGTAAGAATGGAGATATATATGAAGTTTTTAAACAAGCTCGAGCGCAGGTTTGGTCGTCTTGCTATTCCCAACCTGATGAAATACATTGTGGCACTTTATGCCATAGGTCTGTTATTGGGGACATTTGCACCGAATATGTATTATATTCTTGGCCTCGATTTTGGAATGATCCTGAAGGGACAGATCTGGAGGCTGATCACCTGGATTATCCCAATGAGTTCCATCAATGGGATGGGTATCTTATTTACAGTAATTTCAGTGTATTTTTATTATATGATCGGTAATTCCATGGAGAATGCATGGGGTGCTTTCCGGTTTAACCTTTATTTCTTATCGGGTATCCTGTTTAATATTCTGTCCGCATGGATTACTTATGCTATTCTCGGCGTCAGCATATCGCCTGATCTGGGCTTTATCTGCGGTACGATGTTCTTTGCATTTGCCGCAACCTATCCGAATGTACAGGTTATGCTGTATTTCCTTATTCCACTTAAGGTAAAATATCTGGCCTGGCTACAGGGAGCGATTTATATTTATAATATATTTGTATATATCGTGAAGGGACAAGCAATTCTAATTCTGCCGCTTGTGGTTTCTTTGGCGAACTTCTTAATCTTCTTTTTTGCCACAAGAAATTATCAGAAGGTTTCACCACTCGAATACAAACGTAAGGCGAATTACCGCCGACAGATGAATGAAGGAAGAAGTACAGGTAACGTAACGCAATTCCGGGGAAAGAATGTAGTTACCAGGCACAAGTGTGCTGTATGCGGAAGAACGGAGCTGGACAATGACCAGCTGGAATTCCGTTTCTGCTCCAAATGCGACGGTAATTATGAATATTGCATGGATCACCTGTTTACCCATGAACATGTGCACAAATAGGAGTGATCATTGAATTATAACGATACAGCATAGCTTTTGACAGAGGTCGTAGCAAATAGTAGTCTATAGTGATTTTGCAGAAGATAATTCTGCAGAATTCGAAGAGAATTCATTTGCAGCGGCTTCTTTTTTTCTATGGTGTTATGAAGGGTTACCTGTTATAATAGTAGGAAGTAATAGGAAAGAGATTGAAAATTCATACATGTTTCATAAAGTGTCCGCGAAGCTGACATTTTTGTAAATGTGTAAAACAGATATAGGAATGAGGTACAGAATGAATAAGATGATCAAAAACATTAGCAGAGACATAATTAACGGCAGTCAACTTCAAGAGAAGCTCCCGGAGCTTTTTAATTATTTAGCTGATTACGACTGGTCCTATGCGGCAATTAGGCTTTCCATGCATTATTATACCTTCTATGAGGCTTATTGTGATGAGGAAGAAGAGTGGAGCGAAGGTGTTAGGACAGCGACGAAGAAGCTGAATACCATCATAGGAAAACAACTTCTGGGGTGTTGTAGCGGAAAAGAGCGGGAAGCGGCCATTCTGGAAGTGGACAGTCTTCGAAAAAATATCAGCAACCGGATGAATATACTTACTGCATATACCGATATTTTCCGAACCTATGAATATGTCCTCAATCGTCTGGAATATCGCTTTAAGCCAACTGTTGATCCGGTGGATGATACAGAATTTTCGAAAGAAATACTGCGATATATCTTCAGTGGTGAGGATAATTTTGTGATCAATGAGAAAATCAGAGAAATAATTGGTCAGCTTCCAATCCGGTTAACCAGGCAGAAATATTTTGAATTAGTTGCCAATAGTGTCGATGCCTACCTTGGAGCGGAGCAATCTGCTCTAGACTCTTATATGTACATGCTCCGTACCTCTGCGATGCTATATCATGTGGAAGGAATGGAGGACTCGTATCCTGAGCTGGTTAAAAAGCTTCAACAGCTGAAAACAATTGATTATAAAGGCATCACGAAAAAAGATTATGATAGGGCAGTGAACCTGCTGGAGACAGCGACATTGATTCTGGAGGCAGATACGACGGCATATTTTAGTCTGCAGGAAATTGCGAACGATGCATACACCATGCTGCTTTGTTCTACCTATCAAGGAATGGCTGAGAATGAGAATAAAGAGTTTGCGGATAAAGCGGTTGCTATCATACGTGAGATTAATGAATTATTTCTTAAGGAAGATAAATCAGAGCCAAGAGAAGAGCTGCTTGATGAGTTTACTGACTTAGAGGGAGTACAGGAGGAGATTTCCTACGATTTATCCTTGCTTGAGGATGCCTTATATGAGGCAAGCCATACTCATAGAGGGCTTGTAAGGAGTATGATGCTGGATCAGCTACTACAAATTTTGTTATTATCACAGAAGCTTCTATCGGGGAGTCTGTTTATCGAATTAGAGGAAACGGAGGAAGGAACAGTTGATGAAGAAATTGTGGAGCGTGAGAAAACTTCACTGATTGAAGAGCTGTCGCTTTTATTTGACGGACAGGATAAGCTGGTCAGTCGTGCAGTGATTGCAAATACCATAAATAAGATGCCTGTATTTTTTAAAGATCATACGGAAGTAATGAATTATGTTCGCTACAGTTTGGAGCGATGCTCCGATTCCTATGAAAAAGCTGCTTGCGTCGAGATTATAAATGCAATCATGGCAGAATAAGTTGTATTATTGTTGGTAATACGTGGTATACTTCATATATCATGATATGGGATTCCTGACAAAAAATGGTATAAAACGCATTGTAATATATTTGTACGTTTATGTTTTATAGGAGTGAAAATCATAATGATTACATGGGCAACGCATCTTTATATCGGTGAGAAGATGGAAAAGTCAAGAGATCAGGCAGTTACAGCTATGAATAACAGGAAAGCTACTTTTGGCGTGTATTGTATTGCTTATGCGTCAAACCCCAGTAATTTATTTGATATCATTGAAGTTAATCAGCTGCTGTTTCCACATTATACAAAGACCGAAGTGACGATCGTTGGTTTGGCGAAGGGAAAACAAGAAGCTTTGGAGTTACTCGAAAAAATGTTACTGGAGATCTATAATCAAACGGGTGAATTTGATGTTCGTACTTATTTTACATAAATAATGGGGGCATCAAGGAATATCCCGGTCCTAATAAATCAGTCATTGGGTTGAGGTGAAGGAATGCTTCATATTATCCTATTAATATTAAAAATAATAGGTTTGATACTTTTAATAGTACTTGGACTGCTGGTATTTCTCCTGCTGGTTGTACTTCTGGTACCGGTGCGGTATCAGCTCAGAGCGTCTCATGGAGAAACTCTGCATCTGAAGGGCAGAGTAAGCTGGCTGTTACATCTGGTACAGATCAGCGTGACGCATATCGAGGGAGTACTTCATATTCGAGCGCGGATTTTGGGCTTTATCATCTATGATAATCTGAAACCTCCGAGACCCAAAAAAGAAAAAGCCGAGAAGAAAAAGTCAAAGAAGACTTTGCAGCCTGTTATGAAAGAAAAGAAAAGCGACTTAGTTTTAAAGCAGGCCGATGAAGAAAAAGCAATAAATCAGACCGCAAGCAGCGCAATATCCATAAAAAAAGAGGATGACATAGAAAAAGCTGAGGATAATAATATAGAGCTTAGTAATACAGAGCTTAGTAATACACAAATTGGTAATACTGAGCCTGGCAATACAAGACTCAACAATATTGAGAAAAGTAATACAGAGATGATCAATGCAGAGACTATCAATACGGAGTTCAAAAATGAAAAGAGTAATGATGCAAAGGAGATTATTGCAGAGATAATTGATGTAGAAAATAATAAAATGAACAAAGTTATAAATAAGTCCGAGAATAATGAAAAAGGAATGAATGAAGCTCGGATGAACGAAGCAGAGAATAACCCTTCGGAGTCTACTGAAGAACCCTCTGGATTCTTGAAGCTGATTACTAAGCTAAAACAGCTTCCGGAAAGATGGAAAGCAAGATACCTTAAATTTTGCGGGAAATTACAGGCAATCAAGGATAACATCAGAAGTAAGTATGAGAGGTTCAGGGATATCATAACGGATATCAAGCATAAATGGAATCTAATCTATGATTTTTGGATGGACGAGCTGAATAAGCAAGGTATGAAGTACACATGGCAAATTCTAAAAAAAATGCTGAAGCATATCCTTCCTACAAAACTAAAATCAGAACTGATTATCGGAACCGGAGATCCATATTCAACCGGTCAGGTGCTCAGTGTTATAAGCTTTTTCTATGGTTTTTACGGTGACAAGGTTTCTGTCACCCCTGATTTTGAAAATAGCAGGTTTGAGGGAAAGCATTATGCAAGGGGCAGAATCAGAGCAGCAACGATTCTTATCATTGCATGCAGGCTTTTAATAGATAAACGTTTTAAGTATTTGAAGAAAAACTTTTTAATATTGAAGGAGGCGTTGTAATATGGCAGAGAATAATTTCAGTTCAACAGTAGAATCTTTATTTAAGGGGATGGATACCTTCCTGACAACAAAAACGGTTGTTGGAGAAGCGGTAAAATTTGATGACGGGACAATTATATTACCTTTGGTAGAGGTATCGTTTGGTGTGGGTGCAGGTGCCAATGCCAATGTCAGTGCGAAAAATGCAGCGGGTGGTGCGATGTTTGGTAAGATTACTCCCAGCTCCGCACTGGTGATCCAGAACGGTTCTTCCAAGCTGATCAGCGTTAAGGATCAGGACAGTGTATCTAAAATACTTGATATGGTACCAGATGTAATTAATAAGTTTACAAAGAGTTCAAAGAAGAAGGACGACGTAGAGGATAAGGTTGAGGAAGCTCTGAAAAAACAAGCCGAGTCCTCAGCTCATGAATAACTTTGCAAAATTCTACTTGCATTATAATTCATATTCTGATAAAATAAATGTGTTTGTAGGGCCAAATGGGTATTTATAACCAGATGGACTATATTATCCCTAAGGAGGTGCTTTCGATGGCTAAATGTGCAATATGTGATAAAGGTGCTCACTTTGGAATCGCTGTGAGTCATTCTCATAGAAGATCTAATAAGATGTGGAAATCAAATGTGAAATCTGTTAAGGTAAACGTTAACGGTGCAGCAAGAAAAATGTATGTATGTACTTCCTGTCTTAGATCCGGTAAAGTAGAACGCGCGTAAGGAAAACGATGGGTGTCAGGGGGATCTTGACACCCATTTTTTTTGCTTATTCCAAGATTATACTTCAGCAACAGAACAAGTTATAGCCTAACAATAGGCATAAAATGATAATACATATCGCCAATATCCCATTTGTGATGAAAAGCATGATAGTCATTCCGATGGCAATCCAGAACAGGATAAAGCCAATCATTCTTTTCATAGGATAACCTCCTTATGATATTTATATGAATGCACATCAATTCATAATTTATAGTAATATATATTATGCAGTAGATCATAAGGTTATCTCTGGCTTTGGTGGGTAATCCCTAAAAGTGCCGGGTAATACAATCATCCGGGTATATACCTCGAAATAGGCTATACCCTAAGAATACGGGGTATACACTAATAATATAGGGTATACTAAAATATATCGGTCAGAATGATAAGCTCTACTTTTCAAAAATATAAATAGCAGTTATAATAGAATAAGACATAAATTAGCAATATGGAATAGATAGGAGGGTTAATATGAAAGGACATATGAATACACAAAACGGTGAGATTGTAATAGATAACGATGTTTTAGCGAAATATGCCGGAGCTTCGGCTGTAGAATGCTTTGGTGTAGTCGGTATGGCCTCCGTGAATATGAAAGATGGCATCGTGAAGCTCCTTATGCGGGATAATTTAAGCCACGGTGTGAATGTAACACTGGAAGAAAATAAAATTACGATTGACCTGCATATTATCGTTTCCTATGGCGTTAGCATTTCTGCGGTTGCTGATAACTTAATCAGCAATGTGAAATATAATGTTGAAGAATTCTCAGGACTTGAGGTAAAGAAGATTAATATTTTTGTTGAGGGCGTAAGAGTTATAGACTAAAAAGCGAGTCGATAACTCCCGAGTTATAGACTAAAAAGCGAGTCGAAAACTCCCGAGTTATAGACTAAGAACGAGTCGCTGCCCCCCCGAGTTTCGATATGAATATATCGAGTCTGAGATTACCAGCGTTTAAGGAGGAAGAACCAGTGGTTATTAAAACGATAGATGCGACAACTCTGAAAAAGATGTTTCTTGCAGGAGCCGCAAGTATAGAAGCAAAAAAAGAATATATTAATGAATTGAATGTATTTCCGGTACCCGATGGTGATACAGGTACTAACATGACATTAACTATTATGTCCGCTGTAAAGGAAGTCAACGCGCTCCAGAATCCATCGATAGAGGAGTTGGCAAAAGCAATATCGGGCGGTTCACTTCGCGGTGCAAGAGGTAATTCGGGTGTAATCCTATCCCAGTTATTCCGTGGCTTTACCAAGGAGATCAGGGATTATAAAGAAATTAATGTGACAGTCATGACCAATGCGATCCAGAAGGCAGTGGAGACAGCCTACCGTGCTGTTATGAAGCCGAAGGAGGGAACAATTTTAACAGTTGCCCGAGGAGCGGCGGAGAAAGCATTACATTTGGTGTCTGAAACAGACGATCTAGTGGTCTTTGGCCAAGAGGTGATTGCACATATGGAAACAGTACTTGAGAATACACCGGAGCTTTTACCGGTATTAAAGGAAGCAGGCGTTGTCGATTCCGGCGGTCAGGGATTACTTGAGATCGTAAAGGGAGCATATGATGCGCTGCTGGGTAAAGAAATCTCCTTCGCCAATCTATCGGTGAGCGAAGTATCTGGTGGGACAACAAGAGAGCGAATATCAACAGATGATATCAAATTCGGATATTGTACAGAGTTTATCATCATGGTGGAGAAGGAATATAACATGCATACCGAGAATGAGTTCAAGGGATATCTTGAATCCATCGGTGATTCGATTGTTGTTGTGTCAGATGATGATATCGTGAAGGTTCATGTACATACGAATGACCCTGGCTTGGCTATTCAGAGGGCATTAACGTATGGCTCACTGACACGAATGAAGATTGATAATATGCGTGAAGAGCACAATGAAAGATTGAATTTATCCTCAGAAGCTGCGGCAACAGATCAGAAGAAAGAAGCTGTAAAAGCTCCTGAAGTAAAAGCTCCGGTTCAGAGTAAGCCCAGAAAGAAAGCCGGCTTTATCGCGGTCTCCATGGGTGAAGGACTGGATGAGATATTTACCGGGTTAGGCGTTGATTATATCATCAAGGGCGGTCAGACCATGAATCCCAGCACAGAAGATATGCTGAATGCCATCAATGAGGTAAATGCTGAGAATATCTTTATTCTTCCAAATAACGGTAATATTATTCTTGCTGCAGAACAGGCAAAACATTTGACGGAGGATAAGAACATCTATGTTATTCCGTCGAAGACGGTTCCACAGGGAATTACTGCAGTGATTAATTTTGTATATGATAAATCACCCGAGGAAAATGCCTCCAGAATGGCAGAAGAGATGAAGAAGGTAAAATCCGGTCAGGTTACTTATGCGGTCAGAGATACCAGCATTGACGGAAAAGAAATCAAGCAGGGCAATATCATGGGTATCGGGGACAAGACGATACTGGCTGTAGGAGATGAGATCAAGGCTACTACCTTTGAACTGATACAGCAGCTGACAAAAGAAGATGCTGAGCTGATTAGCTTATATTACGGTGATGAGATCAGTGAAGGTGAAGCCAATGAACTTGCTGAGGAGATCATGGAAGCCTACCCCAATCTTGATGTCGAGGTACATTATGGTGGTCAGCCGATTTACTATTATGTTCTGTCGGTTGAGTAACAATGAGATGATCGTGGTAATGGCACTGAGATTATGATATACAACGGATAAAGATTATATTTAGTGGTTCGCGTTAAAAATCGTCGGACCACTATTTTCTTACATAAAATAATGAAAGTGTACAGTCAAAGAAGCATGGTTATCGTGGATGCCGGAACCGGCATACGAAGAAAGAAGGATGATGGGTATGGAGAAGGACAGAATGCCTCAGCCGGGGCAGATTTATAATCATTTCAAGAACAAGCTATATCAAATTATTACCTTGGGGTATGATGCTGAGACCGGAGAAGCTATGGTGGTATATCAGGCGTTATACGGAGAATTCAAGACCTATATCAGAACGCTGGAGAGCTTTCTTAGCGAAGTGGACCATGTGAAATATCCGGAGGTGACTCAGAGATACCGTTTTGAACTCAGAAATCTGAAAGAGGAGAGTACAAGTGAGTCAGCTGGGCTTCAAAAGACAACTCTCGTATCGGGACAAGCTATCCCGGCCAAATCCGTTAGTGAAGTTGCAGGAAGTCAGCAGGAGGAGATGGAACCAGTAATAATCATTCAGGAGGAGGTCGGAGGTAAGGTTCCTGTGGACCCGGCTTCGGTAACAGTTGTAGAGGAGAATGGAGTTAATTCAATATTACTACAGTTTCTTGACGCAGCTTCCTTCTACAAAAAGCT
This sequence comes from Bacillota bacterium, assembly GCA_023414355.1. Classification (GTDB taxonomy): domain Bacteria; phylum Bacillota; class Clostridia; order Lachnospirales; family Lachnospiraceae; genus Mobilitalea. Next base: position 154,747 of record JAEZOB010000053.1, on the reverse strand, counting down.
GGAAGTAATTACCTCAAACAGGAAGCATATGAACGATCGCATCATTAATGATATGGCAGTTTCACTTGACTGTACTGTTGAGGAAGGCCCTCTGGAGGACAGAATTCAGGGTTTGATTTTCTGCCTTCAGGCATTATGCCGCTTTGAAGATAAGAGATTACGATAAAATGATAATATTATGCTGATGGGTCGGAGAAAGAGGGCAAGCAGTTAACCGGTTGGCTGGACCGACCGACAAGGATAGACAGGTAGGTATGAAGGAGAAGGGAGGTTTACAAAACCAATATCATAACAATCGATATTGGTTTTGCAAACCTCCCTTCTCCTTCATACTAAGATAGGATGTTTATTCCAAATTAAGCTTCTTGTTGAAAATGTAATTAGCAACGATATAGAATACAGCGGACAATATAATCCAAAAAACAATAAATGCTGGGAAGATTATACTGGTAATGGCTGTGACATCGGTGAAATAATCAGTAAAGACATTGCCGGCAAAAATCATAATTACTACGGATACTACCTGCATAACTACTGTATATACAATATATGCAACGAAGGAACCAAGAACCTTATGCCCATTGAACAACTGACCTACAGCGATACATGCATAGAAGCACAGGATGCCGTTGATTGTTCCGATAAATCCCATAAGTATAGCCTCTATCCAAAGTAAGGTGGTACTAGCGAGACCCAGTTCATTTCTAATCTCTCTCATGACATCAGCGAAGCCGTCACGGAAGGAAGCAAGGTTCTCAGGTGATGCAATTACGATTCCGATGGATAGCAGGATGGTTACAACACTTAGCAGAGTCCAAAATAAGGATACAATCAGCTTGGAATTAATCAGCTGATACGGTTTTACAGGCAGTGTAAACATCAGATAGCCTTCATCGGTAACCATATTCTTATAAAAGCGGATAATAATAATGACGGAAGATACCACTGAGATGGCAATCAGGGACAATATATATAAACCAATTACTGTTCCCGGAATAATCTCGAACACACCCTCAAAATGCAGACTGACAACGATACGGGCAGCGATGGTAAATACGATAAGTACCATATAGATTGGCATCAGCAATCTTGCTACAGCTTTCATTTCATGTTTCATTAATTTTCCTAACATCTGAATACCTCCCTAAATAATGAATCTACAGATTTTCCTTCCTTGGAACGGATATCCTCTACGGAGGAGTGCAGCATAATCTGTCCATTTTTGATGAATACGACTTCATCGAGCACTTTCTCGATGTCGGAAATCAGATGAGTGGAAATAAGTACGGTTGCGTTTTCATTATAATTAGAAATGATTGTATTCAGGATGTAATCCCTGGCAGCAGGGTCTACTCCGCCGATCGGCTCATCCAGGCAGTACAGATCCGCATTACGGCTCATTACCAGGATCAGCTGAACCTTTTCCTTAGTACCCTTGGATAAGGTCTTCAGACGCTTGGTAGGATTTAACTGCAATCTCTCCAGCATCTCATAAGCTCTCTTTTCATCAAAGTCAGTATAGAAGTCCTTGAAGAATTCGATGGTTTCTGAAATTCGCATCCATTCCGGAAGATAAGTTCTTTCGGGAAGATAGGAAACGATTTTCTTGGTTTCGGGTCCGGGCTGCTTGCCGTTCACCAGTAGGTTGCCGTTTGTTGGTACCAGCAGACCATTCATTAATTTGATCATAGTGGTTTTACCACTTCCGTTTGGACCAAGAAGACCGATAATGCGTCCGCGCTCTAATTTTAAATTGACATTTGAAAGAGCGTCTACACCGGTGAACTTCTTAGTTAGCGAGTTACACTCTAAAATTGGATTCATTAAATATACCTCCATTGTACCGTAATACGGTATCCCTAAATTATTCGCTTAATTTAAAATATACTACTCCCATTCATCCATTTGCTATTTCTCTGTTTTCACGATCTCCATGACCAAGGCCAGGGTTTCCTGCGGTGTAAAGCCATGCTGCTTCATTCGGTCCAGAAACTCCATGATCTGTTCTCTCGCAGATTTGCCCTTCAGATTCTTGATCATCTCTTCATCAGAGGTGATAAAGCGTCCGCTGGTGCGGTTGGTATAAACAAGTCCGGAACGCTCCAATTCGGATAAAGCCTTCTGCATTGTATTCGGGTTTACAGTAGCTTCTGCAGCCAGGTCCCTGACAGAAGGAAGCTTGTCACCGGGTTTGTAGTGACCGGAAATGATATTTGCCTGTATTTGTTCAATTAGCTGAATATAAACAGGTCTTTCAGAATCGATTTCCCATTGCATTCTTACAACTCCTTTCTTTCTCTGCTTTGCCGTAACAGGTAAATGTGTTACTGTATTAAGCGGTTAATACAATAATACAATAACACAAATAATATGTCAATAGTCTTTATCAATAATTTTTCATATTTTTTTCCTTTTCCATTGAGACGTTATAGTTTATAATGAAAACGATGGTTTTATCTTTGAAGAATAGAGCGTCAAAAGATCATGCTGCTTATGCAGCAATGACATATTGCACAGATCTTCCTATGAGAAATCGCTATAACGGAGGGAAAGCCTTGGAGTCTGGGGATAGAATAAAGGTTGTCAAGGGAATTGGAGAAAAGACGGAAAAGCTGTTTGAGAAGCTGGGAATCGTGACAGTACAGGATCTTCTGGAGCATTATCCAAGAGGCTACGAAGAATTCGAAAAGCCGGTGATGATCAGTACAATCTATGAAGGAGCTGTTCTGGCTATCGAAGCATCTATTACAGCGACACCTAAGATAAAAAGGGTAAGGAATCTGCAAATCGTTAATGTTCAGGTGAAGGACACAAGCGGTGCTGTATTGCTTACCTGGTTCAATATGCCCTTTTTGCAGAAGACGCTCCACTCCGGGTATCATTATATCTTTCGAGGTAAGGTCAGCCGAAAGAATGGGGTTCTGGTGATGGAACAGCCGGGAATTTATCAAAGAGAAAGCTACTACAAGCTGCTTCGGGTATTACAGCCGGTCTATCCTTTGACGCAGGGAATCACGAATACCATGATTTCGAAAGCAATCAGACAGGTGCTTTCCGAGCTGTCCCTGGCAAAGGATTATATTCCGAAAGCGATTGCGAAGGATTATAATCTAATGGACCGTACCAAAGCAATGAAGGAGGTCCATTTTCCCAAGGATAGGGATAGTATGCAGAAAGCGAGACAGCGTCTGGTATTTGACGAATTCTTTCTTTATGCTCTTGCGATGAGGAAGCTGAAGGAACGGAGGGCGATATTGCGTTCCGATTATCGGATGGAGGAGCGACAGGAATGCGACCGTCTGATTGAGAGCTTTCCTTATTCTCTTACGAAAGCGCAGCTGCGTGTCTGGGAAGAAGTGAAAAAGGATCTTCAGGGAGAGTATGTGATGAACAGACTAATCCAAGGGGATGTAGGCTCAGGAAAGACTGTGCTTGCGATACTGGCACTTATGATGGCGGTCAAGAACGGATATCAGGCTTGCTTTATGGTACCCACTGAGGTTCTGGCAAAGCAGCATTATAAATCTTTGGAAGAAATTGCAGCCGCCTTTGGCTTTGAGCTATGCCTGTTGGTCGGTTCTATGACAGCGAAAGAGAAGAGAGAAGCCTATGAGCGTATTAGGAGTCATAAAACGGATATAATAATAGGCACACATGCCCTGATTCAGGAAAAGGTAGAGTATGACAGTCTGGGACTGGTAGTTACGGATGAACAGCACAGATTCGGGGTAAAGCAAAGGGAAGCATTAATGAATAAGGGGGGAAGCCCTCATGTACTCGTTATGAGCGCGACACCAATACCTAGAACGCTCGCTATCATTTTATACGGAGATCTGGACATCTCAATCGTGGACGAGCTTCCGGCGGAGAGACTGCCGATTAAGAATTGTGTAGTGGATACGAATTACCGGCCGAATGCATATCGGTTTATCGCGAAACAGATCGCAGATGGCAGGCAGGCTTATGTGATCTGCCCGATGGTGGAAGAGAGTGAAGAGGTGGAAGCGGAGAATGTAATTGAATATACCGAGCGTCTGAAGGAAGCTCTTCCTGCTGATATTAATGTGGAATTTCTCCATGGTAAGATGAAGCCGAAGGATAAGAACGATGTTATGGAGCGTTTTTCTGATGGGAGGATACAAACTCTGGTATCAACAACAGTTGTTGAAGTTGGTGTGAATGTACCGAATGCCACTGTGATGATGGTTGAGAATGCGGAGCGTTTCGGTCTTGCACAGCTGCATCAGCTCAGAGGACGGGTTGGACGAGGTGAGCATCAATCCTATTGTATCTTTGTCTGTGGCAGCAGCAGTAAGGAAGCCTGGGAACGCCTTGAGATCCTGAATAAATCCAACGACGGATTTTTTATTGCAGGGGAGGACTTAAAGCTACGTGGTCCCGGAGACATCTTTGGTATCAGGCAGAGTGGTGAGATGGATTTTAAACTAGGTGATATCTATCAGGATGCAGCTGTGCTAAAATCCGCAGCTGATGCAGTAAAGCAGCTGAAGATGGAGGAGGTTGACAGGATTTTTGAAGCCAACCCGTACTTGGAGGAGAAAATCCTATACAGGGGCTCTAATACCTTGTAGTCCGAACAACATCAGAACACCTTTAAATAAACTTAAGAATTAATCAGGTTCAAAGACTTTCCATCGGATGGAAATTGAGCTATACTATAAATGCTTTAACAATGAGGGACGAGGTAAAAATATGGATGCAGTTATTATGAATCAGAAGAGAACAGAGCAAGCAAAGCTTTCCTTAGTTATTCCCGTATATCAGGAAGGCAGCCATATCAAGAACTCGGTCGGTGTGATCGAACAAATCCTGATTGATCATCGGATTCCCTATGAATTTATACTGATAGACGACGGTTCCAGAGATAATACCTGGCAGCAGTTGAAGGATTTATCAACTAATAATAATCATGTTACAGCACTGCGTCTGTCCCGTAATTTCGGAAAAGAGGCAGCCCTTTGTGCAGGTCTGGATTATGCCTCCGGTGAGATGATTTTGGTTATGGATAGCGATCTTCAGCATCCACCAACCTTAATCCCGGAGATGGTAAAAGCATGGCGCGAAGAGGGCTATGATGTAGTAGAGGGGATCAAAAGCTCCAGAGGAAAGGAGAGCTCCTTCTACCGAATCTGTGCGAAATTCTTTTATTACATTATCTATAAAACAGCGGATATTAATCTGGGACAGGCTTCTGATTTTAAGCTGATGGACAGAAAGGTGGTTGAGGCATGGAAGGAAATGCCCGAGCGGGCAACCTTCTTTCGGGGAATGTCAGCCTGGCTCGGCTTTGAACGTAAACAGATCAGCTTTGAAGTTGCTGAACGTGTGAACGGAAAATCCAAGTGGTCCTTGCTTCGCCTGATCAGGTTGGCAGTGAATGCAATTACCTCCTATACCTCCATACCGCTGCATTTTATTACCGTTCTTGGTTTTTGCCTTTTTATCGGGGCTATTATTTTAGGAATACAGACCTTATTTATGTATTTTTCGGGAAATGCTCTGAGTGGCTTTACAACGGTCATTCTATTACAACTGATCATTGGCAGTTCCATTATGATCAGCCTTGGCATGATCGGCATCTATCTGACGAAAATCTATAAGGAAGTAAAATCCAGACCGAGATATCTGATCTCACAATGTATCAAAGGCGGTGATAAGTCATGTTAGGTGTTCTTTATCTTCTGCTTAGCTTTAGCCTTGGCTGGGTAATCTGCAGCGTTGCTTTTCCTAAGCTATTTGCCATCACAGGTACGGATTGCCTGAAAAGAAAAATTAAGGTCAGTCCATATATGCTGCTTCTTCCGGTTTGGTATACCACAGGAACACTGGCCCTTACTTGGGCGGTATATATACTTGCTTACCTTAACAGAAATACCAAAGAACCGTTATTCTATGCGAACATAATCGTCATGCCGGTAGCTTTTCTAGCGACGGCACTGGTGTACTTAATAAAAAGAAGAACAGCAAAAAAGGTCTCTCTGCTATGCCAGGATAAGAGAGTAGTAATCATAGAGTTTATCTTTCTTGCCGGTGTACTATTATTGGCAGGTATTCTTATGTGGACTACCTTTTATATGGATGATCATGAGTTATTTATCGGTATCTCCGTTTTTAGCGACTTTTCACCGCATGTGGGAATGATAAGGTCCTTTTCCCACGGGAATAACTTTCCTACAACGTATCCTCATTATGCCGGTGAGGATATCAGGTATCATTTTATGTTTCAGTTTCTGGCAGGCAATCTGGAATTTCTCGGCTTGAGAATTGATTATGCCTTCAATATACCGAGTATCTTAAGCTTTGTCAGTGCGTTTATGCTGCTGTATCTGTTGGCTGTGAAGATCAGCGGGCGGATCGGAGTCGGACTGCTGTCCTGTCTGTTTTTTGCATTTCGAAGCTCCAAGAGTCTGTTTCTCTGGATATCACAGATACCGAAGGGCACCGGGATCTTACAGGCATTACGTGATAACTCCGATTTCGTCAGTAGCACGCCTAATGAAGATTGGGGATTATGGAATCTGAATGTATATTGTAACCAGAGACATCTTGCTTTCGGTCTGACGGTGATGTTCTTTCTACTAATTTTGTTTTTGCCCCACCTTTATGAGATGTTTGAAGCTATTAAGCAATCTCATTTTGAGAATCAAAGGGATAAGAAGAACAGAAGCCGCGGGCATAGTCTGGTTGTCCGGGGAATCAGTACCTTCAAGACAATATTCTTCACCAAGGTGGGCTGGATAGTCAAAGATCTCAGAACTTCCATCGCTGCGGGTATTTTGCTTGGTAGTCTTGGCTTTTTTCATGGGGCGGCGTTAATAGGTGTACTGATCATATTATTTGTCATGGCTGTCGTTTCTGCCAGAAGGTTGGAATATCTCATAATGGCAGTGATTGCCGTAGCTATCTCAACATTGCAGACACACTTTTTTATTCAGGGTAACGCGGTATCACCGCAGCTATTGTTCGGTTTTATTGCTGAGAATAAGACGCTGTTTGGCGTTGCTTCTTATCTGGATCGTCTGCTGGGCATTCTGCCGTGGGTATTACTAGCAGCCTTCTGTATTGAGAGTGGTGTGAACCGGTACTTAATTATAGCTTTTAGTGTACCACTGCTGTTTGCCTTTACCATCTCTTTGACGGTAGATGTGACGGTCAATCATAAATATATCATGATGAGCTGTATTCTGCTTGGCATCTTTGCTGCAGATATTATTATAAAGATCTTTGACAGGAGAGAATTTTGGTACAGGGTTTTGGGAGTGTTTCTGATTTTCCTACTGACAGCAACAGGACTCTACGATTTTACTACAGTAATAAAGAAGAATACTCAGCTTGGAGCAATTGTCCTAAAGCTGGAACATCCATTGACGAATTGGATTGATGAGAACAGTACCTCGCAGGATTTATTCCTGACAGACACTTATACCATCAATCAGGCCGTGTTCGGTGGTGCGATGCTTTATGAGGGGTGGCCTTATTACCCTTGGTCTGCCGGTTATGATACAGATTATCGTTCGATGCAGGTGAAGCAGATGTACGAAGCAGATACCACGGAGAAGCTGGATAGACTGGTGAAAGCAAATCGAATACGATTTATCATTGTAGACAATGAAAACCGATCCAGTGAGGAGTATCAACTGAATGAAGCTACAATTCAGGCTGCTTACGAGTGTGTATATTCCGAGGGAACAGGGGAAGAGAATACCTCGATCTATGATACAGCAAAGCCTCGGCAATAACAAAGTCTCTGAGGTAATAAAGCAAGGTGCAGTAAGAAAGTACTAAATTAATAGGAAAGCTACGTTGGAGGAGAATGACATGAAATACAATTATGTGATAGTTGGAGCAGGACTGGCCGGACTAACGATGGCTGAGAGGATAGCAAATGTACGGGATGAGAAAGTCCTTGTCATCGAGAAACGTAGTCATATCGGAGGAAATGTCTACGATTCCTACAATGAGGACGGAATCCTGATACACAATTATGGCCCTCATATTTTTCATACCAATGATAAAGGAGTTTATGAGTACCTGTCACAGTTTACCAAATGGAACGACTTTTGGCATAGAGTGTTAACTTATGTGGACGGTAATCTGGTACCGATGCCGATTACGGTAGAGACAATCAATCAACTTTACAATCTGAATTTAGACTGTTCCCAGGTAGAGGATTTCCTGAAAAAGCAGGCGGTAGAAATCAAGGAGATTAAGACAAGCAAGGATGTGGCTTTAAGTAAGGTAGGGCAGGATATTTACGAGAAGATCTTTGAAAGCTATACCAAAAAGCAGTGGGGGATTGACCCTGCCGAGTTGGACACCTCAGTGATTTCCAGAATTCCGATTCGCCTGAATCGGGATACCAGATATTTTGCGGACAGATATCAGGGGATGCCGACCCATGGATATACTAAGCTGTGTGAGAAGATGGTCGCAAATAAGAACATTAAGCTTCTGCTGAATACGGATTACCGGGAAGTACTGAAGGACATTACCTATGATACCTTGATTTATACCGGAGCAACAGACGAATTCTATGATTATAAGCATGGAAAACTTGCTTATCGAAGTGTGAATTTTGTGTTTGAGACCTTGGATACAGAGAAATTTCAGGAAGCACCTGTTGTCAATTATCCAAATGACTATGACTATACCAGAATTACAGAATACAAACAGCTGACCTGGCAGAAGCACGCGAAAACCACCATCGGGAAGGAATTCCCCTGTGCGGAGGGAGAGCCTTATTATCCGTTCCCGACCAAGGAATACAAGGCACAGTTTGCATTATATGAAGAAGAGATGAAACAGGAGAAGAATGTAATCTTTATCGGGCGCCTTGCAGAATATCGATACTATAATATGGACGGAGTAGTCCGCAGAGCACTGGATGCCTTTGAGGATAGGATCAGAAAGTAGATACGCGGATGATTATCGGATTAAAGAGGCACTATTAAGGACTAATGATGTTATTGTTAATGGAATATTGCCAGTTTATTATAGTATTCATGTGAGATGGCATAGAGTTATCATGAGATGTAAAATGGGTTTAAGGTTAGACTATTGTTAAGTTGTATATGGATTAATGTCAGATCATTGTGAGATGTACGGCGATTAAAGTGGCAAAAGGTGCTGCGCACATTTCCTGATACAAAAGATTGATATACAAGCTAGCTTGCAATAGCAATCTTTTGTATCAGAAAAGCACCGAAGGGGCTTTTGCCACTTTAATCTATATACACGTCAAACTAATATATCTATTACAATACCTATTGTACTCATTACCTTATCACACTACTAACCTTATCACATCATTAAGCTTATCATACTTATTTAACCTCTGTATGTTACATATATAATCTACTGTACGTTGTTACACTTACTATACTTACTATACTTACTATACTTACTATATCTATTATACCTACTATACTTATTGTACTCTATTATATTTACTATACTAATTACACCTAATCAATGTATGATTGATAGGGGACGGAGGGGCTTATATTGGACACATTATTCATCGTTATTCCTGCTTATAATGAGGAAGCAAATATTGAACGGGTTATCAAGGATTGGTATCCGATCGTTGAGAAGATAGGCAATGGCAGTCGACTGGTGATCATGGATGACGGAAGCAAGGATTCTACGTATCGAATCATGAAGGAGCAGGCGAAAGAACTGCCGGCCTTTGAACCGATTACCAAACCAAACAGTGGACACGGAGCAACCGTGCTGTATGGCTATCGTTATGCCGTTGAAGCTGGAGCGGACTATGTCTTCCAGACGGATTCCGATGGACAGACGCTTCCTGAGGAATTCTGGCCTTTCTGGGAGCAGAGGACTTCCTATGATATGGTGATTGGACACCGGAAAGGAAGACAGGACGGGTTTTCCCGTGTATTCGTAACAAAAACTCTGAAGTTTGTTCTATGGCTATGTTTTCATGTAGGGATCACGGATGCCAATACACCCTTTCGCCTGATGAACGCATCAGTTCTCAAGGAGCAGCTGAAGCTGGTACCGGAGAACTTCAATCTGTCCAATGTAATGATATCCGTCATTTATGCAAAGAAGCATCTGAAAGTAAAATATATGCCGGTGACCTTCCGGCCGAGACAGGGTGGAGTGAATTCTATTAATATGAAAAGAATCATCCGCATCGGAAGACAGGCTTTTACTGATTTTAGAAAGATTAATAAGAGCCTGCGTATGAAAATCTGACGAAAAGAATGTGTGAGGTAAGGCCGTTATGATAAAGAAGCTAATCTATTTTGTAATATCAGTTTTATTGATAATCGTCGGTAAAGTTTTATTACAGGATGATTATATTGCCTTTTTACAATGGTGGGTCGTGGTAGCAGGCTTAGGATTGATCTTTCTGCCGTTGGTCTTTGTGCTATTTCATAACTTTCATGATAAGGGTTATCTCTTCAGTAAAGTTTTCGGGATAGCAATAACCAGTTATCTAATGTGGTTGTTGTCCTCCGTCAGGCTTATGAGGTTTACTCCATTGTCATGTTTTCTTTGTGTAGCCGCTGGATTGTTAGGTAATGCAGTGCTTTTCTTCTGGCTGCAGAAAAAGCCACGACAGCAGAAAAAGCCGGGAGAAAATACAATGGCAGGCTTCGGTTTGTCAGGCTCTCTATGGAGAAGCGGTATTATTGATGAGATATGGCTTGAGGAAATATTATTTTTCGGAGTCTTCTTGCTGTTTACTTATATCCGATGTTTTAAACCGGAAGCATACGGAACGGAAAAGTTCATGGATTACGGCTTCATGACCAGCATGATGCGAAGTGATTACATGCCTCCCCAGGATTTCTGGTTTTCCGGTACGAAGTTGAATTACTATTATGTAGGACAGTATATGGCGGTTTATCTGACAAAGCTTTCCTTTGTCAAGGTTGCTGATGCTTATAATCTGATGCTGATGATGGTAGGGGCATTTACTCTGGTACTTTCTTATTCCCTTGGATACAATGTCACTTTGCAGTTTATCAAAAACAGAGGGAAGAATAACAGGGTTATTCCTGTGCTCGGTGGTGTTTTGTCAGGGGGAGGAGTGTGTATTGCAGGAAATATGCATTATCCGGTCTTTCGGTGGCTTGAGCCTGCCACACGTAGATTCTTTGGTATGGAAGCAAAAACGGAAAAGTATTGGTTCCCTGATGCCACAAGGTATATTGGGTACCATCCGGAGACTACGGATAAGACGATTCATGAATTTCCGGCATATTCCTTCGTTTTAGGGGATCTGCATGCACATGTCATCAATATCATGCTGGTTTTGACTGTCCTCGGACTTCTTTTTGCCTGGCTGCTTGACAGACAAAGAAGGAAGGAAGATCGTATCACGAACTGGAAGGAAGTATTCCATCCTGCAATCCTTACGATTTCTTTTCTGATTGGATTGTTCCATATGACAAATTTTTGGGATTTTCCGATTTATTATGTGGTATCAGGGGCGATTATTCTATTTTCCAACCTGACTGTATATAATTTTAAAGGCAAAGCCCTTTGGCTTACAGCTTTCCAGGGAATAACGGTATTCATTATTTCTGAGGTGATCTGTCTTCCTTTTACCTTGAATTTTGATCAGATATCGACCCATATCCGTCTTGTAGATGCCAGAACACCGTTCCATCAGCTGTTTATCCTTTGGGGCTTACCAATTTACGTGGTTATCTGCTTTATAATTGCATTGATAACCAATTACAGGGCTAAAATGGCCGGTGTTGAAAATGAGAAAAAGGAACCTGCAGTCATCAATTTCTTAAAAACGATGCCCGTTTCAGATTTATTCATTATGGTATTGGGATTATGTGCCTGCGGACTGATACTACTTCCGGAACTGGTATATATTCAGGATATTTATTCGGGTGAGTTTAAAAGAGCGAACACGATGTTTAAGCTTACCTATCAAGCATTTATCCTGTTCGGATTGTGCTTCGGATATATCCTATTGCGGCTGCTGTGCTACGGACGAACAAAAACGCAGAGAATACATGCATTTGCCGGGTTGTTACTTTTTATGCTCTCCCTGACCTATGTCCAGAATGCCGTTTCAGCCTGGTATGGTAATATCTTTAAAATTGCCGATAAACAAGGACTGGACGCTTCTGCTTTCATGGATACAACTATGCCGGAGGATGCGCTTGCTACCGATTGGCTCAATGAGCATATCAGCGGAACTCCTGTGGTGCTGGAGGCCAATGGGGACAGTTATACGGATTACGAGAGAGTTTCTGTAATCACAGGGCTACCCACGATTCTGGGATGGCATACTCATGAATGGTTATGGAAATCCAGCTCTGAGATTGTGGATGCCAGGGCAGCAGATATTGAGACGATCTATACCTCATTAAGAAAAGAGGGAGACGAAGAAACCTATTCTTCTCTGAGTAAGGAAGAACTGCTACAGCTGATAAAAGAATATCAGGTTTCCTATATCTATGTCGGAAAGCTGGAGCAAGATAAGTACACTGATATCAATCATGAGATGCTGAAGAGTCTGGGTGATGTTGTATTTGATATTCCGGCAGGAAATGGTAGAGATTTTGAGACTTATATCGTAAAGGTAAGCATGAATTAACTTCTTCACACGAATGATTTGGTGATGCTGAGAAACAGAATCATAACTAAATAACGAACTACGAATGATCTTAATTTGGCAAAATAATTGAGAGGGCTTAAGGGATATTAGTAATGATGAAGGGAATGAATAAAAGAATCTTATCAAAATATCTGGGATTTGTGCTTCTTTTGGGAATTGTACTGATCATGTCCAATGCGTCAAGAGTATCTGCGGCGGAACAAAAGCAGCCATATGTGATTAAGGTTAACAGATATTACAACACGGTTACGGTTTATGAACAGGATGAAAACGGAGAATACTCTGCACCGATTAAAGCGATGACCTGCTCCGTAGGCTCGCAGGCAAGAACGCTCCAGGGAACTTTTCAGCTGAAAGAAAAGTACCGCTGGAAGCTTTTAATGGGGGATGTTTACGGACAGTATGCCACCAGAATTGTGGGAGGTATTCTGTTCCATTCCGTGTATTATTATGAGAATGGTAATCCTGCATCATTGGCCACGAATGAGTTCAATAAGCTGGGACAGGCGGCTTCTCACGGCTGTATCCGTCTGACTGTGGCAGATGCAAAATGGATTTATGATAATTGTACTTCGGGAACGAAGGTGATTATCTTCGATGATAAGACAACACCCGGTCCGCTAGGGAAGCCGGATACTGTGAAGGCTAAAAGGGGCGTAGGCTGGGATCCGACGGATCCTGATTCACGAAACCCGTATCTCGCAGATATCCCTCAGATCTATGGGGTCAAGGATATCGAAGTGCCATGGGGAGATCAGGTGAATATTAACAAAGGTATCACGGCTAAGTCCGCTACCGGAAAGGACCTTACCTCAAAGCTGGAGATTGCGGGTAACGTTGACACACAGATACCCGGAGAATATAAGGTTACATATTATGTTGAAGATGAGGTCGGAAGATCTAAGATGAAGGTTGCTACCTATACGGTAGGTGAATGTCCCGAACCTCCGATGATCTCCGGAATCAGCGATAAGGTTGTTGGAGTAGAGACCAGGATTAATACAAAATTTGCATTGGCCGGAGTGGATGCCTACTGTAGAGGAATTAAGTTGGATCATAATCTGATCAAAGTTAGGGTGGAAGAAGTCACTGAGGATGAATACCGCCTCCTATATAGTCTGAAACTTGGTAAAGCGGATATTGAACAACAATCCCTGGTCCATGTAGACAGATACCTTCCGGTCATTACGGGAGTAGCTGACCGAAATCTGTTGTACGGTCAGATTCCGGATCTCTCTATGGCTCTGGAGGGAGTCTCGGTCATGGATAATTATTCTTCTCTGACGCAAAAAGACATCAAAGTGGACATCAGCATGACACCGGAGGGCAACTATCTGATTACTTACGCGGTTACTGATGAAGCCGGTAATACGGCAAGTGTTCAGGCTGTCTATTATATAGTACTTCTATAATGTGATAAAGGTGATAACGGATACAAAGGATATAAGAATTCAAGGATGAAAAGGGTATAAAGGATATAAAAGAAATAAAGGATATAAGGTTAAAATATCAAAAGGCGCTGCACTCTTTACGGATGCAATAAATTGAAAAGCAAGCAAGCTTACTTTTCAATTTATTGCATCCGTAAAGCACCTTCGGTGCTTTTGATAGTATAGCCATCAATACAATACCATGGTTTTTTTGTGAAGAGAACCTCATTCGTTGGGTCTTACCTGACAAATGGGGTTTTCTTTATCAATTACTATAACCCAAATTGTTTTGTAAATTGTTGGATTGTTGTTTTCAAAGAGGGTTGTTCATGTTACAATAAAAGCAGAGTTGGTATCACTCTGACAAGATCAGTGTGAATGATAAAACAACTTCTTAAGGGTATTGGGGCTGCATTTACGGTGCAGTATATCGTATCAAGCCCAAAGAAATTTGGCTAGGCATAAGAAAGGAGATGGTAACATGAACAAGTATACCGATATCACACCCGAGCTGATGGAACTTGCTGAGTTATGTAAGAAAAACACGGTGATCGACCCGGAATTGTATGCGAAATATGATGTGAAGCGCGGATTAAGAGATATTAGCGGTAAGGGAGTTTTGACAGGACTGACTGAAATCTGTGAAATTATTTCTTATACCCTGATTGATAATGATTATATTCCGTGTGAAGGGAAGCTGTATTACCGTGGTGTTGACGTGGAAGAAATTATTCAGGGCTTTATGAAAGAGAACCGTTTCGGCTTTGAAGAGGTAACCTATCTTTTGCTGTTCGGTAATCTGCCGACGAAAGAAAAACTCGAAGATTTTAGACGTCTTTTGGAAAATTACAGAGAGCTTCCACCAAGCTTTGTACGGGACATTATTATGAAAGCACCGAGCAAGGATATGATGAATACGCTGGCAAGAAGTGTTCTTACCTTATACTCCTATGATGAAAAAGCAGAGGATATTTCCATTGAGAATGTTCTTCGGCAGAGCCTGCAGCTGATTGCAGTATTTCCGTTATTGTCGGTTTACGGTTATCAGGCATACAGCCATTATCATTTCGGAAAAAGTCTGGTAATTCATCCTCCGAAAGAAGGTCTTTCTACAGCGGAGAATATTTTATATATGTTAAGACCGGATATGCAATACACAGAGCTGGAAGCCAAGATACTGGATGTGGCCTTGGTGCTCCATGCAGAACACGGTGGGGGTAATAATTCTACCTTTACCACTCATGTCGTAACCTCCTCCGGCACGGATACTTATTCCTCTGTTGCTGCTTCCCTGGGCTCTCTGAAGGGACCGAAGCATGGAGGTGCTAATATCAAAGTAATGCAGATGTTCGATAATATGAAGGAAAACATTAAGGATTGGACCGACGAAGAAGAAATCAGTGCCTATCTTCTTGCCCTGTTGGAGAAAAGAGCTTTCGATAAATCCGGTTTAATTTACGGAATGGGACATGCTGTATATTCGATCTCTGACCCTAGAGCTAATGTTCTGAAACAATATGTACGGAGCCTGTCCGAGGAAAAGGGATTACTGAAGGAGTTCGGTCTGTATGAGATGGTGGAACGCCTTGCGCCTGAGGTAATCGCCAGAGAGAGAAAGATGTATAAGGGTGTCAGTGCAAATGTGGATTTCTACAGCGGCTTTGTATATCATATGCTTGGACTTCCTATGGAGCTCTACACACCGATTTTTGCGATTGCAAGAATAGCAGGGTGGAGTGCTCACCGCTTGGAGGAGCTGACAAATGCGGGTAAGATTATTCGTCCTGCATATAAGAGTGTGGCTAAACACAAGGAGTATCAAGCTCTTACAGACCGTTTTGTGGATTAAAGCAACGATATTAAATTATGATTTAATTTTTCGATTGGAACGATTTCCTGCTTTTCCAAAAAGCTTCAAGGATTTATTCGTGTATTTTTTAATAAAGCTCATATACTATGACTGTAACTCTTGACTAATGTTTTTGTATTGGAGGAATTGATATGTCTAGTAGAAACAGAGCAGAAGTACCGGAAGCACAGGAAGCTTTAGATCGTTTTAAATATGAAGTAGCTAACGAGCTCGGTGTTCCGTTGAAAAAGGGCTACAACGGTGACTTAACATCCAAACAGAATGGTTCAGTCGGTGGTTATATGGTGAAGAAAATGATCCAGGATGCTGAAAAGAGAATGTCCGGCCAACAGTAATTGAATGAAAATCTGATAGTTTTAAATTTGTTAGCGGCTGTCTGTAAAGACAGCCGTTTTTAATGCAAAGGAATGATAGCCTGTATTCTAGGTCAAAAGTATCATTTCGAAAGACACTTTCAGTAGAAAAACTTATTGAAATCTTTTACAGGATAAGATACACTAACTTATGGACAAACCATTCATAAATAAAGCTTTTAATGTTATAGAATAAGCGATTTTACATCTTTTGATGTCCACAAACAAGTTGACAAATACTTATAATATTATAAAATAATATTTATAGTCATAATTAGTCATAAGTGGGGATAAAGTATGAGAGTAATCGCAGGAAAGGCAAGAAGACTGCAGCTGAGAACACCGGAAGGCTTTGATACAAGACCAACGACAGATAAAACCAAGGAGACACTGTTCAATATTTTAAATCCATATCTGGCGGATTCTGATTTTCTGGACTTATTCTCAGGCAGTGGTGCAATTGGTATAGAAGCCTTATCCAGAGGTGCAAAATATGCAGCCTTTGTTGAGGATAATAAAGCAGCTTTAGAATGTATCAAAGCAAATCTTCACTTTACCAAGCTTTTTGAAGCGGCTGAGATACTTCCCTATACGGTAGCGGAGGCAATTCAAATTCTGGAGATGAAAGGGAAGGTATTCGATGTGATATTTATGGATCCACCCTACAATAATCTTTTGGAGAGGGATGTGCTGCTGACACTGCAAAATTCCAACATCATTTATTGCGATACCATTATCGTAGTGGAAGCTTCCCTTAAGACGAATTTTGACTATCTGGAGAATACAAGACTTCGTATTTTCAAGAAGAAAGAGTATAAGACAAATCAGCATGTTTTTATTGAATTAAAATAGATATTTAAGAGGTAATCAGGCAGGGAGCGAATTTACATGAAAACTGGTATTTATCCCGGTAGCTTTGATCCAATAACCCTAGGTCATCTTGACATCATTGTCCGTGCCTCCGGTTTGGTTGATAAGTTAATCATCGGTGTACTTAATAATAAATCTAAGAAACCTTTGTTTACCTCTGAAGAGCGGGTCGAACTCATAGAGCGGGTGATCAGAGAAAACACGAAGCTGGATTCTGTTGAGATTGTTGCTTTTGATGGCTTATTGATTGATTTTGCACGACAACAGAAGGCGAATATCATTGTAAGAGGATTACGTGCAATTACAGATTTTGAATATGAGTTGCAGATTGCACAGACAAATCATAAACTGGATGCTAAGGTAGATACGGTGTTTTTCACCACCAGTGTTGAGTATTCGTATCTCAGTTCCAGTGCAGTGAAGGAAATAGCTGCCTTCGGCGGGGATATCCGGCAGTTTGTTCCGGAATGTATTGTACAATCAATTTACGATAAAATTAAATTAATAAGGAGTGTTTGATATGGGAGCTAGCAGAATAGAACAATTAATCGAGGATATCTATGAATTTGTTGAAAGCTGTAGGATGCAGCCGCTATCAAGCACCAAGGTAATCGTTCCCAAGGATGAATTATATGATTTGCTGGATGAGCTGAGGCTTCGTACACCGGATGAAATCAAGCGCTATCAGAAAATTATAGCAAACAGGGATGCGATCATTGCCGATGCCGAAGAGAAGGGTGAAAATATCCTTCGTCAGACAAGAGATAAGGCAAAGGAACTGTTAAATGAACATGAGATTATGCAGCAGGCCTATTATCAGGCAAATGAGATGATCATGCAGGCCTCCGAGGAAGCTGACAAAATGCGCAGGGATGCGGCGGAGGAAGCCGAGCAGATCCGAACAGGCGCATTGGTTTATTCCAATGAGGTGCTGACCGAGGTAGAAAGGGTTCTTGCCAATGCATATGATACAGCAATATCAAAATATGATTCCTTTATTGGCACGCTGAAGAGTAATTTAGAGATTGTCAATAATAATAAGCGAGAATTGAACGAACAGCTTTATCCGCAGGATAACGGACAGAGTGTATCCCAGAATGCGGATTACGAGGATGTCGGTTTTGACTTTGATGAGAATACCTTCCTTCCCGACCAGGAGTAAGAGCCGGAAAGGTTTCTTCAGATAGGTTGTTTTAATGAAATAAATAAATCACATAACCATAAGCAATCGAACCTGTGATTGCTGCATTTAATAATCTGACAATCAGATAGGATTTTATGGATAGTCTTGAGCTTCCCAGAACACTTTTGGTTTGGGCAATACCCGAACAGCCGCCAAAAGAGGTTAATACGGAAACCAAGACTATTTTTGTTGGTTCTGCCAGACTGCTGTTACAGATTTGGCTGACACCTGTCGTGATCTCCAACATTCCGACAGCCAGGGCTTTTAAAACGCCGATATCCGGAAATACTGTATTCAGTAGCTGTGCGAGAATGGAGAAAAGGATAATATACCCACCGATTTTTGTAATAATCTCAAAACCGCTTAGGATGGAGGAATCCAGGAGTGGAAAGGAAAAACGTTGATGGCTATTCCCAATGGATCGATCTGCTTTATGAGACCTTGGCTGTAGCGTTTGTATTTGGACATTCGACATAGCATGTACCTTGGCTGAGATTTGTTCTGATTTTACAGCAATAAGGATACGAAAGAGTACAGCACTCAGGATAGCACTTATGTATATGATGGCGAATAATGCATATTTGATCTGGGGAAGCTTTAGCTGTGTGACTGAAATATATCCGAGAATGAACATCGGGCTGGCATTGTTGCACATTCCAAGCAGAAACTGCCCCTCCTTGCGACTGATTTTATTTTCGGAGATCAAGTCGGCTGTAGCCTTGGCACCCATAGGAATTCCGGAAAGGAATCCCAGAGCAATCGGATAACAGCCATTTGCACTGATACGGAAGAGACGACCGAGTGCAGGATATAGGAAACCGCTGATCTGATCAGTGATGTTCAGACGGACAATCAGATTAGACAGAATAATGAAAGGAAGCAGATTGGGAAGTACATGTTCAAACCACAATAATAAACCAGTACTGGCTCCCTGAAAGGATGCATTGGGAAACAATAGCATGGCGACCATAAATAATAAGATTAAGCCACGGATGAGTTTATTTTTATTGATGTCCCCTAGTCTTAGCATAATAACCTCTATTCTAAAGAATATTGATCAAGTTGACGGAAAGATACTATTCTTAATCATGAATTTATCTTCAAAGATTCTCAGCTCGAAACATATCCGGCAAAGTCGGATGTAAATATGAAAAGAAATTTAGTACAATCATACTTCTTTTCGATCTACTCCTTGAAGACAGGAGTCAGATTTATTATAATCTATTGGAAGGCTTTTCATTTTATTCGAATAATTTCCACTAAGCAATGATCCAAAGGAGATGTAAGGATGTCAAATAATAAGAATTTACCTAAGAGAAGTGAAACAGAGGTATTATATACCTGGGCAATAGAGGATTTATATGCTTCTGATGATTTATGGCAGAAAGAATACGATAAACTAAAAGAGGTGCTTTCGAAGGCTGAGGAGTTTCGTGGAAGGCTCGGAAAATCTGCGCAGTTTCTGCTTGGTTTTTTGCAGCTGTCCGATGAGATCGGAAAGCTGATGGAACGTGTTTATGTCTATGCGAACCAGAAATATCATGAGGATACTGCAAATGCAATTTATCAGGACTTGTCTAATAAGGCGACCACGCTGTCTGTCGCGGTCAGCAGTACTTTATCCTTCGCTACACCTGAGATACTTGCCATTCCTGAGGAGACAATTCTTGAGTTCAAGCAGGAAGAAAAAGATTTGTTACTTTATGATTTTTATCTTTCAGATATATTAAGAATGAAGCCTCATATCCTGTCAGGGGAGTTGGAAGAGGTGCTTGCGGATGCCGGAGAGATTGCGGAGGCTCCCGGTAATATCTTCTCCATGTTTAATAATGCAGATATCAAGTTTCCGGAAATCAAGGACGAAGAAGGACAGACAATCAGGATTACCCATGGCAGATACGGACAGCTTTTAGAAAGCTCGGACCGCAGAGTCAGAAGGGAAGCCTTTGAAGGAGTATATGCTACTTATGACAGCTTCCGTAACACGCTTGCAGCCTCATATAGCTCCAATGTAAAACAAGAGGTATTTTTTAAAAATGCAAGAAATTATTCCTCTACCATGGAGCGATCTCTGGATGCAGGCAATATTCCGGTTGAAGTATATACGAATTTAATCGAAGCGGTTCATGAAAATCTGGATCTGATGCACCGTTATGTATCTCTGCGCAAGAAGTTGCTCGGGCTGGAGGAACTGCATATGTATGATCTTTATGCACCGCTTGTCGGGGATATCAAGATGGAGATACCCTTTGAAGAAGCAAAGAAGATTGTATCTGACGGTTTAAAGCCCTTAGGGGAAGAATACCGGAAAATCCTTGCCGAAGGCTTCAATCATCGCTGGATTGATGTCTACGAAAACGAGAATAAACGTAGCGGCGCTTATTCCTGGGGAGCCTATGGTACGCATCCGTATGTGCTTTTGAATTATAACGGCACACTGAATAATGTCTTTACCCTGGCTCACGAGATGGGGCATGCCATTCATAGTTATCATTCTGACCGGACACAG
Source organism: Bacillota bacterium (assembly GCA_023414355.1). Taxonomy (GTDB): domain Bacteria; phylum Bacillota; class Clostridia; order Lachnospirales; family Lachnospiraceae; genus Mobilitalea. Next base: position 133,898 of record JAEZOB010000053.1, on the reverse strand, counting down.
CCATATGTATATGCGGGCTATAAAATATTTGTTGCCGAAGTAGCTTCCACCTGTAATGAAGCATTGCTGATTGATTATATGCTGAAGAATACAAAGGATAAGAAGCAAAAGGCATATCTGATTAATCATTTCCTGGAGAAATTCAAGGGAACACTGTATCGCCAGACGATGTTCGCTGAATTTGAGATGCTTGCTCACAGAATGGTGGAAGAGGGAGAAAGTCTGACGGCAGATACTCTGTGTAAAATCTATCATGATCTGAACGTAGATTATTTTGGAAAGGATATCGTGATAGATTCAGAGATCGACCTGGAGTGGGCAAGAATACCGCATTTCTATAATGCCTTTTATGTATATCAATATGCAACAGGTTATTCCGCAGCGATTGCCTTATCCAGAAGGATACTAAATGAGGGTGAAGAGGCAGTAAAGGATTATCTTAGGTTTTTAAGCAGTGGTAGCTCCAATTATCCGATTGAGCTGTTAAAAGCTGCCGGTGTAAATATGAGTACAAAAGAGCCGGTGAAACAGGCACTGAAGCTATTTGAAGAATTGCTGGATCAAATGGAAGAATTGATGCAGTAGAAGATAGGAGCTTTTGTCACTACAATTATTTCGTTATGGGGGGATACTATCATGGGAGAAACGTATTACGAATTTATTGAAGTAAGACCGAATGTTTATCGGATTAACAGCCCGGAGAATGTATTTATGGATCTGTTTGTCGGAAAGGAGAAGGCACTGCTTTTTGATACCGGCTATGGATATGATGATTTAACGGCTGCCATCAGAGAGAAGACTGATTTGCCTTTAATCGTTGTCAACAGCCACGGTCATCCAGACCATGCCTGCGGTAATTTCAGGTTTGCAGGAGATATCTATATTCACGAGAAGGACATGGATAGCTGCAAATGGTTTAATAATGTCGAGTCCAGGACAGGCGCTGTGGAGGATGCCAAACAGATGGAAGATTATGCGACTAAGGAGCATCGCAGTATCCTGCCGAAGAATTTTGATGCAGAATATTATATAAACCAGGGGGCCGGCAATCTGATACCTGTCAAAGAGGGTGATGTATTCTCACTTGGCGGTATTACCCTGGAGGTCCTTGAATTCCCTGGACATACCATGGGAAGCATCGGTCTGTATTATAAAGAAGAAAAGCTATTATACTTCGGAGACGCTATTAATAGTTTCCTGTGGTTGTTCCTACCGGGAGGAGGAACACTGGAAACCTATAGGGATTCTTTAGATAAAGCAAGAAAGATGGATTTTGAAGGCTTTTTCTGTGGACATAGTCCGGCAGAGGGAACCAGCCAAACATTGGATGAATTTATAGAATGTGCTGAGAATTTAGACTTTGAGAGTGGGATTCCTTACGATGTTCCCATAGCAAAGATCTACCCAGCCAAAGTTTGCCCCAGAAAGGGATACGGACCATTTGACTTTGATAGACCGGGCTTTTGCGCAATTGTCATTGGTAAAGATCAGTTGTAATCGGAACAATATCTAAAGAATGAGAATGCCATGTTGATACTCATTCTCCAGAATTGTACCATATTTATCAAATATTGCCTGATTATATAGGTGAGTGGCAAAGATATCCCTTGAAAGAAGCTTTAAGCCGGTTTCATCCAGCTGTTCCTTTGCCTTCGATACTTTTGTTATGACTGGAATTCTTCCGTTGCGTTCAATCTGCTTTAGCAGGCGGGAGGATTCCTTTCTGATTCCCAGGACTCTGGCATAGGGTACATATCCGTGATCCTGCAATTTCCTGACCTCCTCAGCCTTAATATTCAGTAGGAGATGAATCAGAGCACGATTAATTCTGGTCAAAGTCATGTTTTTTGTCTTGACCTCCTGTGTATATGCAGCGATGCTGCCGGGATAGCTTCTATGATTCTTCAGCCTCTTTGCCAAATCGAAAGAGATGTCCTGATATTCTAGTAAAGAGGTATCGTCCTCCTCTAGTAGCTTGTATTTGATGATAGGTGCGAAATCTTCCTCCGTTATGGGGTAGGTTTTGAGATAATAATCAGATAAAAAGGCGGCTACATCAGACGGTACACTGATAGAAGCTTCACGCAGAGCTTCCCCTGGAGCCTCACCTGAACCAAAGATCGCATTGCGGAGAGCAGTTGCCGAGCTGATGATGGGAGTGTCCGATTCAATTGTATTTAAACCGGTAGTAGATAATACCGGATCGTGGTAATGGGCAGAAATCCGTTTAATGGTAACTGCCTCTATAGAGGAAGAAAGTCTTCTCAGGGCTTTCAGATATTCAATGCCTAGAATATTATTGGGCTCAGCCAGAATACCCGTGAGAAGGGCTGCATTGGTGGCCCCCTTTTGCATCAGGTTGTGTTCAAGTGCGCGGACTCTGGCAGCAGGATAGGAATGACCTTTCTTCAACTGTTCCTGTAGCCGGTCCTCGAAGGAAGCCGGTGCCGAGAGAAGCAAGTCTGCTGCTTCAAAGAGCGGTGTAATGCTACCCGATTCACTACCGAAACAGAGTGTATCGACAACACCCAACCGGTCAAGTAATGCTACAGCACCATGGGCGAAGTACTCCGCACTCCCGGTTGCATAGCATACCGGCAATTCTAATACTAAGTCGATCCCATTTCGTAATGCCATTGCCGTACGGCTATATTTATCAATCATAGCCGGAGTGCCGCGTTGAACAAAGTTTCCGCTCATAACCGCGATCACATAATCAGCGCCGGTGATCCGTCTGGCTTCTTCAATATGATATTTGTGCCCGTTATGGAAGGGATTGTATTCGGTAATCAATCCTACTGTCTTCATCGTCACACACTCCATTCTTCTACTGATCTTTGCTTACGATAATAGCATGATTTCAATTTAGCGTCAATTCTTACCAGGTTTTATAGACAATTTTCAATAAAATCTACTTGTATCATATGTGGATTTGATTTATAATAAAATTTATGGGTTTTCTAAATACTATAAGTATTATATTAAATACAAAAGCATTATGAAAGGAGTTACATCATGGGTTTTATTGATGGAATCAAAGAAAGAGCAAAACAGAATATTAAGACAATCGTATTGCCGGAGACAGATGACAGAAGAACGTTAGAAGCAGCAGCAAGGATCTTGGCTGAGGGTGTTTCTAATATCGTTCTGGTAGGTAATAAGGACGAAATTGCAAAGGGTGCACAGGGCCTCGACATTTCGAAAGCTACAATCATCGATCCGAATAATACCGATAAACTTCAGAAATATATCGATATATTAGTTGAAGTAAGAAAGAGCAAGGGTATGACACCCGAGCAGGCAAAAGAACTTTTAACCAAAGACTATCTTTACTTTGGTGTAACAATGGTAAAAGCAGGAGATGCAGACGGTATGGTGTCCGGAGCGGTTCACTCCACAGCAGATACCCTTCGTCCCTCTCTTCAAATTTTAAAGACAGCTCCGAATACGAAGCTTGTATCTGCATTCTTCGTAATCGTAGTACCCAATTGTGAGTACGGTGAAAACGGTACCTTTATTTTTGCTGATTCCGGCCTGGTACAGAACCCGAATTCAGAAGAGCTTGCTGCAATTGCCGGCAGCAGTGCTAAGAGCTTTGAGCAGTTGGTTGGCAAAGAAGCAATCGTTGCTATGTTGTCCCATTCTACTAAGGGCAGCGCATCCCATCCGGATGTGGACAAGGTTGTAGAAGCGACCAGAATTGCAAAGGAATTATATCCGAATGTGAAGATTGATGGTGAATTCCAGCTGGATGCAGCAATCGTTCCCAGCGTAGGTGCTTCCAAGGCTCCGAACAGCGATATCGCAGGTAAGGCAAATGTTTTGGTATTCCCTGACCTGGATGCAGGTAACATTGGTTATAAGCTGGCTCAGAGACTGGCAAAGGCGGAAGCTTACGGCCCTATCACCCAGGGTATTGCTAAACCTGTCAATGACTTATCCAGAGGCTGCTCTGCAGATGACATCGTAGGTGTAATCGCAATTACCGCAGTTCAGGCACAGTAATGAATTACAGTGCCGCACAGTAATGAATTACAGTGCCGCACAGATCCATTTGATCAAATTAAGAAAGGCAGATAACGAGGGAACAGGTCATCTGCCGACCTACAATACAAAGAGAGGTTAAGTGAATTATGAAAGTATTAGTTATTAATTGCGGAAGCTCATCATTGAAATACCAGCTGATTGATTCAGAGAGCGAGCAGGCTCTTGCGGTTGGTCTTTGTGAACGTATCGGACAGGAGGTCAGCTTTTTAAAGCATACTCCTTGTAACGGTGAGAAGGTAGTAATCGAGACCAAGATGCCCAATCATGAGGTGGCAGTTCAGATGGTGCTGGATGCCCTTACAGATGCTAATCATGGCGTAATCAAGTCTCTTGACGAGATCGGTGCAGTTGGTCACAGAGTCGTTCACGGCGGAGAGAAGTATGCTACATCTACTCTCATTAACGACGAAGTTTTGAAGGCAATTGAAGAGTGTAATGATTTGGCACCTCTTCATAATCCTGCTAATTTAATCGGTATTCGTGCTTGTCAGAGTCTGATGAAGGGCGTGCCGATGGTAGCCGTATTTGATACTGCATTCCATCAGACCATGCCCCCGAAGGCTTTCCTTTATGGTTTACCTCATGAATATTATGAAAACTACAAAATTCGTAAATATGGCTTCCACGGAACCAGCCATAGCTATGTATCAAAGCGTGCTGCAGAGTTCGCCGGTTTTGATATCAATAATTCCAAGATTATTGTATGTCACCTTGGTAACGGTGCGAGCATCAGTGCAGTATTAAATGGAAAATCCATTGATACCAGTATGGGCTTTTCTCCGCTTGCGGGACTTGTCATGGGAACCAGAAGCGGTGATATTGATCCTGCAATTATTGAATATATTGCTAAGAAAGAAAATAAGTCAATCGATCAGATCATGAACCTTCTGAATAAGGAATCCGGTGTACAGGGTATGTCCAATGTCTCCAGTGACTTCCGTGATATTACCGCAGCGATTGCAAGTGGTAACGAGAAAGCACTTGTTGCCTTCGAAGTGTTCTGCTACCGTGTAGCAAAATACATCGGTGGATATGTAGCAGCCATGAATGGTGTAGACCTGATTGCCTTTACTGCAGGTATCGGTGAGAACGATGGTAAGGTAAGAGAGTGGGTATGCGAGTACTTAGGTTATCTTGGAGTGAAGATCGATGCTGAGAAGAATAAGCTCAGAGGTCAGGAGACCATGATTACCACAGACGATTCCAGAACTAAGGTATGCGTTATTCCTACCAACGAGGAATTGACGATTGCCAGGGAGACTGTAGCATTACTGTAGTCTGATTTTTATATTATTTACTTACTATAGGAATAAACTAAATTTTCGTTGACAAATAATAACTCAGTAGGTATAATACAAGAAGTGCCAACCGAATGACAACATTCGGTGTTGCAGAGAATATTCGGAGAGATTTCAAATGCTTATATCTTTGTCAGAGATAATGACCACGAAGGATAATGTCGTGAAAATCGAAGCTCCCATTGAAATGGAAAGCTTTGATTATCAGGGCGAAGCCTATGAGATTACTCATAGGGAACCGGTTAGCTTGACTATCACGAATCTTGGTAACCGGACAGTGATGATTGAGGGCAGATCGAATATTTCCCTGACCCTGTTCTGCAGCAGATGCCTGAAGGAGATACCCTATCCGATGGACATCGAATTCCAAAAGGAGGTTGATTTCAATCAGACTGAGGAAGAGCGAGCAGAAGGACTGGATGAAACAAATTATATTATTGGATACAATCTGGATGTAGACACATTGATTTATGATGAAATCTTAATAGATTTCCCCATGAGGTTATTATGCAGTGAGGATTGCAAAGGACTTTGCAAGAATTGCGGTGTTAATCTGAATGAGAAGACCTGTGACTGCGATACTACGGTATTAGATCCCAGAATGTCAAAAATCCGAGATATTTTTAACAATTTTAAGGAGGTGTGACAAGATGTCTATTTGTCCTAAAGGTAAACATTCTAAAGCAAGAAGAGATAGCCGTAGAGCTAATTGGAAAATGACCGCTCCCAACCTGGTAAAGTGCAGCAAGTGTGGCGAGCTCATGGTTCCTCATAGAGTATGTAAATCTTGTGGTTCATACAACAAGAAGGAAATCATTCCTGTAGAGCAATAATAATAAATACAAGGCCTTCCGAAGAAATTCGGAAGGCCTTTTTTCATGGTTTACACTACTTTTACACTTCAACAGTTGAAAGAGGAAGGAAGTTTTACTGGCATTGAGGTAAAGCGTTTGGTAAATGTCTTTCTCTTGCTTGAATCAAGATTGAAAGTGGAATAACTATAAATCATTTTCTAATTAAGTTCTAGTCTTGTTTTAATAGATATTTCCATATGTGTAATATATAATAATTGTATAATTTGTTTACGGTAAAAATAGTGTACGTAATAATTATAAAGGGGAGAGCTTGACATGGGGTTATTGGAATACTTTTTTGAAAGAAAAAATCCGGGAAATGTAGGAGATATCCAGAAAAATCAATCACCAGAAGAACCCGGCAGTGTAGTGGGGATTATCATAAAGCTGATTATATCGATCGCTATTTCTTGCGGCGTATTTTATATCACTGTAATGCAGAATTTTAGTTTTATCAATGTAATGATTTTTATCTTGGTATTTACTGTATATAACATAATAAGCTACAATTACATTCCTCGACCGGATACATCCAATATAGGCTTATTGGGTGGACTGATTGATAATCCTTTTCGTTATACCGATGATTTGAATAGGAATCTTATGTTCCTGTCAGTTTTTTTGCTTCCCGGAAGATTTATTTCAACTACGTTGGTACAGACATTCAAATTGATTAGGGGAATAAGGAAAAGATAGATATGATTTTTATGTAGAACAATAATAGCAAATTCAAAAGGCTGTTGCACATAAACTTGAATAGATTAAGGCAAAGATAATAGGTATGATGGGAGGTCTATTATCTTTGCCTTAAGCTGTCAATGAGTATTATGCAACAGCCCCATTATTATGTCCTTGTTTTTATTTTGATATCATATATCCGAGAATATGCTGCACATATTGCTCCAGCTTCTCCTCCTGAAGCAGAAAATCCGTATGAATCTCCAGAAAAGAGAGCTTGTCCTGGTAACTCTGTTTAAAACAGGGATTGAAGATCAGCTCGTACTGAGGAGCGAAGACTCCGTGCTTTCTGGTATAACAATTGGAAGGCTTAGCCTTGGTTCTGTATTCCTTGTCCACGAAGTGGGCAAGACTCTTATGTACTACACTATCCTCAGCAGGAAGGTAGTAATAATCCTTATAATTATCATAGAAATATTTCAATTCTCCCTCATAGATGTGCACGGAGAGGGTAGCTTTATTCCCGGCGGCAGAAAAAATTGCCAGGTCATTGCTGAAGGCAACCCGGACAGGAAGCTTCTCTAATAATTCAAAATGTATGGTAAAGATACCTTCGTCCACACCTGCCTGGAGGATACGGATCGGTTTTTCGAATAGGTCTGCATAATTTAGAATGGGACAGATATATAATAATCCTCGGATATCATCTTCGTTGTGTAGCAGAAGAGTATGTAGTAAAAGCTCAGCTTCGGAGGGTGTGTCAAAGATACCTCCGGGATTACGGGATTTGCGGAGCTTCTCGAAGTGCTGCTTGCCTAAGTAGCTTTGGTAGACAGAAATTAAATCCCCTCCGCTGAAGGAATCAACGCGGTGAATATCAAGAAAGGTCTCAAGAGATTTCTGCTTATAGCTGGGAAGCTTGAAAACCTTTTTATAGGGAGTGATCCGCTTGTAGATATCGATACTTTCCAGCTTCTTTAAAACGTTGTCAATACCGAGAAGTTCGCATTTACGTGAAATGTAGGGAAGATCAAAGCCTGTACCGTTATAATGGATCAATACCTGATACTCCTTGATAAAATCAAAGAAGGAGGTAATCGCCTTTACTTCCTCCCCAATATCTTCACAGAACCATTGAATCAAATGAAAGCTGTCCTCCTGATGATAGGCACAGCCAATCAGGTACAGATAGGTGGAATCTGCAGCGAAGCCTGTGGTTTCGATATCGAAAAATGCGATTTTATTAATATCATATTCCTTTTCAAATGGGTATCCGGGCATCTGCTCCAGGGAAAACTGTCTGGTAATCATGCTTCTCCTCCTTTCCACTGTAAAATCATTCTATCACATATTTGCCGGGAATAGAAGCAGATAGGATAAAAATCAGTGGCACAATATGGGGGATTTTAAAAATAGATGCTGTACTTTAAAACTGATTGTGATAGAATATTTGGCATAGGCTCAAGAAGTCTATAAAAGGAGCGAGAACACATGTGGGATATGAGATTGTTCGGGCATGATTTTTATTACATATTTTATGTATTTATATTATACTGCTTCATCGGGTGGATCTATGAAAGTACATTGGTATCGATTCAGAAGAAAAGCTTTGTGAACAGAGGCTTTCTGACGGGTCCGGTGATTCCGATTTACGGATGCGGGGCTCTCCTGTTTTATTTGATCTTCTGGGAGCATAAGGACCAGCTGGTACTGGTCTATTTTGGCAGTGTCTTTTTGGCAACCCTGCTGGAGTACCTGACCTCCTTGGTCATGGAGCTGCTATTCCATACAAGATGGTGGGATTACAGCAAATACAAATTGAACTTAAATGGTAGGGTTAGCCTTGCGGTATCCTTGTTCTGGGGAGCTTTGTCCCTTTTGATGCTGCATGTGTTTCAACCCGGTGTGGATTTTATCATACGACAGATACCGAAACATGTCGGTGAGGTGCTTGGATATATCCTGATACCCGTACTTGTGATGGATATTACTACTTCGGCTATTACCTCCGTGAAATTTGACAGGCTGCTGGCCAGACTTCAGAATCTTCGTCAGGATATGACCGAATATATAGAAGGAACCCGGATATATGAAACAGGCGGAGAATTAGTGGAACGTATTTCAGGATTGCATCTTTTAGGGGTATTCTCAGAAGTGAAGAGCCGGATGGAGGGCTGGGTTCATAATCCTGTCCTGAGTATCCAGAGCAGATTAAATATTAAGAAGATGAAGCCTGAGATTGATGCTAAGATGATAGAGTTCTTTGGACGTTACCAGAATATCAGAACGGTAAAAGCCCATGTACGTCTGTTAAGAGCATTCCCTACCATGAAGGTGGGTAAACGTGAGGATGCACTTGGAGATTTGAAGGAAAAATTAATGAAAAAGGGAGTTCGTGAGCTGGGGAAGGATTTTAAAGAGGAAGTAACCGGTACAATCAAGAGTTATCTGAGCGGTATTTTACGTGCCGTACTTGTTGGACTTCTCGTAGTCGCTCAGTTCGGGCTGATTATCTATCTATCCTTACGTCTTCAAGGCTTTACAGTGTACCTTTACACAGGGATACAATTCTTAAGTATCATTATTGTGATCCTTTTGATTAATGATAACCGTAATGCCTCCTACAAGATCAGCTGGATCTGTATCATTGCTGCATTGCCGATTACCGGTCATATTATGTTTGTGCTATGGGGTAACCGAAGAAGCAGGAAGATAGATAAGGTTATTCTTCGCAAATTGCAAAGAGGCGGGCAGTTCCTGGAGTTTAATCCGGATCATATCAAACACTTCACGGAGCAATATCCGACCAAGAGCAGAATGTCAAGATATTTAGAAGCGAATACCTTCCCGCTGTTCAAGAATAATAAAGTGAATTATTTCCCGATGGCAGAGGAAACCTTTGAAGCAATCTTTCGGGATATTGAAGCAGCACAGAATTTTGTTCTTCTGAACTTCTTTATTGTAGGAGAAGGGAGTCTGTGGGATCGAATGCATGAGCTGTTGCTTCGTAAGAATAAGGAAGGAGTCCGCATCCTGTTCATGTATGATGATTTCGGAGCAATCCTTCGGACGCCGACAAATTTCAGAAGGTCACTGGAAGCAGAGGGAATCGAGGTCAGGGTATTCAATCCTGTTCAAAAGTATACCGATAAATTATATATGAATTATCGTTCCCATCAGAAGATCATCGTCATTGACGGAAATATTGGATATACAGGTGGCATGAATCTTGCAGACGAGTATGTGAATCTGGTACAGCGCTTCGGGACCTGGAAGGATAATGCAGTCAGAATCGAGGGCGATGCAGTCTGGGGTCTTACGGTTACCTTCCTGCAAATGTGGGAGATCTGCTCTTTGGGAGAACCCATCGATTATAATCCATATCGACCGAACATACAGTTCCCTGAAAATAATGTATACTGTCAGGTGTTCTCTGACGGCCCTGCCAATAATCCAAGGAATCCGGCTGAGAATATCTACAAACAGATGATTTATTATGCGAAGAAAATATTGTACATTACTACACCTTACCTTATAATTGAAGATGATATGAGAGAAGCGCTGGTCATGGCGGCTTCCAGTGGTATTGATGTCAGAATTATTACTCCGTTTGTGCCGGATAAGAGAAATGTAAAGATATTGACCAATTATAATTACGGCAAGCTTCTGGAAGGCGGAGTAAGAATATTTGAATATACTCCCGGATTCATTCATGCCAAGACAATCATCAATGAAGATTGCGGTATCGTGGGAACCGTCAATATGGATTATCGCAGCTTCCACCTGCATTATGAATGTGGTGTATGGATCTGCGACAAGCCGACTATCAATGAGATCAAAGAAGATCTGATGGAAACGATGAAATCCTGTCACGAAGTAACACTGGAGGAATGGAGGAATCGTCCTGTCTGGATGAAGATACAGCAGATGATTTTAAATTTATTTTCGACACTGATGTAAAAGAAATTTGAAACTACCAAATTTCTTACTCCAGCATTTATGCCTTACGATGTCAGGCATGTCTGTAAGAGTGAATGAAGAGAGGAGGACTCCATGTATACCAATGTATGCAAACACTGTCACAAGGTTTTCACTTCAAGATTCAAGGCTTATTCCTGCGATGACTGTAAGCAGGTTGATAACGACCATTTTGATGACATTGAAGCTTATCTGAAGGAGTATCCCAACAGCAATGCGATTCAGATCTCGGAAGCGCTGGGCATTACCGCTTATGAGGTACTGAACTACCTGAAAGAAGGCCGTCTGAATATAGCACGGGGGCATTTTGAGAAGCTCCCGGATTAATATCTATTGAATACTAGAAACTATGAGTTAGGGGGATACTCAATCAAAGCTGTCAACGACTCGGAGTAGCCACGGTCAGCTGTGCTGAAGCTATGACTTAAATTTTCGGCCGATTGATGAGATGAATCATTAGGTCAGAAAAGGAGTTTTGGAATAGTGGAGTTTCCGAATTGTATAGGAAAGGTTGAGTCAGAATAATATGATCGGATATCTGAAAGGTGAACTAGCGGAGATTAAGGAAAGCTATGTGGTGATAGAAGTGGGTAATATCGGTTACGAGGTTGCCCTGCCTTCCTCTGCAATCATGGAGCTGCCGGGCAAAGGCAGCATTGTCAAGCTTTATACTTATCTTCATGTCAGAGAGGATGCCATCGGACTCTTTGGCTTTTTGACAAAGGACGATCTGGAGATGTTTAAGCTTTTGATCACGGTAAATGGGATCGGTCCCAGAGGTGCGCTAGGAATCCTATCTTCCATCACAGCGGATGACATTCGTTTTGCCGTGCTCGCAGAGGATGCAAAGACGATTGCCAAGGCACCGGGTATCGGAAATAAGACTGCAAGTAAATTAATATTAGAGCTGAAGGATAAATTTAAGCTGGAAACAGCCTTTGAACAGAAGCTGATGAATCAGACTGAGAATCGGACCGGTTCTGGAATCTACAGCCTGAAGGAGGAGGCAATTCAGGCACTCACCGTTCTTGGCTATTCCGCTTCCGATGCATTAAAGATTGTCAATCAGGTCGAGATAGCAGAAGATATGACCTCGGAACAGCTTCTAAAGCTGTGTCTGAAGAAGATGTAAAGAGTAAGGAGTTCCTATGGCGAAAAGGATGATTACAACTGAGTTTACAGAAGAAGATAAACGATTGGAGGGTTCCCTCAGACCACAGCTACTCAAGGATTATATCGGGCAAGTGAAGGTTAAGGAGAATCTAAAGGTCTACATCGAGGCGGCCAAACAGAGAAATGAAGTGCTTGACCATGTTCTGTTCTTTGGGCCTCCGGGCCTCGGCAAGACTACTCTGGCGGGAATCATAGCCAATGAAATGGGGGTTAATATCAAGATTACCTCCGGTCCTGCAATCGAGAAGCCGGGCGAGATGGCAGCAATCCTGAATAATCTTCAGGAAGGAGACGTGCTGTTTGTAGATGAGATACACCGATTGAACCGTCAGGTGGAAGAGCTGTTATATCCGGCGATGGAGGATTATGCGATAGATATCATCATCGGTAAGGGGTCTACTGCGAAATCCATTCGTATTGAGTTACCGAAATTCACACTGGTCGGCGCGACTACCCGTGCAGGTATGCTGACACCTCCCCTTAGGGACCGTTTTGGCGTAGTGAGCAGGCTGGACTTTTATACGATTGAAGAATTGAAAAGGATTATCATGCATTCCGCAGATATCCTGCAGGTAAGGATAGAGGAGGAAGGAGCCATCGAGCTTGCGCGCCGTTCCAGGGGGACACCGCGTCTGGCTAACCGCCTTCTGAAAAGAGTCCGTGACTTCGCACAGGTCAAGTATGACGGAAGGATCACCAAGGAGGTCGCAGGTTTTGCTTTGGATCTGCTGGAGGTGGATAAGCTTGGACTGGACCATATCGACCGGGAGATTCTGGTCACCATGATCGAAAAATTTGGCGGTGGGCCTGTCGGTATCGAAGCAGTAGCAACTACCATCGGGGAAGATGTTGGTACGATCGAAGAGGTATATGAACCTTATCTAGTACAAAATGGTTTGATTTTGCGTACGCCAAGAGGCCGTGTGGCATCAGAACTGGCCTACCAGCATATCGGCCTCCTCGGCTAATCTGTACTTGTAAACATATGTAATATAGGATATAATAATTCTAACGGAAGGTAGGTATTTGCGGACTGTTATGACACGATGGGGAGGCGAAGAAATGAATAAGTATCATGATATAGAGGTTATTATCAATAATAAGCGATATACCTTGAGTGGATATGAAAGCGAAGAATACCTGCAGAAAATCGCTTCTTATATCAATAGTAAGCATGCAGAATTCCGCAATAAGGATGCTTACAAGTTTCTTGACTCCGATCTCAAGAATATCCTGATGCAGATCAATATTGCGGATGACTATTATAAAACAAAATTAAAAATTAAGGAACTCGAAACCGAGAACGAAACCAAGAGCAATGAGATTTTCGACTTAAAGCATGAGGTGATATCCACCCAGACTAAGCTGGAAGCAACCCAAAAGGAAATAGAGGAATTGAAGAAAGAGCTTTATGAAGCCCAGAAAAAAATCGTCCGTTTGGAAACAGAGCTTACAGATAACGAGAAAAAGAGATAACATGGAAGAGATCAGGCTGTCTAGGTCACCACAACGGATCGGAAAATCATTCCGAAACGCTTTGGAGGAATAGGACAGCCCTTTTAAATATGCTGGGGCAATGTCACTTGAATTTTAAGTATTTGCCGGCGTATATCATAGAGGCTGATAAATAAAGGCTTTTTGTACAACTTTACTAATAATATACTGAAAGGAGTAATTGCCGGGAGGTTTCCGGCATTGTGATACAGATGGAGAGAAGAATAGAAATATTGGCTCCGGCCGGCTCCTATGATGGTATGAGAGCTGCCATGAATGCAGGCTGTGACGCAGTTTATATCGGTGGCAGCAGCTTCGGTGCAAGAGCATATGCCGACAATCCCACAGAGGAGCTGTTAATTCAGGCAATCGAGGAGGCACATGTCAGAGATAAGAAGCTTTATCTAACCGTAAATACATTACTTAAGGAGAAGGAGCTGAACTCACAGCTGTTTACTTTCCTGGAGAAGTTCTATGAAAGAGGCTTGGATGCGGTGATCGTACAGGATATGGGCGTTCTGCATTTTATTCACAGAAATTTTCCTGAGCTTCCGATCCATGCCAGTACGCAGATGACCCTAACGATGGCGCAGGGAGCTAACCTGCTAAAAGAATATGGTGTGACTCGTCTGGTGACCTCCAGAGAGCTGAGCCTGAAGGAGATTAAGACAATTCGTGATAATACTACGCTTGAGATAGAAACCTTTGTTCATGGAGCATTATGCTATTGCTATTCGGGACAATGTCTGATGAGCAGTATGATTGGAGGAAGAAGCGGCAATCGGGGAAGATGTGCACAGCCCTGTCGTATGCCGTATCAACTCTTCTCGGGCAAGGAAAGGATATCTGCTCCACAGGAAAAATATCTTCTCAGTCCCAAGGATATCAATACGATTGCATTGATCCCGGAGCTGATTGAAGCGGGGATTGATTCCTTTAAGATTGAAGGCAGGATGAAGAGACCGGAATATGCGGCAGCAGTAGCCTCGTTATACAGAAAATACACGGATCTTTATCTGGAACATGGAAAAGAATATTATGCTGATTATCTTAGAACAGAGGCCTGCCGTAAGGATATACAGAAGCTTCAGGATGTATATAATCGCGGCGGTTTCTCAGAGGGATATGGTAAGACCTATCACGGAAAAAGCATGATGTCCTTATACAGGCCGAATCACAGTGGGGTATTAGTCGGTGAGGTAACGGCAATACGTGGTGGTGAAGTGACTATTGCTCTAAAGGAGGAACTTCATGCCCAGGATATTCTTGAAATCAGATATCGCGAGGAAGATGGGTATGAGTTCACAGTGAAGGATAATCATGTCGCAGGGGAGACACTAACTACCTATGTCGGTAGGCGGCAGGAGGATCGAAGAGAAAAACGGGAAGCGGGTAATGAGAATAAACCGGAGAATATTCGAATTGGCAATGCAGTATTCAGGACAAAGAACACCCGACTGCTGGAGCAACTGGAAGCGGATTATCTGTCCAAGGATGCAAAGCTTGGTATAAACGGAATCCTGTATGCTAAAATTGATGAACCACTTACCCTTACCGTGAGCTTACAGGAATTTTCCTATACGTCACAGCAGGAGAAGGTTCAAGCGGCACAGAAGCAACCGATGACGAAGGAAAAACTGTTAGCACCAATTGAAAAGACCGGGGATACATTATACTATTTTGATCGTCTAACATTAGAAACGGATGAAAATGTCTTTGTTCCTGTAGCCTGGCTGAATGAAATCCGAAGAGAAGCTCTCGAAGGTTTAAAGCAGATGGTATTACAAAGTTACGTCAGGAAAGCAGCTGTATATACTGAAGAAAAGCGAGAACGATCAGAAGAAAATGATCACAAGGCAGGAGAAGAACAAGAGGAAGCAATAGAACAAAAGGAAACATTAGCGCAAGAGGAAGCATTAGCGCAAAAGGAAGTAATAGAACAAAAGAAAGCAGTATCACAGGCGGAAACAAAAGAATTTTCTGAGCATCCAAGTCTTAGGATTACGGTTCAGACTACGGAGCAATTCGAAGAAGCCTTGCTTTATACCGAGATTACTTCTGTTTATGCAGAGTATGACAGGTTTACTTCTGAAGAGCTCAGGGAGATGGCGCGTAAGGCAGACGAGAAGCGAAAAGAATTTTACATCAGCCTTCCCCAGATTTGCCGCTCTAGTAGCTATGAAGAGCTGAATAGAGAATTAAGAGAACTGGTTAAAGTTCCGTTGATTACCGGATTTATACTGAAGAACCTTGAAGAAATTGCTTTGGTTGGTTCGTTAGGAATAGAGGATAGACAGAAAAAACTCATTCTTAATTATAATGTGTATACCTATAACAAGGAAGCGAAAAGCCTGTACCAGGAGTTGGGAATCACTGATTATACCGCACCGGTGGAATTGAATTATCAGGAGCTTCGGTCCCTCGGGATTGAGGATAGTGACCTGATTGTATATGGCTATCAGCCGGTGATGATTTCGGCACAGTGTCTTTTTGAAAGTACGAAAGGCTGTCGAAGCTGTAGACAGGGTAATTACGGTAGGCTAATTGATCGCATGGGTAAAAGCTTTTATGTGCAGGCTAATTGCAGGGGATGCTATAACATTATTTATAACAGTCAGCCTTTATCGCTGCTAAAACAGGCAGATGATATCAGAAGGCTTAATCCGAAAGGCCTGCGGCTAGATTTTACCAGGGAAGACAAGGAAGAGATACAGAAGATTTTACCTGCCTTTATCGAGGTATTCTGCCACGGAAGAAAGACTTCAGTTGAACTAACGGACTATACGACCGGGCATTTTAAGCGAGGCATAGAGTGAATTGTAATGTAGAAACCGGTCCGGAAGATGGAAGAAGGGGATGTTCTTCCGGGAATTGATCAAGTTATAATAGGGGAGGTGACTCATTGAATCTAATCGTTGAGTTAATAAAATACATGATGCTTCTTTTAATCGGGGTATATACTTATTACAGCTTTCACGTATTTCGGCTGAAGATCAAGAAGCAACAGGGAAGAACCTATGCTGTACTTACAGCATTACTGTTCCTGATGCATTTCTTTGGTTTTTTCTCATTGTTTTTTCAGAGACCTGAGCCTAAGCTGATCTATCTGTATCTGGGTGAGTTGGCTCTGCTTATTCTTGTGTTAGCACTGTATCAGTATATTTATCCAAAGCTGTCGAAACCATTATTGCTGAATATGCAGATGTTACTGGTCATCGGGTTTATAATACAGGTTCGACTATCCTATGATAAAGCGATCAGACAGGCTGTTATCTATGCCGGTTCCTTCCTGCTTTGCCTAGTGGTACCATACATTATTCAAAGCTGGGAAGCTATGAAGCGTTACGGTTGGATTTATGCCGGAGCCGGTATCGTTATGCTGCTGATCGTACAGGTGATAGGAATTACCAGCAACGGGGCTACCAATTGGTTAAATATTGCCGGAATTACGATACAGCCTTCGGAATTCGTAAAGCTTCTGTTCGTATTCGGCATTGCTTCCCTTCTTAGAGAAGGTACGAGCTTTCGCCGGGTATGCCTGATTACATCTATGGCTGGCATTACGGTAATTATTCTTGTACTTCAGAGAGATCTGGGTGGAGCCTTGCTCTTTTTTATTACTTATATCTTTATGCTGTATGCAGCAACAGCCAGACCGCTTTACTTATTATCGGGGCTGCTTGGCGGAAGTCTGGCGGCAGTAGTGGCATACCGCTTATTCAATCATGTTCAGGTCAGGGTGCTTGCCTGGAAGAATCCGTTTGCCTATATCGACCGGGAAGGGTATCAGATCACCCAGTCCTTATTTGCCATCGGTACTGGTGGATGGTTTGGAATGGGTTTGAACCGTGGATTGCCTACAGATATTCCGGTTGTGGACAGTGATTTTATCTTTTCTGCCATCTCGGAGGAGCTGGGAGGATTGTTTGCGATCTGTATCATCTTAATTTTTATCAGCTGCTTTATCATGTTCTTCAATATTGCACTGGAGCAGGAGGATATCTTTCTTCGATTACTGCCCATTGGTTTTGCGGTTATGTTTGGTTTTCAAGTATTCCTGTCTATCGGTGGTGTGATCAAATTCATTCCTTCTACCGGTGTGACGCTTCCTTTGGTTAGTAGGGGCGGTAGTTCAGCACTATCTGTCGTGATTATGTTCATGATTCTACAGGGGGTTTATCTAGCCGGAAAGAATAAGCCGAGAGATATCAAGACTGCTGCTGCAACAGAATTCAATGCAGCGGGGGCGGGACCGGGACAGCAGGAGTCCGGACAGAATTCGGAGGGCAAAGAATGAATCAGAACGGTTCGGGAAATTTTAGAAAGACGATATTTCAGATCATATATATTTTCCTTGGCTTATTTGTTTTGATGACCGGTTATTATACTTACTATATTCTGTTTCAGAGTGATGAGATCATTAATAACGGTTATAATAAGCGACAGGAGGTATTGGCACAGCGTATCGTGAGAGGTAATATCCTATCCTCAGAGGGAGATATTCTGGCTACTACTCTTGTGGATCAGAAGGGAAATGAGATAAGGAATTATCCCTACGGAAAGGTTTTTGCCCCTGTCGTCGGTCGATTTGATAATGGAAAGACAGGAATTGAAGAAGCAGAGAATATCCGGCTGCTGACTACCAACATCAACTCCTTGGAGGTGATGTATTCTGATTTGATCGGTGAGAAGAGTCCGGGTGATAATGTGGTTTCGACACTGGACGCTGATCTTCAGCAGGTTGCTTATGATGCACTGGGAAATAACCGCGGTGCCGCTGTGGTAGTGGAGGCTGCGACCGGCAAGATTCTGGCGATGGTATCAAAACCTTCCTATGATCCAAATAAGGTGCATCAGGATTGGGAGCAGTTGATCGCAGATGAGGATTTAAAGGCCCCGCTTCTTAATAGAGCGACGCAGGGACTTTATCCTCCGGGTTCTACCTTTAAGGTACTGACGGCCTTGGAATATATGAGGGAAAACCCTTCCTTCAAGCAGTACGACTATCAATGCACCGGTAGTATGGAGTTTGATGATATGACGATACATTGCCATAATAATAAACGGCATGGAGAAGTGGATTTAACAAAATCCTTTGCCAAGTCCTGTAATACTTCCTTTGCCAACATAGGAAAAGATCTCGATATGACTGCCTTCCGTACCTTGTGTGAAGATTTTCTGTTTAATCGTAATCTTCCTGTAAATATGGTCAGCAGCGTCAGCAGCTTTACTCTGGAGAAGGGTAAATCAGGTGTCAGGGAAGAGATGCAGACTGCCATCGGACAAGGAAATACGCTAATCTCACCACTGCACAATGCTATGATAACCGCTACTGTGGCTAACGAAGGAATCATGATGAAACCATATGTGGTTGACCGAATAGAAAATGCTCAGGGTGGGAAGGTGAAGCAGTATTCTGCGCAGAAGCTTGGAAGACTGATGTCTTCTGAGGAGTCAAAGGATTTGAAAAAGATGATGAGACAGGTAGTAACTGACGGAACTGCCACAAAGCTCGAGGATCTGAAACAGAATGCAGCGGGTAAGACCGGTTCAGCAGATAATGCAGGGGGAAAAGCACATTCCTGGTTTATCGGTTTTGCACCCTATGAAAAACCGGAGATCGTGGTCAGTGTCATAGTAGAGAATGTCGGTACGGGCAGTGAATATGCAGTTCCGATTGCAAAAAAGATATTTCAGGAGTATTTTAAAGAGTAAAATAATTCATTTTTCCTAAATATTTGCTACAATGCATCGCTCTTATTGTTATTTTTCAATAATAATGGGTTGAAAAATTGTGCACTTTGATGTATACTTCTATCTAGATAAGATGGTACACCAAAAAGCAGGAGGCATTGCGATGGTAGAAGCAACGAGCTGTGGTGGTGTAGTTATATTCAGAGGAAAGATTTTATTACTGTATAAAAATTATAAGAACAAATATGAAGGGTGGGTGCTACCGAAAGGAACCGTTGAAGAAGGGGAAGAATACAAGGAAACTGCAATCCGCGAGGTTATGGAGGAAGCCGGAACGAATGCTTCTATCATTAAGTACATCGGGAAAAGCCAATATTCTTTCAGCACACCACAAAATACAGTATTAAAGGATGTTCATTGGTATTTAATGATGTCTGATAGTTATTACAGCAAACCACAAAGAGAAGAGTTTTTTATGGACTCCGGCTACTATAAGTTCCATGAAGCATATCATATGCTGAAGTTCGCAAACGAAAAGCAGATTTTAGAGCGAGCTTATAATGAATACATGGATTTAAAAAAAAGTAACCTATGGGGTAATAAAAAATATTTCTAACAAGACTTATTGAAAGGGTATTTCAAAACTGACTATTCGTTGGTTTTGAAATACCCTTTCCTTGTTTATGAGGTTTCTCATGCAATATTATTGGAAATATTTATCTGAAACTATTGACATTGTCGCGCTACAGGTGTAACATATGAAAAACTACACTTGTAGCGCGTTTATGAAGGGAGACATAAGGTATGATCGAGAAGATTTCTGAGGCTGAATTGGAGGTATTGAAGGTACTCTGGAATGAGAATAGAGAAATGTCATCTGTTGAAATCATTGATATCTTAAGGAAACATATGGGCTGGGAAAAATCTACGATTCGCACTCTGATTCATAGATTAGCAGAAAAGGGAGCACTCATTCAGGAAAAAAGAGAAGTATACTATTATTTTCCTAAAATTGCGGAGAAAGAGTATTCTGATGAACAGACAAGAATTTTTTGTATAAAGATGTATAAGGGAAATGCAGGTAAACTTGTGGCTTCGTTATTCGAACAGGATATTATTCGGCCTGAAGATATCGAGCAGCTTAAGCAATTTTGGAAGGAGGGTGATAAGGGGGATGTTCAATAATCTTGCTAAATCGATTTTATTCTTATCGCTGTCAGGATCTTTCATGGCGCTTGCTATCTTATTAATTAAGGCAGTGTTCTATCATAAACTTAGTAAGAAGTGGTTTTACTATATATGGATCATTTTTGCGGCTAGGCTGATCCTTCCCTTTGGCCTGCCGATTCAAATAAAAAACAATATGATGTTTCAGAAATCGAATGATATCGCATCCGATCATCCGTCTTCGAAGATAACCTTATCAGAGGAGATTTCGAAGAATGAAGATGCGTCTTCGCTGCATCAGAGTATTGCAGCTGAGGATACAGAAACTGGAGCTCCTGAACTAAAAACTTCGACTACAGGCGGAATTGTTCAGGAGTATACGAAACTGGCAGGTTCTACGATCGGGTTACTATGGTTTGCTATTTGTTTGTTCTTCTTAGGGAAAGGTTTCCTATGCTATATTCGATATTCGAGTTGGGTAAAGCATAACTCTAAAGAGATTTTTGACGAGGATGTCCTTAAAATTTATGCAGAAACCTGCGAAACATTGGGAATCAAGAAGAAGATGCCTTTGTTGCGTAATACGTATATCGGATCGCCATTATTAATCGGCATCGTGAGACCAAGAATAATATTACCGGAAAAACTGCTGGAAGATACCATGCATTTGAAATATATTTTTATGCATGAATTAATCCATTATAAGAGGTTAGATATTTATTATAAATGGCTGATGCAAATTGTACGGTGTATTCATTGGTTCAATCCCATCGTACACATGATTAGCAGAGAAATCAACAAGGCTTGTGAGATGTCCTGTGATGAAGCGGTTATAGAAAAGATGTCATACGCGGAGCAGAGAGCTTATGGTGAAACCTTGATTCAATCGATGGAATTAGCAAGCCTTAATCCTTCGATTTCGGTTTCCATTACGATGGTGGAAAATGTAAAGCATATGAAAGAAAGATTAGGTGCTATTATGAAATATCAGAGGAAGTCAAAAATTACGACTTGTTTGGCTGCATTTTTAACGATTTTGATCTGTACCGGTGCAACGTTTCATGTCGCATATGCCGACACTGGCGTTAATAAATCAGAACCCAAAACTATCGATCAAAATTACAGTGTCGTAGAGAATTCCATTGATCAGGTGGATATGAAACAGTTATATTCCATGGGGAATAATCAAAGTCCTAAGACGGATAATGCTTCAAATGATTTATCAGAAGTTTCTATCAATATACCTACGACAAAGGGCAAGATATACGTTGAAACCTATGGTAAGTACTCTTTAGCGAAAGATGATAAAATCCTGACCGATCTAAACTGGAAAGGAGAAGGAGCCCTCATGTTCTTATATACGAAGGAGAGTTACAGTGAAGAGGACATAGTAGAATTGGTGGAAGAAGGTCATTTACCACTTTATGCAATCAGTAGAAGCGTCAGTAATGGAGAAGATAATCGACCGAGCCTATCAGCTAATTATGCATATTCGAAAAACAATAAAAAGATCAACCTTAATTTTATAACTTCACCAAATCAACCGATCTATTGGGAAAATGAGGTGCCGCAAACCGGCAGTTATTATTTTTACATCATTGCAGAAGGTAATACTGGAATAAAGGATATTCAGGGTAATATTTCTTTCAGTGATGATAAAAAGGAAGATAAAAAAGTAGAAAAAAAAGCAGATAAAGTAGAAAACAAGGAAGAAAACAAGGAAGATAACAAGGAAGGGAATAAAGAAGGGAGTAAGGACGGAAATAAGGATGAGAACAAACTGGGTCACATGAAGGAATGGAGTGGAACAGCATCCGAGGAAGCTACTGAGACAGGGATAATATTTCATGCAAAGGAATATTCCGGCGATAAGATTGTTTATTCCTTTCCTTCTAATAGGGACAGAAAGGTGACATTAGAGCTTAAGTCCACCCTGAAAGGTGATTTCGAGATAGTATTTATTACAAGCGACAGAACCATTCTGAAAACCGTTCCGGCATTTACACAAAGTAAAGAGATAACATTGAAACAATTACCCAAGGGTAAGATTGATATGATTATACATGCAGAGAAGGTCAGTGGATCTTTCAGTGTTGATACCATTACAGAGGATACTGCATCGGCGGATACTTCTTCTGAGGATACTGCATCAGAGGATACTGCATCGGTGGAAACGAAACAAAACAGCATGATTGATATAGCTAATACAGATACCAATATGATATCAGATTCCGGCTCTTTTGATGCTGAGGATGGGCAGACTTTGATCCTGGATATAAAATCTGACATTAAGGAAGGAGCAGTTGATCTGTTCTTGTTTGATCCCGATGGAAAAGAGCAGAGAATTGTAATAAAGGATTTTGATATGATCAAGGAGATCAAATTAAAAAAGGGTAAATGGGCATATAATTGTTTCGGAATTTTAAAAAAAGGTGGAGAGATACGCATTAAGGGAACAGTAAAATAATTAAATTAAGTAATATATGATATGATAGATTTATATTTTCAATCAAATTTATGAATGAGTTTAGAAAATCGTGTTTGCGAGAGTCTGCCGGTACAGACTCTTTTCTTTGTCAGCAACTTCTGACTGATCTGATTACAAAAGCTATAGTTTTTGAGCTTATGATCTGATTACAGGATTGCGGTCATCTATGATTTGGGATATAATGATTTTCAATGAATAGATGTATGAATAGAGAATATGAAATCTGAAGCTATTGGGAGAAGGCTATGAATTTTGCTGATATCGGAGTAATACTAGGATTTATGCTATGTGCAGGAATTATCATTTCTATGATTGTAAGGATGAGGTATCCAATAAATGATGTTAACGAAAGCCATGCTGAAGTAGTGAAGGCAAACCGTTTTATGGATACACATTATCGTGAAGCTGGGTATTATACTACAAAAGAACGGTATTCCATTACTTTTTTAATGAATAACAAGAAAAAGTCTTACTTCTGCTCGGAGAAATTATACTATTCTGTAAAGTCCGGGGATAAAGTATTGATCAGATATGATAGAAACAAAGTTACATATTTGGAAATTGTTCAACAATGTGTTTCATAAGTTGGGTTTGTCAATTATGGATTTATTTATGAATGAGGTATAACAGTTATATGACATGTAGTAGGGGATTTTTTTAATAAGCCACATAACAAGGGAGAAAAGTGATTATGAGAGGATTGCTCAGTAATAAAAATGTAATAGAAATCTTATTGCTATTTCCATTCGCAATGCTGCCTGTTTTCTTAGGGCATCTTGGAGGACTATTGGCCTTAGTTCTATTAGTTCTTAGTCTTTTATTAAGGAAAAAACTTGAAGGTAGTTTTGAAATATATTCTGAAAAAAAGTTGTTACTCATTTTTATCATCGTATATTCCGTTTTAGCTATGAATGTATTATTTACGGTTTTTGGATTATACAGGTATCTTGGGTGGAATGATGAAAATTGTAAGACTATTATAAAAATAATAGGTCTTACTTTATCCCTTATCTTATTAAAAGTATTTAGGGTTAGTATCAAAAATTTCAAATGGAATATGAGTCGGAGTCAGATGATTGGTACCTTGATTATAGGACTCACATTTACATGCATAACTTTATTACTTGATGGATCTAGATTCATATATACATTCAACAAGGATATCGTTCGTTATGGCTTTTACATATTAGAAATTGTAATATTGGTAGCATTTTTCGAAGAATTATTATGCAGAGGGATACTCATTTCTGCGCTAAAAGGATATCAATTAGCAGAATGGAAGGTGAACATCATACAAGCTTTCCTTTTTGGAATTCTTCATTTTATAAAATATCTGGACAAGGGAATTGGCATAGCAGTATTAAGTACCTTTTATCAAACTGTAATAGGCTATTTTTTCGGGAAGATATACCTGAAAACAAAGACACTTACGCCAGGGATATTGCTACATCTTTTATGGGATATCGTATAAGGTGGGAGATAAAGACAAAGGAATGAATAAGGTCATATGAGGTGGAAGATAAGACGAAGGAATGTATAAGGACATTTGAGGTAATGCTTAATAATTTGTTATGATACGATCATTGCATAAAAGAAAATCCTCAAAGCTTTAATTACAAGGCCTTGAGGACTTCCAAGAGAGTGCGGATGAAGGGACTCGAACCCCCACGAGTGTTAGCCCGGCAGATTTTGAGTCTGCTGCGTCTGCCATTCCGCCACATCCGCATTTGTGACGAGCTTTATTCTAACATAAATTTTTTACGATTTCAAGTATGAAAATAATTAATCTGTATGAAAATTATTGAACTGTGTGAAAATAATCAGAAGGCGGAAAAAAATAGTGCGGCAAGGATGATTATTTACCTTCCAGAGGAGCTGATGGCTATGAACTGTATGAAGGCGCAAAGTATGATTACGCCATTTATCAATAATAAATTAAGCTTAATTGAGACGGAAGAATTTATCGATCATGTTGGCTCTTGCCCGGATTGCCGGGAAGAGCTGGAGGTCTACTATGCCCTGCTGACAGCCATGAGGCAGCTGGATGAGGATAAAAATATCTCCTCGAATTTTGGTCAGGAACTGAATCAGAAACTGGAGCGGGCTAAGGAAAAGATATTCCATGCGAAATTTACATATTACCGTAAGAAGGTTATTTTGGTATTAACCATATTATTGGTAGCTTTTTTTCTGAGTATCCGTTATGCTGGTAATACAGAAGGGGAAAAGGTGGTCACAAAAAGTGAATATCAACTCCGCTACCGGTTTCCTACTCAGATAAATAGCAGGAATGAACAGCTGATTCAGAATTATCTGAGGGAACAGGGAATGCTTTCGGGAACACCGACAGAAGCACCGGTACAAAATCAGGCAAGATAATTGAATGGAAAGGTATGATAAGATGAACAAGAAGATTGTATTGATCGATGGACACAGTATATTGAACAGGGCTTTCTATGGAATGCCGGATATGACTACCTCGAAGGGTGAGCATACCAATGCTGTGCTTGGATTTTTGAATATTATGTTTAAGATTCTGGAGGAGGAAAAGCCGGATTATCTTACTGTCGCGTTCGATACCTCTCATCCGACCTTCCGTCATGAGATGTTTACAGAGTATAAGGGTACCAGAAAAGGTATGCCGGACGAGCTTCATGCGCAGGTTCCGGTAATCAAGGAAGTTCTGAAAGCGATGAAGATCACCGTAATCGAAAAGCCGGGCATTGAGGCAGATGATATCCTGGGAACGCTGGCCGTCAAAGCAGAGGCAGCAGGCGATAGAGTGTCTGTGATCTCGGGAGACAGGGATCTGCTACAACTGGCAAGCGAGAAGATTAAGATCCGTATTCCCAAGACGAGGAGAACAGGTACGGAGATTGAGGATTATCTTGCATCTGATGTTTATAACACCTATCACGTAACTCCGAAGCAGTTCATTGATTTAAAGGGACTGATGGGGGATTCCTCCGATAATATTCCGGGTGTTCCGGGAGTAGGAGAAAAGACGGCAGGCAAGCTGATCGAAGCATATGACAGCATTGAAAATATTTATGAGCATATCGAAGAGATGGCACCAGGCAAGGTTACGAATTCGTTGAAAGAGAACCGTGATTTGGCATTTCTGTCCAAGGTACTGGCTACCATCAAGGTGGACTGTGAACTTGATTTTAAAATAGATGAAGCTACGCTTGGTAATCTCTATAATGAAGACGTGTATCTGATCTTTAAGAGATTGGAATTCAAAAACCTGTTATCCCGCTTCCGAACAGAAGAAGTGAACCGTACTACAGGGAATGAGAACAGCTTTACCCTGGTGGAGGATTTGGGACAGGCAGAGCAGATATTTTCGCAAATGAAGGAAAAGGGTGCCCATCCGGTCGGCCTCCAGCTGATTGCAGAGGTAGGCAGGGTCCTTGGTGTCTCTGTATGCATTGAAGAAGACAAGGTATATTTTATCCGATGCGTAAACTTCATCACGGAGGATTATGTGTGTGATAAAGCAGTCAGAATGGCGAGAGAAGGGTATCTCTTATCTACCATCGGATTGAAGGAGCAGCTGCCCTTCCTATCACTGAAGGACAGTGATAATGTGTTTGACGGTGCAATTGCAGGGTACTTATTGAACCCTCTGACAGATACCTATCATTATGATGATATTGCCAGGGACTATCTCAATATGACAGTGCCCTCCCGAGAGGACTTATTGGGAAAAGGATCACTGACTGAAGCCTTGGAGCATAAGACAGAAGCCTTCTTGCAGTATGCGTGCTTTTCTGCATTGATTGCTTTCCGCTCAGCTGAGAAGCTGCGTGATCTTCTGTTCCGGGAAGGAATGCTGACTCTTTTTGAGACAGTAGAAATGCCCTTGATTTATACGCTATATGATATGGAGATCAGAGGCATTCGAGTAAATAAAGAAGCCCTGAAGGAATACGGGGATAATCTGCAGGTAGGCATCCTGAAGCTGGAGAAGAGCATCTATGAGCTGGCCGGAGAAGAGTTCAATATCAATTCTCCGAAGCAGCTGGGGGTCATCCTGTTCGAGAAGCTGCATCTACCCTTTGCCAAGATGACAAAAACAGGCTATTCCACCTCCGCGGATATCCTCGAGAAGCTTCAGAGTGAGCATCCCGTAGTGGGAATGATTCTGGAATACAGACAATTAACTAAGCTAAAATCCACCTACGCGGATGGATTGGCAGAATATATCAGGGAAGATGGTCGTATTCATGGTAAATTCAATCAGACGATTGCCGCAACAGGCAGAATCAGCAGCACTGATCCGAATCTGCAGAATATTCCGATCCGTATGGAACTGGGACGACAAATCCGTAAGGTATTCATTCCTAAGGAGGACCATGTATTCCTGGATGCGGATTATTCCCAGATTGAACTTCGCGTACTTGCCCACATGTCTGAGGATGAGAGACTGATCAATGCTTATAAGGAGGCAAAGGACATCCACAGGATTACAGCTTCCGAAGTGTTCCATATTCCTTTTGAGGAGGTTACCTCGGCTCAGAGAAGCAGTGCTAAGGCAGTTAACTTTGGAATCGTCTACGGCATCAGCTCTTTTGGCCTGGGACAGGATCTCGGTATCTCTCGTAAGGAAGCGGAACAATATATTGCTAAATATTTTGAGACGTATCCCAAGGTTAAGGAATATCTTGATCGACTCGTAGCGGATGCGAAGGAGTTTGGTTATTCCTCGACTTTGTTTGGAAGAAGAAGGCCAATCCCTGAGCTTACCTCGAGCAATTTCATGCAGCGTTCCTTTGGAGAACGTGTTGCGATGAATTCTCCCATCCAGGGTACAGCGGCTGATATTATCAAGATTGCCATGGTAAAAGTGAACCGCAGACTGAAGGAAGAGCAGCTGCGTTCCAGATTGATTCTGCAAATACACGATGAGCTTTTAGTTGAGTCTCATAAGGATGAGGTAGTGCAGGTATCCAAGATTATGATTGAGGAAATGCAGGGTGCTGCCGAACTGTCTGTCGTATTGGAAGCAGAAGTGAAGGAAGGCAGCAACTGGTTCGAAGCGAAATAAAATAAGTAAATGAAAAGCAAAATTCTATCTTAAAGTTTGTGCCTAAGTCTTTATAGGCACAAACTTTTTCAAAGAGGTATGTGTTAATAGGTTACTACGTCATATGAAGTTTTGTAGGATAAAGGTGTGAAACTATGAAAGTAATTGGGATAACAGGAGGGATTGGCAGCGGCAAATCCCTTGTGACAAGGATAATGGAAGAACAGCAGGGAGCCTTGGTCCTGAACACGGATCAGATTGCGAAGGAACAGATGGATCCCGGTGGAATCAGTTATCAGGAGGTCGTGGCTTTCTTCGGATCGGATATCCTGGCTGAGGATGGAACGATTGATCGTCATAGGCTTTCGCTGATCGTATTTGAAGATAGGGAGAAGCTAAATAAGCTGAATGCGATTACGCATCCGAAGGTTCTGGTAGAGGTCAGAAAGGAAATTGACAGGCATCGCATTCTTGAAGATGTCCCTTATCTGATTATTGAGACCGCATTGATGATTGAATCGGGATATGACTTTGTCTGCGACGAGATATGGTATGTCTATGCCTCAGAGGATCGACGTCGGGACTGGCTGAAAGCCAGCCGCAGCTATTCGGATGAGAAGATAGACTCCATCTTCGGAAATCAAAGTAAAGAAAAAGCCTTTCGTGAGAAATTCCCCAAAGTCATCGAAAACACCGGGAATGAGAAATTCCTCGAAGAGCAGGTGAACAAACTTCTTTCTTAAGCATAGAAATGTGGATAAACTGTTACGAAGAGATGAAAATGTGGTTTGGGCCGTCTTCGGAATAACGAAATGTAGCTTAGATTTTTTCGGAACAGTAGAAATGTAGATAAGGCTGTTTCGAAACACTGAAATAAAGTTAGGGTATGTATAACAGGTATCCCATCATGCACTGTTTGACGGACTGATTGCTGATATTGTGTGATCAGAAGCGAACATTTATGTTCGATTATGACATACAATATCGGCAGTCTGTCCGGGATCCAGTGTGTGAGGGATGCCTGTTGTACGTACCCTAACTTTATGTAACGCTTGCAGCAGCCTTTTGATGCATTTCTCAGCACTATTTGCAATGTTTTCGACATTGAGAGCGGTGATTATTGACGAAAATGCGTATATAATAGAATAAGAATGGAAGGAGGAGCGTATATGAAAGAACTAATTAAGAACTACAGATCGTCGTTTATTCTTTTGTTATCGATTTTAATCGGTGGGGTGGTCGGTGCCGTCATGGGACCGGAGGCTAAGGTGTTGGAACCCTTGGGTCAGATTTTTCTAAACCTGATGTTTACCTTGATTGTGCCTTTGGTATTTTTCAGTGTCACCTCTTCAATTGCCAATATGAGCGGTATGAGCAGGTTGGGAAAGATTATCATCAATGCCGCCGTTATTTTTATCATTACAGCATTATTATCCGGGATATTATCCCTCGCAGGTGTTTTGATTTTTAATCCGACCAAGGGACTCGGGGCCGATACGATCAGCACAATCCTGTCAGGCTCCGGAGAAGATATCGTTGCAGAGGCCGAACAGCTTTCTCTGCCACAGCAGTTGGTACAGACTATCACCGTAGGTGATTTCTCAGAGCTGTTCTCAAGAAGCAAGATGCTCCAAATACTCATATTCTCGGTGATGTTCGGGATCGCTACTGCAATGGTAGGGGATCGGGCTAAGCCTGTGAAGGAATTTTTAGACTCGGCAGCTCAGGTCATGATGAAGATGGTAAAAATCGTGATGTATTACGCTCCGATCGGTCTTGGTTGTTATTTTGCCTCTATCATCGGACAGCTGGGGACACAGATTCTGGAAGGATACTTAAGGGTATTCCTGCTTTATCTGGTGTTGGCAGTCATCAATTATTTTGTGTTCTTCAGTATCTATGCCTATGTGGCTGCAGGCAAGCCCGGAGTCAGGACCTTCTGGAAAAATGCAATAGCACCTACAGTTACGGCATTAGCTACCTGTTCGAGTGCTGCAACCATCCCAGTGAATCTGGATGCAACTAAAAAGATCGGAGTTCCAAAGGATATTGCAGAGACGGTTATCCCGCTGGGTGTTAATACCCATAAGGACGGCTCGGTGATTGGTGGTGTCATGAAGGTGGTTTTCTTGTTCGGACTGTTCGGTAAGGATATTACGAATCTTCCGGCATTACTTTCCATCCTTTGTGTTGGCTTCCTGGTAGGAGCAGTCATGGGTGCCATTCCCGGTGGTGGATTGATCGGGGAAATGCTGATCTTAAGCATTTACGGCTTTCCTCCGGAAGCGCTTCCGGTTATTGCTGTCATCAGTACCATCATTGATGCACCTGCAACTGTATTGAATTCCACCGGAAATACGGTATGTGCTATGCTTACTTCAAGATTCGTAGACGGAAGAAAGTGGCTGACTCAGACGAAATAAATATATAATCACCGATAAGATATCTCTTATAATAGAAACTTTCCTAAAAGACGGAAGGCACCGGGAAATGATAGCACCCGGTAGCCTTCCATCTTTGTGAGCGGGAAACAGATTCCCTCCTGATTACGGCGTTAAGTAAGGGTGGGAGATTTGTGTTAAGTGAGTGTATAATTCAAGAAAATTTCTTGACAAAATCATAGAAATGAGGGATACTCAGTTAGATAAGTGAAGAATAGAGCTTTTGCGTCCAAAAAGGCTGAAAAGCTTGAATTTACAAACTTCAAAGGTGCAATAATCATGCACATAGATGGAGGAAACATGAAATTATGCAGTATTGCAAGCGGTAGCAGCGGAAACTGCATCTATGTCGGAAGCAATCAGACCAATCTTCTGGTAGATGCGGGAGTTAGTGCAAAGCGAATCGAAAATGGCTTAAGCGGAATAGATATCAAGCCGGATACACTGCAGGGGATACTGATCACTCATGAGCACTCAGATCATGTATCAGGCCTTGGAATACTTGCTCGTAAGTATCATATACCGATTTATGCAACCTATGAAACTGCGCGTGCCATCAGTCGAATCAAGACCCTGGGTGAGATACCGGAAGAGCTTTTTCAGTATGTGAAACCAAATGAGTCTTTTCTCATAAATGATATCAGTGTGGAACCCTTTGCCACTTCTCATGATGCTTCTAATCCTGTCTGTTATACGATGCGTTCAGAGGGTCAGAAGGTCGGGATTGCGACAGACCTTGGCAAGTATGACGATTATATCGTATCCATGCTGGAAAGCTCAGAGCTTTTATTGATAGAAGCCAACCACGACGTGAATATGCTCATGGTAGGAAAATATCCTTATTATCTGAAACAGAGAATCCTTGGTGACAGAGGCCATCTATCCAATGATACCTCCGCAGATTTAATCAGCAGGCTGATCCATCCGAGATTACAGCATATCCTGTTGGCGCACTTAAGTAAGGAGAATAATTATGAAGAACTGGCCTATGAGACTGTTTGCTGTGAGTTAGCAGAAAGAGCCTGCAGTTTTTCATCGAAAAATGTGAGAGTAGCCCATCGGGATCAACCATCCGAGATGGTAACGATATAAGGAGGAAGTATCGCATGAAGAGAACAGTAATTACCGTAGTAGGGAAGGACACCGTCGGCATTATTGCTAAGGTGTGTACTTATCTGGCAAATAATAAGGTCAATATCCTGGATATTTCTCAAACAATTGTCCAGGGATTTTTTAATATGATGATGATTGTTGATTTAAGCGGCTCTATGAAGGATTTTGATGTCATTAGTGATGAACTGGATCAGATTGGTACTGAGATCGGAGTCATCATTAAGACACAGCGAGAGGATATTTTCGATAAGATGCACAGAATATAAGCGAAAGGTATGGAGCTGATGATTAATATAAATGAAGTCATTGAAACCAATAAAATGATAGAGCAGGAGAATCTGGACGTTCGCACTATCACCTTAGGTATCAGTTTGCTTGACTGTGCTGACCCTGATCTTGAGGAACTGAACCGCAAGATCTATGAGAAGATTACGATCACAGCCAAGGACCTTGTAACAACAGGGAACAAAATACAGAGGGAATATGGTATTCCGATAGTTAACAAACGAATTTCAGTTACTCCGATCGCTCTGGTGGGTGCAGCAGCCTGCAAGAGTGTGGAGGATTATGTTACCATAGCAAAAACCCTGGATAGAGCGGCTCATACAGTAGGGGTGAACTTTATCGGCGGGTATTCTGCTCTGGTTTCCAAAGCGATGACAACAAGTGACGAGCTGTTGATCAAGTCCATTCCCTTGGCACTCAGTCAGACGGAACGGGTATGCAGCTCTATTAATGTCGGCTCTACCAAGACCGGCATCGATATGAATGCAGTGAAGCTGTTGGGTGAGATCATCCTTCAGACAGCTGAATATACAAAGGAAAGAGATTCTATCGGCTGTGCCAAGCTGGTAGTGTTCTGTAATGCACCGGATGACAATCCGTTTATGGCGGGTGCCTTCCATGGTGTGACCGAAGGCGATGCAGTCATCAATGTTGGTGTCAGTGGCCCAGGAGTTGTGAAGAAGGCACTGGAAACAGTGCGTGGAGAAGATTTTGAAGTTCTTTGTGAGACGATCAAGAAGACTGCCTTCAAGATTACCCGTGTCGGACAGCTGGTAGCTCAGGAGGCCTCGAGAATCCTGGGAATTCCCTTCGGTATCATCGATCTGTCTTTAGCACCGACTCCCGCAGTCGGTGACAGTGTTGCCGAGATCCTGGAGGAGATCGGCTTAGAACGTGTAGGAGCTCCCGGAACGACGGCAGCCCTGGCATTACTCAATGATCAGGTGAAAAAGGGAGGCGTTATGGCGTCGTCTTATGTAGGCGGCTTAAGCGGAGCATTTATTCCTGTCAGTGAGGATCAGGAGATGATCAATTCCGTCGAAGTGGGTGCACTTACAATCGAGAAGCTGGAAGCAATGACCTGTGTATGCTCCGTAGGTCTTGATATGATTGCTATTCCCGGAGATACCAAAGCTACGACGATTTCCGGTATCATAGCGGATGAGATGGCAATCGGTATGATCAATCAGAAGACGACAGCAGTACGTATTATCCCTGTGATCGGTAAGGGTGTGGGAGAAAGAGTAGAGTTCGGCGGTCTGTTGGGTTACGCTCCGGTTATGAGGGTCAATCCTTTCGGTTGTGAAAACTTCATTAATCGTGGTGGAAGAATACCTGCTCCGATCCATAGCTTTAAGAATTAATGTAACAAAAGTATGAAGAATTTTGTGTTAGTGAGCAGTTTATATTGATTAGAAAAAGAGATACTAGTAGAATAACAAACGATCGAAAATAGTATCATAGTTAAAATAATTTGAACCGGGCCACTGTTTCTCTCGTCTAATGATTAATGATTGGATGAGTTTGGTACTCGGTTCTTTCATCCGTTTTTACGATATTATCATAAGAAAGGAATGGGAACTCATGGAGAAAATATTAGAACAGTTGGATTATAAGGGAATTTTTAAATATTTCGGTGAGATATCCAAGATACCGAGAGGCTCGGGAAATGAGATGGCTATCAGCAATTATCTGGTGGAATATGCGAAGGAGCATCAATTGGAGCATTATCAGGATGAAGCCTATAATGTCATTATGATTAAGGAAGCTACGCCCGGCTACGAGGATGAACCTGCCGTTATTTTACAGGGACATATGGATATGATTTGTGAGAAATTGAAGGATTCTACCCATGATTTTACGAAGGATGCCATTGAACTTGTGGTAGATGGTGACTATCTTCGAGCTAATGGGACCACTCTCGGTGCAGATAACGGCGTTGCAGTGGCTTATATCCTTGCGATGTTATCCGATGAAACCATCAGCCATCCGAGACTGGAAGCAATTATCACAACAGATGAAGAAGTTGGTATGAATGGTGCACTGAAGCTCGATTTAAGTAAACTGAAGGGAAAATTTCTGATCAATCTTGATTCAGAAGAGGAGGATTGCGTCCTGACCAGCTGTGCAGGTGGGATGAGAACCAATTGTACCCTCCCGATCAATAGGGTAAAAGATACCGGTAAAAAGCTGAAGGTAAGTCTTGGCGGTATGCAGGGTGGACATTCCGGTACAGATATCCATCGTAACAGAGCAAATGCACCGAAGCTTCTGGGTAGATTACTATTCGACTTAAGAGAAGAGAATGATTTTGGTTTAATCAATGCCATGGGTGGCTTTAAAGATAATGTTATCCCGAGAGAAGCAGAAGCAGAACTTCTAATTCCAGGCCAGGGCAAGGATCTTGAAGAAGCTGTCCTGAAGTTCAAGGACGCTGTCAAAAATCTGATGACAGGTTATCAGCAGGAGATGTCAGGCAGTGAGCCAAATCTGAATTTTGAAATTGAGGATCAGGGGGACGGAACCTTCGAGCTGATCCATCCTGTATCCTTTGAAAAGCTGTTATTTATGCTGATGAATATGCCGAACGGTGTACAGGTGATGAGCTCGCATATTCCCGGATTAGTAGAAAGCTCTCTTAATCTTGGCGTGTTCAAGACGGAGGAGGATAGTGCTATATTTGTAAGCGCTCTTCGTAGTTCGATTTATAATTATAAGCATTTTATGGCAGACCAATTGAATTATCTGGTCAGCTTTCTGGGCGGTGAATTCAAAGAGTATGCAGAATATCCCGGTTGGGAGTATATGCCGGATTCACCTCTACGCGAGAAATTTAAAAAGCTGTATCAGGAACAAACAGGCAAGGAAATCAGGGTAGAGGCCCTGCACGCCGGACTGGAATGTGGTATTATTAATGAGAAACTCCCCGGTATTGATGCCATTTCCATCGGACCGGATCTTTTCAATGTGCATACTGTGGAGGAAAAACTGAATATTCCTTCCGCCATCCGAGTCTATCAATTGCTTGAGAAGACAGTAACAGATAAACAGCATAAATAATTTGAGGAAGCTTTCATAGATATAGGAGATGAATAGATGGGCAAGGATGAAGTAAATCCAACATTTGATTTCGATAATGATCCGGAGTTTAGTGATAATTTTTATAAAAACATTGAACTCGCTTTTCGGGATTCTGTTACTGTAGAAGAAACGGAAGAGGATTCGGATTTCATTATCCAGGATACGATTGCAATGAATTATGCTGTGGATTCCTTTGATGATACAGAGGCGGTGTCCCAATCTGCCGCTGCACAGGAACCAATGATATATCGTGAGCCGAATGAAGATGCAATAGAAGAAGAGCTGTTTGATATAAAGACTTCTCTGGCTCGCAAAATCTGTGAGGAGATGGACTGTATCGGGGCGGAAACAGCAGAAAAGGTACAGAAAGAAAAGAGAGGCTATCGTATCCGTAACGGAATCATACTGACCCTGCTTTGCCTTGTAGGCTTCACTTTCTTTTTCGGATTTACCAAACCCGGGAATAGGCTATTAATGGCTATGGGAGTTAACATCAGCAGTAAAATCTGGTCCTCCGTAACAGGGAACTTCGAGAATTCTGCTGACGCAACAGAGGATATTGATTATATCGATGATGCAGATAAGGAATCAAATTCCAAGGAAATAGATCCAAATACAATTGTATGGCCTGCTCATCCCGGTGAGGGAAGGCAGGAAAAAGGAGTATATAATATCCTTCTGTTAGGAGAGGAAGCAATCGGTTCCGGTACTGCCAGAGGGCGTACCGATGTTATCGTTATTGCTACAATGAATACCAACACGAAGGAACTCATGCTGACCTCTTTGATGCGCGACACTTATGTACAGATTCCCGGATATCTGGACAATAAGCTGAATTCAGCTTATGAAAAGGGCGGCTTAGATTTGCTTTACGAGACCATATCCTTGAATTATAATCTCCGTCTGGATGGCTGTATCAAGGTTAACTTTGAAAACTTTGAGAATATCATCGATAAGCTCGGTGGTCTGGAAATTGAGTTGACTGATGGGGAAGCCAGATACTTAAACAGTACAAATTATATCTCGAACCCGGCATATCGTCATGTGGTTCCAGGAAAGCAGCTGATGAACGGTAATCAGGTGTTGGGTTATTCGAGAGTCAGAAAGAGAGCCACGATCACTGGAAATAACAATGACTATGGCCGTACGGACAGACACCGTATCGTTCTGAATGCAATTTTTGATAAGTATAAGACAAAGAGCAAGGTGGAGTTGGCATCCATGATGTTTAATCTACTGCCTATGATTACAACAGATATCGACAGTAAGAATTTTGAGGTACTATTGAATTCCTTCATTGAGATGGGAACAATGGATATGCAGCAGCTCAGACTTCCTGCAGACGGAGCTTTTGATACTGCGAAGGTCCGCGGAATGGATTGCATCATTCCTGACTTGCAGAAGAATATTACAATACTTCATAACTACATTTTTGGAGATGACCACAAAACTGCAGACAGCAGTGCTGCAGGAACAATTACCGGCATTCCTGCCGAATCAGGCAGTACCACTTCTGACACTCAATAATAAGCTTTATTACAGAGGGTTTTGCTCAGAACATAGGCAAAACCCTCTAATTGCGTGAAAGCTTTCCATAGCATGCGTACGGTTATATAACCCTCCCTTTGAGCATATACTTAGCTGTCCGAAATCGACAGGGAATGTTCAGTCAGGGAGGTTACCAATGGCGGCACGGTTATGGATTAAAATCGGTGTTTTTGTTTTGGCACTGGGTATTACAGGAGGTGCTCTGGGCATTCTTTGCTCAGAGAAGATAATACGGAATACCCTTAAACAAAGCACCAATTATGATACATTTCGTGAATTAAGATTGAACGAAAGAGTGCTCGAAAAAGCACAATTCAGGATAGAGAAGGTACAGAAGAAAAGCCCCATGCTAACCAATGAAGAATATGCGGATTCCATCGGGTACCTAACCTTCAGTATGTATGCCGGAAGTTTTGATTTAATTGAGAATCAACTTGTTCCTGTGGATACCTTTCTCAGGGCTAGAAACAGGTTGGAACAGAGGCAGGATTATGACAGACTGTATGAGTATTATGATTCAATTCTCTCAGATCTGGAATGCTTTCCGGTCCCAAGTGTGAATGGAAACAGCTCCAATCAAACGGATATTTCCTATGTGGACACCTGGAACGATCTCAGAAAATATGGAGGAAGAAGAAGGCACGAGGGTACGGATATTATGGCAAAGAATAATATTCGAGGCTATTATCCGATTATCAGCATAACGGATGGTACTGTGGAAAAGTTGGGATGGCTGGAGCAGGGTGGATATCGCATCGGGATCAGAGCTCCTTCGGGAGGCTATTTCTACTATGCGCATCTGTATTCCTATGCACCTCTTCTAAAGGTCGGAGATCATATCATTGCAGGTCAGCTGTTGGGCTTTATGGGTGACAGCGGCTATGGTAAGGAGGGGACCATAGGTCAGTTTGATGTGCATCTGCATCTTGGTATCTATGTTCAGACAGAAGCGGGGGAAATGAGCGTCAATCCGTATGCCTTATTATGCATGCTGGAGAAGAAAAGAAGCAGCTTTATCAGGGGTAACCCGGATTAAAATATCTTTGGAATTTATATCTAACTGTGTTATACTATAAAACATGAATGTAAAAGGAATACTATTGATAAATCTAAAAGTATGGAGTTTACTATGGAAATATATTTGGACAATTCAGCAACAACAAGAGTAACGGAAGGCGTCAGAGATAAAGTGTTATCCGTCCTTTATGAGGATTATGGTAATCCTTCCTCGATGCATCGACTTGGAGTGAAAGCGGAGCAGCATATGAAGGATGCAGTATCCATCATAGCTGGATGCCTTAAGGTAGAACCAAAGGAAATCATATTTACCTCAGGCGGTACAGAAGCCAATAACCTGGCTCTGATTGGTACAGCCTTAGCTAACAGGAGAAGGGGTAGCCATATCATTACGACTGCCATTGAACATCCGTCTATACATGAACCTTTGGCTTATCTTGGAGATAATGGCTTCTCCATCAGCCGTGCACCGGTGGACTCGAGCGGAAGATTAGACAAAGGGAAGCTTCTGGAGCTGGTGAATGAGCAGACTCTGATCGTCTCGATCATGTATGTCAATAATGAAATAGGCTCCGTTCAGGAGATCACTGAACTGGCAGCAGCGCTTAAAGCGAAGAAGAAGAACATCATCCTCCATGTGGATGCAGTTCAGGCTTTTGGTAAATACAAGATTTATCCAAAACGGGAGGGAATCGATCTATTAACCTTTAGCGGACATAAAATCCATGGACCTAAAGGTATCGGAGCATTATATGTGAGCGATAAGATCAAGATCAATCCCATCGTGTTTGGTGGAGGACATCAAAGAGGACTTCGTTCTGGAACAGAAAATGTCCCTGGAATTGCAGGACTCGGACAAGCAGTCAAGGAACTTTATGCAGATTTCGACGAGAAGATAGACAGGATGTACCGCCTGAAGCAGAAATTTCTGCGTGAGGTCAGTGTTCTTTCAGAAGTTACGGTCAATGGTATACCGAAGGAATGCTCACAGGATTTTGAGATGGATCAGCTTAAGAAATCAGCACCGCATATCATGAGTGTAAGCTTTCGGGGAGTCCGAAGCGAAGTGTTTCTGCATGCCTTGGAGGAGAAGGGGATTTACGTATCCTCCGGCTCAGCCTGCAGCTCACATCATCCGCAACCCAGCGTGACACTGACTTCCATCGGCATACCCAAGGATCTGATGGATTCAACGCTTCGTTTCTCTATGTCAGGAATGACGACTGAGGAAGAAATCGATATTACACTTGAGAGCATCAGAGAATTACTTCCCGTACTGAGACGGTATACAAGAAAAAGATAGATTTTATATCACTTACAGGATGCTATTTACAGGCATCCGGATAACCTGTGAAGAAGGTTTTTCTTCACAATGAATTAGGAGGATAAGATGTTTAAAGCATTTTTGATAAAATATGCAGAAATCGGTCTGAAGGGGAATAACCGCTATCTCTTTGAGAATGCTCTTCGTGACCGGGTGAAGGAAGCCTTAAGCCCACTGGAGGCTAACTGCGGGTATTATACAGTCAGCAAGGAGCAGGGTAGAATTTTTGTGGAATGTCCCGATGGTTATGATTATGAGGAGACAGTAGCGGCGATACAAAGAGTATTCGGAATCTCTTCTTTTTGCCCTGTTGCTGTAATCGAAAGCTCTGAGTGGGAACAGTTGACACAGGGTGTGGGTGACTATGTGGAGAAGATGTACCCGGATAAGCATTTTACCTTTAAAGTAGAAGCAAAGCGTGCAGATAAGAATTATCAGTATACCTCTCCGGAGATCTGTATTGAGATGGGGGCATATCTTTTGAAGCGTTTTCCTGAGATGAAGGTGGATGTGCATGAACCCAGTGTCAGGGTTACGGTAGAAGTTCGTAACAAATGTTACGTATATTCGATCATCATTCCCGGCCCCGGCGGCATGCCTGTCGGCTGTAATGGAAAGGGAATGCTGCTTTTGTCGGGTGGTATTGACAGTCCGGTAGCAGGTTATATGATATCCAAGAGGGGTGTTTCTCTTGCGGCAACCTATTTTCATGCACCGCCGTATACCAGTGACAGAGCCAAGCAGAAGGTAGTGGATCTGGCAGAGAAGATCTCAAAGTATACCGGCAGCATGAAGCTTTTTGTAGTGAATTTTACAGATGTTCAGCTTTATATCTATGATCAGTGTCCCCATGAGGAGCTTACCATTATCATGCGCAGATATATGATGAAGATTGCTGAGAAAATTGCCGAACAAGAGGGTTGCCTTGGATTGATCACCGGTGAAAGCATCGGTCAGGTGGCCAGCCAGACAATGCAAAGCCTTGCCGCGACCAATGAGGTATGTAATATGCCTGTTTACAGACCACTGATTGCTTTTGATAAAAAGGATATTGTGGAGATTGCAAAGAAGATCGATACCTTTGAGACTTCGATCCAGCCCTTTGAGGACTGCTGTACCATATTTGTAGCGAAGCATCCGGTAACCAAACCGAGCCTAAAGGTAATCAAAAGGTCAGAAGAAAAGTTGGATGAGAAAATCGAAGAGATGATAGAAACTGCACTGAAAACGGTGGAGATAATCACGGTGGGAACTGTTTAGAAGATACATTGCTAAGAGTACTGATACATGGGATAAATCTTTGCTTATGAAATCGTATTGATGAAAGAATAAAGAATGGGCGGAGTACTTTAAACAATAGGACTCAATTTCTATGATATAAAAAATGAGGGAAAACGAAATCTCGTCTTCCCTCCATAAAGCAATATGTTTTGAATTATTCAACGATATAAGGCTTTAATATTTGTAAAATGCCGTCCATGCTCTCTTCGCTGTGAATATTTAAATCAATATTCTTGGAAAGATCAAGACTGAAGATACCCATAATGGACTTTGCATCAATAACATATCTACCGGAAACTAAATCAAAATCGGAATCAAATTTAGTCACATCATTTACGAATGCCTTTACCTTATCGATTGAATTTAATGATATTTTAACCGTCTTCATTAATAACTCCTCCTTTATTCAGTATATGTATATACTATAATTTAGCAAATTAAAAGTCAATATACAAAGTTCATAAAAAAAAGAGGAAAAGTTGTATAGGAAAGCATATAAAATATGGTGTTTTGTGGGTTTTCCACAGACAGATAGGATTAAGAAGAAAGGATTATCAGGATACATGAATAAATCAGCAGCATTTTTGAGCCTTGGATGCAAGGTGAATTCATACGAAACAGAAGCGATGCGCGGGATGTTCGAAGCTGCCGGATACCGTATCGTTGACTTTAAAGAGGTCGCAGATGTATATATTGTCAACACCTGTACTGTAACCAATATTGCGGATCGGAAATCGCGCCAGATGCTACATCAGGCGAAGCACAGGAATCCAAACGCTGTGATTGCAGCAGTCGGATGCTATGTACAGGCGGCGGAAGAGGTACTTCAGCAGGACAGTGCTGTGGATCTGGTGGTAGGAAATAATAAAAAATCTGACATCGTTGCTATGGTGGAACGGTGCATGGATAGTAACAGCAAAGAAGAACTGGTCGTGGACATTAATGAAGAACAGGACTACGAAGAGCTTCACGTCATCACAACCATGGAAAAAACCAGAGCATTTATTAAAATTCAAGACGGCTGTAACCGTTTTTGCTCCTACTGTATCATTCCCTATGTCAGGGGAAGAGTAAGAAGCCGGCGTCAGGAGGATATTCTTACAGAGGTACGAACTTTGGCAGATAAGGGGTATCAGGAGATTGTACTGACGGGTATTCATATCTCCTCCTATGGAACAGATTGGAGGAGTCAGAGGGAAGCTGACAGTATATCGGAAAGCGCAAGAAAGGAACAGCAGGAAGCTCACGAGAGTACACCCAAGAGTGTAAGGAATGTAACGGAGGAAGCCTCTGAGGATACACAACCGACCGAAGAGATGCCCTTGGCCAGGTTGATTACCGAGATCGGTAAGATCCCCGGCATCAATCGGATCAGACTTGGTTCACTGGAACCGAGGATCATCACTGAGGAGTTCTTAAATACGATAGCGAGAATAGAGCAATTCTGTCCACATTTTCACCTTTCGCTTCAAAGCGGCAGTGACAGTGTACTGAAACGAATGAATCGCAAATATTCTTCCGAGGAATATTATGACAGAGTGCAGATGATCAAACGATATTTTAAACAACCTTCCTTTACAACAGACGTAATCGTTGGTTTCCCGGGGGAGACAGAGGAGGAATTTGCAGAGACGAAAGAATTTGTAAGACGGGTGGGCTTCTCCCATATCCATGTTTTTAAGTATTCCAAGCGTGCAGGCACAAAGGCAGCAATTATGCCGGACCAGATTCCGGAGGAAATCAAAGGCAGAAGAAGTGATGAGCTGATTTCCCTTTCAAATTTGATGGCTGCGGAATACCGAAAGCTCTTTGTGGGCAGAATAGAGAAAATTCTTTTTGAAGAAACTGAAGAAATCAATGGAGAACAATATCAGATTGGTCACAATGAACGCTATGAAAAGCTTGCAGTTCCAGGAGAAGAAGACCGGTCAAATCAATTGCTTATGGTAATGGTTACCGGATTTTTAACCGATGACATCCTGCTTTGCGAAATATTACATTGAAATTTTTGGATAAATATATTAATATAATAACTAGCGAATGATTAAGCATGTTATTATGGAGAAGAAGGAAGTGATTCAATGCAGAAATTAAACAATACACAGTATTTTAAAGTGCAGAAGGACACGGAGGTTGTTGTTGGTGAAGTGATTCAGACTGTATATTCAGCTTTGACGGAAAAGGGGTACAATCCTGTCAATCAAATTGTTGGATATGTTATGTCTGGGGATCCCACCTACATAACGAGTCATATGGGCGCAAGAAGCCTGATCATGAAGGTGGAACGTGATGAAATTATTGAGGAATTGTTGCGTTTTTACATTGATAAAGGGCTCAGCCAGACGAAAGAATCCAAATAACAGCAGAAGATTAGTGTGAAGATAATTCTGAATTAAACAATTATCTTGAAGAACGCCATAATGAAGTTTATTTGAAATTCATTATAAGCTTCTAATGGAACTCCTAATAAGGTTGCTCGAGCTATTCGGTTTTGTATCATAAGTGATAGTTTACATTGACTTGATCGGGCATGTATGGAATTGTGAATGTTTCGGCAGAATGGAAGAATAGAATGAAAAGAATAATGGGATTAGACTATGGTTCGGTTACGGTGGGAGTTGCGATTAGTGACGCTTTACTGTTGACGGCTCAGGGAATGGAAGTCATCCGCAGGAAACAGGAGAATAAGCTTCGGCAAACCTTAGCGCGGATAGAAGAGCTGATTTTGGAATTTGATATAGGAACGATTGTCCTGGGTTATCCGAAGCATTTGAATAATACCGTTGGA
The DNA here is from genome assembly GCA_023414355.1 of Bacillota bacterium. Taxonomy (GTDB): domain Bacteria; phylum Bacillota; class Clostridia; order Lachnospirales; family Lachnospiraceae; genus Mobilitalea. The sequence continues at coordinate 91,120 of JAEZOB010000053.1, read as the reverse complement.
GAACGGGCGATAAAGTCTGAGGAGTTTGCAGAAAAGCTGAAGCAGAGAACTGGCCTACCTGTGATTCTCTGGGATGAAAGATTGACAACTGTAGCTGCCAATCAGGTATTATCCCAGGGTGGTCTGGACTATGAAGAAAAGGCAAAAGTTGTGGATAAGCTTGCCGCTGTATTGATACTGCAGGGTTATCTGGATAAGTTATATTTAATGAAGCAGAATAATTAGACCGAAAGGTATTCTTAAACCATATGTTGAAGGCAAAGTGAAATTCAGAGATTTTTACGCTGAACGATGCAATTCACATGATAATATTGCGTTTCAACCCGTATTTACTGGTATGAATAAGAATGGAGATTAGAATGGATAACAGACCGGATGAAATTATTTTTACCTCGGAGGATGGCGAAGAGGTAGTATTTCAGGTATTGGAACAGACAAGACTGGGTGGAATTGACTATCTCTTAGTCAGTACTGCCGGAGAAGAGGACGAAGAAGCAGAAGCTCTTATTTTAAAGGATATTTCTAAGGAAACTGATGAAGAAGCAGTTTACGATATTGTGGAAGATGACAAGGAACTACAGTCAGTTGCCGCAATTTTTAAAGAATTATTGGATGATATTGAATTATATTAAATGCATGGATATAGATTAGATGAAATTAGGTGACGATATGCCTGAAAACCAGGAACAATTTAAAAGTTTGTTGAAACAGAACGGACTGAAGGTAACCACACAGAGAGTGGCAATACTGGAGGTATTAAACAGCAGACCGGGGAAACATCTGACTGCGGAAGAAATTTATGATTACGTAAAGAAGAAATACCCTGAGATTGGAATTGCTACTGTTTACCGTACGATTCAAGTATTATCGGAATTGAATCTAATAGATAAATTAAATCTTGATGACGGTTATGTGCGCTATGAGATTAGCAAGGGCAAGAAGGAAGATGCCTGCCACCATCATCATCACTTGATATGTCTGGACTGCGGAACCATTTACGCTTTTCAGGATGATCTATTAGAGACGTTGGAAGAACGGATTAACGAAACCATGGGATTTCTCGTGGCAGACCATGAAGTGAAGCTTTATGGCCATTGTAAGAAATGCAGGGCAAAAGAATCTATTTAGTCTAATCGAACAAATGTAACAAAATATGTTTGTTTATGATTGTATTTCAAGATATAGTCATTTTATCTTATGCACTTAGTTAATGGATAAAAGAAAGTACATAAAACCATTGGAGGTGCAATTATTTGAAAGAAAAGAACATAATGAAACAGACAGAATTACAGGGTGTAAAGATTATTCCGCTTGGCGGTTTGGAACAGATTGGCATGAATATCACTGCCATTGAATACGAGGACAGTATTATCGTCGTGGATTGCGGTCTGTCCTTCCCTGAGGATGAGATGCTAGGTATCGACCTGGTTATTCCTGATGTAACCTACTTAAAGGATAACATCGATAAAGTAAAGGGCTTCGTCATTACTCACGGACATGAGGATCACATCGGTTCCCTGCCCTATGTATTAAAAGAGGTCAACGTACCGATCTATTCTACAAAGCTTACCAATGCAATCATTGAGAGCAAGTTGAAGGAACATAATCTGTTAAAGAATACAAAACGTAAGGTAATCAAGTACGGTCAGTCGATCAATCTTGGCTGCTTCCGTATCGAATTCATCCGTACGAACCATAGTATCGCGGATGCGGCTGCGCTGGCTATTTTTACACCAGCAGGAATTCTCTTCCACACGGGTGATTTTAAAGTAGACTTTACACCGGTATTCGGTGAACCGATCGATTTACAGAGAATCGGAGAGATCGGTAAGAAGGGTGTATTGGCACTCATGTGCGACAGCACTAACGTGGAGCGTCCGGGCTATACCATGTCGGAAAGCTCTGTTGGCAAGACCTTTGATAGTATCTTCTCTGACTATGCAAAGCAGAGAATTATCGTCGCAACCTTTGCTTCTAATGTGGACAGGGTTCAGCAGATTATCAATTCTGCGGCGAAATATAACAGGAAAATCGTAGTCGAAGGCAGAAGTATGGTGAATATCATCACGGTAGCCACCGAGCTGGGTTATATCAAGATGGCTGACAATATGCTGATTGATATTGAACAGATGAAGAATTATACAGATGATCAGCTGGTACTGATCACCACAGGAAGCCAGGGAGAGTCTATGGCGGCCCTGCCGAGAATGGCGGCTTCCATTCACAAAAAGGTCTCAATTAAGCCCGGTGATGTAGTAATCTTAAGCTCTACACCGATTCCCGGCAATGAGAAAGCTGTTTCCAAGGTTATCAATGACCTTTCGATGAAGGGAGCCAAGGTAATCTATCAGGATACTCATGTATCCGGACATGCCTGTCAGGAAGAGATTAAACTGATGTATACCCTGCTGAAGCCGAAATATGCAGTTCCGGTGCACGGCGAATACAAACACCTGATCCGTCACGCGGAGTTGGCGCAGTCTCTGGGAATTCCGAAGGAGAATATCTTTATCCTATCCTCTGGTGATGAATTGACCTTATCGCAGGAGAGAGCAGCACTTACAGGAGAGGTTCCGTCCGGCGGAATACTGGTAGATGGCCTTGGTGTCGGCGATGTAGGCAATATCGTGCTTCGCGACAGACAGCTTCTGTCAGAGAATGGTCTTATCATTGTAGTTATTTCCCTTGAGAAATATAGTAATGCAGTTATGGCAGGTCCCGATATCGTATCCAGAGGTTTCGTATATGTCAGAGAGTCTGAAAACCTGATGGATGAAGCCAGGGAAGTAGTAGAGAGGGCTTTGGATAAATGTCTCACGAAAAGCAATGCAGACTGGGGCAAGATGAAGACAGAAATCAGGGATTCTCTGGGTGATTTCATCTGGAAGAAGACAAAGAGAAATCCGATGATCCTCCCCATCATTATGGAAGTATAGCTTCACCTGAATACAGTATTTATGTAAATTGATACTCATACTAATATTCGTAGGGTATCGGCAGAATGGAGATTAAGTGATGGCAACGAAATCCGCAGCAGTGAAATTAACATTAAAAATTACGAGCTTTATCGTACGATTGCTTTTGAATATCATCTTTTATATCCTGGTAGTCTTCCTGATTATTAATTTCAGTAAGTCTGCTTATGCCTTTGCGTACCAGGTCTACGGGCCTGTTGCTCTGGAGGAGGCACCCGGCAGGGAGGTTGTTTTCCAGATTAAGAAGGGTGATTCTAAGATGGATATTGCGACAAAGCTGGAGACTTATCGAGTAATTGAGAATAAGTATCCCTTCTATCTCAAGACGAAGCTGACGGAATATGTTATCATGCCAGGTACCTATGTCATCAATTCGGCAATGACCTATGAAGAGATTTTAACTGTAATTACGGACTACTCTCAATCGATCGTCAAGGACGAGGATTCGGAGAAGGCGGTCCAGGAGAAGGAGAAACAGGAAGGGGACGGAGCTTCCGATACCGATAGTACAGATAATACTGAGCAGAATGCAGATACGGAACTGTATGACGGTACCAATTCAGATACCGATGCAGAATAAAGCGAGTAAAGCACTCGTTTAAGCGAGAGAAGCACTTGCTTATGCGAGAAAAGTATTCGCTTACCTGATTATCCCTGCGTTATCTACGGCATATTCAGCAATGTACTGTTAATAGATAGTGAAAAGAGAGATGCGATGATTGTAAACGAAAGAATAACTGCTTATATCAATTCTCTGGAAGCAGAGCTGCCGGAGGAACTGGCAACACTGGAGAGAGAGGCATTGGAAAAGTATGTGCCCATCATTAAGAAGGAAACGCAGGGAGTGCTAAAGTTTCTGCTCCAGCTACAACAACCCAAAAAGATTCTTGAGGTCGGAACAGCCATTGGCTTTTCCGCCCTCTTTATGAGTGAATATACCATACCGGAATGCAGGATTACAACGATTGAGAAGGTTGCGATGCGACTCGTGGAAGCAGATAAGAATCTCGCTGATCCGAGATTTCCCCATAAGGATAAAATCACCTTGCTCAAGGGGGAAGCACTCGAGGTTTTGCAGACTCTGGCCGGACAGAAGCAGCAATATGATTTTATCTTTCTGGATGCTGCCAAAGCCCAGTATATGAGCTTTTTGCCGGAATTAATGAAACTGCTGACTGTGGGCGGCATGCTGGTAACTGATAATGTTTTGCAGGATGGAACTGTTACTAATTCCCGTTACAGTATCACGAGGAGAGATCGTACAATTCATGCGCGGATGCGGGAATATCTTTATACCATCACCCATATGGAGGAACTGAGTACCGTCATTCTTCCGGTAGGGGATGGAGTTGCTTTAAGTCACAGAACTGCAGGAAATCTGCAAGTATGATAAAAATGCCGGCTCGAAAGTAAGGAGCTTCGGCAGAAGAATGGATGATAATGATGAATGAATATATAAAAAAGCCTGAGTTATTAATTCCGGCCGGAAATCTCGAGACATTAAAAACAGCAGTAATTTATGGTGCGGATGCAATTTATATCGGTGGTGATCTTTATGGCCTTCGTGCAAAAGCAAAGAACTTTTCTATGCAGGACATGGAAGACGGTATCGTTTTCGCTCATTCCTATGGGAAAAAGGTCTATGTAACAGCCAATATAACTGCGCATAATCAGGACCTACAGGGAATTCGGACATATTTCCGTGAATTGAAGGCGATGGGAGAGAATAAACCGGATGCTTTGATTATTTCTGATCCCGGTGTCTTTACGATTGCAATGGAGGAATTGCCTGATACAGAAGTGCATATCAGCACCCAGGCAAATAATACGAATTATGAGACCTATAAATTCTGGCACAGACTTGGTGCATCCAGAGTAGTCTCCGCCAGAGAGCTTTCTTTACAGGAGATTACCGAACTGAGGGCAGAGATTCCATCTAAAATGGAGATAGAGACGTTTGTTCACGGAGCTATGTGCATTGCTTACTCAGGCAGATGTTTGTTGAGTAATTATTTCACCGGCCGGGATGCGAATCTTGGTGCTTGTACCCACTCCTGCCGCTGGAGATATCATATTGTGGAGGAGACAAGACCGGGAGAATATCTGCCGATTGAAGAGAATGAACGTGGAACCTATATCTTTAATTCCAAGGATCTGTGTATGATAGAATATATCCCTGAGCTTGTAAAAGCAGGGATCGACAGTTTTAAGGTGGAAGGCAGGATGAAGACGGCTCTCTATGTGGCAACGGTTGCCAGAACCTATCGTAAGGCAATTGATGAGTTCTTTGCTGACCCGATGCTCTATGAGGCACATAAGCCGCTCTACATGGAAGAGATTAAAAAAGGAGTGAACCGTCAGTTCACGACAGGCTTTTTCTTTGGTAAGCCTACCCATGAGGACCAAATCTATGATCATAACACCTATGAGAAGGCCTATACTTATCTTGGAACGATCTCAGGATGTAAGGACGGTCTGTATGAGCTGGAACAGAAGAATAAATTTTCTGTAGGAGAGAGTGTTGAAATCATCAAACCGAATGGGGATACAATTGAGGCAATTGTAAAGGTAATGAAAGATGCTGACGGTGCGGAGATGGAAAGTTGCCCTCACCCGCAGCAGATGATATATGTTGATTTCGGGGCTAAGCTGGAAGACTATGATATCATCAGACGAAAAGAATGAAATTCTTTCCTCTGGGAAAGGAAAAATCTTTTTACCGTAGAAAAGAATAGCCTCAGAAAATTAAAAACTTTCTTACTTTTAGAAATAGCAGGGTATTATGGCCGGGGATATAGAATACAGTTACTTGTATTCTATATCCCTGCTTTTTATTGTAGAACAGGATAGAACTGTAGCAGGTATCATGAATAAAAAAAGATTAGTCCTTCTGTCCTTTTTTAAGAGGGATAGGCACTTTATGTCAATTATCATCATAGGATAATAACGAATCATTTGGCATTGAGGGTGCTTATCTTCGTGAAGTCTTTTCCAAAGCCATTAAGCACCAAGGAAGAAGCTGACTACCTGAAGCGCTGTAAAGAAGGCGACAAGGCTGCAAGAGATAAATTAATTGAACATAATCTCAGACTCGTAGCGCATATTGTCAAGAAGTACAATATGGTAGATAAGGAAACGGATGATCTGATATCGATAGGAACCATCGGTTTAATTAAAGCGATAGATACCTTTGATGAAGAAAAAGGAATCCGTCTGGCTACCTATGCCTCCCGTTGCATTGATAATGAGCTTCTGATGATGCTCAGAAGCGGAAAGCGTTTGGCAAAAGAAGTATATTTATATGATCCGATCGGTTCGGATAGGGAAGGCAATGAAATAAATCTGTTGGATATCATCGAAGAAGCAGAAATTGATATTGTTGAGAATATAGTGCTGGAAGACGATATAAAAAAACTGTATCACATAATCGGTAAGGTGTTGACTGATAGAGAACGCGAAATCATCTGTTTACGGTACGGCCTAAGCAACCATAAGGAAGTTACACAACGGGAAATCGCCGGGAAGCTGGGAATATCCAGAAGCTACGTCAGCAGGATAGAGAAAAAAGCCCTAAAGAAACTGCGTGAGTGCTTTGATCAATGAAAAAAACTAGAACGCAGTTTCTTTTGAGAAAGCTGCGTGAGTGCTTTGATCAATGAGAGCAAAATAACCATCGGAAAGTAATACATAGCTTTCCGGTGGTCGTTTTGTTTTTGCACCGTTAATGTATAAAATTTAATGTTAATAATAAAAACTAGTAGCCTTTCGTCAATAAAGCGAAAATAGTCTCGAAAAATTTCGAAAAAATCTCTGTACATTTGATCTCCTCTGGAATATAATCTTAACTATGCTGATTTGGAGGAGGTAGTTTTTATGAAACAACAGATACGATTTGGTATCTTGTCCAAATTGATTTTGGGCTTTCTGATTCCGGTTGCCTTTATCGTGATTTTGGGGATCACGTCTTATACAAGGGCATCCGAAGGCTTGCTGTCTAATTATGAGCAGGCGGCTAACAATACGTTTGCCATGGCTACAAGTTACCTGGAATATGTGACAGAATCAATGGATGCAATCACGCAACAGTATATTCAAGACAATGATACATCCTACTTTACAAGAGGCCTGGTATATACGGGCAAACAGGACAGACTCAAATTTGTGACAACTAAGAATAACGAATTACTGAAGAAGGCTGATTTAGAGAAATTTATTGAAAACATTCATATCATCAGTGGAAAAGGGGTACCCGTACTGACAAGTGATATGGAGAACCTGCCCGGATTTTATGAAGAAATTAAGTCTGGTGCAGAGGGACAAAAGCTAAAGGATAGTACGACTGACTATTATTGGCTGGGAACACATCCAATGATTGATGAGGAGCTAGGGCTGAGTTCTGAGGATTATGCGGTGTCTATGATACGAAGATTTCCTATGGACAGCGGCTGCATTGTCATCGATCTTAGCGCGGAGGCTGTTCTGGAATTCCTCGGAAAACTGGAGTTAGGAAAAGGCAGTCTGCTTGCTTTGATCACTGAGGACGGTAGAGAAATCCTGATCAATAGCGGAGAGGAGACGGCTTCAGGGGATACCTTTCTCTTCGGTGAGCAAAAGTATTATGCGAAAAGCTTACAGGCAGAAGCCTTGAGCGGCTCAGAATATGTAAAATATCAATCTGAAGACTATCTTTATATGTACAGCAAGATAGGAACTACAGGAATGACCATATGCAGTCTTGTACCAAAGAGCAGTTTTATGCAGCAGGCAAATACAATCCGCCAGAATACCATTATTATCGTTGTTTTGGCCTGTCTGGTTGCAGTCACAGTCGGGTTCTTTATCTCCAGAGGAATCGGAAATACCTTGAAAGAAATAAACCGTAAGCTTCAAAAGGTGTCTCAGGGAGATCTTACGGTAATAGTAGAAGTAAAGCGCAGAGATGAGTTTGCGGCACTAGCATCCAGCATTACGGATACTATGAATAATATGAGGCTTCTGATTCAAAAAATGGCTCAGGTGGGAGGACTTGTATCTGGCTCCGCAACGAATGTAATGGAGGCATCCAAACTGATTTCTATATCTAATAATAATATTACGAAGGCAGTAGATGAGATCGGACATGGAATTGAGGGACAGGCGCAGGATTCACAAAGCTGTTTGCTTCAGATGGACGAGCTGTCACAGAAGATCACTGCAGTCAATGGCAATCTGGGTGAGATTGAACAGAGGACAGAAGACATCAAGTGTATGATTTCTATGGGAATTGATACTATGGAGAAGCTGACCAGGCAGTCGGATGCGACCAAGGATAGTACGAAGTATGTGGTAGACCATATTTCAGCACTGGAAGACAAGACCAGATCGATCGGTGATATTGTACAGGTGATGAATGATATCGCTGACCAGACGAATCTGCTGTCTCTGAATGCGTCAATCGAGGCTGCCAGAGCAGGAGAGGCGGGGAAGGGCTTTGCAGTTGTCGCGGAAGAAATCCGCAAGCTGGCCAATAAGTCCATGTCCTCAGCCAATGAGATCAAGAATATGATCGGCGAGATTAAAAAGCAGACCTACGATACGGTGGAGACAGCCAGACAGGCACAGACTGTCGTAGGGATGCAGACAGATATCGTTTTGCATACCATAGAAGCGTTCAGGAGTATCAACCTGGGGATAGAGGGATTGATTGAGAATTTATCTATCATCAGTAAAGATATGAAGAATATGGAGGCTGCAAGAGTAGATACCTTGGGTGCTGTAGAGAGTATTTCAGCAATTTCGGAAGAGACCCTCGCCACCTCCGGAAGTATCGAGGGCACAGTTTATGATCAGGCTAAGGCCGTGGCAATCTTAGAAGAGGCTGCGAAGGAGATGGGGGCAAATGCTGAGGATCTGAAAGAGGTCATGAATAGCTTTAGGATTTAGCAATTGTTTATACGAGAGATGAAATGGGCTGAACCATGCTTGATTCAAGGGTTTTCCTGAATGATAAAAATATGTTGTGAAAAATTAATAAAAAGTACTTGCATTTATACGGATTTATGGTAATATTATTTATGGAAACGTTACCGATAACGTTACTGGCAACGTATCCGAAGAAAATTATAAACAAATTGGATTGGCATTCTTGTGCTATTCCACAACGAGAAGGAGAGGTAGTCATGAAAAAAATTAGTAAAGTATTTGCAATCCTGTTAGTTCTTATGATGATTGTAGGTTCTTTCGCAGCATGTGGTAAAAAAGAAGCAGCACAGGATACTGCTGAGAGCACTCCCGCTGCTACAACACAGGATACAGCAGAAGCTACACCTGCTGCAGATACCGCTACTGAAGAGAAGGTAGATGAGATCTATTTCCTGAACTTCAAACCGGAGATCGCAGAGGTTTACAACCAGATTGCAGCTGATTACGAAGCAGAGACAGGCGTTAAGGTTAAAGTTGTTACAGCAGCAAGCGGTACATACGAGCAGACCTTAAAATCAGAAGTTGCTAAATCAGATCCTCCGACAATCTTCCAGATCAACGGACCTGTTGGCTACGAGTCCTGGAAAGATTATTGCGCAAATCTGAAAGACACACAATTATACAGCTACTTATCCGATAAGAGCCTTGCAGTTACAAGCGGCGACGGAGTTTTTGGTATTCCTTACGTTGTAGAAGGTTACGGTATTATCTATAACAACGCTATCATGCAGAAGTATTTCGCATTGACGAACAGAGCAACTACAGTTGCATCCATGGATGAAGTAAATAACTTCGCAACCCTGAAGGCTGTTGCTGAGGATATGACAGCTCATAAGGCTGATCTCGGTATCGAAGGTGTATTCGCTTCCACATCCTTAAGTGCAGGTGAACAGTGGAGATGGCAGACACATCTTGCAAACCTTCCTTTGTTCTACGAATTCAAAGATAATACAGCTTTTGACAACACTGTTCTTGCAGGCTTAGCTTCTAACGAGATCCAGTTCAAGTATGGTGATAACTACAGAAACATTTTTGATTTATATGTAAATAACTCTGTGTCTGAAAAGGGTCTGCTCGGAAGCAAGACTGTAAATGACTCCATGGCTGAATTTGCACTCGGACAGTGCGCTATGGTTCAGAATGGTAACTGGGCATGGTCACAGATCAGCGGCGTAGATGGCAATGTAGTTAAGGCTGAGGATATTAAGTTTATGCCTATCTATACCGGTGTAGCAGGAGAAGAGAACCAGGGCTTATGTGTTGGTACAGAAAATTACTTCGCTATCAACAGCAAGGTATCCGATGCGAAGCAGAAAGCTTCCATCGCGTTTGTAGAATGGCTGTTTTCCAGCGATAAGGGTAAATCCTATGTTACCAATCAGTTAGGTTTCATCGCTCCTTTCAATACCTTTACAGATGCTGAGAAGCCTGCAGATCCGTTGGCAAAGGAAGTACTCGCTTGGATGTCTAAGGATGGCGTAAGCTCTGTAGCTTGGACCTTTGCAGCTTTCCCGAGCGAAGATTTCAAGAACGCTTTTGGCGATGCATTACTGGAATATGTTCAGGGCAGCAAGACTTGGGAAGATGTTGCAACGACTGTGAAGGATTCCTGGAAGGCTGAGAAAGCAAAATAATGAAGTAAACTGTTTATCAGTAGGGAATGCTTCGAAAATCATGTAGATGAGTTTTGAAGCATTCCCAATGTTTTATGGATCATTGGTGCGCTTTCGCATCTTAATTTATACAGGTTATCCCCAGAATGGAGATTATTATGCAAAGACACAATAAAAAATATTTTCCTATATTTGTACTTCCAACCCTGATTGCATTTACAATAGCCTTTGTAATTCCGTTTCTCCTGGGTATCTTCCTTTCTTTTACGGAGTTTACCACAGTAATTGATGCCAAATGGGTAGGAATTAAGAATTATACAGAAGTATTTCAGAATAAGGAATTCCTGAATGCACTTTGGTTCACTGTAAGATTTGCTGTTGTAGCAGTAATCACCATCAATGTATTATCTTTCTTACTCGCAATGCTTTTGACAAGAAAGATTAAGGGAACCAATCTGTTTCGTACCATTTTCTTTATGCCAAACCTAATCGGAGGTATCGTACTCGGTTACATCTGGCAGCTGATCATCAACGGTGTACTTTTTCATTATGGAGTAACACTGACCTTCAAACCGGAATATGGTTTCTGGGGCCTGATTATTCTGATGAACTGGCAGATGATTGGTTATATGATGGTTATCTACATAGCAGGTATCCAGAATGTACCTAAGGATATCATAGAAGCAGCAAAGATCGATGGTGCAGGCGGACTGCAGATATTAAGAAAGATTACTATTCCCATGGTTATGCCTTCCTTTACGATATGCTTATTCCTTACCATGTCGAATTCCTTCAAACTATTTGACCAAAACCTTGCTTTGACAGCAGGTGCACCGTCCAAAAAGACGGCGATGCTTGCGCTGGATATCTTCAATACCTTCTACGGCTCTGTCGGTAGTGAGGGTATCGGACAGGCGAAAGCAGTTATATTCTTTATCATCGTTGCAATCGTGGCATTTATCCAGCTTAGGATAACACGCAACAAGGAGGTGGAAAACTAATGAGTATAGAAGGAAATAAGGGCAGATTTGGCAGGGTGATATTATTTCTGTTTTTAGCGGCATTAAGTATCCTGTTTTTATCTCCGATACTGATTGTTTTCATTAACTCTTTAAAAGGTAAGTTCTTCATTAGTGAAACGCCCTTTGAATTACCGAATGGTAAGACTTTCGTTCAACTTGAAAACTACACCAGCGGAATTGAAAAGACCGGATTTTTACATGCAGCAGGATGGTCCTTCTTTATTACGATCTGTTCTGTGGCAGTAATCATCTTATTTACTTCGATGACGGCCTGGTTTATTACAAGAGTAAAAAATAGATTTCATAATATACTGTATTATATATTTGCTTTTTCTATGATCGTACCCTTTCAGATGGTTATGTTCACTATGACCAAGGTTGCCAACGTACTGCATCTGGATAACCCGGTTGGTATCATCTTCATCTATCTGGGCTTTGGAACAGGATTATCCGTGTTCATGTTCAGCGGCTTTGTAAAGTCCATTCCGCTGGAGTTAGAAGAAGCTGCGATGATTGATGGCTGTAATCCGCTGACGACCTTTTTCAGGGTCGTAATGCCCGTATTAAAACCGATTGCCGTAACAGTAGGTATCCTGAATACGATGTGGATCTGGAATGACTACCTGCTTCCTTATCTGGTTATCGGTACGGAATATAAGACGATCCCGATTGCAATTCAGTATCTGAAGGGCGGTTACGGCTCTATCGATATGGGTGCAATGATGGCGATGCTGGTATTGGCAATTATCCCGATTGTGGCCTTCTATCTGACTTGTCAGAAGTACATCATCGAAGGTGTAGTTGCAGGAGCTGTCAAGGGTTAAGAATGAGATAATTTTTATTGATAACGCATGAATACTTATATTTGTTATTTTTATAGTTGTTATATATTGATTAGACAAAGGATGTGACTGAATGAATAAGCGTGGAAGTGGAATTCTATTACCTATTGCCAGTCTTCCTTCCAAATATGGAATAGGTTCTTTCTCAAAAAGTGCATATCAGTTTATTGACTTTTTGGAGAAGTCAGGTCAAAAGTATTGGCAGATACTGCCCATCGGTCCGACAAGCTATGGGGATTCCCCTTATCAGTCCTTCTCGACCTTTGCAGGCAATCCCTACTTCATTGATCCTGATCAGCTGATCGAGGCAGGACTGTTAACAGCCAAGGAATGTGAAGGTTATGATTTTGGCGAAGAGGTCGGATATATTGATTACGAAAAGATCTATTTATCCAGATTTGATATGCTGCGAAAAGCCTATGAGAGAAGCAGTTTCAGAAACGAAGCAGCTTATTTAAGCTTTCAGAAGGAGAATGTCTCCTGGCTCGAGGATTATGCGCTGTATATGGCGATCAAGGATTCTTATGGCGGCTTTAGTTGGATAGAATGGGACGAGGATATTAAGCTTCGTAAGCCTCAGGCGATGGAAGCTTATAAGAAGAAGTTAGATAATGATATTCAGTTCTATGAATTCATACAATATCAGTTCCATTGCCAGTGGGAAGCTCTAAAGAGCTATGCCAATAAGAAAGGCATCAGGATCATTGGTGACCTGCCGATTTATGTAGCATTTGACAGTGCGGATACCTGGTCGCGTCCTGAACTTTTCCAACTGGACGAGAAGCAGAATCCGATAGCGGTTGCAGGATGTCCTCCGGATGCCTTCTCGATTACGGGCCAGCTGTGGGGAAATCCGCTGTATCGTTGGGAAGCACATACTGCTACTGATTTTAGCTGGTGGTTGGAGAGAATCTCATACAGCCTGAAGCTTTACGATGTGGTCAGAATAGATCATTTTAAGGGCTTTGATGAGTACTATTCCATCCCTTACGGAGAAGAGACGGCAGTAGGCGGCCATTGGGAGAAGGGCCCAGGTTATCAATTCTTTCAGACCTTGAAGAATCAGCTCGGTGAAGCGGATATCATTGCCGAGGACCTGGGATATATCACTCAATCCTTAAAAGATCTGCTAAAAAAGACCGGATATCCCGGTATGAAAGTGCTGCAATTTGCCTTCGACTCCAGGGAAGAAAGCGATTATTTACCGCATAATTATGATAAGAATTGTATCGTTTATACCGGTACGCATGACAATGATACCATAGTCGGCTGGTTGAAGAGTATCAATCAAGCTGATTACAATCTTGCACGCAGATATTTGAATCGTCAAGGGAAGAGTATGGAGGATATTCACTGGGAATTTGTCCGTCTGGCTCAGCAGAGTGTTGCAAGACTTTGTATCATTCCGATCCAGGATTATCTGGGCCTTGATTCGGAAGCAAGAATTAATATTCCTTCGACTCTGGGCAACAATTGGAAGTGGCGTGTCAGTAGCAGTGCCTTTTCTTTGGAATTGGCTGAGAAGATCAAAGACATTACGCTTCTTTACGGAAGATAACTCATAGGATTGGTATGTAATATTGCTTTTTTATACCATTATTGATATAATGCTTAAAGATATGAAAAGTAACGCATTTGCAGAGGAAGAATAGCAATGGAAACAACAATCAAAGATATAGCTAGAATTTGCGGTGTTGCTGTAAGCACTGTATCCAGAGCCATCAACAATCACCCCGACATCAATGAAGAGACTAAGAATCAGATTATGCAGGCCATCAAGGATTATAATTACATTCCTAATAATAGCGCCCGTAATCTGAAGCGCTCGGAGTCCAACACCATAGCGGTGTTGATCAAGGGTATCAGCAATCCTTTCTTCAATAATATGTTGAAGGTGTTTGAGAATGAGATCCAGAAAAGGAAATATTCTTTCCTGCTGCATCGTGTGGAAGAGCATGAAGATGAGATTGACCTTGCATTATTACTGGAGAAGGAAAAGCGTCTTAAGGGTATTGTATTTCTCGGAGGTTATTTCTGTCATTCTGAGGATAAGCTGAATAAGATCAACGTTCCTTTCATCTTAAGTACCGGAGGCATCGGCGAGCAGATTAATAAAGAGTGTTATTCTTTTGTGACTGTGGATGACTTTCAGGAAAGCTATAAGATGGTGGATTACCTGTGTAAGCTTGGTCATAAGCAGATTGCTGTCATAGCAGCTCCACCGGACGATATGAATATCGGAAAGCTTCGTCTGGATGGGTATCAGAAGGCTTTGGAGGATAATGGCATTCCTTATAGACAGGAACTGGTTTTCTATGGAAAGGACACAGGTACTGAGGCTTTCACCATGAAATACGGTTACGAGGTAACCAAGAAATTAATCAAGGCTGACACGAATTGTACTGCAATCTATGCGATTTCTGACAGTATGGCCGTGGGAACCTGTAAGGCGATTTTCGAGATGGGTAAAAGAGTACCGGAGGATTATTCGGTTGCGGGATATGATGGTATGGATATCTCCTTTTATTATCATCCCTCCATCACGACCATCCGACAACCAGTGGAAGAGATGGCAGAAGAGAGTATCAGAATACTTTTTGAACTGATTGATGGCAGGATCAAGCACGAGAGTAAGACCTTCGAGGCAGAGCTTGTGATTGGGCAGTCAACGAAGCATAGATAAAGATGAGAGGCTGCTGTAAAATAATGATACTCCCATGAAAGGGGTAACAAATATTTTGCAGCAGCCTCCTGTTTATGTTAATCTATTACTGTTCACTCCGTTCACGGTAAGGAATGATTTCTGCACGTGAACTGTAATGCTAATCTTTTGAAAATTTAATATTTTTTTAATGGGAAAAAGAAAGATAATATTGTATGATAGAAGACAACAAAGAAAATGGACTATATGCTAGGTTATTACGGCAGATTGGAGACCGCAATGAATCGATTACGTAATTTTATGTATGGCAGATATGGCTTTGACCAACTCTCCAGAGCTCTGGTGGTGGTATCGCTGCTGCTGTCCGTCTTTACCATATTCATTAGGGCAAGCTGGCTTACACTGCTTCTTTATATCCCGCTGATCTATGTCTTCTATCGTATGATGTCCAAGGACATCCAACGTAGAACCCGGGAGAATATGGCTTATTGCAGGGTGGCGGACGGTGCGAAGAAGAAGCTGACTAATTTTAAGTTATCCTTAGTGGGAACGAAGACACATGTGTATTATAAATGCTCCCATTGTAAACAGACGATACGGGTACCCCGCGGAAAAGGGAAGATCTGCATCACCTGTCCGAAGTGCAAGGCAGAATTTGTTAAGAGAACATAGGTTAAGAAAGCCGCTTGACAACAGGCGGCTTTTATTTTATCATAAAATTGAACGGTGTTCAATTTTGCGATAAGTAATCATTCATAAGACTATATTGTAAAATAGTAGTCAATCGAGACAAAGGCTATAAAGCAAAATAGTAATTAAATTGAGATGAAGACTATAAATCGAAATTGTAAGAGAAGGAAAGTAGTATGAGAAATAAAGATTATTCTCAGTGAATTGATTACGGGTTTACTTGTAGATTTTGTTGTTACGCCTAATTAAGTGGTGTATGCTGAAATGGAGATAAGATGAAATCAGATAGAACAAGGGAAAATATCATCAGACAGACAATTTGTCTGATCGAGGAAGCCGATGGAGCAATTGAAGATATTACTATGAGAAAAATTGCTGAGAGGGCAGGAGTTGGTGTGGGTCTGGCCAATCATTATTTTAAATCAAAGGAGTCTCTGATTGAAATATGTGTGCAAACAATCATTAGCGAGGTGATTCGTTCGTTCCGGCCTGAGGGTTGCGGTAGTAACAATCCGATTGATATCACGAAGTATACAGCAAAGCAGGTCATGGACTTTTTAATGGATCATAAGCAAATCTCTAAGGTTTCGATTCTCGGCGACTTGAAGAAGCCTATGGTGATGGATAATACAATGAAAACTGTAGGAGGCTTTGGTAGATGCTTATCAGGTGGCGAGCCGACGAACTCAAACCTGATCGATTCTTTTCTTATTACTTCGGTCTTACAGGAAGCTTTCTTAAGAAAGGATGTCTTAAAGGATAGTTTAGGTATCGATTTTTATGATAAAGAAGAAAGAGATGGTTTTATAGACTATATCGTAGAAAGGTTTGGTGAAAATGAAGTATTTACTGATTAATGGAAGTCCCCATAAAGGTAATACCTGGAGGCTGGTAGAAGTAGTGAAGGAAAAGCTTCAAGAGGAGGATCAAGCTGCTACCTTCGAAGAAATACATTTGGCAGAGGAGAAGCTGCCCTTTTGTATTGGATGCAGTAATTGCTTTCGTCTTGGGCATGAAAAGTGCCCGCATAGCAGCAGTATCCTAAAAATAATAAAAACGATGGAGGAAGCAGATGGGGTAATCATAGCTTCGACTACGTATTTTAGAAAAGAAACCTCAATACTAAGAAATTTCTTCGATCATCTCTGCTTTATGACGCACCGCCCGCATTTCTTCAAGAGTAAGGCTCTTGTGATAACAACCACAGGCGGAGTGGGTGGAAAGGCAGCTGCGAAAGGGATTGTATCCTTTCTGAAATCGATTGGCTTTAACCGATGCTATCAGTTCAGTACAGCTTCCCTTAGCTGGAACGATTATCAAATTACAAGAAGAACAAAGTCAAAGCTAAGCAATATTGCAGATCAATTTTATAGGGATGTTAAGTCGGGCAGATTATATAGTCCTTCCTATCTGCTACTGATCCCCTACAATTTGTTCAGGGGGATGTCTCTGGCTTATCAAAAGGGTACAGAATATGAGACGCAGGATGGCATCTATTGGTTGGAAGAAAGCCGTAGAAAAGGGGTATATGATAGCTCTGTTAAGGTTCCTTTTTATAAGAAACTATTTGGACAGCTGTTTTATCTGATTGGTAAAGCTGCGGGAAGAAAAATTACAGTCACCTATAGAAAATGACCTGTTGCGTACTCCAATTCCTTTGATGCTCATCGTCGGTAAGGTATTATCCGGAAGGCCTGCACTTTTTAAGATTTCCTTAAGAGAAGCTTGATGTATTGCATAATTCACGAGAATGAGATAGTATGAAACTAAATGAAGGAGCATACTCAAAACGACATAAGGAGTAGAAAACATGAGATTACATAAGGAAAATAACGAAGCTATTTATGTAAAGAAACCACTCTTGCGTGTGGCTATTTCATTATTGTTGACATTCTGTATGATGATGAGTCCAATGTCGATCGCATCGGCGGCGACTCAGGCACCCCCAAATGCTGAAGAAGATGCACAGACAGATCCTGTTATTCCGGTACAGCCCAAGTATGGAATCATGACAGCAAGAGCAACCGGAGGCTATACCTTTTATGATATGAATGATCAATCAGAGGATGCTGCAGCAATCGAGGTTACGGAAAATAGCAATGTCATGGTACCGGTTGCAGAGCTGACCGGAGTAATGAATGGGGTAAGCTATCAGTACATCAAAGCGAAGAAAACCCTCACAATTACTAATAATTCAAACGGCAAGAAAATCATATATACGGTTGGGAAAAACTATCTGAATTATTATTCCTCCGCAAAGGCAAAAGCCTCTAAAAAGAAAATCGCTGAGGCTGTTTATGTATCTGAACGAAGTGGGGCATTGATGGTCCCGGCTGATTCTCTTAAATTCATCATGGGTTCCACAGCCGGCTACAGATATTATCAGCCTTCAGAAATGCAGGAGAAGGGTTATGATACTTACACCTACTGCGGGTTATATGTCTATAATACGATGCAGGCTATTGCTGAGCTACCTTTAGCTCCTAAGGTATACGGGATTTCCTCCACGGTGAAGCTCACGATACCGGAAGGATATTCTGTAGCACAGGTATTCGACCTGCTCGTTAAGAAAGGAATATGCACTTCAACCGCAGGACTCTATGATGCTATGGAAAATTACGATTATAC
Organism: Bacillota bacterium; assembly: GCA_023414355.1. Lineage (GTDB taxonomy): Bacteria > Bacillota > Clostridia > Lachnospirales > Lachnospiraceae > Mobilitalea. The sequence continues at coordinate 72,727 of JAEZOB010000053.1, read as the reverse complement.
TGTTAATTATCCACTGATCAAGGAGCTTCCGGAGAATCCGAACCGCTGCTTTAAGCTGGAGGGCTATCTCTATCCGGATACTTATGAAATGAAGCTGTTAAGCAAGCCAGAGGATGCCATCGGTAAATTCCTTCGCAACAGTAAGGTCAAGATTACCGAGGCAGACAGGCAGAGAGCAACGGAGCTGGGCTACAGCATCAATGAGATACTGACCATCGCTTCGATGATTGAGAAGGAAGCCGGGAATAAAACGCACATGGCGGATATTTCTGCTGTGATTCATAACAGATTAAAGATTAAGATGAGGCTTCGATTTGATTCAACGATTTACTATGTAGAGCGTTATATCAAACCCTATATTTCGGGAGATGAAAACCGCTATAATAGCTTCTATAATACCTATAAATGCGCTGCTCTACCGGCAGGGCCTATCTGTAACCCAGGTCGGGCGGCCATTAATGCAGCATTGAATCCTTCCACGGTAGATTATCTGTATTTCTACAGTGACAAGGACGGAATATATCATTTCTCTAAGGAATATGTGAAATATCCGACTGAGGATGCAGCTCAAGGCACAGAAGAATAATAGTGATAGGAAAGAATGATTAATAGGAACAATGGTTCACAATAGTTATAAACTGTGTTATTAAAGTTATTGAAAGAATAGGAAGGTCGATATAGTGAAACTAATTAATATAAAAAACAAAAGTCTGTGGGGAATTAGTATGATTGGAATGCTGGGGATATCATATTGGTTATGCAGATATACTTTTTTTGAAATGCATGGTATGAAACAATGGACAAATCTATTGGCTATGTTAAGTATTTTTATATTAATTATCGCTACTATATTTGGTAATAAAATAGTTTCAGTAGCTACAGTTATTGGGTATATGGGAGGGTTTATTCTTGCAATGATATTTAGAACTGATGAAACAAGCCCACGTGGAGTGAGAATAAATAATGGTTGGATAATGTGGGGTACTATTTTCATTTTATCAATTCTGATTGGTTTCGTTTTATCTTTAATTACCAAAAAGCACATGGAAATGTAAAGTGATAAGTATTATAGTTACTTCGTTTTTTTACTGATTGTGAACCTAAAAGGAGGGGAAATTACACCTCTCCTTTTATCATACTCATCTATCAGTATTTAATATCCAGCAAAGCTTAAAGATGAAACAAGATATCGTAAATACTCACATATGGCATAATTAGCGGTCCTTAAAAATATTTATTCATCTGAGATTATAGTGTATAATGTATTTAACAGATTATTTATCTATAAGTTTCCAGCTTACACAGTGAAAGGAGAGGTAGATATGAGCGTACGTGAGATTAGTAAGGTAGTAACAGGTTCCAACCAGACAGATGGTGCAGGAGTGAAGTTGGTGAGAGTTCTGGGCTATGCCAATGTATGGGACTTTGATCCGTTTCTAATGCTCGATGCCTTTGACTCCGATAACCCGGAGGACTATATCAAGGGCTTTCCCTGGCATCCGCATCGTGGTATAGAGACGATCACTTATCTGCTTCAGGGTGAGATTGAACATGGGGACAGTATGGGTAACCAGGGAGTTATCCGTGATGGTTGCTGCCAATGGATGACAGCTGGGAAGGCAATTATGCATCAGGAGATGCCGAAGCCATCAGATCGCATGCTGGGAGTTCAGGTATGGCTCAACCTCCCGAAGAAGCATAAGATGACTTCCCCACAGTATCGTGATCTGAAAGCTGAGACAATACCAAGGGTAGAAGAAGAGGGGGGTAGGATCGGAATTATCGCCGGCAGCTACAAGGAACATTCCGGAGCGACTGCCGGGGATTATGTGAAAGCTACCTTTCTGGATGTGGAGTTGACAGAAGCCTTTACCTGGGAATGGGAAACCAATCCTGAGGACACTGTATTCGTCTATATTGTGTCTGGGGAAGGATATTTCGGTGGAATAGAAAAACAGATGCTTCCTGCCAGACGAGCCATTCTTTTCAAAAAAGGAGAAGAACTGGTCGTGACTGCCGGAAAGCATCCGCTTCGTATGTTTGTATTTGCTGCAAAGCCCCTTCATGAGCCCATTGCCTGGGGTGGACCAATCGTCATGAACACCAGTGACGAACTGGATCAGGCCTTTAAGGAAATCAGACAGGGGACTTTCGGAAGATAAAGGATTACAGCTTTGTAGTCCATTTAGAACAATCCCATACCTTAGTAGCTAACCCTTCATAGAACTCCGGTTCGTGACAGATGAGAAGGATACTGCCCTTGTATGCCTTTAAGGCACGTTTCAGCTCCTCCTTCGCATCCACATCCAGATGATTGGTGGGCTCGTCGAGCAGCAGGATATTGGTCTCACGGTTAATTAGCTTGCAGAGGCGAACCTTTGCCTGCTCACCACCGCTTAATACTCTGACCTGGCTTTCGATATGTTTGGTGGTAAGACCACATTTGGCAAGGGCGGAGCGCACCTCATACTGTGTGTAACCGGGGAACTCCTTCCAGAGTTCTTCCATACAAGTAGTTGTATTACCGGGTGCCATTTCCTGTTCGAAATAGCCGATGTATAAATAATCGCCGAGTGTTACGGAACCGCTAAGAGACGGGATCAGTCCAAGAATGCTCTTCAGCAGAGTGGTTTTACCGATACCGTTGGCACCTGTCAGGACAATTTTTTCTCCGCGTTCCATGGACAAAGTCAAAGGAGAGGACAGAGGCTCCTCGTAGCCGATGATAAGATCCTCGGTCTGGAAGATATAGCGACCTGCTGCGCGGGCCTCTTTAAAGTTGAATTCCGGCTTCGGTTTTTCTTTGGCGAGTTCAATGACATCCATCTTATCCAGCTTCTTCTGTCTGGACATAGCCATATTTCGTGTGGAGACGCGAGCCTTATTTCTTGCAACGAAATCCTCCAGCTCCTCGATTTCCTTCTGCTGGCGATTATAGGCAGCTTCCAGCTGCCTTTTTTTCATTTCATAGACCTCCTGAAACTTTTCGTAATTGCCGACATAGCGGTTTAATTCCTGATTCTCCATGTGGTATATGATATTGATGACACTGTTCAGGAAGGGGATATCATGGGAAATGAGAATGAAGGCATTCTCGTACTCTGTCAGGTAACGCTTCAGCCATTCGATATGCTGAACATCGAGATAGTTCGTAGGCTCGTCAAGCAGCAGAATATCAGGCTTTTCTAATAGCAGCTTACCAAGTAAAAGCTTCGTTCTCTGTCCACCGCTTAAATCTGCTACATCTGTCTCCAGACCGATATCATCTAAGCCAAGGGCGTGGGCGATCTCCTCTACCTTACTGTCTATGATATAAAAATCGTGCATAGACAGGAGCTCCTGAATGGTACCAAGCTCCTCAATCATTTCATCTAAGGTGTCGCCTTCTGCTTCTCCCATGGTATCACAGATCAGGTTCATCTTCTCCTCCAGCTCGAAGAGATAGGAGAAAGCTGATTGGAGAACACTACGCAGAGTCATCCCCCGTTCCAATACAGCATGCTGATCTAGATACCCGACATGAACATGCTTGGACCACTCAACCTTACCTTCATCAGGCATCAGCTTGCCTGTCACAATATTCATGAAGGTGGATTTTCCTTCACCATTGGCACCAATCAGACCAATGTGTTCGCCTTTGAGCAAGCGGAAGGACACATCGTGGAAGATAGCCCGGTCTCCGAAGCCATGACTGAGATTCGTTACATTTAAGATACTCATAAATACCTCATTCCTTATATTTTTTCGATCTGTGAGGGGATAACCCGGTATTCTCACAGATCAGTTGTTTTTACACTGCAACTCATAATTTTACACGAAGTATTGCAAAAAGACAATTCTAATTTTGATAAAATATTTATAATATGTTTTAGGTGTCAAAAGCATCGAAGATGCTTTTCGGATATAAGCCCTCGTTGTGCAAGCTAGCATGCAAAAGCAAGGACTTATATCCGGAAATGGTGCGCAGCATCTATTGACACCTAAATCAACATACTTAAATCATAAAAAAATTGTCAAAAATTTTATTGTTATTTTTTGGAGAGCTATTTATAATTAAGCATATGACATCATAAATATAGTGCCTATACAATTTAAGGTACTGACTTAATATAGAATGCGTATTTTCTGGGGAGGATAAAAGAATGAAAGTTACAATCGATGAATTATTACAGGATGCCCAACAAAGAAGAGCATCCGATTTACATCTTACGGTGGGAATTTCTCCGAGATGCAGGGTAAACGGAGAATTGGTGGATATGGGTTATGATACACTGAGTCCTTCAGACCTGACAGAGATTTCGATGCCTATGGTGCCGGACCGGTTAATGGAAACATTGCATAATAACGGGGAAGTGGATTTCTCCTATGCCATCAAAAATGTCGGAAGATTCAGGGTCAATCTGTTTAAGCAACGCGGTTCCTATGCGCTGGTCATCCGAATTATCTATACTTCTATACCGACTCCTGAGGAGCTGGAAATGCCGGCTTCCATCATTGAACTGTCTAAGAAGAAGAGAGGATTAATTCTGGTAACCGGACCGACCGCCAGCGGTAAATCCACGACCTTAGCAACTATCATCGACCTGATTAATAATACTCAGAACCGTCATATCATCACCTTGGAGGATCCGATTGAGTATCTTCACAGACATAATAAATCCATCGTAAATCAGAGGGAAATCGGTACGGACTCCCGTTCTTTTTCCAACGCACTGAAAGAGGTATTAAGAGAAGATCCGGACGTGATCCTGATTGGGGAAATGCGAGACTATGAGACGATGGAGATCGCCATCAGTGCGGCTGAGACAGGACACTTGGTGCTGACCTCCATGAATACGGTAGGAGCGATCAATACCTTGGAGAGAATTATTGACGTATTTCCTCCTCACAGACATCAACAGGTAAAAGTCCAGCTATCCTCAGTACTGGAGGGAATAATCTCACAGCAGCTTATCCCAACAGTGAATCAGACAGGCAGAGTAGCAGCCTTCGAGGTAATCTTATCCAATCCTTCTTTGAGAAACCTTCTTCGGGAAGGTAAGCTGGGTCAGATCACAACCTATCTTCAGACCAATAAGCGACAGGGGATGAAGACGATGGATGATGCGATTTATGAACTCTATCTGTTCGGTAAAATCACGAAGGAGCAGGCTTTGTTCTATTCACAGGATATTCAGGCAATGGAGAGAAAACTGAATTACTTCGTCAAGGATGATGATATGTAGACCATTACCTCGAGAATCACTCTTTTACTGGATTTCTTGGGACAGGCATGATATAATCATCTGAAATGCTTACATTGGAGGACGGAATGGAAGGAAATTCATTAAAGGTAAAAATCAAGAAGCTGTGGCAGTTGGCAGTGAACAGAGAGACGGTATCCTATATCATCGCCGGAGTATTGACAACAATCGTTAATTTTGCCAGTTATGAGGGCTTATATCGGCTGGGATTGTCCAACCTGTGGGCGAATGGCTGGGCCTGGGTAATTGCAGTGACTTTTGCTTATATTGTGAATAAAAGAAGTGTTTTTATGTCAAAAAGCTCTGGGATCAAGGAGGAAGCTTCAAAGCTGACAAAGTTCTTTGGAGCAAGGCTTGTGACTTTGGGAGTCGAGCAGTCCGGTATGTATATCTTTGTTGACCGACTTGGCTTTTATCGTCTGCTCGTGAAGGCATGTATAGCAGTCATTGTAATCATTATAAATTATGTATTCAGTAAGCTTTATATTTTTAACAGAAGTCGCGAACAATAAGAGGAAAGAACAAGAAAGGCACAGATATAGATATGAGTGGAAATAAAGCCAAAGCAATCGTAACCTTGAAAAAGGGAGAAGGCAGGACCCTAAAGAACGGCGGTCTCTGGATTTATGATAATGAGATTGACCGGATTACCGGGGAAACTGTGGATGGAGACCTGGTAGATGTGCATGACTTTGATGATTATTATCTGGGTTGTGGATTTATTAATTCCAATTCGAAGATCAGGATCAGAATCATGTCAAGAGTTAAGGGGCAGGAGATCGACCATGCTTTCCTTACGATGCGGGTTAAAACTGCTTGGGAATACCGCAAGACTACCGTCGATACGGACAGCTGCAGGATTATCTTCGGAGAGGCTGATTTCCTTCCCGGTATTGTGATTGATAAATTCTCTGATGTACTTGTGGTACAGTCACTGGCACTCGGGATTGACAAAATGAAGCTTACGATTCTCGATATCCTTAAGGAACTTCTGGCTCAGGATGGTATCTCAATTCGAGGAGTCTATGAACGTAGCGATGCGAAGGTACGACTGAATGAAGGAATGGAACGGGTCAAGGGCTTTATCGGTGAACCCTTCGATACCAAGGTTCAGATAATTGAGAATCATGTAAAATATATCGTTGATGTTGCGGAAGGGCAGAAGACAGGCTTCTTCCTCGATCAGAAATATAACCGCGCTGCCATTGCCGGATTGTGCAAGGGCGCGAGGGTCCTGGACTGTTTTACCCATACCGGTTCCTTTGCTTTAAATGCAGGTATGGGAGGGGCACGTGAGGTCATCGGTGTCGATGCTTCTGAGCTGGGAGTTACGCAGGCTACGGAGAATGCAGCTCTGAATGGATTGTCTGACACGGTGAAATTCATCACAGCGGATGTATTTGACCTGTTGCCGGAGTATGAGAAGCAGGGAGAATTGTTTGATATCATCATATTGGATCCTCCTGCTTTTACAAAATCCAAGAATTCAGTGAAGAATGCAATCAAGGGGTATCGCGAGATCAACCTAAGGGCGATGAAGCTGATCAAGGACGGAGGGTATCTCGCAACCTGTTCCTGTTCGCATTTTATGACTCCGGATTTATTTGCGGAAACCATCGGACAGGCAGCGAGGAATGTAAGGAAGAGAATTCGCCAGGTAGAATACCGTACCCAGGCACCGGATCATCCCATTCTCTGGGCAGCAGAGGAATCCTATTATCTGAAGTTTTTCATCTTCCAGGTAGTGAATGAGAAGTAAGGCGGTATGCATATGACCTATGAAGAAGCAAGAAGCTTTATAGAGGAATCGAATCAATACGGAAGTAAGCTCGGGCTGGAGACAGTGACCGGGCTTTTGTCGCGTCTGGGGAATCCGCAGGAGGAATTAAAGCTCATCCATGTCGCCGGAACGAATGGCAAGGGCTCGACGAATGCCTTTATCGCTTCGATCCTGGCAGGAGCTGGCTACAGGGTGGGTAGATATATCTCTCCGGCTGTATTCTCCTATCGCGAGCGGATTCAGATTTCGTATCCCTGTAATGAGGGTGGTGGCGAAGTAGAGAGCAGGATTTCTCTTCACACAGAAGAAGCAGGATGCCCCTACAGAACTGAATATATCAGTAGACTTGGGGTAAGTGAGGCAATCGAAAAGGTAAAGAAGACCTGTGAAGAGATGGTTGCAGAGGGGTTAGCACATCCGACCTCCTTCGAGATAGAGACAGCGATGGCTATGCTGTATTTTAAAGAGATTGCTGTGGATTTTGCCGTGATTGAAGTGGGGCTCGGTGGAAGACTGGATGCAACGAATGTCATCAGAAAGCCTATTTGCAGTGTCATAACCTCCATCAGTCTGGATCATATGCAGTTCCTTGGTGATACGTTAGCGCTGATAGCAGAGGAAAAAGCGGGGATCATTAAGGATGGTTGCCCTGTTGTGACCTGCAGCCAGAAGCCCGAGGTGCTCGAAGTGCTGAAAAGGGTCAGTCTGGAGAAGAAAGCTCCATTTACACTGGCTGAGGCAGCCAATGCAGAAGCATTATCCCTTACTCCGGAGGGTACGACTTTTCTATATCAGGGAGAGGATTATCATATCCGGCTGTTAGGTGCGCATCAAATCATCAATGCTGTACTTGCCATCGAAGCGATCGAAGTGCTCCGAAGACAGGAGGTTGTGATTTCAAAAGAAGCCGTGAAGCTTGGCTTATCCCTTACGAAATGGAACGGCAGACTTGAAATGATCGGGTGTAAACCGTATTTTCTCATCGATGGAGCACATAATGAGGATGCGGCTATGCAACTGGCTGATGCTGTCAGACTTTATTTTAAAGACCGCAGGGTAATCTACATCATGGGGATCTTTGCAGATAAGGATTACCGCAGGGTGGCTGAGCTGACCGCACCGCTTGCAGTTCAAATCATTACCCTGACACCGGATAACAGCAGAGCTTTGTCTTCAGCTGCTTTGGCGCTTGAGGTACAAAAATACTGCCCGACAGTACTTGATGCCAAGACTGTCAGGCAGGCGGTAGCATATGCTTATCAAGCGGCAGGAGCAGAGGATGTGATCCTTGCCTTCGGCTCACTTTCCTTCCTGGGTGAACTAAAGGAGGTTATTTCTTCGTATCAGGAGCGTCCAGATCCGGTGGATTAAAGGTACTGATGTCCTTACCGGCTCCTGTTCCGAGAATATAGGTGTTGGTATTATCAAAATCCTTGAAGAATACATAGTTCGTAGTTACATGGATCTGTTTAAAATTTCCGTCCATCAGAAAATCATTTTTCTCTTCCTTCAGATCATAACGGTTGATACCGTTATGCTTCGTATCGTCCACCTGATAAAACAGATATCTTCCATCATTTGTGATATTATAGGTACTGCAACGCTTCTTAATCACGGGTTTGGGATCTGATCCGTCTAGGTTCATGCGATAAATATGGTAATCATCATCCATATTGATATAGTAGATGGCGTTCTCCGTAAAGATCGGATAGGCTATATTTCCCGATATGCTTGTGTGTGAGGTAAAGCTCTTTAAATCCATAGCATTGATGTTATGATTGCCTGAATAACCGGTATAAAGAAGCGCATTATTCTGAACGGTAATCGGGATCACTGCATCCTTCAGTAAAAGACGTTCTTCCTTACCATCTATCTTATAGCGGTAAAGATATAAACCAATATTAACATCATATCTCTGTAAATAAAGATAATTGCCGTGTAGCATCGGATAGGCTCCGGGATTCCCTGTATAGGCAAGCAGATTACTGCCGTTGTTATTCAGACGGAAAACACCGGTATTATAGAACATCATAATGCTCCCACTAGAATTCTCGCGTGTATTATTCGCACGCACATAGTAGATATAATTATCATCGGCATTGATAAATACTGATTTATCATCATAGATCTTCTTGATATTCGAACAATCCAAATTCATCACATAAAGCTTCCCATCAGCCGCATCATTACTGAAATAAATTCTTCCATTCTGTTCACAAAAAAGACCTCCGTTATAGATATTACCGGGGGTATTACCAACCTCATCCTCTTCATTATAATAGGTACGGCCGGAGGAATACGCAAATACCCCCAACATTGCTATAATAGTGATACCCGCGAGGACTATAAGTACTTTTGACACTGTTTTTAACATGGCAACCTCCAGAGAAGAGTAGTATGCGGATATAAATGATAGATTAACCTTGTAATACGCTGTTTATTAATGTACTTAAATTATATTACTTCGAGGGATGGTTTGCAATAATGCAAATGGTTCAAATAAGCTTCAATTAAACGCTTTAAAGTGTTAAAGTTCTTTGTTGCATCTTAGGGAGGATAATAGTATAATGTACCAAAAGGTTGGACGAAGGCAGGTCAGTTAACCTGGCTTAGTACATAAAAGTAAGGTAAACGCAACTAGGTAGATCAAGAATTGCGTAAACCCAGCTTGATAAAGAAAGACTAGGTAAACACAGCTAGGTAAACTCACCTTGGTTTACCTAGTTGCATAGGGAGGAGCAGGAATGATAGATTTAGCGGAAAGCAGAATAAAAATCGATGAGATTGACCGTCAGATGGTAGAGCTGTTCGAAAAGAGAATGGAACTGGCAATGGATATTGCTGATTATAAAAAGAGTGTCGGAAAGCCGATCTTTGATGCGGCAAGAGAAGAGGAAAAGCTGGCGACACTGAGAGCGATGACCGGCAGTGAATTCAATAAGAAGGCGGTCGCCGATCTGTTCAAGCAGATCATGTCCATGAGCCGCCGACTTCAATATATGCTGTTGGAAAGCCAGGAAAGCCTGGGCTTTACAGAGGTAAAGCATTTCCCGAGAAATAAGGATACACAGATCGCATTTTACGGTGAACGGGGTTCCTATACAGAGCAGGCGATGCTGGAATATTTTAATACCGAGGTATCCGGTCTTCCGATGGAGACCTTTGAGGAAGTGATGCAGGCGGTTCAGGGCGGACAGGCAGAGTATGGAGTCCTTCCGATTGAAAACTCCTCGACGGGAACACTTGCCGATATCTTTGACTTGCTGTCTGAATATAGTGTCTATATCATCGGAGAACATATGGTAAAGATAGAACATAACCTGTGGGGGCTGCCCGGAGCGAAGCTGTCCGATATCAAACAGGTCTATTCGCATAAGCAGGGTCTGTTACAGTGCTCGCAGTTCCTAAGCATGCATCCGCAGATGCAGCAGATCGTAGGCGGCAGTACCGCCGGAAGCGCAAGAAAAGTACTCGAGGAGCAGGATATCACTCAGGCTGCGATTGCCAGCAGGCGGGCAGGAGAATACCTTGGATTATCCTTACTTCAGGAAGCAATTCACAATGAGGACCACAATACGACACGTTTTATCATCATTTCCAGTCAGAGGATCTACAGTGAGACAGCGGAGCGCACCAGTATCTGCTTTGCACTGCCTCATAAGAGCGGATCCCTGTATCATTTACTTTCCCATTTTATCTATAATAATATCAATTTGACCAAGATTGAATCAAGACCAATCTCAGGCAAAGCATTTGCTTACAGATTCTATGTAGATATTGAAGGTGGTCTGGAGAACCCCGCAGTGAAGAATGCGTTGCATTGTATCAGCGAGGAAGCACTGGAGATGAAGATTCTGGGAAGCTATATACCGGTTCAGGCATAGATAAATTCATATTTTTTTCAAAAAGAGATCACAAAGTAAACATAATTTACTGTTACACTATCCTTATCAAAAGGAAATCACGGGTAGCCAATCGGGCACCCGATCACATTTAGACAACATTTTGAAAGGAGTGTACTTTTATGAATAACGAATTTGAAAAGAATGAAACAGGCGAATATAACAATACTCAAAATTCAAACAACCAGGAGCAATTGAATACAGCTCCCTCTGAGAACAAGAATCCTGAGACCACTTATTCCTATACAAGCAATGGTATCATTCAGGATAATCACCCGAGCAATTCTGAGACCGAAAGCTATGGACAGAGTAATTACAGCCAGACAGGTTATGGTCAGGCCGGATATGGTCAGACAGGTTATGGTCAGGCAAACTATAATCAGAACGGCTACGGTTCGACAGGCTATGGTCCGGCGGGTTACAGTTCAGCGAATTATAATCAGGGCTACAACGGTACTGCCAATCATGGCAGCGCTAATTATGGCAGCACCAATTACGGACAGACGATTCATCCTACTCCGGAAGAGAAGAAGGAGAAGAGAAATAAGCGCAGAAAAGGGTTTGCGAAAGCCGCAAAGCTGACAGCCGCAGCTTTAGTATTTGGTATCATTGCAGGCGGTGCCTTCCAGGCATATTACTTCCTCGCATGGCCGGCAGACTCGAAGCAGAGCCTTACCGATAACGGTAGTAAGATTGAGGTCACCGAGGTGACACAGAATGTAGATAAGAACAACACCATCCCAACCTCGGATGCCGCTACTCAGGGAGTTGTGACAGATGTATCCGATGTGGTGGCAAAGGTAATGCCCTCCATCGTAGCAATCAATTCCTCAGTCACACAGACGACTACGGACTTCTTTGGACAGCAGTATGAGCAGCAGGGTGAGAGCAGTGGTTCCGGTATCATCATAGCACAGAATAATTCCAAGCTTCTGATTGTGACCAATAATCATGTAATTAACGGCGCTACTTCCATAGAGATCGTATTCTCCAATGAGAAGAAAGCGACTGCAACAGTTAAGGGTACTGATGCAAATGCAGACCTGGCAGTTCTTTCCGTAGATATGAGCCAATTAGATCAGGATACCGCAGCAGCCATCAAGGTGGCAACCCTGGGCGACTCTGCAACCATGGTACCCGGTGAGATGGTAGTCGCCATCGGTAATGCACTCGGTTATGGACAGTCAGTCACTGTAGGTTATGTAAGTGCAGTCAACCGTGAGGTCACCATTGAGGATCAGAAGATGACGCTTCTTCAGACTGATGCAGCTATCAACCCCGGTAACAGTGGTGGCGCATTAATCAACACCAAGGGTGAAGTAATCGGTATCAACTCCGTGAAATTCGCTTCTCAGGAGGTAGAAGGCATGGGTTATGCAATCCCAATCTCTAATGCGGTTCCTTTGATTAACGATCTGATGAACCGTGAGGTGGTAGCAGCCAGCGAGCAGGGCTTCCTGGGTATCAATACTTCTACAGCGCAGGAAGTGACAGATGTATACGCTCAGAGGTTCAATATGCCGATCGGCATCTATGTCAATGATGTCCTCAAGGGATCACCGGCTGAAAAAGCAGGCTTGATGCAAGGAGATATCATTACCGGTCTGGATGGTGTCAAGATAGAAACTATCGAAGATCTGAAGAATGCGCTACAATATAAGAAAGCAGGCCAAGATGTGAAGCTGACAGTCCAGGTGATTGAAAGCGGAGCATATACGGAGAAGACGTTGAATGTAACACTTGGTGAGAAGAAGTAGGAAGAGAATAGAGTAACTGAATTTAATAGAATATGAGATATAGCAACAGGAGGTTCAGCTTAAGCTGAACCTCCTGTTGCTATATATGCCTAATATGTGAAAGGCATGGAAATACACACAATCCATTTTAGTAAAGCATTAGGAATAGTTTTTTGATAGTTTACTATTGAATTGATATGATGAAACATTTCTATATAATAGTAAACCAACTAGTTGACTTTTATATAGAAATAATATATAATATCAATACAATAGTAAACTTTAGAAGGTGAAATTATGAATATTAATCCTATAATTCTGAAAGAGATAGCAAAGAACAACAATATCATTACTACATCGCAAGTCATTAGAGCTGGATATTCGAAGACTTTACTTACGAATTATGTGAAAGAAGGTCTGCTGGAACGAAATGGACATGGGATATATTCCCTACCAGACAAGGTGACTGATGATATATACACGCTGATGATGCGCTCATCAAAGATTATTTTCTCTCATGATACAGCATTATTTTTGATTGGTTTGTCAGAACGTACACCATTTAAACATTCGATTACAATTCCAAGTAATTCATCGTTACCGAATTCTATTAGAGAAGAATGTAATTGCTATTATATAAAACCTGAGTTGCATGAGCTTGGAATGGTTGAGGCAAGAACGACTTTTGGTAATACGGTTCGGTGCTATAACATAGAAAGAACAATTTGCGATTTACTACGTAGCCGGAACCGTTGCGATGAGGAGATGATAATCAGCTCCGTTAAAAATTATGTGATGACTAAAGATAAGAATTTAAATTTACTTTCATCTTATGCGGACCACTTCAGAGTCGGAAAAGTGCTGAAAAAGTATATGGAGGTACTGCTATGAATTCAAAGGTTATGAGTCTGAAAGGGCGAATTAATCATTACGCAAGGAAAAAAAATATTGCAGCGCAGGTTGTTCTTCAGAACTATATGTTTGAAAGATTCTTGGAAAGGTTATCATTATCTGAATATCAGCAAAAATTTGTGATAAAAGGAGGAATGTTAATAGCGGCTATCGTAGGTCTTGATACACGTTCTACAATGGACCTAGATACTACATTACGCGATTTGCCCTTAACAGAAGAAAGCGTTTATAAAGCAATAAAGAGTATATGCGAAATTGATCTGAGAGATGAAGTGATCTTCAATGTGGTATCAATAACCTCAATTCGCAAGGATGATCCGTATGGCGGCTTTTGCATAAGGATTGAAGCAATTTATGATACGATCATTATACCTTTGTCAATTGATGTATCCACAGGCGATGTGATTACACCAACTGCAGTTCCTTATGAATTCGGAGGTATTTTTGATGAAACTGTTCGTATATGTCTATGGGGTTATAATATAGAAACAGTGATGGCTGAGAAAGTCGAAACAATTTTAAGTCGAGGTGTTTTTAGTACACGTCTAAGAGATTATTATGATATCTTTATTTTAACTACAACCCAAAAGTACAGTAAAGAATTGTTTCGTGAAGCACTATCCGCAACAACTGAACATCGCAGAAGTAAGGAGCAATTATCTGATCCGAATTCTATTTTAGAGCAAATAGCCAAAAGTAATGATTTAAAGCAGTTATGGAAGAAGTACCAAAATAAATTTCCTTATGCAAAGGATATTTTATATGAGACTATCATCGAGGTATTGCATCAGCTGCTAAACTAGCAATGAGCGGAAAAGGACATCAATAGATGTTGATGGATAATGATGAGGCTATAACCACTGATGTAAATGTTTTTATAAAGGCAAAAAGCATATGTCTGATAGATCCGCAAAATCCAGAAGCAAGAATTACAGAATGAATTCATTTTAATAACTTTATCATATTTACAGACCAGCTACTAAAATGGCTGGTCTGAATAATTTATGATTAACATTGATGCCAAGGGAACTCTCAGTCTAGATACGATGTAAGCGTAAAATAAAGTAATAATAAATTAATCTTAATGTGGGAGAAGCAGCCAAATTAAATTGTAGTATTTAATAGATACATAAAAGTACTTATGGGGGATAAAGATGGATCCGGATATTACCAGGCTCATACACCAAATATCAAAACGTAAACCAGATGCTCTTGAGAAGATAATGGATATCTATATTAGTAATGTGTATTCTCTTGCTAAAAGTATTCTGTGTCATATTTCTACTGAAGAGGATATCGAAGAATGTGTACAGGATACCTTTCTTGATGCCTGGAATAATATCGAAAGGTATAATCCGGATCGAGGCACTTTTAAAACATGGCTATTAATCTTATGTAAATATCGCGCGCTAAACATTAGAAAAGTTCATTTAACCGGACCACAAGAAGTGGAATTAGATGATCAACAGCCCTCTATTTATCTAACACCGGAAAATGAATACCTTATAAAGGAAGGTTCCGAAGAGATACTTACCGCAATTAATCTCTTGGCTCCTATTGACCGTGAAATATTTATACGGAGATTTATCCTGGATCAAAGGATTGATGAAATTAGTGCAAGCATGCAATTAAGTCGCCAAGCCATTGATAACAGACTTTGGAGAGGTCGTACCCAGTTGAAGGAAAAGTTAGCAACAATGGGAAGGAGTAAAAGTTATGAATAATGCGGACCATAATTTCTTTGAACTAGCGAAGGATATTAGCTATAAGGATGTCCTACTTAATTGTGATATCGAATCCGTAGATGGTATTCAATCCAATGTGAATGATCTAAAAAGACAACACATGAAAGCAAGTGTAATGAAGCAAATCAAGACCTCCAAAACGCGGGTAACAGTCATCAAAAGCTTATTAGCTGCTAGCTTTATTTTATGTTTTACAACAGCTGCATTATCTCCTCTCGGTCGAAATACCTTCGCAGAAGTCCTTAAGAAACTCTATTTCATTCCGGGAATAGGAAGAGCAGTTATAGATGATGCAGAAGATGTATATATCCTTCCAAAGCCGATCCAGTATAAATGCGATCAAGGTTCAATCACTATTCATACGATTACAAAAACTGCTGATAATATGATGATCTATGTAACCGGTGATGCATATTTTAATAAAGGAAGTATAACGATTAAGGCTCATAATCTGGAATATCAAAGTTCCCGGACAATGATCGGGCAAGGAGAAAATAATACAGCAATGTATGTATTTATGATACCTTCTGAAAGTGAGAAATATGAGATTGAACTTTTTGGTCAATATACAATACCATTCGAATTAGTAAAATCAGAAAGTTTTGATAATTATGAGGAGATGGGCCCTACCGATATTACAAACAATGTTGGGCTTACTCTGATTCCATTTAGGTTCGATAATAAAATTCAATTTGAGTTAATTCAACACAATACGAACCAGGGTTCAGTAGCTTTGTACGGCAGTTATAATAAAAAAATGGAAGATAACTTAAGTATTAAAATTCAAGATAATAATGGTCAGACTTATATTGCTGATTATCCAAAAAGCCATATGGGATTACAGTCCAGTTTTACATTTACACCTGAAAAAGATGCCGTATCTTTTACCGTCGATATACCTGAATTAACACTGAAGTATGATCTAAATAATAAATTAAAGTTACCTATGCCAGAGGAAGGGGTAACAGAGTTGAATCAGATCATAGACATGCAAGGCTTTAAAGTGGATATTACTAAAATTGTTAGAAAAAATGACAAGGTGACCGTATATGTAGATACTCATTATGATCCGAATACTCCTGAGAATATTTGTTATTTTACAGTGGATATGGAGAAAATGTCTCTGGATTATTACCACTGGCTTATGAATGACCAAGTCACTACAGTGGGGTTTGAATTTTATATAGATCCTAAAATGAAAAACTTAACTATTTATTTTAGTGAATTATACACAACAGTAAATGGTCCATGGAGCTTTCATGTCGATGATATGAAATAAATAGGGAATTCAGCTAATCAAAGCTTAAAGAATTCTCCTCACTGACAAGGAGGAGACAATAGATAATTTAAGAAAATTATTTCTATTTCAAGTCATGCAAAACAAAAAGTGCGAAAAGTTTTCCGCACCTGATTCAATACTATACCAAATCGCATATTAAAAGTCTAGTAATTTTTTCTGGTATACGATAAGCTGATTATACCTACCGCGGATGGGAAAAGAATAAATGGAGGTATAAGTTTATGAAGGCTTTGGGTGCCGATTGGTACAAATCAATATGGAGTCTGGATATCAAGGAGCAATCCTGGGTTGAGGATACGGAGAATCAGGTGGATTTTATTGTGAAGACGTTGGGATTGACGGGAAAGGAACATATTCTTGATCTCGCCTGCGGATATGGAAGGCACGCACTTTCTCTTGCAAGGCGTGGATTTGAGGTTACAGGCGTGGATATCACAGAAGAATATATCAAGGATGCGATACATACTGCAGATGCAGAAGGGTTGAAGGTACAGTTCATTCGGTCGGATATCAGAGACCTTCATTTCGCAGGCGAGTATGATGTGGTGCTGAATCTAGCGGATGGTGCCATAGGCTACTTAGAATCAGATGAGGAAAATCTGAAAATATTTCAGGTTGCTTCAAAAGCATTAAAGTCTGGTGGAAAACATTTTATGGATATCTGCAATGCGGAATATGCAGAGCAACATTTCCCTTCGCAATGTTGGGAGGCGGGTGAAACTGCATTATCCGTGTCAAGATTTGAGTGGGATGTGGAGAAGAGAATCATGTTGTTTGGCGATAGTACGATTGTGTATGGCGAAGTAGCTGAGAAACCTGTTATTGAATATGGTGCACCGCAGCGGCTTTATTCCAACGATGAGATAGAAGGAATATGGAGCACTCTGGGGATGAAGGTTGAACAGACCTTCTCTAATTATTATGGTAAAGCTGCCTCCTATAAGGATTTACAGCTTATGGTATACTCTATAAAACAATGAGCTTGGGGTAGAAGTGTTTGTTCCTATACTCGGGACAGACATTTTTATTCCCCCCAGCTGCAAGCAATCTTTATAAAATATATCATTGTTCTGAGAGGATTCATCATTGTTTCTCATTCTCAGAAATAATATAATTGTCTATAAGTAAGCAATCATATTACTATATAAGTAGGCAATTATAATACTGAGAAACCTGCTAAAATAATCAGAAATGAGGTCCAATGATGAATACCAATCCAATCTTAAAATCCGATTATCCTGACCCGGATGTCATCCGGGTCGGAGACACTTACTATATGATCAGTACGACGATGCATTTCCTGCCGGGCGGGGTAATCCTGCGGTCCTATGACTTGATTAATTGGGAGATTGTAACCTATGTCTTCGACAGCCTGGATGATACACCTGCGCAATGCCTTACAGGGGATCAGTGCATCTATGGAAAGGGTATGTGGGCAGCATCGCTGCGGTACCATAAGGGCATCTTCTATGTATGCTTCGTGGCAAATGATACGCAAAAGACCTATTTATATCAGGCAAGGGATATCTGCGGTCCATGGAGAAAGCAGTATGTCGAGGGCTTTTACCATGACTGCTCGCTGCTTTTTGATGAGGATGGCAGGGTATTTATTGTCTATGGCAACACGGATATCTATCTGACTGAATTAAAGGCTGACCTCACAGGACCGAAGCCCGGAGGTCTTCATCGCCTGATTGTGACAGAGCAGGACATGGCTCAGGTAATATTGGGTTATGAAGGCTCCCACCTATATAAAATCAATGGGAAATACTATCTCTTCCTGATTCACTGGCCAGTCGAGGCACCCGGCAGAAGAACAGAGGCTTGCTTTGTAGCAGACTCTCTGGAAGGGGAATTTATCGGAAAGGATATCTTTGATGATGATCTGGGATATCACAACTGTGGTGCAGCACAGGGCGGTATCGTAGACACTCCGGAGGGAGATTGGTATGCGATGCTTTTTCAGGATCACGGTGCGGTTGGACGTATCCCGGTACTTATTCCGATGCACTGGGAAGATGGATTTCCTGTGTTCGGAATAGATGCAAAGGCTCCTCTGAACCTTTCTGCGAAAAGCTCCAGACCAGATTACAGTTATGAACCTATAGAAGGAAATGATGATTTTTACTATACCCCGGATCAAAATGGAAGGGTGAAGCTAAAGAGCTTCTGGCAGTGGAATCATACCCCTCAGGAACAGCTTTGGTCGGTTGCAGAACAACCGGGCGTACTTCGAATTCGTACCGGAAAGCTCAGTAATAATGTCCTACAAGCGGTCAATACCTTAACTCAGCGGACAGTATATCCGAAGTGTGAAGCAACTGTCACAGTAGATGCCAGCAATATCAAGGATGGGGATTATGCCGGGATCTGTACTTTTCAGGGCTGTTACGGTTTGATTGCGATTACGAAGGATGAGAACAGATATTATCTGGTCATGCTTGCCAGAGTAGCTGAGAATGAAGGCTTTTACGCCCTACCAGGTGATGCAGAGCCGGGAACAGAATTTGCTCGAATTCCCATCGATAGTTGCAAGGTGACCTTGAAGGCATCTATTGATTTCACGGATGGAACCGATGAGGCGACCTTCTATTATCAGGAAAGTGGCGATTTTAAGCAACTCGGTATCACGCATAAGCTTTACTTCAAGATGGATCACTTTACCGGTTGCAGGTTTGGATTATTCCAATTCGCAACCAGAGAAATCGGTGGTGTGGCAGATTTCTCAGAATTTATTTATGTAAAGTAAGATCTTTTATCCTGAGTATATTTGAATCAAAATAGACTTCGGTTACATCATGAAATATTTAATTACGATATCATATTAAGTAGTCTGAAGCTGACAAAATAGACGATCAATACTCATACGATCGAATCCCCGGAATATAATTTATTATTGAATCAATTAAGCTCCGGAGGAAGGTATGAAAAGAGTATGGGGATGTTTCGTAGTTCTGCTTATGACTGTAATGCTTGGCAGCTGTAGTAAAGAGCTTGGACTGCCTGAATTTATGATAAATGAAGCGGCACACTCTGTCAGCTATGCCCCCTTATATGTAGCAATCGAGAAAGGATTTATCAAAGAGGAAGGTCTGCATGTCCAGCTGACAGGAGGGCAGGGAATAGAGAAGACTAAGGACGCCCTGCTGGAAGGGAAATGTGATATCGCGATCATCGGAACAGAAGTGCCACTTACCTTAACTGATAACAAAGTGGCTAAAGAAAGCCTGATCTGTATCGGACAGCTGACTCAGAGAGCGGAAGAATTTCTGGTCTCCAGAGATTCTGCGGAGCAGTTCTCCTGGGAAGGCTTGAAGGGAAAGATCGTGATGAACGGCGGCGGAGGGAAGCTACCGGAAGCGGTTCTGGAATATGTACTGAAAAAGCATGGAATAAAGGTGAAATCAGACTTAGCGCTTCTTGCGGATGTAAAATTAAACTCTGTAGCCAAAGAATTTACCTCGGGCAAAGGAGATTATGCTCTGGTCTATGAGCCCACAGCAACAACGCTTGAGCTGGAAGGCAGCGGTAAAGTAGTGGCAGCCCTCGGCGATGAGAGCGGAAGAATTCCGGAGACAGCGATTTGCATTCGAAAAGATTGTCCGGCCGATCGGCAGGAGCAGCTTAAGCTTTTTATGAAAGGACTTCAAAAAGGCTTAGAATACGTGAATTCTCATTCCGCTACTGAAGTAGCACGGGTCATCAAGCCCCAGTTCCCAGATACAACCAAGGAGGAGCTTGCGATCATGACTGCCAGATATCAGGAGCAGGATACCTGGAAGAAGAATCTGACCCTGGAGGAAGGAAGTTTACGCTTTCTGCAGGATATCCTTGAGGATGCAGGGATGTTGCCAGTCAGAATAGAATATCAGGACCTTGTGAATACGGGATTTATTGAAAAGTAAAATTCTAAATAAACCAGGTAAGTAACCTGAAGTGATAGGTATAAAGTCTATATAGTGAAAGATTAGACCTATAGAATGGATATCGTTAATAAAAAGATGATAATATTGATACACAGATCATTGCTTATAGTTCATAAATGGCCTGATATGAAAAGGACAATAATTAAATAATAAGAAACATAAAAAAGCGGGTACTGCACCAAACGATGCAATACCCGTTATTCTTTTACAGCTCTTATTCTTCCGAAGCAGTAGAGGAGGTTTCTTCCTCACCGGTAGCCTCGGTATCGTCCTCGTAATCATCGAAGTCATCATCGAAATCCTCGAGATAATCGGGGTTCATATATCTGTATACTGCATAGGCGATTGCAGCGACAGCGGCAACCCCACCGATTACTGCCAGAACACACATTACGACATGTTTCTTCTTGTCGCAAGAATCCTTTTTGTGAACCAATTCACCTAATTTCATTGTGCTTAAAAGCTCTTCCAGTTTGTTTCCCATGATAACACTCCCTTCTGATATTTATGACAAGGCATGCGTGCCTTGTAATTCTGATACGAATATTGCATACACAATATTGAAATATATTCCACAGAAAATGGTATGCATTGGCAATTGCTTGCTTTGGCTATAGTATAGCACAAATTATTTGTCATTACTATAATATTTCTTAAGATTAGCAAATTTATTCATAATTAAAATTGAAGTGTCAAAAGGTCATGCTGCTTAAGCAGCATGATTTATTGCACAAAATAGTAAGTGAAAGCTTGCTTTTCAACTGCTATTACTGTGCAATATAGGCACATCATTTTATGATGTGCACTTTTGGCAATGATATCTCATCTACATGCTGATTAACCAATTTTTATCAGATTTGCAAAGGTGGAGAGTAGCTTCTTGACTCCGAAGTTCGGGAAGTCTACTGTAACCTCATAATCCTTACCACCCTTAGTGATATCAATTACGATACCGACACCGAATTTGATATGCTTCACCGTATCACCGACACCGTAATTCAAGGTACCCATCTGCTTACCTTCGAACTGCTTGGTCTCGGCAATATATGGCTTATAGTTGGCTTGAGGCTGAGTGTAGGATGTTGCATGGGGTTTATCAAAATTGATCTCATGATCAAAGCTGTCAAAGGAACGACCGAAGGAGCGCTTGGCCCCTGTGGTATCCTCTTCAAAGGTAAACTTTGATCTCTTTGGTCCGGGGGTGTTCATCTTCAGTAGATATCTCGGTATCTCATTGATGAAACGGGATTGCCTATTGTACTGGGTCTCACCGCGCAGCATCCTCTGCTTTGCTGCAGACAGAGACAGCTGCTTCATAGCCCGGGTAATACCGACGTAGCAGAGGCGGCGTTCCTCCTCAATCTCTTCGACCGGATTATCCGCAAAGATTGACATATATCCGGGGAAGACCCCCTCCTCCATACCGCAGAGATATACATAAGGGAATTCCAGACCCTTCGCACTGTGGAGGGTCATCAGGACGATATGATCTACTCCATCCTCCAGCGTATCGATATCAGCAACCAGAGCAACCTCCTCCAGGAAGCCGCTTAGGGTAGGAAGCTCTTCGGCATTCTCCTCATAGGTAACCAGCTTATTGACGAGTTCATTGATGTTGCCGATTCGATCCTGAGCCTCTTCATCCTTCTCTTCCTCCAGCTCCCGCAGGTATCCGGTAGCATCCAGGATATCATCGATCAGTTCCCGAAGCGAATAGCCCTCCTGCTTAATTCTGGATTTCAAACCCTCAATCAGACTGACGAAGGGAGCAATCTTCGAGGCAGAACGCTCCAGACCCGGGATATAGTGAGCCCTGGTCAGTGCCTCATAAAAGCTCATTTCGTTTGCTACAGCATAATCATTGACCTTATCAACGGTAGTCAGACCGATGCCTCTTCTGGGTACATTGATAATTCTCTTCACAGCCAGACTGTCCAGACCGTTATCAATGGTCTTTAGGTAAGCGAGCATATCCTTGATTTCCTTGCGGGCATAGAAATTCACGCCACCGATGATCTTATAGGGAATGTTGCGCAGCAACAGCTTCTCCTCGAACAGACGGGACTGAGCATTGGTTCTGTAGAGAACAGCGAAATCCTGATAATTAGCTGCACCACTGTCCACGGTCCGTCTGATTTCATCAGTGACATAATCTGCCTCTTCAAAATCTGTCTCGAATTGAGTGAAATGAACCGGTTCCCCATCCTCATTCTCTGTCCAGAGCGATTTTTCCTTTCGCCCCTGATTGTTGCAGATCACTTCATTAGCAGCATTCAGGATACTTTTCGTGGAGCGGTAGTTCTGCTCCAGCTTGATTACCTCTGTATTCGGAAAGGATTTCTCAAAGTTCAGGATGTTATAAATATTCGCACCGCGGAATTTATAGATGGACTGGTCATCATCACCCACTACACATAGATTATATTCCCTTTCTCCGTAAATGTTCACACCGGAGGAGAGCAGATGGATGAGACGGAACTGAGCCGTATTCGTATCCTGATACTCGTCCACCATTATGTATTGGAAACGGTTCTGAAAATAAGCGAGCGCGCCGGGATTCAATTGAAACAGTTCTACGGTCTTATAAATCAAATCATCAAAATCCAAAGCATTGCTCTGACGGAGTCTCTTCTGGTATTCGGTATAAGCCTGGGCATAACGATTCTGTGTTAAGTCCCCTCCGGCATTTCTTGTAAATTCTTCGGGAGAGATCAGCTCGTCCTTCGCCTTGGAGATCACGGAAAGGATCGCACGCTCATTGGTTTTCTTGGTATCGATGTTTAGATATTTACAGATTTCCCGCATCAGGGTCTTCTGATCATCGGCATCATAGATCGTGAAGCTTTTGGAATAGCCGATGGTATCTATGAATCTTCTAAGGATGCGGACACAGGTGGAATGGAAGGTACTGACCCAGATATTCTCCGAACCGTAGCCCACGATCTTATCGACACGTTCGCGCATCTCCTTTGCGGCCTTATTGGTGAAGGTAATCGCAAGGATGCTATAGGGATTCACTCCGCGTTCCTCAATCAGATAAGCAATACGGTGGGTGAGGACACGAGTCTTACCAGAGCCAGCACCGGCCAGGATCAGAAGCGGCCCCTTGTCATGAAGCACTGCGCGCTTCTGTTCGGGATTCAATGTATCATAAATACTCATAGTAACCTCCAAAGATTTTTTATAAGAACATCAACCCCCAGCTAACCGGATAGGTTCAAAATTACCCAAATCAAAAGCCAGTATAAATCGATGTGTAATACTCGTAAATTATAGTTTAATTAGACTCTTATAAATCATAATTCTACATTATATCAACTATACAGATATATATCTACTCGGATTAGAAATATTGATTTTCACGGAATACATCCCTGACATCAATAAGCAGGAACGATGTGTAAATCATGAATAAGGCTGTATAGTAATTCAGCCCGACTAGACCGGCCGACGTAGGCTGCTTATATCCGATAGGAGACTCAGGTGGAACGACACCAGCTTATGTGTCGTTTCACTAAGCTTTGAGGCTCCTAAGAGGATATGCCAAGGAGGGTAAGGCTGTCGGATGAATTACTATACAGCCTTATTCATGTTAATAACCTGAGGCTTTCCATGCCACGCCACTGCAAACATATGTTTATTATAGCATGGCACTTGGTCAGATTCAATCCTGCATTTCCTACCCCGAAATTAACAGTTGCTGCTAGCCACAGGTTTATTTTTGCTTTGACATCTAGTAACGGATACTATATAATGAAATAGAGGTGATACTATTGGATATGACGAAAGAGGAGTATATCAGGAGCTTAATCGACAGCTTGAAGGACGTGAAATACATCATGCCAGATGATATACCAAATATAGATCTTTATATGGATCAGGTAACGACTTTTATGGATAAGCATCTGAAATCTTCGAAGCGTTACAGTGAGGATAAGCTACTGACGAAGACGATGATCAATAACTATACCAAGAACGAGCTGTTACCTCCGCCCAGTAAGAAGAAATATACCAAGGAGCATATGTTCCTTTTGATTTTTATTTATTATTTCAAGAATATCCTCTCCATCAGTGATATCCAGAGCATCTTCAATCCGTTGACGGAACGTTATTACGGAGATAAATCCAAAATAAAGCTGGAAGAGATCTACGAGGAGATATTCCGCTTGGAGAAGGAGCAGACAGATGCCCTTACCAAGGATATGATCCGTAAGATGACCAAAGCTAAGGAATCCTTTCCTGAGGTTACCAATAAGGAGGATCATGATTTCCTGACCTCATTCTCATTCATCAGCATGCTCTGCTTTGATGTGTATATGAGAAAACATATGATTGAGAAGATGATCGATGATGCATTGATGGGAGAAAGCAATCATAATAAAGTAAATGCCGGCAAGGCTGAAGTTAAGAAGGAAAGCAAGAAGAAGCCGGAAGATAAAAAGTCAGAGAATAAGAAGGTTGACATATAAGTAGAAACCAAGTAAATTAAAATGAGCTCATAACCAACCGGTTATGGGCTCATTATTCATTTGCTGATTATTTATCCGAAAAGGGATCTTTCATTCTGGCAAAGACCATATCATAGCCGTCATTGCCATAATTCAGAGAGCGGTTAACACGGCTGATGGTAGCAGTAGAAGCGCCGGTCTTTTCTGCAATTTCCAAGTAAGTCTTATGGCAACGCAGCATACGTGCCACTTCAAATCTTTGAGATAAGGATAATAGCTCATTCACAGTACATATGTCTTCAAAAAATGTATAACATTCCTCCGAATCCTTTAAACTTAAAATTGCCTCGAAAAGATGGTCAACAGCAGTTGTTCTGATGTTTTTGCTCATCGGTAGGACTCCTTTCATCAGGTTGTGATTATATGCTTTTTCACACAGTATAATTTTAACACTCTAAGTTAATGAAGTAAAGCATTTTTTCGTAGCGCAAAGGTTATAAGAAGATTAGTAAATCCGTGGAAAACCAAAGAAAAATCCTCCTGATGGATGGTGTCGAAAGTCATCACGGTAAGGCCTGCGTCTGCGGCAAGGGGGACCGTAGGGCGAACCACAATGGAAATCATGGTCCCGTCTTCGACCATAATCATTATCTCTGTATGGTCTACAGCCATATCCGTTACATCCCATAGTCATCAACTCCTTTCTATAAATATTATATGCTTCAATCGAATAATGGTGAAAAATGTAATTATTCGCTTGTTGTGTAAATTCCTGCATTCTGTCAATACTAACTCAGAGTAGAAATACTTAATTACAAAAAGAGGAGATAAGCAGATAGGATACTGCCGGAAAAGAATAACAGATATTGACATTCGCTAATCAAGAGAATATCATATACATAAAATAAAAAAGTAAAAATATCCCAAATATGATTTTCGATGATGTTTCAATGATAAGAGGAGAAATTATGAAAAGGTATGGAAGACGTAGGGGCTACAGGAAGGGGATCATCCTTCTGGTCCTAAGTATAGAGATATTGCTGATACTCACAGGTATTGCATATATTGAGCTGCGGCCAATGGTAGTCAAGGCAGTTACCTTGGAAGCCGGAGAGCAAAAATTGGATGTAAATCGCTTCTTAAAATATAAGAACCGCCAGGGAGCCTTTGTGACAGACATGAAAAAGCTGGACACCAGTATTCCCGGCATTTACAAGGTGCAGATTCAGATCGGACGAAGAGTTCATACCTCTCTCCTTAAGGTTGTAGATACTGTGGCTCCTAAGGCTGAGGTCAAGGATCAGTTTTTGCTCCGAGGGGAAAGTGCCGACCCGAGTTCTTTTATTTCCAATATTAAGGATGAAACTCAGGTGAAGGTTTATTTTAGACGTATTCCTGATACCGACTCACCGGGAGTACAGGAGGTGTCCCTGCTATTGCAGGATGAGAGTGGAAATGTCACAGAGAAGAAGGCAAAACTAACGGTACTGGACATCAGAAATAAGCTGACAGTGGAAGCAGGTACCCAAAAGAAGCTATCGATCAAGGATTTTGCAGACGATGACAGATATACTGCTGTCATGATTACGGATTTACAGACAATCAATACGAAGAAGATCGGGAGTTATCCTGTAGAACTGGAGATCAACGGAAAGCGAGTTGATGGTAAGGTGGAGGTAGTCGATACCGTCGCGCCTAAGGCTTCGGTTAAGGATAACAAGGTATTCTGCGGAGATACACCCCAGCCAGAAGACTTTGTAATGAATATGACAGATGCTACTCCGGTAAAGGTGAGCTACTTAAAGAAACCTGATTTTACGAAGCCGGGACTAGAAAGCTTTCACATAGTCCTTAAGGATGGTGCCGGTAATCGTACCGAGCTTCCGGTTACAGTGGAGGTAGTTGAAGATAAGGAAGCACCTGTATTTTCCGGTGTCAGCGATAAGACAGTATTTATCGGGGATACAGTATCCTATAAAAAGGGTGTCACGGTAACGGATAACAGAGATAGTAAGGTGACCTTCTCCGTAGATAACAGCGAAGTGAATCTGAAGAAGGAGGGAACCTATACTGTAACTTATATAGCAGAGGATAGTGCAGGCAATCTTACTTCGAAGACGGCAAGGATTATAGTAAAGGTATTTAACGTAACTGAGGAGTCGGTCAACGAGCTTTGTGATGGACTTTTACTACAAATTACCAATCAGAACATGACGAAAAGAGAAATTGCCTATGCGATTTATCTATGGGTCAGAGGCAATATTGATTATAGCGGTGATTCTGATAAGTCAGACTGGTTGGCAGAGGCCTATCGGGGAATGAGCAAACGATATGGAGATTGTTTTACCTATTTCGCTGTCTCGCAGGCAATGTTAACCAGAGCAGGTATTGATAATATGGAAGTCAGAAGAGTGGGAGGAAGAACAAAGCACTTCTGGAATCTGATCAATTGCGGTGACGGCTGGTACCACTTTGATGCCTGTCCAAACAAGGATCATAAGGCTTCGTTTCTGTTGACTGACCAGCAGGTGGAGGAGTTAACCAAAGAAAGAGGCAATAATTATTATGTTTATGATAAAAGCCTATATCCCGCTATGCCGGAGTAGTGTTGATTAAGAGATAAATAAGCAGAGTTTAATAAGAAAGATAACTATGAGGGCTAAGTACAAGAGATAAGTAAGATCAGTAAAAAAGACAAGTTTGAAGGAAAAGTATAAATAAAAAGAGTATCAAGAAAGTTATTAAGAAGGGTAATTAAGATAAACAGTTGCAGAACAGAGAGGGGAGAGCACTACGAAACGTCTGGGTGTGATTGGCGGCTTGGGTCCGTTGGCGACAGCGTATTTTTATGAATTACTTGTACGAATGACAGAGGCAAAATCGGATCAGGAGCATATTGAGACGGTGATCTTCAGTATGCCAACCATACCGGACAGGACAGATTATATCCTTGGTAAGAGCAGTGAGAATCCGCTCTATGCTATGCTGGAGATCGGAAGGAAGCTGGTGGGGATTGGAGTGGATTATATCGCCATTCCCTGCATCACTGCACATTATTTTCATGATTCCTTATCCGAGGGAATTAAGGCTCCGATACTACACGCAGTTCAGGAGATTGCACGCTATCTGAAGGTGCAGGAGGTGCACTGCGCAGGGATCCTGGCTTCGGAGGGTACCATCCACAGCGGTCTGCTACAGCAGGAATTGGATTTATGCGAGATCAGTACAGTTGTGCCCACCGAAGAAAAACAGAAGCAGGTGTCTGATCTGATTTACCGGGGAGTGAAAGCGAATCAACCAATTGACTTTAGTATCTTTCAAGCAGCTGCTGATCAATTGAAGAAGGAAGGAGCTGAGGTTATTGTCCTCGGCTGTACGGAATTATCCCTCATCAAAAGGGACTTTACCCTCGGACCGGGATTTATCGATGCGATGGAGGTTCTCGCAATGCGGTCCGTCATACTCTGTGAAGCGAAGCTGAAGGAAGAGTATAATTCTTTAATAACAAAATGAGCAGTAAGGAATGGTAAGTGACGATGCAGAGAAATGTGATGGAGTACTTGGAACAGATTGTTGACAAGGTGCCGGAAAAGATAGCATACGCGGACGAAAAAACAGCGATTACCTTTCGGGAGGTTTATGTACGATCCAGGGCAATCGGAACCTTCCTTCATAGCGAGGGCTACTCGAGGGAGCCGATTGTAGTATTCATGGAAAAGCATCCCTGCACCATCGCTGCATTTTATGGTGTCATCTATTCCGGCTGCTACTATGTTCCGATTGACGAAGAGATGCCAAAGCATCGGATAGAATTGATATTTGAAAGCTTAAAGCCGAGAGCTGTAATTTGCGAGGAGACTACCGAGAGTAAGCTAACGGATTTTTCTTTTCAGGGGAAGGTATATCGATATCAGGAAATGCTTCGGCAAAAGCCCGAGGATGCTGTGCTCAATACAATTCGCGACAGGCAGATTGATATGGACCCCATCTATATCGTATTTACCTCCGGTTCCACCGGAATACCCAAGGGAGTGGTGGCATGTCACCGCTCAGTCATCGATTATATCGATAACCTGTCAGAGGTGTTGATAGTGAATGGGGATACGATATTCGGCAACCAGACACCATTTACCGTGGATGCCTGCCTGAAGGAGCTTTATCCTGTGCTGAAATTCGGTGCTACCGCCTACATCATTCCAAAGAACTTGTTTTCTTTTCCGCTTCAACTGGTGGAATTCTTAAACGAACATAAGATCAATACAATCTGCTGGGTAGTATCCGCACTGACGATGATTTCTGCTTTTGGTACTCTGGAAAAGTTGATTCCACAGTACCTTCATACAGTTGCCTTTGGCAGTGAGGTGCTTCCGATCAAGCAATACCGGTTATGGAAAAAGCATCTTCCGAATACCCGTTTTATTAATCTGTACGGACCGACCGAGGCAACAGGTATGTCCTGTTATTATGAAGTGAATCGGGAATTTGAGCTTGAGGAGACAATTCCGATCGGGCAGCCTTTTAGAAATACAGAGATTCTGCTGCTAGATGAGCATAATCAGGTTCCGGAATCCGGTAAGGAGGGAGAGATCTGCATCCGAGGTACGGCGCTTACACTTGGTTATTATCGGAACTTTGAGAAGACAAATGAAGTATTTGTACAGAATCCGCTGAATTCTGCATATCCTGAGTTAATCTACAGAACCGGTGATATCGGGAGATACAATTCCCGGGGCGAGTTGATGTTCGTTTCCCGTAAGGACAATCAGATCAAGCATATGGGACACAGAATTGAACTGGGTGAGATTGAGAATGCAGCCGGTGCAATTGATGCTATGAAAAGTGCCTGTGCAATCTTTGATACGGAGAAGAAGAAAATTGTCCTTTATTATGTCAGTACTCTGACTGCGGCTGAAGTGGCGAATATTCTGAAGGAGAAGCTGCCAAGATATATGCTTCCGAATGTCATAGAACCACTGGAAAGTATGCCTCTGACATCGAATGGAAAGATCAACCGCCTGCTGCTGAAGGAACACTATCAGAGGAAGAAGGGTCAAAAAGAAAAGGATCTAATAGAAAAAGCTGAAAGGGAATTAGACAAAAAGAAAAAGCTCGGCAGGAAACAGACCGGAAATGGATTGGAAAAGACTGAGAATTGTTAGCATCGGTTGAATATGATTGATCGTGCAGAGCACGAATGGAGGTAAAGATGGAGACTATACTGGAGATTTTAAGCGGATTACACCCGGAGGTGGATTTTGAAGACTGCGAAACCCTGATTGATGACAAGATACTTGATTCCTTTGATATCGTATCCATCGTTACAGATATCAGCGATGAGTTTGACATAACTATTCCGGTGGAAGAAATCGTTCCCAAGAATTTTAATTCTGCGAGAGCTCTTTATGCCATGGTCGAGCGGCTGATGGAAGAGTAACAGGATGGGGTGAATTTATGCTTTTTACATCTTATCGGTTTATCTTGTTCATACTTGTCTTATTCGTAGTATATTATATTATTCCGAAGCGCTTTCAATGGATCCTGCTCCTTGCGTCGAGCTATCTGTTCTATAGCTTTGCAGGATTTAAGTATCTTATCTATATCCTGGTTACCACGGTAACTACCTATCTGGTCAGTCGGAGACTGAATCTTCTTCA
Organism: Bacillota bacterium; assembly: GCA_023414355.1. Lineage (GTDB taxonomy): Bacteria > Bacillota > Clostridia > Lachnospirales > Lachnospiraceae > Mobilitalea. The sequence continues at coordinate 42,081 of JAEZOB010000053.1, read as the reverse complement.
GACCGTTCAGGCTTTATATTTGAAGGAATATAAGTCTTCTATGGATAGAGAGGAACGGAAGGCTTATAAAGCACGGATGAAGAGAAGGCAGAGAAAATGGATGAGCCTCTGCATGGTGCTTAATTTCGGTATTCTGGCGGTTATGAAATATACTGACTTTGCCATAAGTAATGCCAATGGATTACTGAAGCTGTTCCATGCCAAACCGATGTCTCTGATTGGCTTAGTATTGCCGCTGGGCATTTCCTTTTATACCTTTCAGACGATGGGGTATCTCATCGATGTATATAGAGAGAAATATCCTTATGAAAGGAACATAGCAAGATTGGCCCTGTTCATATCCTTCTTTCCGCAGCTGATCCAGGGCCCGATCAGCCGTTTTGATGATCTGAGTAAGACTCTGTATTCCGAACATTCCTTTTGCGGGAGAAATGTATCCTTTGGCTTGCAGAGGATTCTATGGGGATATTTTAAGAAGCTGGTCATAGCTGACCGTCTTCTGGTTGCAGTTAATACTATTGTGGGGAATCCGGATCAGTATCAGGGGGCTTTTGTACTGGTAGGCATGTTTTTCTATGCAATTACCCTGTATGCTGATTTTACCGGTGGAATAGATATTACCATTGGAATAGCGGAGGTTCTGGGAATCCGGATGCAGGAGAATTTCCTACGACCTTACTTCTCAAAATCGATTGCAGAATACTGGCGCAGGTGGCATATTTCCTTAAGCAGCTGGTTCAGGGAATACATGTTTTACCCGATCTCGGTCAGCAAGACAATGCTTGATCTGTCGAGAGGCTGTAAGAGGAGGGGTGGGGATTGGCTTGGAAGAAGAATATCCATCTATATCGCCTCTATCATTGTCTGGTTCGTCACTGGGATCTGGCATGGGGCTGCCTGGAACTTCATCGTCTGGGGTTTGGGAAACTGTCTGGTGATTTTAGTGTCGCAGGAATGTACCCCTCTGTATGACAGATTTCATGCGAAGTTTCATGTAAAGCAATCCTTCTGGTATCGCCTGCTTGAGGTTGTTCGAACCTTCTGGCTCATGAGCTTTTTGCGTACCTTTGATTGTTACCGGGATGTCGGCACCACCTTTCGTATGGTTGGAACGATCTTTACGAGAGGGGATCTGAAAGTGCTGCTTCAAGGCGGATTGATGCAGCTGGGTTTAAGCTCTGCTGATTATCTGGTTTTGACTCTATCGGTGTTAATTCTGCTTACGGCAAGCTTGTTCGGAAGATCAGGAAGTGTTCGCGAAATGCTGGCACAGAAGCCTTTACCTCTTCGCTATGCTTCTTGCTTCCTTCTAATGTTAAGTATTTTGATCTTTGGCGCTTATGGGGTCGGTTATGATGCCAGCCAGTTCATCTATAGTCAGTTTTGAGCTGTCGGAGGAAGACACCATAACTATGTAGTGGGGGGAGACCTCCCGAATGTATTTCCGGATAGGAACTCTGTAAGGAAAGGTTCATAAAATGAAGAAGATAATCATCAATATTGCTGCGGTGGCGATGCTCCTCATCATTCTCGCCCTTCTGCAGGCGTTACTGAAACCCAAATATATGTCCTCCATCCATGAAGGTAATCTTGTGGAAGAATATTATAAGGAGAAAAAGCTTCATGATGTGATTTTTATCGGTGACTGTGAGGTGTTCTCCAACATCTCACCTGTGGCACTGTGGGAGGAATACGGAATAACCAGTTACATCAGAGGCAGTGCCCAGCAGCTGGTCTGGCAGTCCTACTATTTGCTAGAAGATACCTTGAATTATGAAAAGCCAAAGGTAGTTGTCTTCAATGTTCTTGCAATGAAATACAACGAACCGCAGAAGGAAGCCTATAATCGCTTGACACTGGACGGTATGAAGCTGTCCGCATCAAAGCTTAGAGCAATCGAAGCATCTCAAACTAAGGGAGAAGCGTTGATTACTTATCTGTTTCCACTACTGCGGTATCATTCCAGATGGAATGAACTGACCGGAGAGGACCTTAAGTATCTGTTCCATAAGGATACCCTATCACACAACGGCTATCTGATGCGGGTGGATAGTAAGCCTGTTGATCTGGTCCCGAAGGGGAAGAAGCTTTCTGATTACCGGTTTGGAGACAATGCATATGCTTACCTTGATCGTATCACGAAGCTCTGTCAGGAGAAGAAGATCAAGCTCATCCTGATCAAATCACCCAGTGTCTATCCATATTGGTATGAGGAATGGGATAGACAGATGTCAGAGTATGCGAAGGTAAATGATCTGACCTATATTAATTTCTTGGAGGATGTAGAGAAGATGGGGATTGATTATAATACAGATACCTTTGATGGCGGTCTTCATCTCAACCTAAACGGTGCAGAGAAGTTCACCGGATACTTCGGGAAAATACTCAGCAAGGAGTTCTCGGTGGCGGATCATAGAGGAGATAAGAAGTATACCGTATTATGGGATAAGAAGGTGGCCTTCTATGAAGCAATGCGAAAGGAGCAGGAGGGGGAACTGAAGGAATATGGATATCTAAAGAGCTGTGGTGTCGTAGCTCAGGTAGCTGATCAGGAGTAATGATGCATAAGCACTGATTTAAATGGAAAAATGAGTTTCTATAGATGGAATAATGTCAAAAATGAAAGACATTGATACAGAAGTATAGATAAGAAGTATAGATAAGAAGTATAAGGAAGAATAACAGGTTAAGAATAGGTGGACAGGTTAAGAATATGGTGACACGTAAGAATAAGGGGACAGGTTAAGAATAAGGGGACTGGGAAGAACGAAGTAACAGTTATGAGTAAGTTTACAGGAAGGATGATGAAATGAGAAAATTAGGGTTATTCCTATGCATCATAACGCTCTTCATAGGTTGTGGTAAGGCTTCCGATCCGGGGCTTAAGAATACGGATGGTACCACGCAGATAGCCGTCGCCGATACCAGGGACAATGATAACCCGGCGGATGAGATCGGAGCCAAAGAAGGATTTAGTTTTGAGTATGGTAAGACAGTCATTCCCATGAATGTAGATGCAGCACCGATTGTAAAGGCACTCGGTGATCCGGTGGAATATTTTGAAGCAGCCAGCTGTGCTTTCCAGGGACTGGATAAGCAGTATTACTATCAAAGCTTTGAGCTCGGAACCTATCCCCAGGGAGGCCGGGATTTTGTGTCGTATGTCAATTTTCAGGATGATACTGTATCCACAGCTCAGGGGATTTATCTCGGTTCATCCCTAGAGGAGCTTCTTGCTGCCTACGGAGAGGATTATACTCAGGAGGGAACCGCTTATGTATATAAGAAGGGTGAGTCTAAGCTGACCTTTCTTGTCGAAGAGGATACGGTCGTCCAGATAACTTACGGGGCTATCGTGGAAGGATTAAATAATTAAATTTCCAATTCTTAATAATTTTGCATCCGCATAGAACCTCTTTTATTTGAAGATAATGATTAAGTAGTTGTAATTCGAATAGAAGACAGGTCTGTATCAGTGATTGATTTATCGGAGGTGAAATTATGAGAATCGGGAATACTATTGCGCCTCATGAGGCACTGGAACTGCACGAGCTTGTAACCTTTAAGAATGTCTGTGCTACCAAAGCGGCGACAATGTCGGCTTTGGTTAAGGATGATGAACTGAAGAGCATTCTGCAGCAGGATTTTAATACTGCCAAGGAGCATATTCAGGAACTGAATAATCTGATGGTTGGTGCAGGTACAGCATTTCAGCCGGCTTCAAAAGCAACCGTAGGTTAATTTGGTACAAACCTGTGAGCTAAGTAACAGAAAGGAAGGTGAGGTTATGGCAGGAATTATTCAAAACATGGCAGGTATGGGAGATATGACGGAACAGGTTATTGCAACGGATTTGCTGCTTGGAACTAAGAGTGCAATCAAGAATTATGCAGCAGCCATTTCTGAGACTACCACACCCGAGGTTAGAAATGCGCTTCATAAGCATCTGGATGATGCGATCAATATGCAGGACAAGGTATCCACTTATATGATGAATAAGGGATATTATAATGCATTTGATCCTCAGGCCCAGATGAACATGGACAGAGCAACATCTGATACGGTGATGAAGTTGGGAAATACTCAGTAATGTCTTTCTCCGTGAGACCGATTTTTCAAGATAATGACTAGCTGAGAGTAATTGAAATTATTAATGTGCTGAACGATAGAATAACGAGTATAAAGAACAATTATTATACTGAATGCTCGAAACTGAACAATACAACTATGACTACTCGGAAGCTTAGGTTGACAGAGTGCGTTCAGAATACTATAATGTTAAAAAATGAATATCGTCGGGAGCTTGTGTGCAGGCTGAGAGGAAACAATAGTTTCGACCGTACCTGATTTGGATAATGCCAACGTAGGGAAGTGCATGAATACACTTAATTGTGGGATGTACCTATTTTGGTACATCCCATTTTTTGTTTCGTGTGTCGGTAAAGCCGGACCACAGTAGAAAGGATGGATCATAATGAATTACAGTACGCAGATGGATGCAGCAGCAAAAGGTCTGATCACCAAAGAGATGCAGGAAGTGGCTACGAAGGAGGGATTAAGTGTCGAGCTGATCAGGGACAGGGTGGCAGCAGGAACGATCGCAATCCCCGCGAATAAAAGACATCATTCCTTAAAGCCGGAGGGAATCGGAGAGGGTCTGAAGACTAAAATCAATGTGAATCTTGGAGTATCGGGGGATTGCGCTGATTATTCCAAAGAAATGGAGAAGGTAAAGCTTGCTTTGGATTTCGGAGCAGAAGCGATTATGGATTTAAGTAACTACGGAAAGACGAATCGTTTTCGGGAAGAGTTGATTGCTATCTCACCTGCAATGATCGGCACGGTTCCCATGTATGATGCCATCGGTTATCTGGAAAAGGATCTGATGGATATCGAAGCTAAGGATTTTCTGAAGGTAGTGGAAGCGCATGCCAGACAGGGAGTGGATTTCATGACCATCCATGCAGGGATCAATAAAAGAGCAGTGGAGAGCTTCCTGAGTACGAAAAGAATGACAAATATCGTATCAAGGGGAGGCTCCTTATTATTTGCCTGGATGAAGATGACGGGAAATGAGAACCCCTTCTACGAGTATTACAATGAGGTTCTTGATATTCTAAGTGAGTATGATGTAACAATCAGTCTGGGAGATGCGCTTCGACCTGGAAGCATCCATGACAGTACCGATGCGGGACAGATCGCCGAGCTGATCGAGCTTGGGAAGCTTACTGAAAGGGCATGGGAGAAGAAGGTCCAGGTGATGGTGGAAGGTCCGGGACATATGGCGATGAATGAAATTGCAGCAAATATGACCTTACAGAAAAGGCTTTGCCACAATGCTCCTTTCTATGTATTGGGACCGCTGGTTACTGACATTGCACCCGGCTATGACCATATCACCTCTGCCATCGGCGGAGCGATTGCAGCGATGAGTGGTGCGGATTTTCTGTGTTATGTGACTCCGGCAGAACACTTAAGACTTCCTGATCTATCAGATATGAAGGAGGGAATCATCGCTTCGAAGATTGCAGCGCATGCAGCAGATATTGCCAAAGGTATCCCGGGAGCCAGAGAAATAGATGACCGTATGAGTGATGCCAGAAGACGGATAGACTGGGAAGAAATGTTCTCCTGTGCAATCGATCCGAAGAAGGCAAGAGAATATTTCGAAAGCATGCCGCCAAGTGATAAGCACAGCTGTTCCATGTGCGGTAAGATGTGCGCCATGAGAACTACGAATCTGATCTTAAATGGAGAGAAGGTAGAGATACGGTGACATTGTTTGCGAGACACAGAATGAGGTTGCAAAAGATCCTGCTGATATGTCAGCAGGATAACTAACACAAGAAAGTCTCTGGAAAGTTCACTTTCCGAGAGCTTACTTGTGTTAGATTATCATGTCACCATTGGTGACATGACCTTTTGATATTTTAATAATACATAATAAGGAGATCACTATGTTAAAACAAATGCTTGATAATGTAAGAGAAATGACCCCGCTGGTACATAATATTACGAATTATGTGACGGTGAATGACTGTGCAAATATTCTGCTGGCCTGCGGAGGTTCACCGATCATGGCAGATGATATCTCGGAGGTAGAGGAGATCGTAGCGATCTGCAACTCCCTGGTAATCAATATCGGTACACTGAATGAGCGGACAACTCTGTCCATGCTGGCAGCAGGAAGGAAAGCCAATCAATCAGGACGGCCGATTGTCTTTGATCCGGTTGGGATCGGAGCTTCAGCCCTTCGTACTGATACCGCAAAGCTGCTGCTTAAGGAATTGGATTTTGGGGTTATCCGAGGCAACATCAGTGAGATTAAGATGGTATCTCGGGTGATGCAGGAAATAATGGAGAAAGATGCTTCTCAACTGAGTACATCAAAAATGGAAGCAGGAGAAGACAAAGCGGGAGAAGACAAAGAAGGGGAAAGGATTGCGGAAAGCCGGGGTGTGGATGCCAGTGTAGCCGATAGTATCACTGAGGATACGCTGGACAGTACGGTTGCCTTTGCTATGGAGTTGGCGCAGAGGACAAAGGCGGTAATCGTGATTACAGGTGCGATTGATATCATTGCAGATGCAGAGATGGCATATATCATTCGAAACGGTCATCCTATGATGAGTAGAATCACAGGCAGTGGATGTATGCTTACCTCAGTACTCGGTGCTTATAGTGCAGCCAATACGAAGGAGCTGACCAGGGCCTGTGCGGCAGCGGTCTGTGCCATGGGAATATGTGGTGAACTCGCCTATGAGAAGGTGTCGAAAGCAGGTGAGGGTACGGGATCCTTCCGTACCTATCTGATTGATTATATGAGCCTCTTGGATGGAGCTACACTTGAACGGAAAGCTGAGTTACAGCAGTTCAAAAGATAGGAGATGCAGATGCAGAGAAAAGACTATTTATTATATGCCGTGACTGATCGGAGCTGGTTGAACGGAGACAGTCTGGTCAGACAGGTGAAGGAGGCTTTGGAGGGCGGAGTTACATTGCTACAGCTTCGGGAAAAGGATATGCCCTTTGAAGAGTTTGTGGCTTTGGCCAAAGAGATTCATGAGATTACGATGCAGTATGGAGTTCCACTGATTATCAACGATAATGTTGAGGTGGCGATTGCAATAGGAGCGGAAGGAGTCCATCTCGGACAGGAGGACATGGAGCTTGGTCATGCGAGAGCCAGACTGGGGAATGATAAAATCATCGGAATATCCGCTCATACGGTAGAGGAGGCACGCAGGGCACAGGATAATGGAGCAGATTACATCGGTACAGGAGCTGTCTTCACAACCACAACGAAAAGCGACGCTCATGAGGTAGCACTCCGGACCTTGAAAGATATCTGTAGTGCGGTAACCATACCGGTAGTTGCGATTGGTGGAATTACGAAGGACAATATCACCATGCTCAAGGGAACCGGAATTGTCGGTGTGGCTGTGGTGTCCGCAATCTTTGCCAGTAAGGAGATAGGTAGGGCTACGGAGGAACTGGCTGATCTGCTCAGGCAGGTAGTCGAGGAGGATTGAGTAAGGCAGCTGCTCCTTGAAATGCTAAGAGCAAGCAGCCTGTAATTAAGAAAGGATGCATGTCTATGAGAACGATTTTATCAATTGCCGGCTCAGATTGCAGCGGTGGAGCAGGAATTCAGGCAGACATTAAAACAATTACGGTTCATAAGCTTTATGCCATGAGTGTTATAACTGCACTTACTGCTCAGAACACGACCGGAGTAAGTGGAGTTTTAGAGGTGAGTCCCGAGTTTGTGGCAGAACAGCTGGATATGGTTTTTACAGATATTCGTCCGGATGCCATAAAGATCGGTATGGTCTCCAATCGGCGGACGATTGAGGTGATTGCCGATAAGCTGATACAATATCAAGCAAAAAAGGTGGTGCTTGACCCGGTCATGATAGCGACCAGCGGAAGCAGGCTGATCGATGGCGATGCAGTTGAGCTGCTTACAAAGAGGCTGATGCCGCTCGTAGACGTCATTACGCCCAATATTCCGGAGGCAGAGGTACTAAGCGGTATTACCGTGAATTCAAAGGCAGAGATGGTACAGGCTGCAGAAAAAATCGCTGAATATTATCACGGAGCGATATTGATCAAGGGAGGCCATCTTACCGGCAGTAGCGATGATCTGTTGTATGAGCCGAGCGGATTATATTGGTATGAGACTCCTCGTATCGATAATCCGAATACTCATGGAACAGGCTGCACTCTGTCTTCTGCGATTGCCTGTAATCTTGCACATGGCATCGATATCCCGAAAAGTATCGCACTTGCCAAGGAATATCTTACAGGAGCACTGAGCTCTGGACTCGATCTTGGGAGAGGAAGCGGACCCTTGAACCATTGCTATCGTCTCTCATTGAATACGAGGAATTTCTAAGCAAATCCATGTGTAAGGTGTTGATTATGAACTGAAGGACAGATTATGCATAAATTTATAACGAAATATTGTCTAAAATAGCCTAACGTGATATCATAAAAATAGATATTATTGGATAGAAAGGTGATTAAGGATGAAATATAAAGCAATTATATTTGACCTGGATGGAGTAATCTGTCATACCGACCGTTATCATTATCTGGCATGGAAGCAGCTGGCTGACAAGATGGGTGTCTATTTTGATGAAAAAATCAATAACAGACTACGTGGTGTAAGCCGCATGGATAGCCTCGAAATTATCCTTGAAGGATGGCAGGGTACTCCTCTGACGCAGGAGGAGAAGGTAACACTGGCCGATGAGAAGAATGCAATCTATAAAGAGCTTTTAAAGGATATGTCAGAAAATGATTTGAGCAAGGAGGTAAAGGACACCTTAGATCACCTTAGAAAAAGAGGCCTATACCTGGCTATCGGTTCCTCTAGTAGAAATGCAAGACTGATTTTGGAACGGATCGGACTCTATAATTATTTTGACGCTATTTCCGACGGCAATAATATTATGAAGTCCAAGCCGGATCCTGAGGTATTCCAAAAAGCAGCGGAATTCCTTAATCTAAGTCCTTCGCTGTGCCTGGTGGTGGAAGACGCCAAATCAGGTGTTGATGCAGCACGTGCGGCAGGTATGGACAGTGCGGCAATCGGCGATGCCTTCGGTTATTCCGAAGCAACCTATAACCTGTTTACCTTCTCGAAGCTGGTACAAATCTGCTGTGCACAATAGAAAAACAGTATAGAGGAAAGCGCACAGAAGCTTTTGATACTTTGCTCATGATTTATAGTATAGAATAATGGAGTCTTGGCTGAACCAATCAATGGCTACGCCGGGACTCTTTTCTCTCATAACAGAACAGGAAAAGAGAGGATTAGAAAATAGTAATTGTGTAGACTTTACTTCATCGGGAGGTGATGACATGGACTGGTTGGATCATATGAATGCTGCAATCGAGTATATCGAGGAGAGGCTGGATGATGAGATAGATTATAATGAGGCGGCGAAGATTTCCTGCTGCTCTCTCTTTCATTTTCAAAGGATGTTCTCCTTTGTTGCAGGGATGGGACTAAGTGATTATGTCAGACAGAGACGTATGACACTGGCAGCCTTTGATTTATTGAACAGCTCGGAGAAGATCATCGATATTGCACTGAAGTATGGATATCATTCTCCGACAGCCTTTACCAGGGCATTCATTAATATGCATGGCATAGCACCTAGTATGGTCAGGGTGCACGGGGTGCCGCTATCCTCCTTTCCCAGAATTACCTTTCACTTATCCGTTCAAGGAGGAAAAGAGATGAAGTATCGTATTGAAGAAAAACCTATGATGCGTTTCGTAGGAAGGAAAGAAGCCATATCCAATAAAGGCGGAGCTAATTTTGCGCGTGTACCGAAGATTTGGGAGGAAGTATGTCAGGACGGTTCCTTTGATAGAATTATGGCTCTGTCGAATAGAGAGCCAAGTGGTGTCATGGGTATCTGTGCTAACTTCAGAGAGGCAGAATTTGACTACTTTGTAGCCAGTGCCACTGACAATGAAATTCCTGAGGGAATGGATGAGCTTAAGGTCGCTGCAGGACTCTGGGTAATATTTGAAAGTGTGGGTCCGATGCCGGATGCCATTCAGGCAGTATGGAAGCGAGTCTATAGTGAATGGTTCCCATCCTCAGGCTATGAGCATGCAGGAAGTGCAGAAATCGAATGGTACAGTGAAGGAGATGGAGATGCAGCGGATTATCGAAGCGAAGTATGGATCCCGATTGAGAAGAAGAAGTAAGCGGACAGACGCAAGCTAATCATAAGATAGCATAGAACCCAGGTATGAGAGTGTATCACATCATGAAAACCTATCCATAATGTTAAGGGGGATTGAGGGTATGGCAAACGACAGAATCGATTGGAATCCAATTCAGGCGAGACTCCGGGAGCTAATCAAGAAGAAGGAGAGCTTTGAGGAGATGAGAGAGCAGCTCCTACAGATGCACTCGATGGTGCATTGTCGGGAGGTATACGGTAGAACAGAGCAGACTTATATGGATGAGCTCTGGGAGGGTCTTTCAGATAAAGCATTTCGTACAATGCCGACGATTAAGGATGATACGGTTGCCTGGAACATCTGGCACATCACAAGAATAGAGGATCTTACGGCAAATTACCTGATTGCAGGCTGCGAACAAGTTCTGGAGGAATCCTGGCACAAGCTGCTGAATACTATGGTGACTGATACCGGGAATGCCATGACAGATGAGGAAATCCTCGCCTTCAGCAACGAGGTGGACAAGGATGCTCTATATCAGTATCGTAATGAGGTGGGTCGAAGAGTCAAAGGGATTTTGGAAGGCTTGCAGTTCGATGATTTAAAGCAAAAGGTTCCTCAGAAGGGTATCCGGAGAATCGCTGAAGCCGGCGGTGTCTCATCTCGCCCGGAGGCGGTCTGGCTGCTGGACTTCTGGGGAAGAAAGAATGTGGCAGGTATTCTTCTGATGCCAATTACCAGACATCAGGTGGTTCATATCAATGATTCCCGCAGACTGAAGAGCGTTTGTAATAGGTTAGACAAAGTACCAGGCAAATAGGAGTAAAGTTTTAAAACTTACAAATAGGCCATTGACATTATCCAACGTTGAATATATAATATACTCAACGTTGGATAACAGAGGTACAATTGAGAAAGAATATATAGACTGTCAGTCAGGAAGGATAACCAATGATCAGTGCATTTATCCTGTACTACTTGAATATGAAACCGACCCATGGCTATGAGATCCAGAAATTCCTTCAGGTTTCGAATATCGAACAGTGGACGAAGATATTATCCGGGTCCATCTATTATGCGCTCACTAAGCTTGAGAAGGATCAGCATATCCGTGTCCTTCGGGAGGAACGTACCGGTTCGAGGGTGCGAAAGATCTATGAAATTACCGAGAGTGGCCGGGAAGAGCTCCGTAGGCAGATGCTTGAAGCAATGGATACACCGATTGCGAATATCGGTTCCTTTAAATTCTATACAGATCCGATCCTTGGGTCCTTATCTCGGGAAGAGCTTGAAATATGCATTATGGCGCACATAGCTAAGCTGCGAGAGCAGAAGGAATATTGGGAGAAATGGTATGACATCAAGGGTAGTGCTGAAATAACTGAGTTGTCCAGACTTAGCTTTCAGATGACGATTGAGAACATCGCCTTTCAGATCCGCTGGCATGAAGAGCTGCTGGCCAATCTGGACCAATATATTGAAGCCAGCCACGGGACAGAGCAGATTATTAAGACGATAGATTTTAACCGAATAGAGGAGAAGAGCAGTATTTCCGAAGAAGAGCAGAGGCTGCAGTACGCATTGATGCTGAAGAATGAGATAATGAGAGATCCTGAAAATGCTGTCGTTAGTCTGGATAAAATCATCTATGAGCTGGAGAATCAGATTAAGAAGAAATAGTCTAAAGAGTAATAAGAGGATGGATTTAAAAGCTAAGGAAGCTTTTGCCATATTGAAAGAGTTTGCCTGTCGTGAGGAAAGCCGCAGTGTAAACTCTATATTCTCACCCAAATATCCAACATTGAGTATTATAATATAAAATAAATAAAATTGGATAATTCTAAAAGGAGGAAACAGTATGAACGCATTATTGGAGGTAAAGAATTTATCAAAAAGCTACGGAGAGAAAAAAGTAGTGGATCAGCTTAACTTTAAGGTTACAGAAGGGGATATTTTAGGCTTCATCGGGCCAAATGGAGCAGGAAAAAGTACTACCATTAAGATGATGATTGATGTGGAGGAGAAAGGTGAGGGTGATATCCTGTTCCAAAATCAAAGGACAGAGGAAAATCTGAAAGCGTTCAAACGTTCCATCGGAGTTGTTCCTCAGGACATTGCTGTCTATGAAGATATCAGTGCTTATGACAATGTAAAGTTCTTCTGCTCCTTATACGGTCATAGGGGTACTGATCTGAAACAGAGAGCCAGAGAAGCTCTGGAATTTGTCGGTCTGTGGGAGCATCGTGCCGAGCTGCCAAGTAAGTTCTCGGGAGGTATGAAGAGAAGGCTGAATATTGCCTGCTCGATCGCACATACACCAAAGCTTTTGATTATGGATGAGCCGACGGTAGGAATTGATCCGCAGTCCAGAAATCACATCATGGAGTCAATCAAAATGCTAAACAGCAGAGGAACCTCTGTCATCTATGTTTCCCATTATATGGAGGAGATCGAAGCGATCTGTAACCGTATCGTTGTGATGGATCACGGAAAACTGCTTGAGGATATGGAGAAAGAAGCGTTCAAGGGGAAATATGAAGCGCAGAACTGTCGTAATCTTGAAGAAATCTTTCTGATGCTGACGGGGACAGAGCTGCGGGACGAATAATTTGAAGATAATTAAGAGAATACCATAATTATCTTCCAATTACAGAAGAACTCCAGAATGAATTTCATAGGAAACTCATTCTGAACTTCTTCAGGCTACAACATTATTTGATATGCCGCCTGAGTGCGGCGGAATGGAGATTCCTATGAATACATTTTTATGCCTGTTAAGGCAGGATTTACGACGAAGGTCGAAGGATGGATTTTTTATCGGTTATAACATCATCTTCCCAATAATATTGACCGTGATACTGGGTTATCTGTCCTCGGAAAGCTATGGGAATGGGTTTACCGGCTATCAATATTACAGTATCGTGACACTTCCCTTTTGCATCGCGCTGTCAATTATCACAGCTGCTTATGCGGCCAAGGAGGAGGCCTATAAGAAAACTGCCATGAGGTTCTTATTTACACCGATCTCTAAGCTTCAACTGATTCTATCCAGACTGTTATCCTGCACAATTATCTTAAGCTGCTGCAATGTGGTGGTGCTCCTCTTTAGTATGCTGGTATTGAAGCTGCCAATCAGGGATAATTTCCTGCATATACTGGCACTGCTTTCATTGTTGAGCTTTGCTGTCTGTGGAGTCGGTCTGTTTATCGGTTATGGTATTAAAAATTTCATTCTTGTTAAGAACATCATCAATATCCCGGTCATGGCAGCAGGCATTCTGGCAGGGTCCTTCTATCCCTTTGGGAGCCTGAAGCCTGCTTGGGAGACTGCGATCAGACTATCGCCGCTGACCTGGATTAACCGCAGCATATTCCGCTGCATCTATGATGGTAACGCGGGGTTCCTATGGATGACAGCCTTGGTCTATTTGATCATTGGACTTGGGTTTACTGTGATGGCCATATTATTATTTAAAAAGGAGGAATATATCCATGGAGTGCTTCCCGGTTATGAAAAATAATCTAAAAAGGTATTCTCGACATAAGACATTTTTTGCTATAACTTTTCTGCTGCCGTTAATACTGTGTACATTATTCGGGTTGATCGATTTCGATGAGGTCTCTCTCAGGGTGGGAGTATTGTCAGCAGAGGAGTTTCCAGGAACTTCTGAACCCGGAGAAGGAGACTACAGGGCAATCCTATATCAGGTACTTGACCAATCGGGGGGTATCACCTATGACAGGGCAAAGGAAGAAAGCCTGAATATGGATTTGATGTCGGGGCATTACCAGGTGGTACTGGATTGTCGGGGAGAGACCCTAAGCGACCTTCGGATCATAGCCTACAAGCCCGAGAAGTATATAGCTTTCCTGCAAAAAGCCGTGACGACTGCGGTGATTAATCGTGAACCGCTGATGCTGGAGGGTTTAAAACAGAAAGGACTACAGAAAACAGAGCGGAGCATTACGATGCTGTTGACCCTGTTCATGGTTTTCACTGTTTTATATGCATCCCTAATCATTCGAGATAAGCAATCAGGAACCTATCTTAGATATCAGTATGCGAAAAACACAAAAGCAGGATATATAGCAGGACATATAGCCTCCGTCTTCACGATAACTTTGTCACAGGTGCTGATCTGTATGGCGTTGTTGTCGATCTTATCCAAGGAGTTCCATTTGGGTCTGTCGGAGTTTTGTATTCTTGCTGTGGTGTTAGCAGGACTCGCTACCCTGGTTGCGGTTGTGATCTGCCTGATCAGTAAGAGTGAGGTACAGGCAGGAGTCCTGGCTTCTTCCTTTGCTGTGCTGATGTCACTGTTTGGAGGAACATTTGTGGCTGTAGAATCCATGCCCTGGCTGTTACGCATGATTAGTTATGCCAGTCCGATGCGCTGGGCTGTGGAGCTGCTACAGCTAATTTAATCTGTTTGCACCGGGAGTTCATTAAATTTTTCTTACATTTTTGAGATTTTCATCATTTTTTAATGCTATTTCTTCTCATATATACTATAATCGGTGAAAAAGATAATGTAATCTATGCAGTATGGAGGGCAAGCCTGCCAGACTGATGTATACGTAGTAAGTAAAGGAATATACCATAGAGTTCATATCGAAGGATCCAAGATTGGGAGGTTAGTAGTGATGTATGAGGAAATTAACAGACAGCTGGAGGAGGCGATGCAGAAGGTCTGCCGCCGTAGGAAGCTTTGCTCCATGCTGGAGGATTTGATGGATCAACAGAAGAAGCTTAAGTTTAAGCTGAAGGAATATCAAGCTGTTCGTGAGAAGGAAGATACAGATGTGGATCAGTTGGAGAGAAAAAGCCTGTCCCACCTGTTCTATATGATGTTAGGTAAGCTCGGGGAGCGGGTAGAAGAGGAACGGAAGGAAGCCTTGGCTGCGGCCTTGAAATATGATCAGGCAGCTGCCGAACTCACTCAGATCGAGGACCGGATCAAAGAGCTGGGTGAGGAGCTGCTGCAATATAAGAGTTGTCAGAGCGAATATGACGGCTTATATGAGAAAAAGAGAGAATTAATTATGACCTCCCATTCGGATATGGGACAGAAGCTACTGGAGCTATCCTCACAGCTCCTTGGTATGAAGAATAATCAGAAGGAGCTTGATGAAGCAATTGTTGCAGGAAATGAAGTCATGGAGCATATCAATCGGACCTTGAACAGTCTGGATAGTGCAGAGGGTTGGGGAACCTTTGATCTGCTGGGCGGCGGCCTGATCTCGGATTTAGCGAAGCACTCCCACATCGATGATGCCAAGGGAGAAGCTGAGCTTATCCAGAGAAAGCTTTCAGGCTTTCGTACTGAGCTTGCTGATGTCAGAATTAATAATGGAATAACCTTTTCGATGGACGAATTCGGAAAATTCGCTGATTTCTTCTTTGACGGACTAATTGCTGACTGGTGCATGCAGTCAAGGATTGAGGAATCCTTAGATAGCGTCAGAAATGTCAGAGATCAGGTTCAGGAGGTATTGGAAAAACTGAATAGGATGAAGGAGATCAATCTCGAGAATGAGAAGAAGCTGGAGCAGGAGATCAGAGGATTGATACGAAACGCATAAACAGAAGACCAGAGCGCTGATACAATATGCATAGACCGGAGAACATCGGTCTGATATAAAGAGCATAAGCAGAGATGACACGACATCAGCAGAAGGACTTAAAATAAAGCGGAGATAGGAGAAAAACTATGAATTTCAGGGAATGTTATCAGTCAGGACGAACGATTATGACAGAAGGGGCACTGGGAATTCGTCTGAGGAATGAATATGGTATCGTGTATGATTCCGAAGTAGCAAATGCAAGCCTTATTTACAGAGAAGATGCAAAGGAAGCAATTACTAGGATTACGAATCAGTATCTTGAAATTGCCGCCAGATATCAATTGCCAATGATGGTTATGACTCCGACGCGAAGGGCGAGCAGGGATAATGTGATGAATTCTCCTTATGGAGAGGAGCTGATCAGCGATAATGTTCAATTTTATCGGAATTTACTAGAGGAAGCAATGGTGAAGGATCCGGCACATACGGAGCTTTATCTCGGTGGAATGATGGGCTGTAAGGGAGATGCCTATCTGGGTACCGGAGCACTGACTGTCAACGAAGCCTATGAATATCATTCCTGGCAGGCTAAGCTATTTGCCAAGGCCAAAGTTGACTTTCTCTATGCTGCCATTATGCCGACACTGCCGGAGGCAATCGGTATGGCTGAGGCTATGGCAGAAACCGGTTTACCCTATATCATCAGTCTTATGATACGAACCAACGGAAGGATGATAGATGGAACCACGATCCATACTGCCATCGAAACAATTGAGAATTCAATTGAGATTAAACCCATTTTCTACATGACGAACTGTGTCCATCCGGTCAATGTCGGGAAGGCACTTGCCTGGGAGTTCAATCAGACAGAGCTGGTAAGTAAGCGATTTAAGGGAATACAAGCCAATGCATCACCCCTAACTCCCGAGGAACTGGATGGCAGCTGTGAGATCATCAGTTCCGAACCGGCCCAGCTGGCGGAAGAAATCATGAAATTACATACTCAACACGGTTTTCAGATCCTTGGAGGCTGCTGCGGTACGGATGAGCGGCATATCGAAGAGCTGGCTAAGAGGATCAAGAACCTGAGGTAGACTTTTGACTCGTTTCCCGTTATAATATGATACGGTAAACGAGTCATTTTTATAATATATGTGTTCGGAAGGTACCATTGTTACTTTTATTATTGAGTCGTAATAGATGAGAAAATTGCGTACTGTTTATGAATGGATGCAAAAGTGCTGGCAAGCTGTCATGTTATTCTTATAGATAGGAGGAAAGCATAATCGACTGTATCGGTTGAGTGATTACAGCATTATGTGAACAGATAAATGAAAAAAGGTCAATTATATGAAGGTGTAGTAAAACGAGTGGATTTCCCCAATAAGGGTGTCATAGAGCACGAAGAAGGAAAAGTCGTCGTAAAGAATGCAATACCGGGTCAAAAGGTCAGCTTTGCTATCAGTAAGAGTAGAAGCGAGAAGTCGGAAGGTAATCTTAAGGAGGTGCTGGAGAGATCTCCTCTTGAGGTAAGGGATAAGGCTTGTCATTGCTTCGGAGACTGCGGAGGCTGCAGCTATCAGACTATGGCCTATGAAAGCCAGCTTGAGATGAAGAGGGATCAGGTGAAGCGTCTCATCGATCAGGTATGCAAAGAATACAGCTTTGAAGGGATTCTGGGAAGTCCGGTGGAATGGGGATATCGTAACAAGATGGAATTCTCCTTCGGGGATGAATATAAGAATGGACCTCTTGCTCTCGGCCTACACAAGAAGGGTAGCTTTCATGATATTATCACCACGGATGACTGTGCAATTGTGGATAAAGACTTTAATTTAATCCTGAGCTGTGTATTAGAGTATGGTTCGGAGCTTGGAGCGGATTATTTTCATAAGCTTTCCCACAAAGGTTATCTGCGACATCTCATGATCAGAAGAGCTGTGAAGACAGGAGAATTGCTAGTGAATATCATTACAACCTCCCAGGAGGAAGAACTGGCGAATAAGAAGAATGAGCTTATCATACAGGAGACACAGAGATTAGAGAGACCTGCTTCTGAGGTCGAAGAGAAACCGGAGCTGATACAGGATTTATTTGTGCCTCTTGTGACTCGTTTACTGGCTTTACCCTTAAATGGAAAGCTTACCGGTATATTGCATACCTATAATGATAGCCAGGCAGATGTGGTGAAGAGCGATAAGACTGTAGTATTATACGGCAGGGATTACATCTTCGAGGAGCTGCTTGGTCTGAGGTTTAAAATATCTACCTTCTCCTTCTTTCAGACCAATTCCCTCGGTGCTGAGGTGCTATACTCCAAGGTTCGCGAATACGTCGGAGAGACGAAGGACAAGCGTATCTTTGACCTTTACAGCGGTACCGGAACGATTGCTCAGCTGCTGGCTCCTGTGGCAGGTAAGGTGACCGGTGTGGAGATTGTGGAGGAAGCGGTAGAAGCAGCCAGGGAAAATGCGGCCATGAATAGCCTCGATAACTGTGAATTCATCGCCGGTGATGTACTGAAGGTGGTTGATTCCTTACAGGATAAGCCGGATATCATCATCCTCGATCCACCGAGGGATGGAATTCACCCGAAGGCATTGGACAAGATTATTGACTTTGGAGTGGAGAAGATCGTCTATATCTCTTGCAAACCCACTTCGTTAGCAAGAGATATAGAGATACTTCAGGCGAAAGGATATCAGGTAGAGAAGGTGTGTACGGTCGACATGTTCCCCGAGACCGTCCACGTTGAGACGGTGGTATTGATGACTCGTAGTGGTTCTGGCGAGAATAAGTAGAGTTTGAATACAGCATGGTGTAGTTTTGAAATGAAAATGGAGCTAATATTTAGGCAAAAGACCAAGTGCTATAACTGCTATATTGTTTTTAGCATAACCATATAGTAGTATATTAAGGAAACAGAAACGAAAGGTGGAGTGTATGATGGGTGTTGGAACTAAACAGTGCTAATAGCAGGGCTATTGCACAGCGAATTAAATATAGAATAGATGAATGTAATAGCCACTGCTAATCCTATATTTAATCAGGAGGTGCAGAGTGGGCTACTTTAAAGCAAATGATATTTTGCCAAATGAGATAATTGAAGAAGTTCAAAAATATATAGATGGTGAATTAGTTTACATTCCTCGAAAGGAAAACACACGAAAAAAATGGGGAAGCAAAACAGCAGTAAAGACTATTCTTGCTGACAGAAATCGTGACATATATCTAGATCATCAATCTGGTATGTCATTCGATGAGTTGTCAGAAAAATACTACTTAGTTCCCAAAAGTATACAGCGAATTATTCTTCAACAAAAAAATAATAGATAGTTATTGTTGAGTGTCATAGCAATTGTTATGGCACTCATTTTATTATAAAAAAGTGTGAGGTGGCTTTGAGTCTTCGTAAAGGAATATAATTAAAAAATAAATGCAGGAGGATTTTAAAATGGCATATTTTAAATTTAATAATAAAAAAATTTATTATGAAGAAAACGGCAATGGAGAGCCATTGATTCTTTTACATGGTAATACTGCTTCATCTAAAATGTTTGAAACAATAATAAAGCTATACTCCGATGAATACAGGGTTATTACCCTGGATTTTTTAGGTCATGGTAAATCTCAACGTTTAGAGGAATTTCCTTTAGAGTTATGGTTTGACGAGGCAATGCAAACAATTGCCCTTATAAAATTTTTATCATTGAAAAATGTAAATTTATTAGGAACAAGTGGCGGTGCATGGGTAGCCATTAATGTTGCTTTAGAGAGGCCTGATTTAGTAAAGAAGGTTGTTGCAGACAGCTTTGATGGAAGAACCTTGGCTCCTGATTTTGCAGAAAAACTGTTAAAAGGACGCAGGATTTCTAAGCAAGATGAAACAGCAAAACAATTCTATATTTTTTGTCAAGGAAGTGATTGGGAAAGTGTTGTCGATCAAGATACGAATTGCTTGTTGCAATTGGTGAAAAAACAGATTCCCTTGTTTCATAAAAAATTATCAGAACTAAAAATGCCGTTA
Organism: Bacillota bacterium; assembly: GCA_023414355.1. Classification (GTDB taxonomy): domain Bacteria; phylum Bacillota; class Clostridia; order Lachnospirales; family Lachnospiraceae; genus Mobilitalea. The sequence goes on along the minus strand of JAEZOB010000053.1, from coordinate 22,280 downwards.
TTACTTACTGCAAGCAATACAGATGATATGATTAGACAAGATATTGAAGAAGAGTATATTTCAATTCTAAAAGAAGTACCATATGGAGAAAAATATATATTTCAAAATGGATTCCATCCAGCGGTTATATCCAATCATATTGGAATTGCAAAAACTATAAAGGATTTTTTAAATAATATCTAAGCGAATCGAAATTAAGACTTCTGCCAAGACACCATCAGGCTCAAGTGGTATCTTTTTATCTACTCAAGGCACGTGGAGACATGCTGTCTGCAAAATAAAGTGAATTGATAAAGATGAACGCACTCAGAATGAATTTATGAGTGCGTTTTCTGTTTAACTGTCTGACTTTAGAAATAGAATAAAAATATAGAAATAGTACTTGATAAATGTAAAATATAATCGTATACTCTATAATAGATATCCAACGTTGAATAAATAATATTGGTTATGTAATTGAAGGAGGGTAAGATGGATATAATTAAGATAACGAACTTGTGTAAAACGATCGAAAAAGCAGAAATTTTAAAGAATGTAAATATGACAATAAGAGAAGGTGAGATTTATGGCCTTCTAGGACCTAATGGTGCAGGTAAAACAACCATTATGAAAATTCTTGTTCAATTGTCAGGAGCGACATCAGGGACTATAGAATATTGGGGAAAAAGTATGGAAAAGGAAAGCTTTAAAATTCTTAGAAATATAGGGAATATTATTGAGTACCCTTCATTTTATGAAAACCTTACAGCAAGAAAGAATTTAGAATTACATTGTTCCTATATGAATACAGGTTTTGATGAAATAGACCATATGCTTGAAGCAGTGTCGTTATCCAATAAAAGTAATATAAAAGTTTCAAAATTTTCACTTGGCATGAAGCAGAGACTGGGATTAGCAAGAGCTATGTTACATAAACCTAAGCTACTTATATTAGATGAACCAATAAATGGTCTTGACCCAATGGGAATTCAAGAAATAAGAAATCTGCTTTTGCAATTAAAGAGAAAACAGGGGACTACGATATTAATATCAAGCCACATTCTGGCAGAAATTCAACTTGTTGCAGACCGGGTAGGAATTATTAATAAAGGTAAAATATTGGAGGAATTATCGATTGGCGATATGAAAAATAATCAAGAATTAGAAAGTTATTTTATAAAAAGAATGTCGGAGGAAGTTAAATGAGTATTTTTAAGTTAATACATTTGGAAATGAAAAAATGCAATTATTTATCGTGTGTATTTTTCGCAATTTTAGTATTCTTAGGCCTATATATCTTTATTTTATATGCGTTCACAAGTAAATATGATGGATCAGAACAGTATAGTAGCTTCATATTTATATTAAGTAATGCAATGTTGTTTAATAAGTACGCATGGACTATTTGTGGTTCGGTACTAATTTCAAAACTTTATAGTGAGGAAATAAAGACACGAACTACAAATCTTTTATTTACATATCCTATTTCAAGAAAGAAGATATCATTAGCCAAATATATTTTTATTTTTCAGTTTGTATTTATTAGTTTTTGCATTTCAACAATTATGCATGGGATATTAATTGTAACAGCTAATAATGTTTCTCCGTTTATATCAAGTACAGTAGATATGAGTTTATTTCCGAGTTTTATTGTATCCGTTATAATAAATGCTTTACTAACTACTTGCATCATGTTTATTACATTGATTTTAAATGTAATTACGAAATCATCTAAAGTAACAATTGTAGGTGCTGTCATTATTGGAGTTGTAATTTACCAAGGAACCTCGGCAACTACTTTTTTTGGTAACGAAATTAAGTTCTTGGCAATAATTGCTGTGATCGGGCTTATTTGTTCATTTCTTGGAATTAAGAAAATTCAGACTATGGATTTGTAATCATCAATCCAATCCTCTTGAGTAGGCATGTGGAGACGGTAGTATTGATAACTAAGGATTTGTAGTTTCTGAATAGTTCAGTATATAAGCCGTTTGTAGATGCTATAAAACATAAAAATAATGAAGCATATACAGATAAGTTATAAATGAAGCTGAAAGGATAGTATGGTGTATTTTGGTGGGTATACTCAAATTCTTATACTTCCACATTATAATACTTAATGGGATTATGCATAGAGTAAGTTTTACGGAGAAAACCGGCAAAACCAGGAGATTACGAACAAGCGTGGTAAATCCAAACGCCATTTGGTAAGGTTTTTCCATAATGCATAAAACAAAGCTTATTATAAATATTAGATTTAGTATTATAGTAACTATGGAAATCCATTTTGTTAATATTACCAATGCTTGGGTATTTGTTTTCTTCCTTTTTGAAAAGAGTCCGAAGCACCACAAGATCAAAGTGTAAACAAATACAAAAATTGATAATAGTAATGTCGATGTCTCTAGCATTGGCAGGGCATTTTGGATCCTTGACTCAAAACCTATGCTGCTTACAAGACTTTTTAAAGCGATTGATTTTACCCCATTCTCCAAAAATACCGTATAAATATCTTTTCTTAAAAAGTCCGAATTATATGAATGATCTCTGTCGTTTACTGTACCTGTAATAGAAATATCAAGTTTAGAGTTATATTCAATCCATGTTCCATTGGCACCGCTATGATAGATGATATAGCCATCCTCATATGGCCATACAACAACTCCAAGTGCATAAGGACTATTTATGTTTTCGGGAGTTTGAACCATTTCATTAAAAGTAACAGTATTTCTAAAAAGTTTTCCTTTTACTAAAGCTCTTATGAATGTGTTTAAATCGGAAGCTGTTGAAATAACTCCTCCTCCGCCCCAGTCGGAAGAAAAGTTCACTCCATTGCTATAAAGGGGATAGTTAAAGCCCCAATTATCGGAAAGCTTCGTCTCATAAGGTTTAGTACCGGGTTTTTTGGAATACTGCAAATAGGTATGATCCATTTTAAGCGGATCAAAAATACGCTGCCGGAATGCTTCATGCAGGCTTTTGCCGGTAAGCTTTTCGATGACCAGGCCAAGAAGCAGGTAATTGGTATCGGAATAATGAAAATCTTTTCCGGGCTGCCAGAGAGAAGTCTGGTTTGCACCTGAAAGGTAATAGTTCAGTAATCCCGACATTTTATTTTCGCTGTTCTGCTTCCATGCATCATAATTCCAAGGAGACCATTCAAATGTAAGATAGAACTTTTTAAATCCGGTATCGGTTTTCCTTCCGGTTTTTAAATAGTTCATCATACTGTGTAAGCCTTTTTCCTTATCAAAGACGGTAAAACCATTTAGTGAATTAGGTGCATATTCTCTCAGTTCAGGGTAATCCGCCCCAACTCCATTTTTATCATCATCAAAATAGTTTTTCAAACCTGAGGTCTGGTTAAGTAAATGCCTGATGGTTATACTTTTCCCATAGGACACTCCATCAATATTATGTAGTGAATTTATAACCTCGATTGGGAAAATACTTAAGTCAGCTAACGGTGTATCTAATCCCTTGTTACCTAAAGAACCTTCCTCCCATAATTGCATAATTACAGTAGCTGTCATTGTTTTTGTCACACTTGCGATAGAAAACTGATGATCAACAGTCATTGGCTCTTTCGTATCATCCCTAGCCACGCCACAGGCATTCCGGTAACAATACTTGTATGCAGGTGCTTCAATACTGATTACTACATTCCTGTTAATTTGTCCATTTTGGTCTGTAACATATTTAACCAATAAGGCATCTAAAGAATCATCTGCATTATCTTTATCGATGAGGGGGTCCGAGTAGCAGACACTTGTTGCGGCCGTGAAGACTATTACAAACACTAGAAATACTACAAAAATAGTAACAATTTTTTTATTAATCATACACTACCATGCCTTTCAGAATATCTGTATAAAATACACAAATAAAGCAAGAATTACCAATTGGATGAGATTAACAGGCACAATCTCCGTAATATTTTTTCTGTTTTAATAAAAAAGTTGTGAACTTTTCTTATTTCTGCAGTCATCTCGCCTTTCACTTTTAAAGTGCCTCTAATTGGTAGGATTGTCAAAACAATGATAAAATAAAAAAGACGATTAAAATGTGTATTTAGAACCAATTCAATATTTACAAATAACACAACGATGATACTAATAATCCCTGTAATTAAACCAGGAGAATATGCTCTAAATTGTACAGTCCAAATGATATGCTGAAATACATTAAGAAAAATAAATGCCGAAAGAAAGGCTATAAGCAGGCTGTATAGAAATGTTCCATTCAGTACATAAGCCAGATACGTAAGAAAAAAGGATGTTATGCTTAATGCTACAATATGAATCCTGATACTGGTATTTGTCGATTCAGGTAAATTCTTATAATATTTCTTATACCACTTTAGAATATTCCATTCTTCAAATTCATGAATGCTAAATATAATGGGTATAAACCACACATAATTCAATACATGCTTAAAACCTAAAAGATTGCCCATCAATTTCTTCCTCCCATTTATTTTATTGCGTGCTGTTAGAATCAAATTATAGCCCATAGAAATAAATCTTTTTGCTTATTCCGCTCCATTCCCACTCGATATGTCCCTATTTCAATTTACCGATGGCATTGATGATGTCGGAAGAATATCTATCTACATTTGTTTTTTTCGATGCTGATGTAACACAATCAATGCCAACAGTACTATTTTTCCACATGCCTGAATCCGCAGTATTGAATACAAAAATTTTGGTATGGTCCCTTTCATCTTTTATAAATTTCTCTGCAGCAGGATTGAGTTTATTAGACTCAATAGTAGAGAAGATGATAATAATATCCCATGGATCCGCTTTGACCTTTCTTAATTGTGTGACATCGATAACAGATAAAAATATAGGCTGCCCGGAATAGTATGCAGTTACATTTTGCATTACAGAATCTTTAAAATTACTTTTCTGTGTAGCAATTAAAACTTTCTTTGAATTCTTATCGGAGTTAATAATATAGGAGTCAATAACTCCCTGAGTTTTTACAAACTTATATGTTAATATTACCCCCAAAAGGACTACAGCTAATGCTAAAAGTGTGATAAATGAGCCAATAAGGACTTTTTTTCTTTTCAAAGAAATCTCTCCCAATAGTGTTTGTGGTATTAAGTATATATATTAAAACTTGAATAGTCAATATATAATATTTAATATTGCATAAAAAAATCTATTAGTATATAATTCTAATAGATGACGTTAATAGAAGGAGAAGGAATGAATTTATCGAAATTTGTTGTTCTAGGATCCTTGGACATGTTAGGTGAAGCATTGTTGCAGCTCTGGCAAACAGAAACTGGTGTGGACAGTAAATCGAAAATAATCAGGGTTAAGTGAGGATAAAGGAGATATGTTTACAGATATCAGAAGCAAACGGGTTATATTTGTTGCGCATTGTGTACTAAATCAAAATTCCATTTCAGATGGTACGGCTGATTATCCTAGTACAAATGCGGCTGTTATCCATGCGCTAATGGATGCACAAGTTGGAATGATTCAAATGCCTTGCCCGGAATTATGTTGTTTGGGGCTCGACAGAGGCAACATTTTCGGGGCTGAGAGCCCGGTTGTGGTAGAAAATTCACGCATTAGAAAAGAGATGCAAAAAGCTCCGGCATCTGTACGCCTTATGACGTTAGTAGATCAAGTCATGTTGCAGATTGAAGAATACCTTAAATATGGATTTGAGATAATCGGCATTGTTGGCATCAATCGCTCCCCCAGTTGTGGCGTTGATACAACATCTGATTACGACGCTGAAATAAGCGGGCAGGGCGTTTTTGTGTCTGCGATTCAGAAAGCCTTGGTTGAGAAAAACCTCTCGATACCCGTGATTGGAATTAAATCAACAACTGATGCCGTCAAACGTGTTCAGGCACTTTTATAAAGTGTATTTTTTGAACCAATACAATATTTACAAATAACACAATGATTATACTAATGATCCCTGTAAATGAGCCAATCAGTATTTTTTTCTTTTCAAAGAAATCTCTCCCAATAATATTTGTGAAATTAAGTATATATTATAACTTGAATAGTCAATATATGATATTTGATATTGCATAATATATTCTAATAGATTATCATTCTAACAGATAACGTTAATAGGAGGTGAAGGAATGAATCTATCGAAATTTGTTGTTCTAGGATCATTGGATAAGTTAGGTGAAGGTAGCGGATATGATATTATAAATGAATTAGGAAAAATGCAGATTGATAAGTGGACTGATTTTAAACCAGGGTCAATTTACTTCGCCATCAAGCAGCTTAAAAAAGATGATCTGATCCAGGAAATAAGGCAGGAACAGGAGGGGGCTTTCCCGGTAAAGAGTATTTATAAGATTACGGCTGAGGGGCAAAAAAGCTTTGATGAAATGCAGGAAGAGGCATTTTATGGTCTGTTTCCGTATTTTTTTGGATTCAAAATTGCTTTAAAGTTTAATATCAGACGCTCAGACAAGGAAATTGTAAAGTTCGCAAAACAGGCTATTAAACGAATTGATGATACTCTCGTTGGAATGAAGCAGTATCTGGAGTCAGCAAAAGAAGATGCCACTCAATATGAATATAATAAGTTTTTTATGCGGCATGATGTTTATCTGTATGAGCAGGAAAAGGCCTGGCTTCAAGAAGTTGTTGAACGATTTTGAGATAAAGCTAAACTACTGTCAAGGAGATAAAGAAAGGCAAATACGCAAACTCTGTTACGCGACCTTAATGATAGAGCGGAAATGCTTTATTTAAGCCTGGAGAAGATGATAATTTATAATCCTCCATGATAAATCTAGTGATTAGATGTTGACAATAATGAACAAAGGTGATATTCTGAACAATGTTCAGGCGATTGCGATTGTGAATATAAATATCGCTGGATTAAGCACAATAAGAAAAGGGGCTCTTACATGGAGAAAAAGAAATCAGTCAGCATCTTTGTCAGCTTTATTATAGTACTGGTTGTTATTGCAACGATAATTGGAATAACATCCATCAATCTTAAACACGAATTCGATTTTACGACTATTTACGGTGACGTTGTAAAAATATATGGCGGAGGCATTTACAGGATGCATACCGTAACACAGGTATATCAGGTTATTCCTCATGATATGGTCAACCTGTTTCTGGCACTTCCGTCCCTGCTAATTTCCTTTATATTCGCAAGAAAAGGTATTCTTAAAGCAAGACTATTTTTTATGGCAGTCATTCTCTACCTTCTGTTTACTTATGGAATCTATACCTTCTATGCGATGTACAACAGACTTTACATATGCTATGTAGCCATACTAGGTCTATGTTTTTACACGTTTTTCATAACACTCAAAGGAACCGATGCTACGAAGGTTAAGGAGCTATTCAAGGATAATTATCCAAATAAGCTTGTAGGTGGGTTTCTGATTACTGCATCTTCCTTTATGACACTTACCTGGCTTAAAACCATTATGCCAACTGCGATATTTAACAATATACCCACTACCCAACTTGCTCAGAGTACAACAATGGTCCCCCAGGCAATTGATCTCGCTTTTGTTTTGCCATTGGCATTCGTAATGGGTATCAGACTTTGCAGGAAAAAGGTTGAGGCATATATCATAGGAACGATCATACCGGCGTTTCTGGTATTTATGATGACGGCGGTTTTTTCAAAAGGCTTAATGCTTCAGATAACCAAAACTGAAAATGGTATTGGAACGATGGCTATCATGGGAACCTTTGCATTGATAGCTTTGATAATTACTATGATCAATTTCAGCTTCATGAAAAAGGAAGGTTGACATGGGAATAAAAGAAAGACGGCTTGCGGAGCGAGAACAGATTAAGAAGAAAATATTTGATGCAGCCAGTGATATTATTATTGCTAAAGGCTATGAAAAGCTGACAATTCGTGAAATCGCTGACAGAATTGAGTACTCACCAGGGGTGATCTACAACTATTTCAAAGATAAAAATGAAATCATTAAACTCATAATTACCGAAAACATCCAAAGAATATGCGATTCGATGCTGACTTTGGAGCTTCAGAAGATGAACCCAAAAGCAGCCCTTGAGCTGGGTCTCACGAAATTTGCGACAGCAATGCTTGAAAACCGACAGCAGTACAAAGCCATAATGTTGAGCGGGATGAATGTATCCCTGTTCAAGGAGAACAATGCTGAGACAAACGGACTCAGAGCACTTTTGATAAACGTCTTAAGTACCGGAAAAGATGTGGGCATCTTTGATATACGTAATGAAGAAATAGCCTCAATGGTTTTAATTTCGGCTATTTTTGGACTGATCAATACTTTAGTGCAGGAAAAGATTGAGGATGAGCAAATGCAAGCTATGCTCATTGAAAGCCAAGTTACAATTCTGGTCAAGGGAGTATCCAAATAACAATAAAGAGGGCAAAATGGATATCAATACGGTATTTAACAACGCGATAAAGATGATAGAGAAAAATATATGTGATGACATCAATTATGAAGAAATCGCAAAGGGTATGGGCATCTCTGTGTTTCATTTCCAACGATTATTCTCTTTTTTAACCGGAATACCAATTGCAGAATATATCAGATGCAGAAGGATGACTTTAGCAGGTTTTGATATACAGAAATCGAATGAGAAGATCATTGATATTGCTTTAAAATATCGTTATGAATCACATTCTTCCTTTAGTCGTGCTTTTCAGCTGTTTCATGGAGTGACACCCTCAGAGGTTCGTAATAAAGGGAAGGAGATTAGGATTTATTCTCCAATCTATTTAAACATCTCAATACAGGGGAATGACATTATCGGCTTTAAAATTGAGAAAACAGAGCCCTATCAATTGTTTGGTAAAGATGACGTCATTGTAACGATGGAACATAAATTTGCGCTTGATTTTATTCGAGATTATGGTGAAAGGGTTATAAATAATGGAAGTCATGCAGCCGTCAATATAGCAGCAGGTTTTCCGGTTGGTGATAGTAACCCGTTTCATTTGTTGCACGGAATATATTTTAAGGATAAAGAGAGCAAGACCCATTTCATGTATGGATGGGAAAAACCGGATCATGAATTAGATGAGTCGTTTACTGTGATTGATGTACCTAAGACAACCTGGGCAGTGTTTACTTATCATGGAGAGCATATGGAAGGCTTACCAAAGATATGGACGTATATATACTCCAGTTGGTTATATTCCTCTGATTACAAAATAGCAGATCATATTATGATCGAAAAAGAGTCATGGATTGATGAAAATCAGAAGTTATTGCGTGCAGAAGTCTGGTTGCCAATAAAGAATGAGAATAATGAAAGTCTGAACCAGTGTGATATGGGTTAGAATTTCAATTGTGCAGAATTGGGCAGAAAATGAACAGCAGAATGATATAAAAGGGATATAATTACTTTTATCAAAATATAGATAAGAGGTAATGATATGTCAAAACCTAAAAGAGGGAAGAATGTGAAAAATACTCCAAACTGGCGTGGCACTTGCCCTGCGTGCAAACGTACAGGAGTAAAATTATTGTGGACAAGAATAATGGAAGATAGAAACCAGCAAAATGTTTGTAAACGTTGTGCAAGCTAGCAGCAAAGCGAAGTTTGATCTATACAATATAGAGAAGGTTGTTTGGCATCTTTATATAATAAAACATTGTATAATAATAGCATGAGTGGTCTTTGTTTGTTGATTATTAATACTTTGTTAAATAGGAGCTTCAAATATGAAGGATACATATTCTCAAAATATCTTTACAAACACTATGGCAAATATGAAATGGCCAGACATAAAACAACAAGCAGATAATAATGCGATTGTTTTGCTACCGATGGGTGTTATCGAGGAACATGGCCCGCATCTGTGTCTGGCTACAGACATTTACGCAGCACATATTTACTGCCTATCTGTCAAACAGAAACTGGAGCATAAAGGATTTCAAACGATAATCGCCCCGCCATTTTACTGGGGGATATGTCAGGCGGGAAGTGGGTTTATTGGGTCATTTAGTATCAGGCCGGATACAGCGAAGGCTTTATTATTTGATATTCTGACATCGCTGAAAGACTTTGGGTTTAAAACAGTCTTTTGTGTCAACGGACATGGCGATGTTGAACACAAAGTAACAGCTGTGAAAGCATTTAAGGATGCGTGTGAGCAACTCCAAATCACCGCTTGTTTTCCTTATGATCGCTTTATGACCGATTTTTTGGGATTTCCCAAAGAGGGACCTTATTTTTATGAAATTAAGGAGTCTGATCTACGAATTAGTACAGCTGAAGTAACTGACGTGCACGCCGGAGATATCGAAACAGCAATTATTCATGCTTTTTACCCAAACCTGGTGGATACGGAAAAAGCAAAGCTATTGCCTGACGTGGCTCTTGGTGATAACTATGAAGCATGGATGTTCGGCGGTCAATTGAAGCAACTATCACCGCAAGGTTATTTAGGTTCGCCGTCAAATTACAGTAGTGTCAATATGAATCAGTACATTGAAGATTATGCTGATAAAATTACGGAGGCCGTTCTGTCAAGATTAAAGCATTAAAAATAAAGCAATACAAATAAAGCAATACAAATAAAGCAATAAAAATAAAACAATAAAAATAAAATAACGTTAATCATAAGATAGCGCCAATCATTCATGATGGGCGCTATCTTTATGACATAGATGGATCAGCTTTCATTGCAGGATGACAAAGTCTGCATGAGGGCAAAGAAATGTTTGGACTCACCGGTCTTAAAATATTCATACCAGGCTTCTAGTGTATCGGATTGAAAAACACCTAAATGCTCAATGATTTGTTTTGCCCACAACAAACCTGCGGTGGAACCTGCAGTAATAAGGTTGTGATCTGCTACAGAGGGCTTGTCAATATAAAAACTTTGTCCTTTATAACCAGGACAAAACATTTCTAGAAATCCCGATCCATTACTGGTATGTGGACGATTATTTAATAACCCAAAGTTGGCAAGTGCAGCAGTAGCCCCACAAATTGCACATACCGTAGCACCGAAAGAGAGAAATACGCTTGCTTTTTCGATGATAGCGCCATGCTTTGGGTCGTTCCATGTATCAGCGCCCGGTAATAGTAACATGCTTGTTTCACTCATAACAATTTCATCAATTAAGCAATTAGGCACGATTGTCATCCCGCCCATTGTATTGATTGGTTCTTTAGAATAACTTACCGTTTTGAGCATTACCCGTGGCTCACCCTTTTTGAAAAAACGACCGGAATTCAACTCCGAAATAACGTACCCCAGCTCCCAATCAGCTAAAGTATCAAGAACATAAACATAGATGGTAAACATAAATTTCCTCCTTTTTCACTGTATTACTATTTCGCTGACTCTATACTAATACGGATGTAAACTCCCATTTGGAATTTTTTCACCCTATGCGCCTAAGCTGTGATAGGTAACAAGTCATATAAACGAATGATTTTACTGCCTTTACTTTCATAGTAACGTAGCATTTCTTCAATTTTCCTTTTATCATAACTGGTAATGCAATCTGATAGGACACTAACGCTATAATTTGCTTTGCATAAGTTGTAACAGGTTGATTTAACACAAGCAACGGCATCTGCTCCTGCTATGTAGAAATCACTTAATTCATTCTTACTAATAAAATCTGTAAATTCTTCACTGCTTAATACATTTCCTTTGTATTTTGTAAAAATACTATTTGAAACTATTTTCAAGTCTGAAGCTAATTCAGCCCCATATGTATTGGGTTTGAGAGTTCTCGTGCCGGCTGATAAATTTTCATGTCTTATATAAATAACATGAATATTACTATCGACTGCCCAATCAATAGCTTTATTAATGTTTCCAATGACATCCTTGTAATTCTTTGTTATATCATTTTGAATATCGATTATTACTAAGGCCTTTTTAGGCATAATACTTCCTCCTGAATGATTAATTGATTGGTTTACTTTTCCATTATACTCTATAATCGTTGACAACAGTATGGCAACAATCTATAATTGAGAATAAGATATTTTGAAAGGTGGCTATCAGATGAAAGTTGACAGGCTTGTTAGTATAATTTTGATACTCCTTGATAAAGAGCGTATAGGCGCACAGGAATTAGCAGACATGTTTGAAGTTTCACCCCGGACAATCTACCGTGACATAGACACGATCAACATGGCAGGTATTCCTGTATGCTCGGTATCGGGAGTGGGTGGCGGCTTTGAAATTATGCAGAAATATAAGATTGATAGAAAGGTTTTTTCGACTTCTGACCTTTCTGCTATCTTGATGGGACTTTCCAGTCTTTCCAACATGATACGAGGTGACGAACTGGTAAATGCCCTTGCGAAAGTAAAGAGTTTTATCCCCGCTGACAGAGCGAAGGATATTGAAATAAAAGCAAATCAAATATATATAGATTTAAGTCCGTGGATGGGCAACAGGAACATACAACCGTATTTGGAAATGATCAAGTCAGCTTTACAGGAAAGCAGGTTGCTTTCGTTTGAATATTCAGATCGATATGGAAATAAAACTGTACGAACAGCCGAGCCATATCAGCTTGTACTGAAAAATAGCCAATGGTATTTGCAAGGGTATTGCTATAATAGGAATGATTTTCGCTTATTTAAGCTATTTCGCATGTCTAACCTGCAAATACAAGAGGAGTTTTTTACGCTGCGAGAATTTCAAAAACCACAGCTGGATTTTACTGATATGATAGAAACTATGCAAACAAAAATCAAAATTCGTATTCATAAATCGATCATGGACAGGGTACTTGATTATTGCACTTATGAACACTTTTCGCCAGACGGTGATGAGCATTACATTGTTGGTTTTCCTTTCATAGAGAACGAATACTACTACACTATTCTTTTTGGTTTTGGGAATAAATGCCAGTGTTTAGAGCCGTTACATATCCGCACAGAAATGAAGCGCAGAATACATGAGATAGCTGCCTTATACGAAAACTAGAACAAGGAGCCTATTCTCATATTCACAATGCTTTATGGTCGCTATAGTGTGCTATTTCGTTGTTTCCGCTAACCGGCAAGCAGGGCAGGTGTCAAGACACTTGCCTATTTTTTGTATTTTGCCCTGCGTCCAAGACACAAAAAAATTGCTTGTTGGGACCTGCCCAAAGGGGCGTCTTACTTAGACTCGCTGTAAAATCTGATGAATTGCTGAATCATGGCATTGTCCTTATTTTCCCGGTGAATCAGGATGCCGATCCGGCAGTTGATTTTATCCCGAATCGGGGTTGTCACCAAGCCGTCCAAAACCTTAGGGAAAAACTTGGCTTGCCGGGCAGCGCCTAAAGTGATGTACTGGCCTTTCTGCAAAATATCATAGAAGGTAAATAAGTTGCTGACAGAAAATTTGATGTTGTCCAAACCATACTGGTCAAACAGATCTTCAAAAGGGGAGGGAGAGAGGCTGGTGGGTTTATAAAGAATCAATTGTTCCTTGCTTAAGGCTTTGAGGGAAATACTCTTAAATCCTTGCTTGGCAAACCGGCTGTCCTTATGGGAGTAGACCACAAATTTGATGTCTCGCATGGGATAGTAGCACAGCTCATCCGTAATCAACTCATTATACATATGATCGATCAGCATGATGATTCCCACATAGTCCCTGTTCTTATGGACTTGCTTGATAATTTCCGGCACGCCCATTTCCTGATAGCTGATCGTGAGGTTGGGATATTCGCCGGTGAATTTATTGATCACATTGGCATTGCTGTCTCCGGCAATATTGGCCGGACAAAGAATGGTCAGCTTTCCCTGCCTGTTTTGATGGGTCTTATCTTCAGCAAAAGCCTGGATCAGCTGGGTTTGCTCAGCCATCACTTTTTGAGACCATTCCAGCACATGTTTCCCATGTTCGGTCAAAGTAATGCCCCGGTTGGAGCGCTCAAACAGCGGGGTTGCGAAATGGCGTTCCAGTGCTGCCATCATCTTGCTCAGATTGGCTTGAGTCAGGCGGAGATTTTTGCTGGCTTTGTTGATCGACCGGCAGCGGGCCACCTCGATAAAATAGTGCAGGTATTCGATTCTCATAGAAAAACCTCCTACTCTGAAAAGCCCAGCGCCCCTTATATATCTCCATTGTACCAGAAAAAGGGGGGCCGGGTTATATCGATTTTAATATAACCAAACCGGTTTTCATAACTTATTCATGGCTACACGCCAACCCCGTCCTATTATATAGTTAACCTGGATGGACAGATACCCTGCCAATCTTAAGTATTAGGAGGTTCAGCATGAAACGAAAAGCATTAACAGACAAAGTCATCGTTCTCGGCGTCGACGGCTTTGACCCCAGACTGGCGAAGAAGTTCATGGACCAGGGAAAAATGCCTGCCTTGAAAGAATTTACCGGAAGAGGGTCGGCCAGAGAGGATTTAGTACTTTTGGGAGCAATGCCTACGGTGACGCCGCCCCTCTGGACAACTCTGGCCACAGGGGCCAATCCCGGCACCCATGGCATCACCTGTTTTTTTGCCTCCGATCCTGTGAATATTGACACAATGTATTACAATCTGGATTCCCGCCAATCCAAAGCCGAGCCTTTATGGAACGTCTTTGCCGAAGAAGCCGGCAAAAAAACCTTAGTCTGGCACTGGCCCGGCTCCTCCTGGCCGCCGACCTCCGACAGCCCTAATCTCCATGTGGTTGACGGCACCCAGCCTTCGGGGATCAATAACGGGATTCCCTTCCTGGATCTCCTCAAAGTGATCACCGGCTCGGAGAAAATTGCTTCCAGCCAATACCTGCCCAACACCTCTCATGTAGCTCAGGGCCAAGGCTGTATTATTGACAACGCCGCCGATTTGATGGAAGACGGTGACCAGGCGGAAACTTCTGTTTTCCGCAAAGTCATTGCCGCCGGCAATCACGCCAAAGGCTTTCAATTCAGTATTACTGAACAGGATGAGTGCGAAATCGAAGCCCTGGGCAATATGGTCTGCGATACCATCAAAGCGGCCATCAAGCCTGCCGCAGGCTGGGCCCAGGCACCGGCAGGGGCCAAAGAATTTACCTTCTTTGTCTCCGGCGGCCTGGAACGGCGCCCGGCCCTAATCCTGCCCAACCAACAAGGTGTTTATGACTCGATTCAGTTCTATAAATCCAAAAAAGAGACCGATCCTTACCTTACCCTGAAAAGAGGGGAGATCCGGTTCGATGTCAGGGACACAGTCAAAAACGATCAGGGTGAAAACGTCCCCTGCAACCGCAATTATCAGGTGCTGGAGCTGGCGGAAGACGGCTCAAAATTCAATCTCATTATCAACAATGCCTCCCAGGTGGGCCGTGATGACTACTTCCACCCCAAAAGCCTGTACCGGGAAGTTGTGGAGAATATCGGCAATGTGCCGGTGAATTTCCGGGTCAACGGTGCTAACGAAATACTGGTGCGGGAAACCATGCTCCCCTCCTGGGAAAATTACTGCAACTGGCAGGCAGAGTGTCTGACCTATTTCATGAAGAACAACAAGTACGACATCATCTTCTCCCATCTCCATAACCTGGACGGAGTAGGGCATTACTTCTGGCATTACGCCTGCAACCAGGAAGAATGGAAGGATAACAATGAGCTTACTTATCAGCAATACCAGGAAGAAGCCTATTGCCAGACCGACCGTTATCTGAGCAAATTCCTGCCCTTCCTTGATCAGGGCTGGACAATGATCATCACATCTGACCATGGGCTGCTTACCCAGGAGTACCACGGGGTGATTCTCGGTGAAATCCACGGTGTGAATGTGCCTGTCATGGCCGAATTAGGGTACACCGCCATGGTTAAAGATGAAAAGGGCAGGGATACCAAAGAAATTGACTGGAGCAAAACCAGAGCTATCGCCATCCGCGGCGATCATATCTATATCAATCTGAAGGGCAGAAATCCCCATGGCATTGTGGAGCCCGCGGACAAGTATGAACTGGAGACTCAGATTATTTCCGATCTCTATAACTACCGTGATCCCCATACCGGCCGCCGGGTTATTTCCGTAGCGGTGCGCAACAAAGACGCCGTCCACTTCGGCATGGGCGGCCCTGAATGCGGGGATATCGTTTATTTCACCGAAGAAGGATTCAATAAGATCCACGCCGATTCCCTTTCCACCCAATGGGGGTATGCCGGTACTTCCGTTTCTCCCCTCTTTGTGGCGGCCGGACCCGGCATCAAGGAAAACTGCGTCACGGAACGGGTGATCAGGCAGGCGGATGTTGCTCCTACCATCGCGGCACTGACCGGGGTCAGAATGCCTGCCCAGTGTGAAGGCGCCCCCATCTATCAAATCATTTCCGAATAAGATCCATTCTATGGGAAGGAGTCAAAGCATGACAAAGGATGAAAAAGACTTGGACTCTATGGACGAGAAAGATCTGGAAGCTTTAGCGGAAGACGGTAAACGCAGACCACTGACCGGAGGCGTGGCTTTGGTTGTGGGTGCCCTGGCTGTGATCTGGACCCTCTACACCATTTACTCAACCATTTTCGGTGTTCTGAATGTGCTGGTTTACCGTGGGATTCACTTGACCTTTGCCCTGGCACTGGGTTTCGTCTTGTTCCCCCCATCCAAAAAGCTGGCCGGCCATAAGATTGCTTATGCAATCGACCTCCTGCTGGCCCTTACCAGTGTAGCCTTAGGTATCTATGTACTGAACAGCGCCGGCAGTTTTGCGGACCGGATCGGCATTCCCAACCGGGCGGATTTTATCTTTGGAGCCATTGCCGTGGTGCTGATCCTGGAATTAACCAGACGGGTCGTCGGAAAATCCATGACCATCGTGGCCGGGGTGTTCCTGGTCTATGCATTATTCGGCAGGCACTTGCCATCCTTTCTCGCCCATCCCGGCGTCGATGTCAAGATGCTCACCAGCACCCTGCTTATTTCCTTAGAGGGCATTTTCGGCGTGGCTTTGGGCGTGTCCGCCAATCTGCTCCTGATCTTTATCGTCGTTGCCCAGTTTCTGGTGGGCACCGGAACCGGCCAGTTTATTATGGATCTCTCCAGCTCCCTGATTGGCTGGGCAAGGGGAGGGCCGGCCAAGATCGCCATCATCAGCAGCGGCTTATTCGGCAGCATATCCGGCAGTGCCGTGGCCAATGTGCTCAGTACCGGGGCGGTCACCATACCCATGATGAAGAAACTGGGCTATAAGCCCCATTTTGCCGGGGCGGTTGAAGCAGCGGCCTCGACGGGAGGACAGATCATGCCCCCGGTCATGGGCGCCGCCGCCTTTGTCATGGCCGAAGTATTGGGAGTACCCTATGTCAAAGTATGTGTTTCCGCCGCCCTGCCCGCTATTCTATATTATGTGGCCTTACTGATCATGGTGGATTTGGAAGCAGCCAGAACCCGATTGCGCGGGATTCCCAAGGAAAACCTGGTTCCTGTGAAGAAAACCCTCAAAGAAGGCTGGTTCTACATCATCCCCTTGGTTATTCTGATCTATTTAATCATGACCGGCAGTTCTCCCCAAAGAGCGGGGGTTATCACCATTGCCGCCAGCATCATCATCAACCTTTTGAACTGGAAAAACCGCTTATCCCTGAAACAGTATCTCAATATGTTAAAAGAAGGAAGCCTGGGCTGCATATTAATCGCTATGGCCTGTGCTACAGCCGGAATCATTATGGGCTGCGTCAATCTGACAGGGCTTGGCCCCAATTTCTCAGGCATCCTGGTATCCTTAGCTTCAGGCAATCAACTGGCCTTGCTTCTCCTGACCATGGTGGCATCGATCATCCTGGGCATGGCACTGCCCACCTTGATCTGCTACATGATTTTAGCCGTTCTCATCGCCCCGGCCCTGGTCAGCATGGGAGTAGAGCCCATGGCCGCCCATCTTTTCGTCCTGTATTTCGGAGTGATCAGCTTTGTCACGCCCCCGGTGGCCCTGGCCGCCTATGCCGGCGCAGCCATTGCCAATGCCAATGCCATGAAGACGGGCTGGACTGCCGCTAAAATTGCCACCTGCATGTTTGTGCTGCCCTTTATGTTCGTTTACAACCCGGAGCTCATCCTGATTCATGGTCTGAGTTGGAGCGTACTGCCCATCATCATTACATCGGTGATTGGCACCACGGCCATTTGTATGGCAATCCAAGGCTATGCATTTACCCCAATCAGACATTGGCCGGTGAGGGTGATTCTGTTTTTGGCGGGGATAAGCCTCATCTACCCGGGAATGTATACCGATCTGCTGGGAATAGCCTGTTTTGCCCTTATAGTCGGTGCAAACTATCGGTTTAAGCAAAAAGACCGGGTTGTCTTAAGTGAATAGCTCAAGGTAAAAAATAGTGTAGGAGGGTCTACCATGAAAAAAATGAATAAGGCAGTGTCTGTTTTGGTGCTGACGGCTATGGTGTTAATGCTCATTTCAGGCTGCGGCAGTGGTGCAGGCAGCAGCGGCAATGACCAGGACAAGCAAAAACCGGTTGCCAACACCCAACTGCGGATCATGTCCACATCCGGCGGTGACAAATACTTTTTGACCACAGGTATCTGTAAAATCAGTGATGATTCCAGCCTGCCGATTAAAGTAGTCCATCAAACGGTGGCCGGTGACGCGGAAGCAGTCCGCAGACTAAAAGCGGAAACCGCGGATATCGGCATGGCCAACGTCTTTGTGGCCTCCATGTTTTACAATGGCACGTACACTTTCGAAAAAGACGGCGCCTTCAAGGATATGAGAGCCTTATTCGCCGGA
Source organism: Bacillota bacterium (assembly GCA_023414355.1). Classification (GTDB taxonomy): domain Bacteria; phylum Bacillota; class Clostridia; order Lachnospirales; family Lachnospiraceae; genus Mobilitalea. The sequence continues at coordinate 3,627 of JAEZOB010000053.1, read as the reverse complement.
CCGTCCGCTGTAGCTCAATTTGCCGTCCGAGCAGATTCCAAGATTAAATCCTTCGATGACATTAAAAATAAAACCCGTATGGCTACATTCATGGGAGCATCCCAAGTGTATACCAAACTGATCCTGGATGCCTATGGTAAACAGGAAAACGTGGATTATATCTTTATTTCTTCCAACTATGCGGATATGGCCGACCAGATCAAGGATAAAACGGTGGACGTCATTCAATTCTGGTCAGGAGCTCCCTGTCCCCAGGCGGAAAACATCGAGGCTGATGTGCCGATCCGTTTATTGCCCGTCAATGACCAAGCGATTGAAAACATTAAAAAGGCCATCGATCCCTCCGCTTATCCTGCCGTGGTGAAAGCAGGAACTTATAAAGGCCAGACGGAAGATGTGACTGTACCAGCAACACCCACCTATTTCATAGCCCGGGCCAATACAGATGAAGAGACCATTTATAATTTTACCCAACTTGTGCTGGAGAACCTGGACGAATTAGTGAAAATCCATCCTCTGGCCAAGGAAATCGACATAAATAACCTGACCCAAGGATTGCCCTTCCCTTTGCATCCAGGTGCGGAAAAGTATCTCAGGGAAAAGGGGTATCTTAAATAATTATCTTTAAAACAATGGCAGGGAAAGCGTGCTGACAAAGGATTTGCCGGAAGTGCTTCGCAAAAGAAGTGCTTCCGGCAAACTATGTTTGTATCCAAAACCTTATCAATCATTGGTATCCGTAAAGATCCGCATGAAATTGGTGAGAAACAAGGGATAATAATTTCGCTTCTTATAAATAAAGCAGATATCCAGGGAAACCTGGAAGTCATCCAGGACAAGTATTTTTATATTGGAGCCTTCATTTAGGCCATAGGTGCTGATAAAGGTTTCCGGCACGATGGCAATGCCCAGATTGGAATCCACCAGTTTGATCGAGGTTTCATAGGTATCGGTGGAATAGATCCCATCATTTTTTACGGAATCCCCTAAAAAGTTATCGATCTCTTCCCGGTAAATCCCCTGACGGCGCAAAATGATGCGCTCATTCAAAAGCTGGCTGAAGGAAATCTTATCATACGTTGCCAAAGGGTGTGAACAGGAGACCACCGCCACCGAATTGGCATTGGAGACGACTTTATATTTGATCCCCGACAATTCCATCAGGGATTTTATTCTGCTGTTGGCGGCGATCAAAGCAACATCCATGGTATCGTTAAGCAGCCGCTCAATAATCTCCGAAGTTCCGCTTTCAATCAGTTCAACACAAATATCAGGATAAATTTTTACGAATTCCATGAGCTTTTTAGGCACCAAATCAAGCCTTGTAATGGGAATGACCCCAAGCTTGATCAGTCCCGAGCCGGGATTCAGTATTTCCGCAATACCGGTTTCCAGCTCGGCAACCGCTTCCAGGATGGCCTGCACTAAGGGCAAAAGCTGCTTGCCTTCCGCAGTTAAAGCGATTTTTCGCCCCTGCTTCTCAAATAAGGGCACCCCGATTTCTTTTTGCAGCTCATTGATTTGCTGGCTTATGGAGGGTTCACTTATAAAAAGCCTGGCTGCCGCCTCGCGCATGGTTCCATATTTAACGACTGAATCGAAATAGCGAAGCTGCCGCATTTCCATCTGATCACCTCCATTTGATTGATAGCTAAAGCTTATCAATCATTCTGAATCGCTAATTATCACTGGGGACTAACTATAGTATAATTCATGTATAGATAATTGGGAACAATCAAATGGAATCTTGTGAATGTAATCCCTTAAGCGAACGAACCGTTTCAGCAATCCAACCGCAGGAAGGTGATAGAACTGCAGCTTCAGCTCCAATGGACAGACTCATTTCAAAATGTAGGGGAGGTAGTTTATGAACAGACAACATAAAGGCAAAACTGCAGCACAATGTCCCCTCACACCTTGCCGGGGAGGTGTGAAGCCATGAGGAATTTGCTGGCAGACCGGATCGCCGGTGGGTTTTTCCTTGTGATCGGCGGGATGGCCATTTATGAAGCGATCCGGCTGTATCCTATGCATATTGGCCGCTCCATCGTCGGTGACGAAACATTTATCGGCTTTCTGGGTGTGGCACTGCTTATCCTCGGGGGGCGGTTCCTCTTTGTGCTTAAGCCCCAGGGAGATGAACAGGCGGAGTTCCCCACCGGACAGCTGCGCAAAAAGATGCTGTTCGTCATGGGTTTAGTGTTTGCTTATTGGGGGTTATTGCAGGTCATCGGCTACCCGGCCAGTACCTTTATTATCGGCCTGGGTTTATTCCGGACCATCGGTGATTATGGGTGGCTGCGATGTACAGTATTTTCGGCGCTGCTTATTATTGTCTTTTACGGAATCTTTGTAATGTGGCTGAAGACCCCATTTCCACAGCCGCTCATCACTATTTTTTAACGGGGGTATTTAGATGGAAGCATTACAAATGTTGTTCTCCGGATTTGCCTTGGCTTTGGAACCCTCTAATATACTGATGGCTGCCCTGGGCGCTTTTGTCGGCACCATGGTCGGCGTCCTGCCCGGTTTAGGTCCAACCTCGGCCATTGCCATCCTGCTGCCCCTTACCGCCGTCCTGCCGCCCACACAGGCGATCATTATGCTAGCAGGAATCTACTATGGAGCCATGTATGGCGGCTCCTCCACGGCGATTCTCTTAAACATTCCCGGGGAGGTGGCGTCCGTGCCCACCTGTCTCGACGGTTATCCCATGGCCCAGCAGGGACGGGGAGGACCGGCCCTGGGGATCGCGGCCATTGGTTCCTTTATCGCCGGGATCATGGGGATCATTGCCCTGACCTTTTTTGCCCCCCTTTTTGCCGAGCAGGCCCTTAAGTTCGGTCCGCCGGAGTATTTTGCCCTGATGCTGCTGGCTCTGACCATCGTCGTCAGCTTAGGGGGAGCATCCATAAGCAAAGCCTTGGCCATGGGATTTTTCGGCTACCTGCTCTCCTTGATCGGCTTGGGAACCATGACCAATATGCCGCGGCTGACCTTTGGCTATACCCCCTTATGGGGCGGCCTGGATGTGATCAGCGTCGTCATCGGCCTGTTTGCCATCAGCGAAGTCTTAAACGGGATCGAGGAGAAGAAAATCGCCATCTCCATGGGCAATATCGGCTCGGTTTTTCCAGGCCTAAAGGATTTAAAGCAAAGTATCAAATCCATCTTCCGCGGCGGTGCCCTGGGCTTCTTTATGGGATTATTGCCCGGGTGTTCCCCGGCGGTAACCACCTTTTTGGCCTATGATTTAGAGAAAAAATGTTCAAAAACACCGGAACGGTTCGGCAAAGGGGCCATCGAAGGTGTAGCCGCCCCTGAGTCCGCCAATAACGCCACAAGCTCAGCCGGTTTCATTCCCTTGTTCGCTCTTGGTATTCCGGCCTCCCCGCCCCTGGCGGTTCTTCTGGGGGGACTGATGATTTACGGCCTTACCCCAGGACCCCTGCTGTTCGAGCAGAACGGGGACTTTGTCTGGGCGGTCATCGCCAGTATGTTTATCGGCAATGTGATGTGTCTGGTTCTTAATCTTCCTCTGGTGGGGCTTTGGGCCAAGCTGACCCAAATACCCTATGGCATCCTGGCTCCGATTATTTTGCTGATATCCATCGTAGGAGCCTATAC
>JAEZOB010000025.1 GCA_023414355.1 Bacillota bacterium | reverse complement strand
ATCTTACGTTCTTCCGCTCCTTTGGTGTGTCGGTGCTGCGCGTGATTCTGGGCACTTCTATGTCCATGATTCTGATGTTTTTGATGGCATACCCGCTGTCCATGGAAACTGAAGAATTCCCCATGCGCAACATCTACATGTGGTTTATCGTCATCACCATGCTGTTTAACGGCGGATTGATTCCTACCTACATGGTGGTTACCAAACTGGGTATGCGCAATACCATCTGGGCCCTTACCGTGCCCGGTGCAGTATCCACGTACAACACCATTTTGATGATGAACTATTTCCGCGGACTACCCAAGGAGTTGCGAGAGTCTGCCAGTATGGACGGTGCAACCCCCATGGTCACCCTCATCCAGATTTACCTGCCATGCAGCGTGGCTACCATTGCTACACTGGCGCTATTCTGCGGTCTGTGGCACTGGAACGACTATTTCAATGGAATGATTTACATTGATGACGCTTCCGAGTACCCTCTGATGACCTACATTCGCAGCCTGACCTTTGATACCAAGGCACTTGCGAACCTGACGGCTGAGGAACTGCGCCGCCGCGCTGAGATGGGTTCAGCCACCTTCAATGCCGCAAAGGTCGTTATTGCAATGGTTCCTGTTTTGTGTATCTATCCGTTCATTCAAAAGTACTTTGTCAAGGGCATCATGCTGGGCTCGGTCAAGGGCTAATCGAATCTAGGGGTTTGATAAATGTTGTAGGTTCATTGACTGTTATGGCCTGCAGGAATTGTTGTACCACCCGGTGTCGGATGAGTCCCATGCTGAAATGAAAGCCTGACCGTTTTTGTGTTTGTGAGCACAAATATACTATAGATGTGCACACTAAATCATTGTGATTTGGACGAAGCAATCGTAAACTATGTGTGAGGAAAACCTTTAAAGGTAGTCCAAAAGTTGGATAAGTGCTTTAGATAAACGTGGCACTTGTATCGTACAACAACCTATTCGAGAAGGAGAGGAATACGTGATGGATTTTAAAGTTGCAGTCGTAGGTTTGAGTCAAAAAAGTTTCTTTGGTGATAAAGAAGGGCGTTATGCAAAGACCACCAATGATTTGAAGGCCTTTTTGAAGCCCTTGAAAGCAGACCTCTATGTTTATCCTGATCAGATCATCGTTCCGGATGACGCCAAAAAGGCCCTTAAGGCCATCGACGCTGTAAAACCCGATTTGCTGCTGGTCCAGTGCACCAGTTTCTCCGCTGGTCTGCTGGCGCAGATGTTTGTCAGCTCCGGCTATCCTGTTGGCTGGTGGGGCATCCAAGAGAATGTAGAGGGCGAGGTTTGCGAGTTCAACTCCTTCTGCTCCATCAACATGTATCAGGCCATCAATCGCAGCTACTTCAACGTGGAGCAGTATCCCGCAAAGTGGTTCTTTGGCGAGGTCAGCGATCCGCTGTTTGGCGAGCGCATGGCCGTCACCATCCGTGCCCTGCGCGCTATCAAGCGCGTCCGCACCTCCCGTCTGGCCCTCATCGGTGGCATCGCTCCCGGTTTTAACGATCTGTACTTTGACGAGCGTAAGTTGCTGCGTCTGTTCCCCGGCTTGGAATACAACCGTCTGCCTGAGTTTGAGGACATCGCCTCTCTAGCGGACAGCTATCCCGAAAGTGAAATCGCCGACATGGCCGAGGCCTTTGAAAAAGCTGCTCTCTGCGGTGTACACTGCGAAAGCAAGAAGCACAAAATGCTCAATGCTCGCCTGCTGCGCGCCTATCGCGAGTTTGTGGCCAAGAACCACTACGATGCGCTGGCTGTGTCCTGCTGGCCCAAGTTCCAGGATAAGTATGACTACTCAGTATGCTCCGTGGTGGCCCAGCTGAACGACGAGGGCATCCCCACCTCCTGTGAAGGCGACCCCATCAGCGCCATCGGCATGCTGATGCTGACCGAAATGTCCGAATCCCCCACCATGCTGATGGATATGTCCGGCTTTGACCAAAAAGATGATACCGTGCTGATGTGGCACTGCGGTCCCGCTGCCGCAAACTTTGCCTCCGATGCTGGCTATGCGCTAGGCGTGAACTACTCCGGCAAGGCCCATATCGGTGGCCTGTGCTGCACCGGCTGTGCCCGCGACATGGTCTTTGCCCCTGGTCGCATCACCATCGGTCGCTTGAATGCTGAGCTGGATACCATGTTCATTGCCGGCGGGCAAATCATCGATCCTTCTCAGAAGACCAGTTTTGCCGGAAGCCGCGGCTGGGTGGGCAACCTGGAACTCAATACAGAAAAGATCAGCGCGCTTGATTTTACCAATACCATCCTGTCTAAGGGCGTTTCTCACCATTATCCGATCTCTAAGGGCGATTATCAAGCTGAACTGCTGGAGATCGCTGCATGGCTGAAGCTGACTCCCTACGAGAAGACCCCCTACAAAACCTGGCTGCAACTGTAATAGAAGATTATTCGGAGCATCTTGAAAGAAGGTTTTTGGTAATGAATCATAAGATGAACATCACCGATATGGTGAAGCGCCTACAGGAGGTTCGCGCAGAAAGCGGTTTTAGCACGCTGTTGGGCATTGGCCCCATGTCGCCTATGCTGCTGCAAGGCACGCTGGAGTTGGCCAAGGAGCAGGATTTCCCTATCATGTTCATTGCTAGCCGCAACCAGATTGATAAACAGGAGTTTGGCGGCGGTTACGTGTCCAACTGGGATCAGCAGCAGTTCTGCGATGCAATTGCCAAGATGGCCGAAAAAGTAGGGTTTGACGGTCTGTACTATGTGTGCCGCGATCATGGCGGTCCCTGGCAGCGCGATGAAGAGCGCAATGCCCAACTGATTGAAGACAAGGCGATGGCACTGGGCCTGGAATCTTACCTGGCGGATGTGGATGCCGGCTTTGACCTGCTGCATATCGATCCCACCAAGGATCCCCACACTGTTGGCGTCAGCGTGGAGATGGATGTTGTGCTCCGTCGCACGGTGGAACTGATTGAAAAGATCGAAGCCTACCGCGTGGAAAAGGGCATCGGTCCTCTGGGCTACGAAGTGGGTACCGAAGAAACCAATGGAGGCCTGACCAGTACTGATGCTTTTGAAGCCTTTATTAATAAGCTGATAACCATGCTGGAGAAAAAGGGTCTGCCCAAACCCCAGTTCATTGTTGGCCAGACTGGTACCCTAACCCGCCTGACCGAGAACGTAGGCCACTATTCCTTCGAAAACGCCCGTCATCTGGCAGCTGTTACTGCCAGCAACGCAATGGAACTCAAGGAACACAATAGCGACTATCTGCCCGATGATATTCTGCTGATGCATCCTGCGCTGGGTGTTGGATCCTCCAACGTGGCTCCCGAGTTTGGTGTTGAAGAAACCCGTGCCTACTTGTGCCTAGCTAAGTTGGAAAAGAAGCTGTGCGAACTTGGTGTGCTGGCCAGCCACGGTCATGTAGAAACCATTCTTCCCAAGGCTGCGGTGGAAACCGGCCGCTGGCGCAAGTGGATGGTTGGCGAAGTGGGCAAGTACAGCGTGGACAAGGTGCTGGAAGATGCCGAATTGACGGCTCAGATTGCTGATATCAGCGGCCATTACACCTTTGAAGACGAAAAGGTTGCCTCCGCTCTAAAAGCGCTGCTGGATAACCTTGAAAGCGCTAATGTGCCAGCTCGCCGCTATGTACTGGATAAGATCAAGTACTCTATCGGAAAGTATGTGACCGCTTATAATCTGCGTGGCCTGACCTCCCGTCTACTAAGCAAATAAAGACTGATTTGTCCAATGGACCGGTACGGAACCATTTCTGGGTGTCGGATTCTTGTTGTATTACAGGGGTCTTCATGATACGGAAAGGCGCTGACTGATCCTGTGATCTTTCAATGAGTCAAGGCAACACAAGGAATCAGACGCTAACTTCACCATTATCAAACAAAGGAGTGTCTATTCTCATGAAACGCCAGCTGCATTTCCTCAACGGTATGTGGAAGTACGCCATCAACGGTAAGGACATGGGTCTTGTGAAGGTTCCTTATTCTTCCATCTGCGTTGGCGACTCCACTTGCACACGTACCTTTGACTCAAAAGCGGATGCAGATCGCACTTTCCTGTGCTTTGAGGGCATCACCTACCGCGCCGTAGTCACCTTGAATGGCAAGGAAATCGGGGTCATGGTTCCCTACAGCTTCTATAGTTTTGAAGTCACGGAACTGCTCAAGGAAAAGGACAACGAGTTGCGTGTCGACATCCAGGATATGAATCTGGCTTTTGGCCCGTCTGAAGGCTGGGAAAACTACGGCGGTATCATTCGCGATGTGTATCTGCTGACTACCGATAAGATTATGATTAGTGATACCATCTGGCGCACCACGCTCAGCGATGATTTTGGCCAGGCCACGGCTCAGCTAACCGTGGAACTGGACGGCGGCGATGCCGAAGTAACCGCTGTTTTGAAGGACAAGTGGGGCTTTGAAGTGGCTAAGGTCCAAGGCGTATCCGCCGATGGAAAAGCGGTACTGACCATGACATTGGACAGACCCAACCTGTGGAGCCCGGATATGCCCTATCTGTATACCCTTTATGTAGCGGCTGGTGATGACTCTGTGACCCAGAAGGTTGGCTTTAAAGAGTTCCATGCCGAAGGCCAGCGCTTTGTGCTCAACGGCAAGCCTCTGTTCCTCAAGGGCATCTGCCGCCACGATATGTGGGGCGATCAGGGCCATACCCTGACCGAGGCACAGATGGAAAAAGATATGCGCATGATCAAGTCCACCGGCTGCAATTTTGTGCGTCTGGTTCACTATCCGCATAACCGCCGCATTGTGGAAATCGCGGACGAGATTGGTTTGCTGGTCAGCGAAGAACCCGGCCTGTGGTGGAGCGACATGCACAATCCCGAAACCGTCGCCGGCGCTTTGGAAGTAATGGAGCGCGTTGTGAAGCGTGACCGCAACCGCGTGTCTTTGGCATTCTGGCTGTGCTTTAACGAATGTATCTTTACG
>JAEZOB010000024.1 GCA_023414355.1 Bacillota bacterium | reverse complement strand
ACTTTGGCTTATCACAATTCTTAAGAATTGCAAGCTATTCTGTCTTTACTGTTTTTGTGGTGTATCAATACTTTCGTATCAATACGGTTCGTTGACATACCATTACGATATATCATAATGAAAATCTATTTTTGGAGTGCATGTGACACTCCATTTTTTTAGAATTTTCAGGGTTGTTTCACTGTTCAATTATCAAGGTTCATTTTTCATCGAAGCTTGTTTTCATCGATGTTTGACGTTTGCCGTCAACTTTTTTAGTTTAACACACACCGTGCATTATGTCAACCACTTTTTTATTATTTTTTTGATTTTACTTAGCTGCTTTTATTGCTGTTGTGGCCGTTCATCAACGGTGGAGTTTAATTTTACCTGCTGGAAAGCAAAATGTCAAGCAGAAAAATCAACTTTTTTCTAGATATTTTTGGATTTGATTTTTCTTGAGTATTCTTGCATTCAAAGAAAAACCTGCCAGTACTACAGGCAGGTTAGAATATCCTTTATTTTATTTGTTCCAGCTCTTCCTCTTCTAATTCTTCAGCATCGATGTTCAGAGTATGGAGTGACCTTCTCTTTCTTCTGGCTTCCTCAGAATATGTCATAATGAAGTCTTTGATTTCGCTGGAATGCTTGATATGATACAGGATCAACTCAGGATGTGTCGTATCCCCCGTATAGCATATAATGGTTCCAATTTTAAACATTCTTTCAGATAGACTTCTTGTTAATCTGACATCCTGAATCTTATACATCAGCGCGTCGTCCTCCGTTATACTCAGGAAACCTGATGTGATCGTAATCTTTTCTTCATTAATAGCATATTTTGTAAATGTAAAAGGTAAACCAAAAAACTTGATACGCTTTCTCTCCACAAAGCCCATACAATCCGCCCCATGCCTTTCTTCTGAATTATTTCAAAACAATAATTGCCGATTTCTCCCCTTGGGAAACCATTAGGTTGATATCCGATATTTCCTTCTCTTTCTTTATTTCGAATATTAAAAGAACCTGTTTTTCTTCCTTACCCTTCAGAGAAATATCGATATACTGCAGGTCATTCTCAATTAGGGAGAGCGATGGCTCGTATACTGTTCCGACATTAATGTCCAATTGGAACTGAATATCCGCCTTGGTCAGATTTAAGGTCTTCTTTTTACTTGTCACGTTTTTTAATCGAAAGGTTACGACAGCCAACTGATTACCCTGTCTGGGAGTAACCGTAAAATAAGAATCTGTAGTCTCCTCCGGATAACCGTCTGTAATATCATATCCTTCATACTGTAAATCAAAATCATCTGCGCCTATTACTTCTGATAGGGTATAATCCTTCTTCGGCTCTGATGTTACAGTTCCGTCAGTACTAGATAGATTTGTATCAGCTTTTTGTATAGGAGCTCCCGTTGGTGTAACAGCTACTGTAGGTTCTACACTAGCCTCTTCTATCGGAAGCAGGGCTTCATGATAATATTTATCCTGCTCTAAAAGCTTACCTGCCATATATTCTGCTGCCGAATCACTCTGCTCTTCCGTGTAAGAATATTCCTTGATGCATCCGGTAAGGCTGAACATAAGAAGTAATACGATTAAGATTCTTGCCCGTTTCATCAATTGTCCCTCCAGTATATGTCTATCATATGCAGCATGTACCTTGAATACAGGGTGGTACATTTAACATATTATCACTTTTCACAAATTTTGCAACTAGAATCAGCATCTTACTCCTATATCAACACACAGAAAGCCAATGATAGGTAGGCTTGATAAGTTTTCCTTATTACAAAATAATCACAGCCATACTTTGATCAAACAGTGATGGCTGCGATTAATGATGATTTATGATTTTACATCGAGTTCAAACCAAAATTCAACACCAACAGTACGGTTAATCACACCACATTGCCGGTTATGGGAATTCATGATCGCTTTTACTATGGAAAGTCCTATTCCGCTACCTCCATACTCTCTAGTTCTTGCTTTATCCACTTTATAGAATTTGATCCATATCTTATCGATATCCTCCTCCGGAATAGTTTCGCCGGTATTCAATACTGCCACTCGAACCGTATCCTCTCTCGGGATCAGTTTTATCTCAATGATCTTCTGACCGTCGACATGGTTGAGTGCATTACTGATATAGTTCGTAACCACCTGTTCTATCAGATATTCGTCCGCCCATACATAGACCGGCCCAGTCTGTTCGAAATGCAGGGTAACTTCTTTTTGTCTGAATAGTATTTCTGTTGAGCTTAATACGGATCTGATCAATGTCACGATATCGAAGCGTTCGAAGTTCACCTGATTATTACCGAACTCCAACTCATTTAGGCTAAGTAGTTTCTTAACCATCTTATTCATCTTGTCCGCTTCATCCATGATTACCTCGCAGTAAAAATCACGGCTTTCCGCATCTTCATTGATGTTCTCTTTGAGGCCTTCGGCATACCCCTGAATCAGAGAGATTGGCGTTTTCAACTCATGTGATACGTTGGATAAGAATTCCTTGCGCATCTCATCAATTTCAGTCTTCTTCTGAATGTCATTCACCAATTCATTATTCGCCTGCTTCAATTCTTGAATCGTATTCTCGAGTTTATCTGACAGGGTATTGATGCTATTTCCCAATTCTCCTATCTCATCTTTGGATTTCACATTATATTTCACTTCAAAATCCAGATCGGACATCTTCTTTGCTATTCCTGACAGCTCAAGAATCGGCTTCGTAAATTTCTTACTGATAATCAGCATAGCGAAGGAACCAAGAAGAACCGCAGCAATACCGATATAAGCCAGAAATTTATTTGCAATGGCAACACTCTCTTCAATACTCTCAAAATTAGTCCGAAGCAGAACAATCTTGAAATTTCTGTCATTTTCTGCAGCATCTGCACTATCTTCAGCTGCTTCACCATGATCCGCCTTTGTCGAAAGTTCATCAAAGGTTGTATTGATTAATCCAACCATATCAATATAACTGGAATCCTTTTGCGTGTCATACAAACTATTAATATAGTAATCCTTTGTTTCCTTAAGAACCTTTCGGTCTTTAATATTCGGATTCATATAGCCACCGATGTATTCGGCTTGCATCGTCATCATCTGAGTAAATTCCCGATCCCCCAGATTGACACGAGTCGGGAAGATAAATGCTCCATGTGAGTTAAATACATAAATATCCACCGAATATTTTGACTCCAATTGTTCCATATGCACAGTATCATTTTCAGTAATTGTTTCCTCATCCATACTCTTACAGATTGCATTTATTTCATTGAACGTCTTATCCAGGGTATTCATTTTTGTCTTCACATAGTAATCGGACAGGAAGGTTCTATTCACCACCCAGGTGATTAAAATCGTTAAGATAACCATAGCTGTAAGCACCAGGGTAATTCTAAAACGAATGGAATGCTTCATGCATCCACCTCAAATTTATAACCTAAGCCCCAGATTGTCTTAATACAATCACCCTTCGGTCCCATCTTGTTTCTAAGCTTCTTCACATGGGTATCGATCGTTCTGGCATCCCCGAAATAGTCATAGTTCCATACATTATTTAAAATCTTCTCTCTGGAAAGGGCTACTCCCTGATTTGTTACAAAATAAGACAGAAGTTCGAATTCCTTAAAGCTTAAATCTACCTCCTGACCGTCTATCTTTACCAGATGGGCATTCTTATCGAGAACGATGCCTCCTACCTCCAGTATTTCCTCGTCAGTCTGTTGCGTTCTTCGAAGTACAGCCTCTACTCTTGCAACCAGTATCTTTGGACTGAAGGGTTTAGAGATATATTCATCTACGCCGAGATCAAAGCCCTGCAGCTCATCCTTCTCATCACTTTTTGCTGTCAGCATAATGATCGGTACCTTGGAATACTGCCTGATTTCCTTACACACCTGCCATCCGTCCAGTTTGGGCATCATGATATCCAGTATTACCAACGCGATCTCCTTTGTTGAAAAGAAGATGTCAATAGCCTGCTCTCCGTTCTCTGCTTCTATCACATCAAAATTTTTACGCACCAAAAAATCTTTCACAAGCTTACGCATTCTGCTTTCATCATCTACAACCAGGATCTTAGGCTTATCCATTTGGCACCTCCATAATTTGATTGTGTGAAAATGTTTTCCTTCACATTTCGAAACATACCAGACAGATTCAGGCGTAAATGCTGGAAGTTGAAGAAGAAGTTCATAATGAAATTCCATGACGAATTCTTGAATTCGTTTGATTTCTATTATGGAATCCTTCAGAATAATTCTGGTACTTTCAGAATGATTTTCACACTTTTCTCTTATAGTAGCATCGAACTATGAAAAAAATGTGAAATTTATTCCGCTTTCTCAGAATTAATTTCATTGTTTACAGCATTCTCCCTATCTTCCAATGCTGCTTCTCTGGCATCCAGCTCCTGCTGCCATGCTTCGTACTTATCAATGACCTTATTCTCATAGATAGAATACATACTTCTGTCCATAAAGATAGAAATCAACAGCATCACCACAATGATTACTACCAGAAAGCCACTGATAATCCTCGAATTCTTCAGCTTGATTCGATAATCATCTATCATTGCAAGATGTGCTTTCTCCTGCTCATGCTCCAGAACATTATCATACACACGGATAGGTTGATCTGATTTCTCAATCCTAATCCCTGGCAGTGAATCTGCTGATACAATCCCGGCTGACAGTATTCTGCTCCGAAGTTCAATCATAAAAGCGATTCCTACGACGGATTTGAGAGTTCTTCTCTCTACCAGCTTGGTATACAGCTTCAGCACCTTATTGATATCATTCAAATCAGTATTGGCCCTGATATACTCCACGCTCTCCAATTCCCGCTTTGCTTCCTTATAATCATGAGAATCCCCGAAACTATATCCGGAAAGCTTATACTCACTATCTCCCATAACAATCTCCATTCTTATGTAAATCTGTGAATTTATATAAGTACAAATTCACCTTGCAAGAAACTATTCCACAGGATAAACCAGGCCCCATTCTGCACGGATACCATCCATAAGCTTCATAATCGCAAGTGTTGTCTCATGTGGAATGATATCACTTTGCAGCTTTCCTTCCCTCAGACATCTGTTCACTTCTTCTACTTCATAGACAAAGCCGTTAGAAGTAAACGGCAGAGAAAATGACTCAACCACTTTCCCTCCTTCATCAAATAATTCCGCTTTTTCAGCTGTCCAAAAGGTCGGTACAACAATTCTTCCTTTTTCACCTATAATCACGGCATCATTACCGGTATTGGCAGAAATTGCTGAGCTTAAGTCTGCCAGTGTACCATCTTCAAAGTGCAAAGCTATGACGTTCATCTCATCAACCTTAGTCTTACCGATGGATGCACAACTGATCACTTGATCCGGCAGCTTCCCTAAAAGGAAGGTGGCATAGCTGATAGGATAGATACCCACATCCAGAAGAGCCCCTCCTGCAAGATGGGGATCATATAAGCGGCTTTGAGGATTAAATTCCGAACGAAAGCCAAAAGACGCCTGAATATACTTTACTTTTCCTATCCGATTTTCATCGATCCACTGTTTCACCATTCTTGTTACCGGGAGAAATTTCGTCCACATGGCTTCCATCAAGAATACCTTGTGTTCTTTTGCCAAAGTGATAAGCACTTCCGCTTCTCTATGATTCACCGTAAAGGGCTTTTCACACAATACTGCCTTTCCATGTGTAATACATAGGGATGCATGCTTTCGGTGCTCTGTATGCGGGGTTGCAATATATATTACATCGATATCACTGTCTTTCGCCAGTTCCTCGTAGCTTCCGTAGGCTTTCCTTACATGAAAACGTTCTGCAAATTCATATGCTTTATCTGCGCTTCTCGAAGCAATTGCCGTTAATTCTGTATCCTTTAAGGAATTCAGTGCTATAGCAAACTTTTCCGCTATATGGCCTGCACCGATAATTCCCCATCTGATTGTTCTCATAGAAAATCCTCCTTTCTCCTTATAGCTCTTATTATATTGTACTATCAGGTTATAGCAAATGCAAGTCTGATCCTTTATACCTAAGGCTGAAGTAATATATATTCATAGACATCCTCAAGTGTATGATAACCCACCTTCTCATATGCCCGATTCAAAATAGGGTTTTTCTTATCGGAAAGTAAGGTACAAAAATCATAACCCTGCCCCAAAAGAAACTTGCTTAAATAATAAATATTGGAGGCGGCATATCCTTTGCCCCGATGCTCTTCAGGCGTATAAATATAGGTTATCATGATACCACTCAGCAGCTTCTTGCAGATTGCGGCCATGGATACAGCTTCCCCCTCTTCATTCTCGTACAGATAGAGCTTTTTCTCCTCCACCAGTTTGCTGGCCTTAACAAGTGCAGCCTCGTAATCCAATTCACTCATCTTGGCCTCCATCCAAAAACGTAGCATCCAATCGGCGGCTAGCTTTGCTTCCGAAGTATCTGCGAGTCTTTGTTGCCCCGATGCCGGTTTCAGCTCGTTCACCTGCCTGATCTCCATGATTTCAGTTTCCTGAATTTGAAGGAAATTGCACTGAACCAGCATCATATACTGATCGATAAAGCTCTGACAAAGCTCCTGAAGACCGGTAATTCCGGTTATCTGTATATGATTACTGCTAAAAAAGTCAGCCAGGGTTACTGCAGCAACCGTCGAATCCTCTTGCCGTAGCGACAGAAGAATCAGGCTATGACCAAATTTATTACAAAACAACAAGACAGGCTCCTGTTCCTGAAGCACTGCTCCATAAATCTCCCTTCCCTTCTCCACCGGGGAAAGACTGTTATAGGCAGGATAAAGGAGTAGCTGACTGACTGCTTCCTTCTTTCTCAGATGCTCCTCATAATCCTTCAGGAATAAACCAGCTTCATTATATTCCTTAACCTGCATTCTCTTACCCTCCTTCCATGACACATCGTCTTCCATGAACACATAGCCATGTAAATACAACATAAGCTTTTCCAAAATATTATGAATTTAAACCCAAATCAGCAAAGAGGCCCTGCTATGATGGAACTATCATCATACTCAGGACCTCTTCTTAAGAACAGAAACTAAAATCTAAATTACTTCATGTTCTTCTTTCTCAGGGAAAGAATCACGGTGCCACCAACCAATGCTGCGATACCGGCAATCACAAGGATAGTGATCGGGGCTGACACAGATTCCTGTTGTGCTGCAGTTGCAGATACCGTACGAATATCATCGTTAACAGGTGCCGAAACCGTCTTTACCTCTCCTACTCCTGTTGCTTTATCATCCAGATTACCAACACTTTCTATCTGAATCTCCATCTTTCCATCTTCGTCCGTTGCATTGATTGGATCCACCAGATCAGCATCTGCCGCTGCAGTATCTTCCTTATCCATAATAACCTCAGCGTCCGTCGTGTCTGCAACCGGCTGGTCCGGTGCAACACCTGTAGCATAAAGGATGCTCTGATCCATCTCTGTAACCTTGATATTATCCTTACCTACCAGCTCATAAATATAATCTGCTAATTTCTCCTCATAAGGCGAGATACTGATCTCAATTGTGTCCTCCACAACCCCAGTGCTGCTGATGATAAAGCCCATCTTTTCAATATCCTTGGCATGTTCCTCAAATAGTAGCTTGTCAATCTCTTTCTGCTTGTCATATAGTTTCTGAAGCTCCGGTGAGATTTCCTCCGTACCCATTGTCGGTGCAACACTTACGGTTGCCATTGCATATGCATTGCCGGTAGACAAACTCGCCATACATAATCCCAACAACACTGCTTTCATCAAATGCTTTCTTATCATAATGATTACCTCCTATAGTCTGTACTTTAGTTTGTTGTTGCATTCCTGACGGTCACCCTATTTCTATCCCCGGCAAGAAGCACTCTATATCAACTTCAATCTGTTCTTCCTTCGTAATATGAATATGTTTTCGTTTTCCTCCTTTCGTTTTCCTTTACAACCATTAGACGTTACGGTATTGTGGAAGGTTCCCTTTCTCATCGTAATAGCAGCTTCCAATTTGTGTCAGCTCAAAACCCCTTTAGAGCATATTATAAAAAGAGGGTATTATCCGAGAACTCTCGGACAATACCCTCTGAACCAATATCCCTTTTTATAGCAGATTGCTTTCTACTGTTGAGCCGATTAACAGTAAGCCATGTCAACTGCCTTATCATCAATTCTTCTGACCACGCTGTGCGTATATTCTGTAAAATACTTTGTCCAAAAGGAACGGGCCGTAGGGTTGAAGCTTTCGCAATCTACCCCCAAAAGTTGATATCCCTCCTTCTTAAGGAGAGCAATCATATAAGCCAACAGGTTATGGTGAATTCCAATCCCCCTATACTTCGGATGACAGTATGCTCCGCAGATATTCATCATACCCGCATGCTCTGTCACAAAGTTTTCTCCAGTCTCGCCAAGCTTAATATAAGCTACAGGGTCCCCTTCAATGAAAGCAGCAAAGTAACGCACCCCTTCCTCCGCATGTTCGTATAACGCTTCCTCATCCATCAGCGGAAAAGGCATAAATACAGGGCTGCCTCCGATATGTTCCTGCAAACCGTTATGCAGCATTAATAATCTCTTCCAGTCCTCCCTGTTAAGCTCTTCATACTTGATATCCCGTATAACAGACGGATTTCGCACTGCTTCCAGTTCTTCCTCCAATGATCGGATCAAATCCATACAACGCAATCCGAAGCCTTGATAGAAAAAGCTGCTGACCGCTGTCTTATCATGAGTGTAAAGAGCAATGGCATGACTTCCAATTCCTGCCTTTACCCACTTCTCAGCAACTGCCTGATATAATCCGGAATACATTCTGTCTCTGTCTTTGCCTATGATATGGGTTGCTACCCCATGACCATGGATCGGAACAAAGGTTCCTCTGACTCCGGTCGTACCAAAGGCATCCTCTAGCGGACTATAACCACAGCAAAAGCCTAACAGCTGATGGTTTTCCACGATCGCTGCACCCAACCCAACTTTCGTGAAATGCTCCATATCCGGCAGAAGACTCCTCATCGGAAGTCTCTCCTCCTGCGGTAATGCAGGAACAAACTGCCTTTCCATCCGATAATTTGCCATAGCTATCTTAATTGCTTGTTCTATATGCTCCTCAGAAAATCTAACAATGTTCATCTATTCTTCCCTCCCATAATACACTGATTCATCTTTTTCTCGCCTTCTGTCCGGCCCTGACATCCTTCTCAATTTTTTTGAAAAATTCCTTCCTTTCCCTTAGGTAAGCTGACTTATTCTCCGTGAATTTAGCCTCATTCTTCAGTTGAAGATAGTTTTTCCACCTGGAAGGCTCCAGTGTATGGTTCTTCAAGGCAGCCTGGACAGCGCAACCCGGCTCACCCTTATGCGTACAATCCGAAAAACGGCACTGATGAAATAAGTCCTCCACATCAGAAAAGGCATCGCCCAGTCCTTCTCCGATATCCCACATACCCAGCTCTCTCATACCCGGAGTATCAATAATCATGACTCCGTTCTTCAGCATAAGCAGCTGTCTATGGGTGGTCGTATGTCTTCCCTTACTGTCTTCCTCACGGATTTCACTCACATACATCAGCTCCTCTCCCGCAAGAGCATTTACCAGAGTTGATTTCCCTACGCCTGAGGAACCGAGGAACACCACAGTCTTTCCGGGCTTTAAGTAGGGGGTTAGCTCCTTTAGACCATCTCCCATGGCTGCACTGATTACATGAACATTTACACCAATTGCCTGTGACAAAACTTCCTTCTGCTGCTCCTCATAGTCCTCTACCAGATCTGCTTTTGTCAGCAGAACCACCGGTGTTCCTCCGCTCTCCCAGGCTACAGTAATGTAACGCATAATGCGGTTTACATTAAAATCATAATTTAAGGATGCCAGAATAAAAACATAATCAAAATTAGCTGCCACAACCTGCTCCAGAATGGTTTTGACATAGCTGGCATTATGTCCGGAATAATCCGGACGGGAAAATTTCGAACTTCTGGGCAGTACCTTCACAATCCTGGAATCGCCCAGCTCATTGTATTGAAGTAACACAAAATCTCCAACGGCAGGAAAGTCCTCTGCCGTATCGGTATCTTTATAAAAGGAACCCTTGATTCGAGCTGTAATTTCTCCTTTTTCCGATACCACCTTATAGATCTCTCTATGAACCTCAGTCACTCTGGCCGGGATACAGCCATCTTCCTTACCATTCACTTCATATTGTCCTGTAAAACCATAATTCTTTATATCGAACATAATAATCCTCCAAATCAAATTGTATTCTTTGTATTCTATCATTTCTCTTACTATTTAAACTCCTAACAATGCTCTCTTTCATTTTTCATCTCATCCTTTCTAATATAATTTGGGGCATAAAAATACCGCATAAAGCAGCCTGACTGAAACCAACTGCTTTATGCGGACATAAAAATAACACACCTGAGGTGTGCCACTATAAATCATAGTTTTCACGAAAGGGAACTTAAGCGGCATCACGCAGACAGGGTTGTCTTCTTCCCATCCTGCTTCGTTCTGCCCAATATGAAGTTTTAGTCTAAAACCACCGATCTGAATGCTGACATGAAAACAACTCCTTTCGTGCAACTGTATGCACTATACGATATTTATTACATTGTCATTATAATGGATTTAATTGTTAATTGCAACAACTATTTTACCCACTTGACTTTTTAGTAACAAAATATCATAATTTTCTATGAACTATGTGAAAAGAAATTTGAAAGTACCAAATTTCTCCTGAAGAACTACGAAATAAGCATCTGCTTATTCCCTGTTCTTCTTTGATTTTTAGGATGCCAAGAAGAAGCATCATGTTAGAATTAATAAAAAAGCAGGAGGATTCCTCAATTGGACCAAAATCGCAATACTATAATACAAACTCTTAAAGATTATGCTTTAATTACCGCCGGCGTTATGCTGGTAGTGGTCGGTGTTTACTTTTTTAAGTTCCCCAATCATTTTTCTATCGGCGGTGTGACAGGTATCGCCATCATATTAAGTAAACTGATGCCCGGCATCAGCTCCGGTACCATTGTATTAGTTATTAATAGTATTCTCTTAGTCGTTGGTTATCTGTTCCTTGGCAAAAGCTTCGGTAATCGTACTGTATACGGAAGTCTTCTGCTCTCGCTGACTTTAAAGTTGTTGGAAGCAATTGTTCCTTTGGATGGACCGCTGACGGATCAACCCGCACTTGAACTCGCCTTTGCAGTGATCCTGCCTTCGATTGGTGCTGCACTTCTTTTTAATATCGGCGGCTCTACCGGAGGAACCGATATTATTGCGATGCTTCTTAAGAAATTTACGAGTATCAATATTGGCCGTTCACTCCTGATCACCGATTTCCTGCTCACAGTAGCTGTATTCCCTGTATTCGGTATTACTACAGGACTGTTCTCGATCCTGGGTCTGCTGTTAAAATCCACACTGGTTGATAACGTGATCGAGAATCTGAATCTGAATAAATACTTCACCATCATCAGCGAAAATCCTAAGCCGATCTGCGATTACATCCTAAATGAACTGCACCGCAGTGCAACAGTATTCGATGCTAAGGGGGCATTTACGGAGAAGGACAAGAAGATTATTCTTACCGTAATGAATCGTTCCCAGGCAGTCCAACTTCGAAAGCATATCAAGCAGGTGGACGCCGGTGCCTTCCTGCTGATTACCAATACCAGTGAAATAATCGGCAGAGGTTTCCGTGCTTAATTCAATTCTATGATCTGATACTATTCATAGTATTCAAAGCATATATTGATTAATAATGCACCACCCGGAGGTATGATCTTGGATACCATGCCATATCCCGATTCTCTTCTATCTGAAAATCGCTTCTGGTTGCAGATTATGGGAGATCATGCTCGTTTTATTTTTCTTTCCCTAGCTCCGACCGAGTCCGAGTACATATTAACAGCCCAACAGTTCATCCTGGTGTTCGATGAGCTACTGAACGATGCTCAAAAATCACTTTCCCTTCAGGAGCTGGAAGAGCTGTTGAGTAAAGCTTACAGTGAGGTCTATCGTTTCAGAGAATTCAAACTTGAACTGCTCACTATGTCTTTGAACTCGGATTTAAAATCCCATCTGCCACCTACTTTCTTTAATGATATGTTAAATGAGCTGGAGGAATTTCTTCAGATACTGGTTGCTTTTCGCGAGCACAAGCCCATTCTGCTCCACCCTCTTCACTATCATATGCTTTGGCTTTCCGATGCCGTAGGCCATTCCGCTTCCATAACGGCACAGCTTGATCCTGCCGAAAAGGATCTGATTGATCTGGCTAGCCGGTATGAGCTTCAATTTGAGGACTTATACTCCAAGGCACTATTTATGAACGGCTATCTTCGAACACAGCTTATGAGTTTTCCTTCACTCAATCGCTTGAACGATCAGGCTGCTATGGCTATCAGGAGCTTTAGCGAGTTTTTGGATACCTTACGTGATCAGAAGATGGATAACAAAGTACTCGGAACACTGATGCCTCTGTTGGCTGATCATATGTCCAGAGAAGAATGCTATTATTTATGGAAGCTTTCTCAGACTACCGATACTGTTCGTAAACCGGATTGTGATCCGGCACGCCCCAGAATGAATGCTTGATAATAAAAGGCTGTTCATATTAAGATGTTCTAAAATTTTGTGGGAGCAACGATACCCCCTTTCGAAATTTTACCTATTCCAGTCGTGCCAGGACATCCTATTATATTAGAAGGATGTCCTATCAGGCACATACTTGCACAGGTAAAACTCTCAAGGGGGTATCATTGCTCCCACAAAATTACTTACACTATTAATATGAACAGTCTCTTATTTTACTTCACCATAGGCTGGCAGCCGTCACAGTAGTAAATGCTGCCTCCAAGATAAGCTTCTTTTTGAATCATATGACCACATTCGGGACAAGGCTTTCCTACGGTCTTCTTACTAAGTCTGGTGACATATCCTCCCTGATTACCGTATAAATCCTTCTCTGTATCCCGTCCTCCGCATCGAATCATATCTGCCAGAGTCTCTTTTATGGAAAGAAAAAGCTTTTCCTTATCTACATCAGTAAAGGTACCTACCTTCCTCTTCGGATGAAGCCCTGCATGATAAAGGATATCCTGAAGCACTCCGTTTCCCAGTCCGGGAATTCGCTGTTCCGTCGCAAGTACCGCCTTAGCACTTAACTTCTCAGCTCCTTTAGCAGATAGGATACCTAAAAAATATGGATAGTCAAACTGTTCTGTCAGTGGAGACGGCTTCTCTTTTGCCACAAGATAGTATGGATTATCAAACTCTTTCTCTATGGTCAACATCAGAAAGCCATACATCTGGACAGAACCGGAGAGGGACGAGCCATCCTCGAAGTCCATCATCAGCTGATGCTTTACCGGACGCTGTGCATCCGCAGCAAGATATCGTAAGTCAACTCCGTCACCAAAGACAAAGATTAAGTCTTCGATCTCCAGCTTAAGCTGTCCTCCGACCTGTGACGCTTTACCGACAGTCTTCCCCTTCAATAAACCGTCATAGCTTTCGGGGTCTCCATGAAAAAAGGTGAATTTATGCGGTGAGGCTAGGGTTGTGACACTTAAAATTCTTTTCCCGCAGATCAACTGATTCATTTGATCCGCAAGTATGTTAGCTTCTACAATCTCAATCATAAGTACCCTCTCTTTCCGTTATTTATTCATCATTTTAGCATAACCTAGACATTATTTCCAGTTCAAAAATTGCTTCCGTGTGAGATCTTAGAATAGTCTATTTATGCTCTACATATGATTTATCAACAGGAAAGTATCATTCGGAGGAATCATGGACTTTCAGCAAAGCAAAACCTATGCTAATATAACAAATGCATTTCAGCTGGAGCAGGTGGCATGCACCAGATATCTGTTGTATGCCGACAGAGCGAGGCAGGAGGGCTATATAGAGATAGGAGAGGTTTTCGATGTAACCGCCAGAAATGAGAAAGAGCATGCAAGGATCTTCTGGAGGAGGTTAAATAATGGGGAACTGCCGCCCACCGTCACTAATCTTGAATACTGTGCCGAGCTAGAGGCTTATGTCGGTAATGATCTTTACCGTGAATACGCAGTGACAGCCAGAGAGGAAGGTTATGAAGATATCGCAGCGCTTTTCAACGGTATTGCAAACATTGAATTAAATCATAATCTGAACTTTGTTACCTTACGAAATGAAATTCTTCGTGGTGAAGTTTTCTGTAAACCAAGAGAAACGCTATGGATCTGCATGCAATGCGGGAATATTCTAAGCGGAGTCTGTGCCCCGAATATCTGTCCCGTCTGTGGATTTCCGCAGGGATATTATCGGTTATATAATACCGAGTCCTTTTAATCATTCCCAAAACAGTAATAAAAGGCAGCGTCCATGTAATTTACATAGGACACTGCCTTGATCCGGTAATTTAACTGAACTCCTCAGGGCACCTTACAAAATATTCATCATAGGTTAATCCACTGAAGTATACCTTCTCCGTCAGCTCCTTACCCAGATATCTATAATGCCAGGGTTCAAAATCATAACCGGTAATCCATTCTTTCTCCTTAGGATACCTCAACAGAAATCCGAATCGATATGCATTTTCAGCCAGCCATTGGCTTTCCTGAGTCATTTCAAAAGTAGGTTCGAGGTCATTGATGTCTACTGCAAGACCAGTCTGATGTTCGCTGAAGCCCGGACGCGCAGAAACCTTATCTCGTTCCTTCTGATATTCCTCCAAAGGTATTGGCTGTTGCCAATTTTTAAAATAAACCTGTCTTTGATATTCATAGCTTCTGAAGGATGAAACAGCACGAAGTAGGATATTCTCTCGATCCGCTTCCAGACACATAGCTTCAAATGCCACTCTTGCTGCCTGCCTCAGGCTGAGCTCACCTTCTGCATACCGCGGACAAATCTGCTCCAAATCAGCCGGTATATAATCCCTGGGAAGCTGGCGGTACTTATTCACCAAAACAGTTATCTTATTCGGTGTCTTAATCTGACTGACCTCGGTATAAAAATCACGATCCAGCCCGATATTAACTAAGGTGACCGCTTCTGACCAGGTAATTCCTTTATGACTTTCAAAAAATTCTTTCAAACGTTCTTCCTTCTGAGTTTGTTTTTCCGGCATTTCTATCCCTCAAAACATCTTGTTTATTCTAATTATATTACTTTAACCACAAAGATATCCTCCGTATTTCATATACCCATACTAAAAAAAGCAGCAAAACCGGGGATGGTTTTGCTGCTTCCAAGCAATTGCTGCGCTTTCAGGCGGCTAATTAGTTCGTGAATACCTGTGTCCAGTATAGTGTTCCATTTACTTTATATACACCGATACCCACTTTTCCAAAGCCATCTTTCAGGATGTTGGCTCTGTGTCCCGGAGAATTCATCCAGGCATTCATAACGTCAGCAGGTGTTCTCTGACCATATGCTATATTCTCTCCTGCACTCCGGTAGGAAATTCCGTAATCATCCAATACTGTAAACGTACTTGATCCGTCCGGTCTTGTATGGGAGAAGGACTGTACGATCTCCTGCGCACGCTTATTTGCCGCTGCCTGTAATGTCTTGTTCGTCGTTAATGCCGGCAGTCCTGCCTTAGCGCGCTCCTGATTTACAAGCTTCAGTACCTGATCTGCATAGCTACTCAATTCTGATGAAGGTGTTGTCGTAGGTGCTGGTTTCGTGGTCAGCGCCGGAGTCTTGGTAGGTGTAGGCTTCGTAGTCTGAGTCGGTGTCTGGATAGGTGTAGATTTTGTGGTTGAAGTAGTGGTCTTGTTGGTATTCTTGTTGTTTTTCTGAATATAAGCCAGAATGTTCTTCAAGCCCTTAATATCATTAATATTGGAAATGGTAATTCCTTTTACACCGTTCTTTTTAAGCTTCTTGACCACATCCTTCTTGCTCTTACAGTTGGAAAGGTTCACATTCTTATAAACCATGTTCGGTTTTTCAGTCGATACCCCTTTCACCTTGGTACCCTTACTTTTATCTTGATTACTCTTTTGTGCAGTACTCTTTGCTTCATTCGCTGTTGTTTGTACTGCCTTTATATAATTAGACGTATCTTCTTTCACTGCTGCAAAAGCAAGTGAACTGTTTTCGTCGGGAAGACTGGCCAAATCATTGTTTGTAATAGATTGTTCTACATTTGTAGTGCCTTTTATTGCACCTAATTCATTTGATAATGCAAAAGAATTTTGATAATTGCCAAATGCGCCCAATAGTGTCAACCCTAGTGTACATACTGATGTTACTAATAATTTTTTCATTTTGTACCTCCTAAGTACGTGTCTTAAGGAGTTTTCCTTTTCTAAGGGGTAGCTCCTTAAGGTTGTCTATCTGCTGCTCCCTTACAGTAACATAGTTGCAACATGGGTTCAACAGCTAGATATTGGTGTTTGACACAAGTCTTACCTATTCGAAAGTATGGATTAAGGCCTGAAACTCTTATAAAACAAGGATTTAGCCCGATTATGTAATATTGTATTTATGAATTTTTTATTACAAACTTATTAATAATTATCTGATGTTTCTACAGTTGATCTCCTGTTATAAGAATCAAAAACAGGGATCTTTGCATAATTTGTATGGTATAGAAAGCCAATATGCTCACCTTCTAACCAATTACCATTACACAAAGACCCCTGAGAAATCTTACTCTTAGGCTATAAACGGATAGATGCACAGTCCCAAAACCCCTGCACCTATCATAACTGCAATCTGGTTTATTTTCATTTTTCTCAAAACAAACAATGCTACTGTGAATATGCCGATTGAAAGGAAATCCAAATCGTGAAAATCGAGCGATGCCTTGCCATTCTTATAGAAAGCCAACAGAACCAGAGATAATCCGGCAGCTGAAATCAAACCTACTATGGCAGGACGTAAGCCGTTCATCGCACCTTGTATTGCTGTCAGATTACGATATTTATAATAGATATAGGCCAAAATCAAAGAAATGATCACAGATGGAGTGATACAGCCGATGGTTGCGACAACCGCTCCCGGTATTCCGGCCATCCTAATGCCAACAAAGGATGCTGCATTGATTGCGATCGGGCCCGGTGTCATCTGGGAGATGGTAACGACATCCGCAAACTCTGACATTGTAAGCCATCCATGAAGCTTCACTACCTGATTCTGTATCAAAGGTAATGCCGCATAGCCTCCTCCGATACTAAACAGACCAATCTGAAAAAAGCTCCAATATAGTGTTAGCAGATTCATTGCCCACCACCTCTCTTTCCTTTGTCACTATACATTATGATCACACCCAATATTCCACTGATCAGTATGATGATGATTACACTGACATCAAAGATAAAGGTTGCAGCAAAAGCCGCAAGCATCAAAAGGATCGCAAGAACATGTTTCTGCTTTGTAATTCCTCTCACCATATTTATTACAACATCGATAATAACCGCCGCGACCCCTGCCTGCATTCCCCGAAGAGCATAACCAACCATAACACTATCCCGAAATGCAGTATAAGCCAATGAAATGACAGATAAGATAATCATTGGAGGCAATATCGTACCAAATACTGTAATGAGGGCTCCCGGTACTCCAGCCATACGATATCCGATGAGTATTGAAGCATTGACTGCAATCGGGCCGGGAGAGGACTGGGCAATCGCTGTCAGATCCAACATTTCATTTTCTTCGATCCATTGATACTGATCAACAAATTTCTTTCTCATCAAAGAAATGATGACATACCCTCCTCCAAAGGTAAAAGCACTGAGAACAAAGGTCGATGCAAATAATTTCAGGTATAGTTTCAAGCTCTTTTCCAATCAGTATTCCTCCTGTTTCTTCTATAAAAAGTACAAAATTTCGAATCTATTGTGCGAAGTTATCCCTTCCACCGCGAAATATCCCTGTAGAATCAGAATTGTAATACCCGTCCGCGCCAGGTATCCCCGGTCTGTTCTGCAATCACAAGGGAAGGGGTTAAGCCGTCAGCCGAAGCGACAATTTCTCCATCCGCGGACCAGATGCTACTACAGCCTCCCGCTTTCATACCCCAGCAGGTACCGCAGTGATTAGACATAAGGATAGGCAAATGATAATGCTTTGCCAGCTGCTGCAGGCGCTGCAAGCCATGCAAGGTTCCATTATCAGAATAGAAAATGCTCGCGGTATATATGCTTGCATCCCTTTCAACTGCGCTTCTTATATGCTCGTCCACCTCAAGTTCAAAGCATATTGCCAAGGCTATCCTTTCCCCCTGATACTTGATCATCGGAGCATAATCCTCCCGGCTCTCAAAGAACAACTCCTCGCCGGGATGCAGAAACCTCTTGATATAGATTTCCCGCTTTCCCTCCGGTGTAAACACCCAGGAAGCAATATACAGTCTGTTATCGATCCGAAGTGGACCTCCTACTGAGATAACCATCTGATAGTCAGTGGCCGCCTGCTCAAGAACATTTAATCTTTCATCTTCAGCTTCAAGACTCTGGTTTGCGGCCAATTCTCTCTCATAACCTGTTAGTGACATTTCAGGAAAAAGAATAAATCCAGCATTTTGTCTTGCCGCTTCTTTAATATACTTCATATGGTTTTCGAGATTCTTTTCAAAATTCTCTCTCAGCGTTTGTATCTGTGCTATTGCATAAACTACTTTACTCATGAGTTTCCCTTCCTATCATCCTCTGTAAATTATAGCATTTGTACCTATTCATCCAATGATTATTCTTGATTTAAGCCCAATCTCCGCATATGTCTGTGCCTTCTTTAGGTCGGTTTCACGGCAATACCGTTAACCTCCACCTGATCAGTAATCTCTATCACAATACATCTTCTGCCGTCTACCAGCTTAGTCTGAACCAACTCCGTACGTTCCGGATTCACCTTGATCACGACATCCGGTGTCTTCACTTCGAACACTCGGGTATTAATCACATTTGCTGCCTGCAAAGCTACATTCTCACCAGCCATCTTATCATAATTCTGATCGAATTCCACCAGCTGCTCCGCCTCCACGCCGCTTTCCACGAAAAGGCTCTTCACCTCTGTCTTGTCTAACATCAAAGGCTCTGCAATCTCTTTCAGCTTATGCTCTTCCAGAATATCATTTAATTTATCGTGGATATTACGAACAATCTCATATTCACAATCCTGTCCGAGGGTTTCTTTAATCAGCGTCTGGAAGGTCTCCTTCTGTCCACCCGCCGACATCGGAACCTGGCAGCCGAGCAGCTGATCGGCAAAATCCTCATGCAGCTCTTCCGAATCCTTGGCATAGTATAATACGCTGTGAATGTCCGTACTTCTATCATTAAACGCGGGGAACAGGAAACCGTGATCCGGCATGGTTACTACCCAATCCTGTATTCTTTTCTGAATCTGGTTCATCTCCTCGTTATAGCTTAGTCCGGGCTTAGATAACTTTACAGGGCAGATGGAGCAAAGTATGTATCGGAATACCTCCTCAGAGGCATCCTCCATCATCAGCTTATCGTTGGTCTTACCGGGAATGTCATATGCTGCATAAACCAGAAGTATCAGATAGTTTCCGGTATAATCATACATCCGGATTACTTTTTCATAGAATTCCTCCAGCAATGCCTCATCCTTTAACTCACTATCCCTTAGCTTAAGTAAAAATTCCTGTGTCCCTCCATTGAATTCGGTTTCCAAAGGGAATTCCATATTAATCAGGTTTTTACCGATAACTCCCGACAGTGTCTTCTTAAATATCTCAAAGTATTTAAAGGTCTCCTCCTCCGGCAGACATAGGAAGGACTCCGTGAAATTAGTCTTGACCGTCTTCTCACCATCCACATAACAGCCGCTAACTTTTGTGATTGAGCAGTTTTCATGTTTCATTTGCTTTCTTATTTCCAGTATCTCGCTGTTAATCATTCGTTGTTTTCCTTTCTATCTCCGATTATTGACTTAAAAGTAATAAAAAGTACCATGGATCCCAGCTTCCTTCCTCAAAGCTATCCTGAAAGAACTCCTTCATTCCATCCGGATTATTGCCGATTATTCTGGAATAGATCACGATGAAATTACGGATATTCTCATAATCAAAGGCTCCGCGCATCAATGTAATCAATGACATCGTATGTCTCAGCATAGTAAATTCCAGGATTATCATCTGAAAAGCCTGCATGATATCTTCCATCTCGTCGCCAATGCACTCGCCAAACACTTTGAGCAGCAGACTATGTTCAATTAGTCTGTCATAAGCAGAGAATGCACTTTCAAGAGTCTGATTTATCTTGACCATCTCCCGAACATCCAACTCCACTGCATATTCAGCCAAAGGCTCCAGATAACCTCTGTAATATTCCTCTTTACGATAATTCTCTGTAATATCCAAAAATAATTCATTCTGTTCCATACAGGCATCAATCATATCCGGCTCCCCCTCTCTCCATAACCGAAGCAGAGCATTCAGATACTTCTCTTTGTGATAGTTTTCGAATGTTTTCTTTGTTATGCTATCCTTTTTCATGCATTCCGACAACAGGATCAATCCAAGCAGAAGTCTGTCCTTCAAGGAAAAAGCATTTGTTGCTAGAATCGAAAGCAACACCTCTCTTATCTCCCTAAGAGGAATGTCTTCTTCGACGGCCCCGCTGTCCTCCCATGAATAAAGCTGTAGCTTCTCTCCTTCCAGTCTCAGGAGATCAACCACCTCAGGACAGGCACAGGAGAGAGATTTCTCATTTCTGCCTTCGTATTCATTGATTATCCTCGGGAATTGCCTGCAGATAATCGGAAGATGCCCCTCGCCGTCGTTAATAACAATCCTGCATAGTCCATCTTCATTAAAATAGGGGCAGCTCTTGCCCTGCCCCATATTGATCTTATACTCCGTCTTGCCGGAGGACTTCTTCTTACAGATCGTATGTCTTACATGATCCGCTTTTGTAAATTCACTTTTCCATTTATCATAGGTCTCTGAATCAACCGTGATCTCCCAGCCTTTGCAGCAGGTGAGCGGGCAGTTTCCTCCGATACATACAAATCTTTCATATAGGGTTCTGTTATCCATATAATCTCCAATCCTGATCACATTTTACCCTAATTCATAACCGCACACAACCACTTTTTCCTCAAAATCTGCATAAAGTTTTAAGGCTTTCTCACCTGTCTGATAAACTTTTACAATCTCAGCTGCTTCTGAATCCTGATAGATCTGGTTTAATAGAGAAGTTTCTTCTTCGAACAGGTCTTTTTGGAAAATCTCTGCATCGCTCTGTAGTGAATCCATGATTGCCACATAGAACATCTCACTTTCAACGATGTCCTGAAACATATGGCTGCCATAGGACAATTCCGGAACAAAGCCAATCTTTCTATCCGCATATTCGCATATCAACTTAAATCCCGATATATCCGAGAAATTAACCGGTAAACCCAGTTCCGGAGAGGAGGTTCCAATTCTGCCCGGGCTTAGAAGCATCAAGATCTTACCGCTTTCCTTATAATACTGATTGATATCAGAGATTACCCTGCATAAGGAGCTTTTCTTATGATATGGGTAATGATAATACTTCTCTGCATCAACCATCACTACAATATCGATGGGCAGCATAGCACTGTTTCCCATAAAGGTACGGTTTATTCGAAATAGCGTCCGTTCCTGTGATATTCCAGGAAGCTTCGTGCCCAAGGCCTTCTGCCATACATATAATGGTCTGCACTGAAGAAGGTTGACCGTAAATTCTCCGTCCTGCCTGAAATTCATAGTGTACTCGATATCCACCGGGTTTCCATAATGCTCCTGCAGCATTGCTAAAATATCCTTCATCATCTTCATCAGGTAATTCTTATTCACAATTCCCTGACACGATATAAATCTAATCTTTCGATGTTGTCCTCTTTCCTCTAAAACACTTTCCATATCATAATCATGTTCACAGATCAAATCAATATACCAATCCGGCAATTCAGTAAAAAGCTTGATTGCAGGTATTTCTTCCAATTCATTTCTATTTAGGCTAATCACATCCAGATTGCGTTGAGAATAACGATGCTTCTCCTCCATACTGCTCAAGGTCGTAACCTCTGCTTTATCCAGATTGACCAGTCTGGGATAATCTGTCCCGGTACGATCCACGGACTTCGTACCGAGTCCTGCCACAAGACGTAGCAGACCGGCTTCCTCACTCAGCTCATTGCTCCATCGGTACACGCTGTAGGAAAAGCCCACCCCTGCAGCACAGGGCACATAGTAGCTTCCGAACTTGGTCCCGCTGACACGTTGAACCAGTATTGCCATTTGTTCGTCAGAGCCTGCCAGTCCTCTTTGCTTTCTGTATTCCAAAGCAGATTTATCCATCGTACTTGCATACACCCGACGCACCGCATTCTCAAATTGGAGTAATCGCTCCTCGGGACTGCAGGCATTGACGCAAAAGACGGACTCATACTTCCCGGCAAAAGCGTTCCCATAACCATCCTCCAGGAAGCTGCTGGAACGTACAATAATTGGAAATTGCCCGAAATAATCGAGCATCCTTCGAAACTGAGCACGAATGCTTTCAGAAAAATGTCCTGTTCTGATTGCCCCTGCCAGTTCTTCTGCCTTATCAAAATAATGCTCCTCACTTCGCTGCATAATCCGCAATTTCCATAGCTTATTTTCCACAATGTATGAGTAGAAGACATCCGTTGCGATATAAAAGGAGTCCTGAGGTTCGATATATCCGGCATATTGGGGCAAATGATTTTCAACCATCTTCCTGGCAAGCAGCATCCCACATGCTTTTCCTCCGATTGTTCCTGTACCGATCATTCGATCCTTGATAAAAAAGAAATCCTCCGGCGCAAATTCTTTCTGAAGTATTGCGGACATTCTATGGTCATGGGTCATCATGCTTCTGCAAAGCTTCTGTAAGTCTTTATCTCCCAGCTCGTTACGGTTGTAAGCTTCCTTAACACCTCGAAAGAATCTCTCGTAGCTATCCATGTTCTGTTCTGAATGGTCCTGCTGTTCCTTATGTCTAAGCCGGTAGTATTGCGCGAGATCAACACTGTTCTCCAGAGGCTCAAGCTCATTGTTCCGGTTGATTCTGTATGGAAGGAACATATCCGGCAGATAACGGTTCCAGACCTTGATTGGATGCAGATAGGCATTTACATCATCCGAGTAAATATCTAATAGTAGCTGTGTAGTCTCCTGAATACGTGCAATCGCCGCAAAATCATGGTGTCCTCTCATCACAGGAAAAAAAGCTACGGTGTCCAGCTCAAAGAGATAGGGGCAGGTAACGCAAAAGAAATTCCCCATCATAAGATCGGTGGACCATTTTACCTGAAGCTCCGACAGACTATCAAAAACATAAAATGCCTCCAAGCCCTCTCTCGTGATAATTTCATGTAACACTACCGTAAAAGTCTCAAAACCCTCACTCGCATTCAACTCAAATATCTTTAGTCCCTTTCTGGGGGTGAGTAACGGCTCGTGATTTGAAAATCGGATGTAAATCATGTTTCTGCCATCTTCTATCGCCTGGGTTACAAAGGGTTCAACCATCCGCCCAAAATCCGCAAGACAGGTAACCTGAAAAACAACATTATCTCCCAGACGAATATGATCCAAAATAATATCCATATTGGCAATTCCCGATTTTATCTTTTCAAATGCCGCCATAATTCTCCCTCCTGATCATTTAAAGAAAGGCATTCCTATTAAATTCATCATCCATGAGATTTAATAGGAACGCCTTTGTCCCCGATTCTTCTGTTACATATATTATAATGTACCTATTACGAATCGTAAATGCTTTCTTATCGTTTATATCAGTTTTAAATTTCTCATTACCTCAAGAAACTGATTCACATTGATTGGCTTCGAGGCAAAGGCTTCGCAGCCAATATCAAAGGATTGTTTTACCATCTGGGAATCCTGAAGTGCGGTCGTCATGATAACCTTGACTCTTTTTTCAGGAAGCATGCCTTTCGAGGTCTCATAATCCCTGATGGCTTTTAGTACCTTCACACCATCCACCTTCGGCATCATAATATCCAGACAAATCAGATCATAGGGCTGATTGTCCTGCATCGCCAGCAGATACGCATCCAGTGCCTCTAATCCGTCCACAACTACATCAATTGTTCCATAATCAGCAAGAAGCTTACTCATAAACCTCCTGCTGGTATAGTCGTCTTCTACAATTAATACTCTCACAATTTAAGCCACCCTTCTTCCTCAGTATAGTATCCCCCACTCGATTAACCAAATGTCTTTCTGTATATCTCGCACTCCCTTTTCAGCTGCTGTGAAAACCTTACAACTTCTTCATAATCAGCACGTCTTGCAGATAGCTCCATTCTAAAAGCAGTACTTTTCAATTCAGTCGCCTCAATTTTATCAAACAGTTCCTTCATTAAATTCGCATATCTTTCGATTTTTTCGAAGTCCCTGCCTTGAATTACCGTGTCCATCTTCTCAATTTCAGTCATCAATTTTCTCATAATGACCGGATTACTAATCAATTCCGCCTTATTGCCGGTCTTGGTCATAAGTATTCCATAATCGGTGATTTTCACCTCAACCTCTGCATCTTCCTGATTATGCTTCCTAAATAGAACTTTGTCAAGGGTAAAGAACAGTTCTTCCATCTTAATCGGCTTTGCTATGTATTCATCCATACCAAGCTTTAGAAATCTCTCCCTGTCTCCTAATAGAGCATGCGCTGTAATCGCAATAATCGGTGTATGCTTTCTTCCCGCCTCTTTTTCACGAATCAGCCTTGCTGCTTCGACACCATCCATAATTGGCATCAATATATCCATTAAGATGATATCATACTCCTTTTTATCGTACGCTTCCAGAGCTTCCAATCCATTGCAGGCAAAATCCGTCTGACAGCCTTTTTCCTTCAGCATACGGGAGATCACTTGCTGATTGACACTGTCATCCTCTACGATGAGAATAATTTTATTATTCATCGAGGTGTCCTGCGTGAGTATCTCCGTAGTTCTTTTTTCCTCCGTTCGCTTACCGACTTCAAAAGGGATGGAAAATGCAAATACACTACCGGCACCCTTTTTACTTTCGACCCATATCCTGCCACCCATAATCTCCACAAGTTGCTTTGTGATTACGAGTCCCAGTCCTGTGCCGCCGTATTTTCGCGTATTGGAGCCATCCACCTGACTAAAGCTTTTGAAAAGCAGGTCCATGTCCTCCTGTGCTATTCCGATCCCGGTATCTTTCACAGAAAACTGCAGTTCTATCATATCATCTGAAGAAGACAGCCTTTTTACCTCAACGGTAATGGATCCCTGCTCAGTGAATTTGATCGCATTATTGATAAGATTATTCAAGATCTGCTGCAATCGGAAGGAATCACCGATGAGATACGGGTTGATATTGGAGGAGAAGGCATAGAATAAATCCAAGCCCTTCTCATTTGCACGGAAATAATGCGATTTCGTGATCTCGTCGAGAAGCTTTTTCACATTGAAATTCTCTTTCTTTATTGCCATCTTTCCGGCTTCCATCTTCGAAAAATCCAGGATATCATTAATAATATTAAGCAGAGAATCCACACAGTTTTTCGCTGTCAACAAATTAACCTTCTGCTCATAGGTAAGTTTCGTAAGCAGTGTAAGTTCTATCATACCGACAATCCCATTGGCAGGAGTACGGATTTCATGGCTCATATTAGCCAGGAATTCACTCTTTGCCTGATTTGCTTTTTCTGCCTGCTCCTTCGCCTGCTTGAGTAGAATATCTGCTTTTTTCTTTTCATCAATATCATTGACGATAACCGCTAAATATCCTTTCTCAGGGCTAAACAAGGAAAAGGAATACCATTTATCAAAAATATCATTATAAATTTCATCAAAATGAAGACTCTTTCCTTCTCTAAGCACCTCCTCAAATGCCGCTCTGTTTTTAGTCAGATTGCCAGCACCTTCCGGAAATATCTCTGAATACAGCAGCCCCTCAGCCTTCTCTTTCCCATTGAGAAACATATCTCTGTACGAATCATTGACCAGGAAATACTGAAGATCACAAAGGCTTCCGTCTTCATGATATAAAGCTTTATGGTAGGCAAAGCCAGCGTGCATATTCTTGAACAGTGACCGGTATCTGCTCTCACTGTTGGCTAACTCATCCTCCATTTCTTTCTTGTCATGAATATCCAAGGCCATCCCGATAAATCCGTCAATCCTATTTTCCATACCATAGACCGGGCGAAAAAACAAATTAATCCATCGATAATGTCCTGTACTACTCATGATTCTTACGATCGTCTCATAGGGCCTGTAATTCTTATAAGCATTCCTTCGAAGCCTGAAAAACTCCTCCTTGTCATCGGGGTGCAGATACTCCAACCAATCCTTTTCGATATTCCCTTCAATAAAATCTCCAACCAGCTCAACCCAATTATTGCTCATATAGATCACATTTCCCTCGATATCGGTCCGAATGATATATGCAGGAAAATTTTCAAACATCCGCATATAGAAATCATTGACTCGAATCAGGGTCTCTTCATTTCTTTTCTGTTCCGTAACATTTTCCACATCTACCATGACACAGGGTTCATGATCAATTTCGATCGGAACGAAATCATATTTTCTCCACACGCTCCCGCCGTGATAATCTTCGTCGGCACAATAGCCACAGTTTACTCCAATAAAGGATTCCCCTGTTTCAAACACTTTTCCTACATAAGCAGAAACCATACACTCATTACAGTAGGGTGTTTTTCCACAGCCGCCTTCCATGCAGTAGGGACATCTTATTCCTTCGCCGAAGCGTGTTCCTAATACCTCCTTATATTTCTTATTTAACTCTTTCAGCAGCGTTTCATTTGCTTTCCTGATTATCATATTCTTATCAACAATGGCTTTGCCCCTGGGGGAAGCTTCAAAAACGACCTTCAGGTTATCTCGTTCAATTAATAATGCCTTTTCTTCATTTTTGATTCTGGTGATTTCACGAAATACAACCACGACTCCTAAGGATCTTGTCTCATGAACGATCGGAGCAAAGCTTGCTGAAATATATTTCACCCTATCTCCCAGGATGATTACAGAGTTTTTCGGCAGACCAACAGTTTTGCCTGTTTCCAGAGCTTGTTTGATTGGACTGTTTATTTTTCTTAGTGAATCTGCATTGGCAAGATGCAGTACTTCGTCAAACAGCTTCCCACAGATTGTTTCGAAGGTCTCTCCGGTGATGTCTTCTGCAGCCGGGTTCATAAATGTGATCTTGCCCTGCAAATCTGTCGTAATTAATCCATCACCGATACAGGATAGCACAGTGAGAAGCTGTTTATCATACATAATTTCTTCATTCCAGGTATTCTTTATTTCCATTCTATACCTCAAGCAATTGTCATTATTGTAATATATATATCATTCTCTGCGGTCCGGGGTTTTAGTACTTTCCGAACTCATTATCGTTTAGAATAATTTTATTGGCTTTTTCTGTTGCCTGTCCCAACTGTTTTGCTGCAGTACGTGTACTCCCTTTCCCTTTGCCTGCCATGTTTTCCAATAGCTTCAAAATATCTGGATTTAATTCCTGCAGGCCTTGATAGTTTGAGGAATTGTGCTGAGCTTTTCTTAATTTAAACCTGATCACCTGTTCCTTAAGCATTTCTGCCTGGCCAGAAAGCTCTTCACTGGCTGCTGCACTTTCCTCAGAAGTAGCCGAATTCGCCTGGATGACATCGGATACCTGCATTACGCCCTGATTCACCTGAGCAATTCCCTGAGCCTGCTCATTAGAAGCCGTTGCAATATTAGCTGCGAGGTCTGCTACTTTACTAATGTCCTCCACTATTCTGTTCAGAGCCTCCGCGGTGCGTCCCGCAATCTTCGTACCACTGTCCACCTTTTTAATGGAGCTTTCTATCATTTCTGTCGTTTCCTTCGCAGCATTCGCACTTCTTGCAGCAAGATTTCGAACCTCCTCTGCTACAACAGCAAAGCCTTTTCCGTGCTGTCCGGCTCTGGCTGCCTCTACGGCTGCGTTCAATGCAAGAATATTCGTCTGGAATGCGATTTCATCTATCACCTTGATAATTTTTGATATATTATTGGAGGAGTCATTGATCTCATCCATTGCTTTCAACATATCATTCATTTGATCGTTCCCCTGGAGTGCATTATCCTTTGCAGAACCCGCAAGCATGCTTGCTTTGTTAGCACCCTCGGCATTTAATTTCGTTTGTGAGGCGATCTCTTCTAAGGCTGCTGTCAACTCTTCTACCGTACTGGCCTGCTCGGTTGCTCCCTGGGACAAGGCCATACTGGATTCAGAGACCTGATTAGAGCCTGCAGCAACTTGTTCTGCAGCCATACTGATATTTAGCATGACCTCATTCAGATTATCCGCCATCTTTTTGAAGGCCAGGGAAAGGTTTCCTACTTCATCCTTTGTCTCTGCAGATATCACAACATCCAAATCTCCGTCTGCAATCTTATTGGCAGCCGACAAGAGCTTATTTAGCGGTTTGCTGATGATATTAGCAACAATGATCCCCAGTGCTACTGATGCGATCAGAACCAGGATAACAATCGTAATCATAATGACAGATTGCGATTTAAATTCCTGCGCGTTCAGTTCTGATTCTTCCTGGGCATGATTTGTATCATACTCGATCATTTTGGCTAAGGCGTTTTCTACTGTTTCCCTGGCTTGTGTCAATTCAGGAGTTTTCTGTACCGCTTCCTCAAATTGTTGATTTTTAATTAGTTCAAGGTTCCGGTTGCGAAGCTCCCGATAGGTTGCAAGACCGCTTTCTATATCATCTAAAATTGCTTGTTCTTCTTCCGAATGTTGTGTGGCATCTAATTCAGCTAATGTCGTATTGGTATTTTCAGCACAAACTGTGATCTCCTCCAGTCTCTTTTGATATAATGAAGGATCTCTTTCATATAACATTAGTAAATAGTCCGATCTTACAACAAGAAGATTCTTCTCAATTTCCGCCAGCTTTTTTGATGTCAAAAAATTCTGATACATATCTTCGCCACGACTATTAACGACGCTCATATTATTTATTCCTATAAAGCCCATCAAGCCTGCAAATATCGCAAGAATAACAAAACAACCAATCAGTTTCACTCTTATTTTTAAATTGCTGAACCATCTCATCATATCTTCCTCCTAGGCCTAAGAATTAGTTATATTCTGTAAATCGCTGTCATTCACAAGTTTGCTGCAATCCAGTAAAAGCTTTACTTCGTTACCCACCTTACCTATTCCGTTGATATATTTATTTCCGTCCGTACCCATATCCGGAGGAGCCACAATATCATTCTCCGGTATTGTGATAACCTCAGATACACTGTCGACGATTAATCCGATAGAAATATTCTGTAAATCAACAACAACGACACAGGTGCGGTCATTATATTCAATAAATTCCTTTTTAAACCGCAGCCTGACATCCATGACCGGAATAATCTTACCCCGTAGGTTAATGATCCCCTTGATATATTCCGGAAGCTCAGGTATTTCGGTAATTGCCTGAATTCCTATAATCTCAGTAACATATCGGATTTCAATTCCATAGACCTCTGTACCTACGGCAAAGGTAAGGAACCTTCCCGTTAAGGTATCTTCCTCTTCATACAGTTCATTCATCTCTGTCATCTTTGCATCCACTTTCTGTTATTTAATCTTCTAGTAACCTATAGCATAAGTTAGATATAACTGTAAAGTCCACCAATATCAAGGATCAGACTGATGCATCCTTCTCCCAGAAGGGTACAGCCTGCAAGCCCCTTCACTACTCCCGACTTCTTGATATAGCCCGGTAAAGTCTTGATTACCACCTGCTGCTGTCCGATCAATTCATCTGCAAAAATGCAAAACATCCTTTCCTCGTGTTCCACCATAACGAAAATGCCATCAGTAAAATCAGTAATCCCTGTCTTAACATGATAGATTTCATGTAAACGTAGTATCGGGTAGCATTGGCCCCTTACCATGATCATCTCGTTACCATCAGGATCTCTGATTAAACTCTGTTTCATAGGGCGGAAGGATTCCTTGATCGCAGCGATCGGAATCGTATAGCGTGCATTTCCTACCTTCACGTTCATTCCGTCGATGATCGCTAACGTCAGTGGGATCTTCAGACTGAAGGTGGAGCCGGCTCCCTCCTTACTGTCAACCGATACCGAACCGCCGACTTCTTCAATATTCTTCGATACTACATCCATCCCAACCCCGCGTCCGCTAAATTCGGTTACGCTTTCCTTCGTCGAGAAACCCGGAAGGAAAATCAAATTGAATATCTCCTTCTCATTTAACTCACTTTCCGGTTTGATCAGCAGATTACTTTCTTTTGCCCTTTCAAGTATTTTCCCTTTGCTCAGACCTTTTCCGTCATCTCGAACCAGAATTACAACATCACTGCCCGCATTTTTTGCCTCCAGTACTATTCTACCGGTTTCAGGCTTATTATTTTGTTTCCGACCCTGTATATCCTCAATTCCATGGTCCACTGCATTCCTTACCAGATGCATCAAAGGGTCAGAGATATGCTCGATTATATTCTTATCAACTTCGGTTTCCTCTCCGATCAGTTCCAGTTGAACCTCTTTATCCAGCTTCTTACTCATATCCCTGACGATACGCTGCATTTTATGAAAGGTTCCAGTCAGCGGTACCATCCTGACAGACATAACCGTATCCTGTAATTCATTGGTAATCTTATGAAGCTGATGCGCTGCTTTTCTGAAATTCTCAAGCTCCAATCCTTTTAAATCCGGGTTCTGAGTAACCATAGATTCTGCAATTACCAGTTCGCTTACCAAATCCATCAGTTTATCCAGCTTGGTTATGTTGACACTGATCATGCTCTGATTGATCACGGAGGAGCTCTCCGCCTGCAGTTTTGGAACTTGAATCGGATTGGTGTCTAAAACAAGCTTATCTTTTTTATAGAACCGTTTCAGTTCCTCATCATTCTCCAGTTGAGTCAGTTCCAGGCTCTTCATAAATATAGTCTGATCGAAGAATGCTTTGACTTCCTCATATGACTTGTCTGTTTTCAGGTAGATCAGGAAACCTTCCTGTTGTATCTTCTGTATACTCCCCTCACTGTCAATAATGTCCTCAGGCAGGTGATATACCTCCTTCGCGATCTCCTTACTATGATGAGCAATGGTAAATGCCCTGATATTTTCCATCTCACAGTCTTCCAAAAAGAAGATCCTCGCCTTGTATATCTGATTCTCAGCGTCTTTTTCTTCCTGATCGGGAGGAATGTAAAAGCGCATCGTTTGGACTTGAAGTGAGTTTTCTGTATTAACAGAAAGGCTGTTATCCTGCTTTAACTTGGATAAAAATGTTTTAATCCTCTCGATCAGCTCCAAAGCGCTTCCGTCAGCATTTTGTTTGTTACTGATCTTCTGAAGCTCCTGCCTGATGAAATCCACTCCCTCCAGGATAAAAGAGGAGAGCATGTCGTAATCTACATTTTTCGGATTATGCTCACGGATGAAATAGAACAGGTCCTCCATAGAATGTGCCAGACCGGATATGTTGTTAAACATCATCATTGCCGATGAGCCTTTGATGGTATGCATATTACGAAAGATTTCATTGATCGTTGCCTGAGAATAGCTGTTCTGTTTTTCACTATCCAATATGCATTGTTCCAATTGTTCGACATTCTGCGTTGTTTCAAAAAGATACACTTCAAGCATTGTTTCATTCGTATTTTGATTTGACAGATAACCACACCCTTTACTATAAATTTCTCATCTTGTTGTCCCGGCCAGGCTTGAGCCGTCAGGTCAGTCTACAGCTTCGATAACTCCAGTAGCATGTTCAGATTTGATGATATTTTCTCTTTCAGTGAATAGCTGTAACCGGAAAAACGCCAATTCAGACACCACTCCCTCTCCATTCCTAAAATTGTTACCGCCAATTGTTCTCCACTCACTTCCGGTTTCAGTTCTCCTGAGGCTTTCCCTTGCTCAATCAGCTCCATTATGAAGTTCTTTCTCGTCTGAAGTATTTCATGAATTTGTTCAGTAAAATTTGGATCCCGACGAAAATCCTCAAAGCTTTGTGTCAGTTCGG
This sequence comes from Bacillota bacterium, assembly GCA_023414355.1. Taxonomy (GTDB): domain Bacteria; phylum Bacillota; class Clostridia; order Lachnospirales; family Lachnospiraceae; genus Mobilitalea. Next base: position 88,005 of record JAEZOB010000024.1, on the reverse strand, counting down.
TGATCGCGGGATAGTTTTCATAATAGGTAGCATAGGTGTTGATAAATAGGATAATACTTTCGATAGCATTTAGCTTTTTAGAACGCAAAGAATGGATCACATCACAATCATAATGAGAAAATTGCTCTATTACAGCATGAAGTAAATCCACCTTTGTTTTAAAATGTTTAAAGATTGCAGGTTCTGATATACCTACACGTTTAGAGACTTCCTTCGTAGAGAACCCTGAGACACCACATTCGTTAATTACCTCAACGGCAGCCAGAATGATAAATTCTTTTCTGTGCAGCAGAATATTTGTCATATATTTCCTCCTTGGTTAGTGATCATTAACCAACTTAAGGATAGTATAACCACAATTCACCAAGTTTGTCAATAATTTTGCATAAAATTACTATTATATAGTTTTTTTGTCATATAATTCAAGTATATCATCTGTTTTGTTGTACAAAAAACATTCCTATTCATCCTGCCGAATACACAGTCTGAATAGGAATGCGTCTCTTCTATGTAACTAGTATTATATTAGTTTTAAGTTTCTCATTACCTCAAGAAATTGGTTCACGTTAATCGGCTTCGAGGCAAATGCTTCGCAGCCAATATCAAAGGATTGCATCACCATCTGAGAATCCTGAAGCGCTGTTGTCATAATTACCTTAACACGTTTTTCAGGATGTATGCATTTTGAGGTTTCATAATCTCTAATCGCTTTCAAAACCTTAATGCCATCGATTTTGGGCATCATAATGTCCAGACAGATCAAATCGTAGGGCTGATGATCCTGTATTGCAAGCAGATAAGCGTCCAAAGCCTCTATTCCGTCAACAACAGCGTCAACTTCTCCATATTCTGAAAGAAGTTTCGTCATAAACCTCCTACTGGTATAGTCGTCTTCTACAATTAATGCTTTCATGGCTTTTGTCCACTCCTCCTTCTATCCATCCTGCAATATGCTTTAAATAAATGTCTTTCTATATATGTCACATTCTCTCTTAAGCTGTCCAAAGTACCTAACCAATTCTTCGAAATTACCACGTCTTGCAGAAAGCTCCATCCTGAAGGCCGTACCTTTTAATTCGGTCGCATCAATCGAATTAAGTAACTTCTTTATCACATTCGCGTGTTTCTCTACCTCTTCAAAGTCCCTGCACATAAGTAATGAATCCATCTTCTTCAGTTCATCCTTCAGTTTCTCAATATCCAGAATATGCTGGTTTGGTTCCTTCTCTTTTCTGGATTCTGTCATGAGTATTCCATGATCCGTTATCTTCACTTCAACACCACTGTTCCCCTGATTATTTGTGCGAAACATCAGCTTATCCAATTTATAAAATAGTTCCTCCATCTTAATCGGTTTGGCTATGTATTCATCCATGCCAAGCTTTAGAAATCTCTCCCTGTCACCTGTTAAGGCATGTGCTGTAATTGCTACGATTAGGGTATGCTTTCTATCTTTTTCCATTTCCCGAATCCGCTTTGCCGCTTCAATACCATCCATAATCGGCATTAATATATCCATCAGGATGAGGTCATAGTTCTTTTGACTATAAACTTCCAGTGCTTCCTGTCCGTTGCAGGCAAAATCAATCATATAGCCTTTCTTCTTCAGCATGCTGGACAGAACCAGCTGATTCACTCTGTCATCCTCTACGATCAGTACAGTTTTATGGTCAACAACAGCATTAGAGAAAACCGTACCAATTGATTTCTTTTTCTCTATTCGTCTACCTGTTTCAAAAGGTATTGTAAAAGTGAAGGTACTACCCACACCCTTTGTGCTCTCTACCCATATCTTTCCACCCATGATTTCCACAAGTTGTTTCGTGATTACTAGTCCCAAACCGGTACCACCGTATTTTCTGGTTTGGGAGCCATCCACCTGGCTAAAGCTTTTGAAGAGCAGTCCCCTGTCCTCAGGGGCAATTCCAATTCCGGTATCCCTAACAGAAAATTGCAATTCCATTTGATGTTTCGAGTCAGCAATCCTTTTCACTTCCACAGTAACTGATCCCTGCTCCGTGAACTTAATCGCATTGTTGATTAAATTATCGAGTATCTGTTGCAATCGAAAGGCATCTCCGACCAGGTACGGATGAATACCCGGAGAGAAAGCATAGAACAGATCCAATCCCTTTTCAGTAGCACGAAAATGATGCGCTTTCGTAATCTCATCAAGAAGTACTTTAATATTAAAATTCTACTTCTTGATTGATAGTTTTCCTACCTCCATTTTTGAAAAATCCAAGATGTCATTGATGATATTCAGCAGAGAATCCACACAGGTCTTTGCAGTATTCAGATTCTCTCTCTGCTCTTCGTTAAGTTCTGTCAGAAGGGTAAGTTCAATCATGCCTACGATCCCATTCGCCGGAGTACGGATTTCATGACTCATATTGGCAAGGAATTCGCTTTTTACCTGATTTGCTTTTTCTGCCTGCTCCTTCGCCTGTTTCAGCAGAATATCCGCCTTCTTTTTCTCGTCAATATCATTGATAATAAAGGCCAAATAGTCTTTTTCGGGACTGAACAGGGAAATAGAGTACCATTTATCAAAAATATCAAAATACATTTCATCACAGAAAATGTTTTTGCCTTCCTTTAGTGCTTCCTCAAAGGTGCTTCTATTATTCGATAAAATATCCATCCCTTCCGGAAAAATCTCAGAATACCGTAATCCCTCCACATTCTCCTTCCCTTTCAGGAACATTTCTCTGTAAGCATCATTGGCAAGGATATACTGAAGATCGCAAAATTCTCCATCTTTGTCATAAATCGCCTTATGATAAGCAAATCCGGCATGCATTTCATAAACAGGGAACGATATCTGCTCTCGCTGTTAGTCAGTTCATCCTCGATCCGCTTCTTATCATGGATGTCCAAAGCCATGCCGATGAAACCGTCAACCATGTTATCCATGTCATAGACCGGTCGGTTAAAAATGTGTATCCATCGGTATTCTCCGGTACTGCTCATAATGCGGACGATACACTCATATGGCTTTCGTTTCTCATATGCGATCCTGCTCAAACGATAAAATTCTTCCTTGTCATCAGGATGAAGATATACCATCCAATCTTTATCGATTGTCCCTTCGATAAAATTTCCGATGAGCCTGATCCAATTATCACTCATATAGATCACATTTCCTTGAATATCCGTTCTCAGAATATATGCTGGAAAGTTTTCAAACATCCGCATGTAAAAGTCATTCGCCCGAACCAGAGTTTCTTCGTATCTTTTTTGCTCTGTAATGTCCTCCATAATTACCATGACACAGGGCTCATGGTCTAGTTCAATCGGAACAAAATCATACTTTCTCCATAGATTGGTCCTGTTGTCCTCCGTACCGACACAGCAGCTGTAATTAATTCCGATATAAGCTTCGTCTGTCTCAAAGACCTTCTTCACATAAGATGCCAAAAGGCATTTATCATAATAAGGCTCCTTATGACATTCACATGCTATACTATAAGGACATTTTGTGACGTCGCCAAAGTATTTTCCGATTATCTCCGGTCCCCCCCTGTCAATCTCCTTAAGCAGAGTTTCATTTATCTTTCTAATTCTTAGTCTTTGATCTATGATCACCTTTCCTCTGGAAGATGCCTCAAAAACAATTTTAAGATTATCCCTTTCAATTAATAGTGCCTTTTCTTCTTTCTTGATTTGTGTGATTTCACGTAACACAACTACAACTCCTGATGCTTTTGATCTCTGAAGGATGGGGGCAAAGCTTGCGGAGATGTATTTCAATTTCTGTCCCGAAAGAATAGCAGAATTTTTCGGCAGACCGACCACTTTCCCACTTTTTGCTGCAAGTTTGAGTGGATTGTTAACTTCATACTGAGTATCTGCATTCACAAGCTTCATTACTTCATCAAAAGGTTTTCCACATGCATTCGCACTGATCCATCCGGTGATTTCTTCCGCAGCCTGATTCATAAATGTGATTCTGCTCTGTAGATCAACCGTAATTACTCCGTCTCCAATACAGGAAAGTACGGCAAGAAGTTGCTCCTCATTCATAGTAATCTCCATTCTTACGAACACCTGCAAAATTACTCTTTAGCTCGATGTAGATCAATATTTTCCGAATTCCTTATCATCTAAAATTATTCTCTTCGGCTTATTAGCAACTTCTCTATCATGTTTAATTTCATTTCTGTATATGCTCGCTTTTTGCTTCTCAGGCATACTCTCCAGTAGCTTCAGGATATCCGGATTAAGCTCTTGCAGGTTGCCAAAGGTCGGGGAGGAGTATTGCATCTTTCTCAACTTAAATCTACTTACCTGATCCTTCAGCATTTCTGCCTGACTGGAAAGCTCTTCACTGGCTGCCGCACTCTCCTGGGAGGTAGCAGAGTTAGCCTGTACAACATCGGACACCTGCATAATTCCCTGATTAATCTGTGCAATGCCCTGAGCCTGTTCACTGGAGGCCGTAGCAATGTCTGATACCAGATCAGCCACCTTTGATATATCTACCACAATCTTATTTAAAGCTTCTGCAGTACGTCCTGCAATCTTTGTTCCGCCATCCACCTTCTTGATTGAGCTTTCTATCATTTCTGTCGTTTCCTTAGCCGCATTGGCACTTCTAGCCGCGAGATTTCTAACCTCCTCCGCTACGACAGCGAAGCCCTTTCCATGTTGTCCGGCTCTGGCTGCTTCTACGGCTGCATTCAAAGCCAATATATTCGTCTGGAATGCAATTTCATCGATGACCTTAATGATTTTTGATATATTGTTGGAAGAATCATTGATTTCATCCATTGCTTTCAACATGTCATTCATCTGATTATTGCCCTGAAGTGCGTTATCCTTTGCAGACTCGGCAAGAGTATTCGCCTTATTCGCACTCTCAGCATTTTTCTCGGTCTGGGATGCGATCTCTTCCAGTGAAGAGGTAAGCTCCTGTACAGAGCTAGCCTGTTCAGTTGCACCCTGAGACAATGCCATACTTGAATCAGAAACCTGCCTTGAACCTGCGGCTACCTGCTCTGCTGCAGTACTGATATTCTGCATTACCTCATTTAGGTTATCAACCATTTTCTTGAATGCAAAGGCAAGATTCCCCACCTCATCCTTCGTCTCTGATGTAACAGTAACATCAAGATCACCATTCGCAATCTTATCTGCTGCCAGCAATAGTTTATTCAATGGTTTCGCGATGACATTGGCAACTATAACGCCTAAGGTTATCGATAGTACAATTCCTATGGCTATAATTGCAATCATAACCATAGAATTAAACTTATAATTTTTGTCGTTCAAGCCGGCTTCTTCTTGGGCAAATTCCGAATTATAGGTTATTAACCTTTCGACAGCTTGATCAAGGGCTTCCCTATCTTTAGTCAAAGCAGGTGTCAGCTCAACTGCTTTCTCAAACTGCTGATTTTTAATCAGTTCAATATTACTATTCCGCTGTTCTCTATAGGCAGTAAGGCAGCTCTCGATTTCATTAAAAATCGACTTCTCCTCTTCTGTTTGAAGATTTACTTCTAATTCAGTCAGAATTTCATTCGTAAGATTCGCTGCTTCAGAGATCTCATCTGCTCTTTTTTGAAAAAGAGTTGCATCCCTTTCATAAAGCATTAATAAATAATCCGATCTGACAATCAAAAGGTTCTTCTGTATTAGAGCCAGTTTCTGCGAAGGTATATAATTGTTCTGATACATTTTTGTAACACTCTCATTGATATTTCCCATGTTTCTTATCCCGATCAGGCCCACTGCTCCCGTTAAAATTGCAAGTATGATAAAACAGGTAATCAGTTTTACTCTTATTTTAAGATTTCCGAACCATTTCATCCTTTGCTCCTCCTTCATTTAGGAATATTGCACATTCTGTATATCTTCTTCATTAATCAGCCGGCTGCAATCCAACAGAAGCTTTACTTCATTCCCAACTTTACCTATACCGCTGATATATTTATTTCCCTCGGTACCCATTTCCGGAGGAGAGACGATCTCAGTCTCCGGTATTGTGATAACCTCCGATACACTGTCCACGATCAATCCGATCGATAAATTCTGCAAATCGATCACGATTACACAGGTACGATCATTGTATTCAATAAATTCTTTCTTGAACCGTAGCCTTACATCCATGACTGGAATAATCTTACCTCGCAGATTGATTATTCCCCTGATATACACGGGAAGCTCAGGTATTTCAGTAATAGATTGAATTCCTATAATTTCGGTTACATACTGAATTTCAATTCCATAAGCTTCGGTTCCTAAGATAAAGGTGAGAAATCTTCCCTTCAGAGTATCTTCATTTTCATATAAATCCATCATCTCAGTCATCTCTATATACACATCCTATTATTTTATTTTAACTCTGTTACCAGTATCCCGTTTCGGATATAGCTGTAAAGCCCTCCGACATCAAGAATAAGGCTGATGCTGCCTTCTCCTAGCAGCGTGCAGCCTGCCAGGCCCTTAATTATACCGGACTTCTTAATATAACTAGGCAGAGATTTTATTACAACCTGCTGCTGTCCTATCAATTCATCTGCAAAAACACAGAACATAACTTCCTCATGTTCTACCATAACGAAGATACCCTCAGTGAAATCAGTAACCTTTGTTTTGATATGATAGATCTCGTGCAGCCGCAGTATCGGATAGCATTGTCCTCTTACCATAATCATTTCATTACCGTCCGGATCTCTGATCAAATTCAATTTCTGCGGTCGAAAGGATTCCCGGATAGATGCAATAGGGATTGTATAATAAGAGCTGCCAACCCTCACATTCATCCCGTCAATGATTGCCAGAGTTAAAGGGATTTTTAAGCAGACTGTTGAGCCTGCCCCTTCCTTACTGTCGATGGATACCGTTCCTCCCACTTCCCCGATATTTTTAGATACTACATCCATTCCAACACCACGACCACTAAATTCGGTAACACTCTCTTTTGTGGAAAAGCCCGGCAGAAAGATTAGGTTGAATATCTCTTTCTCATTCATTTCACTTTCTGGTTTAGTAATCAAATTCGCCGCTCTGGCTTTACTGAGTATTTTTTCTTTATTCAACCCTTTCCCATCATCTCTGACCAGAATCACAACATCACTCCCCGCATTCTTTGCCTCAAGAGTTACTGTTCCGACCTCAGGTTTATCAGTCAGCATTCTTTCCTGGGTCTTTTCTATCCCATGGTCCACGGCATTTCGTACCAGATGCATCAGTGGATCCGAAATATGTTCAATAATATTTTTATCTACTTCTGTCTCTTCTCCAAGCAGTTCCAGCTTAATCTCTTTCTCCAGCTTCTTACTCATATCTCGGACAATACGCTGCATCTTATGAAAGGTTCCGGCCAGAGGCACCATTCTTACTGACATCACGGTGTCCTGAAGCTCATTCGTAATTTTATGAAGCTGATGGGCTGCCTTTCTGAAGTTCTCAAGCTCCAGATCCTTTAAGTCAGGATTTTGAGTTACCATCGATTCCGCTATTACCAGCTCACTGACCAAATCCATCAGTTTATCCAATTTTGCAATATTAACGCTGATCATGCTTTGACTGATTACTGCAGAATTCTCCGCTTGTAGCTTTGGAATTTGGATTGGCACTGTTTCCAACACAATCGTGTCCATTTTGCAAAATTGTTTTAATTCATCGTCATTGTCCAATTGTATAAGCTCCATATATTTCAGAAAGATCGTCTGACTCAAGCGCTCATTGATTTCATCATAGGACTTTTCAGTTTTCAGATAAATTAAAAATCCATCCTGTTGTATTTTCTGTATACTATTCTCACAGCCAAGAATATCCTCAGGCAGGTGATAGACCTCATTTGCTATTTCTTTCATATGATGTATTACAGTAAAGGCTCTGATATTCTCCATCTCACAGCCTTCTGTAAACCAGATGATTGCTTTGAAAATATTCTGATCTTTATTGGATTCCCCCTGGTCAGGAGGAATATAATAATGCTCCGGTTGAATGACACTCGGCTTTTCAGTTTCCGCATGAAGCTGGTTATCCTGCTTTAGTGCGGATAAAAATGCTTTAATTCGTTCAATCAGTGCATCGGCATTCCCATCAGCACTACTTTGATTGCTGATTTTCTGAAGCTCTTCCCTGGTAAAGTCCACACCCTCAAGAATAAAAGAGGACAATATATCATAATCCACATTACCGGGATTATGTTCTCGAATAAAGTAAAAAAGATCCTCCATCGAATGAGCCAGGATAGCAATATTATTAAACAACATCATAGCTGAGGAGCCCTTTATCGTATGCATAATTCTAAAAATTTCATTGATCGTGGTCGGGGCATAGCTACTCTGCTTTTCATTATCTAATATACATTGTTCCAGCTGTTCCAGATTCTGTGTGGTCTCAAATAGGTACATTTCGAGCATTGTTTCATTCGTATTCAGATTTGACAGATAATCACATCCTTTACAAAAATAGTCCTGAATTCTTTGCTGCAACCGTCCTATAAACTAGCTATACTGATCGTCCGAAAACATATTCTCCTATGTTTTGGATTTTCTGATGAGTTCCGGAGCTTATCCTAAATCTATTATATTAAGTTAAAGCAGTGTCAATTAGCTGGGTATCATTATGATTGTCTATTCATGTGAATTAATTAACAGAAGATTACAGGACAGTATTACCTGCATGATCAGAAGTTACTTTGACAAGATATTAAGATATTCTTTCTATTGATTTTCTCACATACAGCCGGCATAACAATTCCGCAGTATACGGTATTTCTGTCATACTATTTCCTTATATTTACGGAATATAACGGACAACTTAAGTGTATTATACCTAAATTGCATGAAATTGTCAATTTTTATTGTATTATTTCCTTTTTTAGCAATTTTTGTCGTAAACAGTTCAGCACCTAATGGGGTTCTTTAAAATAAATAGACTTTCGAGTTCTTACTCTTTTATGTTAAAAAAATACTGCTCGGAAAGACGTCTTTCCGGCAGTACTGTGGTTATTGATTGAGTTCGGAACCTTTTTCACCATACTGGTGACTGGAAGAGGATAATTCTTCTGTTCCGCTGATATAGCTCCTGGTATCATCCATGGCATTTTTGTATTTTTTCATGTCCTCCGCCGAAATATTTCTTTCAGCCAGACCGTTGTTATTCCTGTTGGTATGGTTAGTATCTTTACTATTTACCCTGTTCGACATTTGATTACCTCCAAAATAGAATATAAATAGTTTTTACCGTTATCATCATTCCATACAGGTGATAGAAGCATTTTCACAATTTTCAATTCGTAACAGAATAGCACCCATCCCGATACCATCTGATTAGTCTTCCTGCAATACTGTCAATTGACGGAATCTCAGGTAAGCTGTCAGCTTGATACCAATTAGCTTCCGTAATTTCTACATTGTCAGTCACTATCTCTCCACCGTCATAGTCGGCAGTGAAAGCCAGCATCAAAGAATCCGGAAAGGACCAGGGCTGACTGTCATAATATCTGATATTCCTGACTCGGATCCCGACTTCCTCCCTTATCTCCCGTGCTACACACTGCTCCAGTGTCTCACCAGGCTCCACGAAACCGGCAATCAAGCTGTACATTCCAGGTCTGAAATTACAGTTATGCGCGAGAAGAATCTTATCCTCACGAAATACCGCTGTTATGACGGCCGGTGATATTCTGGGATAGACAGTGTTACTGCAGGAGGGGCATACCTTTGCCCTCTCATCTCTCTTGTTCTGCATCCTTGTCCCGCAGAAACCACAATACCTATTCCTACTGTTCCAATGTAGAATATGATTTGCAGCCCCCGCCAGCAGAAACAGACCTGCATCACCGGACTTCTTAGTGATATCCGCTAGTTCTACAAGCACAAGATCTTCAGGAAGCATGGGGCTATCAGCTATCCTTATACAGTAACAGCTATTCCCATCGTAACTTCCTATGTATTCCAGGGAGGAAGCTTCCTCCCATATAGTTATTGTATCCTTCACCTCCGGGATAATCAACTGAGTATCCCTTCTCTTCATAATCAACTTTTTCTCATATAGGATAATAACCCAGGCGTGTTCCTCCGGTGTACCCGTAGGAAGAAACCCTGGGATATAACGATATTGATTTATATCACTCATTTCAGCATATCCCTCTTTCATTTGCAGTTAGCATACAATTTGTACCGTAACAAATAAGATTTATAAATCATAACACAGTATTTGGGGATTAACAATCCTCTTTTCCATATCAAAGACCTGCTTTCTGCATGCTTCAAAGTCGGATCAATCCCTCCATATAATCAGGTAACCTGTGTCTCGTATGGAATAACTAATTTATTCTATTAATTCGAAAAACTCACCTGATCTCAGGTGCTCTTGCATACAATCTCTGAAGCTCTTCGATTGAATGAATCGATTGCTTGACAATCTGTTCCAACAGTATTTTTAAATCCTGATCAAATACAATCCCCTCCATCATCTTAGAGGAAGTCATCTGTATTGTCTTCCTATTCAGTATCTCATGTACCTGCATCATTTCGTTCGGTGCCAGACATTCCTGCTCCATCGTAAATCCCTCCTGTCCAACGATTGTAAAGATTTCCGTATTATTATTTCAAACAATAGTAAGTTTATGCGGCAAGTATCGTTTCGGATTAATCTATGTATTTCCAAGAACGATTATTGGAACCGGGCAACAGAAAAGGTGCTGCAAACTTATACTAATAAGTCTGTAGCACCTGTAAACTTACTCTTGGCAATTGCATAAAAAATGGGAAACCTTTATCACTAAAGGTTTCCCATTCATCTCAACAAATGGAGCTGCGGGGAGTCGAACCCCGGTCCGAAAGCCCATTCATTGCAGTTTCTCCCATTACAGTCGGTCTTTTATGCGTGCCTGTACACGCTGTTCCCTCCATCTAACGCCGACAGACAGGCTTTAGACTTCGGTAGCTTCATGTGTCTTTTATCTTCTCAAAGCTTTGAAGACAAAGGTCCCCGCTAATTTGATGCCGAGGTCTTAAGCCGCGAGTTGCCTAAGGTCGACAAGCTGCTTACGCAGCAGCTAATTCGTAATTATCGTTTGCGTTTAATTTTAGTTCTAAGTTGATGACGCAGTCCTAGTCTGCGAATGGCTTCCACAATTTCAAAACCCCCGTCGAAACCAGTACAACCCCGTGAATTATGATTGTAAAGATTTTAGGTAATCTGTTTCGGAATACCCGTCTATCCTCTCTGGTTCACAAACGCATATATATCGTATAACATTTTATGAATAGTGTCAAGCTGGATCAGTCAAATCAGAAAATTGTTTGATTCCAAAAAAACCAGACGTTGTCAGCAAGAGCTTGATAATGCTTGATGATCTGATGCATTCCACTGAAACGCTGCTACCTTGCAACAATATCCGATCTTAGTATACTGAATGCATTGTAGATATCAATCATCCCATAACCCCAATCTCTGTTGGGGTAAGTCAGATTGGCGCTTCTTCTGGCTCCACGTATCAGAAATTTTTTAATTCCGACGGTGTCCAGCCTAGGAAAATTACCCTGTACAGCACTCCATTCCAGAACCATGGCTGCGATGCCAGCTGCATGAGCGGCGGCAGCTCCGGTCCCTGTAACTGTCGTAAATCCATGATTAAGATCAGGGCACTGGAGGTTGACACCCGGAGCTGCAAGCTCCGGTTTGACAGTATTCGGTATGGTAAAGCCTCTGCCTGCTTCCGGATAAATATTATTAACACTGGAGTTATATGCGGTAATGGTAATCGGTACAATACTATCACCGGGAGAGGTCACCGTCGTATAAGAAGTTGAATTGGTAAAGTAGGTATCTCTGCTGATAAACTTATCAGGTGGAAGCCAGATATGGAACTCCCCCGGTAAATCTCCCCTTCCATATACCTGGAATCTCCACACTCCCTGAGTCGGTTTTCGAAATCGCATCAAGATGACCTGTTTACCTGTATCAGTCTCAACCATAATGTAATCAATATTAATGACTGTCTGCTCAAAGATAAACGAGACCTCTTGATTTCTCACAAGGTTCTCCTGAATTCTTGAGATATATTCCCCATTCGGTGATAGAATATCCAGCGTATAGATCATAGGAGGGCTCCCCCATAACTCCATCGTAAAGCCCTCTTCATTTCCACCGACATTGAGTTCAACTACAACAGTTTCCTGCTGCCTGATCGTACTGTAATAATGTCTTCTGGAATTACCTTCATTCCCCGCTGAAGCGACCGCCGCTACACCCGGGAAATCAGCCCCGATGGACATGATCGTATTTAGCGGGCCGCTGCCATCATGTGGTCCCAGGGATATCCCAAGGCTGACACAGACAGCCAAGGGACGCTTTAGTATTCGTGCTGTATCAATCAGATATTCAAAGGCCCAGATGATATCATTTTCCTGATATGCCTCCGCTGACTCCGGTATATAAAAGAAGTTTTTATAAAACTTTTTTGCTTTCTTCAGCTTGACCATCAGAATATCAGCTTCCGGTACAACCCCACTGAATCCTGCTTCTTCGTTCTCTGATCCGGCCGCTACTCCGGCCAGCATTGTTCCATGTCCATTTTCATCATTGGTAGGTACAATCTGAAGCGGATTCTCACTTTGTAAAGCACGATTGATCTGTTCGGCCGTGAATTCTGTTCCGTAATATGCAGGGTATGGTATCTTCGGGTATTGATTCTCGCTGTCAACACTCTGATCCCAGATCGCCATGATCTTGGTGGAGCCGTCTGCCCGGCGAAACACCTGGTGCGTATAATCAATTCCGGTATCAATGAAGCCTACCAACACCCCTTTCCCCAGTAATTGTAGTGATGTGGTTCTATTCAGCTTCGTCACTCCGGAGGCATCCAGGCTCTGATCACTGTTCAGCGCAAAGCAATGAGGCAGGAGTGAATAACTGTATTGTGCAATAAATCGGGAGGTGACCATAACGGCTGGCAGGTAGATGACTGCATAGGTATCATTCATGATATGAACAGAATAATCCTTATACTGTTCCAAGGATCTAGGATTTCCATTATATTTAATGATCATATCTACATAATCCTCACTTACGATTTTGTTTTTTTCTTCCTGCGTCATATCCATTTCCTCACATTCTAAGCAAACAACAGGGTCGCATTGCTACTTTAATCTTGCCTCAGGCTTTCAAAAACATTGAAAATGTCCAATATTCCATATCCCCAGTCCGGGTTTGGATAGCTTATATCTACATTTCTTCGGGCACCCCGAATGATAAATACTTTCATATCCTGTGTACTCATATAAGGGTATTTGCCGTTTACAATGCCCCACTCCAACAGCATAGCAGCAACTCCGGCCGTATGTGCGGCCGCAGCACTGGTACCGGTAATTCCTACAAAGTCATGATTCAGAGACGGTGCCGACAGATTGACACCCGGTGCTGCAATATCAGGCTTGATATAATCAATCCGCGTATAGCCTCTGCCTGAATTCAGATACAGACTATCATCCTCCACATTATATGCCGTTACTGCAATTGGTACCGTAGAACAGGAAACGGAAAGCAGGGTAGTATCCGGATTAGATCTGATAAAATACGTATCTTCCATGATAAAATTATCCATTGGAAGCCAAATATTGAATTTCATCGGATTAATCCCTCTGCCATATACATTGAACTTCCAAATACCTGGAGAAGGGTTAGTAAACCTCAGCAGAATAAGTTGATCCCCACTCTGAGCTTCTACCAGCGTATAATCCAGGTATATGATAGTCGGATCAAAGATAAATCTGATTTCTCTTGTCTCGTTCAAAACGATACTAATCCTAGGCACGTATTCACCCAAAGGGGTAGTGATATCAATGCTGAACAGGTTGGGTGAATTTCCCCATATTTCCATGGTGAAACCAGTCTCTCCTTGAGCAACAGTCAGCTCTACCACATCAAACCCCGCCTTCGGATCAACTGTCCCGGAATAATGCCTTCTTGCATTTCCTTCATTTCCGACGGCAGTGATAATTGCTATTCCTGTATTATTTGCCTGTAGAGAGAGCCAGCTACTTAAAGTCCCCCGGCCATCATGCGCATACTGGGAGGTATCGATGGAGCTGCAGATCACAATAGGCTGATTTAATGAAGTTGCTACGTTTAGCAGGTATTGATATCCCAGATTAATATCATTTTCCTGATAGCACTGCCTATCCTCCGGTACACGGAAAAAGGCTTTCAGATTAGCCTTGGCCTGCTTCAGTTTTACTACCACCAATTCGGCATCCGGAGCCACCCCGAAGAAACCCTTGTCAGGTATATCATTTCCTGCTGCAATTCCGGCAAGCATCGTACCATGCCCGATCTCGTCCTTTGAAGGCACTTTCATAAAAGGCTCTTCACTCTTCAGTGCTTCATTGATTTGATCCCTGCTATACTCTGTACCGTAGGACATACCGGCAGGTACCTGATCTGTATCAACGGACTGATCCCAGATACTGACCAGCTTTGTCGTACCATCCGCATACGTGAAGATCGGATTCGTATAGTCAATACCGGTATCGACAAATCCGATCAACACTCCTTTTCCCCTAAGCACAAAGGTAGGAATATTTCGTAATTTAAGGATACCGCTGGCTTCCAATGGAGCATCACTGACTATGCCGAACAAATTCGGCAGGACCGCATAGCCCATCCTGGATATAATATCTTCACTCACACTGCTCATAGGAATATGAACGACTGCAATAAAATAATTAATTATCTGAATTCCATTCTCTTTATATTGTTCCAGGATTGACAAATCCCCATTATACTCAATAATCAAATCAAAATACTCGTTGCTGTAGTTTTTGTCTCTATCTGAGATATCCACTTCTATCCCCACTTATGATAGATTTTATTCTATTATATTAGGGCATTGCAATGGAATTGCATAATTACGCAAATTCCTGTCGCACAAAAAACAGGGAGCGAATGGCTCCCTGTGCAATAAACGTTTCCCTGTTTTAACAATGATTAAAGCTGCTCCGACAACTCCTGGAACAAAGCTGACAACTTAAGACACATCGCTTTATCCAATGGGATCAAGTCTACCCCCTCACAGGAATCAGTAATCGTGAGCTCCTGATCATCTACCTCGAGAAAAAAGGCTCCGGTTTCCCTGATTATTTTATCATATTTATTTAAAATTTCAGATGTTTTCTTCTCATTGATTTTCATCTATACCTCCATTCCTCCGCCGTACGGCGGCACACAACACCTGAAAGAAGTTCAAAATGAAATTCCATAACGAATTCTTGAATTCGTTTGATTTCTATTTTGGAGTTCTTTCTAATGCGAATATGGTTTCATTCGCAATGTGAAAGCGATCTTCTTTCACTCTACCTCCATCACTCAGATAATTGTCAGTTTGATCTTAGCGGTTAATCCTTCTTTTGTAGTAGCCGTAACAGTCACTATACCACGCTTCTTTGCGATTAACGTTTGATTGCGATCAATCACAGCGATATTCTGATCGGATACCTGCCAGTTCACGGTACTTTCTGTCCCGTATTTCTTTGCCTTCAGTCCGATACTTTGACCAACTGTTACTTTCCTGCCCGGAGATGCGATCTTAATTGATGGTTCCTTCACAGTGATATCCATCCATAACTCATATGTAACTGCATCCTGAAGCACCTGAATATGAATAGTTGCTGTTCCTACACCTTTCGCCCTGACAACTCCTGCTTCGCTTACTTCGGCAACCATTGGTTGATCAGAAGTATAAATAACAGAAGCATTCTTCTTTAATCCGGTTATTCCGATTGTGAAATCCCGATACCCGGCATACAGTGTCTTTTGATTGACGGTGGTCTCAGGCTCAAGAACCGATACTGACGAGGATACCAACCCAAAGCTCCAAAACTCACTCATATTTCCCGTATAATCCCGAAGCTCCAGATATGTCTGATCCTTTTGTGTAATACCCTGCCTCACAGCAATAATCTTATTTTTCATTGATGCAGGTGATATCGTATAGTAACCATTATCTCTGATAACAAATACAAAGTTCTGCTCCTGCTTCTCCGTGGTGATAATCTCATTTTTATCCGATATGGCTAAAAATCTATGATCCGATATAAAACACATAGCATATTCTGCTTCCCCTACTGATACAATACTAAGCATTTGGCTGCTACTGTCCTGATAATTTTCGAGCATGGCACGCCAACCGTCCGCCTCTTTACCTGCAGACAGAAGCATTGAATTTGAAGTCTGAAAGAAGCGGTAAGTTCCCTCCGAGACCTCAGAAGTTATGTTCAGGGCAGTTGAATTACCCGGTACCTCAGAAGTATTGACCGGGGTAATTGAATTACCCGGCACCTCAGAAGTATTGTCCGGTGCAGTTGAATTGCTCGGCACCTCAGATGCTTTGCTCTGGGAAGGTATACTTTCCGGTATACTACCTACATAACCTTGAGCTGCTGCATTGTTATCCCCGTTCGTAATACTACCGGTCTCCGTATTATTGTTTTCCACCCGATTATTATAAGTAAAGTATGAATATCCGGGATCATACCGGTCTATGATACAGTTAATCCACGCCATATTGCCGGAGCGGTAATTCTGTTGCACGACTGTTATGATATCACCTTCCACGGACTTGACAATCGCCCAGTGTGTCCTGGTATTATCCCTGACAATATCGCCCATCCGAGGTTGATCCGTCAGGGAAAAGCTACCCTCATTTTTGTAGACTAGGGGAATACTGTCTTTAGAATTTAAATTATATACCCCGATATCATAGATCATGGAATAGAATTTCTTTATAAAGGCAGCACAACTATAGACAGGATCAGAGCCCGAATAAGGCCCGCTCGTATATGCCGCTTCTACTGTGATACCGTTATAGGTTATTGTCTCCAGAATCTGATTGGGTTCTGTCAGGGTGACGGGTGTGCCGACTTTCATTTTTGCGTAAGCAGGCGAAAGCTTTTCGGTTTGTACCTGTAGCAACAGGAGCAGTAATATCATTATGATGCATTTCTTTCTTGTCGTAATGATGCTTTCCTCCTTCTTAAGTATACTGACTGATCTTCTTAAGTAACGTTCTGAAGTATCATTCAGAAGTATCGTTCTGACTTCAGTTTTTAGAATACCTAATAAAGGTTCTTTACCTTAAACTCCTTCTCGGCTTCTCTACGCTGATCCTTCTTAGCAATATCCTCTCGCTTGTCAAAAAGCTTTTTACCCTTTGCCAGACCAATTTCAACCTTGATCAGACTTCCCTTTAGGTAAATCTGAAGCGGTACCAGAGTGTAGCCCTTCTGTACAATCTGGCCCGCA
Organism: Bacillota bacterium; assembly: GCA_023414355.1. GTDB lineage: Bacteria > Bacillota > Clostridia > Lachnospirales > Lachnospiraceae > Mobilitalea. Next base: position 70,737 of record JAEZOB010000024.1, on the reverse strand, counting down.
ATCTTATTAATTTCATATTTGTGCATCAAAAGCTTACGCACACGGAGCGGGTCCTTATTAAAGATATTTCCCTTTTCATAAGGGCTGATGTGCATATTGTAAATAAATACTTCTCCTTTCTCCACGCGGAGAAAGGCTTCCTTTAGGCTGCATTTACCCATTCTTAAGGACTTAACCTCGGTTCCATGCAAGGAAATGCCCGCTTCATACTTATCCTCAATAAAATAATCAAAATATGCCTTCTTATTGTTGGCAATCAGTTTTATATTTTCCCCCACTTATGCTTCATGACTCCTTTCCATAAGAGGTTGACCCTCCACAAGGGCAAAGTCAATGGTTCTCTGGATTTTGTCTGCGCTGACTACCTCCACGGTAACCTTCTGCCCTAATTTATATATTTTTCTCGCATGCTCTCCTACAAGCTGATAATGCTCCTCGTCGTAGATATAATAATCATCGTGCATCTCACTGACTCTGATCATTCCTTCCACGGTATTCGGAAGCTCCACATACATACCCCAGTTGGTGATGCCTGAGATGACTCCCTCAAAGGTCTCTCCGATATGCTCCAGCATAAATTCTACTTTCTTCATCTTCTCTACCTCACGCTCAGCTTCATCAGCACGGCGTTCAGTCTTACTGGAATGGTCTGCTACCTCATATAGTATCTTTTCATAATGCTTGATCCGCTTCTCACCCAACTTACCGCCTAAGTTCTCCTTAATAATTCTATGAATTTGAAGATCCGGATATCTTCGGATCGGAGAGGTAAAATGACAGTAATATTTTGCTGACAAGCCGAAATGTCCTGTATTTGCCACGGTATATTTGGCTTGCTTCATCGACCTAAGAGTAAGTCGGCTGATCAAAGCCTCCTCAGGTGTATCCTCTACCTTAATCAGCAGCTTTTGTAATTCCTTTGGATGAATGTCCTCTTTCCCCAGTTTGATGCTGTATCCGAAATTGTTAATAAAAATAGCCAGTTTCTTAATCTTCTCTTCATCCGGGTTATCATGGGTCCGATAGACAAAGGGGATCTCCTGCCAGAAGAAATCCTCGGCGATGGTCTCATTAGCAATCAGCATAAATTCTTCGATAATTTTCGTAGCCTTATTTCTTTCATAAGGCTTGATTTCAACAGGTTTACCCTGCTTATCTACGATAATCTTACTCTCCGGAAAATCGAAATTGATGGAACCTCTCTTATGTCGTCGTTCCCGAAGGACCTCTGCCAATTCCTGCATCAACAGGAACATAGGCACCAAATCCTCATATTCCTTACTTACTTCCTCATCTGTTCCGTCAACAATCTTAGCGACATTCGTATAGGTCATCCTTCGATCGGAACGGATCACAGTCTCTGCAATCTGATGCCCGAGCACCGTTCCCTTGGCATCGATATCCATAAAGCAGCTTAAGGCAAGTCGATCCACACCCGGATTCAGAGAACAGATCCCGTTGGATAGCTTATGCGGCAGCATCGGGATAACCCGATCCACCAGATAAACACTTGTTCCTCGTTTTAGAGCTTCCTTATCCAGGGCAGCTCCTTCCTTTACATAATGAGTGACGTCTGCGATATGAACCCCAAGGTGGTAGATCTCTCCTTCCTTGCTGATGCTGATTGCATCATCCAAGTCCTTCGCATCCTCACCATCAATCGTAACCGTGGTAACCTCTCTGATGTCCATTCGCTTTACTGCTTCTTCCTGATCAATCTCCTCAGGAACGCGATCCAGTATTCTCATGACATCCTCCGGAAATTCCATCGGAAGGTCATATGCCCTGACTACTGACAGGATGTCAACCCCAGGATCATTCACATGACCCAGGATTTCTACGACCTTTCCTTCTGGATTCGAGGTAGCATCACCGTAGTTTGTCAGCTTAACCACCACCTTATGTCCGGTTACAGCTCCTTTGGTATGCTCCTTCGGAATAAAGATATCTTTGCCGAATTTTTGATTATCGGGTAGAACGAAACCGAAATTTTTACTTTTTTCAAAAGTTCCGATAATCTCATTGCTGCCTCGTTCGATAATATTTACGACCGCACCTTCCCGCCTACGTCCGGTCTGCTGGCTGTTCACTATGGTGATCATAACCTTGTCCCCATGCAACGCTCCCTTAGTAGCGTCACCGGGTATGAACACATCCTGTTCTACTCCTTCAAGAATAACAAAGCCAAACCCTCTTTGGGTGCCCGAAAAGATCCCAACCTTGATGTCGTCTCCCGGAATCCGATATCGTCCCTGATTATCCAACAGAATAGAGCCCTTAGACATCAATTGGTCTAATAGCAATTTTAACTCGTTCTTATCACTTTTTGGAACCTGCAATAAGCCTACTAGGTCCTTGAATCGCATTGGCTTATATTCTTTACTGGAGAAAATCTCTTCCAGCATGGACAATCTCTCTTCCACTAATTCGTTTTTATTTTCTGCCGTTTTTAAATGTGTTTCCTTCATCTGCAACACCTACTTTTCTGGTATATAATCAGTTATATCCCTTTATTCTCACAGACATCGGTATTCTTCATTGCATGTATTTACTATTAGTATACCATAGATTGTTTGTTTTAAAATAAGAAGATAAAAAAACACTCTGATTTTATTCAGAGTGTTTTGAATGCATATCTTCAGATTACCAATTCAGGCATAAAATAATGGAAAGAATTGCAAATGCGCCTGCAAGGATCTCGGTTGCCTTCTCAAGTGTACCCTCTACAGAACGTCCTTTATTCTTGCTCCAATAGGTATCACCGGTTCCAACCAATGCTCCTGATAATCCGGCTACCTTACCTTCCTGCTTCAATACTACGAAGGTCAATCCGATACATACTAAAATATAAACAATCTGAACAATCAGCTTTAAAGCTCCCATGTCTACACCTCCTAGAAAACTAAAGACAATTCTATCATAGAATACTAATTATTTCAACTTATTTTTTCGTAGATTCATTGATATCAGCAATTCAGTTGCTACCGGATTATTATTACTTTCTAACTAATAATGATTTTCCGGTCATCTCTTCCGGCTTCACCATATCCATCATCTCTATCATGGTAGGGATGATATCTGCCAGACAGCCGCCTTCAGCTAACGTATAATCCTTATCATAGTTCACAAGAATGAATGGAACAGGATTCGTTGTATGTGCTGTGAAGGGATCTCCCGTCTCATAATCCACCAGCTGCTCTGCATTTCCATGGTCAGCGCAGATAAACATCTGACCATCCACGGATAATAATGCTTCTACCGCTTTACCGACACACTGATCCACTGCTTCGATTGCTCTGATAGCAGCACTTTCGATACCGGTATGACCAACCATATCAGGATTAGCAAAGTTTACTACGATCACATCATATTTCCCGGATTTGATGGATTCCACCAGATGATCTGCTACCTGGAAAGCACTCATCTCAGGCTGAAGGTCATAGGTTGCCACCTTAGGAGAATTGACGAGGATACGATCCTCTCCCTCATTCGGAACCTCTACACCTGCATTGAAGAAGAAGGTGACGTGAGCGTACTTCTCTGTCTCTGCCAGACGAAGCTGTGTCTTATGATGCGCAGCAAGGAACTGGCCGAAGGTATTATCTAATGAAATCTTATGGAATGCAACAATCTTATTCGGAATGGTAATGTCATATTCGGAGAAGCACACATAGGTCAGCTCCATTCTCTTACTGCGTTCAAAACCTTTAAACTCATCATCACAGAAAACTCTGGTAATCTCTCTTGCTCTGTCCGGTCTGAAATTAAAGAAGATTACGGAGTCCTTTTCCTTAATAGTTGCAACCGGTTTGCCATTCTCCATTACGACGGTCGGCAGAACAAATTCATCATACTTCTCTGCATCATAGGAATTCTGTACAGCATTCACTGCATTGTCTGCAGTCTCACCCTCGCCGAGTGCCATAGCACGGTAAGCCTTCTCCACACGATCCCAACGGTTATCACGATCCATTACATAATAACGGCCCATGACTGTAGCGATCTTGCCAACACCGATGATTTTCATCTGTTCCCAAAGCTGCTCGACAAAGCCCTTACCGGAAGCCGGAGGGGTATCACGACCGTCTAAAAACGCATGAACATATACATTGGTCAGACCCTGCTTCTTTGCCATCTCAAGGAGTGCATATAAATGTGTATTGTGGCTGTGTACACCGCCATCGGAAAGCAGACCATAGAGATGAAGGTCCGAATTATTTCTCTTGCAATTATCAATTGCAGCCATGAGTGCCGCATTTTTAAAGAAATCTCCGTCTTTGATTTCCTTCGTAATTCTGGTGAGCTCCTGATAAACGATCCTTCCGGCACCCATATTGATATGCCCAACCTCTGAGTTACCCATCTGACCATCCGGAAGACCTACTGCCATACCACTTGCATAGCCTTTTACAAAAGGATATTCCTTCATCAGACGATCCATCACCGGAGTGTTTGCCTCCGCGATCGCATTCGCCTGTTGCTTATCATTTAAACCATAACCATCTAAGATCATTAACACTGTAGGCTTTTTACTCATTCTTTTACTCCTTTGCTAAGAAACCCGTCTAGTCGAGCTTCTCTTAAACATTATCTGCAGCTAAAATAATGAAATCATAATAACTATCTTTCTTAAAACCTGTAGCTCCTTAACACAGATAAGTCATTCAACTCATCCGTCCATCATTAGGTAAAAAAACTACCTCAATCCTCCCATAAGCTTATTCAACCTAACAGAGGCAAAAACATATTACTCAAAAACAAACTAATCTAGCGAATCAAGTAAATCACAACACCCAACGTCCTGATTGTAAATTATCACAACACCAACAGTTCAGAGAATAGTATATACTCAAACTTCGCATTTTGTCAAACGTATATCGGTTTAATAAAATCAGCTCGATATGCTAAGTTGATAACCCGAAATCAGTATTGTGTTATCTTGGCGACTTATACCTGGCTTATGTATTTCTTATGCTCCGTTAAATTGCCATAGTGCTGAAAAAGCTCGATGTCTGACGAGAGAACAGATATCCCATACATTCGAAAATATATATAAACTATAAGGATATCTGGGCTCGAGGAGTTCGAGTTTTTCAGCACTGCTATGGTAATTTTGCCGGATCATTAGAAATACTTGCAAAAATATACCGGAGCTAAGCTAATACAATACTTGATTGAGGGTTAGTTGTTTAAAATAAGCTGATTTTATTAGGCCTCATACCCTGATACTGCGAAGTTTGAGTCCACAACTCTTATTTATAATTTACAATCTTTCCAAAATCAGCCTTTAAGCTTGCTCCGCCAACCAGACCACCGTCGATGTTCGCCTGGGAGAATAAATCTGCAGCACTTGCAGCTGTTACACTGCCGCCGTACTGGATACGAATTGCAGCTGCTGTCTTATCGCAATAGATCTCAGCAATACACTCACGAATTGCCTTGCATACCTCTTCTGCCTGCTCTGTGGTAGCAACCTTGCCTGTACCGATAGCCCAGATAGGCTCGTAAGCGATGACTGCTGTCTTAGCCTGATCTGCGCTTACATTCAAGAAAGCAATCTTGATCTGCTGACGAATCCAATCGATGGTGATGCCCTGTTCTCTCTGCTTCAGGGTTTCACCGCAGCAGATGATCGGAGTCAATCCATGTTCAAAGGCCTTTAATACCTTCTTATTGACAGTTTCATCTGATTCAGCAAAATACTCTCTTCTTTCGGAATGTCCGATGATGACATACTTTACTCCGATGCTGGTCAGCATACTGGGAGAAATCTCACCGGTAAAAGCACCACTTTCCTCATAGTACATATTCTGTGCACCAATTTCTATATTGGTTCCCTTGGCTGCTTCTAATGCTGTGGTTAAAGATATGGAAGGAACGCAAAATACTACATCTGCATCCTCTGTTGCTACTAAAGGCTTTAACTCATTGATTAAAGTAACAGTCTCTACCGGAGTCTTATTCATCTTCCAGTTACCTGCGATAATCTTTTTACGCATAATTGTCCTCCTAAATAATTTATTCTTAATTCTGATATCAGCTTTCATTCCGCTTCAATAGATTACATCAAATCAGACTGTAGCAAGCTTTCCTTTCATCTCACCCTGCAAAGAAAAGCTTGCTACTGTCCGTTACATATTAATTTATTTCAGCTTTACTTATTTATCGTTTACTGCAGCAACACCGGGAAGCTCCTTACCCTCTAAGAACTCAAGGGAAGCACCGCCACCTGTGGAGATATGAGTCATCTTATCACCAAAGCCTAAGATGTTAACAGCTGCTGCGGAATCACCGCCGCCGATGATTGTGGTAGCCTCGATCTCTGCAAGAGCCTTCGCCACTGCGATGGTACCGGCTGCAAAATTGGAGAACTCGAATACACCCATCGGTCCATTCCATACAACAGTTTTTGCACTCTTAATCGCATCTGCATAGAGTTCGCAGGTCTTTTCACCGATATCAAGTCCCTGCCAGCCAGCTTCGATTTCTCCGCGACCAACGGTCTTGAAAGGTGTGTCATTGGAGAATTCCTGAGCAACTACTGTATCAATCGGGATTAATAACTTAACACCCTTCTTCTCAGCCTTTTCCATCATCTGCTTCGCATAATCCAGGAAATCTGCCTCTAATAAGGAGTTACCAACCTCTTCGCCCAAAGCCTTCATAAAGGTATATGCCATACCACCACCGATGATTAAGGTGTCAACCTTATCAAGTAAGTTATCAATTACGGAAATCTTGCTGGAAACCTTAGAACCGCCAAGGATAGCAACAAAAGGTCTAACAGGATTATTAACAGCATTGCCAAGGAAATCGATCTCCTTCTGCATTAAGTAACCAACTACTGCTGTCTTGACATACTGGGTAACACCTACATTGGAGCAGTGTGCTCTGTGAGCGGTACCAAAAGCATCATCTACGAATACATCGCAAAGAGATGCGAGTTCCTGACTGAAAGCTTCGCCATTCTTGGTCTCTTCTACTCTGTAACGGGTATTCTCAAGAAGAACTACTTCGCCATCCTTCATAGCAGCAACAGCCGCCTTTGCATTCTCACCAACTACGTTGTCATCCTTTGCGAATTTCACTTCCTGTCCTAGCAGCTGAGCTAATCTTACAGCTACAGGAGCCAGTGATAATTCCGGCTTCGGTTCACCCTTCGGCTTACCAAGATGAGAGCAAAGAATAACCTTTCCTCCATCATTGATTAACTTCTTAATTGTAGGGAGTGCAGCTACCAGACGCACCTCATCGGTAATTCTGCCTTCCTGCAACGGAACGTTAAAATCGCATCTAACTAATACTCTTTGACCTTTTACATTGATATCATCAACAGTCTTCTTATTTAACATATCATATCTCCTTTCAACTCTCTTTATTATAACGCCAATCACGTCTTCCAAGAGAAAAATACTCAGAGTACTTATCTCTTTTGAGATGAAAAAAGGGTCCGGTCCTGAGAGACCGGACCCATGATGGATCAATTAAGCAAATATATCTTATGCTAATTCAGCAAAGTATTTAATTGTTCTAACCATCTGGCTTGTGTAGGAATTCTCGTTATCATACCAAGAAACTACCTTAACTAATGTCTTGTCGTTTCCTAAATCAGTAACCTTTGTCTGAGTAGCATCGAACAAGGAACCATAAGTAATACCGATGATATCGGAGGATACAAGCTCATCTTCTGTGTAACCGAAGGATGCACTAGCTGCTGCCTTCATAGCTGCATTGATATCAGCCTTAGCAACCTTGCCATTCACAACTGCAACCAATTCTGTTAAAGAACCTGTCGGAACAGGTACTCTCTGTGCAGCGCCATCTAACTTACCGTTTAACTCAGGAACAACAAGGCCGATTGCCTTAGCAGCACCTGTGGAGTTGGGAACGATATTAACAGCTGCAGCACGAGCTCTTCTTAAATCACCCTTCGGATGAGGGCCGTCAAGTGTCATCTGATCACCTGTATAAGCGTGGATCGTTGTCATGAAGCCTTTTTCTACAGGAACTAATTTATTTAATGTGTCAGCCATAGGAGCTAAACAATTTGTTGTACAAGAAGCTGCGGAAATGATAGTATCAGATGCCTTTAAGATATTCTCATTAACACTGAATACAACGGTAGGAAGATCATCACCAGCCGGAGCGGAGATAACAACCTTCTTAGCACCTGCATCGATATGTGCCTGAGACTTAGCCTTGGAAGCAAAGAAACCTGTGCACTCAAGAACTACATCTACACCGAGCTTACCCCAAGGTAAATCAGCGGGATTCTTCTGAGCATAGATCTGAATCTCCTTACCATCTACAACGATGGAATTTTCTTTAGCTACAACTGTATCAGCCTTAGCATATCTTCCCTGTGCGGAATCGTATTTTAATAAGTGAGCTAACATCTTAGCATCTGTTAAATCATTGATGGCTACGATTTCATAACCTTCTGCGCCGAACATCTGTCTGAATGCAAGACGGCCGATACGTCCAAAACCATTAATTGCTACTTTTACTGCCATGATTAATTCCTCCTAATTAATAAATTTATAATATACTGCCATAGGGCAGCAATTAATCATATTTACATAGATTGGGCACATTGACAAAAAAATCTCAATCCAGAATCATTTTACCTAATTATGAATAAAATATCAAGAGCTTATTTACCTATTTCATTAATATTATGATTATGTTTATAAATAATAATCATCCTACTTTATTTTTGTGCATTTTTGCAGTAGTAACTTATTCCATCTCACTTTCGACAAAGTTAACAATATTTAAGGAGTGATCTGATATTCTTTCAAGATTGATTAGCGCATCGATAAAGATTACACCGTTTTCGGGGTTGCATTGTCCCTGAGACAGACGGTCAATGTGGCGTTGCCTAAGCTCATCTTTCATTTCATCAACAACAGCCTCCAACTTTTCTACTTCTTTGATGCACTCCGGATCGTTCGTCTCACGTGCTCTAATTGCATAATCAAAGGAATCCACTGCTGTTGTGCATACCTCCTTCAGTTCGCGATATGCATCCTCCGTAAAAATGATATTGTTATTAATCTTTTCTAAAGCTAAATCAGCGAGATTTTCGGCATGATCCCCGACTCTTTCAATGTTAGTAATTGTATTAAACAGATCATTGACAATAAAATGTTGTTTTTCTGTTAATGACAAATTATTAATCTTAATCAAATATTCGGTTATAATCTTTTGATGTGCGTCTATGATCTTCTCGATCTCTAGAACTTTTTCAGCTTTTTCTTTATTATTCGAAAGTAAAGCTTCTACAGCTTCTCTTGCATTGTCTAAAGTAATTCTTCCCATATGAACCACTTCCTTGATGGAATTCTCTACAGCAAAGGAGGGTGTTTCAAGAATTCTTTCATCCAGATGCCGTAATGTCACATGTACATCATCATCCGCAATCTCTACCTTTGAATCATCAATAAAGAAACCAGACAGCTTAACAAGCCAATTTGCAAAAGGAAATAGCATAATCGTATTTGATACATTAAATAGAGTATGAAAGATCGAAATCTCAACGCTGTTAATTTTGGATGCTGCAAATGCCTGGTTAACTCTGAAAATAATAAACATGATCGTACCAAAAAGTACTGTTCCAATCACGTTAAAGGATAAATGAATGAATGCCGCTCTTTTTGCAGTCTTATTCGCTCCCAAGGAAGATAAGATCGCCGTAATACAGGTACCGATATTCTGTCCCAAGGTAATAAATATTGCTGAATTCCAATTAACCACTCCCGACATAGCCAGAGTCTGCAGGATACCAACACTGGCAGAAGAACTTTGGATGATAGCTGTCACAACTGCACCCACAAGCACCCCCATAAACGGGTTCTTCCCTAAATAACGAAATGCATTGACAAAAACAGGAGCATTACTGTATGGCTTGATCACTCCTCCCATTAAGTCCAAACCAACAAACAATAATCCAAAACCTATTATGATTTCTGCAAAATCCTTCTTTTTCTGATGCTTTGACATCATCAACATAAATGCACCGATTGCTATTAATACCGGTGCAAAAAAGTCGGGTTTCAGGACAGCACTCCATTCATTCATTGAAACAAGCCATGCTGTTACAGTTGTACCGATATTAGCTCCCATGATAACTCCGACAGCCTGTCCCAGGTTCATGATTCCAGCATTCACAAAACCTACAACCATTACCGTAGTCGCAGAAGAACTTTGAATAATACCGGTAACCACCGTTCCGACAATAACAGCTACAAATCTGTTGTTTGTAAGATAACCCAGCAATCGTTTCATTTTGTTTCCTGCGGACTTCTGAAGACCATCCCCCATCAGGTTCATCCCATATAAAAACATACCAAGTCCGCCGGCAAATGCAAATACCAGTTTGATTAATTCAATTAAGTTCATAACAACCTCCGCCTTATGTATTTAAATCTCACATCCTTTATCATAGCATAATAGTTAATGTATAATCCACGTTAATATTGTTAAATCTATGTAAAGTACATGGTAATTAATGGCAAAAAGGCACAGTAATGCACATTTCAGCACTACTGCGCCGATTGTTTATTTACTCTTACTTAAATTTTGGAACGAATTGGTAGCTCCGGGAGGATTTCTGTTTTCTTTCACATCGGAAAGGCTCCAACCCCCTGCAACGTCAGAATTACTAGGGTCAGAAGAACCATCGGTTCTGCCTGTTACACCATAGATTCCAGATCCGTCAGAGCCGCTGATACCGGCTGTCGGGCCATTCTCGGAACCTGCTGTCAGTCCCATCTGCTTCATAGCCTTTCTACTATAATCACTCTCGCTTGTATTCTCTGATGAACCGACAGTATCCGCCATACCGATTGCATCCATCACCCCGGTACTGCCTGCCATCGCTGTAGTACCCGGTACTCCTGTGTTGTCCACAATTCCAAAGCTTCCTGACACTCCTGTGTTACCGGTTGTTCCTATATTTCCCGGTGCCCCAGTGCTGCCCGTCATCCCGGTATTACCTGACATTCCTGTATGAAATACTCCGGTACTCTTAGCCTGTCCGGCAGGCTGATCATTGTTTTTAATTGGCATAACTGCTCCTCCTTTAAGATGTCATTCATAACTATTATCTCTTGTCACAGAGGAATTATGTAAAGAATATAAAACAAGAGTCTGCCAAGGCAAACTCTCATTTTAAATCATATCCACCAAAACTGAATACTTTGATGCCAATTTCTTAAACATTACATGCCTATGGTTATATAATAGGAGAATTTATGTCAGATATGTATGATAGGAGGCAGCAAGGTGATGCTTCTCCCTTTGCTGCCTCCTATAAAAATTATTATGATCTAAGCTTATACTCCAGACGAATCTTATCTGCAATTAAAGCAACAAATTCAGAATTTGTGGGCTTACCCTTGCCATTGCTGACCGTATATCCGAATAGTTCATCGATGGTATCCATCTTTCCTCTGCTCCATGCGACCTCAATTGCATGACGGATTGCTCTTTCCACTCTGCTCGGGGTGGTCTTGTGGCGCTTTGCGATGGAGGGATATAATAATTTGGTGATAGAATTCAGCATTTCCGCATCATTCACTGACATCATGATTGCATCTCGTAAGTACTGATAACCTTTAATATGTGCCGGAACACCGATCTCATGTATGATATTAGTAACGTCTGATTCCAGATTGCGTTCCATATACGCACTCTTATTCTCATATGCGCTGACTCTGTGGTTATCAATCAGTTTATTATGATAGTCACCCTTTAACTGTTTGATTCGCGACAGGATAACATTATTATCAAAAGGCTTCATTATATAGTAATTTGCACCCAGTTCGAATGCATTCTCAGTAACGCCTTCCTGACCGATGGCTGTTATGACGATAAAGGAAGGACTCTTCTTAAACTCAGCATCTCTTCTTACTTTCTCCATAACTCCTAATCCATCCAGCTTCGGCATGATCAAGTCCAACAGTACCACGTCCGGTTTCTTCTCTTTAATCATATCAAGAGCGTCAATTCCGTTCTCAGATTTACCGACAACTTCGATATCTGAATCCTCTTTTAGAATATCTTCCAAGAGATTCACCATTCTCTCATTGTCATCAACGATAGCTACATTAATCTTACTCATTTTACTTTTCCAACCTCCAATACAAAATTTTGTTCTCGCTCTTTCATGGTACCCTCTAGTTACTTTTCCCCAAATAACCAATGTCCCTTGGTTGTTCGTAATTAAGATTTCACTTTTCGTGAATTTTCGTGTAGCTCTTTTGGTTTCATGTTGTTTTATGATTACATTATACCTCTTGCGTAATTGAGCGTCAATGGTTATCGCCTTAGCAAAATACACAAAATATAGGTGCCATAATGCGACTTTTATTATTAGTATTTTACATTTTACATCATTATGCAACATCGAAACCGAAAAATTTACGACATGTTTTCCAGTGACAGCGACTGTAAATTTTTGCCATATCTGAATTATATCCACTTCATTTTCAACTTTCAAATGTTTCTTGTCGCACCAATCGACAACGAATTAAGGGAAATCTTAAAGCAAAAAGCAACAACCACAACATTTTGTATAATTGGAAATTATATACAGTTTATTTGCTGCACTATTCTCTTGGAATGCGGCAAATAATATCAGATATCGTCGATTTCTTTTTTTAACAAAACATTTCCTTATTCTAAATTATTTACCATGTTCTCTATGAAAGTACCATAACCTTTCGTTGAATCCTGTATAAATACATGCGTAACTGCACCGATTATCTTATTATTTTGTATGATAGGGCTACCGCTCATGCCCTGTACGATCCCTCCGGTCAGTTCTAAAAGTCTTGGGTCCGTGATTTTTATGACGATTCCTTTGTTGTGATTATTATTACTGACATCGATGCTGACAATCTCAATCTCATAATCTGTTATCTCATCATCAATGGTACACCTGGCAAATGCCTTGCCGGTCTTTACCTCTTGTTTCAGGCCGATCTTCAGAGGTTCCATACTAAGGCTCTCATCATATTCATAACTGACATGGCCGAAAATACCCTGATAGGTATTCCGTCTTATGCTTCCCACTTTATATTTTTCACTCTGTCGGATCATCCCGATCAGTTCTCCCGGTTCACCCTCTTTTCCTTTGATGATGGACATAATCTGAGCGGAGTAGATGGAACCGGCTTTTACATCCAACAATAATCCTGTATCCACATCAGTGATTCCATGCCCTAGCGCACCGAATTGACCATCGGTAGAGATAAAGGTCAGAGTACCGATTCCCTGTGTATTGTCTCGAATCCAGGCGCCGATCTTGTAGCTACCGCTGGCAGTCTTCACAGGAGTTATCTCTACTGTGATTTTCTCCCTGTTTCTTCTTATCAATAAAGTGATATCCTTACCACGACTTTCCTGAAGGAATTCAATCAGCTCACTTTTCCTGGTAACCTTATGATTATTGATTGCCAAAATATAATCTCCTGATTTAAGCCTATTACGTACAGGTTCATAGTTTAAGCCATCCTCACCTGTAATCCTCCCACTACCCAGTACCAGAATTCCATCGGTCTCAACATAGATACCAATGGGTATTCCGCAAGGAACGAGTTCCACTTTATCTATAACATCCAGAGATATTTTCTTAAACGCAATGAAACCAAACAGTTTTAAGTCTATATTATACTGCCCTGTCTGCGAAGATTCCAATGTGAACGGTTGATTTAGGTCGATATGAATACGGTCGGAGGGGACTTTAAGATTATTGACACTGATTGTCCCAATATCTCCGTTTGATATTTTCCCTTCCAACGGCATATTAAAATTAAAACTCTCTTCTGTACCTACCTGTAGCTTGATTTCATCGGGAATACCTTTATCAATACGATAATAGAGAAAGATAACACTTCCAAATACATTTATAATAAAAAGCCAGACTAAAAACCATCTGTATCTTTTTCTGCTCCTCATCCTTTCACCTCATATCATCTGTCATTCCTCCTAATGTCCCAGGCAAAAGTAACCTATGTTGCTTTGGCGCGAGTACTTACCCCAAAGCGAACTTTGTTCGCATTGCGGAGCGATTTATGCAATAGGGTGCTATGTCCTATTACATAAAAAAAGGATATACATAGTATTGTATATCCTCAGTTTAAGTATTCTCTGTTTTTTATATTTCATGCTTGTATTTTTTAGCAGCAGATGCCAGTTCCTTCATCTCCTTTGCACTATCCCGAATTCGGTCCGTGATCTCAGCTCCTCCGAGAATACGCGACAATTCTTCGATCATCTCAGCTTCATTGAGTTCCTTTATCACAGTCTGAGTTGACATTCCATCCGTCTGCTTCTCGATACTGTAATGTGCATCTGCCATGGCAGCAATCTGAGCAAGATGGGTGATACAGATAATCTGATGATGTCTGGCGATACTTGATAACTGTTCCGATACCTTTTGTGCAGTCCTGCCGCTGATACCGACATCGATTTCATCAAAAATCAAGGTTTCAATCTCGTCCTTATCTGCCAATACGGATTTGATACCAAGCATAATTCTGGAAAGCTCACCGCCGGAAGCTATTCTCGACAGCGGCTTTAACTCTTCACCCGGATTAGTGGAAATGATGAATTCACCATCGTCAAAGCCATTCGCACTATAATGCACTGTTCGTTCAAATACCATATCCAGCTTGACATCTAAAAAGTTCAAAGCTACCAGTGCTTCCTTCATCTTTTCCGTTAGCACCTTCGCCTTATTCTTTCTGATTTCAGAAAGTTTTTCACAAAGCTCCTTTAGCCTGTCTTCTGCTGCTGCAAGCTCTTTGCCGAGTTTCTTTCGATATTCATCATAATCCCGATATCTGTCAAGCTTCTCCTCTGATGCCAGACAGTAGTCGCGTATCAGCTCCAGAGTATTCCCGTATTTTGCTTTCAGATGATTCACCAGATCGAGGCGCCTGGTAACCTCCTGCAGTTCTTCTTCCGGATTTTCTACATCAGAGATATATTGAGATAAATCCCTGTTCAGATCGTTCAGTAAAGCATCGATATCAGATACTTGATTGAGATAGTTTCCGATTGCCTCATCGAAATCAACAATCTTCATTAACTGACGGAGTGCTCTTCCGATTGAATCTCCGGCAGCTGAAGGCTCATATCCTGTATAACGGTACACTGCCTGCAGACCTTCTGATATGATATTGGCATTGGATAACTTCTTATATAGAACAGCCAGCTCTTCATCCTCACCGGGTATCAGGTTGGCACTTTTTATCTCATTTACTTCATATTCCAGGAACGAAATCTCACGAAGTCGTTTCTCCTCATCAATTTCAGACTGCTCTTGCTCCTGTCTTATTCTGCAATATTCTTTATAGCACTGTTCCAATTCCTGTTTCAGGGTACCAATTTCTTCTTTGGCATAGCGATCAACAATCTCCATATGCTTGGCCTTATGCAGCAGAGACTGGTGCTCATGCTGTCCATGAATATCAATCAGCATCCCTGCGATAGTTGCCAAAGCACCGGAGGTCACACTCTCTCCATTGATCTTGCAGATACTTCTTCCTGTCATGATCTTGCGCGAGATTATGATCTGATTTTCTTCCAAAGGAATATCAAGTGCTCTCATAGCACTAAAAACTGCTTCATCCTCAGTCTCAAATACTAGCTCGACTAAAGCATATTCTGCACCATTTCGTACAATATCCTTGCTGATTTTTGCGCCCAGGGCAGCATTGACTGATCCTATGATTATGGATTTACCTGCGCCTGTTTCACCGGACATGATATTAAGATGGTCTTTAAAATTAACCTCAACCTCATTAATGATTGCGAAATTCTTCACATGCAAGCTGACTAACAATTAGTATCCCTCTCTTCTGAGCAGTTTATCAACGAATATTAAAACATATGTTCTAAAATATTGTAACATAAGGAAAAATTCTTGGCAATCTTAACTTTACATCCTTGTAGGAACAGCTAAAAAAATAATGGATTTCTATCGATCCTGCATAAAATCGGATTACAACAGTTATGAATCAAACAAGCTGTTGCATAACTCAGGAAGCTATCAAAGTATAGCTTATATTGGTTATGCAACAGCCCATAATACTTTTAAATATTATAATTTTATACTATTGATTCATTGCTTCTGTCAGTTCTTCCCGCCTATTTTGACTACCTTCAGTCGGCAAGTCAGCTTTCTGCCGTTTACCTTAGCTGTAATAATTGCAGTTCCGACTCCGCGAGAGCTGATTACTCCATTATTGACAACAGCCACATTCGGATTATCTATACTCCAGCTTACTGTTGAAGTTGCACCCTCGACCTGAAGCGGATACTGATACGTCGTATACTGTTCCAAAGTCAGATCCGTATAGTTCAGACCGATTACAACTACCTCTACGGTTGCTGTCTTACCCGAATCTGTCATGGCCGTTACGTATGCTACACCGGTAGCTCTTGCAGTGATCTTACCTGTCTTTTTATCTACCTTTGCAACAGCAGCATTATCGGTACTCCAGGTTGCTTCGTCATTGGAATTGGCTGGGATCAGAACCATCTGTACCATCTTCTCTTCTCCGGGAAGCAATACTACCTTCTTATCCTGAAGTGTAATCCCGGAAGCTCCGATACGGTCATACACGGTGACATAAATCAATGCCTTCTTGGCACTGCTATCCTTTGCTTCCGCGGTAATTGTAGCAGAGCCTGATTTTTTGGCGATGATAAGACCATCATCATCAACGACAGCAATACTATCGTCACTGGTAGTCCATTTTGCCGTCTTAAAAGTAGCATTATCCGGCTTTACAGTTAGCTTGATTTTTTTTGTCTGACCTACCAAAAGAGCTACGGTATTGTAATTTACAGAAATACTGCTGGCTGGTATCACAACCCTGACATCACAGGTGGCTTCAACCTCACTGCCATCCAATGCCATCGCGGTAATTGTTGCATACCCAAGCTTATGACCGATGATCTTACCCTTTTGGTTTACAGTTACAACATCTTCATTGCTTGAGCTCCAGGCTACGTCCTGATTTGTTGCATTCGGTGTTGATACCGTAGCCTCGAGATATGCAAATTTATCGATACCCAGGTAATAGGTCTGGTAATTGATTGTAATCTTTGATACTGCCTCTCTGACCGTCAATACGCAGTTTGCCACATATCCCCCGTCCAGTGTCGTCGCAGTAATGATTGTTACACCTCCTGCTAACGCAGTAACTTCACCTTTATCTGTAATGGTCGCAACCTCTTTATTGGAGCTTTCCCACTTGACCCCAAGCTGTGTTGCCGTACTGGGTGATACAGAAGCATTCATCTCGAACTTCTCTCCAACATATACCGTCTTTTCTGTAAAGTTCAGGATCAGTCCGGAGGCAGGCTGTGAAACGGTCACTTTGCAATAAGCGGTTCCGCCGGAAGCAAGCTTAGCCATGATTACTGTCTGACCTGCTGCCTTACCGGTAACCTTACCGTTGGCATCCACGATTGCTATCTTTGTATCACTGGACTCCCATATGATTGTAGCATCGGTACTGTCCGGTGGCGTTATGGTCGGTTTAAAGGTGTAGGATTTGCCTGCTGCCAGATCCAGTGTACTCACATCAAGCTTAAGGCCTGTCGCAACTCTTTTGACGGTTATCGTACAATAAACAGATAATCCTTTATCCACGGATCTGAGAATAATTACTGACGAGCCGACGCCTTTTGCTGTTACCAGACCGGTCGCATCCACCGTAGCTACCGACGTATTGGTAGAGGTCCAGGTGACTGCAGCATTGCTGGCATTGGTAGGCAGGATCGTATAGCCGAGTCTGGCTGTCTGCCCCGAGAACATCGTCTTGGACGTTTCATCCAGTGCGATGCTGCTTACCGGTACCAGAATATTGATATTGCAGATTGCTTTTACGGCCGGATTATCCGCTGATACTGCGACGATGGACACGGTACCTGTCTTCTTGATCGTGATCAGACCATTGGCATCTACCGTAGCTTTGGTTGGATCCGAAGAAGTCCAAGTGACTGTCTTATTAATTGCATCGTCAGGAGTACAAGTTGCACGAAGCTGAATTCTTCCATCATTGACGGAAGCTGTAATCGAGGTTTCTGACAAAGTGATCGCAGTTACCGGTTGCTGAACACTGACATGAGTAAAGCCAACAACGACATTATCCTTATTTACGGCCGTAATGACGGCATGACCACCTTTATTACCGGCTTTAACGGTTACCGAGGTATCTGTATAACTGTCGATCGCCACGACCTCTGCATCAGAGGTTCTCCATTCCAGCTTGACACTTGGTAATCCATCCGGTGTGAAGTGTGCAATAATTGTCTTGGCATCTCCGATGCCTAGTGTGAGCTTATCCGGTGACAGAGTAATTGTATCAACGGATGGCTTAACAAGAATTTTACAGACCGCTGCTTTCACTACACCATTGATGGTCTGAGATGCTGTGATATTTACATTACCACCCTTAGAGGTTGCCGTTATTAATCCGTTTGCACTTACAGTGGCAATTGCATTGTCACTGGAGGTCCAGGTAATAGTCGAAGCAGAATCAGTCGTCTTTGCATTTAATTGAAGAGTTCCCTTCGTATAGATAGTAGCACTGTTCTGGCTTAAGGAAATTGCATCAATGACATGAATGGTTAGCACCATATCCGGTGGAGCGATATCAAAAAGCTTAAGACTTCCATTATATTTACAGGTAACTGTTGCCGTACCACGTGATTTTGCGGTCAATTTACCGGTAGAATCGGTAGTGACAATATTGGGATCCGTAGTATCATAGCTACTGAAGGTATTCGCGCTTGGAATATTGGTTCCCTTAAACACATCAAAAACATCGTCAACTACCATCGTAATCGTCTTTGAAGATATATCAATCGGAACCTCTATCTTCATATATGCTTCAATCAGTGCCGAATCTACACCGTAATCCGGATTTGAAAATGCATAAATCTCATAAGTGCCGGCCTTCACCGATGTAAATACCACTGTATTGTTCAGATCACTTATACCAAAAGTAAGCTTTCCGCCACTTGTCAACGGCTTTCTCGTCGGTGACTTATCACTGGCGTCATAAATCTTCCAGGTAATGTTACTCGCCGGATTACCATTGGTGACCAGTGTAAAATTAGAGGGTATGCCCGAATGGTACACAGAATCTTCCGTCTTACCACTATCATAACTGAGTGTACTGCCTGTTGCAGTCTGAGCTGTCAGGGTAAACTTCGGTACTACTACAACCCTTAAGGTTTCTGTCTGAACTTTATCATTGGCACCAGCGGTTCTGGTACTGATTGTGATGTTGGCATCACCTGCACCGACAGCGGTAATCTTGCCGTTATTTACATTCACTGTTACAACCTTCGTATTACTGCTGACATAGTCCAGATCAGAAGCTGTGATTGCGGCTCCCGTTACTGCATCCCCGGCTGCATTATAATCTACATATTTCAAAACAATTTGCCGTGTTTCTCCCTGATCCAGCTCCAGTACCATATTGCCGGCATAGTTAGCAGCCGTTGCCCCTGTTCCGCCGGGCAAAGGAGAGTTATCGATGATCAGCTTCACTTTAATTACCCGTGACAGCGTATATGTTCTTGTTCCTATGGTAACATCTGCTCTGATCGTAGTAAAGCCCGGGCCCTTTCTGTTCATCGTAACAGTATCACCGGTCGTACTACTTAAGGTAAGAACTCCGGCGTTAGAATTTCTCCAGGCAATTGTCGTTCCGGAGGGTAATCCATCGGGCGAATAAACACTGATATCAGCTTGTAATGCTCCCAATGTACTTTCGTCCCCTGATACTGCTTTATTATCTATCCTTAGAGATAAGACTGGGGTAGAGCTAGCCTTTGCCTCATTCTCAGTAAAGATAAATCCTGTCACAGTAAATAATATGCTAAACAGGAATAACAGTCCCACTTTTTTCACTAATCGCATGTCACAACCTCCTAATTGCCCTTTTCGATATAGAATATATCGGTAAATAGATTGGTTTATATTAGTTCCTTTACCAATAATAATAGATGTAATTTTTGGCACTTATGTGTCATTTTCTATATATAAAAAAGGAATATCAGCCAAAACTGGTCCAATATTCCTTCTATATCATCAGATCCGCATTGCTCGTACAGCATTCAACAGGGCAATCAAAGCTACACCGACGTCTGCAAAGATTGCAAACCAGATCGAGGTAATTCCCATAAATGCCAGCAGCATGATCAGAATTTTTACACCGAGCGCAAATACAATATTCTGTAGTACAATCCGTTTCGTCTTTCGTGCTATTCGAATTGTAGTAGTAAGCTTACTGATATCATCATTCATGATTACGACATCCGCTGCTTCGATGGCGGCATCCGAACCGACACCGCCCATAGCAATGCCGATATCTGCTCCGGCAAGCACAGGTGCATCGTTGATACCATCTCCGACGAAAACGATTCTGCCACTATCCGTCATCTCTGCTTTGTATTTATCAAACCATGTGACCTTGTCCTGCGGAAGCAGCTCTGCCCGATACTCATCCACACCACTCTGTTCAGCAATCTCCCTAGCCGCAACCTCGTGGTCCCCGGTTAACATAACCGTCTTCCTGACTCCCAGCTGTTTCAGCAGAGAGATCGTCTCCCTGACACCGGATTTCAGTTCATCCTTAATTTGGATATAACCTAAGTAGTTCTGATTCAAAGCCACATGAACGATACTTCCGGAAATCTCTGTTCCTTGCACAGTAATCCCGTATTTTTGCATCAGTTTATCGTTTCCTGCATAAATTGTTCCTTCCTTCATCGCGGCAATTATACCATGTCCGGCAAGTTCATTGATTTGCAAAGCTTCTTCTGTATCAGCAATATTATTCTGATTACAAAACTCAGAGATTGACTGGGCAATCGGATGAAGGGAATGTTTCTCGGCTACAGCAGCCAACCGGAGTAATTCCTCCCTAGAGACTCCGTCAGCAGTACTTACCTTTGCAACACGGAATACCCCCTTTGTCAGAGTACCTGTTTTATCAAATACTACCGTATCCACCTTCTGAAGAGCATCCAGATAATTTCCTCCCTTTACCAGGATACCCTGTTTTGCACCACCACCGATCCCTCCGAAGAAGCTGAGCGGAATTGAGATAACCAAAGCACAGGGACAGGATATGATCAGGAAACTTAAGGCCCGATAAATCCACACGGTAAAAGAACCAAAACCAAGCAACGGAGGAAGAACTGCAACAGCTACAGCGGCATACACAACAGCCGGCGTATAATATCTTGCAAACTTTGTGATAAATTTCTCACTTTGTGCTTTCTTGCTTCCGGCATTCTGAACTAACTCCATTATTCTGTTCACAGTTGCCTCTTCAAAGGATTTGGTTACTTCAACTTCAAGCAATCCGCTGGTATTGATTGTTCCTGATAATACAGTATCTCCCGGTAATACCTCTCTGGGTATGCTCTCACCTGTCAGTGCTCTGGTATCGATGAAACTGTTGCCCTTTTGTACAACGCCGTCCAAAGGTATTCTTTCTCCCGGCTTTATTACGATTCTGTCTCCCGGCTCCACTTCCTCCGGTGCTACCGTGATCAACTCATTCTCACGGAGTATATTCGCATAATCCGGACGGATATCCATCAGCCCGGTAATATTCTTCTTTGATCTGGCCACAGCCAGGTCCTGCAATAATTCCCCGATTCCATAAAAAACAAGAACCGAGATTGCTTCCACCTGATCACCGATCAGAAAAGCTCCCAGAGAAGCCACTCCCATCAGGAAATGCTCATCAAATACTTTCCCTTTCAGAATATTCTTAACTGCTGACAGAAGAACCTCATAGCCCGCCAGCAGATATGCGGCGATAAATGCAATTGTCTCGATGATCACGGAGACCTTAAGGACAGAAAATACTACTGCAATCAGTAGTGAAGCTCCCAGACGAAGAAGGTAGGATTTCATCTCTCCGGCAAAGTCACCATGGTCATGCTCCTCCGGTTCCCCCTTACTCATAGAATTCTTTTTCGAATGTTCAATCACCTTCACAGAAGGTTCATGGGCAGCAACGATCTTCTTCACAAGCTCTGTCAGGTTTTCGTTCTCCGTCCTCTCCAGAGTAACACTTAATGTACTATTCATCAGATTAACATTCGCTTCGGTCACTTCAGCCAATGCCCCGACCTCTTCCTCGATTTTTGCTGCACAGTTTGCGCAGCATAATCCGTCCAG
Organism: Bacillota bacterium; assembly: GCA_023414355.1. Taxonomy (GTDB): domain Bacteria; phylum Bacillota; class Clostridia; order Lachnospirales; family Lachnospiraceae; genus Mobilitalea. The sequence continues at coordinate 48,509 of JAEZOB010000024.1, read as the reverse complement.
TGTATATTCCTTTTTACTCATAATCCGCTCCGATCCGCCACCTGTCAGTGGCATTATTTGGTTACCTTTCTTCGATATGTTCCAGCCCAATCTCCAGAATATTCTTCACATGCTCATCCAGAAGAGAATACAGTGCAGTCTTACCATCCCGACGATACTTTACCAGCTTTTCCTGTCTCAGTGTCTTCAACTGATGGGAAATTGCTGATTTAGTCATATTCAATAATACTGCCAAATCACAAACGCACATCTCCTCCCGATCAAGTGCCCATAATATCTTTATTCTGGTACTATCACCGAATATCTTAAAGAAATCCGCCAAATCATAAAGTATCTCATCCTCAGGGAGATGTCCTCGAACCTTATCCACAACTTCTGCATGTATTACATCACAATCGCAAACCGCAGATTTATTTTCCTGTTCCATATTTTTAGCTTCCTTTCCCAACCGATTTATAATAGGTTTGTTCTATCATAGTTTTGCATAACGGTCCGTTTACATGGTTGTTCAGTTGAGTAATTGTTCAACTGTTTGTTATCATTATATTCCAACTATGTAAAAATTGCAACTACATTTTTAAACTCATCCAAAGGTCAAATTATAATCAAAGAAGAGAAAGACCCGGTTTTCCGATTGATCATACACGAAAAAGCCATGCCCGCCTTCATCATATATTTCAACTGGAAATCCTGTTCTTTCTCTTTGTCGCTTTTTATTCTGTTTCTAAAATCATTCGTCTATATAGCTGACCACACGATATGGTTGTCTGTAATTATAAGTCGATATTCGTATTCCTGCTTTAGGGCTGCTGGCACTAATTACTTTACCGTTACCAATATAAATGGCCACATGATTAATATAGTCATCCTTATCATAGAAAATCAAGTCTCCCGGCTGCATCTCACTGATAGAAATCCTCTTTCCACTGGCCGCCTGGGACCTTGACGTTCTTGGAATACTGATCCCATTGTCCCTGAACACTGATTGAGTGAACCCGGAACAGTCGGCTCCTTGAGTCAGGCTGGTTCCGCCCCATACATAAGGATTCCCCAAGAATTTAAGTGCATAGTTCACGATATTATTTCTAACAGAATTCTGATTCAACGAAGCAAATGTGGTAACCTTCTGCTCTTTGCTCTCCTTGAGTCCTGCTCTTTCGGCTTCTTCAGCTGCCTGTTCAGCAAGCCTTACCCTCTCTGCATTCTCTGCAGTCTGCTCTGCTACTCGAATTTGTTCAGCATCCTCGGCAGCCTGTTCTGCCTCAAGCCGCTGCTGCTCCTCCTCGATAGATACTGCTTCCTCATATTCTGTTACTACTTCTACATAATCGCGCGAAACATAACCTGCTTTATCTCCATCGTATAACACCTTCACCCAATCGCCGGTCTCTTCCTCCACGAAAAGCTCATCTCCGATCGGGAGAAGTGTCAATACGGACGATTCCTGATTTGCCTCTTCCCGTACCTTTAGAGTTGTCGTCGTAACGACAGCTATTCTGGTTCCCAGCTCCTTAGCCAGTTCCTCTGCTTTTTCTCCTGTAACCAGAAAATCCTTCTTTATGTATCCTGTAACCGAACCCGATTTGATCTTATACCAATCATCCGTTTGGTCCAGTATGGTTGCTGCAGAATTATTATATAACTTACCGATGATTTCTCCCTCTTCTCCGGCTACATTTCTAATATTCGCATAGTTTGTTATCTGTGCAAAGGCAATCTTATCTGCCCGAGGTAAATAATGAATAATATCGGCTTCACCGTTTATGTTATTACTTAAATATTCATTCAGCACCACATTGATCCCTGCCACCGGCATCTCTTCTGCTTTTGCGACTGTCATCTTACCGAATAAGACAAAAGAAGTGACTAAGCAATATGTAATAAGTTTTTGTTTATTTAACATTGAACCCCCAGTTATGGAATATTTTGTTACAAATTTATTAATAATGTTACAAACTTATTATACGGGTGAAATGTGTAATAAATATGGAGAAGTTTAAAATTTATTTAGTAATTTATAGCACTGTTGACAGCTATAACCATGCTCTCATTACAGGCAAAGTCAGAAAAAGGCAAAAAGAAGGAACTGTTAAGAATTCTCAACAGTCCCCTCCAGGTATTTTGATTTATTCAGTTCGACATTATATCAGGGATATTTTCCTGTATTTTGCCTTAAGAAAGCGGGTCACAAAAAAGATTGCACGGAACAGCCAGTCAATCGTCATGGCAATCCAGACACCGAGTACACCAACATGAAGAACGATTGCAAGGATGTAGCTGAAACCAATTCTCCAGAGCCACATGGAAATCATGGAAACCCACATTGTGAACTTCACATCATTGGCAGCCCTCAGTGCATTCGGTAGAGAAAAGGATACCGGCCAGATCAGAGTGGCCAGAATACAGTGATAAATCATAAGGCTTCTGGTGATGGCGGCAGTTTCATCCGACAGCTGATACAGCCACAGTATGACCGGAAGCAGACAAAGAATGAGAATATTGATGACTGCCATAAAGACATAAGCAAATCTCATGAGCTTAAAGGTATATTTCTTCACTCCATCATAATCACCTGCACCGACACATCGTCCGACAACTGTAATTAAAGCCAACCCTATGGCAGAACCCGGAAGGACTCCAAAGCCGCCGATGTTATTGGCCACCGCATTGGCAGTGATGGCTGAGGTACCAAGACCTGCGATCATACCCTGAACCAGGATTTTTCCAATCTGGAAGACACTGTTCTCCAGTCCGCCCGGTACTCCGATCTGCAGGATTCTTCGTATCATAATCGGATCGGGACGAAAGCCTCCGAGCTTTTCAATATGGATAGGATGCTTTTTATTCATTAATAACAGACACATGGTTAAGGCTGCTGTAATCCTGGCGATCAGGGTCGCAATTGCAGAGCCTGCCACTCCCATATCTAACCCAAATAAGAGAATTGCATTTCCAAGAACGTTTATAATATTCATCATACCTGATACCAGCATAGAAACCTTGGAATTACCCATGGAACGAAACAATGCCGCACAAGCATTATATAAGGCAATGAAGGGATAAGATAAAGCCGAATAAAAGAAGAAGATGCGGGCATTTGCCATAACATCAGTACTAACCTCGCCAAATAACAGAGATAATATTCCCTTGGAAAAGAGTAATGCCACAGCCATAATAAACAGAGAAAGTGCCAGTACTGCCATAATCAGCTGCTCTCCTGCCTTGCAGGCGAATTTATCCTCTTTTCTGCCTAGAAACTGAGCGGATACCACTGCTCCACCCGTTGCCAGGGCTCCAAACAGACCAATTAATAGAATATTGATTGTATCCACTAAGGATACTCCGGATACTGCAGCTTCAGCTCCAACCCTGGATACCATCATACCGTCTGCCATACCGACTGTCACGGATAACAGCTGTTCAATAATCAACGGAATAATCAGCTTCATTAAATCTTTTCTGGAAAACATTTCATCGCCTCTATGTACTGAATTTGGTAAATATAAAAGGGGGATACCTCGCTTAAGTAATAAGTCGGTTCCCCCATATTCTCTCAAAATGCAATTTGCTTTTATGATTAAATTCAGAATACCATAGCAATGACTTGGAATCAAGCGTTTCACTGCTTTTCGAAACTGTTTTCGTTACTATTCCATACTTCACCCAAATAACATTACTGATTCATAGGCTGGTCGTAAATCGGCCCTGCCTGAGGTGTCTGTCTCTGACCCGATACTTCCAGATAGAATGCTGCTGTTGCAGCCTGAGCATAGGGCTGTAGGAAGAAGAAACCAATGCCACAGGTTAAAATACAAAGAAGTGCCCATCCAATAAAGCTGATCTCCAGGCAGAATAAACGTCCTTTATTTCCACGCATCATTTCCTTGGAACGCTCAATCGCTTCCATGATGCCGACATTCGGATCGTCATCCATGATGTAGAAGGCCATGGAATAGCGGAATGCCGCGATAATGCCCGGAATGATAAAGAGCAAGGTCCAAAGGAAGATAAGGACTGTAGTAACAATTCTAAGTCCAAGAGCCTTTCCGAATAAATTCATGTCAGCAAAAATATCCTGGAGCTGAGGGTTCATACCCTTGATCAGATTCTTGTTAAATCTGCAGTATCCTAATTCTATGGCTCCTCCGATGATGAAGGTGACAATTCCCCAAATAAGAAAGATGGATGCGAACCCGATAAAGAAAAGGATAATTGCTCTTCCTATTCCTGTATCCCATAAATCAACCAATGAATTCCACATTCCACGGCCGGAGCCCTGGTTACTTCTGCCGCCTCCGCCGCCTCCACCATAGGCTACTCCTCCCAGTAATGTTGCGATAAAGCCGGTTACGACTGCTAACGCCCACTTACCATTTAAGGCATCTCTGGCAATCTTTCGAAAGTCTGCTGCATATAACATCTTTCTTACCTCCCACAATTATGATATATTTTATTCCTGTTATGACAATATTATCATAACAGGATTTTGCAGTTTTTTCAACAAATCAACCTATATTCTAATGCTTCTAATTCTACTTTAATTCAGCCTGAATAGCCTACCCTGATCGGTATTCTATCCTTCCATCCCTACTCTCATTAAATCAGATGTTATATAAGTAAAAATTCACCACCCGCCAAAACAATAATACTTAAATTTTTTTTCGATATATTCTTGCATTTTTTTCCATAAAATGCTATGCTTTTACATGTCTTAGGGAATTTATTATAACTTCACCTGTTCCTTAACCCAGTGGTAAATCAGGAATATTTGATTTTGACTGTATAAGGGAGTGGATGCAAAATCCTTCTATAACCTTATCTTTTCTTTACAGTGATTCACTATGTCCTCTTAACCCTCCACTACTGATGCGTTTATTTAGAAAAGCAAATTTAAACATTTTGCAAAAGAAAATTCTATAGTATTTGGGAGTGATATTAATTGTATCGCATTAACTTAGACGTAATTAAAAAAATAATTTTTATTGAAGCATCGGGATCTATTTCATTAGAGGAAATCAAAAAAGGTCTCGCTGACTTAAGTAACTTAATTTATAAACTTGATCGTAGACAATATTCCATGTTGTTTTTAGAGCAGAGACTGGATCCATTTTCTCAAGAATGTTTGGAGGTTACTCAAAAAGCTTTGATACTGGTACTTGAATGGGCAAAAAAGATTGCTGTTGTATATGGTAATCGAACAGTAACCAAGATGCAGGCAAAGAGAGTTGAAGCAGAAGCCAGAAAGGAAGTCATCTCCAATATCCCTATCATGAGATTCCGGACAATTGATGAAGCTATGAAATATATCAATCACTCACAATGAAGGTAATGAAATCTATTAAAAACATCCTCTTCGAAAGGTATAAGAGATCATCGTATTCTTCCATATCGCTTTCCCGATAAATTGCCATTTACTGTTTAACAAATTTTGAATACAGATAATAATATGATAGTGTAACGTACAATGACGGGTATGCTATGGATATTAACTTTGAAACCATCAGAAGTAACATCAGATTAAAGGTTTATCCACTGATCGGATCAGGAACAGGAAGAGCTGTCTATGATCTGGACAATGGTTATGTCGTGAAAGCTGCCAAAAACAATAAAGGAATCGAGCAGAACAAGGCCGAACATCTGATTTCAGATACACAGGATGGTAGGATTTTTGCGAAAGTGTCAGCACATTCGGAGGATTTCAGCTTACTGGTTATGGAAAAAGCCCGGCACATGAACTCCTTTGGTGAGGTATGGAATTATTATCATGTCAAAAATAACAGACAACTATTTTCACTCTATGAATTTCGACGTGTACTTGATAAATATGATTTATTAACCCCCGATTTATATCGTCTCAGTAGTTGGGGTATTGTTAATGATATTCCTGTGATTATCGATTACGGCTTCACAAAAAAAGTCCGGGAATTTTATCAAAAGCGATTTTTATGATACTTGCGCTATATGGGTATTGCAGTTTCTTCCAAAAAGCAGTAAAATTTACCCATCAGCAACAGAGAGAGATTGGAATAAAAAATCACTTCTCGGTTATCGATGAAGCAGGCTGGGCTGAAGTCAAATATTCTGAGGAGGATTTATGAAAATACGATCCATAAGCTTGATCTCCATCATTATAATAGCTGTTCTATCAGGCAACGCCTGTATCGGTTCACATAGTGCATCCGAAATGGCAATTACACCGGAGGAAGATAAATTTGTGTCAGAAAGTGGGCCTGAAGGCAGTAATGACAGCAATAAATATGCGTTATATAATTTCCTGCTGATTGATGGTACCGGAGCCGAGCCCATAGATGATATGATGCTACTCATTAATCAGGACAAATTGGAGAAGATTACTGTATGGGATGAGGCCTCCGTCCCGGAGGGTTATCAAAAAATTGATCTTCAGGGATATACTGTATTACCGGGATTTATTAATACTCATGTACACTGCTTCTATTCGGAACAGGCACTGCAACATTGGTTGGAGAACGGTGTTACTACCGTAAGAGAACTGGCATCGTCCAAGAGCTCTGATTTTGCGCGCACCCGTGATGTATCTAACCAGAATTCTCTACATGCGAGAGTCGCTGCTGCTACACCATTCATCACCACAGCCGGGGGCTATATTCCGCCATTTGCGGAATATGTTGAGACACCTGAGGAAGCTGCAGACATGATACAACAATATCTCAAGAGAAATCCGGATGTCATCAAAATAGCAATTGAAGATGATCTCCAGGGACAGGAGTGGACACTTTTATCCCTTGAAATGATACAAAGCATTACAAGGACAGCACATGAAGGAAATAAGAGAGTGGCTGCCCATATATCACTTGTACGTAACCTTCGTCTTGCACTAGACGGGGGTGTTGATGAGCTCTCGCATATGGTGGTCGAACCTCTCACAGAGGATTTGGCAATGGAGATTGCAGAGAAAGGGCTGACCTGGGTACCCACCTTAGAATTATGGCAGCGGGTCAGTGACAAACATGACCTTACCTGGGATCAGACAGCAATTCAGAACTTATCCTTGTTCTATCAAGCCGGCGGGAGAATAGCGCTTGGAACAGATTATGGTGGATACCCTGTTACCTTTGATGATGGAATGCCCATGACGGAAATCAAAGCAATGCAGGCTGCAGGAATGTCCAACATGGATATCATCCTCTCTGCAACGAAGAATGCCGCCTATGTCTGTGGCATGGAGGATCAGATCGGCACACTGGAAGAAGGTAAAATTGCTGATTTGATTGTGGTTAAGGAGAATCCCTTGGAAGATTTGGATGCTTTGACAAAACTATCTATGGTGATGCATAACGGAACCATCATCGCGAGAGACAAATAAGGATTACTATAAAACTCCTCTGTATACCATGGCTATAGCTACGAAGTACAGAGGAGTTTCACATATTTCTCTTAGCTAATCTACTTATTCATCCCAGTTATGATATACTTGAGGTTACTACTGTTTATTGGACCTAATATTAGACAGGATGTTCTCATTTTCGGCATAAAGCTGGCTCGAATAGATTATTTACATTGTTTTACTATTGATAATCAATCCTATTATGTGATAAAAATATATCGTTGACTAAACATATCACAGAAAGGATGTATTGAATGAAAAGATTACATAAAAACAAATTTTTTGTAAGTTTATTAGTAGTCCTAGCACTCATGGGGAGTACACAAGCTTATGCGGCTACTGCTTTAAATACCAATATCATAAACTTGATTAGAGATGGCTTTAGTTCCATAACAGCATACTTTATGCTGTCTACTGATCAAGAAGTAACGAAAATTGAAGCAGATAGCTCTAATGATCTTAAACAGTACATTGATGCTTCGTCAAAGCAAACCGTAAGCGATATAGAAGCTCATAAGAATAAAGAAGTTGCTAGAGCTGAAAAAGAAATTGATGCTTATACTAGCGATCTAAAGAAGCAGTTTGATACCGTTGTAAATGACGAAAACAATAAAGCAAAACAGCAGATTACAGAAAAGATAAATAATAATGTCGCCAGGATAAAATCTGACTTAGATAAAGATATGGAAAAGTATATTAAAGATCTTTTAAAAAAATAAAAAGGGATATATCCAGAGGAAGCCAACGGTCAAACTGTCGACTTCCTCTTTCCTATATATTTCTGTAGTATTACGACTGATAATTCATAATTAACCTCCATACCATTCCGTCAGTGACGATGTACAGAGGTTCTAGTAGAATATGTTTTACAGCTTTATATGTCAAGTATATCATCAACTCCTGCACATCAACCTCATCAAGTAAGTCAAAAATTCTGTCCTTGTTTTTGAAATCCAGGTTAGACAATATACCTACTAAGAGCTGAGAGATCAAATAACATTACGGACTGTAAAATCAGATTACTTAAAAATATAGATTGCCAGTGATATTATAGGTAATTAACAAGGAACTATTTTAATTTCCTATTTATACTCAAAATGCAACCTTAAGTTGACATAGTTCAACCGATACTTGGTGGTAATACATTTGGAAAACATTTATCATCATACTTGGAGGTGTAAATGATGACATTAGGATCAAAAATATAAAAATTACGAAAATCCAGATCTTTATCACAGGAAGCATTTGCAGTTGTAATGAATGTTAGCAGGCAATCCGTGTCAAAATGGGAACTGGATCAGACATATCCCGAAACAAATAAATTAATCGAAATAGCAGACTATTTTAACATCTCACTAGATGAGTTACTTCGGGAAAACATGGATGATATGGAAAGTAACCAAATTAGCTCTGACAGACAGATAATATCCGATGAAGCTTCTGACAAGCTATATATTCATACGGAAGACAATGTAACTAATCGGGCCACGAATGCTTTATTTAATCCAAAAATGCTTGTATTTATTGCAGTTTTCCTTGTAATCGGTTTTTATTGTCTTGAAACCGGCAGGTATAGCATGCTAATTGCTTATTGCAGTTCTGCATGTGCGGTATGGTTTGTTCGTTTTATAAAGTCAAAAGCCAAATAAAATATCTGCTAACCTGTCACGCATATTAGTAACACAATAAAAATTATTTATTATTAGAAAAATCTTAAATTACTATTTATCGTAGCTGAAATTTAAAATCCCCCTGTCTAATATAGTGATCGCATATCACTATATTAGACAGGGGGATTTCATTATTTAATTCAACCTTATTTCTTACTCATCCCAGTTATGCCAGACTTCCTGTACATCATCATCCTCATCGAGTAAGTCAAGGATTCTGTTCATCATCTTGATGTCGTTGTCATCCTTTAATTCTACCCAAGTCTGAGGGATCATGGTAACATCAGCCTGCGCCATGGGGATTCCGGACTTCTCGAGGCTTTCTCTCACCACGCTGAAATCATCGGGATTGGTAAGAATCTCAAAGCTGTCCTCTTCTTCTGAAAAGTCCTCCGCACCGGCATCAAGTGCCAGAAGCATCAGATCGTCAGCTTTCAAGTCACACTCTTCCTTATCGATGATAATCTGCCCTTTTCTGTCAAACATAAAGGATACACAGCCCTGTGCTCCTACATTGCCGTTGCCCTTTGTGAAGGCATTGCGCACATTACCTGAGGTTCTGTTTCTGTTGTCTGTCAGTGCCTCAACGATAATTGCTGTTCCGCTCGGGCCATAGCCTTCATAGGTTACTGTCTCGTAATTCACTGCGTTGGCATCTCCGGCAGCTTTTTTGATGCTTCGGTCTATGGTATCATTGGGCATATTATTGGACTTTGCTTTTGCAATAATATCCTTCAGACGGCTGTTAGAGTTTGGATCAGCGCCGCCTTCCTTGACTGCTACTGCTATTTCACGGCCAAGCTTCGTAAAGATTTTACCCTTGACAGAATCGTTCTTTTCTTTTTTATGTTTTATGTTCGCAAACTTGGAATGTCCTGACATCTTCATTCTCCTTATATACAATATCAAATCTGTTGCTTTCAACAGCCTTAACTATTCTAACACCTATTCGTAAGTTCGGCAAGAAAAAAGTGAAAAAAGCAGCCGGAGTGTTAAAATCCAGCTGCTGCTATCCTCGTCTTACAGGAACAAAGCTTTTCAAACCTTACTCCGCATTCAATAACTTACTCAGTTTCTCCATGACCTGAACAGTCTCTTCGGTGGAACGGATTGCACACATTACTGTGTCATCACCTGCGATGCTTCCCACGATACTACTCATCTGCAATGCGTCCAATGCAGCAGCTACTGCCATCGCCATTCCCGGAACTGTCTTCACTACCATAATATTCTGAGCCATATCCATAGATACAAAACCATCTCGTAACACTCTGGTATATTTCTCACTCATACCGGGTTCTGTCTTCTGAAGAACAATATATTTCTGTCTTCCGCCATCTACGGCTACTTTAGTAAGCTTCAGTTCACGGATGTCTCTTGATACCGTCGCCTGAGTGACATTGTAACCGTCCTTCATCAACCGGTCAGCCAGCTCTTCCTGGGTCTCGATATCATATTTATTGATGAGTTCGATGATTTTACTTTGTCTGCTGATCTTCATTCTTCTTCCCAATGCCTTTCTTATCGTCTTTTAGATACTTAGTCTCCATCTTTTCCAAGCTTTGACCGGAGTATCTCATATATTCCCGTATCGTCAAGCTTGATCAGCTGTGTGCTGTACTTCGCCTTCTTCATTAGAATGACATCATCCGTCCCGAGGTCAATTACCCTGTTGCCATCAAAGGTTGCTATCGCTTCTGCTTCCTGTGTCTTTTTACTCTTACCGACGACTACCTTGATCGTATCCGCAGCGGATACGATAATGCTCCTCGGGCTTAAGGAATGGGGGCAGATCGGGGTTATAACCATAACACTTGCCTGAGCAAGCACCAGCGGTCCTCCTGCTGACAAGTTATATGCTGTCGATCCTGTCGGAGTTGATATAATCACTCCGTCTCCGCGAAAATTATCAACCAACACGTCATTGACATAGATACCCAGGCTGATAATTCTAGAAAATCCTTTTCTGGCAATTACCACATCGTTGAGGGCATAACCGGTCATCTGAACAACGTGTTCATTCTGACCATAATGATTAATCACATTTCCCTCAATCATAATTCGGCTCTCTACTCTGTAATCCTTATGAAATAGCCGTTCGAGTGCCTCATTGATATGATGTTCCTCCACCTCAGCCAGAAAACCCAGAGTACCTAGATTCACTCCCAAAATCGGAATATCATGTGTCATCAGGTCATTCGCTGTCTGTATGATTGTCCCGTCACCGCCCAATACAATCGCGCACTCTACGTCACTCGGTATCACCACGGGACCATTTTCCTCCTGCACGGAGGATACGCTCGACAATACAACCCTCTTACCGGCATTCTCAATAGAAGCAGCAATCTTTTTCGTCAAATGCAGATCAATATCCTTCTCTTTATTCGTAATGATTAAAAAGCTGTCCATTCGATTGCTACTCTCCCTAATTGACAACATATTTTACTTTTACAAAAGTTTATCATAGAATTCCATTAATTTCAAGGTGTAATGCATATAATTTAATATCCTCTAATAAATATTCGTGAAAAGCATACAATTTTTCCCTGCTATTTATGCTTCAGATAAGGAATTATGTGCTTCTGCGACAATTTTCTCTATTTTTTTGGGGATAATTGATGCTCCATTACTATATGAGTTTGTATTTATATCAAAAGGTAATTTTTTCATATATAATAAATATTCAATATTTCCCTCCGGTCCCTTGATCGGAGAGAATTCTAAATCAATACAGTCGAAACCGATGGAAGCTGCGAAAGTGCTGACAGCAAATATAACCTCCTCATGAACCTTGACATCACGGACCACGCCTTTTTTTCCAACCTTCTCTCTTCCTGCTTCAAACTGGGGTTTGATCAGCGCCACCACTTCACCTTCCTCCTGCAGCAGTTCACGCACCGGCTGCAGAACTTTAGTTAAAGAGATAAAAGAGACATCAATAGAGGCAAACGCAATCTTATCCCCGATCTGGTCCGGAGTGAGGTAGCGTATATTTGTCTTCTCCATAGAGATGACACGTTCGTCTTGACGAAGCTTCCAGGCTAACTGGTTCGTTCCGACATCCACGGCATAAACCTTGATTGCACCGTTTTGCAGCATACAATCGGTAAACCCTCCGGTAGAAGAGCCGACATCCATACACACCTTCCCATCAAGCGTTATCCCGTAATGGTCCATTGCTTTCTCCAGCTTCAGACCTCCGCGGCTGACATAACGCAGGGGATTGCCCTTAATCTCAATCATGACCTCCTCGGGGAAGGTGCTGCCTGCCTTATCTTCTCTCTGTCCATCGACAAAAACATTACCTGACATAATGATGGCTTTCGCCTTTTCTCTGGATTCAGCAAGGTTTCTGTTCACTAAAAGTACATCTAATCGCTCTTTCATCTTTACAGCTCTTTCTTAATTTTTTCTGCAATGGTCTTCGCATCTAAACCAAATCTCTGATGCAGCTCATTTACTCCGCCATGTTCGATATATTGATCCGGAACAGCGATATTCACCAGTCTGATCTGGTTGCTTCCTGCCTCGCATAGGTAATCCGCTACCTTCTGACCATAACCTCCACTCTTCACGTTCTCTTCAAGCGTAACATAGATCTTATGCTTCTCAGCCAGACTTTGCAGTATTTCGGTATCGATTGGTGATATGAACCTGACGTTCACCAGAGTTGCTTTTATCCCCGCTGTCTTTAGCTCTTCCACAACCTGAAGCCCTGTCTTTACCATACTTCCGGCAGCAAGGATCGCCACCTCCGAGCCGGGAAGCAGCATCTCAGCTTTCCCATACTCCATCGGAGCCTGATATTCACTCAGACCCAGGAAGGCTTCCCCCTTCGGAAAACGGATTGCGATTGGTCCGGGATAGGTTACGGCATAGGCCAACATCTCCTCCAGTTCTTTCTTATTCTTCGGAGCCAGCACTGTCAAATTCGGGATATGTGACAGGAAGGACAAATCAAATATTCCCTGATGAGTCTTTCCGTCTCTCCCGGTAATACCTGCACGGTCTATGGCAAATACGACCGGTAGATTATTGATACAGACATCATGAATAATCTGATCATAGGAACGCTGTAGGAAGGTTGAGTAGATTGCCACAACAGGGCGGTAGCCGCCCATGGCCAATCCCGCGGCAAAGGTTACCGCATGTTGCTCAGCAATACCCACATCAAAAAACCGATTCGGGAATTGCTTACTGAAATCATATAAGCCTGTACCAAAGGGCATGGCAGCCGTAATCGCTACAACCTTGTCATTTTCCTTCCCCAGCTTAAGCATGGTATCAGAAAATATCTTGGTATAGGAAATGTTCTTTTCTGCCTTCAGTGGCTTTCCACTCTGTATTTCAAAAGGATCGACGCTATGATAACGTGTAGGATACTTCTCAGCGAGATGATATCCCTTTCCTTTTTTCGTAAGGACATGAATTACAACTGCCTTTTTCGCTCTGCCCGCTGCCTGAAAGGCTGTCATCAGCTGATTGATATCATGACCGTCGATCGGTCCGATATAAGTCAGACCCATATCCTCAAAGAACATGCTCGGTATCATAAAATACTTGATGGCATCCTTCGAGCGCTTCAGTTTATCGACAATTGCCTTGCCGACCCCCGGCATTAAGTTCAGGGTGTTTTCAAAATTTTCTTTAAATCCGGTATATTTTGAGCTCGTTCTGAGCTTCGCAAGATAATTTGCCATACCTCCGACGTTCTCGGAGATGGACATATTATTATCGTTCAAAACAATGATGAAGTTAGTCTTCAGTCTTCCTGCATTATTTAAGGCTTCAAAAGCCATGCCTCCGGTCAGGGCTCCATCTCCAAGTACGGCCACAACCTTGTCATTGCTGCCGTTTAAATCTCTTGCCTTCACCAGACCCAGCGCTGCCGAAATCGCAGTGGAGCTGTGACCTGTATCGAAAGAATCGCACATGCTCTCTTCCATCTTCGGGAATCCGCTGATGCCATCCATCTGCCGAAGAGTTGAGAATAACTCTTTTCTTCCCGTCAGAAGCTTGTGAATATAGGCTTGATGGCCGACATCCCAGACCAGCTTATCCTGTGGAAAATTTAAGAATAAATGCAGCGCCATTGTAAGCTCTACCACACCAAGGTTAGAAGCCAGATGACCGCCGGTCTTGCTGATGTTCTGTATGAGAAAATTGCGGATCTCCTCCGCTAATTGATCTAAATTCTGTTCATCAATTTTCTTTATGTCATTTGCCTGATTGATACTGTCAAGTAGCTTTGGCAAGCGTTTTCACCTCATTTCAAAACGGAATGTTAATTTACCCTGTAAATTAATCTGCCGATTAATAATCGAAGAAACTCATTCTGACAGGGCAGCATATCATACGCCTCCATTGCCCTGTTCGATATACTTAATACCTCTGTCTCTGCCTTATTTACGTCCATCAGAGATACATAGGTAATTTTCTCGTTTTTCTCATCGCTGTGTACCGGTTTACCCAGCACTTCCGGGGTACTGGTGACATCCAGGATATCATCTTTGATCTGAAACGCAAGGCCGATATCTCCTGCGATCTGCTCTATCCCGTCGATATCCTGCTGTCCGGCTCCGGCCAGAATGGCTCCGATCATCATGGCGGCTTCGATTAGTGCTCCGGTCTTTAGACGATACATATGGTCTAATCGGTTCCGTGACGGTTCCCCTTCACACTGTTCGATATCAATGACCTGTCCACCGATCATTCCGTGGATACCGGCCTTTCGTGCCAGGATCTGGAGGGCTCCTGCGATCCTTTGATATAATTCACACTGATCAGCAGTACCGTGTTCTGCTGCATCAAAAGCTCTCGTCGCTGTCTCAAAAGCATAATTAAGCAGGCCATCCCCTGCCAGAATGCCCATCGCTTCTCCATATACTACATGCGTTGTTTTCCTGCCTCTGCGGTATTCATCATTATCCATCGCGGGCAGATCATCATGCACCAGCGAATAGGTGTGTATCATTTCCAGCGCTGCCATAAAGGGTGTCAGGATTTCTCTATTCTGACCGCCGAAAAGCACGAAGGTCTCCTGCATCAGCAAAGGACGCAGACGTTTTCCTCCTGCCATCAGGCTGTAATTCATTGCCTCCATGATCAGCTTCTGGAACCCTTCCTCCTTAGGACTGTAATACACCAGGATATCTTCAATTTCTTTTACTCTTTGCTGCATTTCCTGCTCAAAGTTCATTGGTTTCTCCGTTTTCACTTAAGATAATCAGTTCTTTCTCTACCTTATCGATGGAATCGTTACAAACCTTCAACAGCTTCATACCCTCCTGATATAAGGTAAAGGAATCCTCCAATGCGATATCCGGCTTCTCAAGTGCCTCCAGGATTTGATTCAGCTTCTCAAAGGATTCTTCGAGTTTCATTTTCTTGTCCGCCATACCTAACTCCATTCTGCCGATACACCGTGATATCGGATACCGGTACAATTCTATTATCGTCCTTGTTCTGCCTCACTAATCAAAATACTATATCAACAGCCACGCTGCAACTCACTGATATCTTCGACACGAGTCCTGAGCTCTCCGTCTAAAAGCGATACCGTCAGGATCTCATCCCTTCTTACCTTCTTAATACTCTGTATTGGTTTATGATCCTCGCCGGTTATCAGTGCATATCCCTTACTCAGCTTTGATAAGGGCGATAATCCCTCCAGCTTTGCTATGTAGACATCCAGCTTATGTCTCTTCTCAATCAAGACCCGGTTCATCCGCCCTGCAAGCTTTTGTTCTATATCAATCAAATTCTGTCTTTTCTGCTTCAGTTGGTAAGCCGGGCTTGCATAGAACAGACGAAGCTTCAGCTGCTTCAGCCTATTCTCATAATCACTCAGCTTACGCTCAATTTCTCTTGTAAGCTTTCTCTGATAATCCGTAAGCTTAGCCACAAATGTCATATAATCATTTACTGCCAGCTCTGCCGCCGCAGACGGGGTCGGCGCACGAAGGTCCGATACAAAATCCGCAATTGTAACATCGGTCTCATGACCAACCGCGGAAATAATCGGTGTCTCACACTGGTAGATTGCTCTGGCCACGATCTCCTCATTGAAGGCCCATAAATCCTCAATGGAGCCTCCGCCTCTTCCGACGATAATCGTATCCACACCCAGCTTATCTAAGGCTTTGATACCTTTCACAACACTTTCGGCCGCTCCCTGTCCCTGCACCAAAGCAGGATACAGGATCAGCTGTACATAGGGATTTCTTCTCCCTGATATATTGATGATATCCTGAATTGCCGCTCCCGTAGATGCGGTTACGATCCCAACCTTCCTTGGGTAAGCCGGAATCGGTTTCTTATGTGCTATATCAAAAAGTCCTTCTTCCTCTAGACTTTTCTTCAGTTTCTCATACTTCTCGTATAATAATCCCTGACCATCGAGTATGATTTCATTCGCATAGAGCTGGTATTTGCCGTCTCTTTCATACACATTGATACTACCGAGCGCTATCACACTCTGCCCCTCCTCCAGACGGAAGGTTAGGCCTCGGCGTTGTCCGGCGAACATGACACAAGCCAATTGCCCCTGAGCATCCTTTAATGTAAAATAAATATGCCCCGAGGTATGATATTTACAATTAGAGATCTCGCCCTTCACAAAGATCTGGTTCAGAATCCGGTCTCTCATAAACATATTCTTTATATATTGATTAATCTCAGTAACGGTATAAGCCTGTCCCATAACTACCTCCACGGTATAACGAAGCGAAGTAAAACATAAATGAAACTTCTTATGGTCTAGCTTGCAAACAAATATAAATAATCCCACAGTCACAGAATAGCTTACTTAAAACAGATCTCAGTTTGCCAAACCATATAAATAACTATTATAAAAGCTTTAACACCTAATCACTGCTCACATATGGTAAGGCGCAGCGTAAGTAAGTCCTGGAACTGAATGTACTTATTTATCAGATCACAGTCTAAACCATGTTTTGAGCATGTGTATCGGATTTAGCGCAGACCGGCCGACTGGGTAAGGCAAGCTAAATCCGATGCACATACTCAAAACATTTCGTAAACTATAAGTCCATCTATTCAGGCCAGTTTCGCAAGCACTCCGTTGACAAAGCTCGGCGATTCATCTCCGCCGAATTTTTTGGCAAGCTCTACCGCTTCATTGATGGCAACCTTAGCGGGAATATCCTCATCGAAACGTAGTTCATAAACTGCAAGTCTCAATATCGTCAAATCCACCTTGCCCATACGATTTAGCTTCCAGCCACTAGAGGCTTCTGACAGAATATCGTCTATCTCAGTGAGCTTTTCCATCACGGAATTCAGACGCGAGGTCAGATAGGCATGCTCCTCTATGGTTGGTCTCTCTAAGGTCTGGATATATAACTCAATCTGCTCCTTCAGTTCCTCTGCCTCATGAAAATCCTTACGGAACAGCATGAGGAAAATATGTTCTCTTATTTCTCTTCTTGTCATGGTACGGCTTCCTCCTAACTCATTTACACACGAATAAAACAACCCTTAGGCAGTTCTAAGGGTTGTTTGGGAATCGTTTACTCTTTTACGATGTTAACACCTGCAATACGAATGTTAACTTCTTTGACCTGCAAACCGGTCATATTTTCTATCGCCAACTTCACCTTTTCTTGAACCTGCTTAGCAGTTTCCGGAATACCGTACCCATAATCTAAAGTCAGGGCCATATCCACGGATACCGCATCCGGGCTTACCAGCACCTTAACTCCCTTGGATAAGTTTTTCTTCGAACTCAACTTTCCGGTCAGCTCATTGGCAGCATTCCCGAAGGTAGCAGATACTCCTTTCACTTCTGTAGCAGCCAGACCCGCGATGGTCGCAACAACCTCATCCGCTATCTGAACTTCACCTACTTTACCGTCTTCATGTATTTTATATGTGTTTCTGATCTCCGGTTCCTTATTCAATGTAATTACCTCCTATGTTCCTATCATTATCCGGTATACACTATATTATAATGAGGTCATGATCTCAACCTTCATACTACTTACATTATATAGTATTATACCCAAACTTCTCTACATTTGCAATTATAATTATATTATTCTTCGATGACTACAGGATTAATACCGATATTCTTTACTTCAATACCTGTCTTTTCTTTTACTACGCTTTCAATAATTGCAAGCTGCTGATCAGTAAGAGAGGATGCATTGACAACAACCTCCGCTTTTCCGTCACTGATGAATACAACAGCATCCTCAAAGCCCTTTGCCTCAAGTAACATCTCAGTTGCATTTTCTTTATCGATGACGTCCGTAAGCTCCAGCATTCCATCGATTGCTTCCTGCTTCTGTTCATTCGTAATATCGGTACTCTGTATGAGCTCCATATAAAGCTCCTTGCTCTTGGATCGTACTTGCTCCCTTTTTACTCTGTTGGATACGAAATAGCTGGAATCAATGGTAGCTTTGGCCAGCACTGCTTCACCGGGAACGCCTTCCTCCAAATTCAATTCGCCATTGTCACTGACATCGTGTGCATCTGCTAGCACATCTTCATCAGAAATATCAGTAATCTCTTCCGAATCTTCTTTTTGTGCGTTCTCGGTATTTTCGGTATCCTCCGCCTGTTGATCGCTATTCTCTGCCACTACTGCATCCTCCTGATTGTCAGAAGCCTCAACATCTTCTTGATCTGTAGCATCGGTTTCCAAAATATCGGACGCTTCTGTCGCTTCCTCGATATCCATCGTACCCTCTTCACTGACCTCTTCTCCGTCTTTGACCTGCGTAAACTCCTCATAATCACCGGCTTCTGTTACTTCCTTGTCAGTTTTATCGGCTTTTTCTGCTGCATCTCTGTTCGTAAAGCTTAAATACCCGGCGATTACAATCATAATTGCCAGCGCGGTAATTATGATGTGGTTCTTTTTAAATATATTTTTCATAACAACCTCCTGATTATTTAATCCCATTGCTCATCTTCATTACTTTAACCTTATGCGCAGGTACATTAAATAATACCTCCACGGCTTCCATAATTTCCATCTGCAGACCAGCGTCATCTCCGCCCTCTGCGATCACCAATACTCCTTCGATTTCAGGCTCTTTCTCCTGTAATATGTACGGTTCGGATTTGCCATCCTTACCATCGACGAGGATCGTTGCTTCCTCCTTTTTCACTTTCCTGTCAGTCCTGCTTCCGCCCTCCCCGTCAACTTCATTTAAGCTCTCTTGCTCTGTCGTACTGTCCTTAAGTGGAATCCTCTGCTTGGAACCCTTTAAAGTAATAGCTACCTTCACTTCTCCTACGCCGGATACTTTTCTTAAGACATTCTCAAGCTTATTTTCCATTTCTGATACATAGGTATTCACATCATAGCTTGTCGTATTCGTACCATTTTCCAAGTCCGCGACAGTAGCATCCTTTTGGGTGTTATCCTTGGAATTCTTTGAATCACCAAAGTTCGGAAATGATAGCAGCACAATCAGTATACCTGCAGCTAAAATTAAGATCAGTCTTGGCAGACCGATCGTTTTCAGGGATATTTTCTTCGGGAGACTCTTAACGGAAGAACCTGTATTCTTCTCCGAAGAAAACGATTTGTTTTCTGAAGAAAGTGACTCTCTTTTCGAAGAAAGTGCTTCTCTTTTCATATTACCCTCCCTGTATATTAATATTTATATTACCTTGTTCGATATTATAGAAGTCCGAGAGTCTTTTTTTCATTATGATTTCCTGCGGAGATGGCGGTCTCTCAATATCATCTTCCTCTTCCTTTATCCTAATATGGTTGATTTCTATATCATCAATCAAAAGGTGATTATTTTCTTCCTTCCGACTGCTATATTCGTTAGTTGCTGAAATATCCATGCTCAGAACACTGCCAAATTCCGAACTTGCTGCATCCTGATCAAGTTTTAAATCAAATTCTGTCAGCTTGAGCTTTTCTTTCGCTAATATTTCTTTTACCTGCTGTTTGATTTTTTCCTTATATTCTGCAAATATCGCTTCCCTTCCGGCTTCCTCCATCCTATTTAAATCCGCTCTAAATTCTGAAGTTTCAACAGAAAAATCATTTTTACTCTGAAACAGATCCAGCTTATCCTCTATTTTCATAAAATCCATAATTGGAGTGATGACAATCAGAACTAAAATCATTCCGGACACTATGCTGATATATTTCTTGTAGTTTTTTCCACCTACCAAATTTATAATGATCGTATTCAAAAGCATGTAGATCACGATATTTCTGATCCAGGTATAAATCAATTCCATAACATTCTCCATTCTAATTAACAACTTTAATTAGACATTAGCTCATGCCCTTCGCATAAGTTTGTGCCAAGGAAGACGAAGGCATAAACCTCTGAATGTGAACTATCCTTTTCAACAGTTCACATTACTCTCCCGGTTGTGATTGCCGCAATTGTAATTGATATTAAGAATAGGACCGCTCCTACAAAAACGCTCTGTAACAGCATAGCCGCTGATTTAGAAGAAGCACTGATGCATTCGATAAAACGCTTATCTGATATGGGTTGCATGATCGCACAGCCCAGTTTGTACACTGCAGTAATCACCAACAATTTCAGTAAGGGAACTGCGATTATCGTCAGGATTACGATGAGGCCTGCAACCCCGATTGCATTTTTCAGAAGGATACCTGTCCCCAATACAGTCTCCGTCACACCCCCCAAAGCATCTCCAATTCCGGGAAGTGCTTCAGTCGCCTTGATCACTACAGAGCGTTTTACCTGATCTACCACCGGAACAATCAAACCCTGTATCGTGTGAAAGCCGATGACAGCAGCTAGCATACTCTTCAAAAGCCAACCGATGGCAGAGGAAAAAAGCTCTGCGAATCTTGAAAGCATGTCCTCTTTTGACAGATTATTGGCCAGAACAATCACCAGATAAAAGTTTATCATCGGTATAATTACCTTAATAATAATAAAATCAACCAGAGTAATCAGTAATAAAGTCGCTTCATAATACATCATTGAAGTAGCCTGCCCGGTAGTAAATGCTACAGACAGAAAATAAGCCGGTGCCAGTGCCCTCATAAAGTCCAGTACATTCCCTAAGGCTGTGGAAGCGATACGCGATGCAGTAATAAAGGACCCAATCAAAAGTCCGAATAGCAAGAGGTAAGTCACATAATATCCCGTCTCCGAGACCTGACTATTACGAAAGGCAACAGAGAGATTCGTAAAAAGTGCCGCCAGCAACGCGATTGTAATCAAACCTCCAAAGGTCGACAGATTTGCTTTCACCTCACCCCGTACCGCCTCGTTAAGCTTGTCTGCGATGGCTGATAAGGAGAAGGTCTCTTCCCCATTCATCAATTTCCCAATGTACTCCTGAAAATCAAATTCGTTCCCCTTTCCCAGCACATCTCCGATTACTTCCTGGAGCTCCGAATAGTCAATTGTCTCCTCTTGCATGGATATCTTGATTGATTTGTTTCGATCCGACACGCTGCTTGCCTCAACCTGATAGGTTGTACAAAAGCTTATCGACAGAAGCAGCAGCAGGAATACAATCCCCTTAAAATATCTCATATACCATTGACGTATCTTATATCTACTTGACATTTCATATCCCTCTTTCAAGACTTAAGCAGATTATTGATGGTATCCAGAATAGCCAGCATGATTGGCATGCTGATTGCAAGTATCGTAAGCTTCCCAACTAATTCTATCTGCTCTCCGATTGCCTGATATCCCGTATCTCTGCACAGGGAGGCTGCAATCTCTGTCACATAGGTAATTCCAATGATTTTAATCAGAATACTGATATAACCCTTATTCACCTCAATATACCCCTGGAGCTGTCCGACTGCATCTAAAATCACCTCCAACTTACTGATACCCAGTAGTAGAATCAGGATACAGGCTGCGATGCTGATATAAAGAGAATATTCTTCCTTTCCTTTTTTAAAAATTATGGCAAGAACAATGGCAGCAATCCCTGCGGCTGCAATTTTTATCATAATCATCATCCATTCCGCTGCAATCCCTGAGAATACACGGCTGAAAAATCTTGTTTTTCAATATGGGCAGCAACACAATATTTGCTATAAAGTCAATAGCCGCATTATACTATGTTAAATAACTGTTGTATCGATAAGAACAGATCCGTGATATGGGGTAACAGCCATAGCAAGACAAGCACCAGACCGGCCAGACTTGTCAGGAACGCAAGATCATCCCTGCCGGATTGTTTTAAAATCTGATTTAAAATGGAAACCAATATTCCAACCAGCGCAATTCGCAATAAAAAATATATATCCATACTTTACCCCATTCCTGCGCATGTTTAATCTTTCATATCATTATGATGGTAATAAATATGCCTGCCATGATGCCCAGACTGTTATAGAGATAAGCTTTCCCTTTGACTGTTCTGTTTAATTCAGTGATTTCTTCGTCCACCTGCGTCAGATAAAGTTCAAAGGTATTCATCTGCATATCCTTATCAAGATATCCCAGATTTTCTCCAAAACGAATCAGCTGTACCTTGTCCTTCTTATTCAGTGCAGTATTTGATAATTCCTTCTCTGCAGCTGTTTTCCAGATTGTTGCAAGAGTCTCTCCTGCCAACTCCTGTAGCTGTGTTCCTACTGAATTGAAAAACGTATGAAAATTCCCCTCGTGACGCCTACCGATTGAACTGATCGCTTCAGGCAGAGGCGTATTGGCATAACGAATGTCTCCGCGCAACAGACAAATCAGCTTCTTCCATTCTCTTAGGTCCTCCACCCTGCATTTCATAGTCGTGCTATAGTAAAAGCCGATTCCTGTCGTGGATAGAAAGATTAAAATACAACCTACTATTTTCATAATATTCATAGGTTTGTCCTCCTTTTTGCAGCCTCTCACCGCTCACCGGTAAATAACACTTTCCCTTCGGAATCATATATTTCCTCCAGGGAGCCGATGCATCTTCTGTTGCTTAGGATGATATAGCGTTCAAAAACCTTCTTTTGTGCCAGTTCGCCAAGGGTCGGTTTTCTTTTAATATCCTCCAGCGAATTCCCATGTACGGTTGCAATCAGTTTAGCACCACAGCCTATGACATAATCAATAGCCTCCAGCTCCTCTCTGGAACCGATTTCATCCACTGCTACAACCTGTGGAGACATGGAGCGTATCAGCATCAGCATCCCTTTGGCTTTCGGGCAGCAATCCAATATATCTGTCCTAATTCCCAGATCATTCTGAGGCGTTCCCATGTAGCAGGCTCCGATTTCAGAACGTTCGTCCACAACACCGATATTCATGCCCGTAATACTGCTGTTTCCATCTGAAAGCTGTCTGATGATATCCCGAAGCAAGGTTGTCTTCCCACATCTTGGCGGTGAAATGATCAGGGTATGATAAATCCCCCCGGTTTTCTTATCAATCAGGTAAGGAATCACCTGATTGGCACACCCTTTTACCTGGTGCGCAAGACGGACATTGATAAAGGAAATATGCTTCATCCCCCTGATTTCGTCTTCCTCGATAATAATCTTCCCCGCGATACCAATTCGGTGTCCTCCGCTGATGGTGATAAAGCCCTGCCTGATCTCATCCTCAAAAGCATACAGGGAGTAATTGCTTATGTATTCCATCGTCTCGCGTATCTCGTTTTTTGTAATCTGTACTGCCTTCGCAGCCTGGTTGGTGAATACAGCATCTTCTGTCACGAAGGCTTCCTCATTCCTGTATATCACCAGAAGTGGGGCATTGATTCTCAGGCGAATTTCCTGTAATTGTTCAAAATCAATACTGAGTTTACCAAATATTGTTCGAAGCTTCAGTGACAATATCTTTAGCAACTCGTCCTTAGTGCCCATAGATTACCTCCCGGACGGATAAGAAATGCCAATCTAAGAAAGACCCTTTGTCCGCAGTTCATATTATGAAACAAGATATTCTTACCGACAGGAAAATATACCCTACTCGGCTAAGAAATAATTTGCAAAAAGAGAGTAACTATATTATTCTGTTAATCAAGGTAGTAGCTATAAGTGCAAAAAGCACATAAGGTAATTTCAGAATCCTTGATAAGCGAAAGAAGCACTATAAGGATGTTTTCGAAATCCTGGATCAAGTGATGATCGTCATAAAGTTATTTTCGAGATCCTAGATAAAGTGATGATCGTCATAAAGTTATTTTCGAGACCTAGATAAAGTGTCAAAAGCGCCTTCGGCGCTTTCCGAATAGAATATATTGATATGCAAGCTCGCTTGCAATAGCAATATATTCTATTTGGAAAAAGTACATAGTATTTTTTGACACTTTATCGTAATATCAAAAACATAAAATACAAGTATTAAGCGCCTTCGGCACTTTCTGAATAGGATGTATTGGTATGCAAGCTCGCTTGCATTAGCAATATATTCTATTTGGAAAAAGTGCATAGCATTTTTTGACACTTTATCGTAATATCAAAACACTTTATCATAATATAAAAACACCAAATACAAGTGAGAAATATATAGCACTTTTACACTTGAAGTGTAATCATAGAATCTCTAGAAAAGTGAGGAAATTAAGATGAGATACGGTTTAATCGGTGAGAAGCTGGGACATAGCTATTCAAAGTTAATACATGAGATGCTTGCGGATTATACATACGACCTGATACCACTAACCAGAGAAGAATTTACCGCTTTCATGGAGAAAAGAGACTTTACCGCGATTAATGTTACCATCCCCTATAAACAGGCTGTCATACCTTACCTGGATGAGCTTCATCCGCTTGCGAAAGAAATCGGAGCAGTGAATACCATCGTCAACCGTGATGGTCATTACATCGGATATAACACTGACTTTTATGGTTTTAAATATATGCTGGAACATAACCAAATTGTGATCAAGGATAAGAAATGCCTGATTCTCGGCAGCGGCGGCACTTCCCATACGGTAAGGGCAGTCCTTAAGCATCTCGGCGCAGCAGAAATACTGATAGTAAGCAGAAAGGATACCGAAGACTCGGTATCCTATGAAAATTGTTATAAAAATCATGCTGATGCACAGATCATCGTAAATACTACCCCGCTCGGTATGTATCCGAATGTAGATGCCGCCCCCCTCGACCTTTCCTCCTTTGTCTCTTGTGAGGCGGTCGTAGATGCTATCTTCAATCCGCTGGAGACAAAGCTAATCCAGCAGGCGCATGAGCTTGGCAAGAAAGGTATCACGGGACTGGAGATGCTGGTAGCCCAGGCAAAGCAGGCAATTGAGTACTTTTTGGGCAAGGAGCTTGCGGAGGAGTCAATTGATGAAACCCATAGAAAGCTGCTAGCAAACATCAAGCTTAATAAAACCATTGCGTAGGCAGATAGAATAAGTAGGGCGCTGTAAATATTGCCAGTGATAAAGAAAGCTTCTTCTTAACAGCGATATCTAAATCTGCCTTCTTTAGGCATACCTTCAAATTAAACCAATAAATACATAGAGCTGCTATGAAAACGCTTGCTGTTACCCAAAGCACGGCAAAAACGCTGTGATAGGGATTATAGCTGACAGCGTTTGATATGTTATCATACCACCATTTGCCAAGCTTGGTCTGATAATCAAAGTCAATCAGATTGGCAGCAAACATCGCCACAGTTCCGATGAAATCGGCAACAAATCCAAAGATCCAGATCTTAAAGATGACTGGCTTTACCTTATTTTTGATATTTTGTACCTTCAGAAACTTTAGTGTCAGCGTAACCACCAACAGGTCAATGATAAAATTGGCCGGTAATACGACAATCCAGGTAATCGGAAACAGCCATAGTAGCCAGATTGGAAAGATCAGATTATAAAGTGTAACTCCATTATTTTTCTTCATTATCCATTTCCTCCTTAGTGAATATAGATATCATTGCTTGTAATTTTGAAAAACCTTCCATTTCATGGTCGATATATTTTACCATGTATTCAGTAAATAATCTACATCCACCAATAACTTATGAGTATTGGAACCAGGGTTTTCTTTATACCTATACCACATTGTCTATAACATAAACATAATACACAATACCAAATAAGTCCATTTTATATTTCTATTCAAAAGTAAATAAACCACTCCAAAGCTGAAACCACATGCCGCTGTAAATAATCCTGTAAAAAAGCTCCCTTTCGTCATCCAATGTGCCATCCCCCAAGTTAATGCCACTACAATACCACCATAAGGTATGTTCTCTTTATGTAACCATTTCTCAAAGGCCTTCTGTCCAAACACAATAATTAGCGTAAACAGGCATGTCTCAAACAAATAATAGATATATTGAAAAATGAATTTTAGCATCCCTTTGTTTTGGAATTCCTGAAGTACCTTAGAGCCATTCCAGTCTATATAACTACTAATCAACACAAGTGCCGCACAGATTATTGTCAAAATCCATTGCCATGCCCTTATTTTACCTCTCCTCTCAAAAAGATTAAATCCATACCTCTGATATGCGTATTTTATGATCAAAAACGTAACCACCCCCCAAGTAATACAGGTCAATATCCAATGACTGATTGACTGAGTCACATTCCACTCACTCATTGCCCGCCCATAAATAAACGGTTCTAATAAATATACATAGATTGCTTCTATTCCAAGTCCTGCAAAAGCATACAACGCCAAATTAAGATAATTACTTCCTTTGGCTTCCTTCTTTTCTATATTCATCTAAATAACCTCCATCTTTTTTTAGTTCTGCTATTGTTCTATTTGCTTTTCTTAATTGAAGCAGATAAGTAACATAGTATGCAATTGCCGCAATGATATAAGGACCGGTAAATGACACATACATATCCCAATATCCTGAATTTGATATTTCAACAAAATGACTTTCTATCCATATACCCAGCATAATAATGCCTACCAAAAAAATGTATTGTCCTATCATCACAAGGACGATCGGTACATTCTGAAGATAGTAATGCAGACCAAGTACCAAGGTTGCAGCTACTGAAATACAAAATATTGTGATAAAATTCTCTACATAATATTGGTCTTTATGACCTAGGATTGTTTCAAATACTATTTTGCCAAGTGAAACTATTGTATACACAGAGCATACGATAGATAGAAAATTCTTCTTATGAATGAGCTGCATTTATTTCACCTCCCCTTTCATCCTCTCTAAATACTTATAAAATTGACCTCTGTATGTACGGTTGAGTATAACAGTTTCATTATTAGCCAAAAGGATGTTCACACGCATACTCAAATCTGATTTTAGTCTATCTATTTGATATATATTTACAATCATCGACTTACTAATCCTCACAAACCCCAATCCGCCTAATTGATTTAGAAGCATTTGAAGTGAAACATCTAGTTGCCAGACGGATTCCTTAAGATATGCAAAACATTTGCGCTCAACGATTTCACAATAATATATCTCGTTTGGACTAAGTAATTTTATCTCTTCTTCATTTCTTCCTGTCAGAGTCTTACTATAGGAATCTATAAACCTAATAATACTCTCCGTCTCTTGGTCTATCCTATTGTAGTATAAATCAATTCGATTTTCTTCTATATCACTTCTGTAATACTTAAATATTTTCATACGTTTCCTCCTTCTCGCTTATTATATTCAATTATCCTTCCAGTGCAATAACCTTGCGTTTATGTTACATTATAGCATGGCTAAGTTACAAAATACATGATTAGAACATAGCTCACCAACTGAATACTTTCCTAATGTACTTTTCATTCATAATGATAACAAATCCATTTCTCCCAACATAAGAATAGCGCAATCCCCAGGAAACCTTGCTTCTCCTTGGATTGCGCCATATCATCATGTTACTACACATCTGTCTATTCTTCGCTATTTATTCTAGCAATAACAACACCGAACAGGAGGCAACTCTTTTTCCACCAAGTACTACCCATGCAATATCTCATTATAAACAAAGCACTTTGTAATATGATCATTGACCATTCCTGTGGCTTGCATGAACGCATAGATAATAGTAGAACCAACAAACTTAAAACCCATTTTCTTCAAGTCTTTACTGATCTGATCGGAGAGCGGTGTCTTTGTAGGTGCATCCTCGATTTTCTCCCAATGACCTGTAATCGGAGTACAATCCACATAGTTCCATATAAATTGATCAAAACTTCCATATTCTTCTATCACTCTTAAAAATAGCTTGGCATTGATCACAGCAGCGTTAATTTTTAGTCGGTTTCTAATAATTTTCTCGTTTGCCATGAGCTCTTCTCTCTTCATTTCATCATAAAGTGCTACTTTATTAAAATCAAACCCATCAAAAGCTTCTCTAAAGGCTTCTCTCTTATTAAGAACGGTGATCCAAGTAAGCCCTGCCTGCATACCTTCCAAGGTTAGCATTTCAAATAGCTTGACATCGTCATGCACAGGCCGTCCCCATTCGTTGTCATGATAATCAATGGATAAGGGGTGGTTTCCTGTCCAAGAGCATCTTATAATTTCATTCATAAAGCCTGTCCTCCTATTGAATATTAATAATTTCTCTCAACCGTAAGATGAAGTACTTGAATGCTCTCTTCATCCATGAAAGATATGTACTCACAAGCTACAGAATGATCATCAGCAGTCTGAAGTGCCTTGAGCGCGTCCTCCATCGTTTCCCACAAAACCGAGTCAGCCCACATCTCATCACGATGAAGCAGCTTCCTGGAAATATAGCCTTTTTGTGCTTCAAGAAATACACTGTTAAACTTGTCTGAAACAAGTAAAAACTCTGATACAGATGCTCCTTTTTTTAGGTGAAAGGATGCGAACTCAACCACATTAGACATAATACCATAACTCCTTTGCAGAATTCATTTTTGTTTATCTTATCACATTAAACCTGACTATACTATGTCATATTATAAATCGGCTACAGTTCGCACGTTGTAATTGCAGTGATATAAATCTACTTTTAAAAATTGATCTTCACTATTTCAAAGCATTAAGAAAGCGCAACCCTAGGACGGCTTGTTTTTCCTTGGATTGCGCTCTTGTAGCCTGCATGTATTTCGCAGAACTATCCTCTCTTCTTCTGAAAGTCCTTTATATTATTAGGCTTCTAATTATAATCCCTACCAGAATCTAAGTCCTTATTATATTGGCGTTCCCGTACCTGTGTCAAAAAATAAATGCCGGTAACCGGTAGAAGAAATAACACAGTGCAAAGGATACCGGTGCTGATGGATAATTTACTCGCAATGATACCGATTAAAGGTCCGCCAAGAATTTGTCCCAATGCATCCACTTGTCCATTTGTTGACAGTACCGTCGCCCTCGCCTGATCCTCCAAGTGATTGTTAAGCCAAGCATTGAGTATTGGTTCATTAATTCTTCTGACCACATGAATCGTCAGATAGGCACAAAGCATCCATGTAAAATTTCTGGTAGCAGCGAATACAATCAGTCCGACGATATGTGCAGAGATCGACATTACCAACACCGGAAAGCTTCCGGCTTTATTTTTCTTTTCAAGTTTCTTTACAATAAACTGCATTCCTACCATCGTCAGCAGCATACCTACCACGTTAAAGATACCAAACCAGGTGACCGCTTTGAAACCGAAGGCTTGCGGCATTACTGTATCTTTCAGAAAATGAGCGGTACTTAATCTGTCATAGCCTTCACTGGACATTCCGATAAAAAAGGTTACCGCAAGCAGAAGAATGATAATTGGACTTACGCGAATATAGCGGATACTTATTTTCAAGGTATGTACCATATTGCCGAAGGTATTCTTATCCTCCAATGCCGAGCAAACAAAGTGCTCCTCCGGCATGAATCGGAGCAGGGACAATGCCAAGAACAGATGAAGGCCACCGCTTAGGATGATTGGTAGATTAATCAGAATACCACCTACTAAGGTACCGATCACGATACCTGCTATAGAGCCTGCCTGCCCAATCTGTGACCCCTTCATATAGATATTGTCAAGCTTCATGTCTGTTACTTCGCCCGCAACCCATGCATCGATAGCACCACTGATAAAGGTATAACCTGTTCCCCAAAGTACCTGTGCGGCTATGATAGCGTAGAAGCTTGGCACCGAACCTTCTAGTATAAATCCAATTCCCATCATCACAAGTCCAATGATGACAGATAATTTCCTACTATAGATATCAGCTACTATGCCCGTAGGAATTTCAAAAATAAAGCATGCTGCCTCCAGAGTAGTACCAATCAAAACCAATTGCAGGGGACTAAGGTGTAAGACCTCTACCTGATAGATCATATTTACACTAAAGACCATCCAGAATAACATTGCTGTTGCGCAAGAATACAATAAATATGTTTTATATGCCGAGATTTTTTTCATGTTTACAACACTCCTTTTATAATGATAGAATGCTGCCAACAGATCTTTACCTAAAAAAACACATAGTAGAACACTCCACTATGCACCTCGTGTAAGACTCAATCGAATATACTGTCAGGATATATCAGAAAATAAAAGCCTGTGCAACAGCACAGGTTTCCTTTTTCAAGTTCGGATCCATAAGGCATGCATTGCGTTACTATAGTCCATGGTAACACGAATAATCCTGTTCTCGTCAGGATTCCGTCACCAAAGACCTCCTATATAGTTCGTTAAGCAATTACGATACCTTTTCGCAATACAACACCTTTTTTCATTAAGATTGAGTCCTGACTAATTTTAGTATACTTTTGGAAAAAAATCAACCCTGAATTATCGGGTTCCCTATATATCTATGGCATTACCAGAATTCATAATGAATCATATCTTCCATCTTCTTTCTTGGACGGGCATTCGGGATTTCATTCGGATAACCAACCGTAATAACTCCTACTACATACTTATCGGATGGAATATTTAGCACCGGTCTAATTTCTTCTTGTGTAAATTCCGCAACCCAACATGCTCCCAATCCAAGATGATTGGCTTGCAGCAACATATAGCCTGCCGAAATTGAGGTATCTCTGATAATTCGTTTTACTTCATCCCGCGGACTGTTATCATCTAAATATACCTCTATATCTTCTTTAATTCTGCAACGAACATCAGCAACACATACAATAAAAACCGGTGCTGTCAGCATCCATTGTTGATTATGAGAAGCCTCCGTTACTTTGACCCTAACTTCTTCTGATTTTACTACGATATAGTGCCAAGGTTGTGTGTTATTCCCTGACGGAGCCAGTCTTGCTCCTTCAAGTAGCTCAGTTATCTTTTCACTTTCAACTTCCTTATCGATATATTTTCGTATGCTTCTTCGCATTTCAATTTCCTTAATCATAGATTTACTCCCCTTTTCTGGATATCTCTCATTATGTCTATCATCGCTCATAGTAAGTATTATCGCTCCGTCTGCTCAGTCATCAACCCCCATCGAAAACCAAATTTATCAATAAATACAACTTCACAGGAGCTATATGTGGTACTATGCATTGGATAGATCGTAGTACTACCATCTTTCAAAATGTCATATGCTTTCTTAACCTCTTCGCTTGTATCAAAGGTCATAGTAAGTGACAAAGAGGTACTCTTTACCAAATCTACATCCATATTATCACACATCATAATTCTCTGATCTCCTATGAAAAGCTCAGCGTGATAAATATAATTTGCTTGTTCTGCATTCAATGCTTTATTCCAATCTCTTGTATCGGCATCAGAGTATCTTAATAAGCTTCCCACACTTGCATTAAATGCTCTCTGATATAATGTTATAGCTTCTTCACAACGTCCGTTTAAATTAAAATTTGGCGTAATTAATGGCATTCCGCACCTCCATAAAATTTCATTATCAATTTGCCTAATTCTTGGTATTTTATATAGAACTCTTGAAAAACAATTAAAATCGCCTTGGAGCTGTACTCATTATGTTAATTCCGTCAATTCATAGGAAGGATGAAATAACCCAGTAGGTTCATAATAATTATCACCTATATATTGAAATCCCAGCCGGGCTAGTAATTTCTTAGAGCCAATATTAAGCGGATGATGGCCGGCATATAGTTTATCTGCATTTAACTCCTTAAGTGCATAATGAATCACTGCTGTTGCCGCTTCGTAAGCGTACCCTTGTCCCCAATATATTTTGCGAAGATGAAAGCCAATCTCATAAGTGTGCTGTTCTGACTGAAAGGGACGCAATCCACAGCATCCAATCAATTCATCAGTATTCAAGTCAAATATAGGCCAATATTGCACCTGATATTTTTTCCAATTATTAATTTCAACACTTAATCTATCTATGATATTTTGTTGTGTGAATTCACCCGTCGCACTGATGAAGTGTGTAACATCCTTTTCTCCCCATAATGTAGTTGCTAGTTCCAGATCAGTGTCTGTCCAATATGAAAATCCGATACGTCCTGTTTTTATAAAATATTCTTTTTCCATTTTCACCATCCCATATATAAAATTTTGAGTTTGAAGGTCAAATCCATCTCCATGAACTACCTCCGTATAAAGAGACAACGATGGAACTTCTGCTATATTCCATTCCGGCAAAAGGATCACCCAACACTACACCTTCCCCCGATTTCAACATATCAATCATTGTATAAATTTTGAAAACATGCTATGTATATTTGGTTATATTATACAATAACAATATATTGATTGCTAGCAATAACCAAAATATTTTTAACTACTCAATAAATCAAAAAGCGCAACCCACGAAAACCTCATACTCCATGGATTACGCTCATCTTAAGCTAATGAACAATTTTAGTCTTAATTATAGGATTATTCCTTTACAACAGGATACCAAAGTTCATAAGTATAGTTTTCTTTCGGGAAGTCATAATCAAAATATACTTCAACATCAGGAATAGAAATATCCGCCCTTCTGTATCCGGATGATGGGAACCATTCCTGCCATATACGATTTACTAACTCCAATAATGTACCCTCAGCCTCAAAAATTGCCCATGTTGCTTCGGGAATATCGATCTGGTCTAAACCTTGTACCTCAGAGTTTTTAGTTGAGGTTGCAATGTAATAATCAAATGTATGCTCATTGTCAAAGTTAGCACATAACCCTAACAACCCTTTTGGCTCACCATTAGATTGCTTTATGATTTCTTCATAGGTTTCTTGTGGTAAATCACGCCAGAAATATGGTATTAAATTCTCCACCATATCATTTCGGAATGTTTTCTTGACTCCAACTACTTTAAAAGCCTCTTTTTTCTCAATTCTGCACTTCATTTTAACCTCTCCATTCAATATGATTTGGAAAGTGATGCGAGGATAGGAATTAGTAAATATCTTCCGGCTTCTTGCATATTGAGGTGATGCCTTATGTTGATTTTGAAATGCTCTGTTAAATGCAGTCGGCGACGAATAACCATATTTCATGGATATATCTATGATTTTTTCATCACTGTTCTGTAGTTCTAATGCGGCTAGCGAAAGACGTCGGCGACGAATAACCATATTTCATGGATATATCTATGATTTTTTCATCACTGTTCTGTAGTTCTAATGCGGCTAGCGAAAGACGTCGGCGCCTGATGTATTCGCTTAACTGAATTCCTGTTACAACAAAAAACATATTTGATAAATCATTACGAGAACAAAATGCTAATTTAGCAGCATAATCAAAATCAATTTCATTACATAGGTTCTCTTCAATATAATCAATCGCTCTGTTTAACCTTATGTTCCAGTCCAAATAGCACATCTCCTTTCATTCACAAGTATATCAAGAGTCTCAATAACAATCCTCTCTTTGGTCATTTTTCTATGAGAGTTTTAAACATATTGATCTATCCAAGTCTAGTTAATTAATTTGTCAAACACCCATTTTATGGAGTTGATTTGGTGATATTATAGATAATCAAATTACTTTAGTCAATCTATTTCATAATTCATAATAATGCCATCCATACCTCTTATTAATAATTGCAAATCACAAAAAACGCAACCCCGGGAAACTTGATCTCCCTAGGATTGCGCTCAAATCATTCTTAATTAACTACCCTTCGAATTAACTTGTACCGAGGATTGCGCAGGCACAAATCTCCAATGTGATTTATTTTACATCGCTCAATATTACTATCTAATTTTCATTACCGGTCATTTTTTTAGTATAGTATAAACTTAAAATCACCGTAACCGCTACTTCTACCATAGCAGCTCCCAGCAAAGCCACGAAAGCCGCAACACTAAAATACCCTACAATGCATGCAGCAATAATTAAAATACATACAACGTACTTGTAACTGCTCTTACCAGCCATCTGCTCAATGTATTTTACCCTCTCATCAGTTTCTTCAAGATACAACAGTTTTAATTTCTTCTCATCCTTTAAAGCTGCTCTATATTTGGTATTATAAAATAGCATTACAATATCTAGTGCGATAAGTATTCCAACCTGAAATCCTGCCATAAAATCCGCATAGTTCTCTCCGCCAATAAAAGGATGAACCACATTCGTAATTGCACATATGATAAATATGACTATAACCCCAGAAAATACACTTAAAACTCTCACTCTCTTTTGCATTATCTTTTTCATTTCTTCTAATTTCTTATCCATTTTCCTATTCCTCCAGGTCACTAAAATCAAATACTTCTTCAATTGTTAATCCAAAATAATGAGCAATCTTATATGCCAGAGCTAAAGAAGCAGTATATTTTTCCACCTCTATCGAGGTTATTGTCTGTCTGGTTGTTCCAACCTCAATAGCTAACTCTTCCTGTGACAGCTTCCTTTCTTTCCGCAATTCCCTGAT
Organism: Bacillota bacterium; assembly: GCA_023414355.1. Lineage (GTDB taxonomy): Bacteria > Bacillota > Clostridia > Lachnospirales > Lachnospiraceae > Mobilitalea. The sequence goes on along the minus strand of JAEZOB010000024.1, from coordinate 13,830 downwards.
TCTTGTTTTCATTTTTGCACCCTCTTAATTCAAATGATTAGTTTGCTCTGCAGTTATAGTATAGTTTTCTATGCATACTGCGTCTAATGGATTTTGTCCAGTCAATTATCTACCAGTACAATTTTTCTAACTTGTTATTATCTTTTAATGCTTCACTATATTTATTAAAATAAATCATCATAATTAAATCAAGACCAATTAATATTCCCATAATACATCCGGCTACTAAATCTGCATACTTCTCACCTGCACCAACGAAATGGGATCTAATTGCAACAGTGCATGCAATCAGTGTACAAACACACCCAAACAACACTCTCAGCTTCTTTACTCTCTGTTCCAATTTCCTTCTCATTAACTCTAAGTCCTTATCCATATTACATTTCCTCCGCATCTTTAAATTTTTATATTTTATCATTTAACACTGCATAGCTCGCTTTGCACTTTTAGCATAGTATGCTTTGCACTAATTGTCAAGTGCATTTTGCATTTTTTGCAAAGTTTATTTTGCTTTTTAAAATTTATGTTTTGTTATATAAACAGAAAGGCTAAACAAAAAAAGCGCAACCCCCGGAAAGCCTTGATTTTCCTTGGATTGCGCTCATATTATTAATCTGAAAGAACAACGTGTGAGTGCCACTGCACGAACATCGTAGTTCTTCTAATGGCCCGCATGTACTTCGCGGGACTATACTCTCTTTAATTTGGAAGCCTTTAAATAATGTACTTTCAATCCTTTTTGCTAGCTACCTGTAAGCTACCGTACCGGTTCTACACTGTCTCTTATTAACTTGTATAAAATCAATTTCGTTATCATTGTAATTCTTAATTGATATGTAATAACATAATAAGTCTCTAACTAAGCTTAGTTATCAAACCAATATACAATATGTCATCCATTGTAATCATTTTTGAAATATAGCAAAGTTCATCTCACAATCATCTAGTTTATCTTTCTGAAATATTCTTAAATAAATCGTATTTAAATTTACTATCTTATTATATATGCTTGCTACTTCTCATAAAGTAGCTATTATAATCATTTATCCAATCAACTTCAGTAACAGCCTTTTTATTATACTTCTTTAGTTGTCTTAATGCTTCTTCAGGACTAAGCATATTCATCCATGCAATACCATATTGAGAAGCAGCTAAGTATATGATATTTAATTCTGTTTCAATTTCACCATAATTTGCAATATCATAGTTCAGTTCTTGATAATAATATCCCATCCCAACATATCTTGGTTCATAGTGCCATTTTGATAAATTGAGATTTAGTAGCTCTTTAGGTAATTCTTTAAACGGGTAATCATTCGGGTTAATACTATAGTAGTTATCCTCTTTTCCGTCTAAGTCCTTAACAAACTTATGTCGGAAGCATAACATAAATCTTGCCAACCTTAGCCCTCGATAGCTAGATCTAATAAGCGCTAATATGCCATCATCAGTAACATGAAATAACGAATGTCCTTTATTTATAAATCCCAACTGAACTAACTTTGATGTCACTTTTTCATCATATAAACAGTTAAATTCTAATGCATCCATTCATTCTCTCCATAAACAAAATTAATTTTACACAGTCGGTACAATGAATAAAAAATTTACCTTTCATAAGGATCTGATTCGTCGAATTATATGGTTTTATTATACATTACATCTATTGAAGATACTATATTTTTTTAAAAACTACGTCTAAAAAATTATATTATTAACCTGTACTCTTAAAAATAAACTATTTCATATTGTTAGCTATTTGTAAGCTACGCTCATTGTCTCATGTGGTCTTACGCTATCTTTCACTGTTTATCACACAATATAAAAAAGCGCAACCCCCAGAAAACCTTGATTTTCCCAGGATTGCGCTCATATTAATCTTTGATACTCGACTATACTCTCTTCATATATTCGCCGGATCTGGTGTCAATCTGAATCTTGTCACCCTGCTCAACGAATAAAGGAACATATACGGTAGCACCTGTCTCAACAACTGCGGGCTTGCTGGCACCCTGAGCTGTATCGCCCTTGAAGCCGGGCTCTGTATCAGTAATAACTAATTCAACAAATAACGGAGGCTCGATAGCAAATACCTGACCGCCATGGGACAGCATCTTAACCATCTCGTTTTCCTTAACGAATTTGAGAGAATCGCCAATAGCGTCTTGTGTCATACCGATCTGCTCAAAGGATTCCACATTCATGAAGTGATAAAGATCACCATCAGAGTATAAGAACTGCATATCGCTTCTTTCGATGTGCGCCTGCGGATATTTTTCTGTCGGGCGGAAAGTTCTTTCTACCACACCACCATTTTTGATGTTCTTTAATTTTGTTCTTACGAACGCTGCACCTTTACCCGGTTTTACATGCTGAAATTCTATTATCTGGTATACGTTATTATCCATTTCAATCGTCAGACCGTTTCTGAAATCGCCTGCAGAAATCATACTCAAAAATCCTCCTTAAAATTGACTACTCTTAAGTTTATAATAGCCTGGTCTATTTTGCAACAGTTTTTTTCGAGCCTGGCTAAAAATTGTGTAAAAAAGATATTTTTATCCTACAACTCGATTAATTTTTTCTCTGAAAATGTAAAATTCTCATGTCCTTCCTTCGTAACAACAACCAAGTCTTCAATTCGCACACCGCCGAAGCCTTTGATGTAGACACCGGGTTCCACTGTCTCAGTCATACCCACCTCAAGTACATCCTCTTCAAGCATGGATAATCTTGGGTTCTCATGAATGAAAAGGCCTACACTGTGACCCAGCCCATGCCCGAAGCAGCCTTCATAGCCGGCCTTATAGATGATATCTCGGGCAATCTTATCCACTTCCTTACCCTTCAGTCCTGCTTTAATGAAATCAAGCGCAGCCAGCTGAGCACGAAGCACGATATCATAGACCTCCTTCTGTTTCTGGGATGCCTTTCCGATGACGATCGTTCTCGTCATATCGGAGCAGTAGCCATCGTAGATACAGCCAAAATCCATCGTCAGGAAGTCACCCTTCTCAATCTTCTTATGAGAAGGAACCGCATGCGGCATGGAGGAATTCACACCCGAAGCAACGATAGCATTAAAGCTGATTCCCTGCGCACCCTTTAGCTTCAATAAATACTCTATTCTTGCTGCGATCTCAAGCTCGGTCATACCAGGTTGCAGAAAGTCAAGTATTTCGATAAAGACCTGATCTCCGATTGCTTCTGCCTTCTTGATCATCTCAAGCTCTTTTGCTGTTTTAATTCTACGCATTGCAGTAATCTGGCTCCCAATCGGCACCAGCTCATCGACCCGTAGCTTGTCCTTTAGGCTGCTGTATTTGGCATAAAGCATATCCTCCGCTTCAAAGCCAAGACGACTTACCTTCTCTGTCTTAAAGATGTCATTCAAGGCCTCTTCATAGCCACCGTTTCCAATGGTAATGATTTCATAGCCCTCTGCTTCCATTTCAGCCTGAATAGTGTACCTGAAATCAGTCACAACCGCATGTCTCGTCTCGGAAATGTACAGATAGCCTGTCTCTCCGGCAAATCCACTCACATAACGCATATTGTTTCCATTGGATATCAATATTGCATCAATGGAAAGCTTCTTCAATAGTTCCTGTACTTTTTTATAATTATCCATTCTTTCTCCTGTTCAAAGCTATAATTTAATTTTTGATCTTCATAATCGCATCAATCGCCAATAGATAGCCCTGTAAACCAAGTCCTACAATCTGACCGGTACAGGACGCAGCGGTAACGGAGGTATGTCGAAATTCTTCTCTCTGATGCACATTTGAAATATGTACTTCTATCTTAGGGACCGTAACGGAAGCGAGGGCATCACGAATCGCATAACTATAATGGGTATAGGCTCCGGGGTTTATGATGATGCCGTCCACCTCATCATAATAGGATTTCTGAATTCGGTCAATGATACCGCCCTCACTGTTGCTCTGAAAGGTATCCACAACGATTCCTTCCTTCTTCGCCTTAGCTTCCAAAAGTCCGAGCAGATGGTTATAATCCTGTGCGCCATAGATACTCTTTTCTCTGATACCCAAAAAATTAAGATTTGGTCCGTTGATCACTAATATTCTCATTCCTGTTACCATTTCATCCGAGCCTGCCAAAGCATGTCCGAACTACCCTTCCTTTCTTCTGACTCTCTAATAGATTAACTTCATATATGCTTCCATGATTAGATCCCTGATGTCATTGATCGATCTGCCATCAGTCACAATGATCTTATGCGCAGCTTTCTCATAGATGGGAATGCGTTCCGTCAAAAGCTTACCGACCTTTTGCTCCTTATCGTCTCCTCGAAGTAAAGGTCTGGTCTTGTCCCCGGCAAGGCGCTGAAGCGTTGTCTGTCCGGATGCCTTTAAGTATACCACAAACCCCAACTCTTTCAACAAACTAGAATTAATTTCTCGAAGTGGCAGTCCTCCGCCTGTTGATAAGACCGTATGCACCAGAGCAGGCTTCAGTTCCTTTAAAAGGTCTGTCTCCAAATCACGAAAGTACTCTTCACTATGAGCTGCAAATATATGATTAATGGTATCTCCGGCCCTCTGTTCAATCAGCCTGTCCGTATCGCGAAACTGGTAACCCAATCGCTCTGCCAGTCGTTCTCCAACGCTGGTTTTACCGGAACCCATGAATCCGATTAGAATAATGTTATGCTTCATCATACTTGTCCTCAGTCTCTAATAATAAATCGAAGAAGCTCATAATGAATTTCCATAACGAATTCTTGAATTCGTTTGAATTCTATTATGGATTCTTCAGAATTATATTCATACTTCCTTCTTAATCTTGCCTTTCGCGAGATCCTTCCTGTAATAATGAAGCACGATACGTTCCAGCTTTCTTTTCAGCACAATCTGGATTTCCTCCTTTGGATGGATCGGTTTCACAAGGTAAGTCATCATTCCGACCCGGTTTGCACCGTATACATCGGTAAACAACTGATCCCCCACAAAAACGGTATTATCGATTCTGGTTCCCATGATTTTTGTTGCCCTGATATAATTCTTTACGGAGGGCTTATTCGCTTTATGAATATAATTGGTATTGATCTTCCGATTGAACCGACGTACCCTCTCATCACTGTTATTCGAAATCAGACAGGTCTGAAAACCGATTCCTTTTAATCTGGCGAACAGCTCAATCGCCCTGTCGCTGGCATCTGCTCCGTGCTCTACCAAAGTATTATCAATATCGAACAATATTCCACGGTAACCTTCCTGATATAGCTTTTCATAATCTATAGTATAGGAGGATTCCGCTAACCTTCTTGGATAAAATCTCTTCAGCATCTATTTTCTCCTCTACGAATCAAAATATAGGATTATTCTGTGCTGTTTGCAGCTTATTCATTCTAATTATATCAACGAATGGAATTTCGTACAAGTATAAACCATTTTAAAAGTAAATTCAACAAACAATGAAAACATATGAAACACCCAGAAATAACATATTTCATAATTGAAAACATACTTTACAGCAGGAAACATGCTTCACGATTTTCGATTATCGGGAATCAAGAAAGGCCCCGAAGGGCCCTTCCGTATATTCAAAGGGGAGAATTAGAGCTTTTTACTTACAATCTTAATTAATTCCTGATTTATAACCTTCGAATCTCTGTCGACCATAGGGAAGCTCATCAGCTTATAAGACCAAACAGCTCTGCCGATACCGTATTCAATCAACAGATCACAGACATCCTCATGCCAGCGCAGATTTGATTCCATAGGAGCATGATCAATTACTCCATATTCACCACAGTACAAGGGTACATTGCGTTCCCTGATGAAATCCAGTGCAGGTTGAAGGTATTTACGAATATAATCCCTCCCCATTTTCGCTTCGCATTCCAGCTTATCACGAAAAGTTTCCGTTTTGGTCAGGTATTTCTGATACTCTTCATTGCCAGAAGGATAAGAAACCACAAAATCCAGTTCCTTCATCGGTGCCTCCCAGGAAGCCTTCTGATGTGTAAAGATATGTGGTTCATAATAGTGAAAGGTATATACTAAATTGTCATCCTCTATTCTATCTAACTCCTTCAAGGTTCTGACACTGTTATAATTATTACCCCCGATAATGATTACTCTGTTCTGGTCAATCTCCCTGATTACCTCAACTGCCTGCCTGCTAAGCTTATTCCAACGATCAGAGTTCGGCTCCACAATCTCATTCAGCAATTCAAAGGTGACATTTCTTCCGCAATCCTTATAACGTTTGGCGAAGTATCTCCAGATAGAAAGAAAACGCTTTTGTAAATGTTCCTCTTCAAACAATCTATTCTCACTCAAGGAGTGAAACGCATATCCGGGCGTTTTGTGTAGATCTAATATAATATTCAGGTTGTTTATTTCGCACCATTCAATGCACTGATCAATATATGCAAATCCTTCTTCTTTATATTCAAAGGGTCGTTCCTCCGACTCGATGACTGTATAATCAATCGGCAGTCTGACATGATCCATTCCCCAGGACGCAATCTGTTCTATATCCATCTCTGTAATAAAGGAAGTAAAATGTTCCTTACTAGCCTCCCGAAATTGTGATATCCAGCCTCCAAGGTTCACTCCTGCCTGATATCCTAATAATATATTTCTCATAGTTCAAGTCCTCTCCTCATAATTAAGCTTATCTATGCCGCCTTGGATCTTTTCCATGAGAAAACCCATATATCGGCACATATCCATACCGCGGATTCGGTATCGGATAGGAACATAATATATGGGTTTTTCACTATTTGCAATGGAGTTAACATTACTTGAAATGCACTATCTTATATTAAGAAACCTTTGTATTATAACCGAACTACAAGTCTAATGGGGCATGTCGGAGGTACAACTTGGGCATTTCGTTGCAGTGATATTGATCTGGGTCTTGCAATAAGGACATTCCTTGGTTGTAGGTGCGGCCACAGGCTCCGGCTTTTTCAACTTATTAATCCATCTCACCAATAGGAATACCACAAATGCCATAATAATAAAGTTTATGACCCCCGAAATGAATAACCCATAATTTATGGTTGCTACTCCCAGTGCCTGTGCATCTGCGAGGGTTGCATACTTACCACCATCCAGCGCAATGAATTTGTCTGCAAAATCAATTTTGTTCGTCAGAAGACTGAGCACCGGCATGATTATGTCCTTTACCAGAGAATTCACAATTCCGCTAAATGCAGTACCGATGATGATACCAACAGCCAAATCAATCATGTTACCTTTTAGTGCAAACTTTTTAAACTCACTTAACATAAACATTATCCTCCTTCATTTGTTTTGTTATTGATTTTATACTGTATTACATAGATAAAGTGTCAAAAGGTGTCTCGCACATTTACAGATAGATCAGATTGCTATACAGGTGAGCTTGAAATGGCATTCTACGCCATCTGCAAAGCACCTTTGGTGCTTTTCACACTCTACTATAAAAAACCACCTTTAATACCAATTAATATTTCTCAGCTTCAAGCTATGCTTAAGTATTTCTAATTTTTCTTGCGATATACAGGAAACGATCGTGCTTTTTTATGAATTCCTCATATGGCATGTTCGGATCGATGGATTGGTCCACGGAAGCCTGATAATAAAAGCTAATCTTACTATGTAAAAATTCATCACGCATGGAAGTGATCACCTCACGCTTTCTTTTCATCAGTTCAAAATGTTGACTGGTAAAATCCTGTCCCTCATAGGGAATGTGGTTGGTACAAAAGGCTGCTGCCAAGGGTGTCTCATCAAAGTTGTTGCTTTTCTTATCAAAAGGTCCTTCTCCGTAAAAGGCAAGAAATACGCCTTCCGGTTTCAGCCATCCATAAAGCTGACGAACAAATTGTGTTAAATCCGGTGCAAAATACATGGTATCTACAGCGATAATTACATCAAAAAAATCGGCAGGATATTCCTTCTCCCCGATCAAGCCAGGCTCAAAGATCAGACGCTCCTTACCTTTTACTCGTTTTCTGGCAGTCCTGATCGCATGCTTCGAATAATCAAAGCCATATACAGTTGCACCGGTAAGCTCAGAGATGTATTCCGCCAGCTTTCCGTTACCGCAACCGATATCCAGTACCTTAGCATCCGGTTTGATGTCTGCTAACTTGAGCAACTCGGTAATCTGACCGATGTCACTGAAACCGTCTTGGGAAAAATCTATTCCAAACACTCTTTCGCAGTAGGTTGAAAAGAATGTATTCTTTTCCAGCTTCTTATAAAAGTATTCATACCCCTGATAAAATCGCAGTTTTCTCTTATTCATCCTGCCTTCCCTCCTCTTCTATCCATTGCGTGAGCATTTTAGCCCGACACTCCCAGGTATGATACCCGGTGGCCTTCTGATATCCTGTCTGCGAGATTTGCTCCATACCATCAGGGTCTGCTAAAAGCTGTTCCACAATACTCGGTAACCTGTCTATCTCCTTTAGAGAGTAAAATATTACATCCATCCCCTCCTGTAACACTTCCGTCAAATACCTGCTGGGATCGGTAAGACACACCGCTCCGTTCAGCATGGAATTAAATATTCTGTCATGAGCACCATCCTTAAACCAGGGCATCACATTCAAGGAAATCTTAGCCTTACTGATCACCTGAAGACAGCCAAAAGAATCAAGGGAGTCACCGTCGATGATATTTTCCGGATGATCACACTCCAGAAGGTTCCAACCCTTTCCGAATACATGTACACGAAAGCCGTGATCAGCCAGAGTTCTGACCACAATCCCACGAAAATAAAACCTAATGTATAGATCAATAAAAACCATGTTTTCCATACAGGTTGCAAGCTCGTCCTCTGTGATATCCGGCATTTCCTTTCTCAGGAAGGTCTCGAAGACTTCTTCCATCGCAAGCTCCGGATTTACTATCAGCGCATCGATGATAGATCGGTAAAAGGCGGTATATTCCTCATCTATTCTGGTAATATGCTTGTCAAAAGTATGCGGCGGTGTATAATTTCCTGTAAATACAAGCTCAATCGGTCTTTCCCTCAAAGGAACAGCCTCTTCCCTGTCATTCAGCCGGGTTCCCCCCAGGGGCAGAAAGGGACATAGCTCTACTTCCGGAAAAAATCTCTCCATATACCTTCTATGATCCCGATCAATGCAGATTTGCCGATAAAACTTTGGTCTTTTACGGATCAACTCATGGTAGTAGAAAGGATGATCAACTACGATATTATAACAAGGAATCTGATACCGATCCCAGAACAACTCTCCATCCTCCCCATAGAAAATCTCATCCTGGCGTATGCCGCTAAAATTAAAGGAGACCATAACCGTATTTCTGTCTTCTCTGAAGGCTTGCAGTGCCTGGAAGCTGTTCTTCTCTGCAAGAAAGTCAAACATCATTACCTCATGCCCAAGCTTTCGAAAGGCATCGGCAAGCTGAAGCGAAAAATAGCCAAGAGTTTCTACTTCTCCACAAAATAATATAATTTTTTTCATGAGTTACCTCTTTATGTCGATGTCCTGTTATATCACATGAAGATTTTACTGTTTTAGAGCTATTCGATGGTATACAGCATCTCGTAGCCACCCCATTTTTCACCATGAAACTCCAGATACTCCGCTTTAAAGCTTTGGTCCTGAAAGCCGATTGCCTCATAACATCGATGAGCGACAGGGTTATTCTCAAATACTCCAAGATTTACTTTTTTGAATTTTAATATCTCCGTAGCATAGGTAATAGCAAGCTTCATCATTTCCTTCCCATACCCCTTCCCCTGACAATCCGGAGCAATCAGCACAAATCCTATTCTGATGTTCTGCTCAGTATAATCTGCATTTCTCATCATGAAATGACCCACCGGAGTCCCGATCTCATCTACCGCTGTGAATATCCAGGCATGCTCATCCTTATCATAATTATTTTTATAGTTCATCAATTGCTCCTTGGTTAAAGGATAGGTAAATATATTCGCGCACCATCTGGTGAACTGAAATTCATCCATAGGCCACGACAATACATGATTGATATCATTTTCTTTGAATGGTCTTAATCTTAGCACTTTGTAGCTCCCCCTATTTCGTATTAATATAAAAGAAATTACATTATTCTACATGGATTATGTTACCACCAAGACGCCTACCTTATCAACTATTATCTTATGATAGAGATTAAAATTATACTCATCTATAGAATAAAGTGTCAGCCTTCTGACACTTTCGCGCCCGAGTGGATTGCGAAGTAATAACTTCCGAACGCTTATGTAATAAGCGTTTATTCGCAGAGGGACACATCCCATGGAGTGTTTTATGTAATAGTTCGCAATATCCTACTACATAAAAGCGCCGTGTTCCGAGGACAAATCCCCCGAAACCGGCACCTACACTTCTATGTTCACTTCCAAATTCCTTCTTTTATGTTCCTTCTTTTATGTTCCTTCTTTTATGTTCATTTATCTATGTTCATTCTTCCAGGTTCATTCTTCTCTGTACTTCACATACACATCCAGATCATAATAAGTCCCGTCCTTTCTCAACCCCACCTTATTCTCCGTCTTCTCATATAACATCCCGGCCTTTTGCATCACTCTTCCGGATGCTACATTCAGGACATCATGCTTAGCCTGTATCCTACGATACCCCACCTCATAGAATAAGTAGTGGAGTATTGCCTGTAATGCCTCAGTCATCACTCCCCTGTTCCAGTAATCCTTCGAAAGACAGTATCCAACCTCACAGCTTTCCCCTCTATCATCAGCAATCTCAACACTGATAGAACCGATTGCTTGCCCATTGCCCTTTTCCTCCAAGGCCCACACATAAGAATTATCACGCCTATAACCATCGATCCAGTTCAGGATCCTTTTCATTGATACCTCTGAACTGATATGGGGGCCCCAGGACAGAAACTTACATACTTCAGCATCTCCTGCCCAATTTTTATACATGGCCTCGGCATCCTGTTCCTCAAAGCGCCGAAGGATCAGTCGTAAGGTCTCTATCGTAACCGTTCCTTTATGCTGTATACCCATATTCCACATCCCGGTCTGTTTTACATATCGTTATCCACAATCTGCTCTCCGATATGCACTCTCAGAAAATTCTTATACAGAGACAGGCTATTTTATGCCAAAAAATGAGCTGTCCCAGGACAGTAATCGAATAGAATGCCTATTATAATGCCTTCTAGTCTTTCCTGTCTATTGAAACAGCTCCAACAATCTTATTATTTACGTATTTCCATACCCTTTATCGCAAGCAATGCCAGCAGGTCATCCACCATACTCTGGATCTCGCCGCCCTCTAAGGTTCGCTCCATGGATCCGAAGTCAAGTCTTACCGTTACGCTCTTTTTACCGGGAAGCAGCTTCTCATCTTCGAAGATATCAATAAGACGGATTCCCTGAATATATTCGCACTGGTACCCTTTCACACACTCTACGATGTTCTCATACCGAAGCGACTTATCCATAAGCAAGCTCAAATCTATGGTAACACCAGGATACTTGGAAATCTCGGTATATCTCAGATTCTCCTTCTCCACCTTCTCCAGATTCGCCATATCAATCTCTGCAAAAGCAACATTCAGCTTCTTATCAATCTTATTCTTCACTCTGGGATTCAGGATTGAGAAATATCCTATCTCTTCCCCCTTAAGCAGCACACATGCACTATTCACAGGATGTACATAGTTATATTTGGCAAGCTCTTCCTTGACCGCAAAGCTCGGAGCTACATTTTTGACTGCCATGATTACCTGCTCAATCATCTCTTTACATTTATAATATACTTCTTTCTCACTCAGCTTTTTGCTTGCTACAACAAATGCCAACTTCTTTCGCTCATCACAGATACCGTCTGCACGAAGACCCGCTGCGATGCGTCCGATTTCATACATACCCATCTCAGGGAAGTTGTCCGCGTTCTTTGCTACAAAGCCTAGAAGACTTGGGATCATCGTTGCACGAATGGTATCATTTTCAGCTGCAATGGAGTTAATGACACGGATATTCGGCTCTGTTACAATCCCCAACTCCTTGTTCATCTTGCTTTCATACCAGATATAGCTGTGAACCTCATTCATCGCATAACGCTCCGACAGAAGCTCCTTGATCCGATATTCATTGCTGCGCTCTACACTGTGGCGGACAGGGATCAAATATCCCTTAGTTGATTTATATTCGAAGTTATCATAACCATAGATTCTGGTGATTTCCTCAATGATATCCGCTTTCATCGTAACATCCTTGGTAGCTCTCCAGGAGGGCACAACAAGGCTAAAGGAATCTTGATTGCGGGTAACACTGAAGCCGAGTGCAGTAAGTGTCGTCTCAATGAAGTCAGAGGAAATATCGATACCGGTGTATTTGTCCACAAAGGCTTTATCAAAATCAATCTTAATCGTATCATACTTCTTAACATAGCAATCAGTAAGTGAAGAGTTCACTGTTACTCCCGGATCAATATCCATCAGGAGCTTTAAGAAACGTTCGATCGCCGGAATGGTAAGCTCGGGATCCAGTGTTTTCTCATATCTTGAACTTGCATCAGTACGAAGTCCTAATCTGGTGGCAGATTTTCTTACGGATACTCCGTCGAAATTAGCTGACTCCAGCAATAAGGAATTGGTATCGTCCGTAATTTCGGAAAGCTCACCACCCATGATACCGGCAATTGCAACCGGTTCCTTCTCATCACAGATCAGCAGGGTATCCGTATCCACTTTTCGCACTACGCTGTCCAGGGTAGTGAAGTTCACAGCCTCGGGATAAGTCTTTACACGAATTGCCGATACTTTAGTGCTGTCAAATGCGTGCATTGGCTGCCCAAGCTCCATCATCAGATAGTTGGTCAAGTCTGCCAACAGATTGATCGGCCTCATTCCGCAGTAACTCAGACGAATTCTCATATTGATCGGGGATTTCTTCTGTGTGATATTGCCGACGGAGAGACAGCTGTAACGATAACATTTCTCCACATTCTCTACCTTTACATCAATTGCTTTCAGCTCTTTATAAATACTTGTATCTATTCCTTCCAGAGGCTTTAACGGTCTCTTGGTCAATACGGCGATTTCTCTGGCAATACCATAGTGTCCCCATAAATCAGGGCGGTTCGTCAAGGATTTGTTATCTACTTCGAAGACAGTATCTTCTATCTGCATAATTTCCTTAATATCAGTTCCCAGAGGATAGATATCCTCTAAAATCATCAGTCCGGAATGATCGTCACTGATACCCAGCTCCTTCTCCGAACAGCACATACCATGGCTGATTTCGCCTGCAATTTTAGCTTCCTGAATTTCCAGTTCTCCTACCTGTCCACCCAGCGTTGCGAACGGAACTACTGCACCGACGAAAACATTTGGTGCGCCGCAGACACAGTCTACTACTTCTCTGCCGATATCTACCTTAACCAGATGAAGCTTTTTGGAATTCGGATGATCCTTGATTTCGATGATCTTGCCGACCACTACTCCTCTGATGTCTTTTCCTTTTTCTTCAATCCCTTCAACCTCTGCAGTTGCAAGGGTGAATCTTCCAATCAATTCTTTTAAATTAATCCCTGACAAATCCGTGAATTCGGATATCCAGTTCATTGATATATTCATGATAATTCCTCCGATCTATTTAATATTAATCATGATAAGCGGATTACTTCGAGTGCTTCGTACTCTCGGTCGCTTGCGCTTATCCATGTCTGTCATGTCGATTTCCCGAGCAAGCTCGGAAATCGCCCTAACATCCATGCACTAATCATTGATAAGCGGATTACCTCGCGTACTTATGTACGCTCGGTCGCTTGCGCTTATCCATGTCTGTCATGTCGATTTCCCGAGCAAGCTCGGAAATCGCCCTAACATCCATGTACTAATC
>JAEZOB010000014.1 GCA_023414355.1 Bacillota bacterium | reverse complement strand
GCATTATCTATTCTTAACTTAAGAAGTTCTTCTTGTAATTCATTTACATGATCAACACTAGTATCAATGGTAGATTCTTCGACTTGTTGAGTATGAGTTTATGCTTTATTATTAAGCGTATTCAATATTTTCTTCCGACCTTTCCCAATGCATCAGGATCGGCAATGCGATAGTCATTAACCCATTTAATTACATGAACATTCATGAATACCTGTTTGAATTGCAACATCTAAGTATAGAGCTTACTTAATAAATATATCTCTACAACAGCAAGCTTTTTTGTGAACGAGTATTCTTCATTTTTTCGTGAACGCATTTAATCCATCATCACCTAATTTACGATAAAGAGCAACCTAGGAACGAATTATTTGAGTTGAAGTAATACCAACTTTTTACACATAACCAGTACCCACCCTTTCCTTTCAGATATTCCTAAACAATCTGTATCTTGATTTAAAAACTATATTTAGCCATAAAAATACCGACCTCCAATCGTTAGATTTTTGGTCTAACTTTTGGGGGTCGGTATACCTCACGGTCTAAGATTTTCTTTTAGAGATTTTTTTACAGCCCCTTATTAACTTCATAATCCTTTTTTGTGAATCTTCTCTTTCACTATCTCAGAATAGTAAAAGCATTTTGCACATAATCAATCAATATGTCCATGAACAAAGAATGTTTCATAACCACAAAGTGTACATTGATACCAATCTCTCACATCAGTCCTTGAATCTATCGCATTATAGTAATAAATCGTGAATAAGAAGCGCATACTACTATGTAGAGTTTTTGTAGGATCGTCATGATTACATACTGGATGCGCAGAGTTCAACGCAAACTCCGTTTCTGAGACAAGATTTGTGGTTCCTTCTGTTAATGGCATTTCAGGAACAGAATTTGAGGTGTTTGCTGCCAAAGTCACTTCAGGAAACAAGCAAAATGATAAAGTAAAACTACAGACTATTGCTAAAAAAATCTTCTTAATACTCATATTTTTTCTCCTTTTTAATTAAATAAATGCTACTTATTTTGATAACCCATGAATACATCCACCCAAATGCGCCTTTCGTTGTCTTATTGCATTAAACTAAGACTTCCTTAATTTCATAGTAAAACCTTTACACAATGTATCTGCATTTTTCTGAGCAATAACATCGAGAACTTTTATATTCTTTTACGTATATTATTATCCATCCTATTCACCACCTCCTTGTTTTCTTATTCTAAACTTATAAGATATAATTACCCTTGCAATTTCACAATAGCATGGTATATATTTTTTTCAAGATATCTCTGCATGAACGTCACTCTACAGTGCATAAACTGCAACTTCGTAAACCTAAAGAATTGTCATTTGTATTACCGTTCTTTCCATAGTCATTTTCAGATTCTGTCACCGTCAGTAACTCCGCCAATGAACTATAATACATAATAAAATCAAAAGCTTCCTCTCTACAATCTGAAGTACTCATGATGCTCATTGGATGATCCAGTTTCATATATACATGATTTTCCCATCCATTCCCGGCACTCCTTCCATTGTGACATTTGGTTGAGCCAGTTGGGAACATCTATAAGCTAAATGCCGCCATGGTCCTCTAGAAAGCTCAAAATCTTAATCATCTTTTTTCATTTAGACGGTAGAAATATCCATATCACCTTTGTGACGTTCATACACATCTTTGTATGCCTGCATTAGCTCCTTAAACTCACTTGACGTAAGATAAGCTGTTGATATAGTTTCGTCGTAAAAGGCGCCAACATTCGCATATAGTAAATTTTCTATCTTGTACAAACCATCAATTTCATTTTCCGTTATAAATTTGTCATACCATTTTAGGTAACTGACAGCATCCTATTTGCCATTGGAGTCATACTCCGTCCCATCAGAGGTATGTAACAACAATACAATATTAATTTTAATGGACGAAGAAAATGTTGCCTAACACAATCGAGTAGGAGAGAAAATTAAATAAATTTTCCCGACCTCTCACACCACCGTGCGTACGGTTCCGTACACGGCGGTTCAATCAACTTAACAAGTAACACACCTTTCGGTGTAGTAATCTAACATGGAGACTAGCCCAAATGAGGTTAGTCTCTTTGTGCTTAAAGCCTTTTGTACCCAACCATTGTGGGCAAGGCGTGCATACCTGTTACCATTATAGGCTATTTTATATGCCGCCCATCTTGGTACTCCTAACTTCATCAAATTCTCTGCTCTGTTCTGTGGAGTTTTCCAGTGTTTCCAAATGCACATACGCAGTCTGTATCTTATGTTACTGTCCAGTTCTTTGCAGAGTGTTTTCATACTTCCAATCTTGAAGTAGTTAATCCATCCTCGGATTAGCTGATTGAGTTTCTCTACCTTGTAGCTGTTGCTTACACCCCAGCTACGACGTGTGAGTTCCTTCATTCTTCTTTTTGAACTTTGCTACTGACTTTGCGTGCGGTTTTGCCTTATATTGGTGTGCTCTAGAATCAAAATAGAATCCAAATCCAAGGTACTTGAGTCCACTTGGTCTGTTTACCTTGCTCTTTGTCATGTTGACCTTAAGCCCAAGTTTCTCTTCAATAAATCGGGAAATGTTTCTCATTACCCGATTCGCAGACATTTCACTTCCAACCATGATGATACAGTCATCTGCATACCGCACAAAGTTGAGCTCTCGCTTTTCCATTTCCTTATCAAGTTCGTTCAGCATGATGTTTGCCAATAATGGCGAAAGATTACCACCTTGTGGTGTTCCCACAATAGAATCTTCGTATTCATCATCAATCATGATTCCGCTGACAAGATATTTTCTTATGATGGATATCACATCTCCGTCTTTGATTGTTTTACCAATAATGGTCATCAGCTTATCATGGTTTACTGTGTCAAAGAACTTCTCCAAGTCAATGTCCACAATCCAATCATTACCATCATTCATCATGTCTAGTGCTGTTAGGATTGCCTGCTGTGCACACCTATTCGGTCTAAATCCATAACTGTGGTCATGGAATTGTTCCTCATAGACTTCTACTCGCCACATTTACTCTGCTCCTACAAACGGTAACTTTACGGCTTCATCCTTTTGAGCGGACTTACCAATCAGAGCCTAGCCTTGTATGTGATTTCTGTCCGTCGAGCCAGAGGTTTGCTTACAGCTTCCTTCAGATTCCACTTCACAATGGACACCCTTGCTGTTCGGCTATATACTTCCTTGTTACCTAGACGTATTCAGGACTTTCACCTGTTAGAGCGCGCCCATGGCGCGCAAACTTAAAAAGGACCTGACATTTTGTCAGGTCCTTAAAACACAAGTACAAGAATTCGAACATTGAAATGATTAAGTTGGTTTTCTTACACCTTCTCAAACTTTGTAACTTCGCTCTGCAGTTCTTCAGATATCTTCTGGGTCTCTCCT
>JAEZOB010000046.1 GCA_023414355.1 Bacillota bacterium | reverse complement strand
ATGGCTTCTATGACTTAGCCATTGCATATCAGTCAGTGCACGTCAACTATTGAAAGCGCCGTGTACCGAACGGTACGCACGGTGCTGTGAGAGGACGGCGGTTAGTCACCGCCTCCTACTCGATTTTTTAGTAAACCATTATGCAAAAAAGATTTATGTCGCTAGGAAATCCTTCTCTAAACTAGATTTCTCTTTCAATAAAGACTTCCGTGTCTTCCATTTTCGTATCTGTTTTTCAAATATATTCTGGTTTCTGCTATTCATCTATCTTACTTTAGAAGGGATTGTGCTTCTTCTAAACGATCCCTATGTACATAGATATAGTAAAGATATAGACCACTGTTGTTCATGCCAATCGAATCCGATCTTCTGTTCAGGCTGGTACTGTTCTGAGTTTTATGGGTAAATGGAATATTTTCTTTCTTCAGCAGGTTAATGACTTCATTCAACTTTATTAAATCCATAGTAACATATAGCTCTCTGCGATTAAATATATTCATGCTCCTATCCTTTCCTGACGATTTTCATACATCAAAGTAATAATGTGTCTTCAATATGCGTTCCATAGAAAGATAAATACAAAAACACAACCCCATGCATTTCCGGTAAATTTTCTTACCATCAGAATTCCATAGATGCTTATAAAGACGGTAAGCATCTCAAGGATTCCACTCGCGGTAACTCCAACGGCTCCGTGAATTAAGATACACATCAGGGCGCAGGAGATGGCACCAGGATCAGCCCATAGGTGTTTGCAGGGGTAGCGAAGATTAATTTTATCCATGATGACAGGATAATTAAAGCCTTCGAAAAACCCCCATGCAGTTGCAATAATAAGCATACCGAATACTTTGGTCGGGATCGGAGATGCCCATACCTCTTCTGTCATATTTACCCCTTGAAAAGGAAAATATCCATTGAAATTCCCTGTCGCTATACTAAAGATAATACTCGGAAGGAACATTACAGCAGATAGAAGTAATGTGGGCAACAGATTTTTTCTGCATAGGCCGTACTTTATAAAACTCTCTTTTCTTATGATGCACACGAGAGTAATACCTAACCCGGCAACTCCGAACTGTAACAAGGCGATGAATAGTGTGCGAATCAAAGTTGGAATATCTGAGTTATTTACCAACAAGGTAATGTCATGATTAAACACGGTATAAATACCTAATACGATAAAGGTGGTGATTAGTATGATCCAAAGATCCATACCGGATTTTTTCTGCGCTTGGGTGAAACCTTCTCTACTCATTATAGTAACCATACCCTTTCCATAGTCTAGCGATTTGAGCAGCGCACAAGTTGCCCTGTGAAAAATATATTTTTTACACTACCCCCGATGAGGAATATCATAGATTACAGTGAAAGCTTCTATTTTTAAACATTATACTGCAGCAAGCATATAATATCTACCATAGTTTTCCTGATACCTGGTTTGCGGAAAAGAAGGAATAGTGATCAATCATTGGTTGACAAGGAAGAAATCACGTGCTATTCTATAGTTAGAATTCTAATCGTATGGAGGAGCAGCATGGAGGAAAGAAAGAAGAAATTACCGGTGATGTCGAGGCTGGGTGTAATTCATCTCACTTATAGAAGATATCTGGAGAAGATCACGAAAAGCCATTCCCTGACACTAAACCAGTATTTTATCTTAAGACAGCTGAAGAAAAGAGAATATCTCAATCCTTCGGAGATTGCCGAAATGCTCTTCTGTGATCGACCTACTGCAACCGTAGTGATTGATAATCTGAAAAAATATGGTTTTATCACTAAGGAAAAGGATGCTGAGGACGGTAAGCGTATTCAGGTCAGAATTACGGAGAAAGGTAGAAGACAGGTTGAGGAAGCGGAAGCGGATGTGGAGAAGCAAACTGCGTTTGAACCACTATCCTGCTTCAACGAGGAAGAGAAGTTGATACTGGAGCAGCTTTTAATTAAGCTGTATAATCATGTGAAAACCTTGGATTGAGTATTTTTTAACCTTATAGTTAGAATTCTAATAGTGAGATAACAGGAAGAATGAAAAGCATAGGAAATACCGGGTAAGGATAGTTATTCCATAACTAAAGTGTCAGAAGCTATGAGTATCACTCTATTAATTAATGAAACGGGAGGAGTATGTTTATGAATGAGACAATGAACACCATTTACAAATTGAGAAGTGAGAGGCAATTTAGCGATAAGCCTATCACGCAGGAGGACTTGGAAGCGATCCTGGAGGCGACTGTCAGAACTGCTAATTCATCCTCGAGACAGGCGTATTCTGTGATTGTACTGACGGATAAGGAGAAGATTAAGGCGGCCTGTGGTTATACAGGGGAAGCATTATTGGTTTTCTGCGCGGATCAAAACAGACTGATCGATATTGCAGAGTATTTACAGCAGGATTACAAGAAGAGTAAGACGATTGATTTTATTACCTGTAGTACTGATGCCGTTCTTGCGGCTCAGACCGCGGTGATTGCCGCAACCTCCTTAGGAATTGATTCACTAATTACCAATGGAGTACACCGACAGAATTTTGATGAATTGTATGAGTTACTGGAGCTGCCTAAGGAGTATTGTTTCCCTATGATTGGTGTGGTTCTGGGCTATAGTGCAAAACCGGAGGAGAAACATTATAAAGGAAGATTGACTAAGGGTGTCATCCATTACGGTACCTATCATCCGATGACGAAGGAGGAGATAGAGGAAGAGATTGCAAAGTTCGATTCCAAGGATAAGAAACACGGTCTTACCACCTATACGCAATGGGAGGCAATGGGCTTCAAGCACTATTATGAATGGTTCTACCAGGTGTGGAACGGAAAGCAGGAGGACATCTTCTATCCTGTACTCAAGGAGACGAAATTCTTTCAGTAGAGCGGAATGACAGTATAAGCTTCCACCTCTTTTATATGAGCCTGACTTTACCGGGTGTGTTACGAAGTGCAATCGATACCTTGAATTTGATAAGGGGCTGCCGTAAATTTTACATGCGGCAGCCCCATTACTGGAAATAATATTATGCTGTAGTTGTATTACAAAGGAAGATCCCTTTTCGTAAAAGCATAGATCCCTGTGGAATAAGTAACCAGAGCTATAACAGCCATAGCGATAAAGGAAGGCAGATAACCTTCGCCCGAAGTGATTTTTGCAGGATCGAACAAGGAGTATAGGGAGAAATACTGTAAGAACTCAAATTTTTCGCCGGTATCCGAGATCATCTGCAGCAGCAGGAAGCCAACTGGAAGCCCAGCTCCGAGTGCCAGGGAGTTTTTCGTATCATTGAAGAGACAGGAAGCGAAAAAGCCTATCCCTGTAAGTGTACAGTATAATAATAGGGCACCGCAATTTAATATGATAAAGCCTTTGATATCCAGTTCACCCGGAAACATCATCTCACAAAGCGAAATCCCTACGATCGTTACGATGACAATTAGAAGTGCAGTAGTAATCAACAAGAATACCGCCTGTGTGAACGCAATTCGGGACCTTCTATTGGGTGTGGCTAAGAGATATGCCATGGAACCCTTATCCACATGGGAGGAGATGGCACGGTTCGCTACAATGATGGAATAGATCATCGGGAGCAGCAGGATAAGAAAACCATAAAAATAGGTAGCAATAAACTTTAGTAAGGTTCCCATATCTCCGGAAAAGCCCATAGCCGAAATCAATTGCTGGGGCATCATCTTAAGCATGTCATCCAGGCTTTTCTGTGTCTCCGGATTATACATGCTTGCTATCGTAGGAAGGTAAATCATCAGAACACCGACGATGATAAGAAATACAATATAGTTTTGTTTCAAACTTGCTTTGAATAAAGGTTTACTGATCATATCCGCATCCTCCTATTTCATAGTTGGAGAACTCTTTACAGAATCTCCGTAATATTGCATAAATACATCCTCCAGGCTGCTTTTTTCGGTATCCAGATCCAGAACCGGATACTGGCTGATCTCCCGGATGAAGCTGTTTACATTACCTAGGATACTGACCTTGGCAGTTGTTCCATTCAGGGTGATCTTATCAAAACCGTCTTTTTTCTGGAAGGCAGCGGCTGCTTCAAGGCTGTCAAAGGTTACGAGATAGGTCTTGCGCCGTTTTTCCTTTAGCACATGGATATCCTCAATCGTAACCAGATTGCCCTGGTGGATGATACCGACCCGGTCACAGGTACGTTCTATTTCCTCAAAGCTGTGGGAGGACATGAGGATCGTTTTACCTTTAGCCTTTTCCTCCAGGATTAGCTCTGCGAACAGCTTTTGCATCAGAGGATCAAGACCACTGGTAGGTTCATCCAGGATCAGTACCTTAGGATCATGCATGAAAGCACAGATGAGAGCCAGCTTCTGTTTCATTCCTTTTGACATCTTGCGGATACGGCCTCTGGTATCCAGCTCGAACAGCTCAATTAACCGATCTCGGTAAGCTGTATCGGACAGACCTCTCATTTCACCCATGAATTTTAGAAAGTCCAGACCGCTTAAGCCTTCAAAAAAGGACATCTCTGCCGGCAGGTAGCCCAGTTCCTTCATGATAGAGGCGGATTCTCTACGGCAATCCTTGGATAGAATGCTGCAGCTACCATGATCCGGTGTCAAAAATCCCATCAGGTGACGGATTGTTGTAGTCTTACCCGCACCGTTCGGTCCGAGATAACCGAATACCTCACCCTCCCTCACTTGAAAGGTTAAATCGAAAATTCCCTTATGGTTACCGTAATCCTTGGTTAATCCATTGATTTCAATGATAGACATACGAATACTCCCCTTTCTGTTTTTATATAGCTGCATTAAAGATGCTCTTCCTTATAAAAATTCTTGCGTAACATATCGATATAGGCATGATACATGACCAGGACTTCATTAAAATCGATATCGCTTTGGTTGGAATCACCGGTCAGCTTGTATTTCATTGCTACAGTGTTGGCGCAGCCCTCGGAGATCCATGTAAGCAACTGAATTACCATCATAGGATCGATTCCTTCTTTGAATTTGGTATAATCCAATCCCTGAAAAAAAGCCATTGCTCTTTCTGTTACATATTTGGCATTTACCTTGGAGATTTCCTCCCGTATCGTCGGGGAGGAATCAAAGACGACCTTCCTCATGAAACTGTACATATGAGGATAATCAGCTGAATGCTTCATCTTCAACTCCTGGATGCAGGTAAGTCGTTCAAAAAAATCTGTATACTGCATGTAGGTCGGTCTACCATCGTCACCGGGACTGTCGACCAGCTGCTCTAATTGTTCACCACAATAGTTATAAAGATATAAATAGAAATTCTTCTTGGATTCGAAATAATAAAACAGGCTTCCCTTCGAAATATCCGCTGCTTTTATAATCTCATCGACGGAAGCCTTAGCATAGCCGTGCTCTGCAAATACTTCAAAGCCTGCATTGATGATCTTCTGCTTTTTGATCTCATCCAATTTCTCAAAGCTTTCGTACGAAATGGTAATCACTCCTTATTCTTTGTTATTGACTGATCTGGTCAAATTTATAATAACATGATTGACTGATTTAGTCAACTATCTAATGAAATATTCATAATCCGCAATTTTTGACTTCCTCAGGAAATATTGTTTAGTATAATATTGTACATTGATTAATTTGATGGAATGTATTATTATGGAAAGGGTACATATGTTCGCATTCTTCAGGAGGAGAGAGTATGATGAGAGATGCTGAAAAGACAATCGGAAATTTGATAGATAAACAGGGAACAGCCTATATCAGTTCAGTGGACGCACAAGGCTTTCCGAATATTAAAGCGATGTATTCACCAAGAAAAAGGGAAGGTATCAGAGAGTTTTATTTCTCTACGAACACCTCGTCTTTACGAGCAAGGCAGTTTAGGGAGAATCCCAAAGCATGTATTTACTTCTGCGATAAACGATTCTACCGTGGCGTCATGCTGCTTGGGACTATGGAGGTGCTTACCGATGACGACAGCAAAGAGATGCTTTGGCTGCCTGGTGACACGATGTATTATCCTCAGGGGGTATCGGACCCGGATTATTGTGTGTTGAAGTTCACAGCCGTGAAGGGAAGATATTACTATAGTTTCAAATCTGAGGATTTTGATATTATATAAGGACATTCACTTTGTGCAAATGTTGTGTGCAGGAATGGGAGAAGAATGAAATTTAAGCGTATAATAACTCTATTAATATTGGGCTCGGTGGGTATCATCCTGATTATACTGGCATGGATCAGTGTAATAAACTACCGAACGGAGAAAATAGCAGCTGCCGTGATTGGACGCGCAGACCGGCCGACAAGCATCCTTGTGAGCGATGGTAACTCCTGCATCATTCTTTGTGCCTCTGCTATTATTGTCATAGGACTTACCCTGATTCTTTTGCTAATATTCAGGAGAAAGAAATAGATTGGTTCAACCTATCAGAAAGAACATAGTTATAAGGAGGATAAGGTTATGGAATACAGAAAGATTGATAAACTTGGAATTGAGACCTCATTATTGGGCTTCGGATGTATGCGTTTTCCTTGCAATAAGGATGGAAGTATTAATGAAGCAGAAGCAATGCAGATGATAGATACCGCATATCAGGCCGGAGTAAATTATTTTGATACTGCTTATGTATATCACGATGGAAAAAGTGAGATCTTTACCGGTAAGGCTCTCGACAGATACGACAGAGCTTCTTATTATCTGGCAACCAAGCTTCCTGTCTGGATGGTAGAAACCGTAGCAGATGCGGAGCGTCTGTTTGAAGAGCAGCTGAAGAAGCTGAATAAGGATTATATTGACTTTTATCTACTTCATGCACTGGATCGCGGTAAGTTCGATACACTGGTCGATCAGGGCTTACTGGAGCTGATGGATCGATTAAAAGCTGAAGGTAAGATCAGATACCTTGGCTTCTCTTTCCATGATGAATACGAGGCTTTTCAACATATTCTTGAATACAGAGACTGGGATTTTTGCCAGATCCAGCTAAACTATATGGATACAGATACACAGGCTGGGATGAAAGGATATGAACTGACTGAACAGCACAACATTCCCTTGATTATCATGGAGCCGATCAAGGGAGGTTCCCTGGCTAACCTTCCGGATAGCGCATCAAAATACTTCAGTGCTATTCATCCCTCCAAATCAGCTGCATCCTGGGCAATGCGCTGGGTAGCTTCCCTACCTAACGTAAAGGTAGTCTTAAGCGGTATGTCCAATGAAAGACAGGTAGCAGATAATCTGGATACCTTCGAAACCTTTAAAGCATTAAATGAAATAGAACTGAAGGCAGTGGAAAACGCTGCTGAAGCGCTAAAAAGCAGAGTAAAGAACGGATGTACCGGTTGTGCATATTGCATGCCATGTCCTTTTGGCGTAGATATTCCGGGTAATTTCAGGGTTTGGAACGAATTCGGTATGTATCAGAATGAAGGAGAAGTACGCTGGTACTGGGCGAATGGGATTCAGGATTCGGCAAAAGCAAAGAATTGCACGGAATGTGGACAGTGTGAAGCACTTTGCCCTCAGAAGCTTAGTATCCGTGAGGATTTGAAGAAGGTTCAGTCTGAATTTGATGTAATCTGTGCCAAATAATTTTGGTGAGTACCCAAAAAGTAATTTGGACAAGATTTACAAAATGGTTTAGCATTTATCAGATTTGTCTTTATTTTAATTACATGGTATAATTATCGTATATACGGAACGATAATCCCATAAGGAGATATTATATGAACATCGATCTGGAATATTATCGAATATTTTACCATGTGGCGAAAGCAGGAAGCTTCACTCAGGCAGGAGAGGAGCTTTGTATCTCTCAGCCGGCGGTCAGTCAGGCCATGAAACTGCTGGAGAATAGCCTCGGAAGCAAGCTTTTTATCAGAATTCCGAAGGGTGTCAGACTGACACCTGAGGGAGAAGTGCTGTTTGGTTATGTCCAAAGAGGATATGAATATATTCTTATGGGTGAAGAAAAGTTTCAGAAGATGCTGGACTTGGAGAATGGAGAAATCCGGATCGGTGCCAGCGATATGACCTTACAGTTCTATCTGCTTCCGTATCTGGAGAAATTCCATGAGAAATTTCCCAGGATTAAGGTAACAGTAACCAATGCCCCGACACCTGAGACCTTGGAATATCTGTATGCCGGGAAGATCGATTTTGGGATTGTCAGTGAACCATTTGATGCAAAACCGGAGATTGAAGCGGTTCGTGTCAGGGAAATACAGGATATCTTTGTTGCAGGCAGCAGATTCTCAGACCTCAAGGATCAGATTCTGGAGTATCAGGCTTTGGAGGAGTTACCGATCATCAGCCTGGAGCATAACACCAGTACTCGTCGCTTTATTGATGAATTCCTTCAGTCCAACGGGGTGGTGCTAAAACCGGAATTTGAGCTAGCCATGAGCGATATCATAGTAAAATTCGCAGGGAGAAACCTGGGTGTAGGCTGTGTGGTTCGTGAATTTGCAAAAGAGGCTATCGCAACCGGAGAACTCTTTGAATTGAAATTCCGAAAGGAATTTCCCCAAAGATATTTCTGCATCATTACAGGGAACAATAATCCTATATCTACAGCGGCAAAGCAACTACTTGCCATGCTGGGACAGCGGGAGACAGAAGGTCATATCATTTAAGATGATGTGATAAGCTAATATGAGTCAAAAGGTCATGTCACTTAGGATGACTAGATAAGTTTTAGTGAGCTAGAAGGTCATGATATCTGGTATGATACGAAAAGCTATAAAGAGTCAAAAGGTCATGTCACCTTAGGGTGACATGATAAACTTGCATAAGAAGGTTCTCGGAAAGCAAGTTTTCCGAAGACCTTCTTATGCAAGTAATCCGGCTGATTTATCAGTCGGACCTTTTGTCTCATGGATCAATTAGTCTCATCAATCAACTAGTCTCATGAACTAAGATGTCTTATGAACTAACATTAAGGAGAACCTATGCAACAGATTAAAATTAAGTATTTAAGTAACCAGATTGATAAGCTGCAATATATTAAAGATAAATCGGATTGGATTGACCTACGGGCTGCGGAGGAGATAAAGCTGAAGGCGGGAGAATTCAGACTAATTCCGTTAGGGATTGCCATGGAGCTGCCCCGGGGTTATGAAGCACATATTGTTCCGAGAAGCAGTACCTTTAAGAATTTCGGAATTCTTCAGACCAATTCCATGGGGGTTGTGGATGAGAGCTATTGCGGCGACAATGACCAGTGGTTCTTTCCAGCGCTTGCTATGAGGGATACAGAAATTCATGTGAATGACCGTATCTGTCAGTTCCGAATTATGGTGCACCAACCACAGATCGAGTTTGTAGAGGTATCGGAACTAAAGAATGCAGACCGGGGAGGACATGGAAGTACCGGTAAGCAGTAAAGGATGATTGGAGGAATCTATGGCCGGCGTAATAACACATATGGTGATTGCCAGAGAAATCATCAAGAGGCTTCCGAAGGACACGATCCGTGAGGAGAGCCTGTTTTACCTTGGCAATCTTGCTCCTGATGCGATTCATGCACGGGAAGGCTATATCCGGGCATTTAAAAAGCATACTCATTTTCGAGATGACATTCTTGATGCTGATTTTGAACTTCCGGAGAACAGGCAGCTCTTTCATAAGAGATTGGCCGATTTTATCTTAAAACATAAAGATGGAATAGATGAACTTTATGATCTGTATCTCGGGTATGCAGCACATGTATTGACCGATGAGTTGTTTATGCTGACCGTAAGGAAGGAATTCTGTACGATGATGGAAGGTCAGGGAATAGCTCAGACGGATCCCGGTTTTTTCGAGAATATCATAGCAGATATGAACCGCAACGATTTATTGCTAGTCAGAGATTACGAGGATATTCAGGAAGTGAAAGAGAAGCTTCTAAAGTCACCAATCAAGCCCATTAAGGATTACATCAGTTTTCAAGAGATGCAGGACTGTATGGATTGGATGATCAAACGACATTTCTTTGAGGACCATAAGCTTGAACAGCCGGTTTATATTAGCTATCAGAGGACTCTACACTTCGTTCGCGAAGCTGCTGAATATGTCATCAGTAAGTTGACAGAAGCGGGGAGCCCAATTCAGATGCTTTTCTGAATCGTATTATATGAAATGATACTCCATTTTGCATAATTCCCTCTTATGACTAACATAATTAATATTGATTTTACTTATGTGAAGACCGGGCTTATACTTAGAGAGGATTTGGGAATAATAAGCCAAGGAGGAATAACTATGGTAAAAGCAATCGTAGGCGCCAATTGGGGCGACGAAGGAAAAGGTAAGATTACAGATATGCTCGGACAGGAAGCGGACATCGTAATTCGTTATCAGGGAGGCAGTAATGCAGGCCATACCATCATCAACGAATACGGGAAGTTCGCACTACATTTACTGCCGTCCGGCGTATTCTATAAACATACAACAAGCATTATCGGTAATGGTGTTGCATTGAATATTCCGTATCTGGTAAAGGAAGTTCAGTCATTGGTAGATCGTGGTGTACCGGCTCCAAAGATTCTGGTTTCTGACAGAGCTCAAATTATGATGCCTTACCATATCTTATTCGATCAGTATGAAGAGGAACGTCTCGGAGGAAAATCCTTCGGTTCCACTAAATCAGGCATTGCTCCTTTCTATTCAGATAAATACGCAAAGATCGGTTTTCAAGTGTCCGAGCTTTTTGATGAGGAAGCGCTGAAGGAAAAGGTGAACAGAGTATGTGAGATGAAGAATATCCTTCTTGAGCATATGTATCACAAACCGACCATCAATCCGGAAGAATTATTTGCAACCTTAATCGAATACAGAACTTTAGTTGAACCATATGTATGTGATGTTGCAGCCTATCTGCACGAAGCAATCAAGGCCGGTAAGAATATATTACTGGAGGGACAATTGGGTGCTTTAAAGGATCCCGATTTCGGTATCTATCCAATGGTTACTTCATCCTCCACATTGGCAGCATACGGTGCAATCGGTGCAGGTATCCCGCCTTATGAGATCAAGAGTATCGTTACTGTTGTAAAGGCGTATTCCTCAGCGGTCGGTGCCGGTGAATTTGTAAGTGAAATTTTCGGGGAAGAGGCGGATGAGCTCAGAAGACGTGGTGGCGATGGTGGTGAGTATGGTGCAACCACCGGAAGACCGAGACGTATGGGATGGTTTGATGCGGTTGCCTCCCGTTACGGTTGCAGAATGCAGGGAGCAACTGAGGTTGCACTCACAGTACTGGATGTATTAGGGTATCTTGACACTCTACCTGTTTGTGTAGGCTATGAGATTGACGGTGTAGTAACAAAGGATTTCCCGACTACTGTGAAGCTTGCGAAAGCGAAGCCGGTTTATGAATATCTGCCGGGTTGGAAGACAGAAGTCAGAGGAATTAAGGAATACAAGGATTTACCTGAGAACTGCAGGAAGTACATCGAATTTATCGAGAAGGAGCTTGAGGTTCCGATTACGATGATTTCCAACGGACCGGGCAGAAATGATATTATTAAGAGATAATCAAATAGTATAAATATGAAAATATCTCCCGGACTTTGTGCGGGAGATATTTTTGTGGAGAAGTTGTAGGATGTTTATTTGGAGAAGTTTTGTCATTATTCATACTTAGATTATTTTGTGTTCTTTTCTGATTTCACTGACTCCTTAATGGCATAGATCATTACATAGACGATTAAAATTCCCATTAAATAGTTCAACCATACCCATGATGTTAGAATTTTTGCAGTTAAAAGCAGGAATATCAGTCCTAAAATTCTAAATACTACAGTAACAAGGTGATATTCGGCGGATAAATCCATTCTTTCTCGTTCTTCTCTAGTAGCAAAAAGATATGTATTTGACAGTATTGGTCCCTTCTCTCTGGAAGTAAAATACGAATATGTAAATAATGAAACGGAAATCAACCCAATGATAAGCGCTGATATTATTTGCCATGTCTCCATAAGCTTACCTCCGAGAATTTTGATTTATATATTAATGCGTTACTTGTTATTATATAGAAATACACTTATAAATACTACATTATTTTTTGTGTGTTTTACATATCAACCAAATTATTTCATAAAGTTATGACTTAGTTAATATTAGTGTGGAACTATATCTTATACTTGATATGTTATGCAAGAAAATATATACTAAGTCAGCCTGGTTATCATCACGGTATTCTGTATGGACAATAAAATAATCCTATGATACGATAGACATGCAATAAATGAAGAAAGAAAGGTAAGCTGCATGAATTTATTAACAGTTGAAAATATGAGCAAAAGTTATACGGAGCGTTTGCTTTTCGATCATGTTACATTTGGTATCGGCGAGGGAGAGAAGATTGGGATCATTGGCATCAATGGCACCGGAAAATCGACCCTCTTAAAAATAATTGCGGGTTTAGAGGAGCCGGATGAGGGTACGATTACAAAGGGAAAGAAAGTAAGGATCGGATATCTATCCCAGACCCCGGAATTTGACTATCAGCAGTCAATCTTGCAGAATGTGGTACAAGGCCAGAAGGCAGAGGAAGAGTATCGCAATCTGGAGGGGGAAGCAAATGCAATGTTACTCAAACTGGGCATCACGGATACATCGGCATCTCCGGAAAAGCTGTCCGGAGGACAGAAGAAGAGAGTAGCTTTGGTTCGCACCTTACTCACTCCTGCAGAAATCCTTGTGTTGGATGAGCCTACCAACCATCTGGATAATGAGATGGCAGAGTGGTTGGAGGAGTACTTAGGTAAATTCAAGGGTGCGTTCATTATGGTTACCCATGACAGATATTTTCTAGATATGGTTACAAATAAAATTATTGAATTAGATAAAGGGAACATCTACTCCTATCAGGCGAACTACTCCAGATTCCTCGAATTGAAGGCAGAGCGCGAGGACATGTTAGCTGCGACTGAGCGTAAGGCTAAGAGTTTATACCACGTTGAGCTGGAATGGATGCAGCGTGGAGCCAGAGCCAGGTCCACTAAGCAGAAGGCGCATATTCAGCGGTTTGAGGAGTTGCGTGACAGGAAAACCATCGAAGAGGAGGGTAAGGTCGAGATCAATGCTCTTTCTGCCAGACTGGGTAAAAAGACGATTGAGCTGAACGGTGTGGAGAAATCCTTTGGTGATAAGAAGTTAATTAAGGATTTTACGTATATCCTGTTACCAGGTGACAGAATCGGTATTATCGGGCCTAACGGCTGTGGTAAATCCACATTACTCAATATTCTGACAGGAATGCTGCTTCCGGACAATGGAAGTGTCGAAACCGGAACCACCATAAAGCTGGGGTATTTCTCTCAGGAAAATGAATATATGGATGAAAGCCTTAAGGTCATTGACTATATCAGGGATACCGCGGAGTACATCCAAACTTCGGAGGGGACCGCGACTGCTTCCCAGATGTGTGACCGGTTTCTATTTCTAGGCTCGATGCAGTATACACAGATAGCTAAGCTCTCCGGCGGTGAGAAACGCAGGCTTTATCTGCTAAAGGTATTGATGGAAGCCCCTAATGTATTGATCCTGGACGAGCCGACCAATGATTTGGATATCAGGACCCTGACAATCCTGGAGGATTATCTGGATACCTATCCGGGCATAGTTGTTACAGTATCCCATGACCGGTATTTCCTGGACAGGATTGCTACTAGAATCTTCTCCTTCGAAGATGGTGTAATAAAACAGTACGAGGGGAACTTCACGGATTATAAGCTGGCAAGAAGCAATCGGGAGGACACGGACTCAAGCGCGAATAATCGGATCGGTTCGGTTGCTACAGTATCTTCTGAGGAACAGAAAGCAGCCAGCATCGCTACCTGGAAGCAGAAGAGCAATAGGCCGAAATTCACCTATCAGGAGCAAAAGGAATTTGATACCATCGATGAGGATATCGTAAAATTGGAGGCTCAGCTAGAAGAGGCTGATCAGGCGATTGCGAAAGAGTCAACAAATTATGCTAAGCTCCAGGAATTGATGAAGAACAAGGACGAACTGACGAAAGCCCTCGAAGACAAGATGGAACGCTGGGTCTATCTGAATGACCTGGCAGAGCAGATTGAGGCGGCAAAGCTTGAAAATAAATAAGAAATGCCTGCATGTGGAAAAAGGTAGCCTTAGTGGCTACCTTTTTTGGAAGATATCTAAACTATGCAAGGATACACGTTCCTTATAGAAGGTTTTCGCTGATATATCATACCTGAAAGCTAGTTCTCTTCTTTATACAGTGTATAATAATCCGCTTCGATATCCTCCATGCGCTTGCTATACCATCGTTTGGCATCATCCAGGGCTTTGTTATAGAGGGCTTTGCCGAGATTATCGAGAAAGAAATCTAGGATATTCTCTGAGGCTATAATACCAAGCTTTTCGTCTCGTTCAGTTTCAAAGTAATAGATAATTTCTTCTTGAAGCTTTTTTCTTTCTTCATCTGTTAGGTTTATTCCTAATGGGGTCTTCTTTCTATTCATTTATCATAGCCCTTTCATTCGTTATCTATGTGTTAATCATGTTATATACTAATTGTATAAGTATGTAAAGCCATATCGTGATTCCTGTGTCAGAAGATATAACGATCAAAGATTAGATTGACCTGACGAAGAGGAAAAAGTATATTATTTATAAGCATAAATTTATAACGTATTAGGAGAAGAATGGTATGGAGAAAATACTTATACTGGAAGACGATATCAGTCTGGTGGAGGGTCTTGCATACATGCTGATAAGAAACGGGTATAAAATTGATGTAGCCCGGACGTTAAAAGAGGCAAAGGAAATCTATCAGGAGGGCGGTTATCAGATTGTTTTATTGGATGTCACACTTCCCGATGGATCGGGCTTTGATATGTGTGAGTGGATACGCAGGACATCTGCGGTACCGATTATTTTCCTTACAGCTTCGGATTCTGAGCTACATATAGTAAGGGGACTTGATATGGGTGGAGACGATTACATAATTAAGCCGTTTAAGTTGAATGAACTTTTATCCAGAATAAAAGCCCTTCTACGCCGTAGCTATGCATTCCGCCAAAATGAAACTATGCTCACAGCAGGAGATTTATGTATTGATATCATGCAGAACCGTGTTACTAAGGCTGGAATCGAACTGGAGCTTACAGCGGGAGAATATCGTCTATTATGCTATTTTGTAAGGAATAAGGGGGTCCTGCTTAGCAGAGAAAAAATTGAAGATACGCTTTGGGACCAGAAGGGGGCTTATGTGGATGATAATACTCTGTCGGTTTATATCAGAAGACTTCGAAATAAGCTTGAGACAGATCCGTCACATCCGCAGCTTCTACAGACAGTACGAGGAATAGGCTATCGCTTTGTTTCCGCTGCTGAGTAGGGGAATATCTTGAACTGCATCGAAGATGCATTGTAGGATGTTAGTATGATTTTTGGAGGAGAAATATGTGGATCTTTCATGATAGATATACTGTAAGGAGCTTATATCTGCAAGCCGGGCTGACCATTTGTTGTACTGCAGCTAGCTTTCTGATTGCGTATTCATTCAGTTTTACCTTATCAATTTCTTTGCTATTTGCTGTAATCACTTTATCACTTGGTATAGGCTGTATTTTACTACAGCTATGGCAGCGCCACCGGGAACTAAAACTTATCAAGGCTGCAGAGCAGAAGGTACAGAGCTTTATGAAGGGAGACCTGTTTTCCCGTATTGACAGCTGTGATGAAGGCGAATTAGCCAGATTTTTCGAGGAAGTCAATCATATGGCAATGGTACTCCATACCCATATGGAGAAGGAGAAGAAAAGCAATGAATTTCTCCAGAGAATCATTTCTGATATATCTCATCAGATTAAGACCCCTTTGGCAGCTCTGTCAATGTACCTTGAAATTATGCTGATAGAGAAGGAAGATCCTTCGTCCATAGCAGATTATTGTACAAAATGTGAGTTATCAATCAACCGAATGGATTATTTGGTTCAAAATCTCCTTAAGATAGCGAAGTTTGATGCGGGTATCATACAATTCGAGATGGCAAATGTGAGCGTCAGAGAAGTGTTAATTCAGGTAGTGGAGGAATTTGATACCAGATGCAAGAGGGAAGGAAAATCTATTGAATTAATTGACAATGGAGAAGTGATTCTGCACTGTGATTCTATATGGATGACGGAAGCCATCAGTAATATTGTGAAGAATGCATTGGATCATATGAATGCCGGTGGTTCGGTAACTTTAAGCTATATGGAGACGCCGGTTTTCATTAGAATTAAGATCATCGATCTTGGAGAGGGTATTCACCCGGAGGACCTTCATAATATCTTTAAAAGGTTTTATCGAAGTAGATTTTCAAAGGATACCCAAGGCGCCGGCCTGGGATTACCCTTAGCAAATATGATTACGGAAGCGCATAGCGGAACGATTACTGTTGAGAGTGAGTTAGGGAGAGGAAGTAGCTTTCAATTGGATTTTATGAAAGAGAGCAGAACGATGCAAGGAATTAGAAAGTACCTTACAAAAGTGTAAGCTAGAATTCATGTATATGTAAGATATATATGTTAACCTTTTCGTATCATAGATTAACGGAGGACAGTGTGAATTAGAAAGCAATTCACACGAGAAGAATCTGCGAATGTTCGTAACGTGAATTGATAATGCATAAATTCACGTCTATGGCACTCACCCTTGTTCTTCCACCGTTTTGAGTTGCACCTTAGAGGATGCAGCAGAGGAGGTAATATGGAGATATTAAAGGTAGATCACTTATGTAAAACGTATGGAACAGGTGACACTAAGGTGGAAGCGTTGAAAAATGTCAGCTTTGAAGTATCCTTGGGCGAATTCATAGCAATTGTCGGAGAATCAGGTTCGGGAAAAAGCACTCTTTTGAATGCGATTGGTGGAATTGATACACCAACCTCGGGAAAGGTATCTATCGATGGGAATGATATTTTCACCATGAAGGAAGAAAAATTGACTTTCTTTAGAAGAAGAAACATTGGATTTATATTTCAAGCCTTTAACCTGATTCCGGAATTAACCGTAGAACAGAATATTATTTTTCCGCTACTTTTAGATTACAGAAAGCCGGAGATGAGCTATGTAGACGAGGTAATAAAATTATTAGGGTTGGAAGAGAGAAGAAGACACTATCCCAGCCAGCTTTCCGGCGGACAGCAGCAGAGAGTAGCAATCGGCAGAGCACTGATTACAAAACCAATGCTGATCTTAGCAGATGAACCGACAGGTAATCTGGATACGAAAAATAGCAGTGAAGTAGTCTCACTATTAAAAA
Organism: Bacillota bacterium; assembly: GCA_023414355.1. Classification (GTDB taxonomy): domain Bacteria; phylum Bacillota; class Clostridia; order Lachnospirales; family Lachnospiraceae; genus Mobilitalea. The sequence continues at coordinate 165,742 of JAEZOB010000046.1, read as the reverse complement.
ATACATCAGTTGCCTATCGACAGACGATTGTCATGATTACACATAATATGCAGATCGCCGCTAAGGCAGATCGAGTGCTTCAAGTATCTGATGGAATCCTAAGAGACTTAGGAGGTACAAAATGAAGCATTATCTTAGATTAGTAAATGAGTATCATCGTGTTCATAAGAAGAAAAGCCGAATTGCAGTTATTTGTATCGCCATTGCGGTATGCCTTGTTACTGCCATCTTTAGTATGGCTGATATGGAGATACGGGCTCAGAAAATCAATGCGATTCGAGAAGGAGGAAACTGGCATTTGGGGTTTTCTGATTTATCTGAGGAAGGAGCGGATACCTTGTGGTCAGATTATCAGAAACAGATCGATGCAGCCGGATGGATGTATAGTTGTAGGAATGACACAGAATTTGTTCGGAATGATATGGAGTTTTTGTTATGCGGTGGTGATCAGGTCATGTGTGAGGCTTTGGGGTTAAGTATGGTAAAGGGAGAATTCCCCGACGCAGTCAACGAAATTATGATAGATGAGTATGCTCTGGAACAGCTTGCCTTAGTAATTGGTAATGAGTATGAGTTCACCATAAAGGATGGAATAACAGAACGTTTTCGTATCGTAGGAACCTTTCGGAATACCTCAATGCTGAAAAAGGATGATTCACACGGAATTGTTTTTTCTGGAAAAGGGATAGAGACTTACTTAAGTACAGAGAATTATAAGAAGTATTTTTATATTCGTTTTCGACTTAATACGAATCTACGTGGCATTATAGATGAACTGCCAGCTAAGTACGGATTTGATCAAAGTATGCTGCATGAAAATACAAGATTGATAGCTTTACTGGGACAAAGTGCAAATTCCTATATGCGAAACCTTTATCTAACAGCAGGCGGTTTGTTTATTCTTGTACTTGCGGCAGGAATCTTTATGATATCCGGAACCTTTCATCTAAATATGATTGAAAGAATTCAATTCTTTGGTATGCTTCGTTGTCTTGGGGCTTCAAAGCGCCAAATCAGACATTTCGTCATTAAGGAAAGCCTGCTGTACTGTCTGCGAGCTTTACCTCCGGGAATACTGAGTGGAGTGCTGATCAGTCAGAGCGCATGCGCTTTTTTAAGATATATGAATCCCAAATACTTTGGAGATATGCCTATCTTTGCTGTAAGTTTAATTGGAATAGTCTGTGGAATACTGGTTGGAGTGCTTACCGTACTACTTGCATCCATGTCTCCCTGTCGCAAGGCCTCCGGAGTTTCACCTGTCAGTGCTGTAAACGGTATGAATAAGGAGGCAGCCCCTGTTGAGATGAAAGTCAAAACGGCAGGACTTCCGGTGGAGATAGCCTTAGGAATCTCCCATGCGGCAGCTGTGAAGAAAAATCTTCTTTTGATGATGGGCTCCTTTGCAATCAGCATCATATTATTTTTATCTTTCAGTATAATGATAGAGTTCATGTTTAACGCAATTACCACATTAAAGCCCTGGACCCCTGATCTATCTGTAGTCAGTGAGGACAACAGTCTGTCGATATCAAAGGAGGTATTGAAGGAGCTTAATGAAATACCGGAAATAGAAAAAAGTTATGGCAGAATGTTTGCGTATGATTTGAAAGGAAGCTACAACGAAGAAGCTATAGTGGCAGACCTAATCTCATATGAGCAGAATCAGTTCCACTGGGCAAAGGATTATGTGATAGATGGAAGTCTGGAGCCTGTAGAGACAGTACCGGGGCAGGTACTTGTGGAATATGATGCCTCAGCTAAATGGAGAGTAGGGGATAAGATTATTCTAGTTATCAATGGCAAAGAGAAAGAGTTAATAATAGCGGGTTTTCTTTCAAGTACCCCCTTTCATTCGAATGACGGTAGTCACCTTATGATATGTTCCGAAGAGACATTTACGAGGCTGATTGGAGGAGGCTATTATACAATCATTGATATGAAATTGGGTAAGAATGCGACTGAGGATACCGTAAAAGAGATCAGAAGGATTTCGGGGGATGGAATAAAGCTTTCTGACCGAAGAGAAAGCAACACCTCATCAAGAGCAGTTTTTTATTCCCTTGCCATCTTTGTATATGGATTTCTATTTATAATAGCGTCGATTACAGTATTTAATATAATCAACAGTATGAATATGAGTATTTCCAGCCGGATCAGACGTTATGGCGTGATGCGGGCAATTGGCATGAGTGGTAAACAGATAAAGAGGATGGTTATTGCAGAAGCTGCAACCTATTCTGTCTGTGGCTGCATGATAGGTTCGGTACTGGGACTTCTTATTAATAAATCCCTATATGGGCTAGCCATAACCTCCCGTTGGGGATATGAATGGAAAATTCCTGTAAATTATTTGCTGATTATTCTGTTGATTGTAGTCTTATCAACTGTGATCTCTGTAATAAATCCGACGAAAATGGTACGGAATATGGAGATCGTTACCTCGATCAATTGCTTATAAAATTGTAGGTAGTAGTTAAGAGCACCGATAAGAGAATACCTGTTACATAGAAGGAGGACGATGCGGATGAACATATCGAAAAGAAGTGCGAACTATATTGTGCAGGAAATCAGTAAGATTATCGGTGAGAAGATTAATATGATGAACGGGGATGGCGTAATCATTGCCAGCAGCGATGTAAGCCGCATTGGCAGTTTTCATGCAGCTGCAAAAGAATTGATCGATCAGAAGCTTCAGGAAGTGGTTGTGAAGAGTGACTGCGAATATGAGGGAGCACGTCCGGGAATGAATTTAGCTATCAACTTTCAGGAGGAGATCGTCGGGGTAATCGGTGTAACAGGTCCGTATGAGGAGGTTTCAAAATATGGACAAATCATAAAAAAGATGACAGAAATCCTGCTTCTTGACCAATATTATAAGGAACAGAGGGATATTGATAAACGTATTAAGGAGCGTTATCTGGATGAGTGGATGTTTGGAGAATCCAAAAATATCACCCCTCAATTTGTAAAACAAGGCGGTTCCTTACAGATTGATATTACCATACCGAGAAGGATTCTGGCAGTCTCGCTTAAGTCGATCAAGAATATGGATGCAGCAGATGAGCAGAGAATGATTGATTCTGCAGAAAAAATAATGAGAGATATGATAAAAGATATCAAATACAGCTGCTTTCTGAAAAGCAGTACAGAATTGATCTGTGCTATGCCTGATTGCTCGGACGAGGATATGCTTAAGCTTGCGGAACAAATGAAGCTGGAGGTGGAAACACGTTATCCGCTAAAGTTTTGCTGTGGTATTGACGCAGGCTGTGAGGGTTACATTTTTATTCATAACAATATATTAAAAGCAATCAAGGCTTTAAAGACCTCTATGAGATCACCGCAGAAGGGGATAAGGCTTTACACAAGCATTACAATGGAAATTTTTCAAAGTGAACTTTCTGAAAATATTAAGAGAGAATATATAAATCGGATTTTCAGAGACAGTAGTATTGAGGAGATAGACCGTTGGATACAGCTTCTGAATGCATTTTATGAGGAGGAAGGCTCTATTAATGCGACTGCCCAAAGGCTGTTTATGCATAAAAATACGTTGCAGTATAAATTAAACAAAATCAAAGAAAGAACCGGGTATGATCCAAGATCTATTCGCTATTCCTCCTTATTCTATAATGCAATTCATTTTTACCAGGATATCCATAGTAACACAATAATTTAGTAAAAAGTAACAAATACAATCGCCGTATTTGTATTATGTTGTACTAAACAAACAACAATATACAGTATGATTTGTCTCCGATAACATAGACGATGTTACCTGGCCGATCTATAATAATATTACACGAAACGACGTCGTAAAAATTGAAATGGAGGTATTTATCATGTCAGGTATCGCTTTAATTATTGCATTTGTTATTGCTATCATAGTCATGATTTTTGCAATTTCGAAGCTAAAGATTCATCCTTTCCTATCAATCATGTCCGTATCCCTTTTGCTCGGACTTGTGGCTGGTATCCCACTTGTAGACGTTAAGGTGGATGGTGTTGTTCAGACACAGGGCTTGGCAACTGTAATCGGTGCTGGCTTTAGTGGCACTTTTACCAGTATCGGTATCGTCATTATCCTTGGTGCTTTGATCGGTACAATTCTGGAGAAGACAGGAGCAGCTCTAAAGCTTGCTGATATGACAGTAAGATTAGTCGGTAAGAAGAGACCGGAACTTGCGATGTTACTTATGGGCTGGATTGTCTCTATTCCGGTTTTTTGCGACAGTGGCTTTGTAATACTGAATCCGATTCGGAAAGCTTTAGTAAAGAAAACAATGACCTCAAGCGTAGCTATGACAGTAGCTTTGTCAGGAGGTTTATATGTATCACATGTATTGATTCCACCCACACCCGGACCGATAGCGGCTGCGAATACTCTGGGGATCGGTGATAATCTTCTCTTAGTAATCGGAATGGGTGCACTTTGTTCGATTTTCCCTCTGATTGCAGGCTATATTTATGCGAAATTCATCGGAAGTAAGGTTCAGTCGAATGATGAGGCAAACCTCGATAACGGAGAAATAGTACAATCCTACGACGAACTTGTAAAGAGCTACGGCAAGCTCCCGAGTGGTTTGATGTCCTTGGCCCCGATCGTAGTTCCGATCCTTTTGATGGGAATTTCATCAGTTGCAGCTATGGCAAAAATGACAGGAGCATTTGCCCGTATCCTTACTTTCTTAGGAACACCGATTATCGCTTTGGCTGTAGGTACGATATTTGGCGTCATTACCCTTGCTTCTGCAAAGAGAATGAAGGAATTCTATGACATGACCAATGATACCTTGAAGGTTGTAGGACCGATCCTTTTTGTAACAGCAGCCGGAGGCGTACTTGGTAAAGTAATCTCTGTATCCGGTCTTGTAAGCTTCATTACAGATAATGCAACGGTTTTCCAGACAATCGGAATCTTCTTCCCGTTCTTACTTGCAGCAATCTTAAAGACGGCGCAAGGATCTTCCACAGTGGCAATCACTACAACGGCAGGTATTTTAGCTCCGATGCTTCCTGTACTGGGACTAGATACGCCGGTATTGACGGTACTTACAGTTATGGCAATCGGCGCAGGCTCTATGGTAGTATCTCATGCAAATGACAGTTACTTTTGGGTTGTTACAAACTTTGGTGCAATGACACCGGATAAGGGATATAAGACTCAGACAATGATGACACTTGTTATGGGTGTAGCTGCTATCCTGGAAATTTTCTTGTTAACCTTGATCTTATAGAAAACAGTAAATGAAATATAATATTTGACCCATTTAGGGGGCTGTCGGCAAGCGTTTCACTAAGCGACAGCCCTTCACCATAAGGAGGACAATTTATGAGCAAATTCTTATTGATACCGGATTCCTTTAAAGGAACCATGAGCTCAGACGAGATCTGCTCAATTATGGAAAAAGCAGTAAGACGGAATGATCCTGATGCCCAGATTATATCGATACCGGTAGCGGATGGCGGAGAGGGCAGTGTAGAAGCCTTTCTTAAGGCAATGGGCGGCGAAAAAGTTATGCTGACAGTGAAAGGTCCTTATTTTCAGGATATGGAAGCTTTCTACGGTATCATTGAGAAAGGAAAGACTGCTGTAATTGAGATGGCTGCCTGTGCAGGTCTGCCTCTGGTAGAGAATAACCCCGACCCGGGAAGGACGACTACCTATGGTGTCGGACAGTTGATTGAAGATGCCATCAGACGGGGCTGTCAAAAGATTGTGATGGGTTTGGGCGGAAGCTGCACGAACGATGCCGGAGCCGGTGCTGCGGCTGCGCTTGGAGTAGTCTTTACGAATAATCAGGGGTGTGCCTTTATCCCTACCGGAGGAACGCTAAAGGAGATTGTCCATATTGATACATCGAATGTTCTACCCTCCTTGAAGGATATAGAATTAATCACTATGTGTGACATAGATAATCCGCTGTATGGCGAAAAAGGTGCCGCTTATGTCTTTGCTCCTCAGAAAGGAGCATCTCCCGAGGAGGTAAAGGAGCTGGATGAAGGCTTAAGACATCTGGATCGAATCCTTCAGAAGGATTTAAAGCTTTCTCTGGCAGAAATTAAGGGTGCAGGAGCCGCCGGAGGCATGGGCTGCGGAATGGTAGCTTTTTTTGGATCGACTCTTCAAATGGGAATTGAGACAGTGCTTGATACCGTCAAATTCGATGAACTTTTAGAAGATGCAGATTATGTTTTTAGCGGTGAAGGAAAGATTGATACCCAGAGTATTCGCGGTAAAGTGGTCATCGGAATAGCGAAACGAACGAAGAAAGCAGAGGTTCCACTCATTGCATTTGTCGGAGATATCGGTGACGACATCGAAGAAGCTTATGAACTGGGTGTAACCGGTATCTTCAGCATAAACCGTGTCGCAGTAGAGTATAAGGATGCAAAAAAGCGCGCCAGACAGGATCTGTATCTGACAGTGGATAATCTGATGCGTTATATGAAGGCTATAGAGAAATAAGAATTAAGAAATAAAATATAAGTTATAAGAAATAAGAAATAAGGTATCATATCGCAATGAATGCGATAATCAAATGTGAATATGCCTATTAGTATGTAGTATAAAATAAAAGAGAACCGGCTTTCCTATACAATGTTTGGAAGCCGGTTCTTACTTTATCCTTAGGTATCCTTACTATTTGCTTATCAGGTGAATTCAAAAAGCTTGAATTCCTTATGCTGTCTGCTCAAATTGTGAATTATACAGGTTAGCATAGAAACCGCCCTTCGCCAATAGCTCTGTATGGGTGCCCTGTTCAACAATATCACCCTCGTTCATGACAAGAATCCAATCTGCGTCACGAATGGTAGAAAGGCGGTGAGCGATGATGAAGCTGGTTCTGCCCTTCATCAGGCTGTCCATTGCTCGCTGTATCATAATTTCGGTTCTGGTATCTACCGAACTAGTAGCTTCGTCCAGGATCAGGATCTTTGGATCTGCCAGGATTGCTCTTGCGATAGTCAACAGCTGCTTCTGTCCCTGAGAGACATTGCTCGCTTCTTCATTCAGTATCATCTGATAACCGTCCGGAAGAGTTGAGATAAAATGATGGACATGGGCGGCCCTTGCCGCTTTGATTACCTCATCATCAGTAGCCTCCAGCTTGGAATAACGGATGTTCTCCATAATGGTTCCATTAAACAGCCAGGTGTCCTGCAATACCATACCGAAGAGCTTTCGCAGGTCACTTCGGTCAAATTCCTGAATATTGTGGCCATCAATTAGAATAGCGCCGCTGTTGATGTCATAGAAACGCATCAATAGCTTAACCATAGTGGTTTTACCGGCTCCGGTAGGACCGACGATAGCGATTTTCTGGCCGTTGTTTACCTTGGTGCTAAAGTCATTGATAATGATTTTATCCGGATGATATCCGAAATGAACATTCTGAAACTCCACATTACCTTCGATCCCTTCAATGGATACAGGATTATTAACCGTCTGTACCTCTTCCTCTACAGCTAAAAATTCAAATACTCTTTCTGCAGCAGCGGCGGTTGACTGGAACATATTTGCGACCTGCATCAGCTGATTGATCGGCTGTGTAAAGAGACGGATATACTGGAAGAAGGATTGAATCTGTCCAACCTGAATCTTACCTTTGATCGCAAGGTAACCGCCGAGGATCGCTACACCGACATATCCGATGTTGCCGATGAATTGCATGATGGGCATCATGAGACCGGACAGAAACTGTGATTTCCAAGCGGATTCATAAAGCTTCTCATTCTTTTCTGCAAATTCCTTCTGGGCTTCTTCCTCTTTATTAAATACTTTAACGATGTTATGCCCGCCATAGACCTCTTCCACCTGGCCGTTGACATGTCCGAGATACTCCTGCTGCTGCTTAAAGTATTTCTGAGACTTCTTCACGACTCTGCCGACAACAATACCGGAAAGCGGAAGAATAATCAATGCAAGTAAGGTCATCGGAACGCTGATACGTAACATCATGATGAGAACACCGATGATTGAGACAACCGATGTAATCAGCTGAGATAAGCTCTGGTTTAAGCTGGTACCCAGGGTGTCGATATCATTGGTTACTCTGGACAGGATTTCACCATGGGAGGTAGTGTCAAAATAATTCATTGGCATCCGGTGAACTTTTTCCGAGATGTCCTTACGGAATTTATAGGTTACCTTTTGAGCGATACCGGTCATAATCCAACCCTGAATAAAGGAGAACAGGGCACTGACACCATACAGGGTAATCAGTGTGATCAGGATCTTTGCTACCTTATCGAAATCGATTCCTTCTCCACCGCCTAATTTGCGGAACAGTCCGTTGAAGATTTCGGTGGTAGCATCACCCATGATGGTTGGTCCTATGATCGAGAATACTGTACTTCCTATGGCAAAAATCAACATGATCAGAAAACCAATCTTATATTTTGAAAGACTGCCGACCAGTTTCTTCATGGCTCCTTTGAAATCCTTCGCTTTTTCCCCGGGCATCATTCCGGGAGGTCCTCCGGGACCCATACCCGTCCTTCTTCTTTCGGGAGCAGGTGTATTAGAAGCTTGCTCTCTATTGTCTTCTCTACTCATAATTCAATTCCTCCTCTGATAATTGGGAAGAAGCAATCTGTTGATATACTTCGCAATTCTTTAACAACTCTTTATGGGTTCCTTTTCCTACGATATGCCCGTCGTCAAGAACAAGAATCTGCTCTGCATTCATGATGGTGCTGATTCTCTGTGCGACAATCAGGACGGTACTGTCGGAAAGTTCTTCCTTCAGAGTCTTTCGAAGCTTTGCATCTGTCTTATAATCGAGAGCCGAAAAGCTATCATCAAAAATATAGAGTTCCGGTTTCTTAGCAATTGCCCTGGCAATGGAAAGTCTCTGCTTCTGACCGCCGGATACATTGGTTCCGCCTTGGGAGATCGGAGCTTCATAGCCCTCCGGTTTGCCATCGATGAATTCCTCGGCTTGTGCTATTCTGGCTGCAAGCTTTACCTCCTCCTCGGAAGCCTTCGGAGCACCGAATTTTATGTTGGATTCTATCGTTCCGGTAAAGAGGGTACCCTTCTGAGGGATAAAACCTAGCTTTTCACGGAGTGTATGCTGCTTTAGCTTAGTAATATCCGTTCCGTTCAGCAGAATCATGCCGCCGGTTGCATCGTAAAACCTGGGGATCAGGTTAATCAGTGTTGATTTACCGCTGCCCGTACTGCCGATGATGGCAGTTGTCTCACCGGGTTTGGCTGTAAAGCTGATATCGGACAGAACATCCTCTTCTGCATTCGGGTAGCGGAAGGAGACATTCTTGAATTCCAATAATCCATGGTAAGAGTGATTCATAGGCAGTTCAGCTTCGGGATCCGAAATCGTAGTCTTGACCGCCAATATCTCATCAATACGGCCGGCAGCAACTGCTGCACGGGGATAGAGGATAGAGATCATGGTTAGCATTAGGAAGGACATGATGATCTGCATCGTGTACTGGATAAATGCGATCATATCTCCGACCTGCATCGAACCTGCGTCGATTTTATGTGCGCCGACCCAGATGATTAAGATGGAGGTTAAATTCATCAGGAGAAAAAGGATCGGGAAGAGGAAGGTCATAACACGGCTGACAAAGAGTGTATTCTTGGTCAAGTCGACATTGGCTTGGTCAAATCTTTTCTCTTCATGTTTTACTGTACTGAAGGCACGGATGACCGGAAGACCTGTAATAATTTCACGCATAACCAGGTTGATACGATCAATCAGCTTTTGCATCAGCTTGAATTTTGGCATTGCTACGATCAGAAGAACGCCGATCAGAAGCAGGATGGCAGCTACGCCGAGGATTAAAACCCAGGACATGGATGCATTGGTGTTGACAATCTTAAGGATACCACCGATTGCCAGGATTGGAGCATAGATCACAATACGGATAAGAATAACAATCAGGTTCTGCACCTGCTGGATGTCGTTGGTACTTCTGGTAATCAGAGAAGCAGTGGAGAACTGATCCATTTCTCTGTTGGAGAAGGACAGCACCTTAGTAAATACATTGCTTCGTAAGTCCCGACCCATTTTGGCTGCTACCCTGGAGGCGAAGAAGGTTACCAGGATGGAAGCAATCATTGCAGCGAGAGCGATACCTATCATCTTTAGTCCGACAATTAGCAGATAATTCGTCTGAATGCGGTTGATATTCATACCGACTGCCTGATATTCGCCTTTAATATAGGCTCCTGCACTTGCAGTCATAATCATCGAGGATAAGGATTCTGTCTGCTTCCGGATTCCCGTAACCATTGCAGATTTGCTTTCTGCCGGAAGCATGGACAGAATAGCAAAAATATCGGAATTGCCCTGCGTCAGCTGTTTTGGAAGATTAGCAAGAACCTTTTCCTTCATTGCTTGTGATGAGGCACTATCTCCTTCAAAGCCAAGTACCAGAATCATCGGAACCGACAGAGCGTCCGCTACCGCAGTCTCCTCCGATCCATCCCAGAGTAGCAGTGACTCTGAGCTTAGGGCAGGATATTTGTCCTGATAATCCTTCCATTCCTGATCTGAGAAATTATCCTGACTCAGGAGTGTGAAGTGGGGTGAGACGGTGTTTTTCTCCTCCTCTGTCATAAACAGAGTCAATCGATCCATCTCTGATTGACGGATTACGGTAGGGACAGTATCGTCGATACCATTCTTGCCGATACCGACATTGATGATATCAGAAGTATAGGTGGGCAGCGACAGGTCACAGGCTGCCTGTAATATCAAAAGGAACACAACAAACAACAGTACTGTGTTCGACTTTCTCAAAAATTTTAGTAGCTTTAACATATATTTTCCTTTCTTGCTTCAAGGTGTGTTAGGGTAGTTATTTCAGGTTGTTACGTGCCTTTTCTATCAGTTGCAGCAGGGTATGTAATTCCTCCTCGCTAAAGCCTTGAAAGAGCTGATCTGTCATTTTCTCAATTAAGGAATCGGAATGCTCCGCGAATTTTCGTCCCTCCTCCGTGAGATAGACACGCATGATTCGTTTATCTGCTTCATCAGGTTCCCGATAAACTAAATGATGGGCTTCCAGTTTACTCAGCATACCTGTGATGGTAGCGGGTTTCACGCAATTTTTACTGGACAATTCCTTCTGTGTGATTCCCTCATGAGCTCTGATCAAAGAAAGTAACTTAGGCTGACCGGGATAGACATGCTTATCCCCCACTTTATGATAGGTACGTTGATGCAGTAGTTTCGCGATTTCTGAGAAGGTTCCCAGGATCTGTTTTATTTCATTTTTCATTATTTCCGATATCTCCTCCTTAAATCAATTTCCTCCAAAATGTATGAAGTAGTGATGAATATTTTTATCCCAAATTAATTAGGCACCTAATTAATGAATAGAATGTATTATAGCACATGGAATCTAGATGTCAATCACTATAAATCTTAATTTTTTCATAAGATTGTGAAGAGGCACGAAAAGAGTTCGATAAAAAGGGGTATCTGAACTTCACCTTATACATAAGAACCGTAATCTATGCTTAATCGGTGAAATTCATAACCCTTATGAATAGAAGAATGGTATATACTTTATGAACCATGCCGGATAATACTTACTGCACCTTGCTCATCAAATAATTCGAATTTCATATCCTCGGACTTCCATTTGACGGGAGGCAGGTTGACGACAGCATCGGTGCTTGGCGAGTCGATCAGAATACTCTCGTTTACTATATTATCGCGATATGTATAGTTTTTTACCTGATGCTTTGTATTGAATTCATAACACTCTTTTCCGGTATATTCACTTAATGTTTAAGGAAGATAGACGCGTATGCCGAACTCTTGATTACTAAGACTGTAATTCCGTAGCACAAGATGTACATTAATGATAGTAGAATTATTCAACTGAACAAGCGAAAGCTCAGTATCTTTCAAATCCACAGAATGAATACCGTCCCTTGCGACAGTATGATAAGTTATTCTGGCAAAATCTATAACCAAACCCATGAGAGGGATTAGAATAAAAAGGATAAAAAGCAGTCTTAAAAATTTAACGCTTCTTCGAAACCTTTCTGCGGTCAAAACCCCGGATATTCCGATAATCAACAGGATCAGACATAGGATACTGTCCAAGTATAAGATGCTGTTACCTATTTTTATTGGATGAATTGCATATTGGAGGATTGAGTAGGAATCATGGGGCAACTGATAGGATAAGGCTACGGCTAAGAAAATAATGCAAAGGGATATCATTAATCTTTTATTATCTTTTGTCATCAGCATTTACCAACCTCCAATCTTCATTTTCAAAAGAAATCCGATTCATGTTATAAAGGTCATTATACAGTATATTATTGGAAAATACTATGACATATTTTACAGAGTAAGTAAGCATGATTTATTAAAGATGGTCTTCTTATAACCGTAATACGGGTTGCAGATTTTTAGGCCATGTGGTAATATAAGGAAACAATTGTCTCTGAGAAGCAGATAGTATGAATACTGATAATAAATTTAGGCAGCATTCTATTTGAGTACGCATATAATCGGAAGAGGAGGAAGCTATGGACGGTGAAGTGTTAGAACTTGATGACAGAAAGTTGATTAAAAAGGATGTCAATCTGTTTACCGGGGGACTTCTGTTATACCTGTTGATTGGTTTCATCGCCTTTCTATTTTATATCATCGGGTATTTTACGATAGGATCAATTATAAGAGGGAAGACAATTGATGAAATTATGACTTCAATTGATAAAGATATGTTTGAGACAGGAGTTCCGTATCTGATTAATATATTAATTGGTCTTCCGATTTTATTTCTATTATGTAAGGGAGTGGTACGAAAAAAGCTGACGGTAGTCAACAAAGCCATGCGTTGGTCAGATTTTTTTATGCTTCTTTGTTGCTTTATGAGTGTGCAGTTAGTCAGTATGTTAATCGACTCCGGTGCAGAAAAGCTTTTTAATTTGTTTGGTTATACGCTCCGAAGTGCAATTGAGAGTGCCAGTTCGGAAAGTACAACAATTTCCATGTTTCTTTATGCTTCAATCTTTGGACCAATTGTCGAGGAAATCATCTTCCGAGGTCTCGTGATGAGAGGGTTGGAGAGATATGGGAAGCAACTGGCTATCGTAGTTTCTGCTATTATCTTCGGAGCGTATCATGGTAATCTGGTGCAAGGGATCTTTGCCTTCTTAGTAGGTGCTGTCCTTGGTTATGTTGCAATGGAGTATTCTCTCAAATGGGCAATCGTACTTCACGTGATCAATAATTGCCTGTTCAATGATTTGCTGTCCTATGCTGTCACCGGATTAAGTATCTCAACACAGACTATTATATTTTATTCTATACTGGGGTTCTTCGGTTTGTGCGCATTGATAATCTTCTTCATAAAACGCAAGGAGATCGCTACATATTTCAAGTTAAATAAAGCCTTTGGCTTAAAGCATGCTTTAAGCTCCTTCGGAATGATCGCTTTCCTGATCATCATGTTCCTGATATCGCTGATAGGAATAGAGAAAATATAGCTATCATCATGAGCATAATCTCAAATAAGTGTTACTTACAAAATTAATTATGAACATGAAAGGAGGGTAGATTACATCTCCCTCCTGTTTCATATAAACATATTTTATTAGTTAACAGAGTGATTCATGAGAAGCTTATCTTAAGATCTCCAGCAGAATGTTAAGCAGTGCGTCATTTGTCTCCGGTGTCATGAAACAGAAACGGATGAACTTATTATTCAGAAAGGGAAAGGTAGAACAATCCCTGATCATCAAGCCCTTGCGGATGGCTGCTTCAAACAAATCCATGGAGGTGACCTCCTCCTTCAGGATCTTCACAAGGATGAAATTAGCCGTCGGAGGATAATATTTCACATTGCTGCAGCTGTCCAGCAGTTTGCAGATACGGGCCCGTTCCTTGGCAATCAGGGAGCGAGTCGCTTTGATATAATCTTCATCCGTGAACATGATCTCGCCTGCAATGGCTGCCAGACTATTGATTGTCCAGGGATTCTTACGTTGGTCGATTTCCTTAATCAAATCGGTATTTCCGCAGATGGCATATCCGAGACGAAGTCCCGGAGCTGCAAAGAACTTAGAGATACCGCGAAGAATAATCACATTGTTATAATAGCCGGTCAGAGGGGCGGAGGTTATTTTTGCGATATCCTCGGCAAACTCCACGTAGGTTTCATCAATCATGACAAAGATCCCCTTCTGCTTGCAGATATCCAGGATTTTGCGCATATCATTTCTGGTAATCGCTGAGGAGGTTGGATTATTCGGATTACAGATGACGAGAAGATCCACATCTGAAGTCAATTCCTCTTCGAGAGCAGGGATATCCAGAATGAAATTATTCTCTTCTTCCAATCGATAGTAACGGGTAGTTCCGCCGCCAAGAGATACCTCTCGCTCATATTCCGAATACGTAGGACCGATAATTAATGCTTTTTTTGGATGCTTAATCTGAATAAACAGGGAAATCAATTCCGTGGAGCCGTTTCCCACAAGGATATTCTCGAGATCCGTATGCACATAGTCAGCTATCTTTCTGCGGAGTGAGGTATATTCCCGGTCAGGATAGCTCATGATTGCATCGACTCGTTCAGACAGCGTAGTCTTAAGCTTTGGCGATATTCCCAGGGGATTCACATTGGCGGAAAAGCTGACGATATCCTCTTTTTTTATGCCATAAACCTTCTCAATTGTTTCCAAGTCGCTTCCGTGAAAATGATCTGAATGCTTAATCATGCAAAACCCTCCCGATTTATGATAAATACTGGATTTTTTTTCGTTGTTGAATTATAATGACGTTAAGCGAAAATGAGTAAACGTAAGTAAGCTTACGTTTACAAACTTGTTTGTAAATTCCGATTGGAGCTATATGATCATGAACATGCTTTTTGTTCATGATAAATATTATAGCTAATATTTCTGAAAATGCAAATAGATTAAGTGTCAAAAGGATAGTGTTTCCAAACCGGTAAAATAACAGCTTGGGGTGATAGATTGAAGGATAAGATCGAGAAGTTTTCAAAAGGGATTTTTGAATATGAGCTTCCTTTTATATGCCTGACCGACGAGGAAATAAAGATCACAGTAGAAGCGGGCAAGATTTTTGAAGGTAGCTTTACCATCAGCAACAGTGCCGAGCATAGCATGGAGGGAAGAGTATACTCCTCCAGCCGTTTGTTGCAGATTAAGACACCTTCCTTTTGTGGTGTCGCTAACACCATTCACTATTGCTTTGATGCATCCTTTTTGAAGGCTGGAGAGACTTTACAGGGAGACGTCTGTATCATCACTGATTACGGTGAAAAGACGCTTCCTTTTTATGTACAGATAGAAATTGCCAATGTGGTAACCTCATTGGGAAAGATTAAGGATTTATTTCAATTTACCAATCTGGCCAGAATGGATTGGTCAGAGGCAAAAAAGGTGTTCAAACAGGAGGATTTTGAAACAATCTTTCTATCGAATGAAGAACGCTATCGATATATTTATCGTTATTTAATCAAAAGTCTTTCGACAAGTCAGGCATTGGAGGAATTTCTGATAGCAATTCATAAGAAAGCAATGATACGGCTCGTAGTTGATAAGACCCAAGTAGATTATGTGGTTTCCGAGGAGGGAATCACGGATCGAATTACATTGACTAAGGATCATTGGGGCTTTGCGGAGATTAGAGTAAGCACGGATGTGTCGTTTATTCAGCTGGAGCAGAAATTTCTCTGGGCGGACAGGTTTATTGGCAATACCAATCAGGTTTCCTTCTCCATTGATCCGGAGTTTCTGAAGGCTGGTAATAATTTTGGCCATATCTGGATCAAGACGGCTTATCAGACAATTACCATTGATATCAGATGTAAATGCAAAAAAGAATGTAATAGAACTTCTGAGAAACGAATGCGACAAAAGCTGGAATTCGGTATGATGGCTAACTACCTGAATTTTCGACTGGATCGAATCAATTTGATGAGTTATATGGAAGAGACTGAGTCGATTCTGAACGAGCTGCAGGACATGCCTAATAGTATATTGAAGGAACTGTTAAAGACACATCTTGCGATTATTTCAGGTAAGACAAAGCTTTCGGAAGAGCTGCTTGGGGATTTTACCCTGAGTGAGGCCATGTTGAGACGCAGATCGGTTTATGAATATTGTGCTTACCTTTATCTGAAGGCTTTGTTTTATAAAGATGAGAGCGCGATCAGAGACGCGGCCGATACAATCCGTTTTTACTATGAGAACGGTAATACGGATTGGAGAATTCTTTGGTTTCTGCTGAATATGGACAGCGGTTATTCCAAGGCTTCCAGTAAGAAGCTGAATGACATCAAGGAACAGTTTGAAGCTGGCTGCCATAGTCCAATCCTTTATTATGAGGCAGTATGTATCTACAATCAAGAACCGGTATTATTGCGGGAATTGAATGATTTTGAGCTACAGGTAATGAACTACGGAATTAAGAACTGGATCATATCTAAGGAACTTGCCGGTCAGTACACTTACCTTTCCAATAAAAGAAAGAGCTTCCATCCCCTGATCTTTCAAGGATTAGTTAAATTGTATGACGAATTTGATGACCCGGAGATGCTGTCCGCGATTTGCTGCATTCTGATAAAAGGAATGAAGAAGGAAGAGAAATATTTTGAATGGTATCGACTCGGAGTGGAGGCGCAGCTGCGAATCACGGAGCTTTATGAATATTACATGTACTCAGTAAGCCAGACAATGGAAGCATCCTTAGCGGCACCGGTATTGCTGTATTTTATCTACAATAGTAATTTAAGTGATACAAAAAAGGCATTCTTATATGCCAATATCGTTAAGAATAAGGATACGAACGAGTCTATCTACCGTACGTATTTAAAACGTATGGAAATCTTTGCGATAAAAATGTTGGAGCTGCACCAGATTAGCCGAGATCTTGCTGTGCTTTATAAAGAATTCCTGAATAAAAATACACTGAATGCAGAATTATCCAGACATTTGCCCTATGTGCTTTATCGCCATGAACTCTTCTGTGATAATCCTAATATGATCGGTGTTACAATAATCCATAAGGAACTGGAAACAGAAGAAACGCAGTCTCTGCTTCAGGGTTATGCTCAGATTGATCTTTTTACCACCAATGCTGAAATCTTCCTTATGGACAGCTTTGGAAACCGATATGTTGAATCAGTAGATTATACAGTAACACCCTATCTGGCAACAGAAGAGTACGAGAACCACTGTCTGGAATACAGTAATCATGTTATGCTTTTGCTGCATCTTTTTGATCGGTATCAGAGCTATCGTATTATCAATGAGGGTGCCATCGCGCTACGTAAGAAGGTATTGCAGATTGAGGGGTTAACGAAGGAGTATGCAACAGAATGCTGTCAGACACTGGTGGAGTATTATTATGAGAATTATCAGGACGAACAACTGGAGTTTTATTTAGACCAGATAGAATTGAACGCAGCAAAGCCCATCGATCGTATCAGGTATCTTGAGTATATGGTGACTCGCTCCCTGTACCATAAAGCTATGGAGGCGCTTCAGAGCTTTGGCTTTGAGGGAATCACGATTAATAGGTTAGTGAAGATGTGCTCCGGCTGGATGCTGACACCGGATGCGGAATGCAGAAATGAATTAATGGTGGATTTGTGCTATTATGTTTTCTTCCATAATAAATATGACGAAGCAATTCTTCGTTATCTGGTTAATTATTATGACGGTGCGACCCGGGAGATGTTTAAACTCTGGAAAGCAGCAAAGGGCTTTGAGATAAATACGCACCGATTAGAGGAACGTCTTTTGACACAGATGCTTTATACGGAAGGTTATCTGGAGGAAAGCTTCCAGGTATTTTGCGAGTATTACAGGGAAGTCACCAATCATATGCTTGTTCGAGCATTTCTGTCCTTCTATGCATATCATTATCTGGTGCATCTGCATGTCATAAATGCGGAGCTTTTCCCGATCATGAAAAGGGAGTTAAACTACGAAGAGAACGATATTTGCCTGCTTGCCTGGCTAAAATATAACAGTGCAGTGAAGAAGCTGACAGAAAATGAGGTGCACTTTATAGAATATCAAATAGACCGTCTTGTAAAAAAGGGCATCATCATACCTTTTTTCCTGAGTTATCGGAAGCAGGTAGCTTTGCCGGAGCGAATACTGGATAAGTGTTATATCACTTATATCACTGATCCGAGAAAGCAGGTTTATATTCACTATCGACTGCTTAAGGATCAGGAGCAGGAGTACAGTACCCAAAGGATGAATAATACCTTTATGGGAATTCACGTGAAAGAATTCATCTTGTTTTATCATGAAGCTCTCCAGTATTATATTACGGAGGAGACTTCAGATGGGTCCAGCGTCACAGAAAGTCTGCATACCCAGTATGATTGTGAAGCCCCGGAGGAGGATGACAGTAATTACAATCAGATCAATCTGATGCTGATGGCTATGGAAGTAAAGGATGAGAATACACTTCTGACTCTGATGGAGAATTATGTGAAGAGTAAATATATGATTGACGCATGCTTTAGACAAATCAACTAAGCAAGGAGAGGTTCTATGGATGCATCGAGAAAATTGATTGTAGGGTATGATTTATGTGATGATTTTTCCCAGATGACCTGCTACAGCTATAAGACCTTTGAACCGATTTCTATCGGTATGAGGGAAGAGGATGAATTAAATGTGATCCCTACCGCATTATGTGTAAAAAGCGATTCGAAGCAATGGTTATTCGGTGAGGACGCGATTTGCTGTGCCGCCTCCGGAGCAGGTGTATTAATCAATCATCTGCTGGAAAAGCTGGTATCAGGCGAGAAGGTCGAGTTATTCGGAGAAAGCTTTGATGGAGTAACTCTTCTGGAGAAATTCTTACGGAAAACCCTGACTCTGGTGAAGCAGTATTTCCCCACGGAGCAGATTACGAAACTGGTTGTTACGGTACGCATTACGGACCCGGTACTAGTCGAGGGCATTTATACTGCATTATCCGCTCTCGGACTGGAGAAGGATAGAGTACTTGTCCTGAGTCATGCCGGTGCTTATCTGTATTATGCCTTAAGTCAGAACAAGGCCCTATGGATGAATGACGTCGGTCTCTTTGATTTCAGTGAGGAGTCCTTACTCTATTATCAGATCAAGATGAACCGCAGAGGTAAGCCTGTGATCGCAAGCTTGAGTAAGGCGGATTATACGGAAAAATTGAACTATACAATGCTAAAGAACAAGGAATCAATTCCTGCTTATATCTTTGAGAACATAGCCAATACAGCACTCTATAAACAAATCGTCACAACTCTATATTTTACGGGAAGAGGCTTTGATGGGGGATGGGCTGACGAAGCGATGCAGAAGCTATGTGCAGGACGCAGAATCTTCCTCGGACAGAATCTATTTACCAAAGGAGCATGCTATGCTGCAAAGGAGCTATCCGGAGATACTAAGCTTACGGATATTCTTTTGCTAAATGATGATATGATTACCAGCACTGTAGGAATCAGGGTATATCGGGATACAAAGTATACAGATGTCATTCTGGCGGAAGCAGGTATGAACTGGTATGAGGTAGATCAAAACATCGAAGTGATCCCTGAGGGAGAACCGGAGCTTGAGCTTATTTTGAAAAGCATGCTAAACAGGGAGGTAGTCAGAGAAAAGATACATTTGACGAAGTTACCGGAGAGACCGGATCGTATGACAAGGCTTTTAGTTAATGTTACCTGTAAGGATAAGACTACCGGGATTATTCGGGTACAGGATTTGGGCTTCGGCGAATTCTATTCTGCGACAGATCAGGTAATGGAATTTTCCATAGAATTATAGAAGTGAGGGTTACGAGGATGAGCAAGCTGATTCTGTGCAGCGGTGCCAGAACGAAAATTCCATATGGGTTTGTTTCTACCGGAATTAAGGTATATTCGATTGAGGAGCTCTGCTATTATATCTTCCATCATATCTATATGATTGACGAGGAGATCTATTCGGATGCCCTGATTGACTGGATACAGACAGAGCTGAAGCTAACCGAACGGGCAGAGAAACTGAGGCAGCTTAAAGCACAAAATGCTGACGTAAAGACGATGGTAACCTTCATCCTCTGCAGTGCGGATTATTACAGTGAGCTTGAAATCAAGGGATTGCTCAAGAAATTGGACGATATCATAGGCATGCCTAAGGTAAAGAGAAGCTGTATCAAAGCAGATAATAGTTTAGCAGAGGGGCAATATACAGAGGCTGCGGCGGAATATGAGAAGCTTCTGAATTCTGCTGAGGCAAAGGAACTCGATCCGGAGGATTACGGAGATATTCTTCATAATCTTGCGATTGCTAAGGTACATACGGTAGGCTTAAAAGAAGCGGCTCAGCTTATGCTCGAGGCCTATGAGAGAAATCGCAGGGAAGAGAGCCTGATCCAATACTTAAGTGCATTGCAGCTTCTGGGATATGAAGTCTTGTATCGTGAAAAGCTTGAAGAATATCAAGTAAGTGATGAGGTGCGGAAATCTCTTGATCAACTTATGGATCAAATCAGAGAAAAAGCGGAACAATCGCAGGCTATGGCTGAGATCCGATATTTAAAGCAAAGGAAAGAAAAAGGGCAGATGCAGGAATATTATCAAAAGACGGAGGAGTTGCTGGAAGCCTGGAAGACGGAAATTCGTCATTCATAATGGAAGATGTATGGAATAATGGCTACCGGTGAGGTGAAATTTATGGGACTATTTAATCTTTTCAAAAGGAAAAAACATTCAGAGGAAAAGGAGTTTTTCCAACAGAATGAAGACTTTGCGGAAGTGGCTCCGTCTGACAAGAAGAAATCCCGCTCTGAGAAAAAGAGGGAAGGAAAAAATCCGCTCAAATTGAATACGAATACAGAGCGAATAGGTTATGTAAAGGATAATTGTGAGATTATTCTTGAAAGTGACAAGCAAATCGAGGAAGCGAAGATGGAATATCAGGCGGTCACCTCGTATCTGACAGATATGCAGCGAATCGAAAGGATATCTGAAGACCAGAGAGGGAATCTGGAGGAGGCCGCAAGAAAGATAGTGAGCCTAACGAAAGACAGAGAAAAGCTGCAAAGAAGAAGTTCTATCCTTTCAGACAGACAATATCGCTTGTTCGAACGGTATGAACTTGCACTGCCGAAAGAGCTACCCGCAATACGGGACAGTGAGCAGTATCAGATCATGATCGACCAGGATATGATGCATCTGGAGAAAGAACGGGAAGCATTGGATGACCGGGAGGCTGAGATTGTGAGTAAGCAATCCTTCCTGAAAGGAATTGCGGTGACTACAAGTGTTGTGATCGTCTTGCTGTTCCTGATGTTTGCATTTCTGTCGAACTATTCGGAAGCAAGCTTTACTATCCCCTTTCTGATGACGGTACTGATGGGAATGATATCGACTTTGTATATTTTTCTGGAAGCAAGAAAGAATGAAGGAAACGTGAGGATGGTTCAGGCTAAGCAAAATCGTCAGATCATGCTCATGAACAAGGTAAAGATCAAAGCGGTGAATAACAGAAGCTATCTGGAGTATGCTTACAGTAAGTATATGGTAGACAGCTTCGAACAGCTTCGCGTTTCTTGGGAGGAATATATCAGGATGAAGGATGAAGCCAGACGATATCAGAGTAATACGGAGTTAATGGAATTCTTTCATAATGAACTGATGCATGAACTAAAGAAGCATGGTGTGGTTGATTCTGAGATTTGGATCTATCAGCCAACCGCGATCCTTGATAACAAGGAGATGGTAGAGGTTCGCCATAGACTTAACGTTCGAAGACAGAAGCTGAGAGAGAGAATTGATGTCAATCAAAAGCAGAAAACAGAAGCAATCACTGCTATCAAAGGAATCATTGCAAATTATCCCGACAGTAGGGCAGAAGCGGAAAAACTGGTTCGGAGATATCAACTGGAGCTTGAAGAATAAGTTGCTTTTACATCACAGAAGATAGGATGCTTTCATAGAATAATGTAACGTGTATATTATATCTGGAGGAAAATTTATGTATCTGAGCAGAGATTTTGCGAGGCTCTCCCTGGAGTTGCATTTATTCTTTTTGAGAATTATGAAAGAGCATTCTTTCTTTCTGGAACTAGGCTTTACACCAAGGGATTCGAGCTTTACGAAGAGGGCTGACGGATTCCGTAAGGAATTTGATAAGCTGTTGTGGGATGTAGTGGCTCTCTCCGGCGGAGTGGTTGGCAGAGATGTTTTACAGTCGGGAGAGGTCGTTACGCAATATACGATGAATGCGGAAAAGGCTTCCGAATATTACACCGGCATTGATATACCGATTGATATCACAAAAGCAGAGATGGATTTAATTGGCAGCAGGAACTACCCTGTGAACAGAAGACTTGACGAGGCTGTTTACGAGATAAACAGAAGGGCAATTGAACTGGTATCCTCTCTGATACGATTTAAGGAAACCATATTGGCTGATGTACTAGCCTGTAAAATGTTTACCGTGAACTATCCTCTGTTGATCGATCATATCCTGAGAGAAGCAAGGCTATATCGTGATACGATTGAACGTATTCAGAGAGGGGAAGACTATCGCATCGAAAATGAGGCACTGGAGCAGGAAATGTTCTGGAACCGGATTATGGCGGAGCATTCGAAGTTCATCCGCGGATTGCTCGATCCGCAAGAAGAGGATCTATTTAACTTGGCCGATCATTTTGGTGATGAATTTGATGAACTCACGAAGGAAGCCAGAGAAGCCATGGATAACTCGGTACCTGTTGCAAAGGTAACAGCTGACAGTCTCGCAGCGACAAAAGCAATTCGGGATTTCAAAGAGCAGGGAACACAGGGGTTGATCAATTGCAAGATTAAATCCATCATCATTCCGTTGCTGGGTGACCATACCTTGCGAGAAGCCAACCACTATATGAGGTTGTTAAGAATGTTCAGAAGATAGTATATAGCGATCTATGGACCTCGAAGCACTGATTCAAAGTGTTTTGAGGTCATTTTTTTACTTTCACATCCTTTCGCATAAGGAGTCTAAGTTGATAGTTAAACTGAAATAAAAATAAAATGAATCCCTATTGACGAAATCACGGAATACATGTATTATGATAATATAATATATCTAAAAGATATATATTTTAATAATGAAATCACAAATCAATATTACTTACACAGGAGGTTACTATGAAGAGACAGAACTTCAGAAAATTGATGATCATCAGCTCTATGCTGCTTTTCCCGATAACGATTTATTATCTTTCCCCATATGTTATTATCATGGGAGCTATGGAGGGCATCATCAACGGCAGCTTTATTGTATTTATAACGATGCTTGTGGGAGGTATCTTCTTCGGAAGAATCTTCTGCGCTTACTTATGCCCTGCCGGCGGTATCATGGAATGTACGACACTGATCAATCAAAATAATCCGAAACAGGACTGGAGGAATAATATCAAGTATGTGACCTGGACCCTTTGGGTGATTGGAGTAATTGTCAGCTTCCTGTATCGTAAGCAGGAGATTACGGTTAACTTTTTCTATCTGACGGATCATGGAATATCCATCGCTAATATTTACGGTTACATAATCTACTATGGTATTATTCTTTTATTCTTCATACCTTCCGTTATCATGGGTAAGAGAGCATTATGCCATTATCTTTGCTGGATGGCACCCTTCATGATTCTAGGAAGTAAGCTTGGGCGACTTCTGCATATCAGACAGCTCCATCTGACTGCAAAGCAAGAAGACTGCACCCAGTGTCATACCTGTGACAGGAAATGTCCCATGGGTATCAAGGTGTCAGAAAAGGTTCAAACAGGGAACATGTATGATACAGAATGTATTCTTTGCGGGGAATGTATAGATACCTGTCAGAAGAAGGTCATTAAATATAAGATGTAATCAAAGGAGCGCTTATGAAGAAAACGAGATTCGTAATCCTTGGCTTATTAAATGAAGAACCGCTGAGCGGTTATGATATGAAGAAGATCATTGATATCAGGATGTCCTTCTTCTGGCAGGAGAGCTACGGACAAATCTATCCCGAGCTTGCCAAGCTTCGGGAAGAAGGGCTCATCGAACAGATCAACGGTGCTTCCGAGACCGAGAAGAAGCATGAGTATGATAATATGCCGGAAGGACCCTGGGAGGAAGTGCTAGCAGGTAAAATCGGTGAATCAGAAAAGCAAGCAACACCGGAAAAAGGAAAAAAGGAAAGTGCACGGCCAGAAAAAAACAGGTATCGAATTACCCGACAGGGACAGGAAACTCTGAAAAAGTGGATGGAAGCGGAGAATGAGAAGGACACAGCCCGTAGTGAATTCCTGCTTAAGATGTACTTAGCCACCGATGATAACCGGGAGGAGATGCGAAGACACCTGACAGAATTTCATCAGCAGGCGCAGCAGAAGCTTATGCTGTTCACTATGTTTCAGAAGGAGTTGCAGAAGCTATCTGAAGTGCACAGCAATCATAAACAATTACTTAAGGTGCTGGAGCTGGGACTCCGCCAGGCAAGATTATACGCCGAGTGGAGTAAAGAAATGTTAGAGGATATATAAGAGATATAGAATTTGACATTTCTTTTGAAATGTTGGAGGATATATAAAGTTAAAGACTGTGATATCTCATCCAAACAAAAACCTCTTGACATTATGCCGGGCTTTGAATTATAGTATATAAATACTATATCGAAAAATGTAGTGATGGAGAGGAATAGATAAGAGAAGCTTATCAGAGAGAACCATTCGCCGGCTGAAAGGTGGTTCAAAGCAAGCTTATTGAAGGTAGCTCCGGAACAGCAGCTCTGAAGCCATAGGGTGAGTAAGAGATGCCGGGTTGTCCCGTTACAGGCAGTAGAGCAGACAGAGTGAGGAGCTTTTCGTTCCCAAGGATTTCAAGCCTTTCTCCTGTCTGAAAAAAAGGTGGTACCACGGTTCTTCGTCCTTTCAGACGAGGAACCTTTTTTATTTCTTACTTCACAATAATCATAAAGTAAAATCGCGGCACCTTCCTAAGCGGAAGTAGCCAGCTGAATGATAATTTATGAGAATACTAAATTTTCTTATTGTGGCGCTAAAATCTATTGCAGTTCGATTAGATGGATAATTATTTAATTAATTATAAATATAATGAAGAGCATAATTATCCGAATGGGAATAAGGATAGTAATTAAGTTAGTTATAAAGATTATTATAAATATAATTATAAAGATATTTATAAAGATATTTATAAAATAATGATACGGCAAGTGATAAGGATAAAATATTTAAAGTCGATCAATTTTACAGTACTACACGTATTCAAGTAAAAGCTTTATAGAGACAGGTGCTTTGCTATGGATGATATATTTACATGACTTGATTGCTTTCCTAGTAACACTTACTGAGTTCATGGAGTGATTGTCGGGAAAATGTCCATGGAGGGACATTTTAGGAGCTTGTGACACGGAGGTCACATAGCTCCGACCGACAGCTAAACTCCATGAACGAAGTATGGTGTTACTTGAAAGCAATCATCGGAAGGAAAATATACCATCCATAGCAAAGAACCGTTCCTAGAACAACATCCAGAACCGTTCCTAGAACAACATCCAGAACCATCCCAAGAACTACACCTAAAATGTTAAGTGAAATCATCAATATACTACACCCCGAAAGGAAGAGAACTATGGAAAAAGAACTGGCAAAAACCTATGACCCCAAGGACATCGAAGAAAGACTGTATCATAAATGGGAGGAGAAGAAATACTTCCATGCTGAGGTAGACCGCAGCAAGAAGCCCTTTACGATTGTGATTCCCCCGCCGAACATCACAGGACAGCTTCATATGGGTCATGCTTTAGATAATACGATGCAGGATATCCTGATTCGTTTTAAGAGGATGCAAGGCTACAATGCTCTTTGGCAGCCGGGAACCGATCATGCAAGTATTGCTACCGAGGTTAAGATTATTGAACAGATGCGTAAGGAAGGTATCGCAAATAAAGAGGATATCGGAAGAGAAGCATTCCTCGAGAGAGCTTGGCAATGGAAAGAGGAGTACGGCGGCAGGATTATCTCCCAGTTGAAGAAATTAGGCTCCTCCTGCGATTGGGACAGAGAACGCTTCACGATGGATGAAGGCTGCAATCATGCTGTCAATGAAGTATTCATCAAGCTGTATAACGAAGGCTATATTTATAAAGGCTCCAGGATTATCAACTGGTGCCCGGTATGTCAGACCTCTATCTCTGACGCAGAGGTTGAGCATGAGGAGCAAGCCGGACATTTCTGGCACATTAAGTATCCGATCGTCGGTGAAGAGGGCTTCGTAGAGGTTGCCACCACCAGACCCGAGACGATGCTTGGTGATACAGCAGTAGCGGTACATCCTGAGGATGAGAGATACAAGTATCTGATCGGCAAGACCGTCATGTTGCCTTTGATGAATCGCGAGATTCCTGTGGTTGCGGATTATTATGTAGATAAGGAATTCGGAACCGGTGTTGTGAAGATTACTCCGGCACATGATCCCAATGACTTTGAGGTAGGTAAGAGACATAACCTTCCTGAAATCAATGTCATGAATGATGATGCCAGTATCAATAGTAACGGTGGCAAATATCAGGGCATGGACCGCTATGAAGCACGTAAGGTGATCGTAAATGAGTTGAAGGAACTGGGCCTTCTTGTTAAGGTTGCAGATCATAGCCACAATGTGGGTACTCATGATCGCTGCCATACCACGGTTGAACCGTTAATCAAGCAGCAATGGTTCGTGAAGATGGAGGAACTGATCAAACCTGCCATCTATGGAGTTAAGACAGGAGACATCCAGTTCGTACCGGAACGTTTTGATAAGATTTATTATAACTGGGCAGAGAACATCAGAGACTGGTGTATCTCCAGACAGCTCTGGTGGGGACATAGAATCCCTGCTTATTACTGTGACGGCTGTGGTGAAATCATTGTCAGCAAGGAAGAACCCTCCAGATGCCCTAAGTGTGGTTCCACGCATTTACGTCAGGACGAGGACACACTGGATACCTGGTTCAGCTCCGCTTTATGGCCCTTCTCAACCCTTGGTTGGCCGGAGAAGACAGAGGATCTGGAGTATTTCTATCCTACGGATGTACTTGTCACAGGATATGATATCATTTTCTTCTGGGTGCTCCGTATGGTATTCTCAGGCTACGCACAGATGGGCAAGAAGCCTTTCAGCAAGGTATTGATCCATGGCCTCGTCAGAGATTCTCAGGGTCGGAAGATGAGCAAGTCCCTCGGCAACGGTATTGATCCCCTTGAGGTAATTGACAAATACGGTGCAGACGCACTCCGTTTCTCCCTGATTACCGGCAATGCACCCGGCAATGACATGCGTTTCTATTGGGAGAGAGTGGAAGCCAGCCGTAATTTTGCGAATAAGGTATGGAACGCTTCACGTTTTATTATGATGAATCTCGAGAAAGCAACCATTGGTGAGACGCTTGATGAGAAGCTGCTTACGATTGCTGATAAATGGATCCTTTCCAGAGTGAATACTCTGGTTGCTGAAGTAACAGAAGGCTTGGAGAACTATGACCTCGGTATTTCTGCGCAGAAGGTAAATGATTTTATCTGGGAAGAATTCTGTGACTGGTACGTGGAGATGGTAAAGCCCAGATTATACAGCGAGACCGACGAGACAAAGGCAGCAGCACTCTGGACTTTAAAATATGTACTTACCACCTCACTAAAGCTGTTGCATCCGTATATGCCATTTGTTACAGAAGAAATCGTTTGTACCCTGCAAGAAATGTCAGGACAGAAGGAAGCAGATTCCATCATGATTTCCGATTGGCCGGTATTCAATCATAACTTCGAATTTGAGAAGGAAGCGGAAGCAGTGGAATTGATCAAGGAAGCAGTCAAGGGAATTCGTAATGTACGTGCGGAGATGAATGTTCCCCCGAGCAGGAAAGCTACAGTAATCGTAGTATCTGACAGTGAGAAGGTACGCAGCATCTTTACTGACAGTAAGATCTTCTTTGCAACACTCGGTTATGCCAATGAAGTATTGGTACAGGAGAATAAGGCAGGCATTTCAGAGGATGCCGTATCTACAGTCGTACCCGGAGCAGTCATCTACATTCCATTTGCTGATTTGGTAGACATCGATAAGGAAATTGAACGTCTGACCAAAGAAAAGGAACGTCTCGAGGGAGAGCTAAAGCGTGTGACCGGAATGCTTGCCAATCCGAACTTTGTCAATAAAGCACCGGAAAATAAGCTTGCGGAGGAACGTGCAAAGCTTGACAAATATACAGATATGATGAAGCAGGTAAATGATCGCCTTGAGTATTTGAGCAAATAATCCTTCCTAGTAATTATATTTTTGTTCAAATTGGTTATCCCAAGTAGATACTGGGAGAAATCACTAGTGATTTTTGATGGTATATGTGAAAATTAGATATTGACATATGGCTATTTTGTTGCTAGACTAAAAACAGATATTTAATATTGATGGATTGTTACTGGAAAGCAGGCAAGACCAAATTTTATGGAATACTAGTTCCATAGGGTTTGGTCTTTTTTATTCATTTCGTAATGTTGGGGTGGACAGCGATGCAAGTGGAACGGGTAATTAATAATAACGTGGTAAGTGCCTTTGATCCCAAGGGTAAAGAAGTAATCATTATGGGAAAGGGCATTGGTTTTCAGGCAAAACCTGGAAAAGAAATCAACCAGACTTTAATTGAGAAGATATTCTTCCTGGAGAGCCAGACAGCGGTGGACAAATTCAAAGAACTGATCGAGAACCTACCGCTGGAGCATATTCAGGTATCCAATGAAATCATTACATATGCGGATAAAATATTAAATCGAAAATTGAATCCGAATATATATATTACCCTGACAGACCACATCAATTTTGCGATTGAACGTTTTAAGCAGGAGATGATTTTTGACAATCCGCTATTATGGGATGTGCAGAGATTATATCGTCAGGAGTATTTAATCGGTGAATTTGCAATCGCCCTGATAGAAAAGCGTTTGGGATTGCGACTTCCGGTAGATGAGGCTGCTTCTATTGCACTTCATATCGTTAATGCGGAATACAATACCGTGATGAGTCAAACAATGAGTATTACGAAACTACTCCCGGCGGTACTTCAGATTGTGAAGGAGGATTTCGGCATTGTTTTGGAAGAAGGCTCTCTGCAATTCGAGAGGCTGGTCAGTCATATGAGAGTTTTAATACAGAGGATATTAAGTAGAGATCAATTGGACAATATTGATATGGAGTTCTGTGAGATGGTGAAAAAGCTTTATCCCGCTGAATTTGCCTGCAGCGAGAAGATAGCTGAGTATTTAAAGGAAAGCTTTCAGGAAGTCATTGTTGCAGAAGAGCTGGCGATGCTAACAGTTCACATCAGGAGAGTAGTTTTAGGAACCCATGCAAAGGATTAGGAGGACATCATGTTTGGATTAAAGAAGGACAAAAAGCTTTACATCTCATCTCCGATGGAAGGAGAAGTATTTCCCTTGAGTCAGGTCAATGATCCTGTCTTTCGGGATAAGATTGTTGGAGACGGAGTTGCAATACTCCCATCCAAAGGAAGAGTCTTAGCGCCGGCAGACGGTACGATAGCTATGCTGTTTGAGACAAAGCATGCCGTCAGTATTAAGACAGAGCAGGGAATTGAGCTGTTGATTCATATCGGTCTTGATACAGTGAATCTTAAGGGTCAGTTTTTTACTGCTCATGTAAGCGCAGGAGATATGGTGAAGACCGGGGATTTGCTGGTGGAGTTTGATATGGCGGGGATCAGAGAAGCCGGATATGAGTTGATGACCCCTGTCGTGATCTGTAATATGACGGATTATTCGGGAATTGTTCCTAATACAGGATTGGTGATCAATGAGCTGGAACAGCTGATCACTGTGAAGAAGTAATAGAATATCCTAAGGATGATGAAAGGAGGAAAGCGCGTGAAGGAAGTGAAGTACATCATTACGGATGAGATTGGTATACACGCAAGACCGGCAGGACAGCTGGTAAAAGCGATCAGTCAATATGACAGTAATGTCATAATTAAGAGAGGGGCACAAGAGGGTAATGCCAAAAGTATCATCGGTATCATGACCCTGGGGGTAAAAAAGGGGGATGAAGTTACCTTTCTTGTGGACGGAACAGATGAAGCGGAGGCTTCAGAAACACTTCGGGTTTTCTTAAATGAGAATTTATAAATAAAGAAACCGCTGTAGAACAGCACAAAAAGGAGGAGTAAAATTATATGATGAAGTTTATGCAAAGACTGGGCAAATCCTTGATGCTTCCGGTAGCTACATTGCCGGTTGCCGGTATAATGATGGGTATCGGCTATTGGATTGACCCGAGTGGTTGGGGAGCTAACAATGTAATTGCTGCATTCCTGATTACAGCCGGTGGTGCTATCTTAAATCACATGGCGATTCTGTTTGCGATTGGTGTATCCATCGGTATGTCAGATGACAATGATGGTACGGCAGCAGTTGCAGGTCTTGTATCATGGTTGATGTTCACTACCTTGTTATCTAGCAGTTCAGTTGCAATGTATACCGGTGCAGAAGCGAATATGGCTTTCGGTAAAATTGAGAATGTATTTGTCGGAATCCTTGCAGGTTTGATTGGTGCTAAATGCTATAATCGCTTCAAGAATACCAAGCTTCCGGATGCTCTGGCATTCTTCAGCGGAAAACGCTGCGTAGCAATTGTTACAGCAGGAGTTACGATTGTTGCAAGTGTTATCCTTTATTTCATCTGGCCTGTTCTGTACGGTGCACTTGTTGCATTTGGTAAGGGAATCATCAGTACAGGTGCAATCGGTGCAGGTATTTATGGTTTTGCGAACAGACTCTTAATCCCTACAGGTCTACACCATGCACTGAACAATGTATTCTGGTTCGATCTGGCAGGAATTAATGATTTAAGCAACTTCTGGACCGGTAAAGGAACCATTGGTGAGACCGGTATGTATATGTCAGGCTTCTTCCCGGTAATGATGTTCGGACTTCCCGGCGCAGCGCTTGCTATGTATCATACTGCAAAGACCAAGAGAAAGAAGATTGCAGCCGGTTTATTGATGTCGGCAGCACTTTGTTCCTTCTTAACAGGTGTTACCGAGCCCATGGAATTCTCCTTCATGTTCCTGGCTCCCGTATTATATCTTGTTCATGCATTATTAACAGGTATCTCCTGCTTTATCGTAGCGTTGCTTCCGGTCAGAGTAGGCTTTAACTTCAGTGCCGGATTAATCGACTTTGTCTTAAGCTTACAGGCCCCGATGGCACAGAATCCCTGGTTGATTATACCGATTGGTCTGGTATTTTTCGGAATTTATTATGTTGTATTCCGAGCACTGATTACTGTCTTCAACTTCAAAACCGTCGGTCGTGAGGATGATGAGGACAATGAAGAGGAATTAAAAGCAGTTCTTTCTAATAATGACTTCACGGCAGTAGCAAAAACAATTCTGGAAGGACTTGGCGGCAAGGCTAATATCGTAAACTGTGACAACTGCATTACCAGACTTCGTGTAGAAATCAAGGATTATACTGCAGTTGATGAGAAGAAGATCAAATCGGCAGGTATCGCCGGAGTAATACGTCCAAGTAAGACCAGTGTTCAGGTTGTTGTAGGTACTCAGGTACAATTTGTCGCGGATGAGGTAAAGAAACTACTTCAATAGGGAGTAAGCATTACATAAATGATCCGTAATATAAAAAAAGCTATTATCCGTATTTCGTGGGAGTAAAATAAAGACTGCTGCAAATCATAGAATACTACCATTTCGTTGGAGAAACCCTTCAGAAAGATGTAAGTTATGATTTGCAGCAGTCTTATTTTGCTGTATAATTATGACAGAATCATATTTACATAAAATACATAGGCATTGAAAACTATGTGCCGGATTGGAGACAACGATGAAGCTTCTTGTTGTAGAAGATGATAAGACCATAGCGCAGGGACTGGAATATTCTTTGCAGCAGGAGGGCTATACCGTAATTCTGTGTTCTGATGTGGCAACCGGAAAGAAGGCCTTGAGTGAGCATACCTTTGATCTATGTATTTTCGACCTAACCCTGCCGGATGGCAGTGGTTATGAATTATGCAGGCTGGCTAGAGAAAAATGGGATATTCCTGTCATTATTCTCACAGCCTGTGACGAGGAAGTGAATGTTATCATGGGGCTAGAGCTGGGAGCCGATGATTATATTACAAAGCCTTTTCGGGTAAGGGAGCTGACTGCAAGGATTAAAACAGTCCTTCGCAGATATCAGAAAGGAACGATAGCCCAACATATCATAGAGCTAGATACAATCAGAATCAATACGCTGGAGGCAAAGGTTTATAAAGATGGACAGGAAATTCTCTTAACAGCCCTGGAGTATAAACTTTTACTTATCTTTGCTCAGAATGAGGGGCACGTACTGTCCCGTAATCAGCTTCTGGAGGGAATCTGGGATGTGGCAGGGGATTTTGTCAATGATAATACCCTGACGGTCTATATCAAACGGCTTCGGGATAAGCTGGAGGAGGATTCGCAGAAGCCGACTGTCATTAAAACCATTCGCGGTTTGGGATATAAGGTAGGGAAATAATTCTGAAAAGACCAGAATTATCCCGAAGAACTTCAGCTTGAAATCCATTGGAAATTCAAGCTGAGCTTTTCATCAGCAATTTTAAGTCACTGACTTGATTAGTGAGTTCACATCAGAAGGGAGGTACCTATGCTTCGTAATAGAGAATTTCGACAGATGTTGATTGTTATGACAATAGTAGCGATCATAGGGAGTGCTGTGGCATTTTTTATCCAACCGGCAGCAGGGTTACTTATGCTAATATTTAGCCTTCTGCTCATTCTGACAGTGATAGTATTTACCCGAAGCAGATATCGGGACATCGGTGAGTTATCCGCCTATCTTCGCAAAGTCTATCACGGTGACTATTCGCTTGATCTGCGTGACAATCGGGAAGGAGAACTCAGTATACTGAAAAATGAAATCTATAAGGTCACACTGATCTTATCCGGACAGAAGCAGCTTTTAGAAAGTGAGAAATTAGCGCTGGCAGATGCTATTTCGGATATCTCTCATCAGCTGAAGACTCCCCTGACCTCCATGTCAGTCATGGCAGAGCTATTACAGAGCGACAAGCTGGAGACTGAGAAAAGAAGGGAGTTTTCCAAGAATCTTGAAGCTCAGCTATCCAGGATGGAATGGCTGCTGTCATCCCTTTTAAAATTAGCAAGAATGGATGCCGGTACGATCCAGTTTAAGAAGGAGGAGGTTTCTGTTAAGAAGCTGATCGGGAAAGTCATTAAGCCATTACTGATCCCGATGGAACTTAAGGAGCAGACTTTACTGGAGGAGGGGGAAGCAGTGGCATCTTTTATCGGAGATGCTGACTGGACCTGTGAGGCACTCATCAATATCATCAAGAACTGTATCGAGCATACACAAGTTGGGGGTACAATCAGTATTCGATATTCTCAAAATCCTATCTATACGGAGATCGTCATTGCAGACAACGGCAGCGGAATTGACAAGGAGGATCTGCCATTCCTTTTTCAGCGGTTCTATAAAGGGAAAAATGCATCCTCAGACAGTGTAGGGATTGGTCTTGCGATGGCTGGGAGTATCATAGACGGTCAGAACGGGAATATCAGTGTTATCAGTAAGAAGGGCGAAGGAACGAGCTTCAGCATAAAGTTCTATCACCAGATCTCATAGGTTTGTGACAAAACTGTAATATTGCAGTCATGGGAAAGTAATATGCACAGGTTAAGTTTATAGTATGGATTAAAGTGTCAAAAGCACCTATGGTGCTTTCCAACTACCACGTATTACCATTGCAAGCTAGCTTGCAGAGCAATATGTTGTAGCTGGAAATGTACGAAACACCTTTTGACACTTTATTCTAGTATGGCTAAGAAAGCCAACTATACCAGGAGGTCTGTCATGGAAATATTAAAAGTAGAACATCTGTCAAAACAATATGGGACAGGGGAAACTGCCGTTAAGGCAATTGATGATATTAATTTTACGATAAACAAAGGGGAATTTGTAGCGATCATAGGTCCATCGGGATCCGGTAAATCCACGCTGCTGCACCTTCTGGGCGGGGTCGACCGTCCTACTTCGGGTAAGGTCTATGTGGATTCCACAGATATCTATTCTCTGAATGAAACACAGCTTGCCATCTTCCGTCGTCGTCAGATCGGTCTGGTCTATCAGTTCTATAATCTGATTCCCGTACTAACAGTGGAGGAGAATATTATGCTGCCTTTGCTGTTGGATGAACAGAAGGTTGATCAGAAGCAGTTCACCGGTATTGTAAAATCCTTGAGCCTGGAGAATCGTCTGAAGCATTTGCCGAACCAGTTATCCGGAGGTCAGCAGCAGAGAGTATCCATCGGGAGAGCACTGATTAATAATCCGGCAATTATGCTGGCGGATGAACCGACCGGTAATTTAGACAGCAAGAATAGCAGTGAAATCATTGAGCTGTTGAAAATGTTCAATAGAACCTATCAGCAGACGCTGCTGGTGATTACTCATGATGAGAGGATTGCCCTTCAGGCGGATCGGATCATAGCGATTGAGGACGGTCATATCACCAGGAATGAGGTGATCCGTCCATGAACATAGTCAATAAACTGACCCTACGCCAGCTGATGCTGAATAAGAAGCGTACGCTGGTCACAATCATCGGGACGGTAATATCCGCAGCGATGATTACAGCTGTAGCTGTTCTGGCTTTTTCCTTCGTGGACCTGATGCAGCGGGGAGAGATAAAAAGAGGCGGAGAATGGCATGCAAAATATAACGGTATTACGATAGAACAACTTCATAAGCTTCAGGAGGATAAAGGAGCAAAGTCAATCATTCTGAGTAAGGAACTGGGTTATAGCATTCTTCCGGGAAGTCAGAATAAGAATAAGCCTTATCTTTACTTAAAGGAATATAGCAGGGAAGGCTATGAGCATTTTCCGATTGAGCTTACGCAGGGCAGACTTCCGGAGAAGGTAGATGAATTGGTGGTCTCGGAAGCAATCATTGAGAATGCGAAAGTGAATTATCAGCTCGGAGATCGGATTTCCCTGACCCTTGGACAAAGAAGTGGAACCCTCGAGAATCAGGAGCAGCAGGAATTAAACCAGAGTATGCCACTTCAGTGGGAGGAAGGAAAGCTATCGGAACAACTGACAGGGAATACCGAAAAGAGCTATACCATCGTCGGTTTTATCAAAACACCGGCCGATGAGTATTCCTGGGCACCTGGCTACACTGTATTGACCTTTATGGACGAACAATCGGCAGCAGGGGAGGGAACCTTTGATGCTTCTGTTATCTATAAGAAGGTTACAAACGGTCTATTTGATCATGCCCAGAAGATCCTGCCGGAGAGTAGTGTCGAATTTAACAATATGCTTTTAAGATATTATGGGGTGGTGAAGGATGATCAGGTGCGAAGCATGCTTTTCATCCTGTCGGGTATTATTATCTGCATCATTATGATCGGATCAATTTCTCTGATCTATAATGCTTTTGCGATCTCCGTATCTGAGCGGTCAAGATATCTTGGAATGTTGTCCAGCGTCGGAGCGACGAAGAAGCAAAAGAGAAATTCAGTCTTCTTTGAAGGAGCTGTCATCGGTGCTATCAGTATTCCTTTGGGAATTGCTGCCGGGTATCTGGGACTTGGGATTACATATCTGTGTATTAATCCCATCGTGAAAAATGCCATGTATGTAGAGGTTGGCCTTCGGCTGAAGATTTTTCCGGGAATCATATTACTCGCGATACTGGTTTCCGGTTTGACGATATTAATTTCAACTTATATTCCGGCACGACGGGCGTCGAATATATCGGCTATCGATGCTATCCGCCAGTCCACGGATATCAGGATCAAGAGGAAGCAGGTGCATACCCTCAAAATCACTCGCAGGATCTTTGGCATCGAGGGAGATCTTGGATTAAAAAACCTGAAAAGAAATCATAAAAGATATCAAGCTACGATATTTTCACTGATTATCAGTATGATGCTGTTCCTGGTAGTGACGGATTTTACCGACAGTGTGAAGAAATCTCTGATTATGACTCAGGATGGGATCAACTTCGATGTGTATACCATTGTAAGTGCTGATAATGATAAGGAAAAGGAAAGCATTCTCGGACAGATCACAGCATTAGTAAATATCACGGATTATTCGAGAGTAGACAGATTAATTGCTTCTACCTGGATCGATGAAACAGAGATTGCGGATTTTCTGAAGGACAATAAAAGCGAGTATAGTAGAGATGGAAAATATCCTTATCATGTCTATGTGAATATTTTGGAAGATACCGCTCTAAAAAACTATGCCACAGAGGTTGGTGCTGATTTTGCAGCTCTGACGGATACTAGGGATCCCTCCGCAATCCTGATCGATGGTATCACCTATAAGGATGAAGAAACTGATAAATATGTAAATACGAAGGCACTAAAGACCAAAACCGGTAGAAGTATGACCATGAAGCTTGGTGATGCCATGACAGAGAAACCTACTATCTTAGGCTCTGTAAAGCTTGAACTGCTGACGGATACGCTTCCTATGGGCGTTCATTCCAGCGGTAAGGAAGCAGGTGTGAATATCGTAATATCCAGACAGATAGCGGACGTATTCCTGCAGGGTAAGGAGAAAGAGGCTTCCTCCTGGCTCAGTACCTTTGTGTTCTATAACAGCGAAAAGCCGGTAAAGCTGCAGGAGGAACTGGAAGCTGTACAGAATACCGTAGGTGTGGATAAGCTGCATATCAGGAATCTGTATGCCATTCGTCAGAACGAGAATCAGCTGGTACTTATGGTTAGCGTATTTACCTATGCCTTCCTGATATTGATTACAGCAATCTGTGTTGCTAATATCATCAATACCATATCAACAAGCATAGCACTTCGAAAAAGAGAATTTGCAATGCTGAAATCCGTCGGAATTACCCCGAAGGGCTTTAATAAAATGCTTAACTTTGAAAGCATATTTTACGGAGTAAAGGCGATCTGCTATGGACTTCCAGTTAGTATTGTAATCATGTTTTTAACACATCAGGCTTTGATGATCAGCTTCCGCTTTCCTTTTGTACTTCCGGTCAAAAATATCCTAACAGTGGTAATCTCTGTGTTTGTCATCGTTGGTACGGCTATGCTTTATTCAAGCTCAAAGGTAAAGAAAGAGAATATTATCGATGCATTGAAACAGGAGATAATCTAGGGAATTCTGATTTCTTTTGTGAGGGAGATCTTTTTACCGTGTTTTATTATTGCTGTGCTAAGCATCATGGAAGTTTACTATGAATTAACATAATGTTGCTTGCATCTGCCTGATTTTTCAGCTATGATAGTATCAAGACGTAATGAGGTATTACAAGCTTGCTTGCGAATACCGAGTGGAGCTAAAGATCATGAACAATCTTTATGTTCATGATATAAGAGCGATAAATAAAAAGCTTGCTTGTGAAAAACATGGTTGGAAGAGAGGATAAGACAATGCTTCAGGATGAATATATTAATTTTACGATTGAAAAACAAAAGCATATTGCCCTGATTGCTCATGACAGCAAGAAGAAAGAGCTGGTGGAATGGGTTGAGGCAAATAAGGGAATATTAAAAAACCATTTTCTGTGCGGTACAGGTACAACTGCAAGGATGATCGCAGATAAGACTGAACTGCCGGTAAAGGCATATAACAGTGGCCCTCTCGGCGGGGATCAGCAGATCGGATCCAGAATCGTGGAAGGTAACATCGATTTTGTCATCTTCTTCTGGGATCCGCTAGAATCTCAGCCGCATGATCCCGATGTGAAGGCACTCCTTCGTATCTGTGCGGTGTATGATATTCCGGTGGCAAATAATAGGGCAACTGCAGATTTTATGATTACCTCGAAATACATGAACGAGGAATATGAGAGACGGGTACTCAATTACAATGCCATCATGCAGAACCGGATTAAGGAATTAAGCAAATAATCATTCCAGGTAAAGATTCACCTGATTATGTATAATGAATAAGCTCTGTTCGTGGTTTCCGGCTTGGGAGACCGGGGACAGAGCTTTTTCTCTAGTGGAGCTTATAATTTTAGCAGCTTATAATTATAACTGGTATTGGAATGAGTAACTAGTGACTAGTGAATAGCCAATATGAAAGGAAAATATAGGATGGATTAAGCAAGAAATGGTAGTATCATGGTAGAAATTGGTCTATAATTATGATAATAAAAGGATCAGTAGAGGTTAGGTAAGAACTTTACCGGAATGGGAGGAAGCATGAAGAAAGTCATCGCTTTAAGCTGTATCTGTTTTATTAGTATAGCGATGTTTGCTGGGTGCAGCAAGAATAAAGATGTGACAAATTATAACTATACCTTCTATGATGAGAATGATCTTTGGGAGGCCGAGTATAAGGTAGAAGGATCCATAACCTTCTATACAAACGAAAAAGGAGCACTGGATGTAGACAGTCATATGGTTGATGCCTTAATTGTCGTATATAAAGGGGACCTTCAGGATCTGGAGGGTATCAGACATGTGAAAATCTCCTATGCAGGGGCTCTCATGGGTGGAGCTCTGGAAACAGAATATGAGGAAGGAGAGCACATAAATTCCAAAGTATTTAAATTAGTAAGTGGAGGAAGTGGCTCTACTCAACCGGTGGATGATGTGATTACGGTGACGATACAAATAGACGATTGGGAGATACAGACCTTAGAGCTGACAAATGCCAAGAGTAAATTCGAAACCTACTAATGAAATATATATTCCTGTGATAATCCATCTGCCAATTAGATTAGGAGAAAAAGAGGCTGATACAAAATTTCAACGATATTTCCCGTTTGAAATTTTGCTTCAGCCTCTTTTTGAATTATGACATTATTCATTGCTTTAATTGTTAAAACGATGATGAAACTCTTCTATTTCTACTCTTCA
This sequence comes from Bacillota bacterium, assembly GCA_023414355.1. Lineage (GTDB taxonomy): Bacteria > Bacillota > Clostridia > Lachnospirales > Lachnospiraceae > Mobilitalea. The sequence continues at coordinate 126,805 of JAEZOB010000046.1, read as the reverse complement.
GCATTATTCTCAGTCAGGCTGTCAATGAAGTATTTAGCTGCATCTGATAAAGGAATATCTGTATTATAAGCTGCCACCAACATTCGGGCCGGGATCTCCTTGTCGATATGGATGACTGCCAGGTCTTCTAACTCCTTCACACAGTAGTCAGGAATAAAAGCGATACCGAGACCGATTTTTGCCAGATCAATCAGCAGATCATTGCTACTGAGCTCGATGGCAGGAACAAGGTCTAGGGAGTTCTCCAGAAACAGATTATGGAGGAACATGCTTGTGGTAGAACGCTTATCCAGCATCAGGATTGGATATTGCTGAAGCTCCTGCAAAGAGATTGGACGGTCCTGCAGGGGAAAAGCCTCCTGACTTGCGATAAAAATATCACGAAATTCCTTCACCGGAAGAATCTGCATGAGATTGTTCAAAGCGGAGTTTGGCGAGTTGGTTACAATTACATCAACATCATTGCGTTCCAGAAGCTTCGCGCATTGCATCGAGGTGGCATTGGTAACTTTGATATGGATGCTCGGATATTTCTTATGGAATTTATTTAAATAAGGGACGAGATAATAACGACAGATCGTATCGCTTGCACCGATTCTTAGCTGCACCCCACTCTGGGGATCGGCACATAACTGATTCTCACCGCGGCTGATCAGGTTGATCGCAGGTTCGATATGCTTTAATAAAAGCTCGCCTTCCTTGGTAAGCGCCACCCGTTTGGTACTTCGGATGAATAATATCTGATTCAGACGTTTTTCCAGGGTTTTAATCGACTGGCTGACTGCCGACTGGGAGATGAACAGGGAATCGGCTGCATCGCTGAAACTAAGACTTTTTGCCACATGATAAAAGACCTTATACAGTTCATAGTTAATATCCATAAGTACCTCCTAAATAGGGTTTGTCGCTGAAGATAATTTATAATTTTGTTAAATTTATGATTAGCTGTCGTCTGCTTGTAGTCTATTGCTATTATGATTAAACCGATAAAAGGGTTCAATTGATGTGACTTATTTATATTAATGAAACCGACAAAAGGTCCGGCTGATGTAATCAGCCGGATTACCTGCGCAGGAAAGCCTCTGGAAAGTGAACTTTCCGAGGGCTTTCTTGCACAGGTTTATCATGCCACCGTAGGTGGCATGACCTTTTGTCTTACTAAACTCATCTAAACGAAACTCAACTAAATTAAAATTATAAAAACTATGCTAATAACGGAAAATATCTATTAGCAGACCTAATAAAAAGCTTAACATATATTAATTATGATTATAAGACATGTTATGCTATAATGCAAGTAATGATTAACCGTATAGAAGGCAAATTCGAAATTAATACGTAAATATGGGGCTTGGACCTCCTTATGGAAGGGAGATATCGAATGAAGGACGTAAAAAGAATCTATGTGGAAAAGAGAAAACCATATGCTGTCAGAGAGAAGGAGTTGAAATCTGAGCTACGCAGCTATCTGGGTATGAAGGGATTGGAAGGAGTACGGGTTTTAATCCGATATGATATAGAGAATCTGAGTGAGGAGACTTATCGTAAGGCACTGGGAACCGTTTTTTCAGAACCGCCGTTGGATTACTTATATGAAGAGAAGTTCGAAACAGGTAGCGAGGACCGGGTATTTACTGTGGAGTATCTTCCGGGACAGTTCGATATGCGTGCTGATTCTGCGGAACAGTGTGTAAAGCTTTTAAATGAGAAGGAAGAACCGGTGATACGTTCCGCTACCACCTATATTCTGTCCGGAGCTATTACGGAGGAAGAGTTTGAACGAATCAAAGGCTATTGCATCAATCCGGTAGATTCCAGAGAGGCAGAGGAAGTAAAGCCGAAGACTCTGATCACTGACTTTGAAGATCCTGAGGATGTCATGATTCTGTATGGATTTCGGTCTATGCCTGAGCAGAAGCTTATGGAGTTATATACTTCACTGAATCTGGCGATGACCTTTCAGGATTTTATGCATATTCAAAACTATTATCAATCCGAGGAAATGCGTGATCCGTCCATGACTGAGATCAGGGTACTGGATACCTATTGGTCTGATCATTGCAGACATACCACCTTCCTGACGGAATTAAAAGAGATCAGCATCGAAGAGGGGTATTATGAGAAGCCTATCCGGGAAGCTTATGAAAGTTATCTGAAGGAGCGCGGTAAGCTCTATGCAGATAGAAAGGATAAGTATGTTTCCCTGATGGATATTGCACTTCTAGCCATGAAAAAGCTGAAGGCAGATGGCAAACTGGAAGATATGGAGGTATCAGATGAGATTAATGCCTGCTCCATCATCGTTCCTGTAGAGATAGACGGCAAGACTGAAGAATGGCTTGTATTCTTTAAAAATGAGACACACAACCATCCGACGGAGATTGAGCCCTTTGGTGGTGCGGCAACCTGTCTCGGCGGAGCCATCCGTGATCCGTTGTCGGGCAGAGGCTATGTATATCAGGCAATGCGCGTAACCGGTGCTGCTGATCCCACGGTATCCCTAAAGGAGACGCTAAAGGGCAAGCTGGCTCAGAGAAAGATTTGTACCGGTGCGGCAGCAGGTTACAGCTCCTACGGTAATCAGATCGGTCTTGCAACCGGTCTGGTAGATGAAGTTTATCATCCGAATTATGTTGCGAAAAGAATGGAAATCGGTGCCGTTATGGGTGCCGCTCCAAGAAAGAATGTGATCCGCGAGAACTCCGATCCGGGAGATATTATCATCCTAATGGGAGGAAAAACCGGACGCGATGGTTGCGGTGGGGCAACCGGCTCCTCCAAGAGCCATACTACCGAATCAATTGAAACCTGCGGAGCTGAGGTTCAGAAGGGAAATGCCCCTACGGAACGTAAACTGCAGAGACTATTCCGCAGAGAGGAAGTAAGTAGGCTCATTAAAAAATGTAATGACTTTGGTGCCGGTGGAGTATCCGTTGCAATCGGAGAGCTGGCAGCAGGACTTAGGATTGATCTGGATCAAGTTCCGAAGAAATATGCTGGTCTAGATGGCACAGAGCTTGCAATATCTGAATCCCAGGAAAGAATGGCTGTCGTGGTTGATCCGAGGGATGTGAACCAGATGCTTGCTTTTGCACTGGAGGAAAATCTCGAAGCTATAGTGGTAGCGATAGTTACCGAGGAACCCAGACTTGTCATGACCTGGAGAGGCAAGGAAATCGTTAATATCTCCAGAGCATTTCTGGATACCAACGGTGCCCATCAGGAAGCAGCAGCCTGTGTGACTCTGCCTGTGAAGGAAGAGAGTTATCTGCAGAGCGGTACAATCAGTATGGAGGGTTCGGTCAAGGATACCTGGTTGAAGTCCCTTTCAGCCTTGAATGTATGTTCCAAAAAGGGTCTTGTGGAGATGTTCGACAGTTCCATCGGTGCTGCAACTGTGACGATGCCTTATGGCGGAAAATATCAGCTTTCCCCAATTCAGACCATGACCGCAAAGCTTCCGGTACTTTCCGGAAACTGTGATACGGTATCCATGATGAGTTACGGTTTCGATCCGTATCTTTCCAGCTGGTCACCCTTCCATGGCTCAGTATATGCAGTTTTATCCTCTGTTGCTAAGATTGTCGCAGCAGGCGGAGACCATACAAAGATCAGATTTACCTTCCAGGAGTTTTTCCGTAAGCTTGGTAATGATCCAAAGCGCTGGGGTGAGCCTCTGGTAGCTCTGCTGGGAGCATATGATGCCCAGGTTAAGCTGGGGCTGCCATCCATTGGAGGAAAGGACAGTATGTCCGGCAGCTTTAATGATATCGATGTTCCTCCGACGTTGGTATCCTTTGCAGTAGATATCGCAAAAGCGACAGAGATTATTTCAACAGAGCTGAAGCAGGCTGGTAATGTAATTGTTAAATTCAACATGAAAAAGGATGAGTATGAGCTACCGGATTATGTGCAGATTATGACTCTGTATACCAATATTACGAAGTTAATGAGAGACGGTAGCATCAAGTCCGCTTTTGCGCTCGGGTTCGGAGGAATTGCCGAAGCGGTCAGCAAGATGGCCTTTGGTAATAAGCTAGGTATCAAGCTATCTAAGGAGCTTAAAAGGGAAGACTTATTCCTTCCGGGTTATGGTGAAGTAGTGGCAGAGATGTCGGAAGATGCAGCCGAGCTTCTTCAAAAGGCGGGCTTTGTTGACGGGGAATATACTATTCTCGGTACAGTAACAGAGGCTCCGGAAATCAGTTATCTGGACGAAAGCATTCCGCTGGAGGATGCATTGGAGGCCTGGACCGGAACCTTGGAGAAGGTATATCCTACCCATTCTTTAGTCCCTGAGGCGAAGCCACAGACAAAGCTTTATGATGCAAAACAGATTTATGTAGCAAAAAATAAGATAGCAAAGCCGAAGGTATTTATTCCGGTATTCTCCGGAACCAACTGCGAATATGATTCACTATCCGCCTTCCGGAAAGCAGGCGCTGAGGTTGAGACTATCGTATTTAAAAATATGTCGGCGGACCAGATCCGGGAATCTGTGGGGGCCTTTGCAGAGGGAATACATGGGGCGCAGATTCTGATGTTCCCCGGTGGCTTTTCTGCCGGGGATGAACCCGACGGATCAGGAAAATTTATTGCAACAGCTTTCCGTAACGATCGGATTAAGGATGCCGTAAGTGATCTTATTAACAATCGCGACGGCTTAGTGCTCGGTATCTGCAATGGTTTCCAGGCATTGATTAAGCTTGGATTGCTGCCATATGGTGAGATTACACCCCAGAAGGATGACTCTCCTACGCTGGCAACCAATAGCATTGGACGACATGTGTCCAAAGTCGTATACACGAAGGTGGTAACGAACAAATCTCCTTGGTTGATGAAGGCTGAGCTTGGTGGTATTTACTCCATTCCTACCTCCCACGGAGAAGGAAGATTTGTTGCAAGTGAAGAATGGATCAATAAACTGATTGCTAATGGGCAGGTAGCTACCCAGTACGTGGATCTGGAAGGGAACCCGACCATGGACGGGGATTATAATCCGAACGGTTCTTATCATGCGATCGAGGGTATCACCAGTCCGGATGGCAGAGTATTTGGAAAGATGGCTCATTCAGAGCGTATCGGCTCTTCTGTGGCAATTAATATTATCGGTGAAAAGAACCAGCATATTTTTGAATCCGGAGTTTCCTACTTCAGATAAACTACGCTTACTTCTTCTCTTTATATGTTTAAAAGAACGCTGAAAGACGGCAAGCTTTCAGCGTTCTTTTCGTACTGAGCGTGCGTGACCACAAAGCTTAACATGCCTGTCTGGCATATTTTTCAATCATACCTAATACATATAATCCTTTGCCATGTTTGAAAACAGTTTATGTGCAACATTTTCTTTGATACAACACGATTTCTGGTATATAATGGGATTATAATGAGCGCGCGGAGCTAAACTAAATATTACAGAAATGAGGAGAGTTTTATGCGAATAATAAAAGTAGTTGTTATCACATTTTTTACTTTGACACTGCTGACTGCTTGTTCAGAAAGCAGTCATTCGGGCAGCAGCGAAACGGTTAAGTCACACGCAGTTGCTTCTGGTGACGATGGGTCTTTTGTAAATATATCTTGTGAAAATATGGATATGGAAGATCATAAAGTGATACCTGATAATAATAGAAATGTAGCAAATGAGATAGACACTAAGAATGACGATATCGTCAGCTTCGCGACGGGGAAGAGCCAGGAGTTTCCTGCCTCTACCCCATTATCCCTTTATTATGCTACGGCTGAGCTAACAGATGGGGAAATTGAATACATGGAGAAGGAATACAAATGGCTGACGGATTACTTGAGCGAGGTAACAATGGAAGAGGCAAGCACCTCAAAATTTTCTGTTCTTTTTAGAGATTGGGTTAGACAGAAGGAAAAGAATATATCTAAGGAGGAAGAGCTAACCTTAGCTAAGGAACAAAACGATTTGCAATATTTATGTCTTGTGATTCAATTTAGAATTCAGGATAATGAAATTTGCCTTATTAAATCAAATGATAAAGCTGAAGTTAAATCAGAGGATAATAGAAAGGATAAAGCAAAGACTAAGTCAAAGGGTAAAGCGAAAGCAAAAGCTAAAGCGAAAGTAAAAGCTAAAGCGAAAGTAAAAGCTAAAGTTAAAGCTAAAGTTAAAGCTAAAGCAGAAGCTAAAGCAAAAGGAACTGATTCAGAGTGCCATGCAATCATTAAATATGATAACAAGCAACTGAAACATATTGTGACCTCATATTTTCCTGAAGAGAATTTTTACTTTGAAGACGGTAAAGAAATCCATGTAAAAATAGGATCATTGATGGAAGGTCCGAGCGTTATAATATATATTTCTGATAAGATTGAATTGGGAAAAACCTATACTATGGATCAGGATACAGGATTTTCGTTTATGAATCCAAATGCGGTATTTAATGCCGGATTATCCTACAGATCAATGTTCGGGTATGTAACCTATTCACAGCATACCATACCGGATAGCTTCGGAGATCCTCTCAATAGTGCTGAATTGCGTGTGGATTCCTGGGATAGAACGAAAGGAATTATATCAGGAACAATAAAACTTGAGACAGAAAACAACAATGTTTATACTGCTTCCTTCCAGGATAGTTACTTATCTGCCAAACATCCGGATAGAGAGAAAGAGTACATTGAACATTTACGTAATAGTACACGGGTAGAGAAAGGTCAATATATTCCGGATGACTTTGTTTTGCCTAAGTCCAGTGATTTAAAGCCAAAAGAAATTCCCTGCAATTATTGTTCCCGCGGTAAAGAGGAATGTACAATGTGTGTCGGAGGAACATTACTGCAGTATAAAACGGATCCATACGGAGGACCTGGTGGGTATGTGGAGGTAGCTTGTCCGAAATGTGGCGGGGTAGGCTGGGTGAAATGCTCCTTCTGCTACGGAGATGGAACAATAACGATATTAGAGTAATGAATAGCAATACAATATAAATAAAATAGATCCAATATAACCAAGATGAAACAGAAAACTGTTACACTTGTCATAAATAAAAAACATCGGGGTAAAGAGTTAACTCTTGCACCCCGATATTTTATTGCGTGAATCATTTTATACTTCGGTAACACTCGATTCTGTTTTTGAAGCTCCTACAGCATTTTTTATGATAACAGGAGCGGATTCAATGGCAACCCAGATGGCAAGTATCACATAGATTGTACACATGATCGGAACGATAATATTGGTTCCTGTAGGCATAACCCAGGCCCCATCCTTCATGGTATAAGATTTAAAGGTATTGATCAGAGCCCAGATACTCATTACAAACATAAAGATGGAAGGAAGCATTGTCGCGATCCAAACCTTTCTGTTTTTGGCTGTGCGTTGTAACCATACGGTGATACCGATTAATGCAAGTCCTGCCAACAACTGGTTGGAGGCTCCAAAGGTCTTCCAGAACAAACTCCAGATCGCTACCGGTTTCCCTTCCGGATCAGTTAATTTAATGGACATCAGAAGTAACGGAATTCCTCCAATCAGAAGTGCGGATATGATTCGGCCGGCCCAACCCTTTAAATTGGTGAGTTCTTGTATGATGAAGCGTCCAAGCCTTGTACACACATCCAGAGTATCATATACAAAGGTAGTGAATGCCATCAAACCGAAGGAGATACCGAACGCTTTGTTGATTCCGATTAATTGCATGAAAGAACCAAGACCGCTTGCATAGATGAAGTTCGGGGATTTCGTGAGAATGGCGTCTCCCTTAGGCAGCATCATAACGGTTGAAAGTGCAATCAGTGCAACACCTGCCTCTGCAAGCATCATACCATAACCGATTGGTTTCGCATCGGTTTCCTTTGCCAGCTGTTTAGAGGTAGTACCGGAACTGATCAGGCTGTGGAAGCCGGAGCAGGCACCACAGGCCACCGTGATAACTAGAATAGGGAACATCGGTGTCCAGAAGCTTTTATCACCAAAGTTATTAACAAAAGCGGGATATTGAACATCAAATCCGCCAAAGATGATGCCAATGAAGGATACAATCAGTGTTGCATATAGGAAATAACCGCCGAGATGACCACGAGGTTGTAAAAGTGCCCATACAGGTACGATTCCGGCGATGAAACAATAAGCGATAATGATGAAGTTCCAGATCTTCTGTGCATCCCCTGCAGAAGCCAGTCCTAATACTTCCTGCAGATTAAAGGGTATGTATTGACCTACCCAGATAGCGACCGCTACTAAGGGAAGGAAGATGATAGTTGCTACACTGAGCTTCATCTTTGTAAATTTTAATAAAAAGCCCATCATAACCGGGAGTAGCAGATAAAGAATAGAAGAAGTAGCAGTTGCCCCACCGCCTACGAATTTGCCGTCACCTATTTCAACCGCATTTACAAAGGCAGAGGTAGTAATATCAGTAAAAGCTACGATAACCATAACCAGAGAAAAGAAGATAAATATATTGAACAGTATCCAGACTCGCTTTGAAACATAGCTTTTCATGGTATCTGCGATGCTGGCAGCCTTGTGGCGTATGGAGGCCACAAGAGCGCCCATATCATGTACACCGCCGATAAATACACTGCCAATAATGATCCAGATAAAAGTAGGTAGCCAGCCAAAGGTCGTCCCTGCAATGATAGGTCCGGTGACCGGTCCGGCAGCGGCAATTGCTGAAAAATGCTGTCCGGATAGATATTTGGCATCAGCCGGTTCAAAATCAACACCGTCTTTCATCTCAACAGAAGGGACTACGTTCTTGTTATCCAGTTCAAATACTTTCTTTGAGATGAACTTTCCGTAGGTTAGATACGCAATGACTAGAAGCAGTATCCCACACCCAACAATTACTAAAATGTTCATACATTTCCTCCTCATGCTCTGTTCGGAGCACTTTATTGTATTGTAGTTATATTAATATATTTTAGTGAGTTAATACGTTATTCGGTTATCACTTTATATTAATATAGCCAAAATCAGATTACGCCTAAATATTCCAGATGTCAATAAAAGTACATAAATTACTTCGATAATTTCTTTGATTTTGTCTCGGAGTAAACTTTCTAGCTATTAGTATAGGAAGGATCCAGAATGCAATCAGAAGGAGTCTTATCCTCACGAAAGCCTTTTAATACAGGCTGACGAAGCATCCCTTTCTCATTTGGCATATACTGGACAGTACAGACTAGGGAGGGTTTAAGCCATATAGCATTCTCATTACCGTGTGGAACTGATCGAAAGGGAGAAGAGACCATGGTTTCTGCTTTTTTTAGATCTCCAAATCTCACACCAAGTGTCACATGTCCCCTGTAAATTAATTCATTTCCTTTGTATTGGCCGAGAATGATGCTGGTGATTCCCTTTTCCTTTACGATATAACCACATGCGATAAAATCCTGATCTGCGAGAAACTTGAATTTAATCCATTCCTTAGTACGCTTATCAAGATAATATTTACTGTCGCGCTTCTTGGCAATCACGCCCTCCAGACCCTGTGCTTTAGCGACTTCAAAGAGTTCAATCCCCCTCTCAGGAAGGAATCTGCTGATAGCGAGAGAGGGAGTTTCGGAAATGGTGTCACTCAGAAGCTTTTTACGTTCGATCAAAGGAAGCCCGAGAAGGGCGGTGTCCTTAAGGTAGAGGATATCGTAGGCAACAAAGCTTGCAGGATAGCTTTCATAGGATAGCTGAAGCTTTAGCCGATTGGTGGTCAGAGTTCTTCGCTGAAGTTCAAAAAAATCCGGTACACCATTGCGGAGGATGACCAGTTCGCCGTCCAGAATACAACGGTCCCTGGTAAATTCATGGATAGAACTTAGCTCCGGTACCTTCGGGAGCAGTCTGTCATTTCTTTTATTACGCAGCTCAGTCTCACCATCCAGATATGCTATACAACGGATACCGTCCAGCTTCAGCTCATAGATCCACTCGGGATCATTAAAGGGCTGCATCATTTCCGAAATCAACATTGGTTTGATGTTTTTTTCTTCGAATAAATCCATCATGCCGTACCACTCAGCTTTCGATCAGAGGTATCATAAGGACTGCTTGAGCTTGTTATTCCTGGTTTTTGTGACATAGCCAACGTCTTCTGAAGTGCTTCCATTAAGTCAATCACATTACTCGGAGCAGAGGTATCGGCAGCGACAATATCCTCTCCGTGGATCTTCTGCAAGATGGCATCTCGGAGCCGCTCCTGATATTCATCTTTAAATTTTTCCGCTTCAAAGGGTGCAGTCATAGAAGTAATCAGAGTCTTTGCCATGGTGATCTCAGCATCTGTAAGCTCAACAGAGGGAAGCTGCTTAGGGACGGCAACGATTTCATCCTGATAGAAAAGTGTCTTAGCAATCATACCGTCCTTGGTTGGATAAAGGACAATCAGATTCTCTTTTGTGCCGATCACTGTTTTTGCCAAGGCTACCTTCTGCTCTCCGTACATAGAGGACCGAAGTAACTCAAAGGCTTTCTCGGCTCCGGTCTCCGGGATGACATAGTAGTTACGTTCATAATAAATGGAGTCAATTTCAGAAAGCTTGGCGAATTGGAGGATGTGAATAGTCTTATCTTTCTTCGTCTTAATCCTCTCCATCTCTTCTTCGGTCATAAGCACATACTTGTCCTCTTCGTATTCGTAGCCCTTGATGATATCCTCGGTTTTTACTTCTTTATTGCAGCTGGGGCAGATTTTTTTATACCTGACTCGCTCTTTGGTATCCTTGCAAAGCTGGTTGAATTTCACGTCATTATCCCGTGTTGTCGTATATAGTCCCACCGGAATATATAATAACCCCAACGAAATAGCACCCTTATGAGATACACCCATATGCCCACCTCCATAGAAATTTATCTTTTAGACAAATTCTTTTTCGCTTATTATGCCATCCACCGCCCCAAAACATACCCAAACTATATTATAGGGTTTTCACCAGATATCAAAAATATAATAATAAATAATGCTGATACACAATTAACGCGGCAAAAAGCACGAGCGGACGCTCCACTACTACGTAGGGGTTAAAAAGGGAACAAACAAATATCATAACCTTCAGGTTTGTGCGGAAGGGGTACTACTATCTTGCGAGTTTTTATGCGGAGCTATGCACCTGTCGGCAGCGCCCTGCCTCATTCAGGGCGGGCCGGTGCGAGCATAGCGAAAAAATCTCAAAAGATAGTGGTACCCTTTCCACACAAACTTCAATACCTACATCTTTGTTTCCCAATAAAAAACCCCTCGAATTTCTTCGAGGGGTGCCCATTAGGGCTATATTCAAAAGTGGGAGAATGTCGGTAAAACCGACATGGGGTAGGCTTACATTGAAGGATCAGATGAACAAACAGCCTTTCTGATCTTTGTTACCAGTTGATTGACAGATGTGAATTCGTTACATCCATGCAGTAATCCACGGCTGCCATGCCCATTGCAAATACAGAAAGAATTACAATCAGGACAATTGCGGTAGTATCATAAACAAGCTTAGTTTCTTTTGTTCTAAAATTGGCAATCAGTATCTCGATGCCGAGGAAGATAAAGACAACCGGCCACAAATGGAATATAAATTCATAGCTGATGGTATTGACAAAGATACGAAGCAGGAACAGGATACCGAAGGTAATCAGCATTCCACCCAGGGTTAAGGTCCCGACTTTATGTGTTTTCCCCATTAGGATAAGCCTCCTTTGTCATCAAGGAATCGATCCTTCTCAATATTATCGAGATCCTTCTTCTTACCGCGGATCAGATATACACCCAGAGCGATGATTAATGCACTGACTAGTAATTGAGGGATAAAACGTCCAAATTTATAAACGGCATTTGCAATAAACCACGGTACGGAGCCTTCGATCAGATCATATACATTGTTCCACAGACTACATACACCAATGATGATTAATATCGCTGCGATTGCACTGCGGTATTTATCCTGAAGCTTGCCCGCCTTTTCCTTGAAGAACTCGGGAACTGCTATATAATTATCCTCCATGGCGTAGAACTCGTCATCCGGCATGGCGCGCAGGTTATGTGTATCAAAGAAAGCATAAAACCAAATAATTGGTGCGATTGCCATCAAAGGGCCGATATTTAACCAAGTCGATGCAAATACCAACAGGAAGAAGACTCCCATCAGGCTGACTCCCCGTCTCATGAAACCCATATACATCTGTCCTGCTCCGGGTAACAGGGAAAAACAAAAGGTTAAAAAACTACTTTTCTTTCTTATCATTCTTAATTACCTCCATATTAATGATGTTGTTAGAAAAATCCAACATATTATCACTCATTTTATACATGTTATCCCTTAGCGTATCGGTCAGGGAAAAGTTGTTATCATTCCATTTCACATCGAGCTGTTCCTTCGGCAGTCCTTGCACACCGGTAAAATTCATGGTCAGAAATAGAAGCAGAAGTGCTCCGGCTGCGGCTGTTCCGACTTTTAGGCTGTAGAAGAGAAGCTGCATCTTCTTAGATGTCTCCTGTGCCTTTCTTGCGAGCTGTATCTCCGGACGTTTGGTTGCTGTCAGCAGATCATCTTTAAAATTTCTGGGGGCAGGAAGCATATCCGAAACCATATGGACCTCTAATTGGTCCGCGCAAAAGTTGCAGGCTCCGATATGTTCTAAGAAAGCAAGGGTTTGGTTCTGATCCATACGGCCTTGTAGAAATAAGTCAAAATCGTCTTCGCAGATATGTTGTTTGTCATTCATTTAAAATAGCCCCCTTTCTATACGTTTTCTGTAACATGGCCCGAGCCCTGTAAATCTGGGTTTGGACTGTCTTCAGATTTTTACCGGTATTTTCAGCGATCTCTGCTGCAGTCAATTCCCGGTAGAAAAAATCAAATGCTATTTCTCGATAGGGTGATTTGAGGTTACTACATCTTTCAGAAAGCTGCCGCTTCACCTCATTTTCCAATACATTGTCCTCCGGAGAGGGCTCTTTATCCTTTTGTGTCAGGAAATATTCATCTTCTGTTGGTATACTCTGGCGGTCTGCCCGCTTGATGAAGTCAAGGCATTTGTTGGTGGCGATACGGCACAGCCAGGCTTTCTCGTATTGCCGATCGAAGGTGGAGAGATGCTTATAAGCGGAAAGGAAGGTTTCTTGGGCAAGGTCTTCTGCATCAAAATAATCTTTTACAATTTTATAACAGATCGAGAATATTAAGTTTTGATACTTATCTATCAGATATTCGTAATACTGTTCAGTATTGATCTTTTCCGCCTCCCTTCACCCTTCGATAATTATAACGAAACTAAAGATGAAATGTCTTCAACAAATCTTAGTTTCATGACAACTTTGCCATACGTTTTTTGGAATGCTTAAGTTTAAGCTTTGCTGCCACCTTACGAAATAAGGTGAAGGAAAGCAGAAACACGATAATAATAGCAACAAATCTAAAGAATTTTTTCATGGTTCCTCCATTCCAACGCATCTATGCGTGTTTTCATCATAAGCCTTGCCCGCTTACCTGTTCATGAGACTAGAACGAAGGAGTCCTTGTGATATCTTCAATATTTTAAAAAAATTTTAAGGTATTATAGAATAACGATTATCTATCACGCTTATTTTAATACAACTGACTGCTTGAGACAATAAGTATTTCCGGTAACAAATTCAGTAATAACACTATCTTTATCAGAATTCGATATACCTGGTCCCGGGTACCGGTAAGGTGGATATCCTGAAGAAGTTGATTGTCCACATTCTGTTATCGTCTGATCCCGGGCAGAATCGAGTAGCTTGATGAAGGATATCTGTTGTTGCGAAATCTGTTTCGATGGGTTATAAATAATTAGGCAGACAAATAAGCAGAAGAGGATAAAGAATTATGAACTTAACGATAGAAATCATAGCTGTATTATGTGCTTTCATCATCAAGGGAATGTGCGGCTTTGCTAATACCCTGATTTTTGGTACGATTATGAGCTTTGCAGCTAACAATATTAATATTACTCCGATGGAACTCCTGGTGGGTTATCCATCGAATATTTATATTGTATGGAAGGAGAGAAAGGAAATTTCGCCAAAGGTCTGCATACCACTTGCCCTTCTTGTGCTGGCAGGTATCATCCCCGGAATGCTTTTCTTAAAGCATGGGAACGCCGGCTTCTTGAAAGTGTTATTCGGCCTTGTTGTCATTCTCAGTGGGATTGATTTGTTATTGCGTGAGAAGAGAAATAAGGCTGGAAAGCAGTCGAAGCTTGCATTGGCATTCATAGGAGTGATATCCGGCATTTTCTGCGGACTTTTCGGTGTCGGTGCGCTATTGGTTGCTTATATCAGCAGAACGACTGAGAATCAGAGACAGTTTCGCGGCAACATCTGCGCCGTATTCCTGATTGAGAATACATTTCGTATTATCTTGTATTCCCTGACAGGGATCTTCAGTCTGGCTATCTTTAGACATGCATTGCTTTTACTGCCGTTTATGTTTCTTGGATTGATTGTGGGAGGATATCTGTCTGGAAAAACAGGAGAAAAACGGATCAGGAGGATTGTCATTATTTTACTGATCCTGTCAGGCATTTCCCTCATACTAACGAATCTCTAATAGACGTGGTTGCTTACTATAACGAAGAAAGGCTCTTGTGATCTGGCTGACTGAGCGATATAATGAGGATACAATCACGGACAGAACAGGAGCACAACTATGGATACAATGGAATATATCATAAAAACAATAGAGATACTGGTCAATATACCCAGCCCCTCCGGCTATACGCACAAGGTTATGGAATTTGTGAAGGAAGAAGCCGCGGCTTTCGGCTATGAGAGCGAATATAATCAGAAGGGCGGGCTGAGCATCAAAGTACCGGGAAGAACAGAGGAGACCCTCGGACTTTCCGCTCATGTGGATTCCCTGGGTGCGATGGTGCGCTCCATTGACAGTGACGGAACTGTAAAATTTACCATGGTAGGCGGTTATACGCTGCATAGTGTGGAGGGCAGCTATTGTAAGATACACACCAGAGACGGACGTATTTATACAGGCACCATCCTGATTAAGAGTCCTTCTGTTCACAGCTACGACGATGCAAAGACACTGGAACGTACCGATCGTACAATGCTGGTTCGTATCGATGAACCGGTAAAAAGCAAGGAGGATGTGCTGGCACTCGGGATTCAAAACGGAGATTATATCAGCTTTGATGCTCAGTTTATCCATACGGAAGCCGGCTTTATTAAATCAAGACATCTGGATGATAAAGCTTCAGTTGCACTCCTGCTGGGTTTTCTGCGGGAGCTGTCTCTGGAAAAGAAACTGCCGGAGAAGAATCTGTTGATTTATATCAGTAATTATGAGGAGGTTGGCTTCGGTTCAGCGTGGCTACCGCCACAGATCAAGGAATTTCTGGCAATCGATATGGGAGCGGTAGGGGATGATTTGAGTGGAAGTGAGTATACTGTTTCCATCTGTGCCAAGGATTCCTCCGGACCCTACGATTATGATATGACCAGTAAACTAATTTCACTGGCGAAGGAGAATGAGATAGATTATGTGGTAGATATCTTCCCTCATTACAGTTCGGATGTATCTGCAGCACTACGCGCCGGAAATGATATATGTGGCGCACTGATTGGTCAGGGAGTTCATGCTTCTCATGGAATGGAGCGTACGCATGAGTCCGGATTACAAAATACCCTGAAACTTCTCAAGGTTTATGTTGGGCTTTAACTGAAAAGGGTACATATTATATGAAATATATAGAATAATAAGGAATACCAGTAAAAGAACTTGAAGAAATTACCTGATAGGTATATACTGATATCCAGATTATGCAGGAATTGTAAAGATTGTTCGGTTTCCTGTTGGGTTTTAACTTGCTTATTACTTTAATTCCGTCCCTATATAACTGATAAAATAGTCTGCCAGATGGTATCTGCTGTCCGGGAGGCTGTTTTATCGTTCACCCTCGGTGTTTTACCGGGGGTTTTTCTTCCATGGGTTTCTGAGGTTTGGAAGCAGACCCAGATATAATCCTATGACAGCACCTGTAATCAGTCTGGTGTTGGTAATACCCATAGAAGCACAGATCCATTGTATTGTAATGTGCAAAAAAGCAGCACATAAAATCCATACGGTTGCATCATAAATCGGATTAAGTCTTTTGTTAATTCTAAACCATAGTTTCTTACTCCAACCAAATCGGATGGAGAGGCTCATGGACAGAAAGCCTGCGACAATCATAGCGAACAGCTGTGGCAGATACTTCATCATATACAAGTCCTCCTTTGAATTAAACTAAAGGTATTATACACCGAATCCGAGAGAAGTACCACCTGATTTTTCGGGCAAGGCGGATACTCGGAGGAGTCCACATGCCTGCTTCTTTTTTTAATTTTTTGAAATTACTATAAGCCGGCATTCTGGTTGAGGCGTAATAAAATATGGGAGCAAGCTATTGTTAAAAATGACGGAAAAGGTCCTTGTTTTACTTCATGTGAAAAGACAAAATCGTCATATTTGTTACTTGATTACCACTGGCATATTTGGTCTAAAGATGATATAATTAATTGACAATACTAATAAAGTGTTGCTGTGTTTATGAACGGGTTTGAATAAAATACGTAGGATGTTTTGGAGGTATGCCGCATGAAGTTTATTAACGGAAGTGCAAAGGAAAAATTTCAACTATTCCTTAAGAAAATCAAGGGGGAAAAGGTAGTAAAAGAAAAGAAACTGAAAGAAGCGGCGGAGAAGAATAGAGCGAAGCTGCAGGAGGACAAACAGGAATTGATAGAGAGCATTACAAAGGTTAAATTCTTTTCAAGCTTAAGGTTTGCTTTAAATGCTGCATTTATGGTTCCGATCGTATTTATCATTGTTCTTGGTGTTGTGTCTTTCCAAAAGGCGTCTTCAGGGATACAGAATAATTATAAAAATGCTACTGTAGAAGCGATTGATATGGCTGCCGAATATATGCGTTTTGGCTTTGAAGCAGTAGAAGCCACCAGTATCCAATATATCAGTGACGATTCTGTATCGAAATACCTGATGAATAATGATGATCTTTTGGAAAATAGCAAGAGACGAAATGCTATTACAAATTCTTTCATGGCGAAAAAGTCCACGGATGAATTTATTAAGGACATTTATCTGATCACGGATAAAACACATTCTATTGGTACCTCAGGAAAGCTGTTTGATGAAGGTGTTTTTGCGAGTGCAAAGGAAACAGAGATCGGTAAGTATTTACTGGAGAATAAATATCAATGCGTATGGGATGGACAGGATGAGTATTTTGATGCCTTATTCGAAGATAGCTCCAAAGATTATTCCGTGCGTATTATGAGAAGAGTTAACCCTTATGCATTTTTATTTATTGAGCTGAAGACGGAGACCGTGACTAATATCTTGGCGAATTTGAATTTCGATAAGTCAGGATATCTTGGACTTGTTACCCCTGACAACAGAGAGATCATTGATCTATCCAAGAAGGGCGATGATGCCACTGCCCTGGAAGGGACCGAAGCTGAACCGACATTTATCAATGAGACCTTCTATCAGGAGGCTTTATCAGGCGAAGATGAGAGTGGCTCCAAGTTTGTGGATTACAAGGGAGAATCCTATCTGTTCATGTATTCCAAGATCGGGGGGACGGGCTCAATCCTTTGTGCTCTTATGCCAAAGGCAACAATCAACAGTCAGGCAGATAGTATTAAGGTAGTTACATATATTATTGTTGTCCTGGCGATTATCGTGGCTATTGCTACTTCCTTCCTGTTGTCTACATCAATCAGCAGAACGATTACGGGTATTAATAAGACCTTACAGAAGGCTGCGACTGGTGATCTTACTGTTCAGTTCCATTCAAAAAGAAAGAATGAATTCCACATTCTGATTGAAGAAATACAGGCGACCTTCAACAAGATGAAGGAACTGATTCAGCAGGTAAAGGAGTTAAGTAGTGAGGTGTCTGTTTCCTCTGAGAATGTATCAAAGACTTCCTCCGTGTTCCTTAAGTCAACTGAGGATATCTCTACTGCGATGAATGAGATTGAGCAGGGTATTAATCAGCAGGCGAAGGATGCTGAAGAATGTCTGCTTCAGATGGATAATCTGTCTAAGAAGATTGAGCTTGTCAGTGAGAATACAAAGGAAATCGGTCAAATTGCTGACAGCACCAAGAATAGTATTAAGCAGGGAACCGTGATTACCGATGAATTGAATCAACAGACGCAATCCACAATTGAGACAACAAATCAAATCATTACTGAGATTGAGAAGCTGGCTGAAAAATCCTCCTCCATCAATAAGATTATCAATGTAATCAATGATATTGCGAATCAGACGAATCTGTTGTCCTTAAATGCTTCTATTGAAGCGGCTAGAGCGGGAGAGCATGGTAAGGGCTTTGCAGTAGTTGCGAGTGAGATTAGAACACTTGCCGAACAGTCCAAGAATTCTGTAAACGATATTAAGAAGATTATCGGCAGTATTCAGGAGGATACAGGACATGCAGTTGAGATTGCGAAGAAAGCAGAGAAGGTAGTGAAGCTGCAGGAGAGCGCAGTTAAGAATACGACAGATTCTTATCAGAATATCGATGAAAGTGTTGAAAAGCTGGTAGTATTCTTAAAGTACATCACTGACAATGTCGGTAATATCGAAGCAGCAAGAGTCAGCACTCTGGCAGCGATTGAGAATATCTCTGCAGTATTGGAGGAGATTGCGGCTTCCACCAATAATGTAAACCAGACCTCTACAGATCAGCTTTCATCAGTAGAAACCTTAAACGAAGCAGCCGGTAAATTAAATAAGAATGCAGGTCATCTGGTACAAGAGGTTAAGAAATTTACAGTCTAATCAATTATTATTAACTTATAAGATTAGGAGGCTTTTCCGCGGTAGTGGAAAAGCCTCTTTTGTGGTATAAGGGAAGCTTTGGGATTAAAGTAGACAGCATCGAAGGAATAAGGTATGATACTTAAGTGAAAAGATCAGGAACTGTTAACTGTCAGATATAGAAAAGGAAAAGAGTATGAATCAGAAAGTGAAGAGAATTTTAATGGCACTGTTCGGTGTAAGTATCAGTGGCGTATGCGTAGGAATATTTAATACAGTGTTATTGGGTGCGGATCCTTTTACAGTGTTTGTGGTTGGGATTGGCAAGGTATTCCACTTGGAATATGGGAGCATTTATACTGCGGTGACGGGTGTTTTGCTGCTGGTAGTGTTTATTCTGGACAGGAGCTATATCGGCATAGCGACGGTTTTTAATCTGTTCGGTATTGGATATATCGCACAATTCTCCATGTATTTGATTGGATTGTTCTATAAGGATGGTTCCCTGTTGCTTCGGCTGATCCTGCTGCTATTCGGGCTGATTCTGCTATGTTTCGGTTCTTCCCTGTATTTCACAGCGAATCTGGGAGTATCGGCTTATGATGCTATTGCCCTGATGCTTTCCAAGAAGCTGCCGATTCAGTTCCGCTTATGCCGTATCGGAACAGACTTAATCTGTGTTATCATTGGCTTCTTTTGTAAGGCTACAATCGGAATCGGTACTGTCATAACCGCATTCTTCATGGGTCCGATCATACAGTGGTTCAATGATCATGTATCCAAACCATTGCTGAGAGAAAAAATTACAAGTAAGTAGATAAAAGCTCATTCATTTCATAAAGGACTACCTGATCATTTGTTGCTAATTTACGAACTGCTGATCAGGTGGTTTTTTTGTGATATAGAAAGAAATCTGAATGAGAAATTTGTATTGACATATCATTTATGAGGTGTTATATTGTGCTTATCGGATATATACACTATAACATCCCGGAGGGAAAGAATGAATATACTGATCAGCAATTCAAGTGACAAACCAATCTATGAGCAGATTACTTCCCAGATGAAACAAATGATCATCAGCGGAGAGCTAGAGGCAGGAAGCTTACTGCCTTCTATGAGAACCTTGGCTAAGGAGCTCCGCATTAGTGTGATTACTACCAAACGGGCTTATGAGGATCTGGAGCGCGACGGATTCATCTATACAGTCGTCGGTAGGGGAAGCTTTGTCGCGGAGAAAAATATGGAGTTTGTCCGGGAAGAACAGCTTCGCATAGTTGAAGAGCATTTAGGGAAAGCAGTAGCTGGTGCGAAGGCCGGTGGCATTGGGATCGATGAAATCATTGAAATAATCAAATTAATTTATGAGGAGGAGTAGTTCATGGATACAGATGCAGTAGTAATTCATGGTCTGACCAAACGATATAAGGATTTTACACTGGACAATATCAGCTTTCGTATTCCAAAAGGCACAATCATGGGCTTTGTTGGGGAGAACGGAGCAGGAAAAACAACAACAATTAAAGCAATACTTGATTTGATTAAGACAGACGGCGGAGAGGCATACCTGCTGGGTTGCCCATCGAAAAGTCTTTCGAAGGAGGTGAAAGCTGAACTTGGGGTTGTATTTGACGGAAGTAACTTTCATGACAATTTGACCCTAGAGAACATCAATCTGATCATGAAGAATATCTATACTAATTGGGATGAAGTGATGTTTCGATGCTATCTGGACAGGTTCCATCTGCCCCAGAAGAAAATAATCAAAGAATTCTCCAGAGGAATGAAGATGAAGGTTTCCATTGCAGTGGCTTTATCGCATCATTCCAAGCTTCTGATCCTGGATGAAGCAACCAGTGGGTTAGATCCTATGGTAAGAGATGAGATTCTGGATATTTTTCTGGAATTTATCCAAGATGAGGAACATACTATCCTTCTTTCCTCCCATATCATCAGCGATATTGAGAAGATTGCGGATTATGTGACCTTCATTCATCAGGGAAAGATTATCTTCTGTGAAAGTAAGGATGAACTAATCTATCAATATGGAATCATCCATTGTCGTAAAGAAGATGCAGCTGTCATTGACCGCAGCTTTGTTGTCGGAGTCAGAGAGAATAATTTCGGTACCGACGTAATGATCAATAAGAAAGCAGAATTTCAGAAATGTTACCATCAGTATACAGTAGATAAAACTTCGATTGAAGAGATTATGCTGTTCATCAGCAGAGGAAGATCAGCACAGTCATCTGCTGATGCAAATGGTCAAATTCATAAACAGGGGAAGGAGAGAAGCTGATATGAAGGGATTGCTTCTTAAGGACTTTATCAATTTAAAAAAGAATTTTAAGATATTTGGACTACTGTCCATTATTTATATTGTATTGGCGGTTGCCTCAAAGGATACCGGATTTTTCAACAGCATTATCACGATGCTGTTCGCAATCCTAACGATGAGTCTTTTCTCGTATGACGATATGGCAAAATGGGAGATTTATGGCCTGACCATGCCGATCACCAGAGAAGACATGGTGAAAAATAAATATGCTATGCTGCTTCTTCTGACAATGTTCGGGATTGCCTTCAGCAGCATTATCTCAATTGGGATTAATATTGTGTTGAAGAAAGAGAATCTGTTTGCTTCGATATCAAACTCCTTCATCGGAGCCTTTGTTGTGATCGTTCTTTATAGTATTGTACTACCGATTATCATTAAACTGGGAGTGGAGAAGGCAAGAATTATCATTTTGATCATCATGGTCGTTCCTTTTGCTGTGGTATCTGCTATCAATGCATATTTGAAAGAAGGATTTTCGGTCGCAACGGGGAGTTTAGCTACTTTGCTGTATTCCACATCAAGCTACTCCTACTTTCTACTGCCGGTGATAGCCTTGTTGATCTTATATCTCTCTTACCGTATTTCTGTAGGCATATATCGCAAGAAGGATTTCTAAATAACGGACATAACTGAGCACGGGACGACAGGATTATATTAAAATGCTATGATATTCTTTATCATGTAAGGAGGCTAGCTTATGGATTGGATGAAGGGAATGCAGAAAGCGATTGATTACATTGAGGAGCATATTACTGAGGAGCTGTCAACCGCTGTGATTGCGGAGAAAGCGTATTCCTCAAGCTTTCATTTTCAACGGATATTCGGTCTGCTGACCGGTACTACGGTAGGTGAGTATATTCGTAACCGGAGATTATCACTTGCCGGTGAAGAATTATCCGGGAACAAGGGAAAGGTGATCGATCTTGCATATAAATATTGCTATGACACACCGGAGAGCTTTACAAAAGCATTTATCCGCTTTCATGGTATTTCTCCCTCGGCAGCACGTCGTACGGGTGCAAGCCTCAAATCCTATAACAGGCTCTCCATCACAGTCACATTGAAAGGTGGGAATATCATGGAGTATCAGGTAATGAAGAGGGAAAGCTTCACTGTATTGACAAAGGTGAGAAGCTTTCCAAGTGAGAACAGCGGGTTGATGATATCGGATTTTTGGGTTGCATGCGGAAAGAACGGCACGGTCGCTACACTTTGTAAGAATGCAAAGGAAGGGGTCAATGCTATGCTGGGCTTATGTGAGCCGAGCAAAAAGGGGGAAGATACCTTCCGCTATGGAATAGGGATCGAGTGCGATAAGGATACAGTCGCACCGGAGGGGTTTGAGCTTTGGACACTGCCGGCCCAAACCTGGGTGGTTTTCAAATGTGTTGGAGCAGTGCCATCCGCTGTACAGGAAATGTATACAAGAATCTATTCCGAATTCTTTGCACAGTCAGAATATCAACCGTCGGGCGAGATAGACTTCGAAGCATACCCGGAGGGGGACAATAGCAGGAAAGATTATATCACTGAGATATGGGTTCCTGTAAAATAGTATTTTAACCTTTCTGCGCATCAATCATAGAATAAAGTATGATTGATGCGCAGAAAGGGGTTTGCAGCTTGGAAAACGATAAAAATTCTGATAGAGCTTATGAACAGAAGAAAGAAAATGTAAAAATGCAGAACATGGGAGGAGGTAGTCCCTTCTTTAGGAGGCCGCAGGACGAACCGGTGCGAAATGTACCACCATTCATGCCTTCACAGGAAATGCCTCCTGCAGGGCCACCGCCGTTTTCTGAAAGAGACGAACCAAGGACAGCACCACCGAATTTTACCCCGGAACCCCCTGGAGCTGAAAGAAGATTCGGACCGGAAGGTCAGGAACCGGAAAGCAGACGTCAATTTGGCGGAATGTTTCCCGGACGTCCCGGGCAGGGCAGAACCGAAAGAGATGAATTCAACCGCAGGCGCAGAGAGTTAAGGGGATGCATCAGACGGTTTACCTATATCTGGTTATTCAGCGGTGAAAGCTTCTGGTTCTATCCTGTTGATGTAGATGAGGTTTTTGTCAGAGGCTTCCGCTGGAGAAGAAATCGTTGGGTTTTTGAGCGGATATTTATTCGTAGAATTATCTTCTTCCGCTGCTTTTAGAAGGAAGTATAAGAAGCATCATGGACAGTCAGGAATAATAAAAGGGGTGAGAGTATAGAAAACTCTCATCCCTTTGTCTTATCCTGCTTTTTCATCTATCTATTGCTGAATTGCTTTATTGTTCCTTGTCCTGCTGGTCATATTCCTCAATGATGACTTCATGACCATCCTCTGCAATCTCTGTTACAACTTTCTTTGCCTCGGCTGTAGGGTTACTTTCGCCAGAGAGAAGCTCTTCGGCAGAAACAGCTTCAACCTCTTCCAAAACACCCTCTCTGCGTGGATGAAGACCACAGATAATTACAATTGCCAGTCCGATCAGGAACGTGAAGATGGCTATAAACTGAGAGGTAGATAATACACCGATCTGACCGCGTTCTAAATCACCTCGGAAGAATTCGAGAATGAATCTTCCTGCGCTGTAAAAAACGAGGTAGAAGCCTCCAACCTGACCATCAGCCTTCGTGCGCTTGGATATCATGACTAGAGTAATGAAGTTCAAGAAATCAAGGAAACTTGATATCGGCTGAGAAGGGATCAGGGGCACTCCATTGGGAGCGAAATCTGAAGTATGGAAGACCAGATGGAAGGCACTGTTTGTCTCTTCTCCATAGCAGCATCCGGCAAGCAGACAGCCGATCCGTCCGAAGCCCTGAGCCAGAGCGATGGAGGGCATAACCAGATCGAAATATTGAAGGAAATTCAATTTTTTAAAACGGATATACAGATAGCCCGAGAAAATACCGCCAATGATACCGCCAAAGACAACAAAACCATGGGAGACATCCAATAGGAGACTCGGATCAGCGATGATATCCTTTATTTCCGTGATCAGGAATAATAGCTTTGCACCCAGGATTCCACCAAGCAGAGCCCAAATTGTAAGATTAAAGATCAATTCATGATTCAAACCTTTTCTTTTTGCCCTGAATTCAGCGGTAGTGTATGCTGCTATGATACCGATTGCAATCATCAAGCCGTAACCATAGATAGTAACAGGTCCTATCGTGAGCAGTTCGTTTTTCATCTTCTTAGTCCTTTCAGTGTATCGTGATTATTCTTATTCATTCTTAATTATGTAAAATACATTCTTTATAAGTATACCGAATCATGATAGAAAAAGGAATATCTATTCTATGAAAATTTTGTGTCCTGAAAATTCTACTCTTCTTCGGGGGCCATCTAAGACAATGCAAACAGAGTCATCTGTAAATGAATGAAAAAGCAACAATATACAATATTTCTCTATATATGGTTAATATCTGGATTTTTTTGTGCATAAATCATAAGAATAATCCAGACATTTGCGCAGATTTTGTGAAAATGACAATATAGTACTATAGGTTCAGATTGATAATCGTTGCTAAATATTATATGATTTATATCAGCTGATGCGTGATATATTGGCGAAATACTAGATTTTTTGACATTAATATTCAGTCGTGGGGACATAAAATATAAATACCGGATGGCTATGATGGGGGGATAGTTTGATACTGAATGAAAGGAGAAGCATGTTCTTTGCGGGGGAGAATATGCGGGAGAAGGGATATGGACTTGAAGAACAAGTTACGAAAGGGAAAGAGCGAAGCAGCTCAGTTATCAGAGAAGGAAATACAACCAAATCAAAAGGAATCAAAAAAAACTTTTGCGAAAAGCAAGAAGACTGATTATCAAAGCGATCACAGAAAAGGACTGGATTTGAAAAAAATCATCAAAAGGATCAATAGTATCAGAGCAAAGCTGATTTTGGCTTTTCTGGTACCCGTTGTTTTGATCATAATTCTGGGTTGGCTTTCCTATTCAAAATCATCGAAGGGCTTGATTGAAAGCTATGAGAACTCTACTCTGTCTACTATGAATAATATGGCAAGGTATTTGGATTTCGGAGCGGAGACAGTTGCAAGTAAGGCAAAAACCTTAAATACCAATGACATTCTAGTGAAATATTACTCCGGAGAATATCAGAGTGATAAAGAAGAGGAGTCAAATCGTTTTAAAGAAGTGAGATCTTCCATCACGAAAGAAATCCTGTCCCAGGATTATATTGCTAATGTGTATATTATGGCTGATTATGGGACTGCTATCTCAGGGAATGGCACTGCAGCAAGTAAGATGGTGTATGATGATTTCATGACGGCCGGAGAAGGCGCAATTCTAAAGGCAAGCGGAGCAGAGGGTGTATGGATGGGTTCACATCCTTACCTGGATGGACTATCCGGTTCGAAGGATACTACCTACTCCTTCAGCTACATCAGCAATCTGAAGGGTTCGGGCGGTAAACCCATCGGAAGTATCGTTCTGGATGTTGATAATAATTATGTGAAGGATACAGTATCAGGAAGCGGATTTCCTTCCGGAAGTGTTGTAGTCTTTATCAGTGGTGATGGGAGAGAGATTATCTCCGGTGTTGTGCCGGAGGGCTTTCGTTTCACTGAACAAACTTATTATCAGAAGGCGGTTGCTGAAAGAATTACAGAGGGCAATGAATATGTAACCTTCAACGAAGGGAAATACCTTTTTACCTATTCAAAAATAGAAAGCAGCGGCAGTATGCTTTGCTCCGTCATTCCGGAGAAGATAATTGTCGCGAAAGCGAATGAAGTAAAGAAGATTACATTAATGGTAGTTATTCTGGCCAGCATCATAGCAATTGCACTGGGCACATTTATAGCCAATGGTTTCAGCAGCTCCATTCACAAGGTAAATAATGTGCTTAATATGACAGAACAGGGCGATTTAACTCATTATACCTCTATTAAGAGAAGGGATGAATTCCGCATCCTTGGTAAGTGTATTAATGATGTAATAGATAGCATGCAGAAGTTGATCAGGAAGATGACCGGGACCAGTGCCACGGTATCCAAATCAGCTATCGTAGTATCTGAAAGCTCAGGAATTCTGGTGAATGCGACCAAACATATCTCAGATGCGGTCAGTGACATCGAAAGGGGTGTCTCCCAGCAGGCGCAGGACGCAGAGAGCTGTCTTCATCAGATGGCGGATCTGGCAGATAAGATTAATGCACTGTATTCCGGTACCCATAATATTGAACAGATCGCTGGAAATACGAAGACTATTGTGGGAAGTGGTATGGGCATTGTAGATAACTTAAGTGTTAAGGCAAAGGATACCTCGGATGTGACTAAGACTGTCATCAATGATATTCAGAATCTCGAGTCGGAATCCAGGGCCATTGCCGGTATCATTGAAACCATTAACGGAATAGCGGAACAGACAAATCTACTATCCTTGAATGCTTCCATTGAAGCCGCCAGAGCAGGAGAATTCGGAAAAGGCTTTTCAGTGGTTGCATCTGAAATACGTAAGCTCGCAGATCAATCTCTCAAGGCTTCCAATGAGATAGCAAAAATAATTCAAAAGATAGAAGTTCAGACAAAGAAAACGGTTAATACGGCGAAGTATGCTCAGAGCATTGTCGTATCGCAGGAAGAGGCATTGGTAAGCACGGTGAGCGTCTTCAAAGATATCAACCAGCATGTCGAGAACCTGACAGATAACTTGAATCAAATCTCGGTCGGTGTGGAAGGGATTGAACATGCCAAGGAGGATACCTTAAGGGCAATCGAGAGCATATCGGCAACCGCCGAGGAGACGGCAGCCGCCACCGAGGAATTAAGCGTAACTGCTGAGAATCAGCTTGAAGAAGTGAATAGGCTGAATGCGGTGGTACAGCAGCTGAATGACGATGCCGTTAATCTGGAAGAAGCAATCAAGGTATTTAAGATTAATTAACAGTAAAAAAGGACTATTGCATAAGAAGTCTAGGGTATAGATTATTCTTATGTGATAGTCCCTTTTGTATCAGTTAGGCGAAAAGAACCTTTGCCCTCGTCATGTTTGCATTTGCATCAATACCAAAAGGACATCTTCTGGTACAGGAGCCGCACAGAAGGCAATCGGCAGCATTTACTGATAAGGAGGCATATCTGTCACGGATATCCTGTGTTAACTCCTTCTCAGCCAGATCCTTCAACCGGGTAACCTCAGCTACGTCGATACCCTTTGGGCAAGGCTGACAATGATTGCAGTACATACATTGGTTCTTGAAATTCACTACATCAGACTGTTGCAGAGCCTCCCGGTATTCCTTCTCATCCTTAGTAGCTGAAAAGAAATCCAGGGATTGGTTCAGCTCATCCACATTCTTAAAACCAGGAAGCACGATAATTCCATCACTTTGCTCCAGAGCGTAGCTGATACATTGGACCGGCGTAAGAGAGATAAGACCTTGAAGATCTCCGCCCTCCCGATTTTTTAAGATATTCCCTGCCGCAAAAGGCTTCATCGCTATGATACCGATATCCTTTGCAATGCATTCCTCATATAATTCCTGCTTGGTCGGGTAATGCAGACGCTCCTCCGCAGACATATCTCCGTCAACCTTTAGGTTAAACATTCTCTCCATGGCTGCATCTCTTGGCATCAGATTAAACAGAGGATTGACCGGAAACATCAATACATCGATCTTGCCGCTTCTTACAGCTTTCAGAGCAATCCTTGTATTATGTGAACTGAAGCCGATGAACTTGACCTTTCCCTCTTGCTTTAGTTCAAGTGCACGTTGGTACATCGGTCCATCGAAAATGGTATGATAGTCTCCCTCCTCGTCACAGTTATGTAAGAACAGAACATCGATATAGTCTGTCTGAAGCCTAGTGAAGAATTGCTGAAGGAAATCCTCACATACCTTCATATCACGTGTTTTAGCATACTGGTTGTCGATATCGATACAGCCCAAATGACCGGCGATATAGACCTGATCACGGATGCCCTTCAGGGCTTGGCCAAAGTGATCTCTGGTTGACGGAGTACCTACAAAAATATCAATATAATTTATTCCCGCAGCTACTGCTGCATGGACCAGATCAGCTACCTCTTTTTCCTCAGAATGCCATACATATTCGCATCCAAGAGATAATTCGCTGACCATTAACCCTGTATTCCCTAATCTTCGATACTTCAATTCCCACTACCTCCCCTAAGTCTTACACAAGGTAGGAATAAACTTATGGTTTATCCTTCCGGCGTATAAAATCAGTGTACCATGTTGTGAAATTAAGTAAATGGGTTATCTTATCACCAATAAAAAATCTGATAATTATACGGCTTGTTCTATGTTTATAATAAATACAACAAAAAAGTTGTATTTTGTGCTATTTATATACTATACAGATGCTAAAAATTCTGGCATACTTATACTATAATACCAATGATATGAATCCTGGGGGAGGGTATCAAGGTATGAAAAGAAGGTATGATTACTAATAATAAGGAGGAATAGATATGGCAGTACAGATTTTTCAACAACGTAGAGATATGATGTCGGGGGGAAGCGGCTTCTACTTTGGACCCGCAGGTACAGGAAAGACTTATGCATTGAAGCGTGAGATTGAACATGTGTTAGAGAATACGGAAGGAACAGCTTTTGTCATCAGCAAGAGCGGAGAGTTCAATGAATTTGCTGAGAAATATGAAGGCATTGTAATCGATTTGTCAAAGGAACCTCTAAATCCTTTGGTAATTTTAGATGCATGTGAAATAAGTGAACAAGATGTTGTATTCTTAAGTAAGATAAAATTCGGTTTAGCAAAGCTGCTAATCGAAAGCAGAATTCCTAAACTGACCAGTCTTCAAAAGTATCTGATTGAACAGGTTATGTTGAAGATGTGTGTAGAATGTGGTGACTTAGATTGGACAAAATACGCTGAAGCCTTTGCTGAAATGATTGAAAATTATAAATCAAAAAAAATTGCCAAGAAATTGGATGATATTAAGGCCAGCCTGGATAAGGTTGGGGCAGAGCTGAACCTTGGTTCAGTGAATTCAGACAGTATATTACTTAAGGATACTTTCCTGGAGGAATTGAAAGAGCTTGAAGCAGCTGTAAAGGAAGTAGGTAAACTGGCAGGTGGGAAAGATCAGACTGAGATCGGAAGTCATCGCCTGGTGATCTATGATGTACAGAATGTAGCGAAAGAAGATATGGATAAGTATTGCCTAATGGCCATCGAAGATGTCTGGACCAGATTAAATGGAAAAGCACCGATTACCGGCGCCAGATTGTTAATAGATGAAGCTGACAGCCTCTTTGCAAACTATGATAAATATCTGTTAATGATGTACAAGGTGGCTAAGGCACAAGGCTTCGTTATCACCTCTGTCATTGAGGATACGATCAATTTCCTCACCAAAAAAGGTAATTTCCGCAATGTGTCCGGTTACTATGAGTTATTTAAACATAGCCGTAAGGATATCGAAGAACTGCGCCCTATGTACAGCTTAAGTGACGAGGAGGCTGGGTGGATCGCCAATGCACCGAACGGACAGAGACTGGTTCTGTGTGGAGGAAACCGTTTCCTGGTGAAAGCAGTAAGATAAGCAAAGCTATTTAAGATTAACTGATATAAAATGACAAAGGGCTGTTTCCGAATTTCATCTTTTGGATGGGTTCGGAGACAGCCTTTTTATTGTTAATAGAATTTAATAACTATGAATTACTCTAAGTATCAACAGGGTTCAATAACATTGAATTTCCTTGATATAGAATTCTTTACCGGATAAGAGTTCAAAGCCTTTGCCTCCGCATCTGGGGCAGGTTGCGTTCTCCTTCAGAAGATTGAATACCTGCCGGCAGCTTTTACAGAGCCCATTACCCGGTATGATCTCAATCTCTAGCTTTGAGTCCTGTAGTATTGTCCCTTCCACGGCAGCGGGATATAGCTTTTGCATGTATTCCGGTATCATAGAAGAGAGCTCGCCGATTTGCAGTACAAGGGTGTCTATTTTTTTTACGTTGTTATTCCGTGCAAAATGCTCTACCTGACTGACAACCTCTACGATTACACCTAATTCGTGCATACGACACCTCCCTGAAAAACAATCTATGATACTTCCTTTGTCACAGTGATATTGGATTTTTGTTGTGTTTGATTATCTGGTGAATGTCTTAAGGGCTTTCTTGATGGCAATCTTGCCCTTCCGCTTTAGGATCTGCTTTACGACCACCGGCTTCAGATTCTCGAAGGCAACGCCTTCCCCATCATATTTTCTAACCAGAGATATCGCATCAAACCGGCATCTCGTCGTACAGGCACCGCAGCCGACGCATTGGAATTCATTCACTATGGTAGCGCCACAGCTTAAGCAGCGCTCGGTTTCCTTCTTCATCTGTTGCTCTGTGAAGGTGAGCCTGGGATCGGTAAAGGCCTCGGCCGTGCTTTTTACTTGGCTATGGCTGGCATGCTGTCTGGGCTGACGATCATATCCGTCCAGATCGAGATTTCCTTTATCCAGGGAATGATATTCCCGCCTGTCCCGGCCGATGACAAGGCTCTGACCAGGTTGGACAAAGCGATGAATGGAGATGGCAGCCTGCTTACCGGCAGCGATTGCATCAATCGCAAAGCGAGGACCGGTATATACATCACCGCCGGCGAAAATATCTGGCTCGGCAGTTTGATAAGTGAGAGAGTCCACCTTCACGGTTCTGTTCGGATTTAGTTCAACTTTACTGTCATCCAGAAGATTTCCCCATTCGATGGCCTGTCCTATGGATAAAAGTACCGAATCGGCTTTTACGCTGAGGATATCGTTCTCATCATAGGTGGGATGGAATCTGCCTTCTGCATCGAAAACGGAGATACATCTCTTAAACTCCACACCTACGACATGCCCGTTCTGGACAAGGATTCGCTTCGGTCCCCAACTGTTATTCAATTCTATTCCCTCTGATAAGGCTTCTGCTACTTCCTCCTCAAGGGCAGGCATATCCGCCAGAGTCTCCAGACAAAACATATTTACCTGATTGGCTCCAACGCGGGTCGCACTTCTTGCTACATCAATGGCAACATTTCCTCCTCCGATGACGATGACATTGCCTTTTAAGACAGTAGCCTTACCTAGGTTAACTGCTCGGATGAAATCAACACCTGTAATTACACCTTCTGCATCCTCACCTTCGATACCGAGTCTGCGTCCTCCCTGCGCTCCGATGGCGAGGTAGAAGGCTTGATAACCCTGTGACCGAAGTTCACTCAGTGTAATGTCCTTTCCGACCTCGATACCGGTTCGGAATTTGACTCCCAAATCCTTTAATATATCAATCTCTGCGTTTACAATCTCTTTCTCGAGGCGGAAGGAGGGAATACCTAAGGTAAGCATACCACCTAAAGCAGTTTCTTTCTCAAATACAGTAACTTCATATCCGTCGATCGACAGATAATATGCACAGGAGAGACCGGAAGGTCCGGCGCCGATGACTGCAACCTTATTCCCGTAATCATGCTGTTTTTTAGGTACAAAGCGATGAGCTTGATTCAAATCCTGTTCGGCGATGAATTTTTTAATCTCATCAATTGCAATTGGTTCATCAATATCGCCTCTGGTACAGGCTGATTCGCATTTCCTAGGGCATATTCTTCCGCATACGGCAGGGAACGGATTCTCATGCTTAATCAGCTCCAGAGCTTCCGTATATCTTCCTTGAGAAGCCAGTTTTATGTATCCCTGGATTGCGATATGTGCAGGACATTCCGTCTTACAGGGACTGGTTCCGGTATCGATGACATCCTGACGGTTGGTTCGGTATTCCGGATTCCATTTCTCGGGACCCCACTCGGTATCACGCGGAGTCTCAACCTTCTTTTTGGGAAGCGGTTTTACGGTGCAGAGCTTCTGTCCTAGCTGTAGGGCATTTACCGGGCAGGTCTCCACGCATTCGCCGCAGGCAACGCATTTATCTTTATCGACGGTGGATACATAATTCGAGCGTACCATATCCACATTCTTGAACATGGAAGCGGTCCGAAGCGATAGGCAGGAGCAGCCGCAACAGTTGCAGATTGCATGGGTCTTTCCCGAACCGTCCAAGTTCGGAATCTGATGCATCAAGCCATTTTCTTCGGCTCTTTTAATAATTTCGAAGGCTTCTTCTCTGGTGATTTGACGGCCTCTGCCGGTACGGATATAGTATTCGGCAGCATGACCCATCTGAATACACATATCCTCCTTTAAATGTCCGCAGCCTTCACCCATTTCTTCTCTTGCAGTACGGCACGAACAGTCGGATACGGTAAAAATATCGTTCTCATTTAAGTATCTGGAGACCTCTTCATAGGTGGCACGTCTTGTTTCACCGTCAATTGCCTGTTCGATCGGAATAACGCGCATGAGACCGACACCGACCGGAAATGCACCGGTTGTTTTTGGACCACGGATTCTTCCGTAGGCTTCGAACGCACGGGCGATTTGCGGATACTTTACTACATTTTCTTTGTTATTAACCATCATTTCCATGATGCCCGGTACCCAGGTATCATACCAATAGGTATCAACACCATCGATCTTATTTACGAAGCATACTCCGGCCATAGCAAGCTCCCAAAGGTAACCTGCAGTCTCTGCTTCAGATTTACCGCATAATGGAGCAAGTTCTGCCGCTGTGTAATGCTTTCTGATCTCCATATGAAGCGCAACCTCAGCCATTCCATCGGTGATGACTGGCTCCAGGATCAGGTATTCGGGATCGGTTATTTTAATCTCATCCTTGGAGCCCAGCTTTTTTCTGCTGATATGGTTCGCAAGCTCCCATGCTTTCTGGTTAACAGCCATAATGTACCTCCTTTATCATTGTTCGTTTGCCTTCCACAGCATAACCTCTTGCTTAAGCCAGTCGGCAAAGTCCTGTAGCCCTTCACCGGTTTTGGCACAGATGGTAATGATCTTAATATTTGGATTCAGTTGTCTGGCCCGTTCTTTACATGTCTCTATATTAAAATCAAAATAAGGAAGCACATCAATCTTATTGATGAGTAAAACATCTGAGATGGAAAACATCAACGGGTACTTGAGTGCCTTATCATCCCCCTCAGGGACGCTTAAGATCATGGCGTTCTTGACTGATCCGGTATCGAATTCTGCAGGGCATACCAGATTGCCGACATTTTCAAGGATGGCTAAATCAAGTCCTTGATAGCCCAGTCCTTCTAAACCCTGCTTCGTCATGTCGGCATCCAGATGACACATACCGCCGGTGTGCAGCTGTATTACACTGACTCCAGTCTCAGAGATGGTTCGGGCATCCACATCAGAGTCGATATCTGCTTCCATAACGCCTATCTTTAAGCTTGTCTTCAGTACATCAATGGTCTTCTTTAAAGTTGTGGTCTTTCCTGCACCGGGTGAAGACATCAGATTCAATAAAAAGGTCTTTTCTTTCTTTAACTCTTTCCGGAGCTCATCTGCCTGCCGATTGTTGTCGTCGAATACATTTTGCTTAATTTCGAGAACCCTAAAAGTGTTCATTCTTCCATCCTTTCCTAACAATACTATGGATTGTATTTGATTCAGTGGATTAAGTTTATTTATTCAGCAAGAGCTTTGATTTCCTGATATGCTTTTAAATCCACATATAATTCCTGAGTGTAAGGGTTTCTCTTTGTCTTTAGTGCTTTATAAATCATATAGATCACTACAGCGATATTTGCTGTCAGAGCAGCACCGCTCCAGAAGAGAAGAGCTCCCTGGTTATAGGTCGAGGCAACAGCGAAGGTGCCTTTGTCGATAAAGGAAGGAAATGTCTGTGCAAACATGCACCACAAAGCGAGAGTTTGGGCACGATGTTGAAGCCAAGCGCCTTTTCCGAAGGTAAAAGCACATACAGTAGGTGCAAGAAGCAAGGCAAAGCCGCAATACCAGGAATGGCCCGGAAGACAATTATAGGTATATGCAAAGTTCCATAAATCATATGCGATGATCCAGAACCACAGCATGTCTGGCCAGATCATATCCTTGCTGCCATCCTTCTTCGTAACCTTTCGCACGCAGATACCGAACCAGCCGGTGATGGTGATGATGTTTAGAAGACCGGCTACTGCATTCATGAAATTCCAAGGACCGCCAAGTACATACATGGCTTCATCGGCCAGTACACCACCCTGGGAATAGTTGATTCCAACCTCGATATCTCTGGCTACTGCTTCCAGGATATTGACTGCGAGAATTAACGGAGGGAAGCATAGCGCAATTTTATTGTTGTAGAGGTGCCAGGGCTTACCGGTCTTCTTATTGGTTCCATGGACATGTCTGATACACCAGAAGCCGATGCAGCCGGCAGTGGAGGAGTAGACCTTGGCAAGATGAAACCAATCTGTGTAAGTGGTGTCGCTCAGCACGGTAAACCAGAGGATGGACAAAGCAGTCGGTAAGACAACAAAGCAGATAAATCCGACTGTTATAAATCTCCTTGACAATTCATTGGCCATAAAAAGTATTGAAAATACCATAATCCATACCAGCCAGACACTGAGAGCACTCGCTCCGGCCTCGTAATTAAAAGTAAACATGATAAACATCCTTTCCCTTTTATTTAATGAGCTCTGCGATGGATACATGAACATTTTCTAAAGTTCGTATCTGGTCTGACCAGACGAAAGATGGAAGTTCGTTCGCCAAAGAGCATACTCTAATTTCTATTATCGGTCATATATGATAAAAGTCAATAATACAGGGAATTATTCGGCATTTTAGATAGGAAATGATACTTGAAATTAAGCAGTTAATACAATATAATTAAGTGGTGGTATCTGGTTGGACCAGTGACAGAAGGGAGCGTACTATGGAGTTTAATAGATTGATGGCGCCATCGCTAAAGGAACTGTTTATAAAAGAGTTGGAAGGTATGATTCTCTCCGGTAAATTAGCTGTGGGAGAGAAGCTGCCGCCAGAGAGGGAAATAGCAAAAACTATGCAGGTAAGTAGAGCTGTGGTAAATAGTGGTATCCTGGAGTTAGCCAGAAAAGGCTTCTTAATCATCAAGCCACGGGTTGGAACCTTTATCTCAGATTATCGCCGTACAGGAACCCTTGAGACATTAATTTCGATTCTTCATTATAACGGAGGGATGCTGCGAGCAAGCGAGATCCGCTCCATATTAGAGATCAGGCAGGCCCTCAACACGCTGGCATTACACCTGGCTGTGCCTCAATTAACGGAAAAGGATTTGGAGACGTTAAGGAAATATGCTGATGGCATAGCGAAAGCCTCCAGCCATAGAGAAGCGAGCGAGCGGGCATTTGAGTTCCATCATGAATTGGCTGTATTATCCGGAAATATGTTGATGCCATTGGTTTATTATTCCTTTAAGGATGCAGTTTTGATGCTTTGGGAAAGATTCTGTGCTCTGCATGGTGTAGAAAAGCTTTATATTAACACAGATACCTTATGCAGATATATAGAAGAAAAGGATATCGAAGGAGCGGTCGCCTGGTCGGAGAAGACCATGAAGGATGCGATCACTGGCAGGGATCAGATATATTATTAAAATATTGCACGAAGAATAAAGAAAATAATCAGTGCCCACAAGATAAAAATAGGAATAGCATAATACCATCTTTTTGGCTTTCCATCTTTCCAAAGACTTTCTGCTTCTGTTCTACATTCCATCAGAATAGGTACAGGAATGAATTTTATGGTAAGTACCACCATTGTAGGCAGAATAATCAAATCATCAAGATATCCGAGTACCGGTATAAAGTCCGGTATCAGATCGATGGGGGAGAGCGCATATGCAATCGTTAAGCCTGCAAATAATTTTGCGAGCTTAGGTGTATCATTCTTTCGTAAGGCTATGAAGATAGCAGGAATATCGGTTTTTAATTTTCGGGATCTTTCCTTAAGATTCATGAGAAGCTCCTTTTTTTGCTTTCTTATTAGGATATCAGCTCTTCCAGATCCTCCTCATGTTCAGACTCGTTTATTGTGTAACACTGAATTTCCTTGAGTTTATGGCAGATTCTGTCATAGACAAGATCACAAAGCTCTTTTGTCTTCATATCACTGTATTCTTCATAATAGATCGGGTCGAGATAATGTACCTGTGTCTTTACCCGACGTAAGGAATTGATACTGAATGCACGATAGGAATCGAAGATAACAACCGGAACAATAGGGCATTTTGTCATCAGGGGTATCTTAAAGGACCCATTATGAAATTCTTGAAGCCGGTTCTGGTTATCGGTATATCCACCTTCCGGGAATAACAAATATTTTCTTCCCTGGTTGATTTCCGTTGAGATCTCCTGAATAATCTTAACCTGCTGTCTAGGGTCCTTTTTATCCAGGCGCTTACCTTTGATCAGATTAATGAAGAGGTTATTAATCAGGCTTTCGGAGGTCTCCTTATCCATTACGATGGTGCAAGGCTCTTTGTGGGAGGATAGAATACCGAGAGCATCATATTTGCCCTGATGATTGGCGTACATAATATAGCCACCCTGCTTCGGAAGTTTTTCCTGACCGGTGACTATAGTGGAGATACGACCCCGCCTTTTGATCATGTTGACAAGCCCTAAGCCTGCTTTATAGCAATCCCTCTCTGTATACTTCTCATGATGCTTTCCCATGTAATACATTTGGGGTATAAAGTATAAATTGAATATTGCTGCAGTTATAATAACATAGTAAAATCTGAGCATATGAAGTACCTTCTTAAGTAAATTTCTTCGATGTTGACATGGTTCATTGTATCACAATTCTGTGTTTTATGCTACCCCATATTGCTTACGAAACCCAGTAACGAAACTGGTTAATGACATAGATATTAGTAAAAAAGCAGTACTTGAGCGAATTACAAAAAATGGGAGATTATTCTAGCTTTATGTATTTTTATACGAATTGTAATTGAACATAGAAAAGCTATGTGATAAGCTATTAGTAAATTATATTTGTTTTGGTGAAATATTTTGATAATTATAGAGTAAATATGTACGTAGGCGGGATAAAAAATGGCGAATGAGCTTGAGATGGAGAACAATAAGATAGGATCCGCAATTCTATATTTCCGTGAGTCGTATCAGATATCACAAGGGAAATTATGCATGGGCTTATGCTCAGTAGCAACTTTATCGAGGATAGAAGCAGGAGGAAGGGATGTAGATTCCTTATTACTGGAGACACTGTTGGAGCGCCTGGGAAGGATGCCGAACCAGTTTGAATTGATATTGACTGAGTTTGATTATGATTTATATCAGAAAAGGGAAGAGATAAAAAAGCAGGCAGAGGCTAAGGAGTACTCTTTAGCGTATGCTTTACTACAGGAATATGAGCAGATAGCAGCTACGAAGGGAAATGTACATGTGCAGTTTATCAAAGCATATAGTGCACTCCTCAACGAATTGAACGGGGGAACAATTGAGACTACAATAGATCTGCTGATGCAGGCAATCACTTGTACAGTACCCGAATTTAAGACAAGCGAAATAAAGGATTATTACTTAAGCAACAGCGAATTGAATATTATTGTAGATATTCTTCAATGTATGGTCAGAGCGGGTATGAATAAAAATGCTAAACAGGTATTGAAGCAGGTTCTGGATTATCTGGAGCTACATAACTCTTCAGAGGACAACAGTAACCTATATTCCAAGGTTGCTCTGATTGCCGGTAAGCTTTATATGAAAGAAGGCAACAGAAAGAAAGCTCTTGAGATATGTAGTCGAGCATCTGAAAGAAGCAAGGGCAGTCGAAGGATGGATTATCTCGGTGAATTAACTCTGATTAAAGCTCAGGCAATAGAGGGCATTTTTAAGTTGGAGGTTAATTGGGAGGAAAAAAAAGCGGATTGTCTGAGGCTATATCTTCAGGCTTATTATGTATTGAGCTTTTGTGATGCAACGGATATAGCAAATGAGATTCGGGAGCACTTGAAAGGGGAATATCAATGGGAAGATATCGATTAGGCGATATTGTCAGAATGACAAGAAAATCTCTCTCTATCACGCAGGAACAATTGAGCGCTTCGATTTGTTCCGTTGAGACTTTATCGAGAATAGAGAATGGAAGTCAAAATCCGACCAGAGATACTTATGAACTGCTCATGGAACGTATGGGACGCATACGTTCAAGAGCTTATTCCGTGTTGTCAGTGTCGGATTTTCAGATTCTTGAGAAAATGAAACAAATTGAAGATTATATTAAGCTCTATGATTTTGTAAAAGCAGAATCAATGCTGAATGAAATCAAAGATATCATCGGAGAATCTATATTGGATCAGCAATTCAAGGTAAGAGCGAAAAGTTCGGTTGATTTTAATCTAAAGAGAATTAGCTTAGATGAATACTTAAAAGAAACTCAAAAAGCATTGCAGATGACTATTCCAAAATATGGATCGATATCTTTATCTAACTGGCCATTAAGTTCAAGTGAAGCTATATTATTGATTAATATAGCAATTGCCTGTGCCGAGAAAGAAGATTATCAGAATTCTATTTTAACACTAGAGGAGGCATATAGTGCGCTAAAGCAAAGCTATATGGAAGAACAACAAAGAGCTATTTTACAGGTAATCATTGCCTCTAATCTATCAAAGGTATATGGAACAATTCTCAATTATGAAAAAGCAATCGAGATAGCAAATGAAGGAATTGAAATATGTAAAAGATTCAAATTAGGTAACGCACTCCCAAATCTGATATATAGTTATGCATGGAATAAAGAGAAACTAATCGAAATGGGAGTATTGCCACCTTGTTATAAGAATGAAATTCTAATTTATTTGAAACAAGCTTATTACATAGCATCTGCTATGCAAATGACATATATGGTTCAATTTATCAAAGAACATATAAAGGTTAATTATGGGATGGCTATAGCATTTTTTATTGATTAAGCAGTAAAGATCCAGGGAACATCACATGCAACATCAAGACTGTCTTCAGCAGAAGCAGTAAAGATCCAGGGAACATCACATGCAACATCAAGACCGTCTTCGGCAGAAGCGGTGAAAATCCAGGGAACATCACATGCAACATCGAGGCCGTCTTCAGCAGAAGCAGTAAAGATCCAGGGAACATCACATGCAACATCAAGACCGTCTTCGGCAGAAGCAGTGAAAATCCAGGGAGCATCGCTGGCATAAGCTTGTCCATGATCAGCACCAAATACCTGAAGCTTAACTAATACAAGTGTCAATACCATAAGCATAACAAGAGCAGCTGCAGCAAAAATACTTTTTTTCGTTTTCATTTTTCTTACCTCCTGAATTTTTTTGAACGTTTGGGAAATATTCCTTTTTGTGGATTTTGAATTAAAAACACGTAAAACGTGTTTTTAATTTTGGTATACGCAAATTATATGGCTGGATTTGTAAAAAAACCATGTCGTCTCTGGAAAACTTTTAAATTTTCCGATTACGACATGGTTTTTGCTTTCTGTATCAGTTAATATAAGCTTGGTCAATTACTAATGTATAAATCATAACAAGAGAGAATTGATATGGGAAAAGCGAATATGAGGCCTGCATTTTTTGATGAGCTGACCGGATTACCTCATTTGAATTTACTGAAAGATATTTTGTCAGAATATATCTTAAACAACTCTTGCAAGAAGTTGGCAGGAGAGGATAAGTTTGCGCTTGCATATCTGGACATTAATCAATTTTCATACATGAATGAGACCTATGGTTATAAGATTTGTGACGAGGTAATAAAATGTGTATCTGATTATCTGAATTTCAAGGTGCAAAAACCAAATTATGTATGTCGAATAAACAGTGATAAGTTTGTTATTTTATTTACGGCCATCACATCGGAGGATGAAATGTATGAAATCATCAGCGATATCATTAATAACGGCTGCAATGTCAATATTTATGAGCATATGTTTTATATCACCATGAGTGTGGGAGTGGCATTTTATCCTGAGCATGGCACAGATATCGCTGCACTGATTAAGAAGGCTGAGGTAGCTAATTACTTTGCCAAGAAGACGGAAAGAGATATTAATATATATAGTGATGAGCTTCAGAAGAATATTGTGGAACAGATTCAGATGATTAACAGACTTCAGAAGGGGATCGAGAAAGAGGAGTTTGCACTGTTCTATCAGCCGGAGTACAATTTGACAACCAATGAAATCATTGGCGTGGAAGCGCTGGTCAGATGGCCGCAGTCGGTAAACGACTTCGTTTCTCCAGATATCTTCATTCCGATTGCTGAAAAGTCTAAACAGATCTACCTGCTGGAACGTTGGATTGTCAATAAAGCACTTCAACAGAAGGAGCAATGGGAGCGTGAGGGTTTTGGACATATCGAACTGGCGATTAATCTTTCGAGCAAAACACTCGAAAGCGAACCTAACTTTCAGAAGATAGAAGAAATCATAGCATCGTATAATGTCAATTATTCACAGATTGTTTTTGAGATTACTGAGACAGTGATTTTATCTCAGGTGAATATGGCGATAGAGCGATTGAACCGGCTTAGAAGCTATGGGATTAAGATTGCTCTAGATGATTTCGGGACAGGTTATTCGTCACTGACCCATATTATGAAATTACCGATAGATATTATTAAGATAGATAAAAGTTTTATTCAATCAGTACCACATGGGAATGAAGAAACAGCAATTACCCAGAATATGATATCTCTGGCTCACGATCTGAACTATAGAGTCGTAGCGGAAGGGATTGAAACACAGGAACAGCTGGATTTCTTGAAAAAGATATCCTGCGAGCGCGGACAAGGCTTTCTTCTATGCAAGCCCATTACTTCGGAGCAGTTGGGAAAGTTATTACTCATGAAGCTTTAGAAAGAAAAGTCCGTATCATGAATATGTTATTTACTTATAGCATTTGCTGTATTTTCAGCAACAGGCGTTTGGGGAATAAAAAAGGGTGACAATTCTATTGTCACCCTTTTTTTGCTATAAAATATTGTTCGCTTCATTTAATCTCCCTTTGGAAAGTAATGTGGCAGCTTTGATTGGAATTCCTTGAGGTTGGTGATACGATCGCCTGAATCGAATTCAATCAGGGTCATTCCGTCAAATTCGTTGACCTCTCCACCATACTCACATTGAAAATACCATTCCACGGCAGTCACGCTGTTCTGATGGATAAATTGTTTGATGTCCCAGGCAAGTACAGTGCCATGCTCCTGCCAGTCGAGGAACCATTGTTCTATCGCAGCGATTCCGTGATATTCGGGTCCGTAGCATTCACTGTATATGGCATTCGGAGCAAAGATATCTCTCAGAAGAGAGTGATCTTTTTCTATCCAGGAATTAAAATATTTTGATATGATCTGTTCATGCTTTTCCATTGATATAGCATCCTTTCTGATCCTTATTACTGATAGGGTATCATTGATAATATTTTACCATAGCAGCATAGATCTAGCTACTGCTCCTGTGATTTTATGCTTATGGAGTTCACATAGCATATTTTGTAAAAATACCATTGAATTTTATCATTATAATGATATAATAAATGCTTATTTTCATATTTTGATTGGAGGGTGGATTATGAGTTCAAGGATTACGCTTGGCATCATTGGAGACTACGACGGAAGACCGTCTCATCTGGCTACAGAAGAAGCGGTGAAGCATGCTGCTTTGAAACTAGGTATTACAATACAATGTGATTGGCTTCCAACAGCCGGTTTTGAACATGGTATGGTAAATGAGCTATATTATTATGACGGTTTGTGGTGT
The DNA here is from genome assembly GCA_023414355.1 of Bacillota bacterium. Lineage (GTDB taxonomy): Bacteria > Bacillota > Clostridia > Lachnospirales > Lachnospiraceae > Mobilitalea. The sequence goes on along the minus strand of JAEZOB010000046.1, from coordinate 85,044 downwards.
GCCCCCGGCAGTCCTTATAAAAGTATGAACGGTGCTATCAATGCAATTCGCTTCGCCAGAGAACATAATTATCCCTTTCTTGGTACCTGCGGTGGCTTTCAGCATTCAGTAATCGAATACGGTAGAAATGAATTACATATCGATGAGTTGCAGGAGTTAAGCTTTAATCTCTATGAACCGAATGATTATATTACACAGCTATCCTGTTCTTTGATCGGACAGACGAGACAAATATCACTTGACCGTACTTCTTATCTTTATGATATTTACGGAGAGGAAGTAATTACTGAGAAATATAACTGTGACTTTGGCCTTAACCAGAATTTTCAGTCCTTGCTTAATAATAGCGGGTTTAGAGTTGTGGGTACAGATGAGGATAAAGCAGCTCGTCTCATGGTCATTGAGAAAAATGACTTCTTTGTGGCATCATTATTTCAACCACAATTAAGTTCAACCTATGATAAGCCCCATCCATTAATCATCGAATATATTAAAAAGTTAAAGCTATTCAGTAGTAATAGATAAATAATAGTAAGGGGTGTGAATATCCTGATAAAATCTGCACACCCCTTAGTCTACTTTCTCTCAACAACGATAAAAGGAACCATCATCTCAGCTACGGTTATTCCTGCATGGTCTCCGATAAACTTTGCAGCATGAGCACGGGTTTTATAAACGGCCACGCGATTGATGGCGAGCGCAAGGTAATCTCCAAGGAAATCTTCGAATCTGGGATGGATAGTGCCCGTACCGAAGAGCTTCTTCTCGATGACCTCCGATTTGGATAGCAGCATATATTCCTCCTTGAAATGCTTCAGGAATTCAGATCGAAAATCCTCATCCCGTCCTTCCTTCACATGGAAGGCCATTGCCCGCGGTTCTATGGTAGGAAGCCATTTCAGGGTATCGAGCAGCTCGGGATAATCGCCGATATATTTACTGTGGATGTCCAGCTGTCCATGATCAGAAACAATAAATAATACGGTATTCTTAAGCCTGTCGCTCAGTCTTTCAATTTCATCATTGATTCTTTCTACCCATGCGATCGCTTCTTCACTTGTGACACCATATTGATGCATGCAGTTATCCGGTTCGTGCCAATAGGTATAGAGATAATGTCGGCCGTCCTCCTGACATTTCTTCTCTACTCCTTCCAATAATTCCTTCAGACTTTCTACATGGTAGGTACCGAAATTGGAGATTGACTCTGCATGGGCACCAGGTATTTCGTTGATTTTCTCAATTACATTCTTATAAGGAAGATATCTACTGGCGACATGATAATCAGCTACCGGCTCATCATAATCATTTGTATTGACAAAAGCGTTCACATTATCTCCGACTTCGGGGAAATGCAGACTCCAGCCCAGCCAGGAGTGCTCCGCCGGTGCCAGTCCGCTTTCGAGTGTTGTAATCGCGGCTGTTGTCGTCGGAGGAAATACTGAGCTTATCTCTGCACGCATATGCCTTCTTAAGAAACTATCCTCGGATATCATATTCGGGAGATTTCTGCTTCCCATAGCGTCAAAAACCATCAAAACAACATTTTGGTATCCCTTTTCAAGTATTCGATCTGCAAGCTTTAATGTCGGATGGTCGTTTTTACACCGAACTCTTTCTCGATAGAATTGATTAAATTTAACAGACTGTTATTATAGTCAGGATATTGTATCATTGTTATCTCCATTCCGCCGCCGTGCGACAGCACAAATAACATAATGCGATTAGAACTATATTCGCGATGCATACCTACCGTTTGCTTCTGATGCTCAATTTTATTCATTATACCCTCCAAAATATAGGAGGTCAATCCAAATATAGGCATCTGCGCTATTTCCATGATTATTTTAATATCAAAGTATAAATACTGATTAGGATAAGCAAGTAGTAAATATGAATGGGAGTAAAGCTATGAAAAGGTACCTGATCGCATTATTACTTATTACCATGGTGGCAGGGAGCAGAAGTTGTTCCATTAAGAATAATCGAAATAACGGTAGCGGAATTCCGGAGGCGACTCCAGTTCCGACAATTCAGCCTGCGCAAACAGAAGCCCCGGTACAGAATGATGTGAAAGAAGATACAATTCAGTCTGAAAGTCTTGTTTCAGATGAGAAGGTGAGATTTGTCGTATTAGCTGACAGCCGGGGACTGGATCATGGTGTTAATTCAGAGATAGTGAGAAAAATTCTTGGTGAGGTAAAGCAGCTCTCACCCCAACCTGAATTTGCAATCATGCCTGGAGATTTAACGGATGGCAGTAAGACTTACGAGGGTGTTAAGTCACAATTGAGCTATTTTAAAGAGCTTATAACGGAATATTATCCGATAGAATTCTACTATCCGGGGATAGGCAATCATGAAATGAGAGCCGGAAAGAACGGAGAAAAGGCATTTTTAGAAACCTTCAGCGAGTTTGATGCACAATTTCTGAAGGGATATCACAGAACCGGTTATTACTTTGATGTGGGAGATGCCAGATTGTTCATGCTGAATTCCGATCATACGGGTGAGCTGCATAAGATCACCGGTAAGCAGTTGGATTGGGTAAAAGCCAATATTGATTCGAAGAAGAGTCGAAATTTCTTCTTCCTGCACGAACCACCGTATCCAACGGGCGCGGAGGAAGGTAATTCCTTAGATAAGCATCGGGAAGCCAGAGATATCTTCTGGAAGTTTGCAGATACCACAACCGGAGCGATTGTCTTCTGCGGGCATGAACATAATTACTCGAGGCGATTGATCGATAAAAGCTTCAATGAGAAAATCGGTAAGAAAAGCTATAGGTTCAGTAATCAAGTGTACCAGATCATCAGCGGAGGGTTTGGTGCTCCACTGTATCCGCAGTATACGAATAAGAAGAATATAGTGATTCCACCGGCTCCGCGATATCATTTTACCATTGTTGATATGGACAGAAGCGGAGTAAATATTCAGGCAGTCGATATTGACGGAAATATCATAGATACGTTTCAGGTAAAGTAAAAAGCATCTGTAATATAAGGGACTGCGGCAAACCACGCATTTTTATTCTCAAAGGATGACAACAGTCCCTTATAATCTATGATTTTCATTGTCTAATCTTAATCCGCGTATAATGCTCGAGTTCGTCAGAGTGATGCAGATAGGCACCGTTTTTCTCCTGTACCCGGAAGGAAGCAATATTATTGATATTGACAGACATATGGATTTCGTCTTCGGGAATGATCCTCTTAGCTTCTTCTATAGCCAAAGCTAATCCTTTGGTCGCGTAACCTTTTCCTCTATAGTCCGGGTGTATTCCGTAACCGATATGTCCTGCACCATTTCTGAGGAAATCATTCAGAAAGTGCCTAATTCGGAATAACCCTACGATATTGTCTTCGTCCCATAGGAAAAAATATGTCTCCGGGACGTAGCCATCGGGTAAATCCTTTCCTTCTGAATGATTTATGATCTGGTAGATTGTCTCAGTATAGAATTCCTCTTTAGAAATACCATGATAGCTATTGGTGAAGCCATTCTCATTTACGGGTAACTCGGTAATGAATAGAAATTCTTTGTCTACGTCTTCGAGATTTACCTTTTTTAGTACAATCATTTCCGGGCCTCCTTTCTAGAGATCATTTTTTACTCTGTGTATTGATTTTTCTGTGTCGAAGCCTTCGGGATAGCGTTTTTTCAGCTTATCAATATTCATTTGCAGGATATCCTCCAGTGAATAACCCAGAACAGTTGCTGTTTCTGCAAGATACCATGCGATATCACCCAATTCCTTTGCCAGATGTTCCTTATCAAGCTCGTGACCCTGTGCTAAATATCTCTTCACAATATCGATTGCCTCACCCGCTTCTCCGCAGAGACCCATAACACCATTAATCAGTACATCCTTCTCAGATAAATCAGGGTTTAAAGTAGTCATGGCAAGCTTTTGATATTCGTTAATCGTCATGAAGTCCCTCCTGTTTCATTGATTGATTTTCTTTCGTTTGATTTATTATAAGTTTATCATTTTTGGAAGTCAATACAGGAATAAGGGGTCTGAATAGATAAGAACAAGGAGTCTGGCAGATAAGCACAAGTAGCTTAACAGATAAGAATAAGGAGTCTGGCAGATAAGCACAAGTAGCCTAACAGATAAGAACATTGAGTCTGACAAACAAGAACTAAGAGTCCGACTAGATAGACTCTCGCGAGTATGGTGGGCTTTTCCGGTATAAAAAAATGAGGCTGTTTCAAAATATAAAAACAGCTAAGGTCAGGATAATAGACATCCCATCATGCACTGCTTGACAGGCAACTAGCTGTTTTTATAAGTCATGATCAAACATACTTGTTTGATCATGGCTTATAAAACAGTTAGGTGTCCGGGAACCTGTGTGTGAGGGATGCCTATTGTTCTGACCTTAATTGATTGTAGGTATTTCTAAAACAGCTGCGATTTCTAAAAGATAGCTGAAGTTATTGATCAGTGCGATTGGATGGAGAGTTGTATTCAATGTGAAGCTTATCATCAATTAATTTATCTTTATCAGATCGAGGGGCAGTAATATCGATACCGGCCTTATTAAGATGCTTCATCTCTTTCTCTTTTCTGTATTTTTGATTTGCCTGTTTACTCATGATTTCACTCCCTGTGTTATAGCATAGCTTTAGTGTGTCTTGATTCACGTTATCTATACATAAGTTCTAACTTAGCTTTGAAGACCGGACAATATCTTTCGATAGACCTTCTCTTCGATTTGAGCCACAGCTTCGATCATTTTAGGCAAATCCTTAAGATCAGGTTCCTCCTTAAGGAGATATCCGGTCATTTGTTCAATCATTTTCTCCAGAATCGTACCGCTTTCTATGAACAATGCTGCGGCTTCCCGCCAGGGATCGATCTGATAATCCTGCCCAAGCTCAGCCAGCACTGCCGAAATCTGCTCTCTTCCGCACATATATCGAATGTGCTCAGGTTCCTTGATACCCAGGAGACGATTGGGCATCTTAGGGACGGTTCCCGAATACATGATGATATTCTGTAAAGCTGCCACATAGTCTTCCTTTGTCAGTTCCTCCTGCCACTGAGGAAATTCCTTTGCAAATTTATACATACCTCTGATCCCTGCAAAACCTACTGGGGATTCCAGCATCTTCATTGCTTTCCGGTGAAAGCCTTCCTTGGCTATGTCGATCGTGCTTTTCAACTCCTGCTGAAAAGCGATAGTACAGATGGTATTCTTATGAGACAACCCTTTGATTTCTACATTCATGGCTTCTTCCAGCGACTGGTAGGATAAACTCTGTACAGCCTCTAATCCGCAATCCAGCACATAGGCAGTTTGCTTTTCGTCATCATATCCAACCATCAAAATATAATGAATCGGGATATGAAACTTATGATAGAATTTCGGATAATAATGTAGGTAATACATATCTAGGCAGCCCAGAACGACAGGGCATCCTAAATCGATCTGACTTTTCGCTGCCTTTAGAGCCTTCTCAAAGGTATTGCCCTCAATATGTCGGTATTGAAAGCCGACTATATCGGAGATCTCCTTATAGATCTGTTTCACTCTGCCGTCTCCCCATGCAACACGCCTTTTGAGATCCTCTGTATTCGACTTTAAGTAAATGAAATTGCCTTTTCCGCTTAAGGTGAAGAAGAACTGCATCGGTATCCTTTCACCACTTTTCTGTATATATAGATCCTCAATGCCATTCCACATACATTCATAATCATCCACATGATGTTGAATTGATAATAATTGTTTTCCCATTGCTTTATCTCTCCTTGTATTTAGTGTAAATAAAGCATAAACCCTCGCATTATACGAGGGTCAATAGGGTATTATACTTTTTTTATGGGGAAACAAATCTCGGTAATGAAGTTATCTGGGTTTGTCTCATTATCCGGAGATATATAGTAAGTGGAAAACGGCTTTTCTGTGCATTCGTAATGGTTTTCTTTGAGCCAATCCTCCATATACTGCATCACATCGCCTATTTTATTATACACTCCTTCAAAAGCAACGGTTGCCGCTATGCATTCATCGATCTTAAAGAAACGTACTCTCTCCGTATCAGGGTGCAGTTTATCAACTACTCGCTGCACTTCTGTATCGATTTTTGAAGCTCCAGGATCATGCGCATGAGTAATCGAAAATGCATATTCAGCATCTGTAAAGCGGACGCCCAATTGTTGACAGACTTCTGTTAATTCCTCCCATAGTAAACCTTCATCAGAGAATTTACTCAATATTCCTCTACAGCTTGCGACCTTTCTGGAAGGGATTTTTTTAATCACGACAGAAAGTGCATACTCATCCTGCTTTTTTAGATCGCGTATTGCCTGGTCCATGCGAGTGATCTGCTCCTCAATTCTATGTAATTCTTCGAGCTTCTCCCCCTTTTTCTTTTGTACAAAGTCGATGATATCCGTATTGGATTCATATTGGATATGAATTGCTGCAATTTCCTGCAGTCCAAATCCAAGGCCTTTTAAGACTTGAAGCTGATTTGCAAATACAAGCTGACGTTCACTATAATATCGGTAACCGTTCCATTTGTCTGTCAAATCCGGCTTCAGCAGACCGATCTTATCATAGTTACGGAGCATATGGATACTGATTCCGGTCAGATGTGAGAAATCACCTATTCTTAACATACCATTCTCCATTCCTTCTAACACCAGAAAACCGAGTGTCGATACTGGTTTTTCTGAGTATAATCTATAACTCATTTGCAATGCAAGCAATAAAGCTTGTGACCTGTATGACAGATATAGCTTCATTATAACTGATTGTCCGGGAATGGCAAGAATGAAATCCCAGCTTTTTAAATACCGGGCAATAGAGCTTAGAATAATTTTTACAAATGAACAATTGTAAAAACTGTAAAATATTTATTGACTATGACCTTAGGTCATAGTGTAATCTTAAGTGGAAGGAGGGAAAAGGATGACTATTCATGAATTGGCCATTTTCACCGGTAGTAGTATAAGAACATTACATTATTATGATAAGATTGGATTATTGAAACCATGCTGCGTCGAGGCAAACGGATATCGGAAGTACAACGAGGCTTCGCTTGTGCGGTTGCAGCAGATCATGTTTTTTAAAGAGATGGATTTGCCTCTGAAAACAATAATGAACATATTGAATCAGCCTGATTTCGACCGTAAGGAGGCAATCAGGGATCAGATGGAATTACTCCTCGCGAAGAGAAACCGCTTGACCAGACTGATTGAACAGATGGATCAAATCCTAAAAGGAGAGGATATCTTGGATTTCAGTATATTTGAACATAATGAGTTGGAAGAAGTAATCAGGAACAGACTGATGCTGATTGACGAAGAATACCAACAAGTCTTAATCAAACAATATGGAAGCCTCGAAGGGTTTATCAGTAACATGATGGAGCATGAGGATAGGGTAAAGGAATCTGCGATTAAGTATTACGGGAGCGTGAAAAAATATATCGAAGCACTGAAGGAGGCACCGCCCATCCCAAGGGAAGGCATGGGAAAATTACAGATGAAATTGGATGATACCTTCCAAAAGCTTGCTTCCTATAAAGAGCAGAACGATGTGAGTCATCCGGAGCTGGAACCGCTGATCGCCAAATGGAAGAGTATATTTCAGGAGCTATGCCAAATGGAGGATATCAGTGAAATGTTTCGCAATATCTACCATGGATATGCAGAAGTGGAAGAGATTATCAAAGCTATGGATAAAATCTATGGGGAAGGTTCCTCGGTATTTGTCGGTAAAGCAATGGAATATTATGATACGAAGCATTAAGGCTCAAACTAATAGAATATTCTCGGAGTTAAGCAATTGTGATTGACTTGGACCATTAAGGCTTATGACGCAAATGGACTTGCCTTCCAACGGGTATGTAGGGAAGCAAGTCCGTTCGCTTTTTAGTCAAATACTATTAAAAACAGTCCTGTTTTTTGTTTTTTGATATCGGCCGGTAGCTATAAGTACCTGGCTGTCACACTGCTACTTGAGGTCTTCATTTCCTCGGGAGTTCCTGTAAATATTACCGCACCGCCCTTTTCTCCACCCTCAGGGCCAAGATCGATGACCCAGTCACTGTTTCTGATGATTTGCTGATTATGTTCTACAACCACGATTGTGTTGCCCGCATCCACCATCCGGTTCAAAAGAACCAGAAAATGTTCGATATCCTTCGGATGCAAGCCTGTGGTGGGTTCGTCCAATAAATAGAGATTTCTTTTTCCTGAGCTGCTACCGATCAATTCCTTAGCAAGCTTCAGGCGTTGACCTTCCCCTCCTGACAAAGTGGTAAGAGATTGCCCCAGTTCCAGATATCCAAGCCCAACATCGATTAGAAGCTTCAGGATTCGAAGAATCTGGGGTTGATCCTCAAAGAAATGGGCTGCATCCTCCACAGACAATTTCAGAACATCCTTGATGGATTGATTTCTGTATCGTACTGACAATACGTTATCATTGAACTGATTGCCATTGCAGACCGGGCAAACCACCTCTGTATTGCTAAAGAACAGCATATTGCTTTCCACATAACCCAGACCCTCACAATTCTCGCATCTTCCGCCGGGAGAGTTGAAGGAAAAATGCTTTGCGGTCAAGTCCGCTTGTTTTGCAGCTTCGGTTTTGGCATAGATGGTTCTGATTTCCGAGTAGACCTCCGAATACGTTGCCACATTGGAGCGCTTCATCCTGGTGATTGGCGATTGCTCAATCTTGATGACCCCATCGAACTGCGCAAGGCCGATCACCCGATTATTTTGTGAGAGCTGCTCATTCTGTGCCAGTACCTCATAGACTAAAGTGGATTTTCCGGAGCCGGAAGGCCCGGTTATGGAAGTGAGGCATCCGACAGGTATCGTGACATTGATGTTTTTCAGATTGAATTTATTTGCGGATTGGATGTGTATCGTACCAATCTCTTTTCTGAATTTGGTTTTCCCGGGATGCGGAAGGCTTAGATATTTTCCTGTAACGGAAGCATCCGCTTGCTTAATCTCCTCCAGGGTTCCGGCAGCAACGATTTCACCGCCGTATTTCCCGGAGCCGGGACCGATATCTATGATAAAGTCCGCAGCAGCCATGACATCCTCATCGTGCTCGATGACGAGTGCGGAGTTCCCCAAGTCGCGTAATCTCTGAAGGATACTGATTAACCCCGCCGTATCCTTGGGATGGAGACCGACGGTTGGCTCGTCCAGGATGTAGATTACCCCGGACAGATCGGAATCCAGTAATGCGGCAAGCCTTAACCTCTGCATTTCTCCACCCGATAAAGTGATAATCTGCCGATCGACAGTGAGATAACCCAGCCCTACATTGATTAAGCGTGTGAGCTTGGTGTTTAGGTCAAGCAGATAGGCATTGACAAGCTCCGTATGCTGAGCTGTCAATGTAGCTGTTAAGTCATTAACCCACTGTTTGAGCTGTTCCAGAGAAAATTGGGATAGCTGTGGCAGTCGTGTCTCATTTACCAAAATGCTTCTGCTTAATTCCGAAAGCCTTTCACCCTTACAATCGGGGCATTCTACAATATCAAAATAATCCTCCAGTTGCTTTGCATTTCCATTCTTTTCGGCTAACCGGCGCCAGAGTACCGACAGCACACCCTCGAAATTGCCTGCAATCACAGTTTTAGGAGGCTTCTGATCGGGGAAGTTCTTTTTCACCAAATCACAATTCATTCCGTCATACAGAATCGCTTTCTGTACTTCACTAAATTCCTTCACTGGGGTGCCCGGTTGGATGGGAATCCCATAGTGTGAAAAGGCGGCATAAAGTACGGAAATCTGATAGGTACCGTAGAGCTTCTCCCAGTAGCTTACTGCGCCCTCCTCCAAGGAAAGAGCTTCATTCACAATGCGTTCCTTCCGGATGGAATGGATTTTACCTAAGCCTTCACAGGTAGAGCACGCGCCCTCCCGTGTATTAAAGGAAAAATGCGTTCGCGTAACCTTATCCATCCTTTTTTCGCATTTACAGCAAAACATATAGACATAAAAATCATCACCCTGCTTCTCGGTTTCTTCGATACAGTCTCCGGCTGAAATTAGTTCCCCACAATGAGGACAGTTCCTCGTTCCCAGCTTTTCATATACCATACGAAGATCTGTATAAAGATCGGTCAAGGTTCCTACGGTGGACCTGGGATTACTGTTGACATCTTTTTGTGTAATTGCAATCGCCGGGGAAGCTCCGCGGATGCGTTCTACTTTTGGCTTATGAATACCCTGCAAGGTGATGGCTTCCAGGTACTGCCTCTGGCATTCGTTAAATAGGACATCGATGAGCAGAGTCGATTTACCGGAGCCCGAAAGACCGGTGAAGACAACCAGCTTGTTTTTGGGAATATTCAGAGAGATATCCTTTAAATTACCTTCATATGCCCTGATGATTTCGATATTTGACATGCCTTACCTCCATAAGTACTGTGTTAACACTCCGTCTGTGCTGTCATCTTGCCTCATATTTATTATCCTTGCAGACCTCTTGCCTGCCGATCCATATCCTCAACCACGATATCATAGATTTCACCCAGTGTGGAACAGTACTCGAGTACTTTCCAGGGTTCGTTCGTATGGAAATGAATTTTGATTAATTCCTCATCCCCTACAGCCAATAAGCAATCTCCTTTGAAATTGCCGGTAAAATAATCATAGATTATTTCTTCATCCAGGTTTTTTCCTTCTATTAATAGCTGTGTATCATATCTAAATTCCAGCATTCTATTTCCCTCCGAAAATTATACTTTTTACCTACTATGATAGTTATATATCATAAAAAGCTTATTTTAATGTAATACCACTGAATATTTGGTCCGTTTTGGAATTGGTTGTATGTATTATTATACTTTTACTGATAAATGAAGTCAATCAGCATAGATAGGAGCCATTCATCAATCAGCATATATTAAGTACCATCAATCAGCATATATTAAGTACCATTTCGATTGCTGTAAAAAGCTGCATGTGCTATAATTTTCCTATTAACATGCTTATCAGCGTTACATTGTCGATAAGTCAGGAAAGGAAGAAAACATGATGTTGAAGATGCGAGATAACAGCTCGGTGCAGTAAGACAGCCATTGCATCGAGTATCTGACGCTGTCAGCACTGCACCGATTAATTTTTGACAAGTGAAATAAACCATTTCAGCTTGTTATCTATGACTAAATTAAAAGGAGCAGAATGATATGAAAAATGAAGAACTAAAACAACTATGGCTATCTGAGGAACAGGCCGCTTTCTCGGGTTGGGATTTCACTAGACTTGAGAACAGATGGGAAGAAGCCCCTTTATCTTGGGACTATGCAAAAATTGTGCAACAGTATCTATCACCTGAGAAGCAACTACTTGATCTGGGCACTGGTGGAGGAGAATTCCTATTAACGCTTGGACACCTCTATCATAATACTTCAATCACAGAAAGCTGGGAACCAAATTACCAGCTCTGCAAGAGAAAGTTGGAGCCTCTAGGTATTACTGTGAGAAAACCCATATCAGATCATAATCTTCCTTATGCTGATTCTTCCTTCGATATCGTGATCAGCAGACATGAAGCCTATGATTTGGATGAGGTGCGACGTGTTCTAAGGCACGGAGGGATGTTTATTACCCAGCAGGTGGGAGGGAGCAATAACGAAGTGCTTTCACAGTTTCTAATCGACGATTTTGTGCTTCAGTATTCCGGGTTTGCTCTGGAGAGTGAGAAAAAGAGCTTTCTAGACCATGGCTTCGAGATTTTAATGACAGGAGAGGAATATCCGTCCCTTCGATTCTTTGATGTTGGTGCTATCGTCTATTTCGCTAAAATCATTCCCTGGGAATTTCCCGGCTTCTCTGTAGAAGGTTGTTATCTGAAGCTTTGTGAGCTTCAAAGAAGGATGGAGAAGTATGGATTTATCGAAAGTCAGGAGCATCGCTTCCTGCTTGTCTCTAGAAAACTGATAGACTAAGTTCATAATATAATTTTGTTTGTATAAGATAGAACGTAAAAATATCGCAGGCTTTTGACGGATCTCAAAGATGTTGGACTTTTCGGTCTGGCTTATGAGAGGCAGTGCAAAGGCTTGCGATACTTATTGATTCACACAGATGCAACCGGCATTTTTAAACGTACTCACACCGGTTACAATTAAAAACAAGCTTATACCATCTCTTGGCAACTTTCCTCGATACTTTCTCCACACATAATATCAAAGGGCATAATGAGTAATTTGGCCAATCTTTTCTCGAAATGATCGAAGAACCATGAGGTTGCGGCGGAATAGTTCTCGATTGTATCAAATTGCCAATACGAGTAGTACTTAACGCACCTAACAATTTTCGTTAGTGGTCTTGGCATCTCTCCAATTTTATCAAAGATAAAAAATCTTTTCATGTATTTTATATCAAGGTTCCCGACAAGTTCTTTTTGCAGTGCCAGCATTTCCTTTGCGAGACTCTCGAATTCATCGAGTTTATCAGGCTTTACCTGAAATAATTTAACCTCTGAAAATGACATTTCGCATCCCTCCTCAAGTTTTAGTTTTAATTTCCGTACTGGTAAGGTACATACGGTAAAATTGCCCAAGTCACATCATCTGCAAGAATACTTTTCGCTTCAATCTTAGAATACGCAGCAGTAGCATTGGTACAAGGGTATTGGTTACAAGATACGCAGGTATCATACCCTTTATCAGCTGCACATTTCAGCTGATAACATAGTTCATCTTTGGTGTGACAACCTGATGTACCGCAACCCGAACATTGCATTGCCCAATCAGCATTACCATATACTCTTGATAATCGTATTTTCAACTCTTCCCGGAAAGTATCGCTGATCGTGCCTCCGATATAGTGGATGCATAAATCACACCTATGACCGCATTTTCCGAATACGGCGTTCTCTTTCGGAAAAGGTTTGCGATTTGGCTTCTTCTTAATCAGGATTAAATGTTTCACTTCATCAAGGATATCCAAGGAGGTGACATCAATAAACATCCATTTACCATCGTGGTAAGTCTTTGAGATATCATAAAAATCTTGCATGTATTTAGAAAAGCTTTCTCTTTCCATTTCGAATTTTTCTCGTTCTGCTTTTCCGAATATTATAAGAAAGACAAATTTATCCTCGTAAATGTTGATCGTCAAAATCGTCTTCTGACCATGACGAAATTTTAGTTCATTCTTGCCGTTGGATTGCTCGTCCAAAACATAATTCCCACGCATAAAACGCATAGTTTCTTCACTGATTTTAAGCAGCTGCTCTAATTGATTCATAAGCCCTCCTTTTTTCATCAATGATATCATTGTTAATATGACACCAGTATGTCAGATTATTGCTTGCTTTGGGAACTATTTATTTGTGAAAAGATTTTTACCGAGTTGTACTAATTCCATAGTGATGCTTCTTAATTCTTCGATGGATTGTTCTATCGTATTATCTGAAACCGAATTTTTAACTACATTCAGAAGTCTATCATAACAATGCTCCGGCTTATTCCGAAAAGTCACGATATATTGCTCGCTCCTCTTTCTGCTTGGAAAATAGGTAAGATTTAATGCGAACAATGCCTGTAATAAATGGTCAAGAGAATTTTCCAACACACTATGGTAGAACAGGATCTCTTTCCGCAGCTGTACCCGCCCCAGATCTTCTTCGTCAATCACCCGTTGAAGATGATAATTGAATAGTTTCTCATAAAGATCGATGGGAGGTTGATTGACTTTTTCCTTCATGGAGGTCCATTCTGCATGATCTTCATATAGAATACTGATGTTCTGGATACTGGAAAGGCGTCCGGTCGGATAGAAGCCTCCTTCTCTGTCTAAATGTCTACCCTGCAAAACTTCCTCAAGATACTGACCCATCTCTTCAATCGTAAAATACATAAACATGACATCAATTCCGTCAATGATCAGGATATCTCCATAACCCCAAATTCCACCATGACAAACATTCATCATGCAATTTGAATATTCAGCCGAGTACCGGATATATACACTCTGGCGTTCTTCCTCCGAGGGAATTGAGGTGCATAATACAAATAGATCAATATCACTGTAACCTGGTACCAGGGCAGCGCTGATGTCACCTGTTTGACCTATTCCCTTAATCTTATCATTATGAGATAAATCACGTACTAGCCGATCCTTTATTTCATTTACATGCATTTTTTGTTCCTCCCACTTCATAATTTAATGAAAAATAATGTTTCCCCGAATTTCCTTGCTTCAACTGCTTCCCGGAGAAGTCAATGATCCGGGAAGCTTTCGCTAGAACTACTTCACAGTAATTGACTCATATTATATCATTGTATTTTTTATCCAGCAATAGCTCGTCATTGGAAAATTCCCTCTTACTCAGAAAGAGATGAAGATAAATTACCAAAGATATAAATATAGAAAAAAATTTCAAAATATTAACAAATTTCTATAATAATATTAAAAGAAATGCAATTCCTATTATATAATAATAGTAAAGATTAATAATATATGTTATAATAAGTCGAGGAAATCAACTAATTAATACTATTTTAAGTATTATTTGCTAAGAAGTTTTACTTATCTGCAAAGGAGATAATGACAATGGGAAAACTGAGGGCCCCCAAAATAAACATTAACAAGAAAATAAGAAAAAAGGTAGTTGAAGGAAAGTCGGATTTCATTAAGAAGAGGCTTTTAAGCCTACAGATTGCATTATCAATTGTCTTGGTTGTCATTGTATTGACTGTGATCCAAAGCAGTATCGCTTTAAACTCCATGAAGCAGAGTACAGAGTATGCCTTGAAATCCTCCCTGGATGATATGGCCCAGGAGACAGCATTACAGATTCAGACTCAGATGAAGTATTACATAACAGAGGCAAACGCTGCGGGGAATGCCTTATGTCGTGAGGAAATGACGGATGATAGTAGAAAGGAAACTCTTTCTTTCTCTAGTTCAAGGTATGATTTTTCTAATATTATGTTTATTGATAGTAACGGCAAGAGTATAAATAACGGAAAAGACTATTCCGGACTTGATCTATATCAAAGTGCGATTAAAAATGGGGTGGCATTATCAGATGCTGTTAAGGCTGATGAAGCGGATGCGTCAAGTAAGTATACCTTCCAGATCGCAGTTCATGTTATAAAAAACGGATTGCCAAGCGGTGAGCTGAAGGGTGTTTTGTTGGCTACATCAGGGCGTGATGCTTTAGATAGTATGATAGAAAAGATAGAAATTGGGGAGCATGGACGGGCATTCATTATTAATAAGAATACCGATATCATCAGTTCAGTCAACAGTGAGGATACGACAGGTACCAGAACACCGGAAACCTTTGATAATAATAGTGCTCCGGAGGATTTAAAAGCAATTTACGGCAATATGATTGCTTTGGAACCTGGTGAATCCGGCACTGGGAATTATGTGGATAAAGAGACCGGAGAGAAGATCTATATCGGATATGCACCGATAGAAAATTCTCCCGGATGGAGTGTCGGAATCTATGCGGTTAAGAGTGATTTCTTCTCTGAAAGCGATCGAATGACGAGACTGAATGTACTCCTTGGAATAATCTTTGTATTGGTAAGCTTAGTTATCGGAGAAATTATTTCACTTCAGATCACAAAGCCGATTAAAAAAATTACAAGTAAAGTGAATAAGTTTGCCCGGTTAGATCTGACAACAGATGAAAATGATACTAAGCTTGCCGGACGAAAAGATGAAATCGGAATCATGAATCATGGGATAGAAGAGATGCGTAATAGCCTCAACAGGTTTATGCTTGAGATCCATGATACATCTAAAATCATTGATGAGAATGCAGAGAAACTGGAACAGATTGCGAAACAGACCTACGGTAGCTCGAGTGATAACTCTGCTACAGCACAGGAGCTGGCAGCCAGTATGGAAGAGGCATCTGCTACGACAGAGGAAATTAAGAATAATATCTATAATATTTCAACGAGTGTAAATGAGGTAACGGAAAAATCCACGACAGGCAAAAAGCTGGCGGAGGAGATTAAGGACAGAGCAGATATCATAAAAGTTTCAAATACCGAGAAGACTGAAAAGGCAAATAGCCTGTTCCTGGATGTTAAGAATAAGTCAGAGGCTGCTTTGTTACAGGCAAAAGCAATCAACAAGATCGACGAGCTGACCAATATTATTAAAAGTGTGGCTAAACAGACAAACCTCCTGTCATTGAATGCTTCCATCGAAGCTGCCAGAGCCGGAGAACAAGGGAAAGGCTTTGCGGTAGTTGCGAATGAAATCAGGCAATTAGCAAGTACTGTGAATGAGACTGCAATTGAAATTGAGAAAATCATCGGAGTGACAGTTTCTGCGGTAGAGGGTCTTGCAATCTGTCTGGGACAATCCATTGATTTTATCGAAGGAACAGCAATCAAGGATCTGCAGGAAATCGTTACGGCTAGTGATCAATATGGTAAGGATGCAGATTCAATTAAGGCTATGCTTCTGACGATCAATGAATCAATGGAGGCATTGAATATAATAACAAATCAGATTACTGAATCTGCTGCGGGTATTAATACCATCATGGAGCAATCATCCTTGGGCGTTTCTGATATTGCAGACAAGACCTCCGAAGTTGTCGGTATGTCCAATGAAACAAATCAAATGGCTGAAAAGAGCATGAATAATGCGAAAAGCCTGAAAGAAATTGTACTTAAGTTTAAGCTGGATAATTAATTGAGTGTTGCTTTGATTGTCTTGAAAGCCTGGAGCTGTATCGTATTGTGCATGAAAATGGTTCATTTTCTCCACCGAACTTCATGCAAAACGTTACAGCTACAGGATTATATATTTGAGCGAAGATATTCCATTGTTTGATTACACCATTCCACTTCTGTCTTGCGAAGCAGCTTCCCTCTATTTACAGTCGCCATTCGGTAATGCCAAAAAGCATCTTTCTCTGTTTCCCCCTCCAGGCAATCACTGATTTCCTCCAACTTTTGCATTGTAGTGTTATTGAAAGCTCTATACCTTTCGAGATGTTTAATATTTGTCTCAATAGGGATAAGATGACCGAAGAATAATTTTAACATCAGTTCTGGGGTACTCTGCTTTCCCTCCTGAATAGGTTTGATCAACCATTCTTGTAATTTCTCCATTCCCGGTTCGGTAAGCATATATACTTTACTTTCCGGCCTTCTCCCTGATTTTATAACTTCGAAGGTAGCCTGACCGGAATCAACCAGTTTCTTCAGTGTTGGATAGATCTGTTTATAATCAATATCCCAAAAATAACCGACGCCTTCATCAACCCAGGACTTAATCTGATAACCTGACATGGGACCGATACTTAGTATTCCAAGGATTGCATAGTAACTATTATTTACTCTGGACATATAATACTCCTCATAAAGATTGAATATAGTAAATATCATAGGGAAAAATATATGAAATTCATATATGAGATTGACAATATATTCCTTTTTGTGATATGATGCCTATTAGAATATATGAAATTCATATAAGAAGATATAAGAAAGTATAGCGTATTATGTTTGGATGGTCAAGGTGCAGTATGAGTTTGAGGGGGGAGCTTCATGAAAAAATCGGTGAGAATGATATCGTTAATCTTATTTGCTGTTATTTTTTTATCTATGAGCATATTTTTGGGTATAAAACAAAGAGGAAATTCAGACGGTCAATATGATGGTAAGACTGTGTCGTCAGAAGTATCAAGACAAGCAACAGTAGAGGACGGAAGTACTAAGCCAACTAAGATTCTGATTGTATACTTTTCATTGACTGGAAATACGAATCAGGTGGCTAATATGATAAAAGACTTTACCAAGGGAGAAGTATTTGAGATAGAGCCGGATTTTGATTATTCTAAGGTTCAAAGCAGAACAGAAATGGAGAACCTCGGCAAAGAACAGGTCAAGGAAGGCTTTCAACCTGCGCTTAAGAACTCAGTAACCGACATTGATACCTATGATCTAATAATCGTCGGATCGCCGGTATGGTGGTTTTCTGTAACTCCACCGGTAATGTCTTTTCTTTCTCAGTATGATCTTGCAGGGAAAAGGGTGGCGCCTTTTTGTACCTGTGGAAGTGTAGCAGGAGATTTCTTTACTCAGTTTGAAGAAACCATTCCGGATGCAGAGGTACAAAAAGGGCTTACATTAACAGAAGATGAGCTAAAGGATGAAGAAGAAGCACAAGAGAAGATAAGGATATGGCTGGAGGATTTGGGGTGTGATTTAACTCATAATTGAGCAATCCAATCTAGAGACATTTGTAATGCTTTATCTCTGGCTACATCACATTCCTTTTGATGTTTTCTCTCCATTTTATATGCAAACCTCAGGATCTTCTTAAGCTTATTTGAAGCAATCGGATTAAGTATGTGACTTGCGGGAGAAAATATTTCATGATGAAAGGGAAAAGGGAATGCCTTCTCCTTTAAGCGGTCACAAACCATAGTTCCCATGATAGCAGATGGCCATTGCGCATCCTCTTTGGCAGACAATAAAAGAATCGGTCCATTGATTTTCTCTACTTTTATGAAGTTTTCTTCATTTTTCTCGGTTTCAAGCACTTTAAGATAATGTTTCACAAAACCGAATTCATGATTTTTAAGAAAGTCTTTTAAAATATTTACTGAAATACCTTTGAAGGAAACATAAGGCAGGGGATCGCCATTCCAGGTCCAACTGGAAGTCCCACTATAAGCTGGTTTTGCAATTCCTTCAAAGATGCAGCAGGCAGGAGAGACTGCAATCACTAACTTGATCTGAGGAAGGAAGCTGGCAGAAGTCAAAGCAAGCTCAGCCCCCTTTGAAACGCCGTAGATACCGATCTCTTGATAGCCCTGTTCCTTTAACCAGCATACTGCTGATTGGATTGTCTCAATCGGAATAAGAGAAAGATTTTTCGGCATGTCCTTCATTCCCCAATAAGCAACAGCAAGCGCTGGAATACCCTTGCCAGAAAATAACTCTGCGATTTGTTTTGCCCACGTTATCCCACCATCACTCCCTGAAATCACAATGAGTGCTTTGTCTTTTGTAGTAGTTGGATAGAAAATCCCATGAAAACCATGATCGGAAATCTGTAACACTTTGATCACTCCATTTCCTGCTATCATTTAATATCATTACCTCGATCGCTTGATCGATTGCGTGATTACCTTTCCCTTTCATACTGCTCTATAATAATGCAAAATGGGCACTCTCCATAACTGATTTCATCTGACATAAGCAGAATGGGTGTCCGGCAGGGTCAAACATCACTCTCCACTGATCCGAGAATTGCTCCTCTGCGGCAGTTGCTCCACACTGGATTGCATGTTGAACTGCCTTTTCTAAATCATTCACGGCGAAGTCCATATGTGCCATCTGCTGCTGTGCTTCGGGTCTTTCCGGCCACACGGGCGGTTGATATGTAGGATTACGTTGAAATAATATAGAGGGATAGGATCCCTGATTGGTTCCCGGTGCGTACACACATGCCCAATCTTCATCGATTAGCATGCTGTCCCACTTGAGCAGTGCTGCATAAAATTTTGCTAATTCCTGCGGCTCTACACAATCCACTGTAAAGGAGTACATCTTGATTTTTAATTCGTCATCCATAAAACTGCTACCTCCTCATATTAGTAACCTGCACCAATTTTCTGATGGTTGATTCTTAAAGCTATTGTATCACAACTTTATTTACAAAGTCCATATTGTAACGTACAGCGCCGTGATCCTTCATTACTGTGCAGGTTGTGATACGGACAGCTAAAATACAGCAATTCTCGTCTTTTTCATTATTTGCTTCGTCGTACCAAACAGCAAAAGCCGTACGTAATTTCGTTCTTAGCTCAGCATTCTTAGGGTCTAAAACCCATCCGAGATTTTCGCCTGTTCCACTTCCGGAAAACCACTCGGAGCATACTGTAAATGCAACCTCAGGGTTATGCGCTATTTGCTGCATTTTAGTTGATTTAGCCCAAGTAACAATATAAAACACACCGTCTTCATAATAAGCATCCACATCACGGACATAAGGTCGGGGTTTTCCGTCAGCATTCAATTCCATCGCGATCGTTGCAAGGGAGAGAAGATTATCTTTGCCGTTGCCGCACCGTTCTTCAATTAATTTTAATCCTTCTTCATACTTACTCATAACTCATTCCTCCTATTTAATTCTCTCTTTTTTTGAACGGAATCCACATTTCCATATACGCCATTTTGTACGAATTCTGATAGTGCATCTCAGGAAAAAAGCCGTCTGCAATCAAACCATGCTTTTTAAGCCAAAACCGCGTAAATTTCATCATCTTGCCCAAGGAAGCCGATAGCTGCTCAAAATTCTCCGCCTCAAACTCGCAAACGATGTATTCCCGCACAGGCAATTGCCAGCTTGTAAAGCGGGGATCCTCCGCATTCAATTCTGCCTCTGCTCCGGCAAAATAAGTTGAGTAACCTTCCGGTGCATCGCCATGATATGTAACGCTAAGCCAACGCCCACCGGGGATGCACGGGATATCTTTGCGAACATCAATAAACCTCTGCCAGATAGCAGCGGGTTCGGACACTTCGGTCCTTTCACCGAGCATTTTACCACTCTTGAAATGCCAAAAATCCTTCACTCCGAGAAAGTTTATCGGCTCCTCCAGAATTTTACGGTTATATTGCAGGACTAATCCGTCGCTAATAAGTGGCACGCCCTCGTCGACCATAGCATAACTCAGTAATAAATCTGGTTTATCAAAATGATTTAATACGACAGGCTTGTCCCTGTACTGCGCCGGGGTAATAGCGTAAGCGTCCTTAAATGCCCGGGTAAAGGTTTCGTGACTATCGAATCCATAGTTCAACGCAACATCAAGAATGCGGTTATGCTTATCACGAAGCGCATCGCAGGCTCTCGCTAACCTGCGTAGCTTAATGTATTCCCGTACCGGCTTTTTGACCAGCCGCGTGAATAATCGCTGGTAATAAAATAGAGAAAGTGCCGAGCGCTCAGCCAATTCTTCTATTTTAATATCTTCACCGATTTGCTCTTCGATGTAATTCACCGATTTCTGTATCGCTTCCCACGCATGCATATAGACTCCTCCCAAAAGCATATCAAAAATATCAGGCAGGCGCTTGACTGTGTCTGCTCATTTTATAACTGTTTCTTATTCTATAGTTTTGCATAATTCTGACAGAATATCTTCAAGAGCTACATTTTCTTGTAAAACAGTCTGCTCATAGCTTTTATCTAGTTTTAGAATATTGATATATTCTGCCATACCCAGGGTATAAGATCGGTCGTCACTTCTTGTTTTCACTTTATCAGATATATTAGATAATCCTTTTGCGATCGGAGATGAGGAGCCTTGTGATGCTTTCCATTCTGCATATCGCGCCAGGCCTTCCAGCCATTCAAACTCTTTCTCTGCTGCAATATCCTCCGCAGTCATTTGACACTCTTTTCGTCTCTGATCTCTGGTTTGCAGGAAGAGCTCTGTATTCCTTCGAACACTGTCCATATCATCTGATTGTAGCGCTGTCTCAAGATACTTTGCTTCCTGTATCAGTAATGTGTTGAAGGTGTTATTTGAGTCATATGTATTATATATACTCTCGATATGTTCTGCTTCATCGATTCGGTTAGGATTATACTTACCCTGATATGCATGAGTCATTTCGTGTATCACAAGTGCTTTATAATACTGCTCGTCAGCAGCCACCAGCTGAGGGGGAAAGAATATCGGCAATTCACGCAACATTGTTTTATGATAGGTATCAAGTGTAGCAAAGCTTCCAACCCATGATGAATCGATTTTTACAGCAAAAGCTTGGGAATTTGCTGCTATTCTTCTATAGATAAGCTTATTTAAATATTCATCTTTTCCGATATAGCTCCATTCCTGCCCGGATGGTTCGAAATCACTAAACAGAAATTCATAAGCTTCATTATACAGAAGGAGGTCCATATCTTCGCCGTTAAAATCAGCGAATATACGGCTTCCTTCTTCGGATAAGTAGCGATAAATATGATGAATACGGTTGACATCTTCCTCTGATAGATCATCCTTTTTGGTTTCTGTATGATTATATCTGAAATAGAATAATCTGTTATTTATAATCAATCCAACGATTAAAACTGCGAATACTACAGCAATTGCCAGCAGAACTTTCTTTATTAGCTTCTTCATAACT
The DNA here is from genome assembly GCA_023414355.1 of Bacillota bacterium. Lineage (GTDB taxonomy): Bacteria > Bacillota > Clostridia > Lachnospirales > Lachnospiraceae > Mobilitalea. Next base: position 62,922 of record JAEZOB010000046.1, on the reverse strand, counting down.
ATCTCGCGCTCCATTCTATGGTTATTTCCTAATGTATTTCGTTTGTGAATGTAAATACAAATTTATCTAATTATACTTTTCCTAATAAAGGAAGTCAATGTAGCAAAAAGGTCCATCTTTTCAGACGGGCCTTTTCAAAAACCTTATCATCATATTGCTTGGATATTTTTGCTTAATAATATCGGGTAAGCACTCGTTTCGAAAGGAAACAGCTTCAAAAAATTCTTCTTTCTTAAGTTTTTTAAAACTACCATAGGGGTCAGCAAGAGAGTAAGTTCCTTCTTCATCATCATAACCGATCAGGGCTGAGTAATGCAGTATCGGTTTCCCATCGCCCATGGAATCATTGGTAAGATATTGGAACTGTAATGGGAGATTAGACTGAAGGCTATTTCTTATTACCTCTGACATCTTTTCGATGTCACCATAGACAATTTCTGCATTGTGAGCGGTTAAATATTTTCTGTAAACATCAATCAGTTTAAGGAAGGTAATACCGATTGAATCAAAAGGTTCCTTTTCAAAAAGAATATCCTCATTGATAGTTTGTCCTTCTAAATACGACAAAATCATTTGCGCTGTTGCATATCCGCAGGTGTTATTTCTCTTTTGTTTCACTAAGTTGAAATTACTTATCAGCATATGTAACATACCTACCTTTCTTAGCGCTTTTTGTTGCAAACCAATCATTGTTTATGTATAGCAGACAGGTATATATATTTTACAGGATACTATACTTTTACCCAAATCCGGAACATCGATATATTCATGAAACTGTAAACGATAATCATACTTTAAGCCTTTTTTGGGAAGGTAAAATTTTATGATCCAGGTATAAATCTCTCTTAATTTTTCTCTTGAGCCATGATAGTCAATTATAATATAATCTCCACCGTCAATTACGATTGGGCTCAATTCTAAAATGTTATAACTGCTTTCAAATCCCAGCATATATAAACAGGTATTTCTGTCAGTCACAGCAGGAGAGTTCATTGAAATTAATACATACTGTCCGTTACTAGTTTTGCTTTCTTTGATTTGCTTCCAAATAGCACTGGTTTTTTCATCATAATAGTTACCATAATAGGTTTTTGCAGATATCCTTTTTGGATTAATTTCTGCAACACAGATATTTTTAATTTCATTTGGGATCCCATCATTATTGTAATCAATAAATTGCTCATAGTTTTTGCAAATGTTGCTATTTTTTAATTCGCCGGTATCCTTTTTATAAATATTACGCCATTCAATAGGAGTCCGGCCAAATACCTTTCGAAATTCTCTGGAATAGGTCGCTGAAGAAAAACCGCAGTAGCTGGCGACTTCAGTAATAACTGAAGCCGGATTGGCCGACAAATAGTAAATACTGTTTTCTATTCGTCTTTTCTTAATATATTCATTTAGAGTTACACCGGCAACCTCTTTAAACTTCCTGTGCAAATGATATTTTGAATAAGAAAATCTTTCTGACAATCCGTCTAAAGTGATATGCTCAAACAGGCTTAAATTAATATAGACCATCATATCATAAATGGTATTTTCGACATGATTCATGATAACACCGTCCTAAGTTTTTTCATTTCAGTAATCATAGCGGATTTTTTATTACGGATACGGACATCGCTGCACCAAAACACGATATTCTGATCAGATACTGCTTTCGATCATGCGTGTAATAGAGTCCCCAGGCCATATAAAATCTGATCTATTCATCAGTCTTGTATCTCGTTTATTAACAACTGCCTTAGCTCATCTAAATCTTCCTTTTTATATTCGAGACCCTTTTCTTTTGAATACCATTCTTTTATAGCATGATCAATAATGTATTTCAATCTTTCAGGTACATAATTAAGTGTCCATAAACCACCTTCATATTTTGACAATATGCGTTTTTCTTTTTTATATGATAAAATACGTCCCAGAATTAAGATGTTGCTTGAAAAATATCTTGGATTGTATGCTTGAAAATCATACTCGGTAATATTACAGCTAATGGAGTTCCAAAAATCACTCTCTGGTATAGCAGGAAAGACATCTTTTATAGGTCTTCCATAAATACAAATACCACTTTGATTGATAAGATGAACATAACTGGCAATATCCGCATCACAAAAATCTTCATCTACGATAAAACTATCCTTAATATTACCAATCAACATATTTCTATAATGCTCAGTCCAGGAATCACTGTAGTGAAATTGACAAGGTGTCGGGTGTTTCCAAGGGTTTAAGTCGTTTATCCATATTGCGGACATTTCGAGATGAGAAGGTTTGCAGTCTATTTCAATTATATTTTTTGATATGAAAAGTCTCTCGTCACGGCTTAATCGTCTGCTACATATAATTAATATATCAATATCACTTGTACCTTCTACAAAGCAATTTAATGCAATAGAGCCGTGTAAGTAAATTCCTGTTACAGCATCTCCTATACATTTCAGCCAAGCATCTGTTACATTTCTAATTTGTTCTTTCACATCAGAGGAAAGAGTTTTATAGTTGTTGAACTCCATATAGTTTTCTCCTTTGATTACAATACTTATTTTTAGTGTTCTACAAGGCTTTTGCCATGGATATTTCAAGTGGTTGTGATCACTAACACCATTCTATCATAAAAACCTGAATATAGATTATTACAATCATTTTAAATAAATAATAATAAAATAGGGCTTTCACAAAAAAGAGAATATCCGTGTAGCGTAACTCAATTCTGTAAATGCCCTATTCAAATATTACTTGTAATTTTTAAGTATTCGATAAATCGAACTTTCAGATAAATAATACTCTTTTGAAAGTTGAACAACTGTTTTCCCATCTTGAAAATCTTTAAAGATTGTTCTGTTTCTAATAGTCAATTCCCTTGTTTGACCAGAGACGCTTCCCCAATCTTTTCTCTTGCTTATTCCAGGAATGTATAGAAAGCCTTCAGGGATGTATTTTCGAATCTCAACTAATAACTCATGAGGAAATACATTCAATGCATTTATATATTTCATTCAGTACTTGCTCCTTATTCTAATATTTCTTTAGAATGCGGATTCTGTACTATTCATGAATGAATGGCAAATCTATAGATACGCTCCACACGTATTTGCCTGTTACAGAATCGCATGGAGCTTAAGCAAACGTTTTAATTTCATAATTTGTCCTCCTCAAATAGGTATAAGGTTAAATGCTATTTATCATAATTATACGTTTCTTGATTTGTGAAGTCAATTTCCCATTTTTGATTGACTTCCTATAGCATATGAGAGAGCTTGCGCACTATTTAATTTGTTTTATAATATTATATTTGTCCAAGTGGCTTCAAACATAAATAAGATAAGTACGGTGATGGAATTTTCTTTTGTCCAAACTCCCATCCTTTCAGTTTCTGATATATGGATTCTGGTGTGAAAAACCCATCTTTAGTCTGCTTACTTTGTATAATTGACAGCATTTCTCTATAACGCTTGTCATTCTTTATCGTATCACATTTATTCAAAACATTAACAACACTTACTATATCATACCATATGCTGGGAGCTTTCAATTTGCGAAAATCCGTACCCATATAAAATAAATATGGATGACTATTTAGACTATTTTCCCATAATGTTAATAGAACATTAGCTAACTTATTTATTGTATCATTATGTTTTGTTTCAGGAACATCCAAGAGTAAATTCAACATGATCAGAGTTGCATATGGACAACAGTCATCTTTTCGTCCAGGACCCCTGAATTTCCCATGTTCACTAGAAACTGCACATGGGAAACCATTATCACTAAATAAGGAACTAAGAAAATCTACACCTTTCATAATGTGTGTTTCATAATCTATTCCAGCTTTTAAAAGAGCATGAAGTAGTAATGGCGCATCGCATAAACACCATCCAAAGGTATCCTCTCCATTGCCTCCAAAATGTTTGGGCATATTAGTAAGTGATTGGTATACGCCGTTATTATCTTTATGCTTCATAATTTCGCTGACCGCTGTCTGAATCTCTGAAACAGAGCAATCTAATCCAATATCTAATAGAAATATTAATTTATATATTGGCAACTCAGGATTTTTATGGTTACTAACTAAGGTGCCGTGATAATCAGTAATATCATGCAGGTAGGTTTTTATGTTTTCATTCCTTAAAACTCTGTATTTTAATTCAAGCAAATCTTCTTTTTTCTCATGTAAAATATTTAAATGAATTGCATATTGCAACCACTCTTCACTGATATTCAGTAGGTCATTCATTAACATAAAGCACGCACTCCTATTCAATATGATATACTTGTCTGCAGGTTATAACAAATGCGCAACATCCAAATTCCTTTATTGACATTGCAACACCATCCTTTATAGCACATTATCTGTAATTTCCAATATTGCGTAGGTTACTTCTTTCGGCTATCAACTAATTAATCTATTATAACATTCTTTTAAATCTATGCCAACAAATGCCAATCATAGTGATAAATCCTTTTCAATTCAATATAGAAGGTTCTTTTCAATATTGTTTGATTTGGTAGAAGATAAGAGACACCGAGACTACCTCCACAGAAGCAATAAGTTTGATCTTACACGAATATTGAGCAGAGTAATAATACTATTGTTACTAGCGCAAAACCAATTGTTTTCCAATATCTATAATATAATGCTTCTACTATTGCATAAAGGGCAAATAACATTAAAGCTATCATAATTAAATCGTGAAGATACGAATGAAGGATGTAGCTTAATAATGCGGCGCTAAATAGCGCTATTCCGGAAAGCAACATACATATTACCTTGATCTTTATTTTTTTATTTGATAAATTACCCGGCAATTCTCCATGCTGTTTTCTTGCTAATTCTATTCCATTTTCTCTTATAATATAGATAAGATTTGTGATTATTTCAGTAGCGCCTAAAGCAAGTAACAATGCTCGCAGTATCTCTTGTCCCCAAGTCATAGTGATTCCTCCTTTGATAAATTATCTATAATTTGATTTAGAAGTTTGTATAATGTCTGGACATCCTCTCCAGTCAATCCGTCTAGTGCCTTTTCATTCACTTCATTAACCATTCTCTCAATATCTTTTATGACATTCTTTGCTTTTGGAGTTAAACTAATCAAATAAGCTCTTTTGTCATTTTCATCAAATAATTTTTCTATATAATCCTTTTCGTATAATCTAAGAATAATTTCCCCTACGGTAGCTTTATCACCTAATAATTCATTCGCAATCTGTGATTGTGTCAATTGTATTCTGGTATCAAGCAATTTTAATACCGCCCACTGGGAGGTGGTAATGTGATACGTATTTAAATAATAATCCATTGTTCTTTTGATTAGCTTGGAACTCGTAGCAAGCATATATCCTAATATCTCCTGTATTTCCATAGTACCTCCTTAATTATAATGACAAGAATATAATGGTAAGTATACATAAAGTAAGTATACATACCATTATATTTTTCTGCATTTATTTGTCAAGAGAAATGTGAATAAATTCCTTTTTGTTTCTGTGCGAAAAAATTCACTAACCCTGAACTTGTAATAGCATATTGACATTTGCATTACAAATTGGTATATTGTTACAATCAACTGACCGATGGTCAATTATGCTAAAAGGGTGATACTATGAGAGTTGTGAAAGGTTATGAGGAACGAAAAACACAGATAGTAGAAATCAGTGAACGTTTCTTTATGGAAAGGGGATACGAGAATTGCTCTGTTAGCGATATTGTCAAGGCGGCAGGAATTGCAAAAGGAACTTTCTTTTATTATTTTCCGGAGAAAAAAGATGTGTTGGATGAAATAATAAGTCGTAAAGCTGAAAAAATCGAGAAGGAATGTACCGGCATAGCAATGCTAACAGGGTTTAGTAATGAAAAAAGATTTCTTATGACTTTATTGCAGGTAAATATGTCTGCGGGGTTAACTGAGCAAAGGGACAGCCAGCCAACAAAGGATATGCTCGATATGCATAAACCTGAAAATGCGCTAATGCATCAGAAAAGCGGAATAGCTTTGCTGCGTATCCTTACACCAATCCTGGCGAAGATTTTAAGAGATAATTATGATGAGCAGAAATATGGTGTACTGGAGAATAATATTATGATTATTTTGTCTGCTACTCTGGCTTTAATGGATGAAGAAGTAATTGGAAAAGAAACCATCATTTTGCACCGTATGCTTCAAAGTATAATGCAGGCAGCAGAGAAATTACTGGGTCTTGATGAAACAGTACTTAAAAAGGAGTGGGAGGAGTTAACAAATGAAGTATAATGCAAAGATGTATGTAATTTTAAACTATGCATGTTCCTGGGGGCTATTTGTACTTGCACTGATTTTAGCTTTTGGATTAGGGATGAAATTCCTACTTGAAGAAGACAGTATTTTCATGACATTACTAACAGTGATCTACTGTTGGATGCCTAATATAGTCCTTTTGATTTTTTGGAAAAAGCTGAATGTTCCGATGTCGAGAAAAGAATTTTATAAACAAGAACTAAGTATTAAGATAAAATGGTCAATTATTTTTAGAATTGTTTTATTGGTGGTAGGTGTTTGCGTGGTAAGTGCTTTCATTGTATCTCTGCAGACACATACTTCGATCACACAGTCTTTTAGTCTTCCTGCGAATGGAATACTTGCTGTCGCATTTTTCTGCCTGTTCACCGGTGCAACCGGAGAAGAAAGTGGTTGGAGAGGGTTCCTTCTTGTTGGCTACCGTCAGAAACATACTCTTCTTACATCCTGTATATTTACAGGACTTGTGTGGGCTTTCTGGCATTTGCCAGTATGGCTTTTATCTGGCTATAGCGGTATAGAATTGATTATTTACATAGGTGCATTTATAGTCAGTTTGATAGGGTTTACAATTACCATGATGTATTATTATGAAAAGTGCCAGAATATTATTGTGCTTGTATTTTTTCATTATATAATCAATTTTGTTCTTGCATTTTACTGCGGGGATGACATTTTGTATCAAGTGTACTCAGCTGTAATATATGCAATCATTTCTTTGATTTTCGTATTGCGTGATAAAAAGATGTATCTTAATTAAGGTAGCTAGGCTGATCCTTCCTTTTTGTTAAGTAAACGGTAATCGGAATCAATACCACGGAAATGATAATTCGCCAGAGTCCTTATAAAATAAGGACTTCTGACGAATTAAGTTAAGCTCTCATACTTAATTAACTAAATACTTACTAAGGTGCGAGACAATTCATAGAAACAATCGAAAGATTAATTGTCTCTATAATTCTCAATAATATCGCATATCCGTAAATACACTTCTGAAAACTGCCTCATAACACTAGCAATTTCTTTGCATCTCGATGCATCCTGTAAAACTTCGAAGTTTATGTTAAAGTAGCCACCTACTTCTTTTAAATGGTTTTCTAAATCGGCCAACGCACTGTATTCCTTATCAAGTAGCGGTGCTATACTAGCTAATTCTGGATTCATATGCATAGCACGGTCGGTTGTATGTCGTTTGGAATAAATGTTTGTAGCTATGATGCAGATGTAGACACAATAATACTGCCAGCTTGCAATACAGTTTGATGCTTCAAAGTCTTCTTTTGATATGTGGTAAAAATCACTTTCCAGCATATTCGCCCACTGTTCAAAAGCATCCATGCCGAAAAAAACATCATTGCTTTGGTTAGGCAGCGTCTTTATCAATCGAGGAGCATCCAATAACGCTTTTTTATATGCTTCTGCAATCGTCGGAAACACTTCTTTCTTTCCATCGATAAATACAAATACATAAGGCAAACCATCATCTAGCGTAAAGGGCATAAGGTTTGTGGCTTCTTCCGGCAAACGATAAAAACACTCGCCATCATTTTCGTAACCGATCACTACAGATACTTCTTCGGTTGGCCATGGTTCGCCGCCTGAAGAGGGCGTATGGTAAAAGCCTTTACTGAGGACAGGGATACCTTTATCGATATACTCCATAATTTTTATTTTACATTTTTCCTTATCTTTCTTCCACTCTTCGGCATCAATATATGAAAAATGATAGCCGATTGCGTCAAACACTCGTTTTATCAACTCATAATCAAACTTTGTGTGTGAGAAACAAACTTGCCATTTGTTCTTATCTGTGCCATACACCTGCACATAGCAATCGCCCGAAACAGCGGAGAAGAACCAATAATCATACTGTTCGTTCTCGCCCAAGCACTCCATTAAAAATTTCATACAGCCGTTAAAAACATAATTCTGTCCTTGGTCGGGGTACTGTAATTGATGAATCGGTATGTTGTCAATCAGTTTACGTGACATGTCAAATCCTCCTTGGATAGTTAAATTGATAGTCAGCGGTCGAAAGAGTTTTAATTTACCTTCCTGTTTTCGCACGCTTGAAGGAGATATGCCGTGAAACCTTATGAAAGCCTTTGAAAAACTCTCTTGTGTATCATATTGATAGCGCATAGCAACATCAATGATTTTGCTTTTTCCATGCAATAATTCTTGCCCTGCTAAGCTCAAACGTCTGTTGCGAATATAATCCCCAATCGTCATACCTGTAACCAAATGAAAAATACGTTGAAAATTAGAATTTGACGAAAACACTTTGTTTGATACATCATCAATACTGATTTCATTGGTTAGGTTATTTTCGATATAATGAATCGCTTTCGATAGGCTTTGTATCCAGTCCACAGTATATCTACCTCCTTACATCAATGTTATAATAATCACGAAGAGAAAGTCATGTCTTAAAATACTTAATGTTGTCCGATATTCTATTAATCTCATACCATCTTTAAACAGATTATTTATATTTCCCATATGCATTGTTCCATTTATCTGCTATTTCAAAAAAGCGATCGTATCCATTGTCTCTGATATATTCCACCGCTTGATGATACTTTTTATATTTATCTCCATTTTTGCTATAAAATTCATTTACTATTGTACACTCATTATAATCTTGGCAATCAGCACATGAATGATTAGACTTATGGATACAACAGACCTTAATTTTACACTTCGCCTTGTTGATATCCCTATCCCCGTTTTCATAACCTAATTTGCATCCTTTGCATGTCTTCTCTGATAATGCACGACATGTTTTACAATATGCTCCGCAACATCCTAATTCCATTATTGACATTATGAACACCATCCTTCCTATCACAATATCTGTAAATTCTAATATTGTATAGGTCACTACATTATTTGGATTTGAACTACTTAACCTATTATAACATTCTTTTAAACCTATGCCAACAAATCCCAATAACGGTTACACATCACATGAACGGACTTGACGTACGCAAGGATAATCAAATCTCCTGAAAAGAAAAATCCCCAGAGACCTTGATTTCATAAGATTTCTAGGGAAAATAGTTAAGCGCGAGACGGCGCACGAGGTCCGGGGGACCTCGGTTTTGCGCGGACCGGAGCGAAGCGGAGACATTCAAACCATAATCCCATCCTAAAAATACTGAAAAGAAAGGGTTCCATCCACTTCTGATTTATGTGCACATAATAGTGCACATATTTTTATGTATGAGTATACATTGGCTTTTTAAAGCCAATGTGACAAATTGGAATTTGTTTGAACTTCGTATTATACTTATTTTGTGCAACAACTGATTACCTTTTCAGCAAAATCAACAGCTATTTTCTTTAAATCTTCCGTTTTAAATTTCTCTAAATCATCGCTATCTTTTCTCTGTACAGCAGCCTTTCCAATATACTTAATTTTAAAGTGCTCGCAAAATCGTTTAATTCCATCTTCAAAAGGACTTATACCATATTCGAGGTCATAACCACATGTAGCAATTATTCCACACATTTTTCCTTCCAACAGACTCGGCCCACGTTGCTTTCCATAATACTTGTGAAGTCCATAAATACGGTCAAGCATTGCCTTCATTGGAGCAGTACAATACCAGATAAATATCGGACTAGCTAAAATAAAGCAATCCGCCTTTAAGATTTCGTCTGATATATCGTACATGTCATCTTGTATTGAACAACCATACTCACCTGATTTATCTTGGCATTGACAACATTCTAAACATGGTGCAATCTTTTTATCATAAAGGAAAATTGTCTTAACCTCTGCTCCTTTACTCTCTAACTCAGTTAAAAATGGTTTCAGTAGGGTTGCCGTATAACCGTTTTTTCTTGGACTTCCCATAAAAACTAATATTTTCATTGTCTTCCTCCTGTCAATTATATAAATAATCTTCACTTCGTTTTTGTGAAACAATTATGAACTATATAACTCAATGGCAAATTCAAATTGATTTGCTTCATTCTTCTATAATTGCATTAGCTTCATAATTAAAATGGGGCCCTATATCGACTCAACAATTTGAAATGTGGTACATTCCAATGGTGTAGTGATTAATAATCCCCCATAATTTTATCACTCTCTTTATTTTAATAGAATTTGCATATATTTCCACCTCAGACATTTTTCCTAATAAAGAATGAGCCAATACAAAGATTTAATTTCTGTATTGCTTAAACATCTTTACAATCTAAACAATTGGAGAATATTTCTATGTTTTTGTATTATGCTCATAATCTCCCCCACAACTTCAAATTTATAAGTAAACTCATAAATCATAATACCATACTTAATAAATACTATTTTCCAATAATATGGATACACCTATTTTCGAAATGTATCTCCTACACTTTCTAAAATTATGTATTCATTATTCTGATTAATGCAAATCTAAGTTCCGTGCAGTCAGGAAGAAGAATGATGGTTCTAAGCTGTACCTGAATGATGAGTATGATGTCTTAGATACCCATCTTGAAGAAGAGAATACGATAGAAGCATTGTGTATCCAGCTTATGTCCAACTTGGAGTTCGTATCGGAGAAAATGTTGCACTTTAATACTCTGATATTGAGTATGGTAAGATTGCAATCCAGAGGATGGAAGAAAAGGTATTTGTCTTTGATGGTGAGAAATTCAAGAGTGCCGGCGTTCAGATAGTAGAACATCTAAAGAAGGAAAACGACTCTGAATATCGCTTTATTCCTCTTACTGACAAAGCAAAAGAAATTATCAGTAAGGCGAAAGAGCTTAATCCCGATGGTGAATTTATCTTTGAAAGAGATGGCGAGAGATTAACTGCAAGAGCTGTGACCTATTGGCTTAGTAAGTATTGCAGAGATGCAGGTATTACATACAAAAGTCCTCACTGTACGAGAAGGACTACAGCAAGCCGATTAAGTAATGCGGGAATGCCGATTGACAAGATACGGGATATTCTCGGACAAGTCGATGAAAAGGCCACACTCGGCTATATCTGCAATCCAAATACGGAACAAGAAAACCTTGATATTATGAATAAAGCAATGTCGAAAAACTAGTGCTCATATGGTGCACATATCCTTGCAACAAAAAATCCCTTGAATATCAAGGGATTTCGTAAGCGCGAGACGGCGCACGAGGTCCGGGGGACCTCGGCTTTGCGCGGACCGGAGCGAAGCGGAGAAGCACGAGGTCCGGGGGACCTCGGCTTTGCGCGGACCGGAGCGAAGCGGAGACATTCGAACTTCGAGTCCAGGATTGTACTCGAATAAAATAAAAAGGATATCCGTCTGGATATCCTTTTTATTTTATCAAGCGCGAGACGGGATTCGAACCCGCGACCCTCGCCTTGGCAAGGCGATACTCCACCACTGAGCCACTCGCGCATTGTGTGTCACGTTTATCACGTGTGCAAGAGATATGATAACTTATCGGGGGGCAGTTTGTCAAGTCTGAGATTAATTTTTTTGATCAATTTTTTCTGACCTTACTTCCCATTCCCTACGCAGGAGGGAATAAATCATCTGATCGTATCTATGTTCTTTGATCCAGTAATGTTCTCTATTCCTTCCATCCAGATGAAAGCCATGCTTCTCGAGAAGCTTCATGGAGAGCAGATTACCGGCAGAAGTCGTGGCATAGACTTTGTTTAGCTTCAGAATCGGATCGAGGAAGACAGTAATCAGGAATTTTCTAAGCATGATACTGCCTAAGCCCTTCCCTCGATATCTTTCGGGCATATAATAGCCAAATTCGGCACTCCGGTTTCTGGGATTGATATCAAACAGAGTTATTTTCCCAACAGGTATCGTGACAGCATCCTTTTTCACCAGGAGATAATTTCTTTTTATGCCAGTCGTATTCTTTGGCAGTAATGGGTCAGCAAAGGTTTCATAGGAAGCATAGCTAGGCACGGGACGACAGGTGAAATATTCCATATGCGTTTCTTCCTGTTCCCACTGATATAGAGCAGGAATATGAGCTTCCTCAAGTAGAACCAAATCATAGTCATCCATTGTCATACTAAATGTATGGTCCATACTAATAACCATGCCCTTTCTATAGTCTAGCGATTTGTGCAGCGCACAAATCGCCGTGTGATAAATTAATTTTTCGGACTATCATCCTAAGCTTTATAGAGTAAGGGGTACTGTGAAGCTTCTATGATGGTGAAGAATAGACTATCATAGAAAGCTATACAGCAACCCCTTGTATTAAGCCTGATCAGTCTACATGTATAGAGTAAGGCTTATTCGTATTTCACCCGGAAATCATTATCCTCAGCATAGCTTTCAGCAATTGAGCCCGGAGGACAGAAGATGGTCTGCTTACCTGTCATATTCCAGTGATAGAAAGCACGCTTATCAATCTTCTTGATGGAGTACGGAATATGGATCTTCGTCAGGCTCTGGCAGTATCGGAAGGAGCCGGTATCTACCTTGATCATTCCGGTTGACAGCCAGACCTCAGTGAGATCATAGCAGTACTGGAAGGCATAAGCGCCAACGGTGGTAACATTGTTTGGCAGCTTAAGGGTCTCCAGACCACAGCCATTGAAGGCACTCCGGCCGATTGTCTTTAAGGTCTTAGGGAAATTGATCTCCTTTAGGTTCGCGCAATATGCAAAGGCATATTCGTCGATGGATTTCAGTTTAGCAGGTAGCTCAACGGATCTTAGGTTAGAACAGTTATTAAAAGTCCGTTCCGCTATCGTAGTAAGGTCTTTCGGGAGTACAATCTTCACCAGTGAATCATTATCGCTGAAGGTACTCGGAGCGATATATATGATATCCTTCGGCAGAGTCAGTTCTTTGTCATTACCGGTGTATTTAATAAGAATACCGTTATCGGTGATAACCATATGATTTTCTTCATTTTCAAGGATCCACTTAGTACCTGTAAATACATATCCTCCGATAGAAGCAAGTGTCTCGGGAAGGTTAACTGTAGTTAAGCTTGCACAACCATTGTAAGCGTTATCACCTACACTGACAACACCTTCAGGCACGGCTGCTTCAGTCAAGGATCTGCATTTGGAGAAAGCATATTCCCCGATGGACTTGATGGAAGCGGGAAGATTAATCTTCGCAAGTGAAGCGCAGCCTGAGAACATAGCATTTGAAATATCAGTCAGTGACTCGGGAAGACTCACTTTAGCAAGGTTAACACAATCTGAAAATGCTCCTGAGCTTATTACAGTAACGGACTTAGGAACAGTAATCTCAGTTAACTGGTGACACTGAGCGAAGGCGTAATCACCAATGGTGGTCAAGGTGTCGGGAAGCTTAATACTGATCAGGCTACGACAGCCGTTGAAGGCATTACTGCCAATTTCAGTAGTATCTTCAGCCAGAGTAACATATAACAGCTTTCTGCAATTGCTAAACAGGTTCATACTCAACTTCGTGATATTTTCAGGAAGTGTAATCTGTCTTAAATTACCGCAATTGCTAAAGGCTGAAGCTCCAAGGTATTTGAGCTCTGCCGGAAGGATGACTTCAGTTAGGCCGCAGCTATTGAAGGCATCATTACCGATGTAACTCACGCTTTCCGGTATAATGATATCATTCAGCTTGGAACATTCGGAGAAGGTTCCTGCTTCGATGGAAGTGATCTGTTCGGGCAAGTTAATATTGCTTAATGAGGAGCAACCCGAAAAAGCATTCGCATCGATACGGCTGATATTAACCGGAAGGATGATGCTCTTTAGCTTAGAGCAGTAGGAAAATGTATTCTGTGAGATTACTGTCAGGTTCTTAGGAAGCTTGACACTGGTAAGCTTGGAGCAATTAGCAAAAGCACTCGATCCAATTTCGGTCACAGAATCCGGAAGGTCGATGGAGGCCAGAGAGTTACAAAATTGGAAGGTCTCCTTCTGTATAGCAGTAACACCGCTGGGGATATTGATTTTCTTCAGCTTATAACACTCTCTGAAGGCCTGCTTACCAATATAGTTAACAGATGCCGGCAGCTGCATGGAACTCAATTTTCCGCAGCCCTGGAACGCTCTTCTGGCAATAGAGGTCAGAGCACTGTCTTTCGGAATACTGAAGGAGGATAGCTTATAGCAGTAACTGAAGGCTTCAATGCTGATGGATTTGACTGTTTTTGGCAGCTTGAGCTTTGAGAGATTACCGCAGTTACTAAATGCGCTTTCGCCGATATAAGTAAGCTGCTCCGGTAAAGAGATACTCTTAAGCCTATAGCATCCGGAAAAAGCATAATACGGGATGCTTTTGATCTTATCAGGAAGATTGATTTTCTCCAGAGAATTGCAGTTGGAGAAGGCTTCCTCCTCCAGCTTTGTGACACTGTCGGGTAACACGATGCTCTTTACGGATCCATTTTCATAAAAAGCACGGTTGCCGATTGTGGTGATACCGTCCGGCACATTAACAGTCTTTGCGGAACCGTTATATGCGAGCAGAACCCCGTCTTTGATCAGAAAATCACTTGACTTAGCCTGAACCGTAGTGACAGGGATCAGGGCAATCAGTAAGGCGGAAAGGACGAATAGCAGTCCGATTGTTTTGCTAAATTTGGTACTCATGGAACACCTCCAATAATATGTAGTTTCGCTTCTTGCCTTCGATGTACGACAAGAACTATCTGTATTGTATTCCACATTATGGGGATAAATCAAGAGTTTCGTATTAAGTTTAAGGAAACCGTAAGGTGTAAGTTCTTACCATTGAGCTTTCGAATACAAGAGAGAGGCTGTTGCAAAAAGCAAATTGTGTTCTGCGTTGATACAAAGCAGCTCATAATTTACATATTGCAGCAGCCCCTTTGGCCCAAACGGGTAGGTGAATACCAGAATTTCTATAAATAGTAGGAGCCCTCGAGATTGTCAACTCCTAACGAGATGAGCAGATCGGCTAATTCCTTCGTATCGATACCATCAGCTATAATCATTACCTTCATCTGCTTCATCATAGCGATGGTGCTCTTTAGTACGGTAAGTCCCTTATCATTATCCAGACATGCTTTCACGATAGATTTGTCCAGTTTAATAAATTCAAATGGAACATACTTAAAACAATCAAGACTGTTATAGCCTGTGCCGAAATGATCCAGAATAAAGTTTACACCAAAGCTCTTCATCGATAGGATATTCCGAAATACGGTAGGCTGAACATAGGATAATGCTGCTTCTGACATTTCGATTCCAAGCTGATGGTAATCGATCTGATATTTCGTAATCAATGCGCTGTAATTTTCGATTAATTTCTCCTGCATTAACTGTGCAGCAGTCATTTTGTAATTAACATATTCCAGGCAACCAGTCGGCGATGGATGTTCTTTTATGTATCTACAGGTATCTTCAAAGATACTCGCATGGATTTGATTCAACCGTCGATAATCGTCCGAGATATATTCTAATTCACCCTGGGAAACATAGATTGGAGGTTCTGTCGTCAGCTTAAGAAGCGGCTCTCTGGCTATAATCCTTTTCTCATTTGCGGAGTAGATCGGCATGAAGAATAATTCGTATTGGCCACTATCGACGATATCCCGGAACTTCTTTTTTAATTCCGCGTGGTATTTCTTCAGATTGTCATTTAGGTCGGCAACGTTGAGTAGAATATTCCTTGAGGTAATCAGGTTCTTACTATAATATTCAACGTAATATAGGATATCATTAATTTCATCGATATCCTTCGGGTAAGAAAATTCCAGCATTTGCACCGAGAGGGACAGCTCAGTATTCAGAACGTTCCATTTCGAATACTCGAACTTATAAGTGATATTTTTTATAATGCGATTTTTCTCTTCCAGGGGAAGGCCATTCCGCAGCATAATAGCAAATAATCCGTCCTGAAGGTTATAAGCAGCATCTGATTTGTACACAGAGCTTAGATAAGTTGAGACTTCGCTCAGGATAGAAAACCAATAGTTCAGACCGAAGGTATAATTAATAATCGCTTTATCCTCCAACTTAATCAGTAGGATAGTGAAGGGCGACTTGTTTTTGATATCAAGCTGTGATCTTTTGATCATAGCTCCATTTGTAAACAGACCGGAGGCATCCACCAGGGCTTCTTCCGAGTTCTGAACTGCAATAAAAAGCAGTAGTAGGCAGACTGAAATGCCTAAATTTTGTATCATTAGGTTAAGCCTTAATTCAAGTCCAATAAAGAAAATGACAGAGAGAGAGAAGGAAAGGAGCACATAACGTATTCTTTTTGCGATGTAATGTCTGTAATAAATAAGATATATTACATTCAGTATAATGTAGTAAACGGTTAAAACGAAAAGAAAGGCAAAACCGATGCCGTGCCGGTAATTCAGATCACTATCGATATAGAAGAACAGCTTTGTATGATAATTGATTAGAAGCAATAGCTGTATTACGAGAATGGGGGTATAAAGAAGGACCTTTTCATACACATTCAATTGTCTCAGTCTGTCAACTAAGGTCATAACATAAAGAGAGGACAGAAAGGGCATACCAATTTGCAGTAAATAGAAAATCAATACAGTGAGGTATACATACCACGAAGGCCTGTTGCCAAGATGCCGGATAGCCTCTTCACTAATTACGTCAAACAGGCAGGAAGAAACACTAATCCAGAGCAGAACTTCAAAAATTCTGCTTTGCTGATCCATGATATGCTTTTTTACATAGAATAGGTATATCGTACAGATATAGATGATCAGAGCACTATTACAGTAATAATAGCTTAACAAGTTTATTCCTCCCAATGAAAAGTATTTATAATAGAACTTAATTAACTTTTCCAGAATTTCTGTCAGAAATAAAGGTGATAAATTCTTCAGAAGGGATTGGCCTAGAGAAGTAATAGCCCTGAAGATAATTTACACCCAACTCAGCCAGGGCATCAGCCTGTTCCTTGGTTTCGACGCCTTCTGCGATCAGCTCGATATTGAGGCTTTTCATCATAGCGATGGTACTCTCCAGAGCGATTTTTCCGAACCCGTGCTTAAAATAATCCCAGACAATACTCTTATCTAGTTTTACAAAATGGAAAGGGAGCTCGAGAATATAATTCACGTTGGAAAAACCGCTTCCATAATCGTCCAGGGCAAAGGACATGCCCTGTTGATTCAGTTCTTCAAATAGGCTTCGGACGACCTCGGGAGTATTTACAGCTACAGTCTCTGTAATCTCAAGGCAGATTTGCTTCGGACTGAGCTTATATTTCTTCATTAATGCAGACAATTGTTCATTTAAGTTACTTTGCATGCATTGTACCACCGAGAGGTTTACCTCTATATAGCGAATCCCCTTCTTGTCCAGCTCCGAATGCTTTAAGAAGGAACAAACCATTTCAAAGATCTGCATTCCGAGTTTGGTGATCGTACCATCGCGTTCAGTCAAGGGGATAAACTCGTCAGGAGGAATAAAACCAAGCTGAGGATCTCTCAGACGGACCAGTGCTTCCGCTGAAATAAAGCATTGATCTATGACAGAATAAATCGGCTGATAATAAACCTCAAAGGATTGATTGAGCATGGCCAAAGCGATTGCTTTACGTACCTGCTGTTCACGCATGTGGGCGCTGACACTGATTTCACTTATTCCGGTCTGCTCCTCTTTTATACCTGAGGATGGAGCAGTAAACAGATAATCTATGTAATCATATACTTCTGAGTAAGAGGAGATATCTTCCGGATACTTCAGCTGGCAGATTCTCGCGGTAAGGTTAATACTCAGGTCATTGATATACCAATTTTCCCGGAAGCGTTCGGTTACCTTCTTTTTTGTTTCCTGATACAGCTTATCAGAGTTCCTCGTATTAAGCAGAACAAAGCAGCTGTTTCGGATATAGAACTTATCATTTGCAGTCAAAGAATTCCTGATAAAGTGGGAAACCTCCTGAGTAATGAGATTCAAATAACCATAGCCCAAGGAAAAGCTGATGCTTGTGGTATCCTCAAGAAGAAGCAGAGTAATAGAGGTAGGTGTATGGCTGTTGATCATACCCTGAAGCTTATCATAAAAAGCAGACTGATTGTACAGCTTAGTAGTTCCGTCCACGACTTCATTCCTATTCTGTAATATCATAATCATAATGAAGTCACAGATTGCGGAACCGAAGCTCTGCAGAAGATATTGAGGATATATTGTCTGTATAAGCAATGCCAAGATATAGACTACGATAAAGGTAATGAGGGCACGAAAGATAACGCGATCCATTAGCTTCTTATATCTTATTGTACTGAAGGAACCATAAAGCAGATAAAGAAATGCGATAACGTATAGAACAATTAAGCCTGTCCCGCGATGGTAATTTAGATTAGAATCAATGGAGAACAGATAGTTGGTAAAGGGATTTGCCAGAATCATGATTGTGGTTATTACAAAGGGAAATGAGATCAGATGCTTACGCCACATGGAAAGTTGCCGTTCGACTCCGGTCAGAACCAGTATATAAAAGACATAAACATATATCTTATTATTATTCAAGATATAATAGAAATTGGTTGCGAAGAAAGTATACCCATGAGAATAAGACTCAGGATGCCCGATGGACATAGAACTGAGTATATCGAAAGTCGTGGTTAAAATACTATTGATTAGCATAGTAAATAGAATCCCACTTTTCGGATCACGGAGATTCTTTAGATTAATGAATACTGCCAGGTTGATAACATTAAGTAACAGAGCGACGTAATCATAATGCAGTATATACATGGTTCCTCCTGATTATATAACAGAACTCCCACTTCCACCTATAATATCTTATATTACACCAAAAAACGGTAAGATTCAATCACTAAAGAGGGGATTTACATATAGAGGAACCACATATCACTGATCATGACAATCTGACCATAGGGAGCAGTATTTGGATATTGCTATTTCACATTATTTGGATTATGATCAAATGGAAATGATAATAGGGAGGTAAATATGGACACGAATGAAACTAGGACATCAGATGCAGTGCAGACAAAAGAGAAGAAGGGAATCTACGGCAGTACTTTAAAATTGATTGCAATCTTTATCATGCTCATCGATCATACTGCGGCTACTATTCTAGACAGAACGTTAATTTCCAGAGGACTCAATACCCTGGATCGCACCAATATGACGGCGATACAAGAATTCATGAAGCAGAATGGGACAATCTATTATACGGATATCGCAATGCGATACATAGGTAGAATTGCATTTCCAATTTTCTGCTTTTTATTGGTCGAAGGCTTTATCCATACCAGGAATAAATGGAACTATACCCTTAGACTTGCAATATTTTCGCTGGTTTCCGAGATACCCTTTGATCTTGCATTTAAAGGCAAGTTCTTTGATATGAGCTATCAGAATGTATTCTTCACTCTGACAATCGGTATGCTTGTTATGACAGGCTTTTGGTTTGTGAAAGAGAAACTGGCGGATAAGAACTGGCTGATGTTACCGGCAATCGGAGGTATTATTGCTGTTACTGCAGCTGTTGCCTATGCTGTTAGTGGAACGGTTAATTCTTTGAATAGAATCTTTGCTGCCTATGGTACAGGCGGGACTATATCACTGAATAGAACAGCATACATCCTTATTTTTGGTGTTATAGGTCTGCTTGCATTCCTGTTCTACCTGTTAACCATCAGAAAATCAACAAAGAAGGCGAATGTGAGATTCGCGGACCTGCTTATTCTTGTTGCAGGTATGGTACTGGCCACACTTCTAAAAACAGATTACTCGGCTTTCGGAATCCTTACGATTGCAGTGGTGTATGGTTTGAGAAGGAGCCCCGTCAAAGCAACATTGGGTGCATGTATCACCTTAACTATCATGTCCTTGGGTGAGATAACCGCATTCTTTGCCTTGATCCCGGCAGCCCTATATAATGGCCAGCGTGGACTGAAGCTTCGTTATGTATTTTACATATTCTATCCCGCACATCTGCTGATCCTTTATCTGATCTGCTACTTCATGGGGATAGCATAAGAGTATTTTACCAGAATTGATAGGTGTTCCAATATATGATATTTGCGGTCATGATCAGACACATACAGGTGTTAACGATCAGGGCCGCTTTTGTTTTACCGGGACAATCAAGCTTCCGAAAATTGATGATAAGATAAACGGCGTACACAATCGGTATCATCGCACAAATCCCGATCAATAAGAGAAGCCATTGAATAGATTGATATAGTGCTCCCGGTGAAAATAACTGTACTGACATATAACCGGACAGTAGTACAGAGAGAATCACTGAGGCATTGGTGATAGAGAGAGCGACGGGATGAACAAGCTTTTTCCGATGCCTTGCTATTCTCACCAGACGGAGTAGGAAAGCAACAATGCAATATAAAAAGGCAACAACGTATAGTAGCAGAAGGACAAGCTCGGTGAGAAGGCCTGTTGGATTCATTTCCAGATAGTCTTCGGAAGGAAGTTGCAATACCTTATTCCCCTTAGTGTTCACGGTTGCATACAGGGGAAACTGTTTTACTCCGCCCATATCCATCACAAAGGTATTGTTACCTGTTCCGGTATAGGTCTTCCCGGGGGATAAAAAGCCATGTTCGGAGGGACTAATCTCTGTCATACAAAATAATCTGAAGAGCTTTCCATAGCCTGCAAATACAGTTCGCGAAGAAACATATAAGCCGGAGATATCCGTGGTATCTGAAGCAATGCTATATGGATCTTTACCAAATACCATGGGCAGGATACCGCAGGTATAGATATATTCCTCACTCTGATTGGTGAGGATGACCACACCCAGCCCTGATACCGGGTCGAAAGCGAACCAGGAAGTAGAGCCGGCTGTTCCTCCGTTATGCCATAATACAGGTATGCTATAGTGATCAGTCCAGAAGCCATAGCAATTGCGGGGAGTGGTTCCGTCCGCATAATATGCTGAGGGAGATTGCATCAACTTTAAGGTTTCGGCATGTCCAAATAACGGCGTGCACTTGCTGCCTGCAAGCTGCAAGCTCTGCGCAAACTTTACAAAATCACCGATGGTTCCGGTAGCCATGCCCGCAGGATAAAGGGCGATATGATTCAAGGCTGTTCCGAGAGGTTGCATTGTATTGGTATAGCATTTTTCCCTGCTTCGCTGTGCGGCAACCCAGGGATTGTCAGATAGGTCAGGACTGATTGCGGTATGCTCCATGCCAAGAGGGGTAAAGATATGTTTCATTACATAGGCATCAAAGGGCTCACCGCTTGTTAGCTCGACGATATAGCCTGCCAAGGCAGTACCCCAGTTGGAATACGCCATTCGTTCACCGGGAGCGGCTACCTGCTCCGGTTCGAGATATTGAATTGCTGCGCCTAGTTCTTTCACATTTTTCGTATCTTCTATGAATAGATCAGTTATGGTTTCCTGCCAGCCTGCATTATGATTCATCAGATTTAGCAGCGTAACTGGCTCCTCGTATTTCAATTTCCGGAGAAATCCTTCCGGCAGATAAGTCCTGATATCTGTATTCAAATCCAGCTTACCCTGTTCTACCAGCTGCATGACACTGACCCAGGTGAGCAGCTTCGTACAGGAACCCCACTCGAAAACCGAATCGCTGGTATTGGGAAGCTTATTTTCAAGGTCCATGTAACCATATGCCTTTTCAAGGAGGACATCGTTACCGGAATATACGGTCACGGACATGGCAGCAGTGGTTGCTTCATGTTCCTGCACATAGGCTTCTATTCCGGCTTCAAGCTCACTGACGGAAAGTCCAGATGGTAGGCTGAAAGAACTCTCTGCTGCACTTGCTGTATTTGATGATATAAATAAGCCAGATATAATTAAATAGAAGATAATAACTTTTTTCATATTCGCCCCCCATTACCCCCCTGTATTGTACATAATCAAATGTTTTTCTATACCTAATATTTCATAAGTATTCAGGATCTCTATCATTGATGTTTCTTAGAATACTCATGATGTCTGCGATAAAAGTTTCGCAGAGTATTCATGCTGTTTATGACTGATATTCCATAGAGTATATATGCAGGATAAGGCTGAAAGTCCATAGAATATTCATGTTACCTATGCCTTAGTACATAGATTGCTTTCTGATTTTTTTATCTTACCATAACATATTTGGAAATACCACCATAAATCACCATGGAATCAAATTACATTATTCATCTGTACTGAACATTATGAACTGAATTGACATAGTTACCTTAATGAAAAAGGAACCGGCAATGGCGGTTCCTTTGGTAAACGATATGGTTAATTTGCACGATGAAATTGATATGGACAATTTTAATGCTTAGGGGCGATTTTGCAGGATGTCGTCTATTATACCATAAGCTTTGGCTTCTTCTGCAGTCATATGGTAATCCCGCTCCATATCCTTAGCTATGATATCGATTGGCTGACCGGTTCTTTTGCTATAGATTTCATTCAGCCTCAGCTTGGAGCGCTGCATCCAATCGCTGTAGATCTTGATATCCGTAGCTTGACCCTGTAGTCCTCCCGAGATGGAGGGTTGATGGATTAGAATTTCACTATTCTGTAAAGCAAAACGTTTCCCCGTGGTTCCCGAAACTAATAGAAGAGATGCGGCACTGGCGGCCATTCCGAGGCAGATTGTAGAGACATCGCACTTGATAAAGTTCATTGTGTCAAGAATTGCAAAGGCATCTGTAACGGATCCGCCGGGACTGTTGATATAGAAATTGATGTCCTTACCTGGGTCTTCCGCCTCCAGAAAGAGCAGCTGGGCGATGATCAGACTGGCTGATTCATTGGTTACAGCATCATTTAACATCACGATTCTTTCATTTAATAATCTTGAAAATATATCATAAGAGCGTTCGCCGCGACTGGTTTGCTCTATGACGTAAGGGACAAGAGAGCTCATACTTTCCTCCGTTCTTCAATATTATGCTGCCATTGTCTTAGTATTACTTTGATAAGAATGAAGGCAGATGATATTGTTCTGTTGTTGATAGCTATATGTTCTACGATAGTTTCCCGGTGTGATTTGATAGACACGTTTGAAAGCCCTGGAAAAGGCCTCCTGCGAGCCGTATTGGTATTTCAGTGCGATATCGATGATTGGCTGATCGGTTTGTGCAAGCTCATCCGCAGCGCTTTCCATCCTCTTCTTATTGACATATTTGCTCACACCTTCTCCGAAGGATTGATGGAACAGTCGGTGATAATGATATTTTGATAGATAAGCCTTCTCGGCTAAGGTTTCGAGAGAGACATCCCCTGTCAGATTTTGATTGATGTATTCCAGTGAAGCTCTCATTTTAATCAACTGATCCATAATCACACCTCATTTTATGTTGATGCAATCCATTATAATCCTTAATTCATAATATGTCTTGATAATTTTTGCTTAATTTTAGTTTCTTGATTTATGAAAAAAAACGCTAATAGCCAAACGGTTGATTATAGGTCGAATTTCGCTAGGATTTTTTAAATACAATAGATTGCTGATTTAATCATAGTTACATAAAAATTATTAAAATATTAATTGTGTTATCGATGGTCCTTGGATATAATTGGAGTTGTCTATTAAATATAATAGGAGATCTTAGATGAGAGTATATTTTGGGGGGAATTTTTGGGGGCACAGCCAGAAGGAGAGAGCAGGGAAGAAGGTCGGACTTAATCAAAGCTTTGAGTGGGATGGATACACCTGGTTGATTCCATCTGCTTATCTTTGCAGTAAAGGTTTGGTATTAGATTTCTGTAAGCGGATACCGCGGCATAGAATTCAATCTATCATGGATCAGTGGGAAGAGAAGGCAAAGCATATGCAATTATCCCCGGAGGAGCATGAGCTTCTGGAATTTGAAAATCCAATGAATGCATTGCCTCACTTCAAGGCTATGGTAAATAGAAGACCGTCAGAAAATATCAGGATGTGTACGGTATGCTGGAATCCTTTGAGGAGTGAAAGGGAGCAGGAAGCGAAGGAAGTCATTGAATTGGTGGAGGAATATCACTGTGATAAAGAGCAGGGGTGGCAATTTACACGTGCTATGATCCCGTGGCCCTATCAGCGTAGACCCGGAAGGATAAACTTAACCTTAAATCTTGAACCTTATACATTGCCCTATCCCTGTGGGCAACATTTTACTTTCTGTAAGGAAGATAGCAGAAGGCAGTTACAGATATTACATCCGGTCAGCGGCAAGGAATATACATTGTCGATTAATGGGATGCAATCAGAGTTACTTCCTGAGAGGGCTTTTCGAGCACTGGGTATCTGTGAGTATCCGAGGAATATGGCAAGATTAGCCTATCATTATGAACAAGAAGCTGCGTATTCAGAGTTTATGATACATGACTGTGCACAGGGCGACCCACCGCGTCGTTTACCACCACAGGAGGGCGGTACTGTTAAAAATGACTTTGCTGCTTCTATTGGAATCATAGGAGGAGTATCAGCAGCATTTACACCCGATCAAGAGCAGGAGAATTATATCAGGGAGCAATATGCTTTCTCAGCCTTGCACTTTGAAACGGTACAGCAGGTGGAGTGGAGAATTAGTGCCATGATCAAGCGGGGAGAAGCACTTACGCTGGAATTACCAATGATAACTAAGGAGGAAACTTAAGTGGGAACAGAAAACAGTAAGCCAAGGTATCTATATATCGATAACCTGAGGCTGGTGATGATTATTTTGGTGGTAATGATACATTTGGGTGTGACCTATAGTGGAATAGGAAGCTGGTATATCAAGGATGCGAAGGAGCTCGATACGATATGTTATATCGTATTTGGACTGTTCCAATCCTTTACACAGGCTTATTTTATGGGTTTCCTGTTCCTTATCTCAGGATATTTTGTTGCCAGGTCCTATGAGAAAAAGGGTGCAGGGAAGTTTATATCCGATCGGTTTGTGCGACTTGGGATTCCGATCCTTATCTATATGTTGATCATCCATCCCTTTAATATTTATGTGTTGCTTGGATCTACCTGGGACAGACCGGATTTTCTACAGTATTATTCGGATTATATCACTAGCTTTGATTTTCTTGGGGCAAGCGGACCTCTATGGTTTGCATTTGTGCTTTTATTATTCAATGTCATCTATGCGCTGATCAGACTTCTGACGAAGAATAGAAGACCCAAGGAGGTGCAAGAGCTTCCCGGCACCGGTAAGGTGATATTATTGGGACTTGTGATCACCGTGGTAGCATTTCTGATACGACTGGTACAGCCGATTGATTCAAGTGTCCTGAATATACAGTTTAGCTTCTTTTCACAATATGTCATTCTGTTTATCGTCGGGATCAGGGCAGGAAGATATGACTGGTTCTCAAGGCTTTCCTATCAGACAGGACGCCGCTCTCTGCTAACTGCTTTCCTTCCGGGGATTGTCCTCTGGGTTATCATGATGCTTGCCGGAGGTGCACTTGATGGAGGGTTTGATCTGTACAAGGGCGGTTTGCATTGGCAGAGTGCGGCATATGCGTTCTGGGAATCCTTTACCGCAGTTGCAATGTCAATCGGCCTGATCGGAGTATTTCGTGAGAAGTACAATCATCAGACGAAATTAACGAAGGTGTTATCCGATAATTCCTTTGGAGTATATATGTTCCATGCTCCGGTCATTATCACTGTTTCACTCATTTTACTTCCGTTAGAAATGTATCCGCTGGCTAAATTCCTGGTGGCTGCGATCCTTGGAATCCCACTTAGTTTTCTGGTGACCAATTATATCTTCAGGAAAATTCCATATCTGAAGAGAGTTCTCTAGATACCGCTATAGCAGAATAGGAGCTTTGACATGATTATCAATAGTTTAAGAGAGAAGTTGAAGGATTACAAATTCCTTCCTATTACGGAAGATAATATCGAAGAAGCCTTTCAACTCATGCGCAGTAATACATATTTCTATTCAAGAACTCAATTTCATGAGCTTACTTTAGAGGAGTGTAGAGAAGATATTACGGCTCGGCCGCCCGAAACTACAGCAGACCAGAAATTCTTTCTGGGTATTTACGAAGAAGACAAAATGATTGCCGTCCTGGACTATTTGGAGGGTTACCCTAAGAAAGAAACCGCTTTTATCGGATTATTCATGCTGAATCATGAAGTACACGGTAAGGGTATCGGTAAGAGTATGATAGATGCTTTTATCCAGTCAGCAAAGGAAAATCAGTTTACAGAAGTAAAGCTGGGGTGCTTTGAGACGAATGAAGTCGGGTATCAGTTCTGGAGTAAGATGGGCTTTATTACGGAAAAGGTAATTCAGCGGGAAGTTGACGGTAGAGAGCTGAATTTGAACGTAATGCAGCTGTTGATTGCAGTATAATGTTACGAAAAAGAAGAGGCTGTTTCAAAATAATAATCGTATAGAAAATGATAGGGTAAGCATTCCCGTACCTGATAACCTGTTATAAGGTTCGTGCACACTCGCATATCAACAAGCAAGCTTGTATATGCTCGCCTTGCTTTCTATATATTACTATTCTTTTGAAACAGCCTCTTTTGTATTGTCTGCGCTCATCCTGTTATTTTATTCTTTAAGATGTTTTTCGCTCTTATGCCAAGCTTCCTGAGATTTGAAGTATTCCTTGATATCGTCTACTTCAACTGCCGGAACATATGCCACAGCATATACGTGTTCATCAACCTTTTTATAAAATGCATAGAAGGGAATGATATATTTCCCCAAAGCATCATCGCGATAGACAATTTCTACACCATCATAATCTGAGAAATCAACGTCCGCTCGGCGGCTCATACAAGCCGGACATGCTTGACCAGTAAAGATGTAGCCGTGTTTAAGATAATACTTCGCTTCTCGCAAAGATAGGAGTCTGGTATCCTCCGGAAATGCATTTTCAAACTCATACTCTGAATAACTAATATGCTGCAATGTCAGTTCCTTGTCATTTCCATCATTCATAAACAGGAATTGCAGGGAGCTTAAGTATCTGTTAAACATGGCTTCCTTCATGTCATTTGAATTCCTGAAGGCTTTTACGATGATGGTAGCGTAGCCCTCTTCTGTATAACCCAGATCCCGTATCGTATACTGGAATTCACAGTCGGTACCAAATACCTTATTAGCAAATACAAGAGCTTCCGTGAGTTTGTTTTCAATCGACTGGTCAGACTCGCTGGGCTCTACTGTAATTTTTTCTCCGAATAGTTTTAAGGGTTGTATCGGTTCCTTCGCTCGAATGAAATAGTTGGTTTTAAATGCCCCGGTAAAATCAGAGGAATCAATATCAATACGATAATTTTCGGAGATCAAATTTGCAGAATTATAGAAATACTCGTTTTGTGGGATTTTAGTAAATTTTATATCCTTAATGATGCTACGATCTTTTTTCAGGGAATCAGATGGATCCTCCTCCTGTATAAGGTATGTATTTAAGTTCTCTTTTACATTGCTGATGATTGTACTTACTTTTTCCTTGAATAATGCCTCGGGTTGTCGCACTTTCACGCCTTTATAGACTTTAAGGGCAGAAATGACAGTATTGTCCCGTATCGGCGATTGCATAAGCTCTGTGAGATCTTCTGCTGACATGATTGAATATGCTTTCGTAGCAGTTCCATAGGTTATGTAGCCTGTGCTTTGTGAGAATACATCATTTGCTGTGATGAGAGTATCATCTGACAATGGAAGTACAGCCATATTCCCGATCAGGAATATGGTGGTGATAGCTACGAATAGAACCAGGCAAGCTGCCGGGATAAGCCAATATTTCCATGTGATCCGGATCGGAGCTGCTTTTTCCGTGAAAGAAAAAGCATTGACAGCTTCTTCAAGGAGGTCATCCTCAATATAATTCATCTCTTCGAATATTTTCTTTCCTGTCATAGGTCATAACCTTCTTCCGCAAGATATGTCTTTAGTTTGTTCCTGGTTCTGAAAAGCGTAGACTTCACTTTGCTTTCGCTGATGGCAAAACGTATAGAAATGTCTTTCACAGAAGCAGCACTCCAATACCTAAGTATGAAAATCATGCGAGACTCCCGGTCAATAGTGCGCAAAAATTGATTAATCGCCTGACCTAGTGCACCTTCCTTAAAATGTGCTTCTACATCATATGTACTTGGTATGCATTCTTCCAATTCGCTGAAGGCAAGCTCAAGATTTTTGTTCCGCTTCTTAGCAGAGTAGTACTCATATTTTTGAAGTGCAAGATTACGGGCTATTTTGCATAGATAGGGAAGTAATGGCTGCGGCTCTTGTGGAGGGATCGAGTTCCAGGCCTTGAGATAGGTATCATTTTCACATTCTTCCGCATCTTCTTTGCATTTTAAGATGTTGAATGCAATCCGATAGCATAGTTTACCATACTTTAATCTCGATTCTCGGATTGCATTCTCAGAACGCTTCAAATACAATGCTACGATTTGCTGGTCATCCATAGTGATATCTCCATTCTGCATCATTTGCTCATACCTATATAATCGGAAAAAAATGATTTGGTTGCATAATTAAACCATTTCTGCTGATGAAAAGAATACTGACTTACAAAATCCCCAAAACATTAGCTTATTTACATTAGGGAGAACTTCATAAGTCAGCATTTTTTCTAATTATCTTTTTGTATATGGCAATAGCTTCTATCTGAAACCGTTAAACCAAGCACGTTGATCAAAATCTTTTTTATTAGTACGCCTCACGGGTTCGTCTGCATAACCGATGGGTAGAAAGCATACCAGCTCGTACTCTTCAGGAACCCCTAGTACCGTAGCCATCTGATGGCCTATCTGATCTTCGTCAGTGATATGACCTTCAATCCAGCAGCTCTGATACCCCAATGCTACGGTAGCCAACAACATGTTTTCAATGGCTGCCGAATAATCCTGTACCTGATAACATTTGTCACGGTAGGCATAGATCCTTTGCGTCAATACACAGATCATGGCCGGAGCGGTATCACAGATCGGGGGCTGAATCAATTGATGTAAACGCTTCATAAGTTCAGGGTCATCGACTGCAATCAGGCTGGTTGTCTGCTTATTGCATCCGGAGGGTGCGGCAAGACCAGCCTCCATAATTGTATGTAAATCCTCCCTTGAGACAGGGATGTTTTTATATCTTCCACGATAGCTTGTTCTTGTATTGATTGCTTCCAATATATTCATAACATCTCTCCTTCTACAGGCATTTCATATAATGCAATTTCTTTATCTTGATTAAAAACAATCTTCTTAACAATATGAAATCCGGCGTCCAGGTAAATTGACTTGACTTTTTCCTTGTTCCAGCCGGTATCGAGGCGGATATACTGAACACCACGGTTTCGGCATTCCTGCTTAATTGCCTCAATTACTTTTTTTGTCATGTTCTGATTCGCGAATTCTCGCCGGACGCAGAATTTATGGAGGTAAGCGGCTTCGTTCTCCGGTGCCTCCGGCCAAAATACACTATCCTTCCATTGCAGTATAAAGCTGCAGACATCACTTTGATCAATACGCCCGACAAAAAAGGTATCTTCTGTTGCCTCATCACTTAACAGAGCCTCCTTTGTGAGGCTTTCCTCGGACCATACGGGATAACCTTGCCCGCGACCCCAGGCAGCTACCTCACGCATGATAGCAATTGCAGTATCCACTTGATGATTAACTATTATTAGATTACTCATATCCACACCTCAACCGTTATCTATTCTAGGTATCTTAAGTTTGTTGTCCTGCTTTTATATTTCAGATATTGCAGCACCGACCACAGCAAATATCGGATGACTTGCCGTTGCTAATCCTTCAGTCCTCTTTCGATTACAAAACCGGATTGTATTTTTTAGCCCTTCATGTTCGGGTTTTGACTGTTTGGTATGATTCGTTAATAGTTTATCTTAATACAATAGTCTTGTCAAAGTCACATTTCTTCCGGACATTGTATTCCCAGTAGTTCCATTGCTTCTTTAATAATACTCTGTGTTAAGTATACTAATAAAAGCCGGGCTTCTTTTGTTTCTTTCTCTGAATTTAATATATTACATTCGTGATAGAACTTATTAAATGCAGCAGCCAATTTCCAAACATAGCGAGCGATCACAGAGGGTTCATATTTATCAGCAGCTTCTTTCACTTTATCATGATAAGAGGCGATTGTCCTGATTAAATTGTAACTCGGATCATCCACAAGGATAGCGGTGTTAATATCTGTAGGGATTTGATCAGAGCTGCATTTGCGTATTATGCTTTTAGCTCTTGCATAGGTATATTGCACATAGGGACCGGTTGCGCCATCAAAGCTTAAAACCTCTTGCCAAGAGAAGCTGACATTTTTAATGCGTTGGTTGAACAAATCATGAAAAATAATCGCTCCAACGCCTATCATTATTGAAATCTGTTCCATGTTTTCTATATTCGGATTCTTCTGGGCTATCAGCGTTTGTGAACGCATTATGGCTTCCTTCAGGATTTCCTCAGCATATATGATATTTCCTGTCCTGCTCGACAGCTTTTCCCCCTCAAGACTTACCAAACCATAGGGAATATGAACCAGGTCATTGGCCCATTCATATCCCATAAGCTCAACTGCTTTAAATACCTGCGCAAAGTGCAGCTGCTGTTCCAAACCGGTAATATAGACACATCGGTCAAAATGATATTCCTTTTTACGGTACAGTATCGCAGCCATATCCCTGGAGTGATAAATTGAGCTGCCATCACTCTTTGTAATTAGGCAGGGTGGCATGTTGAAGGCATCAAGGTTCACGATGTTCGCGCCCTGACTTACTTCAAGTAGCTCTTTCTCCTTTAATTCATTGATTAGTGCGGGTACCTTATCCATATAAAAGCTTTCCCCCAGGACATAATCAAATTCAATCCCCAAAAGCTGGTAGATTCTGTCGAATTCCTTCAGACTGATTTCTTTGAACCACTTCCAGATAGAAAGAGCTTCTTCGTCGCCCTGTTCCATTTTGGAAAACCAGCAGCGAGCCTCATCCTTCAGTAGGGGATTGGCATGAGCCTCGGTGTTAAATAAAATATATAATCGTATTAACTCCTGTATACCGTCATGTTCTATCTGTTCCTTCGAACCCCAATGCTGATAAGCAGCAATTAATTTACCGAACTGAGTACCCCAGTCACCCAAATGATTGATACGAATAACCTGATAACCGAGCTTACGGTATATTTTATAGAGGGAATTACCAATCACAGTAGTACGAAGATGACCGACATGAAAGTTTTTTGCGATATTTGGAGAGGAATAATCCATGCATATGACTTCACCTGCACCAACGGAACCTAAATCTTTGATAGGATAAAGCGTATTGCTCAAGACATAATGAATGTAGTAGCTCTTATTCAGATAAATATTTAGATAACCATTCACACTTTTTAGTTCAGCTAACATCGCGTGATCAGGGTCGGCATCAAGAGCTTTTTTTAACTCGTCCGCTATCATCATTGGTGACTTCTTCATTTTTTTAGCAAGAGAAAAGCATGGAAGAGAATAATCCCCCATCATTTCTTCAGGCGGTTGCTCCAACAGTGCTTCAATATCCTCTGCAGCGAAATCCTTTAAATATTTGCATAGTGTCACGCTTAATAATGTTTTCATGTTATGTTCCTCCTAATTTAGAATAAAAAAAGAACCATAAAAGATTTTATTAATATCTCATACGGTTCTGTATTACGGATATTACACAGCACCGCATAAAAACAAGACATAAACCCTTGTAACTATGCGGAGTATTAACGGCCCATAATTACAAGTGAATACGTCTGAATCTACGTCTTAAGCTGTTGATTACCATTACTGTCATAATATCTTCCTTTCAAAGTATTGAATGTAGAGTAGCACAATACCTGATCTAAGTCAACTGTAAATCCTTATTTCTTCACCCATAAACCATGCTGGCTGCAGCTAAAGTAAAACTTTCCTCCATACATTTTAGGAAAACGTACTTCACCACTTTGCTCGGGATAAAGCTTAATAAACAGAACCCGGTCACTGGCTACATAAGCAAGAAAGTTAATATAATGTGACTTGGTCATCTCGTGGGAAAAGGTGATATAGTAATCATCTTCAATTGTTTCAACGTTAATATTGTGATTGTCATCACTCGGTAGTGCAACCATAGCGGTTAATTTGCGTCCGCAGCAGGATAGATCTGCTTCACCTGTGGAGGTAATCACATTTCCACAAGTGGGACAGGTATAAAATTGAATTCTTTTCATGTTTCCTCCATCTGTCATATTAGGGCTTAAGTCACCTAATAGTAATTGCTCAATGTTTATTTTTAAGACTTCTGATAATTCATGCAGCAGGGATACGTCAGGACACCCTAAACCCCGTTCCCATTTGGAAATGGTCTTATCGCTTATATTCATAGCATCGGCGAGCTGTTTTTGTGTCAGTCCCTTTTCCCTGCGTATGCCAAGTATTAATTTTCCTACTTTATTACAATCCATAATCAGTACCTCCACATATTAGAGAATACCTGCGGGCGGACGATATTTCAATCAACGCTCCGTAGAGTTGCATTAATAAGATTTATTTTTTCCTTCAACTGAAAGCTCAATACGATCTGACCCTTTCATAGCTAAAGCTATACCATATCATAAACGTATGATAAGTCTTGCGGATAATATAACAGTAATCATGCCGGTAATCATATTCATACCGATTAAAATATTTGAAATAAACAGATTGAATTTATCCTTTCGAGCAACTAGGAGCTTATGTACTAAAAATGGAATGAATCCCCCGATTCCGGTGATTATTCCAAGAAATAAGCCAACGTGCGATTGCTTTTCGATTTCTATTACCCCGTAGAAAAGTAAAAATATGATTGGAATATGCATTAATAAAAATCCAGTAATCTTGCAGGGCAATTTAAGTATTTCCCATTCCCGTTCATAGGAAGATTCAATTTCGTGTAACAACAATATAGTTGCATTTAATATAAAAAATAAAGTCAATAATTTCATAATATACTCCTCTGGATGATTACATAGGATGATTAGTGATCAAATTCACCGTCCCCGGGAGTATAGGCGCCGGTAACCTCGATCACATTGCCGTCAGGATCTGTTAACTGGAAGTAGTAATACGGACATACATTATAGACATATTTGATCTTAGTCAGATGATCAGTGATACCTAATTGCTTCACACGCTCATACTCTTTTCGTAAATCCTCATCCCAGAAGTTTAACACACTCTTATGAGAATTGGATGAGAGAGCAATGGCTTTCAGATCATCAAAGTATGCGGAATATTCCCCTTTGTGTATTACTTTTTCCGGATGTTCCGAATCGAAATGACCGTTCATAAGCGCTATACAGTTACCTTCAAAATCAAACATGGCAAATCGATTCATATTGCGCTTGGTAACCGGGATCTGAAGCAGCTTTTCATAAAAATCGATAGCTTTTTCGAAATCATTTACAATTAAGTAGATTGACCCCAAATGCATCTTACTTTCCCCCATTCCATTCACAAAGAAATTCGTCCAGGTATTGTTCCATAAAAGTATGACGCTTTTGGGCCATAACTCTCGCAGTTTCTGTATTCATTAAATCCTTGAGCTGAAGCAGCTTCTCATAAAAATGGTTAATGCTATTGCTCTCATGATTCTGATATTCTTCGGCAGTCATATCCTCTATAGGCTTTTCACTGGGATTATAGATGGGCCTACCCTTATGTCCTCCATAGGCAAAGGTTCTGGCAATTCCGATTGCTCCTAATGCATCGAGCCTGTCTGCATCCTGAACGATCTTTCCCTCAATACATGTCGGAATGACGGATTCCTTTCCCTTGAAGGAGACTGATTTGATCATCTCACAGATCACACCTATCATAACCTCGTCCACCTCGTTATCCTGTAAGAAGCGGCGGGCATTGTCCAACCTGTCGCTGGTATCGAACAGCTTTCTGTCATCAACATCGTGTAATAATGCAGCAAGCTTAATCAGAAGAAGATTACCGCCTTCCTCTTGTGCAATATTAACAGCATTTTTATAAACACGGATGCTATGATAGTAATCATGTCCGCTGTAATCCTTGCTAAAAAGCTCCTTGATATAATCAAAAGCATTTTCGATTAATTGATTTTCATTTACCATGCTTCATGCTCCATTCTGAGAAGTGATTTTTGATAACAACCATTTATGACCATTGGGATTCATATATTTCAGCGCCTTATTAAACCATTCCTTTTGTTCATGATCCATCTTTGATATTGCCAGTTCAAAATCATGCTGATACCCTTCACGCTCTGTATCAGTGGATTTATATAGGAGTAATAATTCAGGAGATAAAAATGATATCCCATCCTTTACTAAGATAGCCTTGTCGATTTCTCTCTTGATCTCTTTATTACGTGCATAAAGAATGTAATTTTCATCTTTGTGATTAAATAGAAGCTCTATAAAGTTTAATTTAGTTTGTCCTATAGGAAAAAAGTCAATGATATAGATATCCTGTTCATTGGTTGGAGTTATTCCGACAAGCTCACAATCAGGAGATGTACAAAAGATATTATTCTTCTTGTATTTCTGATTGTTAATATCTGTGATTTGGTGTGCCAAGCCTCCGCCAAGCATTTCATAGACCTGATAGCCGACGGACTGCATATATAAAATAATTGAAATGCGGTCGTTCCAAAAGGCAAGGATATCAAGGTCACCATGTCTCCGGGATTCATACCCCAAAAATAAATCTATGGCCATCCCCCCGCAAATTGCATATTCAAAACCTTGACCATCTAGTAATTCAACAGCTTCATTTATTAAGCGATTCATTGATCCTCCTCAGGACAAACAGTTTACATTAACAAACTTGGGAAATATCATTATTGTTCTTTTTTTCATTTTTCACCTAATGCCAATTCATCTAAATCCTTTTCACTTAGGAATAGCTTTATTTCATCAGCGATCCGCATATATTCTATATCGTGAACATAATGCCCGCAATCTAATTCAATCAATGATCCGTTCTTCAGCTGCTTCACATAATTATTTTGATATTTAAGCCAACTATCTTTAGCCCAGCCTGTTCCTTCGCCGTTTGAGCAGAACAGCAGGATTGGGATATCAGGAACTTGCGCCTGACTGACCAAAGCTGCACTGGTTTTGATTGCTTTGACCTCATTGATCATGGTTTGCGTAGCGGAGCGCCGATAAAATACAGCTTTATATATTTCCTTTTCCTCTTCGGTTAATATTCCGGTTTTTATGGCTGCACTTTCTTTCGCTGCGGGCACCAGTCTTGCAATACCCGTTTTGGATACGAATTGAAGTAGTTTAAAAACTGGCATGTTAATTTGATAATCTGCATATGCCTCAGGCACTGCCATATCCAGCCCTATGATTGCCTTGACCTCAGTGGGATACTGCCCGGACCAATATAAGGCTTCAATTCCTGACATAGAATGAGGGCAGAGGATATAGGGGCCTTCTATTTGTGCTTGCTTCAAGGCTTCTCTCGTTTCTGATAATATAGTTTGGACATCACGCTTTTCATCTACAATATCGCTAAACCCATAACCGAGCTTTTCGACTACTACAATTTTATATTAATCACTTAACTTAGAATATAAGGATTTAAAATCAAGAATCGGGGAACAGGTTCCGCCTCCCGACATAAAAACCAAAGGGGTCGTTCCCTCACCCTCGGTATAGACACTCATTTGGTGCCCATTTACAGTTACCATCTGCCCGAGAGGTCTAAATAATTTGGCTTCCTTGGATAGATTTACTCTGTGATTGACGTAACAGACAATCAACAAAACTGCAAGGACTGCACTTATCATTAATAATATTCTTATAATTTTCTTTCCCGCCTGCATAAGTCCTCCATACTTACCTCATTTTCACCATGATATAGTAACACAAACGATATTTGAAAAAAGTTCAAACATTCATTTTGCGTCTAGGATAACTCTATCGAATAAACATTATCAATGGCATTCTTATAGTGATACTCATCTGTCTTCTTCAGAGTACTGTTATGTTCCTTAGCTATGTATTCGAACAATTTCTGACTTGCCTCATTCTCAATGCTAATGGACAATTCTAATTTATTAAACTTCTTCAGCTTAGCCTCTTCAATGATTCGATTCACTAACAGTGATGCAATTTTCTTACCGCGATAGTCAGAATCCACTACGATCTGCCATATAAAATAGCATTTCTTATCGATGGATGGGAGAGCACAAATAAATCCAATGATCCGACTTTCGTCAGATACCACATAATTACTCGAAGGAAAATATTCCTGCATGATCCAATAAACGTAATCATGATGGGGAAGGACATAAGGTTTTCCACTCGATAGTAATTCCATTACTTCGGAAATAGCTTCTTTTTTTAGCTTCATCAGTTCCATATGATTTTCCTTTCTTATACGGCATACCACTAGTCTAAATCAAACCAATAAACTGTGTTTTCGTGTATTTGCTCAAAGCCTAATTTGCAGGCCATATGATAAGAAGCCTGGTTGGATTCAACACAGTCCCACTGGGGAATATAATTTTTATGGAGGCAGTCCTCGATCAATGCTGCCGCCATTGCATAAGCTAAGCCCTTTCTTCTATGAGATTCCTCTGTCTCTATATCGATTGGTATTACATTCTTATAATGAGCAGTCCCGACAATGACTGCAACAATTCTATTACCCAGAAGAGAACAATAAGCAACGCTCTTATTCTGAAATTCTTCAAAGGAATGCCAGGATTCCAGCAATCGTTCTGCCAGAAAATCAGCATTTTCAAGTTGACCTTCCGACAGTAGCTTCCAAAAGTCTGAATCTACCTTTCTGATCTGATAATCCGAGGGGATATCTTTTCTGATCGCGGGGATTGTATTCGTTCTGAAGGAAAACTCTTTTTCTGTATGTATTTTTTTATCATGAAACATTTCCAGAATACCATCCCGTAGGTCGTCACTCTCTATCGAAAATTCAAAGCTTGTATCATTATTTTCCTTCAGCTGAGTAAATAATTCGGTCTCTAAATACTCCTTAAGACGAGCGATAGCCACTTTGGATTGTAAGATTCCAAGGAATGCAAAGCTTCCTACGGCGTAGGATTCTGCAATTGCAAGGGTTGGTACTGCGATATCATCTACCCAGAGATGTCCCTTACACTCTTGAGCTACAATACCGGAAAAGCTTGGGCATAATTCACTTACTACATAAGCTGTATTTTTTATTCGGGTATTTTGATTTACTGGTATCATCTTTTTTCTCCGTATTTAATTTTTTTATTCCGGCCTAACTCCCAGAATGGCAATAATAAGTCCAATCAGCCCTAGCAGAAGGGCAAAGGTATCTGTCCCGGAAGAACACAATTTCAATAGTATCGCGAAAAGTATGATTGCAATCCCCAGACCTATCTTTCTCATTTGATTGTCTCCTTTAATATTGGATTTCAAAGTCATAGCTTGATAATCTGAACATAAAACCTCTATCGAATATTGCTATAAGGCTTGTTAAAGTTCGGCTTGCGACAAATCTCTTAACTAAAAATCAAAGGCTCCATGTTATGCAAGCTTATTGAATCGATATAATAAAGAAGATGCGGTCTCAGAGGATTGTTCTCATTAATATTCGGATGCTCAAATTCAGAAGCTTTTACCAAACCGATTTTCTTCATCACATTTTCTGATGGAAGATTAATTTTTGAGGTAAAACTGTAGACCTTATTAAAACCTAAGATATCAAAACCGTATTTAAGACATGCCTTTGCACCTTCGGTTGCATAGCCGTTTCCCCAGGCTCCATACTTTAATCTCCAACCTATTTCAACACACGGAGTAAAATCCGAGTTAAAATTAGCCCAGTGAAAGCCGATAAACCCAATAAACTCACGGTTGTTCTTTGTTTCTACAGCATAAAGACCGTACCCGTAATTGTTAAATTCTTCCTGGATTACATGATAAAATTTGTCTGTTTCCTCATCTGTCAGTGTTTTTGTAAAATACTTCATGACCCGGATATCCTTGTTCATGATCCGAAACACATCCAGATCCTGCTCCTTCCAATCACGAAAGCTCAACCGTTCTGTTTCAAAATATATCATAGTACCCCCCTATAGAAGCTTTCTTGTAGAGAATTTATTTTATATAGATTTATTTGATTATACTTTTCTGCATAGGATATGTCAAATATTCACTGATAGAAATCATAGGTGTATCGATCAGCTCCTTGTACTATAAGTAGAAAAATGATTTACTCAAGAAGATATCTTTATAAATTCTTTAAAACTATCCCTTAGTATAAGAATATGATCAGTATTAAAAGTGATATTGTCTGATAAAAATGCTTTTGAATCTTGATCAAATATATTATGATAGTAAGGAGCTTATATGAAAAAGGTATCGATTTTTAGATTAATTTGTGCGGCATTCCTTTTAATTTTTACCGTGATCTTCGCTATACTTGATAATGAGGCGGTTTTTCCCTCAACCATGGTTGGATTTTTCCTGATATTGGTATTTGCCATCAGAGAAAGAAGATTTAATATCGTAGACGAGAACGCGGCACATAATGCGGTAACCATATTCTCAGTTTTGGTTATAGCACTTAATT
Organism: Bacillota bacterium; assembly: GCA_023414355.1. Classification (GTDB taxonomy): domain Bacteria; phylum Bacillota; class Clostridia; order Lachnospirales; family Lachnospiraceae; genus Mobilitalea. The sequence goes on along the minus strand of JAEZOB010000046.1, from coordinate 24,237 downwards.
TTCTTATTACTATTTTCTTGCCCATGCTTTCAAAAACTACGGACATGTCCGGTTATAGCGTAGAGCTGACTACCAGCATTGGAACGACTGATTCGCAAGCGGTAACGGAGCATTTTGTTGAGGTGACCATGAATGATATGTACGAATTATGCTATTTCACATGTATACTACTACTGATCTACATCGTGTTATTACTATATTACAGGTTAAGAAGTAATAAGAAGCAACCCGATAAGATTGCCTAAAGCATTCTGATGTTCATTATTGTAATACAGACTCATTCTAAGGAAAGAGAAGGGATACCAAAATGTATGAGAAAATTCTGATAGCCGATGATGAGGAAGGAATAGTATCGTTTATTAAGGATGCTTTATACAGTGAAGGCTATGAAGTATGGGTGGCCTATGATGGCGATCAGGCAATAGAAAAGGCATCTAAGCAGCCTGATTTAATTTTGCTTGATATTATGATGCCCGGTAAGGATGGATTTTTAGTCTGTAAGGAAATACGAGATACGGTTGCATGCCCTATCATTTTTTTAAGTGCATTGCAAAGTGAAGCGGATAAAATAAAAGGCCTATCTCTTGGCGGAGATGATTATCTGATCAAACCCTTCAGTATAAAGGAGCTTAAAATGCGGATTAAGGCTCATCTTCGCCGTGAGGGAAGAACAGCCGACATAGAGAGAAGGAATTACATTCGGTTTGGTAATCTTTCCATAAACCTAAAAGGCCGTGAAATATATTATATAGATAAACAATTACTATTTACCCCCCGGGAATTTGATATTATAGAGTTTCTGGCGCTTCATCCCGGGATGGTTTTTTCAAAGGAGCAGATCTATGAAAAGGTATGGGGATATGATGCTATGGGAGACTCGGCTGCAGTCGCGGAGCATATTAAGAAGATAAGACATAAATTTGCTCAGGTAGAGTCAAGTACATTGTATGTTTCAACAGTATGGGGAGTTGGATATAAATGGGAAAGATCAAAGTGGCAAAGAGGATTGAGTTAAACAGGCAAATAGTATGGTATTACATAAAAGTAATTGGGTTTACTCTGATTACTTCACTTATCCTAATTCTGGCATCCTATTTTGCGTATCATATGATTACAGGATTTCATTCATTGGAATTTAAAAGCTCTGATATTGCAGCTATAGTAGAGTATGTATATGATGATGGAGATAGTATAAACCGCGGAGAATATAAAGAATTAAATACAATTACAGATAAGTATGATTTTAACTATTACATTAAGGATAGTGAAAACCATATTATCTATGAAAAGGATGCGGCTGGGGCGGAGATTAGTGATACTACTCGAACAGGCTTTGCACAAAATCTGGTCATGGAAATCCTCGATCACATCGTATCTATATCAGAAGCAGATATTCCAATCTTAATTAAGGATACAGGAAAAGTCAGCAGATTTCTTGTTCTTACACAGAATAACAATTCCTTCCTCCTGGTCTTTATATCAGTGGATATCTGTATTCCTATCCTTTGTCTAGTATTTTATACATTACTATTTTCGAGAAGCCTTGGCCGGGATATTAAGAAGCCGCTGGAAGAGCTTTATAAAGCAGTGGAAAGACTGTCAAATAAAGACTTGGATTCCTGCATTGATATCAATTGCTGTAGAAGTAATGAAATATTTGATCTGATCCAGGCCTTTGAAGAGATGCGATGTAAACTGAAGGAATCTTTAATCAGGGAATGGCAACTGGAACAGGACAGACGTGATATGGTGTCTGCAATTACTCATGATCTTAGAACACCCTTAGCGATCATAAGCGGGCATATAGAAGTGCTTCAGGAAGGCCTGATCACGGATCAGAGTAAAATGAACACCTACCTTGATATTATAGAGCAGAATGTGATCCGTGCTAAAAGACTAATTGATGATATGAATTCGCTGACAGAAATAGATAATGACAGCTTTTGGCTTAATTTAAGAGAGGTAGATATCACCGAGTTTTTAAGAATTAAAATCGAAGAATATAAGATTTTAGCAGCTGATCGAGCAGTAAATATTGAAGCAAATATAGTTGATAACAGGGATACCTCTAATTTGGTTTATATCGATACGCAGAGATTATCCCAGGTTTTTGATAATATGATAGGTAATAGCATGCGTTTTACACCAAAAGAGGGCAGTATCCTTATCGAGGCAAGAATAGAGGATCACTCGGCTTTATTTACAATCAGTGATTCAGGCATAGGGTTTTCGGATAGGGATTTAAAAAATTTGTTTAAGAAATTCTATAAAGGGGATTCTTCACGTTCTAAAGAAAAAGGTCATTCGGGTTTAGGTCTATATATCGCTAAATCCATCATTGAGAAATTCGAAGGAAAAATTACAGCTTATAACCTGCCCCAGGGTGGGGCAGGACTTGACTTTAGTATAACGTATCATTCCGTGTAGATATAGTTCAACTCATGTAATAAAATCCCTTGAATTCCTGGTATGATATCAAGTATTCAGGGGAAGCACGCTGTGACCGGTGTGGGGCAGTAAACCTTAATTCCTGTCTCTGTTATAAATCATGATTCTCATAATCGTCTTCAAATTCTCTGTCTTTGTTTTCGTTGCATTATTAAGATAGATATCATGTGTGTATTGATCGCAGTCAAAACCATTTTGTTGTGCGAAAGCTTTCATATTTGCCAGGGTAGCATTCATAGTGTTGTAATCACCGGAATGAAAGGCTTGGATTCCTTGCCCACCTTTCAAGACCAAGAAATTAAGCCTTGTATATTCGAGCTGCTTTCCGGTTCTGATCGCAATCTCAATTGCCTCGTCAATCATAGCTTTTGTGATAAATTTAGGCTGCATGATCATCATTGTCCAAGAATATAACGTCTTTCCGGTCTTTTTATCAAGCTCCCATTTTACCTCCATAGGACTTACTTTGTAATCAATCATCAATTTTTTTCTGCATAGTTCAAATTTAAGAATATAGGAAATGGTATAAAGGGCTTCACAGGCTAGCTTAAAATCCGGATCCTCCGGGTGTCCGGTCCCGTCAAAAGTCAGGTAATTCATTTCAGGTACAGTAATGAGATAAGGCTCTTTTCTCTTGCATCCGTAAAGAAACTTTAAGTCATCCTCTAAAATATATTGTTCCATCTGTTCTCTCCTCATATGATTTCTTTCGTATATCATAATACAATGTACATGACAGCTGTTTGTCATGTACATTGTGGTTGCACGACATCATCAATACCGAATTGAACTATATTACAGAAAGTGTTATGCTCTACATGATCGGAGGTAGTACGACAATGCTTTCAATGACGAGATACACTGTAAAAAATGATATTCTTACACCCTGGGTAAAATTTATATGGTCTTTTGAAGCAGAAGAGGCTGATATTCATTATAAGCTGCTACCCACAGACTGTATTGATGTAATACTGAACTTGTCAAGCGATATGATCTATGAGGTGGATTCACGATCCTTTTCTGCTGCTCCATATCATATCAATGGGCTAAGGGGTAAGCACAGTTATATCCAACAGACGGGTAATATCAAAATTATAGGTATTTCCTTTTATTCCTTTGGATTATATCCGTTTGTTCATAAATCATTAACAGAGGCTCAAGATAAGGTCGTTGATTTGAACGATTTTTCAGTATCTTTGACAAAAGGACTGGAATCTGCGATTTTCGGTAAAACATCTACTGAGGATATCATTAATAGTATAGAAAAAGCTTTGTGCCTTGAGCTTAAGGTAACAGAAGAGTATAACAATATGGCTGATCTGATCAATGACTTTTTAGAAAGGGATAGCAATGAAACAATACAGTCGTTTTGCTTTACCCATGGAGTCCACCCTAAAACATTTATGAGAAAGGTTCTTCATTATACTGGATATACACCAAAAAGGTTACGTTCTCTAAATCGATTCCAAAAAGCCGGGAACCAATTGGTTTTTGAAGAGTCAAATCAACTGTCTGCCATAGCATATGAAAATGACTTTGCGGACCAAGCCCATTTCATTCGAGAGTTTCATAAGCTTTCAGGAGTGTCCCCTCGCTCCTTCCAACAAGGGAAGGCTTCAGTAAAAGAAAATGTAAATTATACACATCAATAATTGTCCTTTTTGTTCAATACATCCTATTCTTATTCAGCTATACTAAAATAAAAACAGGAGGTTTTTATGAGTATAGTAACAGAAGTGGTAACAATGAAGTTGATGCAGGATATCAAACAGGAGGATTTTGTTCATATTGTCGACAATCTGGAAAAGGAGTATCATTCCAAACAGCCAGGATTTCTCGACACGGAATTATTTTATGATGAAAGAAACGATCAATGGGTTATGGTTCAACATTGGGAAACCGAAGAGCAGATGAAGTCAGCCTCCCAAAAAATATTTAAAGACAGCACTGCGGAGGCTTTTGTCAAATCACTGGATCCTAGAAATGTGAAAATGATAATCGGGGACCAGATAAAATGTTGGAGGCTGGACTAGTGAACCGGAACCCATAATTCAAATTCATCTTTCACACTTGAGGGATAGTATTCAAAATATAGATTGTAATCTGCATCAATACTATAACCTGCGTCTGGAATGGCATGATAAAAGAAATCAGTCCATGCCTTTATGATATCTTCGCCCTTCGGAAAACGAGCCATAGCATAGGGGGTACTGGGAATTACTTTTAGAATAGAGTTTTCCGGGGCAATATTTTTTGGCGCGACCTCTATCCCGAGTAAATAACAATACCGTTTATGATCTTCGGTATACCAGCTTAATCCATAGTATCCTTTTTTGCTGCCCTGAAGTTCCGTAAGGATTTCCTCGTTACCGTTACTAAAAAAATCATTGTATAAAGCGGCCACATCTTTATCATTTTGTTCTAGTGTGGTTTCTACCCAATATCCGCAAATGCAAAAAGTACCTCTTTCCACTATTTCAATATTCATACCTTCACCTCATTCATGATATTTACTATAGATTAACATAATAATATGACAGCAGTATGACATATTAAGGAATAGATATAAAAAGGGAGCCTTTCCTTCATAGCCTATTAGCTATTTTGCAAAGGCCCCTTCGTAAGAGGATAAATATTAAAACCAATTCTCAGCATATAATACCCCGGCAAAAGAGGATGATCGTAAGTTAATCCTGCTGTGAGACATGATAGAGTGAGTAGAAATAACCTTTATTTTCAATGAGTTCGTCAAAAGTGCCCTTTTCGGCGACAGTACCTCGACTCATAACAAATATTTTATCATACTTTTTCATAATTGCTTCGTTAAAACGATGAGTAACAATAATTCTGGTCAGATTGTCAATTTCTAATATCTTACTTTCCACCATCAATGCAGTATTATTATCCAGGGCAGCAGTGGCTTCATCCATTAGAAGAATAGGAGTCTCGCGAACCAGGCATCTGGCGATGGATACCCTTTGCTTTTCGCCGCCTGACAGATTTCTACCGCCTTCACCGCAGGAATAAGCATCACCTTTCGTTGTGATTAAGGAGGCAAGTCCTGCCTGCTCAATTGCTCTGGTTACCTTGTTATGATCAAAATGACGGAACAGGGTTATGTTATTCCTGATGGAGCTATCAAAAAGAAAAACGTCTTGCTGAATGATAGAAATGTTATCATATAAACTATCCAAATCAATCGTCTTGAGCTGAATTCCATCGATCAGAACATCTCCCTCATAGTTTGAGATATACCCAAGTAACAATTTTAGCAGAGTTGACTTACCGCTGCCACTTCCTCCAACAATGGCATAGCTTTTGCCTTTTTCAAAACGCAGATTTACATGGTGCAATACAGTCTTATCTTCAGAATAGGCAAAACTCACATTGTTTAGTTCAATATCCTTTTCGAAACCTTGTAGTGTAGTACCTTCCGGTCTTTCTTCTTTTTTCTCGATTTCATCAGAAAGTCTTTCAATCAACTTAATAGCTGCTTTCCTGTTGCTGATCAAGGGTGCAAGGTTTTTCACCGGTGCCAGTATGAAATTACCAAGCTGTATAAATGCAATAACCTTACCGATAGACATCATGCCTTTAAAAACAAAGAAGAAGCCAAGGCCAAAAATCATTATGTTCACGATAATAGAGAAAATATCGCTATAGATCGTAACTGTATCTGAGGTAACACGTCGGCCTTGCTTGGTTTCTTCCAATTGGATATTTTTCTGCTTAAAAATGTTCAAAACTTCTTTTTCAGCTTTAAAGCTTTTGATTACAATAAAGCCATTCAGTAAATCCTTAACCTGGGCAACAAAACCCATATTTTCTTCCGAAGTTTCTTTTTCCTTTGATACCAGTCTTTCGCCATATCGCAAGGAAATCAGAATACATACAATTGATACAATCAGTATGGGCAGTGCCAGCCTCCACTCAAGTAATAATGACGTAATTGCGGCTCCAATAAAAAGCATCATGGTAAGGATAAGATTTAGGGTGCCTCCAAGATAATTTATTTCGATGGAGACTAAATCATTGGAAAATGCGGAGATAAACTTAGCTGAAGCCCCTTTTTCAAATTGGGTGATTGACTTGTCGAGCATCTTTTCGAATATATCATCCTTAAATTGAGAAAGGGCCTTGTACATATAGGTATTTTTATAATTTCTTTGCAGAAAGCTGAACAAAGAATAAATAATGACATATGCAATCCCAACAATAAATCCTCGGTATAGAATTTCGCTACTGTCAAATTCAACAGCTTCGATAAAAAACTGAAGCATAAAAGCCATAGAGATATTCATTGCAGAACATAATAATAGGGCAATGATAGTCATGAAAAAATTGAACCTATTGTTCTTATAAAATTGCCTTTCACAATTGGTTTTAATACGCTTCATCTATGGCTCCCTTCATTTGTGGATAGTGCATTATTTGATGCATTACAAGTCGCTCGATATCCGCTCCAAAATATAGTAAGCTGTTCCTTATAATTAGCTGCAAGGCAACTTAATTCCTCCTGATCAAGACATAAGGGTACACCTAAAAGAATTGAATTCATGGAGATCTCAATTGATTTTAAATCGATCAAGGGAGATAAAGTACCTGATGCAATTTCATTTTTTATAGCAGTCTTTAGTAAATCGCGAAAACCAAGAGTAGGAGCTTCTACCAGACAGGAGGAGTCTAGTGACAGAAGTTTTTCTTCTGCCGGGGTAATTGCTTTGATATAAGTCTTTTCGATATCGTTGTTAAAAACATTCTTCACGATCTCCAGGATAATGGAGGGATGCTGTATTATCTTCTGGGCGAATTGCTCAAAGCCTGTATACACAAGCTCTAATCCGGCAGTGACACCATGAATATGATATACCGAGGTTGTTATTTCGATAATCCATATTTGTAGCAGATATAATATAATGTGAGATTTAAGCGGAAAGTAGTTAAAAAAAGTCCGTTTTGATATTCCGGTATTTTTACATAAATCAACGATCAGAATATCATCAAAATTAGTATGCTTTAATTGTTCTAATGTTTCGTTCAGAATGGCAATTTTAATACGAGCATACTTCTCATCTCGAAAGGATATTTCGTCTTCCTTTCGTACTGCATTTTTACTATTCTGCATAGGCAGCCTTCTTTCAAATTAATAATTGCACTAAGTGCAATATTGCACTAGATGCAAAATTATATTAACATTACTTCCACGATATGTCAATATGAATTTGCAGAATACAGCTAATGCTAGCTGCCTTCAAAGCCTTTCAAGGGAGCTTAAGCAATTGGGTGAGATAAAAATGAAAACAGGAAAGCGATATTTTCGCTTTCCTGTTAATCTGATTTGATTGTGATAAATGGAAACCTCATACATTACTGATAGAACCTATCACTTATTTCTCTTATACATGACAGGGATGCTTCTTTATCAATTACCGGCATCTAGTGTATAGATAAACTGGCATACTGCGGCAGATTCCTCCTCGCTGATTCCCTGGAAGGTAAAGGTAAGGACATTCCTCTCTCTATAATTGAAGAATCTCTTTTCTGCCTGCTTAAGAATTTCTGCGGGAATAGAAACAATTACATCAAAATATTCTTTCTCGTCATGTGCCACTAGGATAGCCTCATAAATGAGTTTATCGCGGGCAGTAACTTTAATCCCTTTTCCAGCCTCTGCACTTTTAAAAGTAAGATACAAATCAGTTGCCTCTGGCTTTACCTCCATAGTATAGGAGAAGCTTCCTCCCTGCTTCGCATATCGAGAGGTTCCGCCTGCTGTTGAGCCTACAGAACCTGTTCCATGCTCAGTCATGCTATGAAGTTCATCGTTTTCATACTGACCATAACCCGGTTGCACGGTATCAATAAGTTTTAATTCTATATTCTTTTCCACCGCAGATAGAGTATGCTTGTCTACAAATGTAAAATAGATGCCATAACGCTCTTTATGCTGGGAATAGTGAGGTACATAGGTAAGGGTTGCATTGGTTCCGGTTAAGATCCATTCCATGGTTTCTGAATCTTTACGTATGATATATCGGTCAATGTTGTGAATAAATTCCGCTACACTACCTTCAGCAATCATAATCTGCTCACTTTGACGCGGTAGATATTGCTCTTCGAGTATTTTGTTGCTGGGTATTGTTACAATTACTCCGGTAGTAGTATCAATCATATCCTTCGTTCCAAGGAGGGCACATAATACCACAGGACCGTACTTAAAACCATAGGTGTTTGTACCATCCGGAAGATTGTGGGCAACGACCTTCATTGGCAGCACTAATTCAATCCTGGTATCCGCTTCAAAAGGACCTTCTACCAGTGCATATCCCTTATTCTCATCACCACCGGTAATACTGTATTGATATTCTTTGCCATTTACAGTGATTTTCGCGGTATCTGCCAACCAATCGGGTAATCGGAATAAGAGATTACCTTCCAAAGGTTGCCCGATATGGAAGGACACCAGCTCTGAGCGTGGTATATTCGCACATTGTATAATCTCTGCATTCTTCCACACGACAGAAGAGGAGAAATACTGATTAACGATCAATGCATCCTTTTTCTCAAAATAAAAGCTTTCCTGTAGCTTGGTGAAATTCTCCATGCCGGTACCGGTACAACACCAGAACTTATGAAATCTATCTCCATATACCTTATAATAACCGCTGGCCATCGGCTGGAAATACGTAGTCATACCTGTTTCAGGATTCTGGGAGGAGAGAATAGAATTGATAAAGGTATTCTCGTACCAATCTGCATACTTCACATTACCGGTAATCATGAAAAGTAGTTTAGTCATCTTTAGCATATTGTAGACATTGCAGGTCTCACAATTGCAGTTGGTCCGCTCTTTATTAAGGACAAGATCCTCACCGAAATGCTCCCACTCACTATTGCCACCGGTAATATAAGTGTGATTTTCTACTACTAAGCTCCAGAAATGAGAGGCATATTCCAGATAAGCTTCCTCCCCTGTTACAATATAACGCTTCAAGGCACCTACAAACTTAGGTATCGTTGTATTTGCATGATAGTTGTTGAGAAGGTTATCTCCCTGAACGGCATGTAGAACTTTTTCAAATAACGCTACCTGATCAAAGGCATGTGCAGCCTCTAAATGCTCCTTTTTGCCGGTAATGAGGTAAGCATCGTACATACAATCATTCATGCCGCCATACTCTATTCCCAATACTATGTTATGCAGCTCCTCATTCCAGCTGCTGGTTCTACCATATACCCAATCCGCAAGCTTTCTAAGGATCTCCTTGATGGTAGCTTTCATTACTGCTGGTAAGGATCCATCTACTTCCATGTTCGCTACGGATATAAGACCCTCAAAAAGCTTATGCATCGTATACCAAGGGACCCAAGCCTGTGTAATAATATTTGTCTTATTTTCCTCAACGTTATCAAATTGAAGCTCCACGTTCTCTTTGTTCAGAATCGTTGCTCCAAACAAAAAGCCTGTTTTACCTGCTTCTTGACATTCCTTTAATCCATCTGCAAGACGATTTAAAATCATCAAAAGCTCTTGTCTATCCGTCTCATCACAATTCACAGATTCACAGCTTCTCACACAGGCAGTCATATAATGCCCAAGGGTATGTCCGCCGATCAACATACTTTCCCAACCGGGATACCTTTCGACATCCCGCATATTAAGTCCTGCTGTCTCACGGAATCCGGCTAATAATCTGTCTGTATCAAAGGCCTTCAGATACAAAACCTCTTTCTCGAACGCATTTATTAAATAGGAATCCTTGATCGCAACCTTACTAAGTGAAAATGGCTTATTGTCTCTGGTACTTAGACTCATGCTTGTAGCCTCCTTGGTTTTATTCATGATAAGTAAAAACAGTTTGCTGTTTACTTGTATCTATTATGTCACTTTATAACTAAGAAGAAAATCTGTAAAGGTTGCAATAGGTGTAAAAATGTTAGTTTAATGTGTTTTGTTGTATGATATAATAGAAGCGTAGCGAGTTGTCCTATAGGATCAGGCAAGTAGGAGACTATTGAATAAGTGCTTTATATAATCATTATCATATGAGAAAACAGATCAGAGGAGGAATTATGATATTTCATTTCGATACAACAAGGGAATTTACTTATCATTGGTGTGGAATATTCACATCACCGAATAATGACTGGATTCATATCACACGAAGCCGTGAGGATTACGAGCTGATGGTAGTAACGGAAGGAACGCTTTATATTGCCGACCATGAAAATGAATATACAGTGAAAAAAGGAGAGTACCTGCTTATGGGGCCTACCACTTATCAGCATGGTACAAAATCCTCCGGCTGTAGCTTTTATTGGCTTCATTTTGGATATCATAAGGAGTTACAAGATCATGAGACTACTTTCGATAGGACGGAATATGTCGCTGATCGGCTCCAAATCCCTGCCTTTGGCACCTTATCTTCTCTGGAACGAATCATTATACTAATGAAACAATTGCAGGATTCAGATAAAAGATATAAGGAAGCCTCCTTGAACCGATATCTGTGCAGTGCCATTTTATCAGAGATCAGTGCCCAAAGCTTTCACCACATAAATAAAGAAAAACAGCTGAAGGAGCAGCTGTTTAATGATATCCTGGATTATGTTTCCTGGCATGTTCAGGAGAACTTAAGTGTTTCTGAGCTGGCAGCATATTTTGGGTATAATGAAAAGTACTTTACTACATTCTTCAAAAAGTATGCTGGTGTTTCACCAAAACAACATTTATTACAAAGCAAGATGGAGCATGCCAAATCTAACCTATCAGAAACTACCCAGCCTATTTCTCAGATCGCATATAGTCTGGGTTTTTCTGATGCGCACAATTTCTCAAATACGTTCCATAAGGTTACCGGTCTATCTCCTTCCGAGTACCGTTCAAGCTACAATAAGCATAATGTGTTTCGGAAATAAAGCATAACAATAAGAAAAGCATAACTATACATATTTCCTGAGGGTGGCCTACGGAACATTATTTCATTCTATATTTCTTTTATTCGGCAGGACGTAATTTCTTCTTACCCGTAAAGTCATTTGTCACAATTTTATATACACAAACTGATTTAGCATGCTGTTCAGTAAACGTAACATCGATATCAGCTTGATGTTTCAGCAATAGGGTAAGAGCTTTCATCTTTTCAGCCACATCTGCAACAAACTCTACTTTACCATTTCCTATCACACTTGAATAATAGTAGCCGGAATTGCAGGGCGTCTTTTTTGCATTCACTGGCTCGCCTTCACAACACATATCAAAGCAAACAGTGTTGTTCTTATGTAATATATCCATTTTTCGCCCTTCTTGAGCACTATGGAAATATAATGATAATACATTCTCATTTATTTCGTATCCAAAGCTCAGGGGTACAACATAAGGCAAACCATCATCTACCATCGCAACATGACAGGTCTTGCAATTTCTGATGATATCTTTGATCTCTACGATGTCAGTGATTTCTCTATCTTTTCTTCTCATCCTTTATCTCCTTAAAAATGTAAATACTCTTTTCTGAAAACATCAAATAATCCCATACAATTTTCCATGCCTTCAATATGTTTTGATTTCAAAATGCATCATAATTTCAAGTTATGATAAATAGTTCACCATGATGTATTCTTCTTCATTTTGGTCGACGATTTCGTAGCCAGCCTTTAAATACATGTGTAAGGCAGAATTTGCTTTTTGTACAGCTAAGGATGTTTTTTTATATCCGAGTATTTTTAAAGCTGACAACATTTCTTTCAATAAAGCTGTTCCTATCCCATAGCCACGATATTCCTTATAGAGAGAGATTGCAAGTGATGGGGTTTCATCATCAAGATGACCGTAATCATTCATGATTCTTACCCAAACCGCTCCTACAACTTTTCCGTCAACTTCGGCTACCAGGCAATGATCATCTTTTTGCTTTCCGAAATCGCAAACATAAACCTGTAAATCCGGTTGATTAATAATATTTTTTGGCGGTGCTTCTAATCCATCAGGAACAAAGATCGCCTCGTATAAAAAATCATTCAGTAAAATATACTCATTTTCTCTAAGCTGTCTAATTATGTAATTCATGATATCCCCCCGATTTATTATTTAATAATCGGACTTTATGCACACATAACAACACCTCCAAAATTATAGTTCTATATTTGCTATGAGATTAGTCCTCTTCTAAAACGATAAGACTTTTATACAAACTGTGTCTGATTAGAAAGCAGCAAGAAAATATTAAATTTTATAAATTATACTTTCCTAAAAATAGTAAGTCAAGTAATTTATAAAAAAGTACCCTGCCTTTATCAGCACGAGCTCAAAAAAAGAACCAGAAGATTTGCTTCTGATTCCCTTTAAGAATTATAGAAAGGTCCTGAATATATTAAATGCATTATATATATCGACAATCCCATAACCCCAGTCAGGATTCGGATATTTTAAGATACTGCTTCTTTTCGCACCACGCATAAGAAATTTTTTTATACCCACGGTATCAATATTAGGATAATTGTTATTTACAACCCCCCACTCCAGGAGTAATGCGGTTAAACCGGTTATATGCGCTGTTGCAGCACTGGTACCTGTAACTCTTATAAAGCTGTGATTTAGGGAAGGGGCTTGTATATTTACTCCGGGAGCTGCCAGGGTAGGGTTTATAATGTTTGAGGTGGAGAAGCCTCTACCGGCATTTGTAAATATTGTACCGGTAGTTGCGTTATATGCGGTAGCAGTAATCGAAGACAGACAATTTCCGGGTGAAGTTATGGTAGTATTAGGATTGGCATTCAAGAAATAGGTATTAGTAGAAATAAGATTACCTGCCGGAAGCCAGATGTGGAAAGCCCCCTTTATGTCTCCCTTACCGGATATTTTAAATCTCCATATGCCTGATGAGGGCCTTTCGAATCGAACAATAATTACCTGTTTTCCGGTAATCGGTTCAACAAGAACAAAATTTATATGGATTATCGTAGGATCAAATATAAACCTTATCGTCTGAGTCAGCATAAGTCGATAAGCGATAATTACCTGTGTTTCTCCTGAAGGAGTTAATATGTTCATCGTATAAATCATGGGAGGATCTCCCCATAATTCCATTGTAAAACCATATTCATTCTCACCAATGTTTAAATCCACATCAACAAAACCGATTTTAGGATCAAGCTCACTAAAAAAATGCCTGTTCAAGCCGCCTTCATTACCGGCTGTAACAGATATCGCTATTTTCGGACCTTCTGCCGTTGCTTCTACTCCTAGATTTAAAAGGCCATTATTATCATGTGCTCCGAGCGAAGTGCCAAGACCGATACAAATAGCGAGTGGTAAATTCTGAGTTCTAGCGGTATATAGAACATATTGTAGACCCCAAATCACATCATTTTCCTGATAACAGTTTCTGTCTTGGGGTATAAGATATATATCCTTTAGATTGTTTTTCATTTGCTTCAGCTTAACAATGATAAGACTTGCATCCGGAGCAACTCCACTAAAATTGTTTGCGTTATCTTCCGAGCCTGCTGCTATTCCGGCAAGCATAGTACCATGACCTATCTCATCGGTACTTGGAACAATACGAAAAGGATCCGGATTCTTTAAAGCCTGATTAATCTGTTCTGAAGTATACTCTGTACCATAATAGGTAGGGTTATGTGCAATTGGATTAACATCACTGTCAATCGTCTGATCCCAGATAGATAATATTCGTGTTTTACCATCTGCGTTCAAAAAAACAGGATTGGTATAATCAATACCAGTATCAATGATTCCGATCGCAACTCCCTTCCCGCGCAAATTAGTGGCAGGATTTCGGCGCAGCTGATTCACTCCAGAGGCTTCCAGACTTTGTTCATCGGATAAAACATAATAATTAGGAACTGAATTATAGCCACCAAATTCCTCGAGTATAAGAGAACTTAATTCTCCTACTGGTAAATAGATTACTGCAAAGACTTCATTGATAGGATGAACAGAATATTTTGCATATCGCTCTAAAACATCTGGATCAGTGTTATATCTAATCAAGATATCAAAGAAATCATTGCTGGTTATTTTATATTTTACATCCTGCATCATATAGATTCGTCCCCTAGACTGACTAAGATTGATATATTCTTATGTATCGCCTCTTCTGATACTGTCAAATACATTAAAGACATCAAGTATTCCATAACCCCATTCCTTGTTTGGATATAAAACGTCTAATCTTCTGCGTGCTCCTCGAGTCATAAAGACTTTGATATCTTGCGTACTCATGTTGCTATATTGACCTCGAACAACTCCCCATTCAAGTAGCAGTGCGGCTACACCGGCAGTATGGGCAGCTGCAGCGCTGGTTCCGGATACTAAGGAGAAGCTTTGATCAAGGTTGGGACTTAAAATATTAACCCCCGGTGCTGCAATATCCGGCTTTACCATATTAGTTCGCGTATACCCTATACTAGCATCAAGAAAAAGTGAATCATCCAGGGCATTATATGCGGTAACCGTAATTGGTACCGATGCGCAGGCTACTGATAATAGTGTAGTATCAGGAGTAGAGCGTATAAAGTAAGTGTTAGGAGTAATAAAACCATTCATAGGCAGCCATATATTGTAATTCATAGGATAGATTCCTCGCCCATATACCTTGAATTTCCAAATCCCTGCTACCGGTTTTATGAATCTAAGAAATATTGATTGGTCTCCGGTTTGTTTCTCAACAATCTGAAAGCTTATATATATAACAGTTGACTCGAATATAAAACGTACTTCTCTGGTCTCTTGCAATTTAGCATCGATTTTTGGAATATATTCTCCAGAGGGAGATGTTATGTCAATGGTAAAGTAATTTGGAGAAGCTCCCCATAATCTCATTGTAAATCCTGATTCTTCCACACCGACATTTAGTTCAATCGTATCAAAGCCGGGTGATTCATTAATCACGCCCAAATAATGCCTTCGTGCATTTCTCTCGTTTCCAGCAGGTATGATAACTGCCAGACCGGGAAAGCTGGATCGTATTGATAAATATCCACTGATGATATCTCTGCCATCGCGGGCATAATATGGCGTGTCACAGGATAAGCATATAACAAGTGGTTTGTTTACTTTATAGGAATAATTCAGAAGATATTGTATTCCGAAAAGTAAGTCGTTTTCCTGATAACAGTCGGCATTTTCCGGAATTAAGAAGAAATCCTTTAAGTATTTCTTTGCAGGTTTTAGTTTGATAACTACGATATCAGTATCTGTAGCCACACCATAAAATCCGCTTTCTGGTACTTCATTCCCTGCGGAAATCCCTGCCACCATAGTCCCGTGCCCATTCTCATCCTTAGAAGGAACGACCTGAAATGGAGTTTCACTTTTCAGTGCTTCATTAATCAGTTCCCTGGTATACTCAGTTCCATAGGGAATACTTTCCTGAGGTACGGCACTGATGATGGTCTGATCCCAAATTGCGTCGATCCTAGTGGTTTTATCTGCATTTTGAAAGACCGGGTTCATATAATCTATTCCTGTATCAACGAATCCAATCAGAACCCCTTTTCCGCGAAGGTTAAAATTAGGTATATTACGTAGGCGGATAATTCCTGAGGCTTCCAGGGACGCTTCATTTGTTAATCCAAACAATGCCGGAAGAACAATTCCGGTTGCTGATAGTACTTCCGGCGTCATTGTGCTGATAGGAAGATAGGCAACCGCATAAAAGAAATTAATAATTTGAACACCATCCGCTCTGAATTGATCCAGAACTGATGGTATTCCTATATATTCCACAAAGAAATCCGCATAATCGTTACTATAAATCTTGTTGATATCTACAGAAGTCATAGAAATCCTTTCATAATCACCATACTTCGAAACATGTTCGACAAGGTCGGGCACAAATGTGAGAGGTTGAAGAAGTATGACAAGAAATTCCAATGATTTCATGTCGTAGTTCTTAAAGAAAAAATAGTATTCTCAAATTTCTCTCTGTACTTTAATATATTAATGATCTCAAAATTCATTCTATTCTATAATAAAGCATCATAGTTTCTTTTTTGTCATTACATGATAAAGAATGCACAATTCCTACCCACATATTTATAATTAACAAAAAAACGCTAATCCGAAATAATTAGGATTAGCGTTTATTAAACTTTTCCAGAGCCGTTGTTGCCCAGTGGGCAGATATTGCTTCATATTAACCCAATGAACGGTTGTAACACAGACTGCCATCAGTGGGTCCCATGATATAAAAGCAGCCTTGCTACTTAATCCAAATCCCCATCACGGTTTCTACTTTCGGTTTTTCATCGATTTTATTTCCCATATAGATGAATGATATCATTTCCGAGACTCCTGCAAAGCATACCGTTACAGCTTTATCCACAAAGCAGGGCGGACACCGCCTATACATTCACCATCGGCGATATTGCCTTTTAATATATTGTTACCTTGGATCCCAATATTGCCGTCACCGTGCACGTACACAGCTTTTACACTGACACGTCCGGGCGTCCGAAGCCACCACCAGGAATTCCATGTTTCCCCCTCAAATCTTGCGATTCGTTTGCTGTTGTTTTCGTCTTTTCTTTCAAACCAATATCTTTGATTTTTTCGCGGGCTATACAGCTTTGAACTACTATCACCGAAATACCGGCACGTTACTTCCTCGAGGCTTAACAGAAATATGCTGTCTCTCGTATCTGCTCCGCCTTTTGAACCATACCACTGATTGTCAGAATTTTTATTAATTACCGGAAGGATTCTTGACTGATCGGTTGTGGTGAAGCTGTCATAGAATTCATCGTTTAAGTATTTTCTAAGTGAGCATTCAGCCCATGTGATATCTTTATATGCGTCATGGTAAGCACGCTTTTCTATCATATATTCGGTGATAATTAAAGCTGTATTGTTTTGTATGTCAAGTACTCGCCATTCATATTCGCCAAATATTATGTTATCTCCAACTTTCATCAGTACCTCCCTGTATATTATTTAAGATCATCTTTTAATTTGATTGGAAAGTATCTTTGCATTTGCTTATAGCCAAGTCCTTTTTCTATTTCCATATAAGCAATATCTCGTCCATCTTCATATAGATAAGGCATATTAAACATAACATTTCTGGCTTTGTCAAACTCAAAATTAGTGCCTTCAATCCATCGACGAACCTTTTCCTCCACTTTTTGCAGGCTCTCGTCATCTTCATCAATGCTTACCGCCATAGCATATAAGCCTCCCGGAAAATCAATTAAATTTAGAGGGCTTAGGTCGGCGTCGGTAACATCATCTTTTACAGAGCATATCCATTCGGCGTTATCATTGATTGACAGCAAAAAATCAAAACAATCGAAGATCACACTCTTATATAAATGACAATGCTGCCACAACTGATACATATATCCGCCTTCTTTGAACATTTCGCCCCAGGGCTGTTCTCCGGTCGTTACCGCTTTGAAGCCCGGTATCCGAACAACCATGATATCAGGAATTTTTTTGTCTAATTTTTCGGTTATTTCGATTAAGCGGTTGATATTGGAGGGTTTGCCGATATAGTCAACACTGATTAACTGTGTTTCCAGTTCCTTCGCTTTGTCATATAGCAGCTTTATATCGGAATTGTCAGCAAAATCTACTCGTTCAATTTCATGTATGAAGTCCAGAACAATATCTTTCAACTCGTGCAGGAGAGCAACTTCATCGTCTATATTTTGCACTTTCTTTTCCAATACTTCTAAAACTATTTCGGAGCTGGATGTGTTGAAAATACGCTGAATGTCTTTTATGCTAATGTTCAGCTTGCGTAAAATGAGTATTTGTTCAAGCCGCCTGACGGCATCTTCGTTGTACAATCTGTATGCATAGTCATCGCTGCGGGTGCTTTTAATCAGCCCCATGTCCTCATAATAGCGCAGTGTACGGGCTGTGATACTATACTTGCTTGATACATCTTTGATTTTGATAAGATTATTCATTGGTTTTGACCTCATTTCTGCTTTTATGATACGTCCAGTATAAAGGCTTCCCTAAAGGAAGAGTCAAGTGGTAATACAGATTCTGTATCACCAAAAGCAGGAGAGGAGATTAAAGTGCAATTTTAAATATCCTACCTTCTCTGTGGAATAAATTATTGTCACTACAGCTTAAATATTCTCCGATTTCAGTGCCAAGGCGATTGTACATGGAGAAAACCTTTGGATGGCTGGATTTTAAATAAATTGCTTTATAATGCTTAGATTTATAGTATTGCATTATATTCTTCAACCATATTTCTCCGTTCCCTCTACCCTCCGGGGCTATATGAAAATAGTTGAATATCAAAATATCTTTATTCTCTTCCTGTATTTGTATGGGCTCTTTAAAAAACAACTTATAATCGATCATTCCACTGCTGACTAGGGCAATACCTAAACATTTTTCGTCTTTTATCATAACATGAAAGTCCATTTTCATTTTTTCATTATTCTTTACATTCTCAATCAGTTTACAACAATGATAAACTTCATTATAATCATCCCATGCATGCTCCGCCTTATATAGTAAATTCTGTATGATTGGAGCAAGATATTCGCTTTTAAATTCTCTTGTAATCTCGAATTTGATACCATTGGATGTGCCGATAATCTCCATGATCAGTTCCCCTTATCTTTAGTGGCATTTGCCCCATTTATCACAATGAGTAAATGTACATTTGCAATTATTCTCATTCCCTAAGTTATTCGTGCGTTCACACTTCATATCGAAATCCTCCCATATAAAATAATATACAGTAGAATTATAAATTATCTAATTATACATTTCTAAGAAAGAGAAGTCAATTTCCCCTGTTAAAAACCTCTGTTCAATCTTCATGCTTATTCTTACCGGTACTTAATCTATGAGGGTGCGAACCTGGGTTAGGATATAATAAAAGAATGACACAGCTTTCAATGTGCCATTCTTTTATTGAAACACGAGGTCCAGTGGACCTCAGTTTCGTATATGCATTATCTAATAGCACCGTTTCTGAAATTATCATACCATTGATCTATTTCATCATCAGAATCTATTCTCAGAGTTTTGAAAATTTGATATGCAAATTCTACAGCAGCCGTTTCATTTGCTGTAATAATCCCACCATCATTTACCACTTGAGCTGGTATATAAAGATCACCTCCAGCATATCGTTCCTGACTTTGAAATAACTCCAGAGAATCTCCTGTATGTTTTACATGATTAAGAAAACCATGTTTACACAAGAATAGAGTTCCTCCACAAATAGCGGCAACGGGTATCTTTTCATTAATAACAGTATTAATAAATTCTGAAACATCATCATAACTGTTGTTTTCCCATGAAAGCCCCCCTGGAAGAATAACCATAGCTAAATGTTCAAAGTTCTGATAACTGTCTATGCTGTAATCGATTTTTGCCTTAATTGCACCCATTGATTCCTTATCAATTAAATCAATTCCAATTGTTTTTACCGTATATTCTGTAAAAGAATTGGCTACGGCGATAGCATAGCTTGCTTCCCAATCATTCCATTGGTCTGTTAAAAATAGCAATATTTCATTTCTATACATATAAATTCTCCTCGTTATACAAAATTTGTAGTTTGGAGGATTAGTTATTATTTACCCTCCATCTATTGAATGAATACTGTCTGAATTTATTGTTTTGCATAATCAACAACTCCTTCTCGATTTAATATCTATATCAACACAAGAAACTTGTGGGATCTTATAAATACCCATTTGATGCTAAATTTATTTCATTATACTTTTCCTAATATAGGAAGTCAATCAGAAAGAAGAAAGCTTTATTACACCCTTTCGGAGTACGTTATTTATTCTTTAACTTTCTAAATAAGTAATTCAAGCCTAAATACAATGAACACACAAATAAGCCTGAAATTCCTATTTTGATCACGACAAGATACCAAATCATATTAAATCTTTCAATTCTATAAGCTGGAACTTCACCTCCATTAAGTAAAGTTGTTATAGTAGGAATCATTAGAATTAATATTGGAATCGTAATACCTAACAAGAAGCTAATTATGCTTCCCAAAATTAAATTTCGTTTTTGATATAAATTAATCTTCTTCAAGTAATTTATTTCTTTCTCATTTTGGTTGTATTTCTCTGATTTAGCATTACTCATTGTTGTCTTCATACAATGATATCTTTCTTTACATGGTTCGCATGCTTTAAAATGTTTTTCTATTTCAGCATTAGATAATTCCGATGTCAACTCATCTACATACAAAGGCATTAAATCCTGTATGATTTCGCAGGGAATTTGATGTGCCATTATAGCTCTACCTCCTTAATAATCCTAGCTTTTCCACGATAAAATGTTACTCTTGCCCAATTCTCACTTCTTTCCATAATCTCACCAATTTGACTAAAGGTCAGATTACCAATGAGCCTAAGATACATAACTTCACGTATTGGCTCATCTAATTTATGAAGAGATTTTAGAATATGCAGGTTATCCCAAGAAAAGAATAACTCTGCTTCCGCAGAAACAACAGGTAGTTCCTCGGCTTCTATCATGTTAACGTGATTTTTATGTTTCCGAAGATGTTCATATAATAAATTTTTGGCGATACCACAAAGCCAAGTGGAAACATTGCTATTTCCTTTGAACTTATCAACATTTTGAACAGCCTGACAAAATGTTTCCTGGGTCAATTCTTCTGCTAAATCAGGATTTTGCGACTTGGATAAGAGAAAACAATATACAGTTTTAGCGTGTTTTAAATATATTTGTTCCATGGTATCCATATATTTGTTTTACCTCCTATAGTTAATTAGTGTCATAAAATCTTAATTCGTTACATAAAGACTAACTTTTTTATTTATGATTCGTTCTATTGTTCAGATTATATATTTCCTATAATAGTAAGTCAACCTTCCGTCTGGAGAGTAACATCTATACGAATGGTGAAATGACACATATGTCTATTAAGGCAACAAAAATCGCCAATCCACAATTTAAGGGTTGGCGATACTTTTCAATTAAGCGAGAGAAGGCGCAGATCGGAGTGAATAACCTAGAAGCTGGCTCTCAGGCGAAGGTCTATGATTGCACCGAAGCTGATTTCATGCTCTTTGACAACCTATAGTCCTCACTCACCTTAACAGAAATATCCGGATGATGATACCTGGTAATATCTTTGCCCTTTTTCTTATAGAAAATAGCTTGCTTAGGACAGTAGTGAAAGCATGCCATACAACTTTCGCAATGATGCTGCCATATGGGTTTTTTGTCTACTAATACAACATTAGATACCGGACATACTCTCTTACACATACCACAGCCTGTACAATCATCAGTTACTGTATAGAATTTATCATCATAATTCGTGGAATTTATGAAGGGTTTATTTCTTTTTTCTACCATAAACTTAAGTGGTTCCATATCGAAATGGTTCTTTGATAGCTGAACATGATTTAGTATCTTTTCAAGTTTAATTGTAGCTTTCTCTAATAATGGTCCCTGTTTATTT
This sequence comes from Bacillota bacterium, assembly GCA_023414355.1. GTDB lineage: Bacteria > Bacillota > Clostridia > Lachnospirales > Lachnospiraceae > Mobilitalea. The sequence goes on along the minus strand of JAEZOB010000046.1, from coordinate 2,332 downwards.
TTCGGACATACACTTGCAAGTGTAAAATCGTTCATCGGCATTTGAATATAGCAACCCATATTTAATGAGAGATTTTTCTTGTCAAGATGCTTTTTAACTTGCTTAATCGCGCCACCTTTTAAATTCCACCCCATGGTGCAAATCATATAAATATAGGATGGGTTCTTTATTACTAACTTATCGATCAGCTCATGGACAATCTTTGGAAGTCCAAGATAATACAAGGGAAATACAAAGCCCACCTTATCAGCATCACATACAATCTCATTCTGCGCCATCAATTCATTCGTTATAGCATACACTATTGCACCCTGCGCCTCTAGCTTCTTTGCAACACTCATAGAATTTCCTGTTCCACTAAAATAATAAATAACATGTTTCATATGCATTTTCTCCTAATCGTTTTCTACTATGGAAGCCAAACCAAATATATGATATTTTGTAACCTGCTTTAATTCGCGAAGATAAGTTTCTTCGTCGGCATCCTTATTTAATATATCTAAATAAAGTCCGATCAAGCCGTTAAACAAAAGAGTAACTGTTGGCCTTAAGGCTTCTTTTTTATCTTCTTGTACAAATTGATTTAAAAATGTCTGTACCCAGTATTCAAAAAAATCTTTTCTGAATAGGTTGCTCTTTTCACTTTTCGTACATTTGATTAATACGATAAATTTAAGTCTGTTCGTAATAATTGATTGATAAAAGTGCATGGAATAATCTAAGTACTCGTTATTCTGACTCTGTTCAAATAATGTGTCTGACTTACCTGCTGTAAGCTTGGTAAATATCTCTTTTCGCATATTTGCAATAAAGGAACTCGTAATGATTTCATTTAATATATCTTCCTTACCTTTAAAATATCGATACAAATTACCGACTGAAATACCTGCAATCTTAGCAACATCAGCCATTGAAGTCTCGTCATATCCCTTCTGAGCAAAAAGTAACATGGCTTTGTCAATGATTTTATTTCGTACAGCTTCTTTTTGTATTTGTGGCATATAAGACGTCTCCTATTCTTAAAAGCGAATGATCAATTCACTTTTAAAATAACATTATAATTAAGCTCTGTCAACTAAAATTTATTATATATTAACAGAGCGAGAGATAAGAGAGATAAGCAAAAGCAGCACACATTCGATGCATATATCAGTACAAAAAAAATCCCTTGAAGATCAAGGGATCAGAGCAGAGCGGAGAAGGACGAGGTCTGGTGGACCTCGATTTAAACGGAGCAATACCTTCGAACCTCTAGGCGGGTTCATCCACTTCAAATCATATTTAAATACTTAGAAAATAAGAATTCAGAACAAGACCATTTACATACAATGATGTAACTATCTGTTAACTTCTAATACTTTAAGATATATACTCCATCCTTTTTCGTAATCAGCGCTTCATAAGTCTGTCCCCACTTTATATTAAAATCATCAAATTCACCTATTATACATTCGGAATCTTCCTCAATAGTAAAAAATTCAATCCGTAACTGTCTTAAGTCTGTATTATTTGGAAAATCGTTTTTCGAGATTTCCAACGGAAAATCTGGACTCTCATATGCAAATTTTTTCTGAGTGATTATTTCATCTCCCAAATAACAACGATAGCCTAGCATAAGAGCATCCACATTCAATACAGTCATATGTAATGTAAGCTTATCTTTCTCTTCCCTGTCCCAGATGATTTTCTCATTAGGACCTTTTTGAATAATCTGATTTACTTTTCCATCAATTGGTACTGAAAAAATTCCTCTCGTCTCGTCTTTTGGCAAGACTCCTAAAAATAAGTTAAACTTGACACCAATATAAAGTGTGTCGCCCTTCTGTTCTGCCTTGTATCCAATAAATATGTATGTTGGCAAATCAAATCCGCTATCCGATTCACAAGACACTTTTTCTTCTCCCACATCAAGAACCTCAATCCACATATCATCGCACATAGAAAATCCAAAAAATCTCCACCCATAACGAGCCACTAAAAAAATCAGTACTATTCCAATTAATATACCTGCAAATATTAAGAGCAATCGATTTCTCTTCTTCATAAAGCTACCTCCCAATACATTGGCCCTTCCCCATAGGTGATTTAAGTAAAGTCATTATATCGTTAACTTATCATGCATGCAACTATTTATTGACAGTAAAAAAAAGAATAATAAGATATGAAGAAAGAGTTATGCTGAAGCATCCATACCGGATAACAGCGCGAGACGGCGCACGAGGTCCGGGGGACCTCGGGTTTGCGCGGACCGGAGCGAAGCGGAGAAGCACGAGGTCCGGGGGACCTCGGGTTTGCGCGGACCGGAGCGAAGCGGAGAAGCACGAGGTCCGGG
>JAEZOB010000033.1 GCA_023414355.1 Bacillota bacterium | reverse complement strand
CCCTTATTCAGTAATTCAGCAGATGTTATTTTACTAAATGCCATTCAATCAACCTCCTTTATAATTTCCTGTTTCGACAAACTCAAACGCAATATCCTGAATGCCGAATGGTTCATCTTTTTTGTTGTTAATGTATCTAAATCGTGCCTTGTCCACTTTCTTTATTCTCACCTTGCTTGTGATGATTTTCTGCGTATTATTGCACACGAAAGTCAATTTACTAAAGGTCATGTTAGAGAATGAAAAACACCTTGCAGACATTTCGTCATTCCGTACCAAATCCCACAATCCGTTTCTCATGCAAAAGTAAGAAACTGATGTTGCGGCGGCGGCTTGAAGTCTGATTGCCATTTGTCTAAATGTCTTATTCTTGTAGAATAGCTTTCCGTCAATGTCAGGCGTTTCCCATATCGCTTCAATTGGCTCTCCATTATCAGAGTAGGAAGTCAATGTGTTTTTACTGGTGTAGAATTTATTCACTTTACCGTCTGATGTTCCGAAATGCAAAACGCCATCTTCCACCCATGCACAACTAGCAGGAATATTGGTACGATAAAAACATGCGTACTGTCTTGTTGCGTATGGCATTTGGTCTACTGTTGGCAAAGGTTGCAGTCCGTCAAGTATATAAGCAACACCATTTAGGAATAGCCAATACATATCTTTATAAACTACCGCAAAAGACTTTTCCAAATCCGTTTCAGTGAGCAACTTTCCATTAATGTAAAAGCTACGATTTTGTGCATACTTTTCTCCTGTCACATCTTGGGCGGTGATTGCGTACACACCTAACCTTGTAAGGAATAATGGTTCTGTTGCTAAGTATGCGAATGTATCCTTTGCAATTGCCCCTGCCCCTTGCAGAGTGTTTACAATTCTAAATGACGGTTTATCTTCTATCAGTTCACCGTTTTTATCTTCTATCAGTTCACCGTTTCTCAAAATAATACTCTGATGTGTTTCATTCTCATCTTTGTGTGCCGCTAAGTAGTTTGAGATTATCGAATATCCCATGATTGCACTGTTCGGACTTCCTAGCTGCGAATATGCGGTATCGGGGAAATATGTAGGGTCATTCTGTGCTGAATACCAGTCTTGGTTGAGATAATCGGGATTGCCACTTATGAAAAGTCTGTCTGCCGCACCACCAACACCGTACATGATGCCGAATGTGCATTTGTTTATCCTGTCTGCATATCCGCTTACTGTTCTGTATGCGGTGATAAATACATTATCTTCACCCGGTACAGGACTTTCACCCGGAGCAGTAACAAAAGTAATCTTCCCATTTATACGGTCAACGGTATAATCAGTGGTAAGGATTTTTTCAACCATATCACCGTTGCTATCCATTACCTTTACTTCCACTGGCGTACTGTCTAGGTTTCCAAATGATAATTGATACTCCGTATCGGTTTTTGTGCCTGCAAATTTTTCAGTAAATCCTGGCTGTAAAAGGTTAAGTGCTTCGTATTCTGTGCCGCCACCTTTAGGGGATTTTGCAATAGTCAAAGTTGGGATATATGCGTTGCTGTCTGCAGGAGTTATTGTGGTACCGTCATACACTAGTAACTTCAATCCGTCTAATATATACAGCTTGTTTCCAAACTGCCACGATTTACTTCTTTCATTATTTGCGGATGTGTATAAAACAGCTTCGCCTTTATAGATTTTCGTACCTGTGTGAATCAGCCTATCCGTATCACCTTGCAGTTTATGGCAACCGTTTATCTTATCTGCGTATGTGGCATCTGTTGAATACCCCATGCACTTTCTGACTTTGCCCGGAACATCACGGATCATGTTTTTACAGTTCGGTGACATTTCAATCATTACTGATGCAGGACTGTTCGTAAAATCAACTCCTAAGAATTTATCAATAGCCATAACACTTAAAGACGGTGCCGAGGGTAAACTAAACTTAGCCATTAAGCCCACCCACTTTCACTTTCAACACTCTCGTATTCAGAGTTGGTTGTTGGATTTTGCAATAACTCCCTCGCAACCTCAAATTCGTTACGCATGGTGAGTGCTTGCTGAATATTATCGTCCTTGTAAATCTGACTGGCCATATAAAGCGGTAACAATGTGGCAACTTCACTCGCTAATGGAAGTTCATAGGTATCTGGCGTATTAACAGTGATTTCATCTGGATATGCTTTGTAGTAGATTGTGTAGCTTCCTTCTTTTTTTCTATCAACTACAAACACATTTCCACCCTCTAAACCATAATCAGAACACTTTTCGTATCTTCCGTCTGATTCATTACCTTCAAAGAAAACTTCATTGTTCATCATGTAAAAATCCGGTGCAATTTCTTTTAGGTTGTATTTAGCGGTTTCGGTGAAAGGCGCAACATAATCATCACTTGCAAATGATGCCCTGTATAATGCGATATTCTTAATTGCCATAGGGTAGGTTGCGGTAACCGTCATTTTAACGGTTCTATTGTCAGCATTTTCGATTAAGCCTTTGTATGCTGTGTATTTATCGTTACTGTCTATATCAATGATAGAGGAAGTGTCACCTACCATGATTTCAACGGTTCCAATACCATAACATTCAAAGTAATAGGATTTTGCACCATCAGCAGAAAACTCTTTGCTTCCACTTTCTATGCTATATACCTTTTTTGCTATATCATCAGACAGTAAGTTTTTGATAGGCATATTGGCAACCTGGACTGACTTAATGATGTGCTTATTTGCTGTTGACAATATCTGCAATGCTTCGTTACACGCCTGTGGCATTGCCGCTAAATAGTCCGTTGCAGTGTTGTCACTTGGATACTCATTCCCATTTGCTGATACCATTTTTTGTAAGGTGGCTATCTTAATTTGTTTCCAATTCATATTTGCACCCCATAAAAAAAGAGTGGGGCATTTCAGCCCCTGCTCTTTCTATTTCTTTCTTGTGTTATTTCCTGTATTGGTTCTCGCTACTGGCTTTTTAACTTCGTTTTTTACTTCCGTAGCTTCTTCTTTCTTTACCTCTTTTGCTTCCGTCCTTGTTGAAAAATAAGTTCCGTCTTCGTTGACGGTGAGTACTTTATACAGTAACCCACCGTCTTCAAAAACTTCGCCCACTTTCATGTTGGGCTTAATCATTTATGTACCTCCTATGCTGTTGCAGTAGAACCAGCGTCAGCACCACCGTAGATAAGGTGTCTCCAATCTCTATGCCCTGCTGACCAACGACAGTAAGAAGAAAACTCAAGGTTGAAGTTATCGTTGTTGATGTTATCTCTCATTGTCAAAGGAACACGGTCAAAGAATACTGATGGAGCAAAGTCTTTTTGGAACTTAGAAGAACCTAAGATAAATGGATTTTTTCCGTTTGGAGCATCCCAATAATCAACTACAACTAACTTCCATTTGTTCTTCTGTGTATTAATATCATTGTTTCCAGAACCAACAATTTGTGTAGAGTGAATGATTCTTTCAACTAAATCAATCATAGCCGGTCTGTTTGATGGCAAATATACAATGTCATATGTGTAGTTGCACTTTTCGCCAGAATCATTCCTAAAGTTTCTACCCATATTTGCAAGCAGATACAAGGTTGATGCATCTGTTCCCAGTGCATTTGTGAAAATATTTGACTGTAAGCCAACACCGCTTTTGATTCCGGGGTGGTCTGCCGCAAACAGTGCCTTGCCATCTCCAGTAGTACAATCAAATGTCTTTCCACCATACTTAAATGAAGTGTCAATGCCATTGGTTAAGCAAGCGGTTGCAAACTTTGCTCTTGAACGCTTGTAAGCAGTAATAAATCCTCTTGAAGCAGACTTCATATCGGTTACTCTGTTATCATCATTCATTTCTTTTGTGATAACAAACTTCTTCAAGAAAGGTGTATGCTCAATCATCTTGGTAAAACCTTCTTGAATTTCATCAAGCGGTGCGTTGCCACCTTCTGCTACCGGCAAGAAATCGCCAAAACTTGTGTAACCACCGGATTTTTCAAGTGCCTTGCTTGATTTTTCTACACTGAAAAGTGCTTTTACAAGTTCATCATCCTGTGAGCTTTCTTTATCAACATCACTAAGCCATGATGTTACTGCTGTGCCTGTGTCTTTCCACATATCATCATTAAGTCCGGAACCTTTACTAAAAATAATTGCCATTTTATTATCCTCCTGTTATGTTTTTAGAAACAAACTTTTACGTAGTCGCCAACTGCTGTTCCTTCAATATCAAGGATAGTTGCGACGCCGCTAGTTGTGGTTGCAGTTACCTGTAAACCATCTGTGTGAATAGTTACTTTGTTACCTACTGCTAGGCTTGTGCCTGCCGCCTGTAACGGAACACGATAAATCTGATCTTTGTTAATTTTTACTACTTGCAACTTTTTCTGTCCGCTTGAAGGGGCAGAATACTTAGCGCAAGAAATGTATTCGGGAACATCTGTTCCGGAAGCTTTTGTAAGTGCTCCGGATGCAATCTTTAAAGTTTCTCCAACTGAATAACTTTCAGATGCAGTGGTTGGTAATTCCATTGTTACAGGACTGTTAGGCTGTACCTGTGATTTGTAAAATTCAAACATTTTGTTCATCCTCCTTATAGGTTTTCGTTATACTTTTTTCTGATTTCTGCATCAGTCAATTCCGGATAAAAGTCTCTCATTCTTGTAAGTGTTGAATGTGGCACCTCCACAAGTCCGTCAGAAGTGCTTACGCCCTTCGTTGTTTCAAGGTGACTTTTCCCTTTTGCCTGATTGATTGCCGCTTGTTTTGCGGCTTCCGCTTTTTTAGAAGTTAAGGTGTCAAAATTCACAAGTCGGTAAATGTCATACAGGCTTTCTTTCATGCCCGACTTCTGCCAACGTTCATACATTTCTGGAAAATGTTCGTTCTTTGCTAAATCCTGTATTGATTTAATGCTTGGGTCGATTTTTCCGATTAACGAAATGTCATTTGCAATCTGCCTATCCTGTGCTTCTGCTTTCTGTTGCTCGAGTATGGTCTGTGCTTGCCTTACAGCAGGGTTACTGTCAATCATCTGTTGAATCATAGATGGGTCTACACCACTGTTTTTCAACTGCGTTTCTATTTGAGCTTGCTGTTGCAATGTGTAGGCTTGTAAATAATCATCAACACTTGTAATTGGCCTTCCTGTTGTGGGGTTTATAAAGTTTCCGAATACCCTAGCAAATTCAGCATCGCGCTTTTTCTGCTCGGATTCGAACTTCTTCCTTGCTTCTTCTTCTGCTTTTCTTCTGATAGCGGCATAATGTGCATTATCATCTGGTTTCTGAACAGGTTCAGCGACTTCCTGTGTTTCTTCGCTTGCAGTTTCTTCAACTGGTATTTCAGTACCTTCTATTTGCACGGTTTCTGTTACTGTTGTTTCCTCGCCAACAACGGGATTTTCGGGGACTTCTTCATCAGCAAAAAACTGAATATTGAAGGGTAATATTTTTTCTTTCATAAAACCTCCTAGATTTTTGCGCTCTTCAATGCGAATTTTTGTATTAAAAAAGGAACCGTTTCCAGTTCCTCTTTTTACTGCTTTAAGTTTTTTGTTACCTCAACAACCTTGCCAAAATTGGGGCATTGCTTGTTTCTGCAACAATGCGTTTGCTCAACATATGCTTTACCTTCAAGCTCGATTTCTTTTGATTTCTTGATTGCCATTTCTATATCACATTTGGGGCATTTCATTTGGAATACCTCCTTGCAACCGTTGTAACATTTGTGCTTGCTGTTCTTCTTCTGCAAGCTGTTGCTCAAAAGACGTTTTCATTTCTGCCGCATTTGGATAATCATTAGCGGCTAAGAAAGTCCAAAAACGTAACAATGTTCTCGTCTGACCGAATGGCCCGAAAGCCTGTGATTGTAATTTAAAGTCTGCCTGTTGCCACAATGCTTCTCTATTCATCATGATTGTGGATGTGGGGTCTGTTTCAATGATAAATTCATCATTCCAGTACCATTCCCCTGCCGCATCTTGCTTTAGGAAGTCATATCGTGAAAAGTGTGAAAATACCAAATTTCCGTTTGTGTCCTTTTTCGTAACTGGCACTGGTTGGTCTGCGTAAGCTAACATGAATTTAAACATCATCATATACAGTTTTTCATAAGCGGCTTTCTTCATTACTCGCTTACTCTCTAAACGCCCTGCAGCTTGATTAATCGCAAACTGTTTAGCCGTTCCACTTGTGGCAGATGAATCGTATTTTCCTTGATACGAATCGGTTATCCCCAAAGAAGATTGCGCCCAGTCGTAATTGTATCTTGCAAGTGCTAAGTCTGTAGAAATATCAACTTGTAAATTCTTAACATCAATCATGTCTTTTTCACTAGGATTGTTTAGCCTAATAACTTGATAGTCACCATCTGTCACTGTCTTTACTGTTTTTGGTAACATCAAAACAGAACCACCACGGATAGCTTTTTCCTGTGCTTTAGAGATTACTTTTTTGATTGCATCTTGTTGGTCTTTGATAACATCAACATCAGAGAACCCTAATAACTTTCCATTCTTGGACACGTTTCTTCTTAGGACTAACGGGAAACAATCTGGCTTGTAGTAAGGAATCTTTGTATGTATTTCAACCGCTTCTATGACAGGCGTTCCGTCTTCTTCTAGAAATCCATCACCATTTTCATCCAGTTTGAATTGTGCTTGAATCTCCGAAATGGCTGAAATTCGTTCACCGTTATACAATTCAATATCTTCTGTTAATTCCTCGTATTCGTCTTTCTCTTTCTTGAATTTCTTATTTCCACATTCACAAACATCACCGTCTTTTACTTTTCCACATTTTGTACACTTCTCTAATTGTCTGGATTGGTAATCATCCATATCTTCAAGAACGTAATCATCGCACCATGATAAAAGACCGATACCCCCATTTTCGTTTTTGTAATACTTCTTAACAACCGACACAATGTCGCTATTGATTTTATCATCTACTCTTGTCTGCCTTTCGGTTTCAGATGCCTTTTCAACATCAACACCGTATTTCCTTTTCACAGCTTCTTTGGTCATGGAGTAAACAACAAATATGTAGTCCATATCCTCTACTTCTGTAACGCCGGGTTGTGGAATCACGCATCTTGGATGTCTTTCTGATACACTTAAACCACCAACATTACAGTGATATCCTTTGGTATTATCCCATTCCACATGAAAAAAAGAACCTCCCTGTATAGGTACTGTTCTTTCCTGTTTGTCATTTAATTCACTTAAATCAAGAAGTCTGACTTCGTTCTGCAACATACTTTCAAGCATTGTTGCAAGTTCTGCATCTTCTTTATGTATTGGTGTAACCTTTGGCATGGGGATAGAGGAATCAACCTGACTTTCAATTAGTTCATAAGCAATGTTTCTGACATTAATTGCTTCTTTTATTACTTTCTGATTCGGTTTATTGGGATTCCCTGCTACTTTCCTTGAGCCATTATAAGTTTTCTCGTAAAAATCCATTTCAGCTAATTCAGATCCGTACTGCGTTTTTGCTTCTTCGTACTGACTTTTTGCTTTATTCAGTTTCGCATTCTCTTTCGGTTTTGTAATCGCATCTAACGCTTTTTTCAATCCCATTATTCAATATCCCTCCAGTCGGGTTCTCCCCATTTTTCAATGAGGTATCTTCTTTCATCTTCGTTTGCATTTTCGTAATCTTCGTACATATCCCTTGTCCAATGTTTTAAATTGGAATCTCCTATTGAATCTGCTGCAATAGTCCAGTAAACACAGAAATACCTAAGACTATCACAATCATGTGTTAAATCATGCGGATCTTTTGCGTATACGTTTGGTCTTTTCTTATCCTTTTGAATTTTCTGTAAACACCGATACAAATTAGGTGCGCATCCGTCTAATATGGTGAGTTTTGATTTTGCATTTTCTCTTGGTCTTAAATACTCCTTCATGTTTGCGCAACCTGCAGGAAAATCATTTGAAACTTTAGTAAGGTTTAAACCACAATCAGCGAAAATCTGTGCCCTACTTTTCCCACTTTCCTGTGAACGATTCCACAAGTCGGGAGGTGCTAAAAACAGTACAACATTTTCACCCTCTGACATATTAAGTATAATGTCTGCCGCTTCGCCGATTGTTTTGTTGGGTGAATCGTATTCTTTATAAACCTGTGCTTCTCCTGCTGTGTTTATCTGAAACCAATGAACAGACAACATGTCAAGTCCATAGTCCAATGCAACATAATTTACTAGGTTTCCTTTTAGTGGTTCTGTGCTTATCGTATTTCTCTCATTGACTTCTGGGAAATATGAGCCACCTGGAACAGTCAATGCTTCTTCAATGGTTGCAGGATATTCTTGTGTCATCATATCCCCCATAGTCTTTTTGGTTTCTTGATACCATTTATCATCACGTCTAGGGTCTGCAAACCACGGAATGAATATTTTGTTAAATGTGTTATCAGGATTTGTAAATACTTCCTCGAAAAACGAACCTCTCTCAATAGTGGAAAGACCTATTAGTTGTCCACCAGTCGGTCTATTTACTGTCGGATAACCGGATTTGAATATTTCTTCTGCAAATGGTTGGAACGCCCATTCATCCAAAATAATAAGGTTTGCTGTCCATGAACGACCTGCGCCCGGTGATGATGCCATTCCAGTGAATTTACTGATTGCACCAGATGGAAAGATTATTCTTAACTCTAATGCATTCTTTTCATATACAGGGCCACTCCATCCATAAGGTGCTTTTGACTTTTCTTGTATCAGTGATGGCATACTGTGGAAAATTACTTCCATACGCCTAACAAGTTCTTTTGCATCATCTTCTTTTTGTGAAAGACCGATAACAGTACGACCTTCTAGTGTAATCATCATGTGAGCCGCATAATGTAACACAACCCATGTGATACCTAACTGTCTAGCTTTTAGAATCACGTTTTTCTTATTTTCTTCAATGCTATGCAAGGCATCCCTTTGTGCTTGCCACATAACAAACGGTTGGACAATGTTCTCTGGATTATCTTTGTCCTCTATGTGACCGTAAGTATCAATGAAATACTCAATGTTGTTTCTGCAATATTCTAATTCAGCATTGCGGATTTCTGTTATTGTCATAAAGCACCAACTTCCTCAAACGCCTTTTGAATCTTCGGAAATTGATTAGCAAACCAGTCTACATGAGTTTCCATGATTCCGTATGGTTTGTTTTCAAAATTTTCCATCAATCCACTTTCAAAGAAAAAGGCGTGTATTATTTCGTGCCTTAAAATCTTTTTTCTGTACCATTCCCAATTTGCTAATTCACTCTCTTTGTATTCTGTAGTGATTACGATTTCCTTAGATGATTTGTCGCATAAACCATCACAATCAGAAAGCCTTTTATCTGTTTCTTTATCTGTTTCAACAACTGTGTATTCAGTTCCTAATATGTTTACGGTTATCATGGAATCTCCTTTATAAAAAAGGAGCCAACCATTTAAGGTCAACTCCTTTTCCGCCCACTGTATGAGTGCAAGGGCTGTGCACGTTTTTTGATAGTTGCCTATCACCTAAGCAGATTAAACCAACAACGGTATTCTGCTAAATCCCGAATGTCGCACAATCGGTAAACCCCCACGAACCTTGCGACGGTTCTTTAACAGCATTCCGCTATGAGGGTGAAAGGAAAATATGTCAAATGAAAGTGTTTGGCTATTTTGTTATTGCAATTCGTATCACGCCGATACGCCTTTTTATTTTCACAGGAAGTATCTGCCATCTGCCTGTTAGTCAGTTTCAAACCGACATCTTGCTTTGGTAGGGATTTGCACCCTACATACGGACTTTACAAGTCAAACTCTTAGGGTTTCTTGAACTCACTATTCCGCTTATGCCTGTTAAAGCGTCTACCTTTTCCGCCACAAAGCAATTAACTTGACTGGTGGATAATATTCTAAGCGTTATCCGCGCTAGTATTTTTTTTAACTGCATGATTGAATTGACACTCAACCATTTCAGCTACTCTATCTCGTTTTCTGTGTATGCCATGACCGACATAACATAATTCACATTGCAGTAATTCGCCACACTGTGAACACTCGTCTTTTATTTGTAATAGACTATCCATTATTTACCTACTTTCGCCGCCGCAAAGAAAACGTTTTATACTTCCGCTTGCGGAAAAATTTATTGATTTTTGCACCTATTCTCGATTTCCGATAACATGGCATTTACTATATCTCTTGCGAATTTCGATTTATGCGTTTTCAGAAAACTATCACATTCCGCTATCAATATTTCCCATTCTTCTTCCGTTTTCGGCGAATGTGCTTTATGCAGTTTCCATACCTCTGTGTAGATTTCTTTGACTTCTTCGGTCATAATATGGATGTGTTTATACTATGGTAATGCCATATTGTGTAGCGCACTCATGCTCTATCTTGCACCCTCTGTATTCTTCCCATTCGCTTGCAAAATAGGCTACATCTGCTCCTGCTAACAATTCTAGAGATTTTCCCAAAAACCATAACGGTTTCGCATCGTGTGGAGCATCTTTAAAGAAGGAATCAATAACCTCAACATCCTCTCCAAGACATTTCTTCGCTGATTCAATTGCTTTTTCTCTCTCTGCTAAAATCTGTTCGTTTGTCTTGCCTTTCATTGGCTGACTAATAAATAATTTCTTCATCTTTCCTTCTCCTTCTTAATTTGAAAATTATAAAAAATTTGCTAGTGAGTATATGGGTACCCTAAAGGTGACAGGGGGTGTGCCCGACTACTGGGGTGGGGGTGTGCGCCTACATGATCGTGGGCCTGTGCCCTGTGTGATGCGTGGAAATATGTGCGCCCCGGTGTATGCTCTTGGAATATGCCCCTCTCCCGGCATTCGTGTTTTTGGTATCGATATTGCTTGTTTTATTTCAAGACTTCGCTAAATCAATCTTTCGCGTATAACAACTTTTCTTAGGAATCCAGTAAATACGCCATTTGTAGCCATTATCGGTAATCATTACTATATCGCTTCATTGTTTTGTGGCATTATGTAAACCAATTTAGGCTTTTTTGTTTGGTAGTCTCTTGCTCACATTATCCAGTAATTGTCTGTCGTATTCCGTGAAGGTTTCTATCTCCATCTGTTCTTTCGGTTTGTATCCTGCTGTATCTCTTAGTACCTCGTATGCCTTGTAATTGCCCTTTCCTGCTTCTTGTGCCATTCTTGCGGTTAATACTGCTGCTAGTGATTTGTCACCATCTAAGAGGTTTTGTGCATTTCCTAGCACTTCTACTATTTGTTCGTCATTCATGTTAACCGATAACATCAATTTCGCTATTTCTCTAAGGTCTTTTTTCTTCTTTCTAGCTTCTCCACTTGCTATTCCTGCCCTAGATGCTATTTCTTTCCGTTCACTTTCTGTTAATTGATTAAAAGGAATTAGATTAGCTCTACCATCATATTTAGCATTTTTACTGTTGTTAGTATCTTTATTAACCGTATTATCAGTATCTATATCATTCAACATACGATCATTTACTGTCTTAGTATTTTCACTCTCTACATTGTTGGAAGTATCTATATCATTACCCGGTAGTTTATTGGTATCTACATTTTCATTTACTTTATTGGTGCCGACTATATCAGCACTGTTATTATTTACCATGTTTGGCACCTCCTATATTTTTGGATACAGAAAAAGACCGTCAGCAGATATACTTTATATATATCTCTGTGCGGTCTTTCTAGCTTACACAATATCACACTTGACAGATGCAAACAAGTGCAGTTATTCCCTTTTTTCATAGAAATTTTAATTAAATTACGGTTTTTTATATGGTAAAGCTGTTATAAACTTAACTCTATTTTTAGTGGTATTGATTAGATTGAGTGAATGATATTGTTTTAAGTTCTCCATATCCTCTAATGTAAACGGTGCAAGTTCATCTTTAAACTCATTGAAGTTTGCTTTGCCGGATCCTTTTAAAAACATATAACTGGCTCCTGCACTACGGAATGTTTGGTCTATCTTTTTTATCTGTTCTATATACTGGCAACTGAATACAAACTTGCAGTGGAACTTACGTGTTTGTGGAGGTATATCGTCATTACTTAAAAATTCCATAGCAGTCTTTGCTTGAAATATTTCATCAACAATGACATGAACTCTTTTTGGATGTAACTCTCTGCCACCGCGAACCAACATTGCCGCCCATATCTTTGTAATCCAGTATGTTGTTATAACATTTTTAGTGTATCGTGTTGGAAAATACTCCTGTGGCATCTTAACCAGAATAACTTTACCTTCGTCCATAGCTTTTATTATGTCTATGTTATGACTGCAATCTTTTTTATACATGTATTTTAGCCTTAAATCCTTTTGTAGCTGATATACTCTATGATTGATACCGTTTATCTTGCCTTGTTTGGTTTCGCCTTTTTCGTCTGTTAATTCTTCCAAAGCAGATATTTCTTCGTCAAGTGTATCTCTAATATACGGATTTTTTATGTTTGCCAAAATTGATTGTCTGTATTTAGCATCATTTAAGCATCTTACAATGTCTTTCAGGCTTGCGTTTTCATCTAGCATAACTATGTTAAGAGCCGCACTTAAATACCTATCCATTAATGATGTTAATTCACCACCGTCATTATTCAATGCATCTATTAACAACTGCATATACAATGCTTTACGGTTTACGACATCTAGTATATCATCAATATCATTAGACTTTGGTTTTAACTCATTATATCCTATCCCCTGTGCATTTTTCACATCTGATAAATCTAATTCAATTATATTCTCTTTAGGTACGTTCTTTTTTATATCTTCAGATAGTTCACAGTTCTTGATGTAGTCAATTAATATAACTCCCTCACCTTTTTTCTGTACTTGTGTTACATAATTGCATATATAAGTTGTTTTACCGCTACCTTGCTCGCCAACTAAAACCACAGGCATATCAACAATATCTTTTTCTTCTGAAAAGTATGCCTTTGTTTTCTTTCCTTTGTAAGTACACTCGCCGATAGAGATATAGCCTTTTTGCAATACTTCTGGCACTGATAATTCATACACATTGTTATGGATTATGTTTGGAAACTGCTCTAATAATTCCCTGGCCGGGAGCGATAAGAGGTTTTGGCATTCTCTGGGTTGCATAACATTTTTAGCTATATCTGCTATAAGTAAATTATTAAAATCCACATTCCCTTTATATCTTTGATATAGAAGTTCATTGTCGCCGGTAATAATATTAAAACTTTCGCATAAGCTGATTGCGTTTGATACTTCTCTTTTTTTATCAGAGCTTTGACTTAAACATAAAATTTGAGTATCTACTACTCTTTTATCTCGTTTTGTTTTTGTTTCATCTAATAAATTCAAATCCCTTTTCTGAATGGTAGATTTGATTTGAAAGAAATCTTCCAGTATACTGAACAGCATAATGGCTATTTTCTTTACTGAATACCATGTATTCTTATTTTTATCTATTGGCATACCTTGAGTCAAACGTTCTATGGTATTATCGTGTTTCGCTCTAAAACTCCGTTGATTTATGGGAATAAAATTATAGAAGATTCCACATTTATCGTCTTCTTCCATCACTTCTAGTGTTGAAAGTATGGATGACAGGAGTAAATTATCACGCTTATCACACGATAAACTCATTGCATCTTCTTTGTAATATTTCATTGCATATTTTGTACAATCCTTGGAAAAGATTGGAATATCATCAACTTCTGCTAATGTAATAACATTGCTCCATATATCCTGTATTTTCTCACGAAACATGGCGTAGTGGCTTTCAGGAATTACAAAATAGAAAAACGCCTGATGTTTTTCCATATAAATATAATACCCTACTTTAACTGATGCATATATACGTAATTTTTTATTGATAAATTCACATGTTTTCCAAATATCAATATACAAATTAGAAATTAAGTGTATGATTTTATCTGATCTATTATTTCTTATTGAAGTAGATGGGATCACCTGTATGTATTTATACTTTGGCTTTTTGTAATCAATCAGGTTGTATATCTTCATATCAACACACTTTCTATTACCAATAATGCAATATAGATAAATAAAGTCTTTATTGCAAGATGATATGCTTTTTTATCTTCTATGGCGTAATATGCGACTATGGCATAAATCCAAATAGCAGGTAGGAAAAAGCCTGTTATATTTCTTCCTATAAATGCCAATCCTAACAACATATTACAAAATAAATTTACAAAAAATTCTGCTGTATAATTTCCGATTTCTTCGAGCATACTATTGTCACCTACTTCATGAATGATGTCATGACACTAGGTACAATTCCAATGAGAATAATGAAGATAATTCCTGAAATAATGGCACTACCGATTTTTTCCATGTTGGATTCTCTGGCATATTTAATAACGTTTACTAAAGTTACTACACCTATTGTTACTTGACCGACAAAGACAAGAATACTGTTAAACGTGTTCTGTAAGTAAGTGATTTTATCTACTAAATTTTGCATAATATTTTCCTTTCTGATTGGAGGTGAAAATCATGGCATTTACTGGTACGCTCACGATTTTGTTAATAATTTTCCAAATTCTATGTTGTTAATAATAATTTAATAATTAAGACAAGAATGACATGCACATTTTCAAAAATCCTAGCATATGCTTAAATAAAGCATTGCGCAAGCAAGGGTGGTTTAAGCGGATGGGGTATATATATACTTTTTTCCGCTTGTTTTTTTTGTCATTTTGAAGTAATGTTGAGTTGTAGATTGTCGAGGTCTACAGTAAATGTCCTGTACATCAGCTTAGATAGTGGTGTATGGGATTTTTTAGTCCATAAGCCACATGGACTTGTTCTTTGGTTTTTCTTGTTCTTGTTCTTTTTCCATGTCGGCGCGAATCAGGTCTTTAATATAACCACACATGCTACTGTGCTTTTCTATATGTTTTCTGATGTCTGCTTCGTCGTCTTTAAACGATAGTGTAATAGACTTCACCACTACTTAGTCCTCCTTTGATTGTATTTTATACACCCATACGCATGGTAACCAAATGCATTAGCAAATTGCGGATCTGGTGTAATAAACAAGTTTGGTATCCTCCTTTTTAAAATCTCTCCCAGATTAATAGCACCACCACCACATACCATAGTAGGAATAATATCAGTCCGGTATTTCAAACAGATTTTATTGATAATGTTATTGATATACTCTTTCTGCATAGATTTTATATATAAAGTATCTTGCTTAACTCCGTTGATTTCCAGTCCTTCAGCAATAATATCTTCTGCAAAACTGTTATCAAGCATGAGATTATATTTTTCGTTTGTTACTTTAATTACATCATCCAGGAATAATCTGATTCCACAATAGTATGTATCACTATCTTCTATGTCGATTTCTCCGTTTTCGGATATTCTTAATGAGGTTATGCAAACTGTCAGTCCGCCTATATCAACTATGATGATTCTCCCATATGGCAATTCCTTTAATGTGTAAATAGCGGCTATGCCCTGCGGAATTACATTTACGTTTGATATAGACAAGTTAATCCGTTTGTTATTTATCTCTATATCCGAGTTATTGTAATCTAATATGCTTTGCCTTAGTTTCTCTTTTTGATTTTCGTATTGTCCGATTGGTAATCCAACAGTCAAATCCACATTCTGTATTCTTGATGTTTTTAACAGGGCGTATATGGTACAAGCCTTGTTTAGTTCTGATTGTGTCTTATCCACTACGCCACTCATGTTTCCTTTACCCACATAGTATTCTGTTCCGTCAATGAAAATAGGTTCTTTTGCATATTGTTTTTTCGTAGTATAAGCTGACTGGAAAATATTCCTTTGGCTGTCTTTTGTATAGTGATAGCCTACGTCAAGACCATAGCATGATAGATTTTCCATAGTTTTAAGTGTTTCTCATTATTTTTAATGAAATTTCCTTATTGTTTTGATATATCCTATGTGGATAGCTTGATTAAGTTTCTATGTTTTTATAGAAATTTATATGAATTTAAATAAAAAAAGGATAGCCGCTTGGCTATCCCTCCATGCTTTCTATTGCGGTCTTTATTGCTCTGCGGACACTGCTTATATCTTTACCTAACATTGTGGCTATTTGCTCGTAGCTTAGACCGTTTATAAACTTGTATGTCAGCAAAGTCCTTTGTCGCCTTTTTGAAGCCTTTTCCAGTAATGTTACGACCTCATACCTATATTTCTTTGCCTGTGTAATTTCGTCTCTTATTTGAGCCTGTACGACTGCCAAACCAGTACCGCCACTCTCTGTCTTGCTGTCGCAATCACCACCAAAACCTTGTTCATACTTTTGTGCTATGTTCGTACCGATTGCCGCCCACTTAGTTAACTCGTTTGTCAGTCCGTTAATACGGTACTGTAACTCTTGGTAACTGTTAAGCTTGTCGTAGATTTTTTTGTATTCTGCATCTGTCAAGTCACTTCCCCCTTTTCCTTAAATGGTTCTACTTTCTTTCTCCATGCAATTACTTCATCATTGTCCCTTATGTGCCATGTAACATAATCAGTATGGAGTATACAATAATCTGTAATTCTGAATTTACCATTTATTATCTTTGTAACTTCAAACTGATTACTATTTTGACTCAAACATTCTTCTTTACTCGGTAGCCTATCACTACACTTTATCCACCCACCGTTTATCTCACGTTCAAGTGCTGAAACTGCAAGTCGCATATCGTCAAGCCCACCACTTCCGGTTATTTCTTCTGCCGTTGCAATTCTATATTTTAACTGTTTTATTGCTTCTTGATTATTCATAATTTCCTCTATTCTCTTGATACTTACTGGTAAACTGCATATAATATCTCTGAGGTGATTACATGAAAAAAGGTGACATTGTTTATATCCACGACAACCGTTACGGACTGTCCAAAGCTCAGATTATTAAATGCAGTGGCAATATTTTTACTATCCGGTTATTAGATCATAAGTGTGGTTATAGTGTTCCTGGTCACCGGTTAATGACTGAATCGGAAATGATTGCTAAGTACGGTGAACAGAAACATTCTCGACCTGTGAGACCACCTTATTTACACTGATTACTACACGTCCTTTTCTGTATCTGATACAAGATTATACACTGTAAAACACTCGTGATTTTCTTTGCATAGGAATATAACTCTATCCAATTCCCTTACTGTTTTTAACTTCTCAAATTCATTCTTTGTTAACTGTATTTCTACAGTAATAGGTTTGTTTTTACTCATCAATCATCCCTGCCTTTCTGCTAGCGCCTGTTCAATTATTTCATATGTTTCTCTCGACATATGCAACTCACCACTAAATAGCATTACTTTCCCTTTTTCAATTTTTTCTACTGTTTTGAATCCATATTTCTTTTTGTATAAATAATTAATTAATCTGTTCTTGTGCGTTTTTACTTGAACTTGATTTCCTGGAATAATTACTACTGGAAATCCTTTCATATATTCTAGCATATCTACACCTCTTTCTTTGTTATTTTCAATACCATTCAACCATTGTTCCGTCTGAAAATATTTTTTTCATATCAGACATTTTTGCACAATCACTTCTTCCAACGTATCCAAAACTAATATTATCATCACAATCTTTGATTAATTCAAACACTTGCTTAGATTGTCGTCTGTCTATTTTCCCTCCACAATCACTCTGGTAGAGAAAGTTAGCAATTTCACCAGAAACAGCATTTTTCTCAACATATTCTATTGTTATGGCGTTGTGTTTTTCAAAATAATCTTCTCTTGAATCTCCCATTAAAAACATTATCTCTGGACTTGATAATTTCAAATAATGTTTACAAAAATCACCGCCTACTTTTTCTGCGACAATGTTGCGGAATCTACCAAATCCATTATATCCCATATCACAGCTATATCTTTTTGACCTTATTGTTATTCCCATATCTACACCTCTTTCCCTGTAAGCCAATCAAGCCAATGGTTTTTGCAATCATCAATTGATTTCTTACTACATTTCTTTTTTATTGTGCAATCTGCACAAAACATACTTTTTACGTCTATTGCTTCTACTATCTCTTCCGCACTTCTCACAATCGGCTGGACCTGTGGCTGATTGACCGTCGGTATTATGCATTCGTTTTGCAGTCCATCTATTACAATTCTTAATTCTGCCGCCCTATCATAATTGCCAACACTATCATTATCATCAATCCTCTTTTGAAGCCATTTAATTGTTGTGCATCTGCTGATTAAGTCAGAATCACATTCCTGTGGCTGATTCTCTAATTTACGTATTGCAGATACCAATGTGCTATTGCTACGCCCATGCCCTATAACTCCAATATTCATATTCATTCAATCACCTTTACCTTTCTGCCACAACCACTACAAAACTTCTGCCCTACATACCTAGATTCTTGTGTATATCCACATTCACATTTCCAACAAAATGGAAATACCTTTTCTTTCTTCCAATTATATTCCTGTGGCTCTTTGGCTGATTCTTCATCTAGATAGTGACACGCTGAATATATGGCATTTCTCATTACGGAAGGTTCTATACAAAATCTGTTATCAATCTCCATAAGGTACAAAATAGTTTCATCTTTGGTTAGCGTTCCTTTTGGTATATCTACTGTTAAATCACTCATGGTTATTCTCCCTTCTGTTCCATGCTTGGATTGCATTCCAGTCATGATGGTGTCTATCGCTTTCAGAATAACAATTGGTACACATAACCGACCAAGTATCTGTGTAATAAATATTTTCAACCAGTTTGGCTTTTCCTCCACAAAACGGACATGGTTTTAAGTCTTTATCACTCATGGCTACCACCTTTCAGAAGTTCTGGATTGTCGTAGATGTTTCCGATAACCTCACATGTATAACTTCCTCCATCCGATATTGCTTCCATTCCTACCCATGAATATTCTGAATCTTGAAATAAGAATCCACCCATTGTTTCATCCCATTCAATTTCTGTCATGAAATGTGCTATGTAATACTTGTTATCAAACTTGCATTTACACTCGATAATGTCACCCTCGTAAATCTCTTGTCCTTCTGGAAATTCTTCTGTTCTTTTAAAATCCTTTAAGCCTGTGTACGGACCTACTGTTTCTTCATCAACCTCAAATGCAAATAACTTCAAACAACCTTCTTCTCCAACTCTTTCACTTTCATTTACAGAATTCCCAAGTGCAAAAATGAAACATTGACCTGTTATTTCATCTTTCAGAAAATATCCTGTTATCCATTCTCCGTTATCTACTCTTTTTCCTCTACACTTAATCTCTCTCACTTTTCACCCTCCTTATAAATCCTGTAAGCCTCTCTGTGGCTTATTTTACGGTTACCTTCCATCAACGCGAAACAGTTACTCTTATACCGTCTTGGGCTTCCTACAAGGCATATATACTCTAAAATTCGCTATTTTTTATTAGTATCAGCACGCTACCTCTGCGAACTACTGTTACATCATGGATTCTGTGTTTGTTCCGATATTCGCAAAATGCCTTTTGTACTCTGATGGCATTTCTTATATCCTCAAAATTCATACTGATATTTTCGTGATCCGTCTGCTTTCTGAATTGTTGTAGAATAGCTGTATACTTACTGCTTTTGTACGGATGGTTTTCTATGTCTACGTCATATGCTATTGTCATGCGTTACACTTCCTTTCTACCGCCATTGAATAACTGCATCTGGCTTCTGTCCATACTTCTGGGTCATGATTAATTGCAATATCAACACTGTACCCTGTGGCCAGTTCTATTCCTGTTGATGCACCGCCACCTCCGGCAAAGTTATCTACTATAAGTTCTCCATTTATCATGCTTAAACCTCTGCTTCTTTCCTCAAATACTCCATATACTTCATTGACTGATTCAGCACATACACGCTAACCGCATTGGTAAAAATACCAAGTAAATCATCTGAATCCTTTGCCCTGTCATAAGTCGCACTGATAATTTCGCCTATCTGCGTATACTGTGCTTTACCTTGATTGTTGATAAATGCTGTTAGGTCCATTACCTGTCTACTGACTATCTTTGACTTTAGGTAATCTGTCATGCTTATCTGTCCTTGGCACTCATAGTCAAATACACTGAAATCACTCATACTTGCATCTCCATAAATTCAAACATTGATATTTGCCCTGGATTCTTTATTTCTTCTTGTTTTTTTCTCTTAAAATCGTTATATTGCTGTCTGTATCTATAACTATCTCCGAAAATATTCCATGCGGCTTTCACAACATTAGGTTCGTATGGTTTTATCTTTTCTAAATCCTTTATTGCCTTTGAAGAAATACTACATCCACAGCATCCAGTTCTTTCAAGTCCATATACTTCGTATGCATCAGAATACCTTATATCGTACTTTTCTTTGTACCATGCCTTATCAGCATTAGACACATAATACAGAGGTTTAAATCTGAACTGACCGTTACTTTGTTCTGAAAAACACATTGTTCCATTTGCATCCTCTGCTTTTGGAACTGAACGCATACCACCCTCGTCCCTACGCTCTCCGGTTATTATCATTTCATAGCCAGATTGAATTTTATGTGCTACTTGCTTTTTGCAGTAATCACAGCACTTTGCACTAATCATAAAATCACAAGGATTTTCTTTCATGAACTCATATAGGTACGGTGATGAATCAATTACGAGTTGTATATTAGGTCTTGGTTCACCTTCACTGTTGCAACAACATAAAAAATTTATACCTTGTTCAGCATTAGGATATCGTTCACGGAGTTCTTGCCGTATTTTTTTCTTGTCGTCTGCATTTTCATATTCTTCTCTGATTGAGAATGGAATATTTTTCTTTTGCACCGTGTCCATTGCGGCAGAGATGATTTTGGAAATAAATGGTTGTCCATATTCTCTTGTTGCAAGTACAATATTTTTCTTTGGTCTATATTCTGTTATCTCAACACCATACTTCTCTGCAACTTCTTTTACATGGTCTTTTGTTGCTTTCATTTCAAGTCCAGTGTTAAAGAAACAGTATTTTATTTGTGGCAAACCAAACAGTTGTCTTGCTGTCTCAATCAAGTCCAACATAATATCGCTGTCACTTCCTCCAGAATACGAACATATAGCATTCGGATGTTGTCTCAATCGTGTTCCTATAATTCCTAATATTGCTTGAAATTTATCCGGAGCGTCTAGGTCTGCATACTCCGGTCTATTCGTATACACCCTGGAACGAAATTCTTCTTTATTTGCTTGTCTCATTTTATTCTTGGAGTAAAGAGCTCTTTCCGCTGGCCAGCAAACCTCTTACTCCTCCTTTTTGCTATAGTTAAAATAAACTTAATTGCCCTTCTACATTCCAGTAACTATCCCTGTCTCTTTTCCAAGGAATATAATCATCGAAATTAGGTACTGCTTTGTAAATAAAAGAGTTAATCCATCTTGCAAAATGATTTAGCCTGACATCATCCCTGCGCTCGTTGTAGCGCATAATGTATGGCCTTACCCCAAGCTCAACCAACTTTCTAACACGGTACATATCTTCCTCAAAGGTTGTATTGAATCCGACTAGGACAAAACACATGTGAGCGGAAAACGGTATGTATTTACTGATCGTCTTGATTCCATTCAAGACCTGCTTCTCATAACACATCAAGTCCCAAGCATAATGCAATGACCGTAAGTGGTTGATACTTTTAAGTGCCTGCGCTATTTCATCTGTCATAAGTCTTACATCGCAACCTTGGTTAATGTCTACGATAAGACCGCGTTCCTTAATCTCCTTACACTTATCTATGCAATATGGATCTGCAGTAAAGTTATTGTCGTTCAGTATTAAAATGTTGCTTCGTGGATTTATCAATTCTCCGATTTTAGCTGCTTGGCAAAACTTTCCTTCCTTTTTTGGTACAAAGCAGAAAGGACAATTCCGGATACATCCTCTTGATGTAAATCCCATACCGGCATTACAAATTTGTTTTGCTTTTTCAATTCTTCTTTGGTTTGTCATAATTCCTTTGATATTGGGATAGATAATATCTGCGGTATACAAATCATAATCAGGATTCATACATTCAATCTCTTTGGGTAACCTCTTTGTCACATCACCAAAGCCGGTACCGCCTATTTCAATCTTATCTTCCCAAAAGTTAAGAAGCTTCTCACATTCTTTTACTGAGTGAGTGAATATTGCACTGGCATATACCTTTTCATAGTCACTCTTTTTAGCATCATGGCGAACAAACTCAACTTGTTCTCCCATGCTTTTAAAGTAGCTGCTAATCCGCATCAGTGCCAGATTAGGAAGTTTACCGTCAACATCTATTAATCCAATCATTTTGTAAGCCTCCTATTCTCACTCCTCTTTGATAATCATCTTATCCTTAGCCATTGCGTACCCATACTCTATACACGCACCCTTTGAATGTTCCCATCCGTCAATCATGTAGATAGCATCTGCCATATCCAATAACAGATAGCAGATTGACATATATTGTTCCCATGTTGTCGACTGCGGAAGTGTGGCATTTGTTTTTGCAGGGTTTATTATTTCTGCATTTGGGAAATTCTCTCTTAAATAGCCTTCTGCTTTGGCAAAATCCTCTTTGTAATGCTCATTGTTTGTGATAGGACCGCTTATGTAGATTTTCATATTGTCACCGCCCTAATATGTAAGATTAATGGTGACATTCCTGTTGTACCCATTATCTGTGATATCCTCAAATTCAAAATCATCACTGATTTTAGCTTCCACGGTCACATCCTGTGTATCATCCTCGTCGCTACGGTCAAATTCTGCTTCCACATCCAAATCCAATTTGGCTTCTACATGGAATACCACTTCTGTATCTGCACTATACTGTGCTAATTCCTGTATTAATTCATATACTCTCATTTCTCTATTCCTCACTTTCTATCAAGTTTTTATTTGCCACTCCCAACAACACGCTTTTCACGTTTTCTGGAAGTTTACTTAGTTCGTTTGCTCTTTTTACTTCTGTCCTGTAATTCCGTATGAAGTTGCTTTGCAGTACCGTTTCCACACTAGAAGAATCCGTTAATGCCCATTGACGTAAATTACTAGGATTTCCAACTGCTTTTTGTATAAGTGGTGGAAGTTTTGCAAATTCATCTTCCGCACCATAATAGCCATTTCGGAGTGCCTTACTAACCAACGCCCATGCTTCAAGTTCACCTAATTCGGTTTCTGTATGTATCTTGTTTGTAAGCTGTCCGATACTCGGTGCAAATCCGCTTGTGTCTGTTAATATGTAAGCCTGTAATGCCGCCGATATTTGCTGATAGGAATATGCTTCTAACATACTTGTCCATAAATCAATTACAATGCTTATATCCTGTGGGTGAAAGTTGGGATATGTGTATGTCATTGCCATTATGATTTTCTTTGTTTCATCCCTCGTCATACATTATCCCAATCAATAGCTTGTCTACTATTGCCTTTCTGCTGATTTTCTTTTAACTCATACAACGATTGCCAACAATTCATTGTGGACTGGTTTAAAATCTTTATTGCCAGTTCATTGTCCATAGTGTCTGCAAATGGTAAACAGGATAACTCTTTCAGTTTTTTCTTTTGCAAGTCGATTGCGTGGTCGGTTAAAGGTTTCTTAATCTTCTTTCGCATATCAATAAAATCTAAAAATGCTTGATTAAGGGATTCATCTTCATAGTGCGGTGCGGTTTTTTTTCCTTCCCCCGTACCCCTATCCTTTTTAATAACAGGAACATAATCAGTAACAGTATCAGTAACAGTAACAGATGTATCCATAGGGTATGTATACCCTATCCATATGGTATCTATATTTTGGATTCTTTCCTCAACAAATGCCTTAAAATCAACATTCTTGATTAACTTTGTCTGTTCATTTAATGCCTTTAATACTTTAGGTGATTTGTTCCAGTTATACTTACACCAGTTAAGCAATAATATCTCTTTTGTTGAATTGTCGTATTTGATAAGATTGTGAATTTTATCAAATCTATTTAGCAGTCTTTCGATTGTATCTTTGTTGTAGCCACATTCGTCTGACATATGTTTTAGTGATATTTCATAACAGCCGGACAACATTGTATGTGGATTGGTAAGCAAGTAAAGATAAAAGTATTTGTCCTCTGGCGTGAAATCATCAACGACTTTTGGGTCAGTCCAGAAATACAAACTAACAGTTCTATAAAGTGCCATTAACTATCACCATTCCTTTTCCTGTTATAGCAAATCCCACCTATTTTATTAAAGGCATATTCCAACCCATAGTCTTGAACAACCATATAGTTGTCATGTGCTATCTCTGCGGCGGTGAGTACCTCTTCAAATCCAAACCGCTTTATTAACAATTTGGTTCTTGTCCTTCCATAGTCAGACAAGCATTTGTTTTCAGCGCATATCGCATTGCTTATAACGTCTATCTGATCGTTTTCAAGTTGTTCAAGTTGTGCTTTCCAATCAAGAAGCATTTTTAATTGACTTCTTCGCTCTGCGAGCAATGACAACTCATTGAAACTTTTATCAACTTCACTAACGTCTGATAATTTTCTCTTACCTTTCCCCCTATTACATTCAAAACATGAAGTTACAAGGTTTAACATGGTGTTCTTCCCGCCTTCTGCAACTGGCTTAATATGATCGCATTCAAGCACAACATCAGGAGCGTGTCTTCCACAATATTGGCAAGTGAAATTATCCCTTTTAAACACTTCAAACCGCATTTTTTTAGAGATAGGTTTTCTTTCAGCCATTAACTATCAATCCTCCCTGCCTTGTAATCCTCATAAAGTTTCTTAGCCATAGAAATATTTTTAAATGTGGACTTGGCTCTTTTTTCTTCTTGTTTTATGTACCGCTGCAAGTCCTGTAAATCTTCAAGGGATACCCGGTAATAGCCTTTGCCATTTGACAGATTTAAAATGGTGTAGTCAACTCTGGCTTTCTCAATTAATTTTCGCATGGCTCTGTCTTGCCCTGTGGGTTTTAACTCTCCGCTAATCAGACCGTCACGCACACAGCAATACAAAAGTGATGCTCGTGATATGGCGTTATCTCTGCCGATAGGGATATAATCAACTATGGTATGTACATGAGGTTGATGTGTGCCTTTAGGCTGATAGATAAAAAACCTCTCCATTTTACTTTCTTGTATTGCTTCAACTGCCTTTGTATTTTCCTCTGTAATGCGTTTTAAGTAGTCAGCTATGGAAATTATCGAGCTATCATTGCTTTGTGTCTGGAAAAGGCTTAAAAAGGCTTTGGTGGCACTTTCAAACGTACTGTGATATGAAAATGTTTTGTAGCAATCCTGCTCAACTCCATATCGCATACCTCTGTACCGTTGCTTCAGTACAAACTGTGTACCAATTTCATCTATTACATAATTGTTCAATAATTCAATCATCATTTCTCCTTTCTGGGGATACCTTTCGATACCCCCACACTGAAATGGCATTTAATACCGTGATATATTATTCGCCACATGAGCATTAGTCAGATGTTCAATAGTAGTTTCAAGTTTCTTTTCATCCGAAGATGTGGTGTTTCAACCTAATATGTGTTTGTGTCGCATATCCTATCTTTGATAGTCACTGGTAAAAGAATAGCTTTGAGATTTGAGATATTCTCCTAACTCTGCCAACTTATCCTTTTTAAGATTTGTTACCGTGATCATGTAAAGCTGATTTTTCTTTCTCTCTTCCTCTTTTTTGCGTTCTTCTTCAATCCGCTTTTCTTCTTCGATACGTTCTCTTTCCTTGCGTTCAGCTTCATCTTTTGCATGTTGTAATGCCAGTTCCTGCTCGATTTTCTTTCTCTCTTCCTCTTTTGCCTTGTCAATAGCTTCTTGAATCTTTCTCTGTTCTTCCTGCTCCCTTAAGATTCGCTCAACTTCCTTTTTGCGTTCTTCATCAACTCTCTTGCGTTCTTCTTCCTCTTTCCTTAACTGCTCCTGTTTTGCAATGATTTCCGCCTTTTCTCTTTCATAAAACGTATTTGACTGAATACAGTCTGATAAAGAATGATTGGTTGAATACTGGGAAAGAAGTCTTTGCTCTATTTCGCTATGTAAATCCTTAATCGTTTGAATGTCTTTCTCGATACCGTCAACATATCTGTTAATATCTTCTCTGATTGACTTCATGGAAACTGTAACGTTAAGCATGGAATCGGTATAAACATCACTGAAAGAAACGTAGTCACCTACTGATGAAGCGCGACTTGCAAAATACTCCTTAATCTCACTTAACTTTGTTTCTTTTCTTGTGGTTTCAAATAACTCAATTTGAGAGTTGATAGGATTGATAACATCATCAATAATCTCAACCAGTTCTTTTGCTTTCTGTTCAAACTCTTCATACGGTATCATCTGTGCTTTTTTTACTTCTTTTCGCTTATCTTCAATTGCTTTTCTTAGCTTTCTAAGATTAGCAATATCTGATTTAGCAACGTTTACGGTTTCATCTGTGTAAACAACTCCTCTGTATGATTCCATCTGTAAATACAATTCATTTTTAACTTCTTCAAAATTAGCTGTTACAATGCCCTGCTTCTGTTCTACTGATACAATAATTTCATTCATTAATTTTTCCTCCGATTTTTAATAAACTAGGTTAATAGTAATGTTTTTGTTCCAACTTCTGCGTTCGTTGTCTTGAATATCATCATAATCAAATTCTTCATCAATCTTTGCTGTTACGGTTACTTCCTGCGTGTCATCTTCTTTACTTCTGTCAAACTCTGCTTCAACATCTAAATCCAAATCCGCATTTACGTGGAACACAACTTCTGTGTCCGACTCGTACTGTGCCAACGCCTGGATTAATTCATAGACTTTCATTTAATTTTCCTCCAATTCTTCGATCTCAACCTCTATGTACGGTACTCCGTCTGTGTAGTAAAACTCGTGGGTAAAGTTCCTCACGTATTTTGGGTTATCATCTGGTATGACTTTACAATCTCGCAATGCATCTTCAATAAACTTATCAGCTAATCCAAAGATATTACCGTAATCCCTTTTCGCGCCTTTTCTTGGCTCGTAAAACTTGTAGTGCAAGATAACAGGCTTATCCGTCTTATAACGTTTCAAATCTCGTCTTATGGCATTCGTTGCAATCATGACAAATTGTTTCTTGTATCTTCCTCCTGCCTTTGGATTTCTGCCTATTTCGGTTAAATACTGGTTTAGGCTAGGGAAAGTCTTATCACCACAAAACGCACCTTTAATTGTGAATTTCATAAATACGACACCCCATATCTCTTTCTAAACATGATGCGTGATTCGTCTGTCGTGAAACCCTCGGAACGCTTCTGTTTCTCATAAGCAAGCTGACCGCATATCTTAGAGAGTTTCTCTGCCATGATGTTGTCGTGTATCCGTTCTGTCAGATTTCCTAATGTGTGACACTTGTCGCAAACAGGAAGTTTTAAACCGTCTTCATCTGCCAACTGGCGAATACCACGCCCGAATACAAGGTGATGGTCTGTTGTTGTTGGTTGGCCACAGAATACGCAATAGCTTTCATACTTCGTTACAATGGATTTTGTCTTCATGGCTATTCTCCTAAAATCAGATCATTGTGATTAAGCGGTCCCGTGATTTCTTCTGTCGAATGGCAGTAGTCGCAATTTTCACATCTGATTGGTTCAGCTTCGCC
The DNA here is from genome assembly GCA_023414355.1 of Bacillota bacterium. Taxonomy (GTDB): domain Bacteria; phylum Bacillota; class Clostridia; order Lachnospirales; family Lachnospiraceae; genus Mobilitalea. Next base: position 157,052 of record JAEZOB010000033.1, on the reverse strand, counting down.
ATTCTTCACTGCAAGAACGCTTGACATATTCATTTCGATTTCATTCAAAGCATGGTCTAAATCCGTTTGTGGAATGAATAAGACTTTGATTTCCGGGTAATCAGATTTTGTTACAACTGATATGTAGCAAGGAAGTTTCTTTCCAGTGTTGATTTCAACAATCTTCTGATAAATTGCAAGCTGCAGAGTGTATCCCCAGTATTCTGTAAATGGTGCATATCCGTAATCTTTTACTTTCCACATCTTGTGAATATCAGCAGAGGTTTTAAGGTCTACGATTGCCACGCCTGGTATGTAACTATCCATTTTGATTTTCCACATACAACCGAATAAATAACCTGTCATTATGACTTGCTTTTCTCCACTTAATGTCTGCATGAAATATTCTGATTGTTCGCAGCGCTTAATCATTGTTTCTGCTTGCTTGAATGGTGCTTTTAACTCTCCTTTTGTGGTGAAGCATTCAGGGTGTTCTTTAATAAATTGTGGAAGTGTTCCTTCAAAATACGAATCCACATAAGAACCTACTAACATGGCGCTTGTTGTTTCTTCTGCCCATTCGCCTTTTAATTTTGCTATTGCCTTAGCTTCACAACCCGTCACGCCCATATGACCCATAAAGTCTAAATACTGGTGAACTGACATATATCTCAAATCAGCTTCACTACTATAGTAGTTCTCACTTGTTAAAACAAATTCATCTACCATGTTGTTACTCCTTTAAGAAGTCAGGCATTTCACCATCTATTTCAGTTTCGGTGATTTCCGTTACAGTAATATCCTCAACTTCGCTATTACTAAATGCATCAACGAGAGTTTCGGTATCTCTGGCTTGTCCACTTGTGGTAAAGTCCATTCCTGCACCTTCATCCCATGCTTGCCTTGCTTCAACGGATTCAAAGTCAGTTTCAATGTGCTTACACAATCTTCTAAGTACGGTCTTTTTTGCCATTTCGTCAAAGCTAAATTTCCATGCCTTAGATTGACTGGCTTTTGAGTAGTTATTGCGTACACTCTGAATGTCCTGTGTACTCATGGATTCATATTCAACACCACCGTCTTTATATAGCACGATCGCAAATGCGCCTATGATTTCTTTGTTGCTAAATGGTACAGGCTTGAAGTTGATAACAGGGTTATTATTACTAATGCATTCCTCGTAAAAATCACCTTCTCTTACCACCTTTGCGAAAATATCTAATATCGGTCTGATTGCATACCTCTTAGCAAATTTGCAATCTCCTTTGTAATCTGTCTGGAAATTTATTGTATTTCCATACACAATCAAGTAACATTCCTTATTCATAAAATCCAATCCCAAGTATGCGCCTTTCAATAAACCTAACTGCAACTGTGCCGGATTTATCTTTTGTAGTTCTGGCTTCTCATTTACAACTGTCAAACAATTCTGTACGAACCTTTCACGATTGAACTGTTTTGGAAGTGCCTTTTCTTTCTCAATTAACTTCGTTGTCAGCTTGTCCGAAAAACTGACCTGTACTTCATTCTTCTCTGCCATTACATTACCCTCCTAAATTCTTCTTTCACGTAGCTGTCAAAACAGTTTTCACACATGATTTTTCCAAACACGTTGTAATATGTATAACCGTCAAACAACTCTTTGTCGCAATCGCTACATAAGCCTTGTGGTTTTGCATGGTGGCGAAACTCACTGTCCACCACCATGCGATTTTCTATTTGCATAAACTACTCCTTTATTTCAAGCCATATGGCATTAGAAAATTTAGACCATTCTTCAAAGGAATGTTTCTTTACCAATGGAAATTTACTACCTTTATCGCATACCATTTGTCCATCAACAAACTCGTAAATCTTTCCTGTGGTATAAAGGCCTCTGCAACCGCTATCATCCACACACACCACTTTACCGTTGTAGAAAGTTTCCTTAACAGGTTCTTCCACTTCCTCTGTCGGAGGGTAGTTTTCAAGGACTACATATTCGGATGGAGCAAGAACGTAATTTAAACCATTCCTATCTGCCCCTTTTCTAAAATGCGCAAACCCCCAACAATCATCAGATATAATATGTAAAATGTCGCCATTCTTGTAAGCAGGAGTTCCGTCATCATTAACAGGAACTTGAATAGCATTTACAATCTTTACCCACTCACCTTTTTTGGCAGGTCTTTTCACTTCACGAACTTGTGACTTTTCTTCCTTACCAAAAAGCCTGTCCAGCGCAAGTTTTGAACCTATGTAGAAATCGAATGTGTCAGACGGATTACACTTTGCAATGCCTTTTTCATTGGTTTCGGTGTTTAATGCGGTTACGGTATTTCCATTACGTGTGATTGTGATATTTGCGTATTCGGAAAGTGGCTCCAACATATCTTCCTCGCAAACCCAAGCATAGCCATTCTCGCATCTTCCTGATAGGCCAAGACTTTTGATATCAACATCAAACTCTACTACGTATACGCCGTATCCATTGTATTGAATTACTACACCTGTTTTCCCTTTGATTCCCCTATGATAAACACCGTTCCCTATGCACTTTACTCTATCTCCTACTTTAAATTTCATTACTACTTGTCCTCCTAATATGATTGACTTTTACTATCACTCATGCTAAAATGTGCATGAAAATAGCATATTGATGTGTGCGTAAGTCCTGTTTACTTTGGTCGGTGGCAGGACTTTTTTCTTTTGAATTTTTCATGTTTACCCTCTTACTTTCTTTAACAGTTTTTCCAGAGCCATATCATTGTTCATAATGGCTATTCTCTCTTCGTACAGTTCATCCACTAAAACGCTTATGTATCTGTTGGTGATCTGCGTTAAGTCCTGCACTTAATGTCCTCCTTTCTTAAAATATCCACCTTCGTATGCCGCCCACAAGAAAAAGGCAAGTCCAACAATGACAAGTGTTGCTCCAAGTGGGAAGTTTGTATCCACCAAACAAGCACCTAAGATAAAATCAATAAAGCCGATACTGCCTAATATGTAAAACAAAATGCTATCTACTGATTTACTTTCCATGTTCTTCCTCCAATTCCGCTGCCCTTTCCAGTATCTTTTCTGCGTAACTGCTTAACTCACCTTTTTCATAAATCCGCATGGCATAATCGTAACCACCGTTATATATCATTAAGGCAAGTCCGACTTCATATTTCTCAGATAACTCTGCCAGATAATCAACTCCCAACATGATGTTGCAGTATGGTTGAAATATATCTGTAATTTCTAGCTTGTCCATGCGGTCTTTATGCCACTTTTCAGATACCTGCATTAACCCTTTACAGTCACCGTTTTCAGCATAAATATCATAATTACTTTCCACTTCAATCATGGCTTGTACTAATTCCGGGCAAATGTTGTAAGAACTACATATATCAACTACATACTCATTGATTTCTGCCTGTGTTGTGGTGAGTGTAAATGCCATTAAACAGGCTATTAAATTGACTATCATTTGTCGCCTTTCGTTGTAAGCCATTCAATCCAGTTTTCCGCACAATTTAAATTGTTCTTAAAGCACGTTCCTCTGATTTGGCAAGAACCGCAAACCAAAAAACTTAATGCATCTGCTATTTCTTCTGTCGACCTTTCAACTTTCTTTTCCTCCGCCACTTTCAACTCTCCTTTCCTAAATGCTTGTCCAACATGCTTCTATAAATATGGTACTGATACTTTCTGCCTGTGGGATTCGATACGAACCCTATCGGTGTAGGAAACAAATTTCGTTTCATGTGTTCCCTTACTCCCTGTTGGTTCATTCCCAACTCTTTAGCGGCTTGTGCTAAACTAACTCGTTCCATGCTACCTCCATCCTAAGTAATCAGATATACTTGCGGCTAAAAACCGATTCCACCGCCCTACACGGAAAAACTTAGCTATTGAGGATGCCGAATACTCTAATTCTTCCGCTAAATCCTCGTATGTAACGCCACGTTTTTTCAGTTCGGTTCTTGCCCTGTCCTTGAAGTTTTCTGCCTGTGTTCCATCAAGATTGATTTCGTACTGCATATCCTACCTTTCTCCTGTGCCCTCTATGTGATGCACAATCAACGGGGTATTGATTATGCACCATTTATGAGGGGGAATTTCATGAGTGGCTTTCACCACATACAGGGCACAAGTTTCTTTGTTGTTATGCTATTAATTTACGGATATAATCAACTCCTTTTTGGTAAACAAGGGTTTTGATATTGATGCAAGTGTCACCGTTTGGTTTTGTGTACTTCTGCTCAACAACTCGGAAATAACCGCGATCAACATATGTCTGGTATGGTTGATTGTTTGACATCAACACTCCTTTTTGCCGGAGAATATTAAACAGGTTGTTTCTTCCTATACTTCCTAATACTTTAGCAACCTCTCCTATTTCGATTGCGGTCTTGCTCTCTGCTACTGCATCAAAGAAATCTGCTTTTGGTTTCAGTTCGGCTATCAGCCTGTCCTTCTTCTCAATAACCTTGTCTGCCATTTTTAATGCTCTTGCGAATATTTGTTCCGGGGTATTCCATGCCTTTTCTAATTCAATAAGGTACTGCCTACACTCTTTGCCTTTTTCAGTTCTACTCATAAGGCAGATGTGCTTTGCCATATCAAGTGATAATTGGTAATCCTGTAAATCTCTTATTTGAATTCCACCGTTGTTTTGAACCTCCGTACCTACAAGTACGCTGGTAAAATCCTCTCCTTCTTCGAACCCTGCACTGTTTGTTTCAAACCATGCACTAAACCTCTTTTCGATATTCAGTTTTTCGTGTAAATCCCTTGCGGAAACTGTTTCTCTTTCAGCATTTACAACTAACAATCCTTCCATTTGACCTCCATTCTCACATTTTGAAACCTTTTTAGCTAAAAAAAATATACTGTACCGTTTTCTTATAAAAGTTTGCGATTTTGATTTTTGTTTCATCACCAGGTATTCTATCTCCTGTCTCATACATCGCATATGTAGATTGTGCAATTCCTAGCTTTTGTGCTATTTCCGCTTGCGTCTTGCTTCCTCGTAGCTTTATTAATTTTTCTCTAATTAACTTCTTGTTCAATGCTTGTCCTCCTTTCTCACTTTTTGCGACTTCATGTGTATATGTTATCTCACAATGTGAGATATGTCAATCACATTTTGAAACTATTTTGTTGGTTTGCGCGTTGAATTGCCATCAAACCATCACGTTTTGTGAGTTTGCGACTTTACAATTATCGCTTTGTGTGATATTGTATCGTTGTTGGAGGAGTTAACAATGAGAGAATTTAAAGAAACTATATTAATTTTGAGAACCGAAAAGGGAATTACACAAGAAGAATTAGCAAAAACATTAGGTATTGCTAAAAGTACAATAGCTATGTGGGAAACTGGTGACAGAACACCTACAAAAAATGCGTATGAAGCAATAGCCGATTTATTTAATGTGGATATAGACTATTTATATGGAAGGAGCGATGTTAGACAAAAAGTTCATTTTGATATGGACGGGAACGAAATGCGTTATATCAATGAGGAAACATCGAAAATCGCAAATGCCATATTTGAGAACGAGGATTTGAGAAAGTTATTTGATGTAAGCCAAGATATGACACCAGAACAGATTAAGGCGTTTACTGCAATGATAGACACAATGATAACTAAAGATAAGATGTCCAGTAAAAAGGACTGATAATACGGTATTCTTTTTGCAAAAGGGGAAAGGGGTATATTCAAATGAAAATAAGTATCGAGGAAACGAAAGAGATAACAGAAGAAGACACCAGGCTTAATAATGAGGGGTGCATTATATTTGTGTCAGGTAGCATTGAACAAAAAAGGGAAAAGTGTATTCATGAATTAATTAGGATTTATTTCGTGTGAAGGGGTTGTGTATGGAAATAGTAAACAACATATTGGGTTTCATATTAACAATGATTGGAGTAATGGTATTTACCTTTATAATTTATATATTTTATTATGGTGCAATTCATTTAGCTAACGGCAATGAAAAGAAAAAGAACGCAAATTTATTGATTGCTGTATTTATAATGACTTGTATATATCTACTGACAAAAGATATGCTTATCGAAATTATTTCAATAGATTTATTTTGAGGTCGGCATAAGCATATAGAGGAAAGGAAATCGTATGTCATTAATAAAGTGTCCAGAATGTACGCATGATATTTCAGACAAAGCTTTGATGTGTCCTAATTGTGGACTACCTATTAATACAACAGAAAAAAAAGAAAGAAAGAAACGAACCAGAAGAAAGCTTCCTAACAAATTCGGTAGTATAAAGAAGTTTTCTGGAAGAAGGACAAGGCCTTACGCGGCTTACCCGGCTGTTAAAGAATTTACTGCTGATGGCATCCAGGTTTCGGTAAAAGCGATAGGCTATTTTGAGGATTGGCAATCTGCTTATGATGCATTGAGAGAATACAATAAAAATCCGTATGAAATTGATAAAGCAGGGTTAACATTTTCAGAAGTATACGAATTATGGAAGAAGTCAAAGTTTGAGAATAGCAAGGTGTCATTTTCAGAGCAGACACAAAAAGCATACAGGCACGCTTATTCCAAATGCACTTCTCTCTACAAAATGAAAATGAATGAAATAGTAAAAAACGATATGCAGGATATTCTTGATAATTGCGATTTGGGATTTTCTAGTGTAAGGAGTATAAAGAATCTGTTTTGTCAGATATTCCGTTATTCAATGGAAAATGGAATAGTAGAAAAAGACTATTCGCAATTTATCACTATTAATATTGAGGATAACAACGAGAAAGGACAACCTTTCACAGAAGATGAAATAGTTTTGCTTTGGAAAAACAAAAGTGATCCGCTTGTGCAAATTATTCTCATATTGATTTATAGTGGTCTTAGAATAAAGGAATTGGAAGTCACAAAAATAGACATTAAGAAAAGATGCTTTGTGGGTGGAATAAAAACAAAAGCAGGGAAAGAACGTACTGTGCCTATTCACGATAGTATTTATGAGTTTGTGAAAGACTTCAATCAAAAAGACTTTAAGGCAGGAACGTATAGGGATAAGAAGTTTTATAAGCTGATAAGAAGTATTGGCATGCCAGAATTAACAAATGGGAAAAAACACACTCCCCATGATTGCAGACATACGTTTTCGTGGTTATGCGACAAGTACCTTGTGGATGATTTGAGTAAGCATATGATTATGGGGCATAGCTTAGGAAGTGATGTGGAGAAGTCGGTATATGGTCATAGAACGTTTGCACAATTAAAGGAAGAAATAAACAAAATAGAAATACCTATTTGCTACTAATTTGCTACTAATAGCGTTTTAACCAAACACATGTTCGTGTATTTAGATGAATTATAAAAAATAAAAAACCCAGTAAGGACAAGCGTTTGAGCCTGTTTTACTGGGTTCTTTATATAAGCAGGACGATAAGCCGGGTTATGTCTTGAATAATCATCTGTCTAGGACTATTGTTGCCAATAGCCTCCAGCGACCTACCTGAAAACAGGCCGGGCAAGCCTATCGTTTTCATATGGTCTTGCTTCGAATGGGGTTTACATGGCTCCGTTTGTTACCAAACGGACGGTAGTCTCTTACACTGCCTTTCCACCCTTACCTGTATGAAACAGGCGGTATATCTCTGTTGCACTAGCCTTGGAGTCACCTCCACCGGACGTTATCCGGCACTCTGCCCTATGAAGCCCGGACTTTCCTCACCTAAAAAGGCGCGACCATCTGTGCTACTCACAGGTTGTATTCTATCATGCGATGCAGGAAAAGTAAACACCTAGTAATTAGTATCTGATGGAATGTGGTTTCTATAATTAAGAAAATATTAAAGACTTCCAATTCTTTGTGTGGTATGATAAAGGCAAATTTAGGAATGATTGATGATATTAACCGAGAGGAACACATCCGGAGGTTATGACAGATTAGGAGGACAAACTATGGAGCATTCAGAGATTTTGGTAGTGGATGACGATAAGGATATAGCAGATTTGGTGGAAATTCATCTGGTCAGCGAAGGCTACCATGTCCGGAAGGCAAATAGTGCAAGAGAAGGACTTCAGATATTAGAGAATGCAGATATTAAGTTGGTGATACTTGATATCATGATGCCGGGTATGGATGGATTGACGATGTGTAAGAAGATTAGAGAGACGTCAACCGTTCCGATCATTATGTTGAGCGCCAGATCGGCTGATCTAGATAAGATCATTGGTCTTGGAACCGGGGCTGATGATTATGTGATTAAGCCTTTTAATCCATTGGAACTGACGGCCAGGGTTAAATCACAGCTTAGAAGATATACGAAATTCAACCCGAATTCCCACGATGAGAAACAGGATAAAGAAATCGTACTGGATCATCTGACGATCAATAAAGAGAATCATAAGGTGAGTGCTTATGGCAAGGATGTAAAGCTGACTCCGATTGAGTTCGAAATTCTTTACCTTTTAGCAAGCAATGTCGGAAGAGTCTTTTCAACTGACGATATCTTCGAGCGGGTTTGGAATGAGAAGATGTACGAAGCGAACAATACGGTTATGGTTCATATCCGAAGGATCAGAGAAAAGATAGAGATGGATTCAAGCAATTCTCAGATTATAAAAACAGTATGGGGAGTAGGGTACAAGATTGAAGAATAATATTTTCAAAAGCTTTCGCTTTGAAATCGTTCTATACAGTATACTGAGTCTTCTGTACATGCTTCTTACGATTGCGATGCTGCATATCGGCATCTATCTTGTTCTGCATAAAAGCATACAGGAGCTTTCTGGAACCTCTGCTGTAATCATTACGATTGTAACGGTTGCAGCGGGAATTGTATTGTTCATCACTTATTTTTTGTTATTGACGAAGAAGTTTATAACCTATATCGATCAGATGATTGACGGTATCAATCAGATCTCACAGGGGAACTTTGGCAACCGGATAGAAATTAGCAATGAAGATGAGTTCGCAATGCTGGCTGGGAAGCTGAATCAGATGGCTGATGACATCAAGGATATTATGGAGAATGAGAGAAGAAGCGAATATGCCAAGAAGGAATTGATTACGAGTGTTGCCCACGATCTTCGTACACCGCTGACTTCTATCATTGGTTATCTGGATCTGGTATCCTCCAAGGAATTGCCTCAGGAGACCCAGATGAAATATATAAAAATCGCATATAGTAAATCGAAGCGACTGGAGAAGCTAATCGAGGATCTTTTCACCTATACGAAGTTTAATTTCGGCGAGGTGAAGGCGGAATTTACCGAGGTGGATATCGTTAAGCTGCTAAATCAGCTAGTGGATGAATTTTATCCGAGCTTTCAGGAAAATAATCTAGAATATGAATTCTCTGCTTCTGTCATCTCAGCTGTGATTCATGCTGATGGCGACCTGCTCGCGAGAGCCTTTGCCAATCTGATCAGTAATGCAATAAAATATGGAAGCGATGGCAAGAGAATCATCATTAATCTGATAAAAAATGAGACCGGGATTATCGTGACAGTCACCAATTTCGGTGATATCATCCCGGAGGAGGATTTAGAACGAATATTTACGCGATTCTATAGAGTGGAATCCTCAAGATCCAGCGAGACCGGCGGTAGCGGACTTGGTCTGGCGATTGCACAAAGCATCATTGAAATGCACGGTGGAAGGATTTGCGCGAAGAGTGATGCCGAAGCGACTGTTTTTAAAGTAGAGCTAGAGAATAAGACAGATGGAATAAACTGAGCCATTGATTATCCGATTAAGTCAGTACCTTCCGGTGGCACCGGAAACACTTGTCGGAAAAATCAATGGCTCAATTTGCGAACTATAAAAAATACGGAAGAAGAAAAATATAAGTTCATTATATCACAAAAATTGGATAATGCCAGAAAAAAATACAAATTTAATATTTTGTTAAATTTCAGAGCCGAAAATAACTCCGATGCTTTACGAAAAGGAGGGGATGTTGCAAAATATATCATTAAGCCAAGATAAGGATGCTATGCGTCCTTCACACAGTACATGATTGGATGTATAGTAGCCTTACCTTGGTTTTCAAAGAATGTTTTGCAATAGTCCCTTCTTTTCTTAAATGTTCGCAGTACTTATTGACACTGAAATAATAGCTAAATTCGGAAACATGTTGTAAATTATAATGTGCTGTTTAGACTGTCTGCATAGGATAACAGCTTCTTGGATATTCTTATTTTCTGAAATGCCATAGCATAAGCAATCTCATCGATCCCCTCAACAAAGTTCTGTGGAAAATTCTTATTCAATCCTTTATTTCTTAATAAAAGAGCTGCCTTATTATATGCGATAGCAGCCTCTTCCTCTGTAGGATAACGTCCAATCAGATAATCTCCGTTAATATGAATTTTAGCAAGATAACAGGTTCGCCCTTTAATCAGCATGCGTGAGACACCGTGATATCGATTGACTACTTCAATATTATGGTAGCTGTAATCGCTGTCATCCCCGTTGACAAAAATATAATCCTTACCGGCGATTGCATAGTTCTTGATGCCATATCTCGAAAGAATACTGACCTGCATGCCATAATCGGATACGAAGAGATGCCCGCCGCGTTTCATAATCTTATGATGTGCATAATAGAACAGATCCTCGGCGTCAAAACGGAGGCGTGTATTGTAATCCATATAATAGAAGAAATAGCGTTTCCTCAAGTAAATCGGATTCTTAAAATAGATGTGATTATCCCGGAAATTGATTAATACCACCCATTTGTGGAAGGACAGCGGAAAGTCCTCAGAATAATCTTCTATCCCAAGTCCGGAATGGTCCTCAAGGAGCCTTCCCGCAAGCAGGTAGGCTCTGCCTGCTGCTTCCTCGGAAGGATAACTACCCAGGCTGATATGTTTACTCCGATACGTGATGGAGGATCTGTAATACTTGATGCCGTTTTTCATGGATGCCTGATATACGCCAGGTAACATTGATCGATCACCTCTTCTTAAATATAACAGATGAAAGAGGGCTCTGCAACACCCCAAAACCTCCGTTGGTATTGTTAACAAAATATTAAGGTCCCTTTGTGTAGAATGACTATGTTTTTGCTCCAAAAACGTACTAAAGCAGTAGAATATGTATAAAGACACAGATTTTAGCGAAAAAAATTTAATATATCGTTAATAAAATGTTAAAATTATCTTGTGCAAAATATATGAAATACATTCTTGAATAACGATAATAATTGTTGCTTATTACCTTTGATGGCAGATTATGGAATATACATATCGTTGTTTATAACGAAAATGCGGTTGCCTGCTTGACACAAAATAGTGCTTTGCCTATAATGCTGAATATCATTACCAGTCATTCCATTAAATGGGAATATTAGTCATCGAAATATCAAAAAGAGAGGATAAATTTATGTCAATGATAAATTTGTTTCTTCAAAAGCGGAGAATGCGCGAAAGCCAATACGGTATCATTATGGTAATAGCAGCATATGTTTTATCGATATTTATGTTGATTATGGGTTCAGATGTATTTTACAACATTAACTCAGAAGCGGCAGGGATAAACAAAACTACAGATGAAGAGACACAAGAGAAGATTAACAAGGAATTGCCTGATCTGCCCTCAGCGGAGCTTACAGCTTTATTAATCCAATCAAATTTGCAAAAACCCTTCGGTATCGCAGAGGTAAACGGGACAGGGCTTGGACACTTTGGTACAGCAGAAGCATACGGAAGCAGAACGACTGCGCTTGCAATGAGAAATAACCGGGCAGATCAAATGAATGCAGCAACAGCTCAGACGGGATCGATTGGATCTGTGAGCGGGGTCATCGCCAATGAGATGGTTGAGAAATTATCTGAGACGGAGGAATTCTTCGAGAACGGATATGTGGTACCCATGACCGCTGCAGCAAAGGCCGTACCGGTAACCTCAAAGGAAAAGTCTGAAGAGAATAAGGATGAGATATTTAGCCTTTCCACAGAGAAGGAACAATCATTTATTTATAACGTCTCAGCCGCAGAGATCAGTATGCTCGAACGTATTGTTCAGGCAGAAGCCGGCGGAGAAGACATGAAGGGGAAGATACTGATTGCCAATGTCATATTGAACCGCGTTGCAGACGAACATTTCCCGGACAATATTGAAGATGTCATCTTTCAGAATAAGGGCGGCGAGTACCAATTCTCACCGGTGGATGATGAAAGATACTGGAAAGTGAAAGTATCTAAGAAGTCAGAGGAAGCAGTGCAGAGAGCGCTGGAGGGAGAAGATTATTCTGAAGGCGCATTATATTTCATTGCGAGAAAGAGAACAACCTCCAGTAGCGCAGCTTGGTTTGATAACAATCTGGACTGGCTGTTTAAGCATGGCGGACATGAATTCTACAAGTAATGGAAGAATTGCCTGTACCTTGATTTGCAGAGTCAAAAATAATAACTAACATATTGTATCCGAGGATTTGTCGTGTTATAATACATGAAACTTGTAACGCAGGAAAGTATGAAGAAGAACCCATTAAGAATTCCTTAGGGGATTCAGGATAAGCTTCTTCTGAATGCTTCGAAAGAGCCCCATAATAGAATTCATACGAATTCAGGAATTAATATGAAAATTCAGTGGGTGCTTCTTCAGCTTCTCACATTTGTACCTGATCTTGTCTGGTGCATTATGAAGCCGGTAATGATAAATAACATATGCGTTATGAAATTTAAGTAAAGGGGATTAAATCGAATGAACCTAATGTATAAGAGCACTAGAGACGGAAACAAAAGGGTAACAGCTTCTCAGGCTGTTCTGCAGGGCTTATCCTCGGATGGTGGTTTGTTTGTTCCGGAGACAATTCCGGTTCTTCAAAAATCAATGGACGAGTTGTCCGCATTGGATTATCGCGAGACTGCTTATGAGGTAATGAAATTATTTTTAACAGATTATACGGAAGAAGAGCTTCGGGATTGTATCAATAAAGCATATGATTCCAAGTTCGATACTCCGGAGATTGCTCCGTTAAGAAAAGCTGGAGATGCCTATTATCTTGAGCTTTTCCACGGGGCAACTATTGCATTTAAGGATATGGCGTTATCCATTCTGCCACATCTGTTGACGAAGTCAGCCAAGAAAAACAATGTAACTGATCAGATCGTCATCCTGACTGCCACCTCCGGAGACACAGGTAAGGCTGCTCTGGCTGGCTTTGCTGATGTAGAGGGAACCAGCATCATCGTATTCTATCCTAAGGATGGTGTCAGCAGTGTTCAGGAAAAGCAAATGGTAACTCAGCAGGGAGGTAACACGGACGTCATTGGCATCTATGGGAACTTTGATGATGCTCAGACTGGTGTGAAGAAGATGTTTGGTAATGCCCAATTGGCAGGACGTATGAAGCAGGCCGGTTACCAGTTTTCTTCGGCAAACTCCATCAATATTGGCAGACTGGTGCCTCAGATTGTTTACTATGTATATTCCTATACGATGTTATACAGATCAGGTCAGATTGCCAAGGATGAGAAGATTAACTTTGCAGTACCGACAGGAAACTTCGGCAACATTCTTGCTGCTTACTATGCAAAGCACATCGGGGTACCGATTGATAAACTGATTTGCGCATCCAATGAGAATAAGGTTCTTTTTGATTTCTTCCAGACAGGCTGCTATGACAGGAACAGAGATTTTATCCTGACTCAGTCCCCTTCTATGGATATTCTTGTATCCAGTAATCTGGAGAGACTGATCTACCATATTGCAGAGGGGGACTGTAAGAAGACAGCTGAGCTTATGAGCGCATTATCAAGCAGCGGCTCTTATGAGATCACAGAGCGCATGAAGGAAAACCTTGCAGGCTTTATAGGCGGTTGGGCATCAGAACAGGAAACTGGTGAGGCAATCGAAAAGGTTTATCAGGAAAGTAATTATGTCATTGATACTCATACTGCAGTTGCTGCAAGTGTATATCACCGTTATGTGAACGACACGCAGGATCAGACTAAGACAGTCATAGTTTCAACGGCAAGCCCTTATAAATTTGCCCAGAGTGTTTTAGAAGCACTTCATATTTCGGACATACCTGAGGAGGATTATGAGCAGGCGTTACTGCTGAAAGAGGTGTCACATACCGATATCCCTAAAGCGGTGGAAGAGCTCAGGACAGCCCCTGTACTGCATAAAAAGGTATGTGAGACAGATAAAATGCAGTGTTTTGTAGAGGAAATATTGAAAATAATCTAATTGTGACAAATGCATGACATAAAATTGACACATACAAAGTGCATATTATATTCATAGTCAAAGCAGCACCGCAGGAACCGCACGCCCTGCCAGACAGCAGATGAAGTCACATCCTATTCTACATCTGAGGTTGGTCGGCAGAACGAAGCGGTAAATGATTGGTTGAAGGGGTATCCCCAACGAGCATTTTGACTACGATATAATCAGCCTTTGACAGGTAATTTGATGGCGATTTTGGAAGGCAGGAATTGGTAAATTATCCAAATTATGAAGATAAAACTACTTGACCTTTTTTTCCATTATTGTTATAATCTACTTGTTGTTGGAAGATTATATTAAGCGTTATCTTTTCTATGTTTTTACGGGTTTACGGACTTTGTGAGACGGGGGGAGACGCACAATATAACACCAAACCATATATTTTAAGGAGGAAGTAAGAATATGAAGAAGAATTTCTTTAAGAAGTTATCCTTCGTTATGGCATTAGCGATGATCGTAACCGCTCTCGCTCCTGCCGCAGGCGTATTCGCAGCTGCAGCACCTAAGTTGAATGCAAAGAAAGTTTACATTCACGTAGCTGAGAAGACCACCGAGTTTGACTTCAACGTAGCAAACAAGAAGACCGGATGGAAGTATTCCTGGAAGTCTTCAAACAATGATGTAGCTGAGGTTGCTAGTAACGGCCTCGTAACAGCTGTTGGTAAAGGAACAGCTACCGTTTCTGTAGTTATCAAAGATAAGAATGGTGAAAAGGTTGATACCCTTAAGGCTACCGTTGTTGTTAGAGATAACATCAAGAAGTTAACTATCACCAATGCAAAAGATAAGTTGGCTGTTGGCGGTACTAATGACTTCAACAGAAGCTTTGTAACAGTATCCGGTAACTCCAAAGTTACCTCCGGTATCACCAGATGGGAAGTTGATAAGGCTGGCGCAACAATCGTTGCTAACAGCGGTTTATTCACAGCTACCGAAGCTGGTACTTATACCGTAACAGCTAGAGCATTCCAGTCTACAGCTAAGTACAACAGCTGGTTATCAGACAAGACTAAGTATGCTAGCTATGTAACAGCTTCCGCTACAGCTACTGTTAAGGTTGCTGCTTCTATGGTTAAGGCTGAGCAGGTTGATCTTGATACAGTTAAGGTTACTTTTGACTCTCCTGTAACTGATGCAGCTACAAAGCTTTCCGTAGCTCAGGTTATCGGAACAACAGAAGTTCTTTCCGGTATTAAGGAAGTTAAGATGAGCGCTGATAACAAGGTTGCTACCGTTGATATGAACGCTAACTTCACTGAAGAGTACGTTTATAAGGTAAAATATCCTGAGTTAACAGATGTTCAGTTTACAGCTGCTAAGGTTGACGCTGCTTTAGTTACAAGCATCGCAATCAAGACAACAACAGTTCAGGAAGGCAGAGGAACTGATGTAGATGTAGCTCTTTACAATAAGGATATGGTTAATATCGCTAACAACACTCTGTTAGGCAGAGTAACTCTTGAGACTAGTGCTACTAACTCAAGCACAGTTGGCAGAACCTTATATCTTTACACCAAGGGTTCCACAACTACTGTTAAGGCTACTTATCACACATGGAACTATGATACAACCGGTGGTGAGACAGGTACTCTTACAGCAAGCGGTGTTATCACTTGCGTTGAATACGCTGATTATATTGCTGATAGCGTAAAGGCTTATACAATTAAAGATGCTGCTACACCTGACTGGGTAACTGTAAGTCATAAGGTTGCAGTTGGTGATATTGGTTACAGATTATTTGCTAAGGTTGCTGGTAAGGATTATGCTGGTACTAGCACAGATAAAGAGAGCCAGAATGATAGCAACATTACCTTCCAGTCTTCTAATATCAATGTATTAATCATTGATACTAACTCTGGTATGTTAACACCTGTTGCTGCTGGTACAGCAAGCGTAGTAGTTAAGTATGGCGATAAGATCGTAGGCGCTATCGCAGTTGAAGTAGCTGCAAGAAGATCTGTTGCTAGTGTTGCTCTTGATACTTATGGCATTACATTATCCAGCATTGCTGCAGCTAGTGATACAAAAGAAGTTGCATTAACAGTTAAGGATAATTTAGGCGACAAGATGGATCCCGATGATTATACATTTGCTTTTTCAGCTAATAATTCTTCCTTCCCTGCAATCGCTACAGCTGTAGCTGGTTATGGCGCAGGTCAGGATAAGGATCATCAGCACAAATATCTTTTCAACGCAGCTAATCAGGCAGCTGGAACATATTCTTATACCTTCAAGGTAACAGATAAGAATACAAACGCTTCCTTCCCTGTAACTGTATCTGTAACTGTTAAGACTACTACAAATTTAGCAGTTACTAAGTACAAGGTTGAAGTTGAGAAGACATCCTATGATATGAATCTTGATAAGAATGGCCCTAGAACAGTAGACGTTAAGTTCTCCGTATTTGGCTATTCATCAGATGATGTTAAGGTAACCAAGATCCCTGTTCAGGCAAAGGCAACATGTCCTGCAACTAACACTGCATTCTATGTAGAGTTAGCAAAGGATGGTTCTTCTGTAGCTTACACAACAGGTGCTGACGGTACTTTAGCATTAGTAGATACCGCTAATATTGAAGCTACTGCAACTACTGCTACAGCTATTACTAAGAAGGATAAGGGTACTTACATCTTAACACTTAAGAATGGCTTAGATGTACAGCAGTATACAGCTAACTTTGTTGTATCTGATAGCCAGGTTAAGCCTGTAGTTACTCCGGATAAGACTTCTGTAGCTTTAACCAATACTGGAGATATTCTTCAGGCAATCAAGGATGCATTTACTGTAACTCTTGATGGTTATGATGTAGAAGCTGATATCGATTATGCAGCAAGCACAATCCGTGGTACTTCCGTAAATAATCAGTGGGTAATTGATAAGCTGGTTGTTAGAGAAATGATCGGTGATGCTGTTTCTGGTGATACCGACTATGCATATATCAAGCATGTAATTGATGTAAACAAGGTTATCACAATTACTCAGAAATAATTGAAAATTCATTATTCATGATGTAATGTAAATCACGTGCCGCAAAACACATTAAGTGTTTTGCGGCACGTTTTTTAATCCTTCGGACTGGTTACGATAGGTTTTGCACAATCTGCAGTTCTTTAACCTCTGATTTTATAACTGATTTTATCCATTCCCAGAAAGCAGCTCGTTGGATGGAATACTTCGTCTCTTGACAGATATCATTAACTAATCTTTTGGATGATGAGCTGCTCATAGTTCGTCATCGTATATCAACATATGATAACAGATTTTATGTTTCATCCCTTAGCTTCTTATATCATGTAAAGAGTAATTTTCGTCTTCTCCTATAGTATTTTCTGAGGTTGAACTGCATCGTTTCCTGATGCCTTTTCTTGAAATTCTAAATAGCTCATATCACATACCTAATGAAATGATACTTATTAATGACTATCGTAGTATTGGGGATATAGATACTAGCTAGATTCATATATGTTCTCACATAACACATACATAAAACTTAACTCCATATCACGGAGCACTATTTAGCTGAGCTCTATTTACTTTTCGGATATAAGATATGAGGCGTTGATAAGTTCTGTTAGGCAGTATATCCGGTATACAATCCTTTCTAGAAATGACTAGAATGCATGGAGCTCAAATCATATCATTTTTGGATAATTCTTTACAATTATACTTACAGTTTATATAGAATAGGATTGATTTGGTTTTGTTCTGTTAGGTAGGATGCTCAACAATTGATGCATTGAATGATCAACCAGGTTGCACGGTTACATACTGGCATCTACATCCATCTTTGAATTTATCAATAAACACACATGATGTAATTGAGGTCTTAACAACTGACAATATCAAGGTATATGCCTGGTATTGCTCCATCTGCAGAAGATATGCGAATGAAAGTCTTAAAGTGGGTTTGAATGGTAAGATGAATTGTAGAAATGGAATTGATAGAGGAGTGAATTGATAGGAGCTTTCACCTATGATAGATGGGAGTTGATTGAAGCAAAATAATACCGCCAGTCGATAAACAACTAGCGGTAATTCTTATAATAAATAAAACTCTTCTACTTTGTTTGCTTATCGCTCTTGAGAAGAGCTCTGACTTTGTGATTTACTACAATGCCAAGACCGATAAAAGCCCAGAACACGGGAGCAACAGCGATACTTGAATCATTTGTAATACCGGAAATCATATAGCCTACAGTACCTATGAAAATACCAAAGCCTACGTGGGTATAATAACTATTCAATCTTCCTCTGATATATAATCTAAAACTGGAGATAAAATACCAACCATAGAAAATCATAAATGCTATTAAGGATATTAATCCGGTTTGAATGGCTATCTGTAAGTATAGACTATGTGGCTTATTAATTATCTCGCTGGTAAAACCGGCATTCTTATGAGCAACATAATCAGTTTGCGGGAATACTAAGGAAAATGTATTAGGCCCTGAACCAAGAATAATATAATCTTTTAATAATGGAATCGTCCTTGACCAGATGTAGCCACGCATTGTAAATAGCTTTTCATAGCCTGTGAATATAGCGGAAGGAGCATTCTGCGGTTTTACCAGCTTTCCATAGTCGTTGTAATAATAATAAGTATGATCATCTGTCTGATTAGTGAAATACCATGTAATTCCATCAATTGCTACTCCAAAGCCGATCTTATCTGTCAACATATAAGGAGTTACGATAATATTGGAAAATCGAGAATCGGTGATAGTGAAGCCCCCATCAGGATTCTCTTGTGCCTGCAGCATATTGCTAGCATCGTCAAGGAACTGGAATTTAACACCACCACTAGACTCAACAGTGTAAGAGATTTTCATATCGTTTCCGGCATAGGTGATAATGACAGCATCATCATTTGCTTGAATATTTGTCAGGTTAGGATTACACTTACTTGACTGCAATACATTCTGAACCTTTGTTGTCAGTTTGCTCCCAAAAGGAATCATTAGAATAATGAGAGCAATTACTATGACGCTCAATATGGGAATAGTAATCTTTTTGTATTGGATAAAATATCTCCAGAAGAATATAATAGCAAAAAGTAGTGCTGCTACCAGACCGATCATACCGGCATTTGATTTGGAACCGATTAGCGAGATGATCAATCCGATCAAGCCAATGAAATATAAAACTACAGTAGTAGATTTTTTCGAAAATAAGGCTTGAATCAATAGGAAAGGTGCTATTAGTGCGACATATACACCTACATAATTTGGATTATAAAATGTAAGGTAAGCGTATTTTTCACCAAAATTGAAACTAAAAGTCTCTATTTGATTCCATATACTGGTTGGAGCAATTAGTTTTCGGCCGATATCTGAGGCAAAGAAATCATGTCCAACGGTCTGCGATATACCTATAAAACCTAAAACGAATACACTGATTAGCAAGGCATGTATTACAGTTTTAATATCCTGCTCCGAGTTCACAAATAAGTATATATAGTAAACTACGGTACAATAGGCAAGGATAGTGATGATTGATTCGAAAAGCTCATAGCTATAAGTGAAGGTATAGGATCGATATTCAGTAAATACTGAGGAGAGTAAAGACAATAAAGCATATAAGCAAAGGGGAATAAAAATAGGTGTAAAATGGAGCTTACTTCTATTTTGATAAGCCTTCCATATTATTATTGCAATCATAATGAGAAAGGTTATGTCAAAAAAGAGTTGTTTATAATATAAAAAGAAATCGATATACTTATCACTACTGGAAAACCAGAGATACTTAGTAAAGTCTGACTTATATTCTTTAAATCTTACGAATATAGGCAATATTGCCGTTATAAAAATAATTGGAATCAGTAAGGGATTCAAAGTATCGCTTCTGCTACTATCATTTCCTGTTTTTTTGACTTTCGCATTGCTCTTTGTGGGCCCTTGACTCTTTTTCTGTTGGTTCTTTTTGTCTGGCATGGTTATCTCCCTTTCATTTCTAAACAAATAATAGGTAAATTATACACTAGAATCCATAGGAATACAATATTTGGGCAGATAGAATAGAGAATTGTTGAGTATATTTGCAGGTGTGTAATTGCGGTGCGTTGTATGCTGAGATATTATAGGTACGCAAAACAGATAATCATCATAATTACACGCACCTACATCTTGGAATGAAAAGTTCTTGCTATGACCTCATCCTGCTGTTTCTTATTTAAAGAATGGAACCTGACAGCGTAACCTGATACACGGATTGTTAGGTTGGGATATTTCTCTGGATGGGCCTGTGCATCCAATAGAAGTGCGCGGTCCAATACATTGACGTTAATATGATGACTTTTTCCTGAAAAGTATCCGTCGAGCAGCGCAGTAAGATTATTGATACGGGTAGACTCATCTTTTCCCAAAGCATCAGGGGTTATGGTGAAGGTATAGGAGATACCGTCACGACAACAATCATAATCCAGCTTAGTTACGGACTGGAGTGAGGCGAGGGCGCCCTTGGAATCTCGGCCGTGCATCGGATTGGCTCCGGGAGCAAATGGAGCGCCGGCTTTTCTGCCGTCAGGGGTGGCGCCGGTTTTCTTGCCGTAGACCACATTACTGGTGATCGTCAGAATCGATAAGGTGTGGATTGCATTACGATAGGTTGGGTGCATCCGTAGTTTTGAGATAAACTGCTCTACCAGCATGGTTGCGATCTGATCTACACGTTCGTCGTTGTTGCCATAGGTAGGATAGGTTCCTTCCATGGTAAAATTAGATATAATACCTCGAGCATCCTTAATCGGAGTAACCTTTGCATATCTGATTGCACTCAAGGAATCAGCGACAACGCTTAGTCCTGCGATTCCAAAGCCCATGAGGCGTTCCACAGCAGTGTCATGAAGACCCATCTGTAGTTTCTCATAAGCGTATTTATCATGCATATAATGGATAATATTCATAGTATTGACATAGAGACCGCAGAGCCAGTCCATCATCGGGAGAAAAGCATCCAGGACTTCCTCATAGATTAGTGGAGTGCCTGCTTCAAAAGTACAAGTCTTTGGCCCAATTTGCTCACCACTGATCTCATCCCGACCACCATTCAGACTCATTAACAGAACCTTTGCGAGATTACAGCGTGCACCGAAGAATTGCATCTGTTTACCAATCTTCATGGCTGACACACAGCAGGCGATTCCATAATCGTCTCCATAGGAAGGACGCATCAGGTCATCATTCTCGTATTGAAGAGAATCCGTTTCAATCGACATTCTGGCACAGTAAGCTTTAAAGCTCTGAGGAAGCTTATCAGACCAAAGTACTGTTAAGTTGGGCTCCGGAGCGGGAGAAAGATTGGTCAGAGTATGGATAAATCTGAAACTACTCTTGGTCACCATACTTCTACCATCTTCTGTGATGCCACCGATTGATTCGGTAACCCAGGTGGGATCTCCGGCATATAACTCGTTATAGTCAGGTGTTCGAAGCTGTCTTGCCATACGAAGCTTAAGTACGAATTGATCTATGATTTCTTGTGCTTTCTGCTCATCGATAATGTTGTTTCTTAAATCCCGTTCAAAATAAATATCCAGAAAGGTTGAGGTCCTACCGAGTGACATGGCAGCCCCGTTCTGTTCCTTGATTGCACCCAGATAGGCAAAGTAGAGCCACTGTACAGCTTCTTGTGCAGTTGCGGCAGGCTTAGAGATATCGTAACCGTAACTCATGGCCATAGTTTTCAATTGTTCCAGAAAATCAATCTGGCGATAGAGCTCTTCTAAGGTTTTAATGATCTCCTCATCCATACAGCGGTAGCCAAGGCTGAGCTTATCCTTTTCTTTCTCCTGTATCAGAAAATCCACACCATAAAGGGGAACGCGGCGATAATCTCCGATAATTCTACCGCGTCCATAGGCGTCCGGAAGGCCGGTAATGACACCACATTTTCTTACTGTACGCATCTCAGGGGTATAGACGCGAAAGACCCCGTCGTTGTGCGTAGTACGATAGCGGAAATGCTCTTCGATTTCATCGGATAAGGTATAACCATAAGCTTCACAGGCCTGACGTGCCATGCGAATGCCCCCGAATGGATTTACTCCCCTGCGAAGAGGGGCATCTGTCTGAAAGCCAACGATGATTTCATCTTCTTTATTAAGATAAGAGGGAGCATAGGTTAAAAGAGAAGATACTTTATCGGTATTGATAGAGAGGACACCTTTTTGGTGCTCTTCCTTTTGCAATTCCATATACTTCTCATTTAGTCTTGTTGTTGCAGCAGTGGAAGATGAAAGAAAGCTTTCATCGCCATCATACGGAATATAGTTATTCAGGATAAAATTGCGAACATCAATCTCTTTCTGCCAATTTCCCGGATTAAAATCATACCATGCGTTCATAGAAAATCCTCCTTTAAAATCTCAACTTTTATAGAATATTACCCGGCTGATTTTCTCCCATAAACACAAAAAACCGCCTGAGCATTTGCCCAGGCGGTCGACATATCATATCCGGCTTTCTAAAAGAAAGCAATCCTATCGGTCCCTCGTGGTCATCCACATATCCGCCAGTTCCGATATGACTAAATTATATCGTCATAAAAAATCTTTGTCAATAGTATGCTGCGATTATCGATCAATAGTGCCATGATAATCGATCGGTGGTTCTGCTATAATCGATCAATAGTGCTGCCATAATTGATCAGTGGAGCTATGATAATCGATCAGTGGTACTGCCATAATCGAACAGTAATGCTGTGATAATCGATCAGTAATGCTGTGATAATCGATCAATAGTACTGTCATAATCGATCAGTGATGGCAACCGTGATCATTGATCTGGATAAAGACTATATTAACTGAATTGGTACCTTTATTTATTCTCCATGATGCTCCTGATCTGCGGAACCTTTAACAATAGAGGGTAGAGAAGCGCAGATACTATGATACCGAAGGCGTTCTGAACCAAATTGAACGGAACATTCAGGAATGCGGGTCCATAGCCTAATCCCAGCAGACTGCCTTCAAACAGAAAATATCCGCACGTTACGATGAAACCACCGGCGATTGCAGCAACCAGAAGGGGAAATACCTTCGTATTGTTTTTCTTTCGCAACAGTTGATAAAGAAGAGCAGCAGCAATGGCAGCCAGGCATTTGATTATAAATGTGGCCGGAGCATATGCACTGTAGCCCAAAATCAAGTCTGCTAACATAGAACCGATACCGGCAGCCAATCCACCAAAAAATGGACCCAGGATAACTCCTGACAGGATGACAAATCCATCTCCGGGATGAATATATCCTCCTATCGGAGAAGGTATTGCTACAACAACCGTGGCTGTACAAGTTAAGGCTGCCATCAATGCGGCAGCTACCAGAGTAATAATCTTATTTGTTTTCATTGGCCCTCCCTATCCTGATGATATCATCCTTCACGAGAAATATTTTCTATTGATAATAGAAAGATATTTGCGGGAGATGAAATCAGCTTTCTTAATTATGAGAAATAATAGCATATTCAGGTTCGTTATACAAGATAAATTTATAATAAAACCCCTTGATATCCCAGATCAGAGTTATAATGACAGTAATTCTTCCTTTGGCTTTATCATGATAATTGAAGTATGAAGTTGGAACTGTTTTCAAGTCTATTGTTTAACAAGTTGACAGCAGGTAATACTTATAATATAATAATTAATGCAAATGATTTGCAATAGAGAGGAACCAACAGGGTATGAAGAGAAAATTATTGCTTCTGATCGGAATAATGCTTGTCTTGTCCATCGGAGCTTTTATCATAGGTTCATTTTCAGAGAAAGATAAGGGAATTGAAACCTCGGAGGGAAAGGACAAGCTACGTGTTATGACTACCTTCTATCCAATCTATTTGATTGGATTAAATATTGCAGAAGGAATTGATGAGATAGAGATACAAAACCTGACGGATCTCAATACAGGATGTTTGCATGATTATCAGCTGACAACCGAAGATATGAAGAATATATCGGAAGCTGATATCCTGATTGTGAATGGTGGAGGGATGGAGGGCTTCCTTGCGGATGTGGAGGAGAATTACCCCGGATTGAATATCATCGATACCAGTAAGGAAATTTCCATGCTTCATAATGGAGAGTCTGCAGAGGAGCATGCAGAGCATTCTGCAGATACACAAGCTGTAGAAACACAAGCCGTAGAGGAGCATAACCATGGAGAATGGAATGCACATGTATGGTTGGATCCTGAGCTTTATATGAAACAAATTGAGAATGTAAGAGATGGTATCATAACCTATATTAAAGCAAATAGGCCTAATTCCGTCAATCTGGAGCAGGCAGTGATCAATAATGCGCAAGCCTATATTGATCAGGTATCTCATCTGGATAATGAGGTGAAGGATTATGCAAACAGGTATGCATCAGATCCGTCTGTGCAGAGTGGGAAAAGCAGAGAGGCAGTTATTTTCCATGATTCCTTTGCTTACCTGGCAAATCGCATCGGTATGAGTGTAGCCTACTCGGTTCCTCTAGATTCTGATACCTCCTTAAGTGCCGGAGAGATTGCAGAGATCGTACAGGAAGTGAAAAAGGAGAATATCCAATATCTCTTCACCGAGGAACAGTTCAGTGATTCCATCGCCAAACAGATTGCCGCTGAGACAGGTGCCAGGGTGTTTATCATCGATTCGGTAGTCACCGGAGATGGTTCCAAGGCTTCTTATATAAAGGCTATGAAAGCAAATCTTGCTGTTCTCGAAGCTGCTATGAATGAGATGGAATAAAGATACAAAACAGACTCGATGAAGATATAAAGCAGACTCTATGAAGTTATAAAACAAAGTCAATAAATAGGGATTAAGATACAATCAGTGGTTGATTGACCTGCCAGTTTGGAATAAATACCAATTGTCATTTGCAAAAGAGCGGAGGATAGTATGAATGTAAAAATCAAGCAATCAGGAAGAAGGATCCAATCCGCGAAAATGCAGGAGGCTTGTGGGCTTCATTGCCTTCAGATGAAAAATATCTGTGTCAGAGATGGCGCTCAGGTGATCATAGAGGATATCAATGTTCATGTTCACTGTGGAAAGGTGACGGTGATCATCGGAAAGAACGGTGCCGGAAAGTCTACTTTAATTAAAGCAATCCTGGGTGAAGTAAAGCATGAGGGATCGATAGAGTTTACTGATCTAAAGAACCAGTCGGTTCAGAACTTAAGAATCGGCTATGTACCTCAGCATTTAAATATGGAGAAGAATACCCCTATGAGCGTTTATGACTTGTTTGCCGGATATATCAGTAGCTTTCCTCTTTTCTTAAAAAGGCGAGCGAAGACTTACCGGAAGATATCGGAGCAGCTTGGGATCTTTGAAGCACAGGAGCTGATTGACAAGCGTGCCTGTGATTTATCCGGAGGGGAACTTCAGAGAGTTCTGTTATCTATAGCGGTAACCCCGGTGCCAAATCTGTTGCTCCTAGATGAACCGGTTTCAGGAATAGATACCAATGGGATGCAGTTATTCTATAAGAATGTCGCAAAACTGAAGAAGAATTATGATCTCGCAATGATTATTGTATCCCATGATTTCGACTTTGTACGAAAATATGCAGATCATGTTATTCTTCTAGACAAAACAATCCTAAAGGAAGGTACTCCTTCCGAGGTATTGGATAGTGAAGAATTCCACAGAGTGTTCGGATAGGAGCAGAAGATGAAGCTATTCTATGATATTCTTGAAACGATACTTCCTTTCTCATGGGTGAAGTACGATTTTATGAAAAATGCATTATTCGCAGTGCTTGCAATCACGCCTCTGTTCGGAATATTGGGGACGATGATTGTCAATAAGCGGATGGCATTTTTCTCTGATGCCCTCGGACATTCCGCAATTACTGGAATTGCGCTGGGAACAGTGCTTGGGATCGCAGATACAAACCTTTCCATGTTTATTTTTGCAGTAGTATTTGCGCTGCTGTTGAACAGAATCAAGCGTCGGAATACGATTTCTACCGATACTGTAATCTCGGTCTTCGCATCACTTAGTATGGCAATTGGTCTTGTAATATTATCAAGAGGTGGTAACTTTGCCAAGTATTCCGCTTTGCTGGTAGGAGACATCCTCAGTATTACGACAAAGGAGTTAGCACTTCTTTATATAGTATTCCTTGCTACTTTAATATTCTGGACGCTTTGCTACAATCAATTACATGCGATCAGTGTGAATGTCTCACTGGCAAAGAGTAAGAACATCAATATTAATTTATTGGAGGATTTGTTCAGTGTTTTCATTGCTGTTATTGTCATGTTCTCCGTCAAATGGGTCGGGATTCTGATTATTAATGCTCTTCTGATCCTACCGGCAGCTGCCGGACGAAATCTGGCAAGCAATGTAAGGGAATACCATTTATTTTCTATTATGATTTCTATATTCTCCGGTATTATGGGACTACTTTTATCCTACTATATGGGAACAGCTACAGGACCGACAATCGTGATTATAGCATCTGTGCTATTTTTTAGCACATTATTATTACAAAGTACCGCCCGAAAGAAATAACATCGGACGGTACTTTGATTTTATCAGAAGGAATGGCGGTGTGATAGGATGGAAATCGATCGATTTTCCTTGATAATAAGAGAGGTAGCATCGGAAGCATCGGAAGCACCGGAAGAACCGCAGGACTTTCGGTATATAAGACATTGTTATCTTGCCTGCAATAGCGTTAGCCTGTATTCTGAAAAAGATGTGCAACACCCTTTTATACATTAATCAATATTGAATCTGGTAGGATGATATGTTAATTATAGATGCTATTAAAAAAAATAATAGGTAAGAGATTGAAAAATAGAAAATATTGCTTACTTTTTTTAAAAGTATATATTATAATGAGCTAAGAAGCTTGTACTCGGAAACAGTATCAGTTTATCTTTTGCGTATCAGGGAGGGAGTAAAGCCAGTGCAGAGATTGCTTCTATATATCAAGATCATTACTAATTTCGTAATTGCTATTATGATCAGTTTATTACTAATCCTTTTCTTGCCGAAATTACTCAGCTTTTTTATGCCTTTTATTATTGGCTGGATTATCGCTATGATAGCTAATCCAATGGTTCATTTTCTGGAGAAGAAGGTAAAGATACACAGAAAACACAGTTCGGCCATCATATTGGTGCTGGTAATCGCGATTATTATTGCCGTGCTTAGTCTTTTAGTCTGGGCACTGTTTCGTGAAGTAAGGGATCTAATCGAAGATTGGCCGGATATTCTCAAAAACATTAAGGAGCAATTTACTTATGTAACCTTGATGATTAACAGATTTTCACATTCTTTGCCGCCTAGTATTCAGAATATGATTAACAACCTAATGGTGGCAATAGGGGACTATTCTACGAGCCTGTCAGATAACATCGAACTGCCGACTATAAGTAAGGCAGGAGTCTTCGCGAAAAATATTGCAGAAGGTTTTCTAGCTTTTATCGTAGTGATTTTGTCTGCCTATTTCTTTGCTGCAGGTAGAAATGACTTGATTGACGGTATGAAAAAGCATGTACCTGAATCAACTTTAAGTTATTACCATTTGATCATGGATAATTTTAAAGCTGCGTTCGGAGGATATTTTAAAGCTCAATTTAAGATTATGTTTGTATTGACAATTATTATGTTTATCGGATTTGAACTACTGAAGGTGAATTATTCCTTCCTGTTTGCGCTCGGAATCGCATTGCTGGATGTTCTCCCGGTATTTGGTACAGGAGCTGTTCTATGGCCTTGGGCAATCATTGATGTTGTATCAGGGAATTATGTCAGAGCAATTGGTCTGGTAGTTATTTACTTGATTTGTCAAGTGATTAAACAAATGCTGCAACCAAAGATGGTCGGGGATAGTATCGGTCTTCATCCTCTGGCGACATTATTTTTCTTATTTATTGGATATCGGTTTTATGGAGTACTTGGAATGATCATTGGTATTCCGATAGGAATGGTTATTGTCAAGCTATATCGTATCGGCATGTTCGACAGATTAATCAAAGGGTTTAGAATTATTGTAAGTGATATTAACCAGTTTAGAAAGTTCTAGAAATTAATTAAAATTTTCATGTACAAACCAAGCAAACAATGATAATATATATAAGCAAAATGTAAAATTATACAAATGAAACAATTTTTTAGGGTTGAGGGAGTCCGATTATGAAAGGTAACAGAGTGGAAATTGGTAATGAAGCAATTATAAGTGCCGATGAGATCAAGTTAATCCTTGATCGTTATCGCATCGGTAAGAAGCCGTTGGCTAAGCTTCTTGGTTGGGGGGAGACTACAATTATTCGCTACATGGAGGGAGATATTCCAACCAATGAGTATTCCAACAAGTTAAAGGCTATATTAGATGATCCGGAATTCTATTATGATCTTTTATGCAGAAGAAAGGAATGTCTGACAGGGGTAGCTTTTAAGAAAAGTAAAAAGGCTGTAATGTCAAAAATTATGGCTTCTAAGATTTATGCGGTAGCATATTATATCGTCAACAGATGCAATGCAGAGATTTGTCCCAGCTATATACAGTTTTTACTATATTATGCACAGGCGTTTTCTTTTGCCTTGTACGATAAAGAGCTGTTCCAGGAGGAGTGTGGGATTAACAATGAGCACATGCCCTTTATGAAGCTTTATGAGGGAATGAAACGTTGTGGAATCCATACTCTGGAGGGAGGAGAGGAATTTCTCACCCCCGAGGAAATTGATCTGGTAGAAGCTGTAATGGATGCCTTCACCTGGTATGGTCCAAGGGCATTAAATGCCATGACTACATACGAGAAATCTATGATGAAGATTTCTAGGGATAAGTACAATAATAAGATAATTGCGAAGGATACTATGAAAGCTTATTTCAAGGATATTCTGGAACAATATCAGATTAAGGGATTGCGAGAGATCGGAAGATATCCGGATCAGCGATTTCTAGATATCAAAGAATTGGGTAGATAATTATTGAATGGTACTTACTAAATAAGAAGTCACTAAGAAAAAGAATGGGCTTTGCTTCCACAAGATTGTCGGAAGCAAGCCCATTCTTTATTTATGCAATTATGATTTCTAATCAACCCTATGAGATAGGATCAAACACTTTGCTTGTTTCTGCGATCTCTCATACGAAGAGTCGAATCGAGGATCTTCTTCCTGATACGCAGACTGACCGGAGTAACCTCAAGAAGCTCGTCCGTCTCGATAAACTCTAGTGCCTGTTCCAAGCTTAATACTTTCGGGGGAGTAAGTCGTAAAGCATCATCTGCACTGGAGGAACGAGTATTGGTAAGCTGTTTTCTCTTACATACGTTTACCTCGATATCCTCTGCTTTCGGATTCTGTCCGACAACCATTCCTGTATATACTTTTACACCAGCACCGATGAATAAAATCCCACGTTCCTGTGCATTGAAAAGACCATAGGTTATGCTTTCACCGGTTTCATATGCAATCAGGCTGCCTGTTTTACGGTATTGAATATCCCCCTTATAGGGACCATAGCCATCAAATAAGGTATTGATGATACCGGTACCCTTAGTATCCGTCAGGAATTCACCGCGGTATCCAATTAATCCTCGTGCCGGGATAGAAAATTCAACACGGGTATGACCGTTTCCTGAGGTGTGCATATTAATCATTTCACCCTTACGCTGCCCTAACTTATCGATTACAATTCCCGTATATTCATCAGGGACGTCGATCATGGCATGCTCCATAGGCTCCAGCTTTTTACCTTGTTCATCTGTCTTATACAGAACCTCTGCTTTACTGACGGAGAATTCATAACCTTCTCTTCTCATGGTTTCGATTAAGACGGAAAGATGAAGCTCTCCGCGACCTGATACCTTATAGCTTTCTGTTGTCTCTGTTTCTTCTACACGAAGGCTGACATCTGTATTCAGCTCGCGATAGAGACGGTCACGCAGATGGCGGGAAGTAACAAATTTCCCTTCTTTACCTGCCAGTGGACTATCATTTACATTAAAAAACATTGCAATCGTAGGTTCGGAGATCTTCTGGAAAGGAATTGCTTCCGGGCTCTCCGGTGAGCAGATGGTGTCTCCGATGTGGATATCTGCGATACCGGAAATTGCGACAATCGAACCGATGGTTGCTTCATTAACTTCTACTCTCTTTAAACCGTCAAATTCATAGAGTTTACTAATCTTAACTCTCACGTTCATATCCGGCTCATGGGCGTTAACTAAAACCGCATCCTGATTGATGCGGATCGTTCCGTTATCCACTTTGCCGATACCGATTCTGCCGACATATTCATTGTAGTCGATGGTGCTGATCAGAATCTGAGTGCCTTTCTCAGGGTCACCCTCGGGAGCTGGGATATGATTGATAATTGTCTCAAAGAGTGGTGTCATATCGGAGGCTTCATCTGCAAAGGAGAGGGTTGCAATTCCCTGCTTCGCAGAAGCAAAGACAAAGGGACAGTCAAGCTGCTCGTCGTTCGCGTCCAGTTCCAATAAAAGCTCCAGAACCTCGTCAACCACCTCGTTCGGTCTCGCTTCAGGGCGGTCAATTTTATTGACACAGACGATAACCGGCAATGAAAGCTCTAAAGCTTTCTTTAATACGAATTTGGTCTGGGGCATGGGTCCTTCAAAGGCATCTACGACCAGAACGACTCCGTTTACCATCTTGAGTACACGTTCTACCTCACCGCCAAAGTCCGCATGTCCGGGGGTATCTATGATATTAATCTTGTATCCGTTGTACTGAACAGCGGTATTCTTTGACAGAATGGTGATTCCGCGTTCCCGCTCCAGTGCATTGGAATCCATGACTCTTTCTACTACCTGCTGGTTGGATCGAAATACACCGCTTTGCTTCAGTAGTTCATCTACCAGTGTGGTCTTACCATGGTCTACATGTGCAATTATGGCAATATTTCTTATATCCTCTCGTATCATTGATAATACTCCAATCTGCGTGTTTCACACGCGAATATTACTTATATTATTTCTTTTTTTGCAACCTTTATATTGTAGCATATCGTCTAATTGAAAATCAACGGACTTTTTTGAAAAAGTTCATAAATATTTGAAGGGAATTTGTATAAATTAACAAAAAATGTTAATTCTTTTATTATATAGATATTTTTACTTCTAAAATATGGAAATTTGCATATATTTTAAGCATAGGTGAAAATCTGTTTTAGTTCACCCCACATTTTAGAGCAGATTGGCGTTAAGATACGCCGGGAAAGAAGGGAGAGGTACGGTTATGACAGATAAAGTATTTGATAACAATCAAGTAAGTATTGCAGGAGAGGTAATCAGTGATTTTACGTTCAGCCATGATGTGTTTGGAGAGGGATTTTATGTTCTTGAGGTAGTGGTAAGTCGGCTAAGTAATTCTTATGACATGATTCCGGTTATGGTCTCGGAACGACTGATTGATGTAAAACAAGATTATAAAGGTAAGTTTGTGGAGGTCTTAGGACAATTCAGATCCTATAACCGTCATGAAGAAAGTAAGAATAAGCTGGTGCTGTCGGTATTCGCACGGGAGATTAAGATGGTGGACGAATTATCGGAGAATGCGAAGCCGAATCACATATTTCTGGATGGTTTTGTATGCAAACCGCCGATCTACCGTAAGACCCCTCTTGGCCGGGAGATAGCGGATGTACTTTTGGCAGTCAACCGTCCATATGGAAAATCAGATTATATTCCGTGCATCTGCTGGGGGCGGAATGCAAGATTTGCAGAAGGCTTTGCTGTCGGCGGGCACGTTCAGATATGGGGAAGAATACAGAGTAGAGAATATCAGAAGAAGGTAAATGAAGTAGATTTCGAAAAACGTGTTGCCTATGAGGTATCTGTAAGTAAACTGGAATATCTGGAGGAGTATTAATCATACATGCTTCGGGTTCATAGCTCTATAAAATTGGGAGCTATGAACCCGTTTTTAAAAAGTTGTTGACAATGATGTGGGTATAGTGCTACTATGTGTACAAATAAGATATCCGTGTCAAAGTGACACGAACATCTTATCAACAAAAAATGCATATCGCTTATGGTAGAGGTGCATTGTTTATGAGTATTCTGCGGGATATATCAGGAATAGAGGAACGCAGAGAAAGGAAACAATGCCGAAGTGGTAATAACCTGAATTATTACTGCTGGGCATATGGTTAAGAGCCATATGACTGTCATCAATAACTTGATGGAGCGCTGCCTAAAGAATATTTTTACTTATCAGAGAGGATAGGTGCATCCTACCGATCATGATAACTGTATCCCGATTATCTCGATGGACTACAGTAAAGTAATTCTTTAGTGTCGACTCTCTGGGTCGATTTTTTTTCGCTAAAAATCATGGTTACCGGACCATACCTTTTAAGCATGCCAAAAACAGGAGGAATGAAAAATGGCAGTATTTAAAGGAGCAGGTGTAGCAATTGTAACACCATTCACAAAGAACAATGAGGTGGATTTTGAGAAGCTTGGCGAACTGATTGAATATCAGATCGCAGGGGGTACAGATGCGATCGTTATCTGTGGTACCACAGGAGAGGCTTCTACTCTGACACATGAAGAACATCTCGAATGCATTCGTTATACAGTGAACAAGGTAGCAAAGAGAGTTCCGGTCATTGCAGGTACAGGTTCCAACGCTACTGACACCGCAATTTATCTGTCACGGGAAGCGGAAAACTATGGTGCAGACGCTTTACTATTAGTGACACCCTATTATAATAAGGCAACCCAGAAAGGATTAATCGCACATTTCACAGAGGTTGCTAATTCTGTAAAGATCCCGATTATTCTTTACAATGTGCCCGGACGTACCGGCTGCAATATTCTTCCCCAGACCGTGGCTACTTTGGTAAAGAATGTGGATAACATCGTCGGAATTAAAGAAGCCAGTGGAAATATCGCACAGGTTGCTGAAGTAATGCAGCTGACCGAAGGAAAGATTGATCTGTATTCCGGCTGTGATGAGATGGTAGTACCTGTGATGAGCCTTGGAGGCATTGGTGTGATCTCTGTTCTATCAAATGTTGCACCCAGAGAGACGCATGACATGGCAATGAAGTTTCTGGAGGGAGATGTGGTAGGAAGCCGCGACCTTCAATTAAAGTACCTTCCTCTGATTAATGCACTGTTCTGTGAGGTGAACCCGATCCCTGTAAAGAAGGCTGTCAATCTCATGGGCTTTGAAGTAGGACATTTAAGAATGCCTTTGTCCGAAATGGAACCGGCTAATGCAGAACGCCTACTTAAGGAAATGCAGGCAGTAGGGATTAAAACTGTTTCATTATGACTATATAGACAGTATTCCATTAGGAAAGTATAATGATATAATCAAAGTAACAAAAGTACAGTACGATTTTCACTGATTTCATTGATTACAAGAGAAAAAAATCTACAGCTTTGTAATAGGAAAGTGTCAAAAGGTGCTGCGCACTTCTTTCCTGAAATAATACAATGCTATTACAAGCAAGCTTGCATAGCACTGTATTATACAAGGGAGGTATCTACAGCTTTGTAATAGGAAAGTGTCAAAAGGTGCTGCGCACTTCTTTTCCTGATAAAATACAATGCTATTACAAGCAAGCTTGCATAGCACTGTATTATATCAGGAAAGCACCTATGGTGCTTTTGACACTTTCGTTTTATTAATAAGAAATAACGTCTAAAATTGTTTTACAGCTTTGGTTGGACTTTTAGATACTTTCTGTTGTTGAAACATATCATAATAATGAGATTATTATCATTTTTTAGGAGGAAGCGTATGACGAATATCATATTGCGGGGTTGCAACGGTAAAATGGGGCAGGTGATTACGGATCTAATTGATGCGGATGAGAATGCGGTGATTATTGCCGGTATTGATGTCTCTCAGAGCAGAAATAATAAATATCCGGTTTACCAGAGCTTTTCCCAGTGTAATGTAAAAGCAGATGTAATTATCGATTTTTCCGCACCGATTAATATGGAAGAGATGCTTGCTTATGCTATCAGCCATAATATTGGAATTGTATGCTGCACCACAGGCTTGACCAAGGAGCAGCTTGTCCTTATAGACGAAGCGTCTCATCAGATACCGATTTTTCGATCAGCAAATATGTCCATGGGGATCAATCTGATCACGAAGCTTCTTCAGCAAGCGGCAGAGATACTTGCAGATGCCGGATTTGATATTGAAATTGTAGAACGCCATCATAATAAGAAGGTAGATGCACCATCAGGTACTGCACTTATGTTGGCGGATGCCATAAATGATGTACTGAACAATGAATATCAGTACAAGTATGACCGCTCCGAAGAACGTGTCGCAAGAAGTCGGAAAGAAATTGGTATTTCTGCGGTTCGAGGAGGTACTATTGTCGGAGAGCATGAGGTGATCTTTGCAGGAACGGATGAAGTGATTGAAATCAAGCATACCGCTTATTCCAAGGCAATCTTTGCTAAGGGTGCAGTACAGGCGGCAAAATATCTTGTCGGGAAACCTGCCGGCAAGTATATGATGAGTGACATGATGGAATAAGCTTCTGAAATTGATAGGTTTGCAGCTGATTTTTAATAGGAAGATAGAGTAACATCCCCCTGGGAAGGAGCAATGAAAGCTTTTCCGGGGGGATTTTCTTTGCCGAAATGGAGAAGATAGATGATAACCAGAATTATGAAAATTCATTTCATTTGTTCACAAAATTTTCGTATTCTTATTGTATG
Source organism: Bacillota bacterium (assembly GCA_023414355.1). Taxonomy (GTDB): domain Bacteria; phylum Bacillota; class Clostridia; order Lachnospirales; family Lachnospiraceae; genus Mobilitalea. Next base: position 122,227 of record JAEZOB010000033.1, on the reverse strand, counting down.
ATTGTTGATATTGAGAACAAGGTTTGACCGATCAGGCAAACTTAGAATGATAGGAGGAAGAGATTTTGATTGAGGTAAAAAATTTAGTGAAGCGTTACGGAAATCATACCGCAGTGGATCATTTATCCTTTACTGTCGACAAAGGACAGATTCTTGGCTTTTTGGGACCCAACGGTGCCGGTAAGACAACGACGATGAACATTATTACCGGGTATATTTCCGCGACTGAGGGGACAGTTACGGTTAATGGACTGGATGTATATGAGGAGCCGGAGGCAGTGAAGAAAATGATTGGCTATCTGCCGGAGTTTCCGCCTCTCTACCCTGATATGACAGTCCGAGAGTATTTAAGCTTTGTAGCCGATCTAAAGAAGGTTGCGAAGAGTGAGAAGAGACAAATGATTGAAGAAATCATGGATTCTACCATGATAACACCTATGGCTGATCGTCTGATCAAGCATCTGTCCAAAGGTTATAAGCAGAGAGTAGGCCTCGCACAGGCGATTATGGGATATCCTGAACTAATCATTCTGGATGAACCTACCGTTGGTTTGGATCCGAAGCAGATCATTGAGATCAGAGAATTGATTAAGGAATTAAGTAAGAAGCATACCATCATCCTGAGTTCTCATATTATGCAGGAGGTAAGTGCGGTATGTGATACGATTATGATCATTGACCGCGGAAAGCTAATTCTCAGTGATAAGCCGGAGAACCTAAGTACTCGTATGGGTGCTACTGGTGGTATGAAGCTTTCTGTTAAGGGGAATAAAGCAGACATCATCGAAGCCTTAAAGAAGGTAAATCGTATCCGTAAAATCAAGGAGAATCCACCGGTGGAGGAAGGCGTAGTTGAGCTTTCGGTCTTCTGCAACGAGAAAGAGGATATTCGTGAAGAAGTATTTAAAACTTTGGTGAATGCGGGGATTACTATCCTTGAGATGCAGTCTCTTCGTATGAGCCTGGAGGATATCTTCCTTAAAGTTACCAATAAAGAAACACCGACACCGATTACTCAGAATGTAGCACCGGCTTATGAGGACGAGGAGTCGGGCGAGGCAGACAGACATGAGGAGACAGGGGCTGCAGAGGAAAAGAGAAATCAGGATGAGGAGGTAAGCTCTGATGCTGGCAATTTATAAGAAAGAAATAAAAACATATTTTACATCGATGATTGGATATGTCTTTCTGGCAGTATTTTTAATCATCGTGGGACTTTACTTTGGGGTATCGAATTTACTCCAGACTTCAACTAAAATTGAAGCAACCTTATCCTCCGTCACCTTCCTGTTCATCGTATCTGTACCGTTGCTGACCATGAGAGTGATGGCGGAAGAAAATAAGCAGAAGACGGACCAACTGTTGTATACCGCACCGGTTACGGCAGGCTCCATCGTTATAGGTAAATTCCTTGCTCTGTTCTCTATTTTAGGAATGGGCATGCTGGTGGTATGTACCTTCCCGTTGATCCTTAGCTTATATGGCAAGATCAATATGGCATCCGGATATGCAGGCATTTTGGCTTTTACACTCCTGGGAGCGTCCTATTTAGCAATCGGACTGTTTATCTCATCTCTGACAGAGAGCCAGGTTGTGGCAGCCGTTATTACCTATATTACCTTTGTATTAACATTGTTCATGGATTCCATTGCAAATATAGTTCCGAAGGACAATAGAACAGCACTTTTCGTATTCACGGCAATCATTGTAATCCTATGCGTGATACTGTATCAGATGGTGAAAAATTATGTGGTGACAGTCGGTACCGGTATTGTTTGTGAGGCAGTACTGTTAATTCTTTATATGTTAAAACCTACCTTGTTTGATGGTTCCCTGATTAAGGTAATGAATTGGTTCTCAGTAATGGGACGATATGATTCCTTCTTCTATGGCGCCTTTAATGTTGCAGCACTGGTTTATTATGTAAGCGTGATCGTGCTGTTCATCTTCCTGACGACGCAGGTAATCAAAAAGAAGAGATGGAGCTAAGGGAAAGGAGAGGGAAACAGTGGATAATATGAATAAAAATGAAGAAGAGAAGATGAGCTTTCTCGGAAAAATAAAAGCATCCTTTTCAGGAAGAAAACTGAAGAGCGGAGCCTATGTGTCTCTGGTATCGGTCGTAGTGATTGTGATCCTCCTTGTGTTAAACATGCTGGTATCCTCACTGAAAATCGAAGTGGATTTAAGTAGCCAGAATATGTACACACTTACCGATGATACTAAGAATCTGGTTAAGGGATTAAAGGACGATATTACTGTATACTATATGGCACCGACAGGCGGTGAACTTGATCTGTTTAAGAAGATCATCACGAAGTATGATAACCTGTCTGATAAAGTTAATGTGGAATATAAGGACCCGGTATTGTACCCGACCTTTGCGAAGGATTATACCGATGAAGAAGTCGGCAACAACAGCTTAATCGTTGTAAATCATACGAATGGCAGATCAAAATATGTTCCTTATAATGACATGATTGTCCAGGAAACAGATTACCAGACCTATCAAACCAATACCACAGGTGTGGATGTAGAGGGCGAGCTTACCTCCGCAATCCAGTACGTTACAACGGAGGATTTGCCGATCATGTACGTGATGGAGGGGCATGGTGAGACAGCACCCGGGGCTGTGTTCAAGGAAACAATCGCGAAAATGAATGTGAAGCTGGAGACAATCAATACACAAAAGGCAGAGAGAATTCCTGAGGATTGCAAGTTGCTTTATATTAATGCCCCGACAGTGGATTTCTCAGACAATGAAGCTAAGAGCATCAAGGATTACCTGAACAACGGTGGAAATATTGTTGCTACAGTCAATGATAAGACCAATTCACTCAAGAATTATAAAGACATCATAAATTATTATGGAATAGAAGTACAGGATGGAATGATCGTCGAAGGAAATGCAAACAATCATATCTCAGGTAATCCGATCCTGCTGATACCGAACCTTGAAGCCAGTGATATCGTAACCGGAGCACGCTCTGCCAATGTTCCTGTGGTTATGTTCCAGGCAATGGGTTTAAAACAGGCTGAGACAAAAAGAAGTACTTTACAGCTGGAATCCATCTTGACCACCTCGGATACTGCTTATTCCAAATTGAATGTAAAGAATTCGGTGGAAAAAGAAAGCGGAGATATAGAGGGACCGTTCGACTTAGGTATTATGGCGACAGATACTTATAACGGTGCAGATTCCCACCTTATTGTATATTCGACTTTATATACCTTTGACGAGACTGCATTAACTTACGAGAATGCCAGCGTACTAAATGGTACTGTCAAGAAACTTGCAGGGGAAGGAGCAGCATTATCCATTCCTACTAAGACCTTAGATGAGGGAAATATCTATCCTACTGCCAAACAAGTGATCATCTGGGTCATTATAATCATATTCCTTGTGCCTGTTAGTATTCTGGCTACCGGTATTGCGGTTACTTTGAAGAGGAGGAAGAAGTAATGGCAAAAAGAAAGAAAAGAAAATCGCTTACGCTGATTTCGCTTCTTTTCGTATTAGCTGCCTTGATTGGTTTATATTTCTGGTATTCCAACCGGAATGATAAGACGACGGAGAAAAGTGAGACTGACAGCCTCCAGCTTGCTAAAATTGAGGATACGTCTAAACTTACCAAGTTGCATTACCGTACAAAGGACACAGAAATGAACCTGATCAAGGAAGGTGAGGTGTGGAAGCTCGAGAGTGAGCCGGAACGCCCAATCAATCAGGATAAGGTAAGCGGTTTGATCGGTTTGATCAGTAATATCAGCTCAGAGCGGATGGTAACAGAGAAGCCGGATAACCTAGCGGATTTTGGTCTGGCTGAACCCAGTGGCTATCTTCAGGGGACACTGTCTGACGGAACAACGGTTACACTTCAAATCGGAACGATGGTACCCTCAAAGGATGGTTATTATGCGCTTGTGAATGAGGATGGCAAAGTATATCTCCTAGGGACAAATTATGGATCAGGGTTTAAATACACTATTTCGAGTATAACGGCAGTTGCAGAGGCTCCAGTCATTAAAGCGGAGAGCATCAATCATATTGCAATCGATCGTCGTGATGGTGAAGATTTTGAAATAGTAAAAAGTAAAGATCAGAGACTTGGGAACGATGGATCTTATGTCTACCCCTGGGAAATCCTGAAGCCATATAAGGAGGGTTATTCTGCAGAATCCGCCAAGGTTTCCACTGTACAGGAGAATTATACTACTCTCACCTACGACAGCTGTGTGGAATATCAGGCAGCAGATTTAAGCAAGTACGGATTGGATAACCCATATGCAACCCTGTTACTGGGTTACACAGAGGATCGTACGGAAAAGCTGGCTAAGCCTGAGAAGGATCCTAAGACAGGAAACGAGATCACGGAAAAGACCTATCAGGAGCCGAAAGAATATCAACTGCTAATTGGTAACCCGGACGAGAATGGAATTTTCTATTATGTCATGGAGTCAGGTTCTAAGACAGTCTTTACCATGGCAGCAGATACTGTGAACAAAATGCTGACGGTAGATCCCTTAAGTGTGATAAACTCATTTATTAATATTCCGTATATAGATGATGTGGATCAGATTGATATCACGGTTGATGGCACAGCTTATCAGGTCAAGATTGATCACGAGAAAGTGAAGGATAAAGACGGAAAAGAAACAGTACAGAATACCTTCTACTTTAATGGGACTAAGGCCGATGAGAAGGGATTCACTGATTTCTATCAAATTCTGGTAGGAACGAAATTCGATGCTGAAATTAAGAAAGAGGTGAATACCAAGGTTGCACCTCATCTGACAATCCGCTATCAACTGAACGATCCTGCAAAAACTGTCATCGGCGCATCCTTCTTGCCGTATGATCAAAGCTTTTACCTGGTCGATACGAACGGTGAGATTAGATTCTTTGCTGATAAGAGGAGAATCGATGATATTATTAAGAAGATTGTGGAATACGACCCCACGGTAGTACCTGTCGAGTAATCAATTAATATAGAGGCTTATACACAAGAGCATTAGTTAAAAGGGGCCTTTGCATAAGAAGGGTAAAGAATAGAAAGCGAGTGGATTAGCATTACGGGAATGCTAGTCCACTCGCTTTCTATTCCGTTACTGTTATAAGAGATTCCCTTATTTATGCTATCATCCTTTTATAAAGTCTCTTTCGTTGTGAGAAAATAGCCTATTTAAGGTAGATACAATAATCCATAATTACCTTGCCATACTCATCCGGCTCCGAAAAGCGTGGACAGACATAACGCTCAAAGTACCAGTAGTCATCTGCAATTTCCCAGCCTGCAGCTTCAAGCTCACGGACGCACTGAAAGTGCACATATTCTCCGTACAATTCTCCACTTCTTGCATGACCATAGACCCAACAGGTTCCAATCTCTCCCGCTGGGATATCTGCATAGGTGTAACCATCCGGAACAGGAGTTCCTTCTGGAAAGAACATTCCGGTCCAATATTCCAATGAACCCTCAATCATTCTCATACACCCGATATGTGCCCCTTCACTTTCGGGAATCGGGCCAAGCTGTTCGAGTGTGCTATAGTACGCCTTTTCATACCATTCAACCCATTTCATACCGAAGCCACCAAGGGGGCCTCTATCTGGGTCATGATATTTCTTTCCGATTAGTCTTAATGCTGGTATTTTCTCTCTGTATACCTGTTTGATTTCAGCCATGTCCCCAGCCTCCCAATTGTTTTATTAATTATAACATAATTTATTTATGATTGGAATATTACTAAGTGGAGAAGAAGTGGAAGAATATACTAACTTGTACGAATATTACTTACATTGACATAATATATTAGCGTATGGGATAATAAAATTATATCAATAGGTTAATCCGGGCCTGGAATAGGAGCAGCGATGAGTGTAAAGAGAAAGCTTATATTGATAGGTATTTGTGTCATTATAGTTATCATTGTTTTCGCAGTGAATGTCATACGTGGTGTGAATGGAGATAAAAAGAATCAGGATACGACAGTGAAAGAAGAGATGATCACCAGAGCTGAGGCATATCGGATGTTGAGCTTTCTTGAGTATGATAAGGGACAACGAGAAAGCCTGCCGATGGGGATTACCTATTCGGGGAATGCTAAGTCCGGTTGGTATGATTTCTATGTAAATGCGGTATGGAAGATGGGCCTCATAGAGAGCAGCGTAACCGTTGCCCCGACAGAGGCTCTGTCTTATAGTACCTGTAAAGAATATATCGATAAACTTATTACGCAGAAGCCCACATGTCAGAGGGTTTATGAAGGCTTATCCTTTGATTTTACGAGGGCTGATGAGAAGATGACTCCGAAGGAGTTTATAGAATTATTCGAGACATTAATCTCCTTACTGCCACAGGAGGAACATAAGATCTCAAAGGAGACGATGTTTGTTCTGGGTACTGAGGCAGATGAGACCGGAAAAGACCGGTTGGTCACGGATATTGGAAAATATTATTATGAGCAAGCCCTGGAGAATGCTGTCTCCTATATGGACAAGGGTATCAGGGTTTATGTCTGCAAACAGGAGATTATTCTGCTCTCCGAGGTTACGACAGAACCGATTGTCTTACATAATATTTGGTTAAAGCTTGGATCGGGAACTCAACTAAATACCTTTGTAAACGGAATTGAGAAGGAGTTCCAGACCAAAAATAACCTTTCACAAAAAGTAGAAAGTACAATTTGCGACATCACCGTCGAGGATCAAAAGGTTGTGAAGATCGTACGTAAGCCGGATGTAATCAGAGGAAAGGTGCTCAGAACCGGACAGGACTATATAGAAATCGAAGGCTATGGTAAGATCCCTCTGGAGAAGGATTATAAAATATATAAGCTATACGGCAAGCTTTCAGTCGAACCCACCAATAGTATTCTGGTAGGCTATGAAAACACGGAATTTGTTGTTTCCCTCGGTAAAATCAGTGCAGCTTTGATTACAGAAACGATCAAAGCGCAGAACATCCGTGTACTGATTTCTACCAGTGGGTATCAGAGCTATTACCACGATAAAATAGAACTTACTGCAACCAGTGATTTTATCCTAAGCTGCAAAGAAACGAAAAAGGAATATAAAAAAGGAGAAGCAGTAACGATAGAGCCGGGGAATGTATTGCTGACACAGGACAGAATCAAAGTTAAGGCGAAGGAGGAGGACGGCCGGATACAGCTCCGCTCCATCGAGCGATCGGACGGTATCCCAAGCTATCGGGGAAGTATCGAGATTGCGGAAGGGGATCAGGGACTTTTGGTAGTAAATGAACTTCCCTTGGAGGAATACCTTTATGCGGTTATTCCCAGTGAGATGCCTACCTATTATGGGAAGGAAGCCCTGAAGGTACAGGCAGTTTGCGCCAGGAGTTATGCATATAAGCATCTATTGGCCAACAGTTTAAGCCAGTATGGAGCGCATGTCGATGACAGTGTTGCCTTTCAGGTCTATAATAACATTTCTGAAAATGAAGACTCAATCCTTGCGGTCAAGGATACCTATGGAAAAGTGATCGAGTATCAGAACGAAGTAATCACAGCATACTATTTTTCAACCTCCTGCGGACATACCGCGGATGCCAGAAGTGTATGGGCAAACAGTCAGGAATATCCCTACTTAGCGGGGAGGCTTCTTTATGCAGAAGCGAACCAGGATGGGGAGAAGGTTAATCACGATCTGACAGAAGATGGGGCTGCTGAGAGTGGAGCAAATGATACAGTGAGCTATCTGGAACAGCAGTACACTGACTTATCCAAGGAAGAGAACTTCAAAAATTTTATGGAAACAAAGGATGTGGTTACTTATGATTCGGGATTTAACTGGTATCGTTGGAGGGTGACCATGAAGGCGAAGGATCTAAAGAAGGTGATAGACCAGAATATAGCTGCAAGATATCAGGCGAATCCAAATTTGATTTTGACCAAGACGGGACAGGATGGGAATAAGAAAGACCGTTATGAGAGTATTCCTGTGAACAGTGTCGGCGATATTGTGGATATTTCGGTTGGAAAAAGAGAGTCCAGTGGAATTATCTCGGAATTAATCATCACTGGAAGCGATAAAACTATTCTGGTAAAGACAGAATATAATATACGCGCACTGCTGGCTCCTATCTATGATACAGTAATACGCCAGGACGAGAGTGAAGTAGATGGCCTTACCCTTTTGCCAAGTGCATTCTTCCTGATTGATCAGAAGAAGGATGTGAAATTAAACAGTATTACCCTGACCGGGGGCGGATATGGGCACGGTGTCGGAATGAGTCAGAACGGAGTCAAGGCCCTGGCAGACGCAGGAAAGGATTATGAGAAGATTTTGCAATACTTTTATGCGGGCACCAGTCTTGCTGTCATCTATGAATAACAAGCTTTTTAGAGTCTTTTCGGTAAAGGATTTTAATCTTCTGAAGAAAAGCTTTATTTTCGAAGAGCAGATTAAATTCCGCTCCAAGAAAAAGAATATACATACAGAAATAAAGCCATAGCATAAACAGAACAATGGCGGTCAGACTGCCGTAAGTGGATGCATAATTGGAATAATTATCAATGTAAAAGGAAAAGGCATAAGAAAACCCCATCCATCCGCCGGCGCACAGCATAGCACCCGGTAATTGGCTCATGAGCTTGGCTTTTCGGTTCGGAATAACTGTATAGATGATCAGGAAGAAAATGATCAGGACGATCAATCCGACAATGGTTCGCAAACTGATGATAACAAGGGCGGTATCCACAAAAACCGGAAGCTTGCGTTCGATCCAAAAATAGAGACGATTACCAAACACAAACAAGGTCATGGTGACTAAAACCATAACAGCAAAAATCAGAGTATATAAAGCAGCGATGGCACGAAGCAGAAGACCGTTTCGTGTCTCGTTGATTTCATAGACGGAATTCAAACCTCTCATGATAGCCAGGAAGCCTTTGCCTGCAGACCATAAGGTGGTAATAACCGTTACAGAGATGATGGTTGTAGAGGCAGCAGAATCATAGATTTCAGTAATGATCGAGATAATCAGGGAATCAATCGCTGTAGGAAATATCTCTGTAAAGATTCGCAGCATACTGCTTTCCTCTACAGGAAAGAACCGGATGATACTTAAGAGCAGCATGATAAAAGGAAAAAAGGAGATGATGATAAAGAATGCAGCCTGAGCAGAAAATGCTGCGACATGATCATCATCGATTTTTTTGGTTAATAATCCAATGAGTCTCAGGGACGATTTTACCATGCAAATACTCCTTTCTGCTACTTTCTTTCAAACTACCACGATATCATAGATTTGTCAATTTAGCTGAAGCACTCCTTGCGTTGCACTCGTATCATTTTATGCGGAAGACGCTCTATATATCCACAGATTAAAATAGGAAACCGGTAATATATACAGTTATGATGGCCCCGAGTGCTACAGTTACAAGACTTCTTTCAAAGTAAGCCAGAATCAGAGCGGCAATAGTGCCACAGATAGCTGTAGCTAAGGTTCCGGTAGAGTAGAAGATATCCGGAAAGGTGAGGGCACCAAGAACCGCAAAGGGTACATATTTTAGAAAGGATTTGATAAACCTGGAGCGAAGGGGCTTTCGGAAAATCGCCAAGGGCAACATCCTTGGAAGATAGGTTACCAATGCCATCAAAAGGACGGCAAGAAAGGCGGCTTGCAGCTTCATATACAACTCCCTCCTTCCACGATAGGATCAGATGGCTCTTCCTCTGAGGGAAAGAAACATGCTCCAATCCCGGCACCTGCGAAGGTTGCTATGATAATGCGGAAACCGGAAGAGATAAACGAAAAAAGAGGAACATAGTTCAGGATACATACTGTGGTTATAGAAATCAACAGGATCACAATGACAGCAGTTGATTTTTTGGCCGGAGGAATGATGATAGCGATGAACATGCCATATAATGCAATTCCCATTGCAGCATTTAATGCAGCGGGCAGAGCGTTACAGATCAAAGCGCCCAGTGCGGTGCCCACAGACCAACCTAGAAATGGACCGGTCATCAGTCCCAAAAGAAAGAGAAAGGACAGGCTGCCCTGTTCCATGGAGGCTACAGTAAAGGTCTCATCCGTGACCCCGAAAGCAATCAAAAGACGTTTGGATAGCTTCATATCGCGGTCAAGACGTTGGGTTAAGGATAAGGACATCAGCATATAACGCAGATTGATAATAAAAGTAGTCAGAGTAATTTCTAAAAACCCGGCGCCTGACAAAATGAGGCTGGTACCGGCAAACTGTCCGGCCGAGGTTAGGTTGGACATGGATATAAAAATAGCCATCCAGGGTGGAAGCCCACCGGAAACGGCCATCAAGCCAAAGGTAAAAGATACGGGCAGATATCCCAGTGCAATCGGATAGCCCCGCTTTAGACCATATGTAAAGTCATTCTTCATTACTATGCCTCCGAAGTATTTCATAATTTTGCGAAAAGAACATACTTATTATAACCTAAAGAAATGGAAATGCAAGCCATATGTCGAATGGTAAAGGTGAAATGTATTTGATAATTGAAGTTCAATACGATATAATATTAATGGTATTTTCCAGTAAAATGCTATAAATACTTGATTTTTCCCACTTTTATAGTATGATGATAATAAGGCTTAATTGAGATGCTGCAAAGCAGAGCATTATGGAGGATTTATGATTAATTTTGATGAGGAATTAGAGAAATTTGAGCCTAGTTTGGAGATTGAACAGGCAGAAGATGTCATTAATAATAATGATTTGACTGATGTAACAGATATCCTGAAGGAAATCTTAAAGGGAACAAAAGACAAATAATCATAGGACGAATGGACAGGTGGGGATGATATGATTTGCCCGAATTGCGGAAGTAATATGTCGGACAAGAGGAAAAGGTGCGAGCGTTGTGGCACAGACATGACAATTTATCAAAAAATATATAGAGCTTCCAATCAACATTATAATATCGGCCTTGCCAGAGCGAGAGTACGGGATTTATCCGGTGCGATCATCTCATTGAAGAGCAGCCTTGAATTAAATAAAAAGAATGTGAGTGCCAGAAATCTTCTGGGTTTGATTTATTACGAGATGGGAGAGACTGTTGCCGCACTCAGTGAATGGGTGATCAGTAAACATTTTCAACCCTCAGACAATGATGCAGATGAATACATCAATAAGGTTCAATCCAATCCGACGAAGCTGGATGCACTGAATCAGGCGATTAAGAGATATAACACTTCACTTACCCTGGCGAAGCAGGGTAGTGATGATCTTGCTGTCATACAGTTAAAGAAGGTTGTCAGCTTAAATCCCCATTTTATCAGAGCATATCATCTGCTCGCTCTGCTGCATATGAAGATGGGCGAGAAAGAGAAGGCAAGGAAATATCTGGCCAAGGCTTTGAAGATTGATGTTTCCAATACAACTACCTTACGTTATTTAAAGGAAATTACTCCCCAGGAGTCGCTTAAGGATGCAGATGGCAATCCGGAAGCAGAGGCTTCAGGAACAGGAGCTATCATGCCGATTTCGTCTTACCGGGAGGATAAGCCGAATATTATGGCTTTTGTAAATCTGGTCATCGGTGTCATTATCGGATTGGCTGTCATGGCTATTCTGGTGGTTCCGACCTTATCGAAAAATAAGAATGCAGGCGGTGATACAGATGTTGCTGATTATGGAACAGCCCTCGCCCGTATGGAGGAACAGGACAGTACGATCGCTTCCCTGAAAAATGAAAATGAGGGACTGAAATCTCAGGTCGAGGAGTTGCAGGGGAAAATTGATAATCTGGTAATTCCCGAGGATAAGTCAGCACAGTATCAGCCGCTCGTACAAGCAACCGGTTTGTATCTTGCAGAGCTTGCGAAAAATGAAACTGATCGAAACCTCTTGGAGATAGCTGATAAGTTGGCAGGGATAGATGATACCAAGCTGGAAAGTAAGGAAGCTAAGAATTTGTTGACTACCTTACGTACAGCAGTATATCCGAATGTTGCCAGGGTGCAGTATGAAAAAGGTCATACCCTATACAGTGACGGAAAATATAAAAAGGCAATTGAAGAACTGGCCAAGGCGATTACCTATGATCCGAAGGATGTTGATCCGATCTATTTTACAGCCAGAGCCTATCATCGCCTTGATGATAAGGAGAATGCAGCCATTTATTATAATATCGTATTGAAGGATTTTCCGGATTCCATCAGAGTTTCGGACGCACAGAGCTTCCTGGAACAGGTACAGGATTAAGAAAGACTTGATAAACTTAAGATAAGAAGGTTTGAGAAAAAGACGTTTCATGGAGAATAGCATCAGAGCTGTTCCATAAAAGGTCTTTTTTTCGTCGGCAAAATTAGATGTAAATAAATGTAATATTACAATGGATAGTAACTTGAATTAGATCATAGAAGCAGGAGGAAGCAGTTCATGCAGGAGAGAAATGCAAAAAACGGAAATGCCAGTAAGATCGGAGAGGAGGGGACAACCTATGATGTCTGCGGCAGATGTTTGATTATTCGTCTGCAGGAAGAATTGGATCATCATAATGCGATCCGAATTAAGGATGTAGCAGATCGCTTAATTGATCGGAATAATATCAAACATATCATTTTTGATTTTTCGGGAGCAGGTTTTATGGATAGTGCCGGCATCGGTGTGATTATGGGCAGATATCGAAAAGTGATATTCATCGGGGGTAAGACCGCAGTAACGAATGTGAATTCAACTGTTGACCGGATTTTTCGGATATCAGGCCTTTATAAGATAATTGAGAAATATGATACGGTAGAAGCAGCGCTGAGTATCATCAAGGAAAGGGGATAAGAAAAGGCTATGAAGGATAAGATTGAGAGGAACGAAATGAAATTGGAATTTGAAAGCATATCGCAAAATGAGAGCTTTGCAAGAACAGTTGTAGCTGCTTTTGCCACACAACTAGACCCTACGATAGAGGAATTGGCAGATATTAAAACAGCCGTATCGGAGGCTGTAACCAATTGCATCATTCATGGGTATTACAATTCCTCAGGCATCATACGGATGCATTGTATCATCAGCAGGAGTGAGCTTTTGGTAGAGATACAGGACTTTGGTATCGGAATTGACAATATCGAGAAAGCAATGGAGCCCCTCTACACCACACGACCGGAACTCGAGCGTTCAGGTATGGGATTCTCTTTTATGGAAGCCTTTATGGACGAGTTGAAGGTTTTATCCGAACCGGGGAAAGGAACTTTAGTGCGAATGAGAAAGAAAATCGGAAGACAGGAGAAATTGAAGGAGCTGGCACAGGAAGCCGGACAAAAGGCCTAAGTAGATAGCAGGGCAAAAGCGACAGCTGCAAGGAAGGAGTGGGAATTAATGTGGATACACTTGAGCTGATCAGACTTTCAAAGACGGGCGACAGAGAAGCCAGAGACAGGCTTGTAACCGAAAACGTAGGGTTGGTTTGGAGCATTGTCAGAAGGTTCGCAAACCGTGGACATGAGATGGAAGATTTATTCCAGATCGGGAGTATTGGATTAATCAAGGCAATCGATAAATTTGATACCAGCTACGAAGTTAAATTTTCAACCTATGCCGTTCCGATGATTACAGGAGAAATCAAACGATTCCTACGGGATGATGGTATGATAAAGGTCAGCAGGTCTCTTAAGGAGATAGCGACAAGAATCAGAGCCGTCAGGGAGCGATATGGGAATCAGTATGGCCGTGAGCCATTACTGGATGAGATAGAGGAGGAACTAAATATTCCGAAGGATGAGATCATTATGGCACTGGAGACCGGCGCGGAAGTGGAATCCTTATATAAAACCATCTATCAGGGGGATGGAAGTCCGATCTATCTGATAGATAAATTAACAGAAACCAAGGATGAAAGTGAAAATTTGGTGGACAGGCTTGCCCTGCGGGAGATCATTGCTTCTCTGGATGAGAAGGAGCAGGAGATTATCAAGCTTAGATACTTTAAAGATAGAACACAGACCGATATTGCAAAGGAACTAGGGATTTCTCAGGTACAGGTATCCCGTATGGAAAAAAGGATTTTAAAAATAATGAGAGAAAAGCTGGGAGCCTGATTAGCTTAACATAAGCAAGAATTTCCAGTATAGAGGAATGGAAAAATCATATAATATCATTATGAAAAAGAAGGCATCAGAGGTCAATTCTGATGCTTTTTCTATACCCGCGATGGGCGGGATCTGAACGGAGTGAGGAAATTATGCCTGTAAGAAAAAAGTTTTTGCTTATTGCAGCCTGCATTATCATTATGGCAATTATCATTGTAATATTCGTGGAATGCATTGGCAATGGGCGACCATCTGAATTCGACGGAACACTTGTGAATTCAATGATGGAAAGAATGAAGGAGGGTTGATATGGCTAATCAAAAGAAAGGTTCTGCCTCCGGAATTGTCAGAGAACAGGACACCCAGAAGAGAAATGAGAAATATAATCAGTATGTGAAAGAACAAACTCCAAAATTCAGTGTTGCCAAAAATGCCTGTAAGGCTTTTCTGATCGGAGGTATCATCTGCGTCATTGGACAGGCTTTTATCACATTTTATGGAGCTATGGGTGCAGACAAGGAGACTGCGAAATTATACAATACCGTAACCTTGGTTTTTCTTTCTATTCTGTTAACCGGCTTGGGGTATTACCAGAAGCTGGCAAAATTCGGAGGAGCCGGTACCTTGGTTCCGATCACCGGCTTTGCAAATTCTGTGGTTGCTCCAGTGGTAGAGTATAAGAAGGAAGGACAGGTTTTTGGCATTGGCTGCAAGGTATTTACGATTGCGGGACCGGTTATTCTTTACGGTATTTTTACCTCCTGGGTGCTCGGATTAATTTATTACATTCTGAAGCAACTTAAGGTGATGTAAGGACTAGGAAAAGTTATTAGGAAAAGAGGAGTAGCTATGGTTCAACAGGAAGACCTAAAAAAGATGATAGGCAAGCAGAGTGTTCGATTTCATAATCCTCCGGTTATACTGTCGGGAGCTTCGATTGCCGGCAAGAAAGAGGGTGAGGGTCCTTTAGGAAAGCTTTTTGATTTTGTTGAAGAAGACCCTCTCTTTGGAAAAAAGACCTGGGAAGAGGCTGAAAGTGAGCTTATGAGGCTTGCTGCCCTTAAGGCTTTGGAAAAAGCAGGACTGCAAAATGAAGATATTCGATATCTGATCGGTGGCGATCTGCTCGGTCAGTTAATTGCCACATCCTTCGGTATCGGAGAATTAAAAATTCCGATGCTCGGAATATACGGAGCCTGCTCTACGATGGGGGAGGCGATGTCAATCGGTGCAATGATTATAGATGGTGGCTTCGCAGATCGGGTACTGGCGATCACCTCAAGTCATTTTGCCGGGGCTGAGAAACAATTTCGATTTCCGCTGGACTATGGTAATCAGAGACCATATTCCGCATCCTGGACAATCACAGGTAGCGGGGCAGTGGTATTAGCTGACTCCGAAAAAGTAAAGATACCGACGGGACAGACAAAATTAGTGATCAGCGGAGTAACCACCGGGAAGATTGTCGATTATGGTTTGAAGGATTCGATGAATATGGGTGCCTGTATGGCACCTGCTGCTTACGAGACAATTCGACAGAATTTTGAGGATTTCGGTGTAGAACCCTCCTACTATGATAAGATCATTACCGGTGATCTTGGTTATGTAGGAAAAAATATTCTGATCGATCTGTTGAAGGAGAGGAACTATGATATATCTGCCAATCATATGGATTGCGGGATAGAGATATTCGATCAGGATAATCAGGATACGCATGCCGGAGGAAGCGGATGTGGCTGTTCCGCCATCACCTTTACCGGATATATCATGAAACAGCTTATGGAGGGAACCTGGAAGAGAATTCTGTTTATTCCGACCGGAGCATTGCTATCCCAGGTGAGTTTTAACGAAGGGAAAAGTGTTCCGGGTATCGCACATGCTGTCATTGTGGAAAGGAGCTGAACAGGATGGAATATTTGAAGGCATTTTTAGTGGGTGGAGCAATTTGTGCCGCAGTGCAGATTCTGCTAGACAATACCAAGCTACTGCCCGGCAGAGTAATGGTTATACTGGTATGCCTGGGTGCAATCCTAGGTGCTGTCGGAGTATATGAACCCTTCGCAAAATGGGCAGGGGCCGGTGCAGGTGTTCCCTTGACCGGCTTCGGCAGTGTCCTGTTCAAGGGGGTAAAGGAGGCTGTGGATAAGGATGGCTTGATTGGGATTTTTAAAGGTGGCTTTACCGCATCTGCAGTAGGAGTTTCCGCAGCGCTGGTTTTTGCATATATCGCCTCCTGGTTCTTCGGACCTAAGATGAAATCGTAGTTTCCGAGAATGAATTCTTAAGGATTCTTTCTAGGAACGGTAGAATGACAGGGTAATCTATTTTCCTTACGGTTATCACTTTCAGGTAATACTATACTTTTGGATTGAAGCTAATTCATTCCGTCGGAGCATAGCGACATCCATGTCGCCTGCTCCTAAATCGTCCCTCCATGGACGATTTCCGGAAGAAACGCTCCAATCCAAAAGTATGTATTACCAATGAAAGCGATAAAGTCAGGAAAATAGATTACCCTGTCATTCTACCTGTGCATCTATAGTGAGAATTTTTATAGGGATACTTAGTATGGGATATACAATTCGATTAAAGAAGGATTTCACCAATACGAAAGCATGTATTAACAGAAAAGCCCCCCGGAAATACTGTAAGGCAAGAGTTACAGCCTTTACGGAATTTCCAAGGGGTTATAATAGCTTATGCTAAGTTGCTTATTCTTTAATTTGCTAGGGGTTCATCTTCATATACCGGGTTAGTGGTGTCAGTTCCGGTTCCGTCTGTTGGAGGGATCTCAGTCTGAGGAGTCTCTGTCTGAGGGTCCTGATAATAGTCATCCTCATTATAAGGATCTTCCGATACCGGAGCTTCCGGTTGCTGTGGCGGCTGATAAGCAGTTGCCTGTGTGTGAAGCTTACAGTTTTTGCTCGGATAGATATATGGGGTATCGGCTGTCTTGCCGGTCTCACTTTTAATCAGGAATACACCTTCCTTCACATTCGGGCAAAATTCGGTGGCTAAATCCTTAGAGTCTTCACATATGGTTGCTTTTACATGGATATCACAATACTCGGTAGGCTGGGTACCCTTTGCAAAGTACTCTACCTTTGTGGTGTTACCACCCAGATATTCATTGCAGACTCCATCCACTGCAAGCTTACCGGATTTTGTACAAATCTTGGCGGTTATGATGGAATCGGGGACTTTAAAATCTTTGGTTTCTAAATTTTTCTCAGTGTGGATACGTTCCATGATTGTCTTCCAAATCTTTCGGTTGTAGACTTTGTCAGTCTGACTTCTATTGTTATCGAACCCTGACCATACGGATGCCGCATAATAGGGGGAGAAGCCTGCGAACCAAAGATCGTTGTAATCTGAGGTTGAACCAGTCTTTCCTGCGATCGGCATATCTATGGAAAGCTTTAAGTTCTTACCGGTTCCTTTGTTTACTACATCTTCCATGGCGCTAGTAAGCAGGAATGCAGTGGATTCCTTCATAACCTGATCATGCTCCGGCTCTGTTGTTAAGAGAACTCGACCATCATGATCTAAAATCTTGGTATAAAATCTAGGCTTTGTATAGACACCGCCATTTGCTATAGCTGCATAGGCAGCAGTTAATTCCAGATTGCTGACACCATCCGTCAGGCCGCCGAGTGCCATAGGATAATTAATATCAGATACAACACGTCCGTCCGATTCCTTTCGGGAATCCACCAGGGAAGTAAAACCTAATTTTAATAAGTAATCATAGCCGACTTCCGGTGTTACATCGACAAAGGTTTTTACCGTGACGATATTCATGGAATTGTAGATACCTTGCCTCAAGGTACTTAGACCGTCATACTTTTTAGTGGAAGTCCAGTTGTTCACTTCCTTTTTTGTACCGGGATAATAGTAAGGACCCGAGTCATCCTGAACACTGGCAAGTGTCATGCCTGCACTGTCCAATGCCGGAAGGTAGGTGGATAATACTTTGAAGGTAGATCCAGGTTGTCTGAAGGTATTCGTAGCACGGTTCAGAGTACGGTTACCGGTCTTTTCACCGCGACCGCCTTCAATGGCAGCTACCTCACCGGTATGCTGATCCATTACGACAAATGAGGTCTGTGGCTGGATTGTCATCGTAATATTTTCACCGAGAATGGTATCGCCATCATCAACCATGGCATCCCGAAACTTAGCTATCTTCTTTCGCATATCCTCTTTATCCAGGAACAACAGAGAGAATCTGCTTCCGTTATCATCTACATAAAGATTATCTGGATCCTTGTAATCCTTGAAATAATCCAGAAGATCGATGCTGTGATAATGAACAGTGGTCTTCTTGGCATCGTTTTTCTGTACGGATAAAGCATAGGTTAATTCCCAATAAGAGGTACCAATCTCAGGGAAATTCTTTTCATCTGAGAACACATCATCACAAATATCCTGAATTGTAGAATCCTGAGTG
Organism: Bacillota bacterium; assembly: GCA_023414355.1. Taxonomy (GTDB): domain Bacteria; phylum Bacillota; class Clostridia; order Lachnospirales; family Lachnospiraceae; genus Mobilitalea. The sequence goes on along the minus strand of JAEZOB010000033.1, from coordinate 103,750 downwards.
GTATAAACGCTTAAACCGCCACTGTACAAAAGGTTAGAAGCCTGAGCCTGGGTATAACCAAGCTTGGTCTGGAGATCCTCCATTACCTGCTCGATCAGTTCGTCGGTGAAGTAGCTGTAGTAGGAAGTGGAATCCTGCTCTTCATTGACAGATTGAACTCTGGAATAGACATCATCCGTAACGGCATCGTCATATTCCTCCTGTGAACAGTAGCCCTGCTTCAGCATTTCGTCCAAAATCTCTTGCCTTCTAACCATATTCCGTTCCGGATGTGTAATCGGATTGTGATATACGGGAAGCTGTGCTATCGCAGCAATTGTAGCGGATTCCGAAAGAGTCAGATCCTTAGCATCCTTGTTGAAATATTTTCTGGATGCGGTCTGTATTCCTAAGGTTCCAGAACCAAGGTTGATCGTGTTTAGGTAATATTCCAGAATAGTATCCTTATCTAGTCGGTTCTCAAGCTGAATAGCCAGATACTGTTCCTGAACCTTTCTTTTTAGCCGTTCAACAAAGGTAGCTTCACGGCCTCCATTAAAGACCTGGTTCTTCAGAAGCTGCTGCGTAATCGTACTGGCACCCTGATCAAAGTTACCGGATGTCAGACCCAGAACACCTGCACGCAGGATGCCTCTGACATCAATTCCGTTATGTTCATAGAAACGTTCATCTTCGATACAGATAAAACTGTATTTCACCCATTCCGGTAAATCGGTCAAAGATACATAGACTCGATTTGCCTCTGCACCGATTAAATTCTCAACGGCAGTACCGTCTTTATCATAAATTGTAGTAGTGTAACCGGTAGGAACAACATTAATTTTCGAAATATCCGGCGCGCTGTCTATCAGACCCTTTAGAAGACCGAAGCCGGCAAAGGTGCCTACAATTCCGACAAATACAACCAGAACGACAAATAAACGAAATAAGGTAATCCTTGTTTTCGAAACCAATCGTCTGGATGTTGATTTTATATAATGTTGTTTCTGTTCAATCCCTCTTTTACTGTAGTCCATAAAAACCTCCAATCGCAATAAGTATATATAAACAGTAAAAAATCCTGCGATAAGCAAAGCTGGTACTTTGTTCACTCGCGTCCATTATAACAAATTTGCCCTGTGAAATAAAGTATAATTTCTCTGTAACAATATCGTATACACAAAACAGGTAATTCATATACCACACAGTATAAAAGTACTATTTTTAATTAATATTTATGCAAAAATCCATGAAAACGCAAGAAGATAATCTGGATAGTGGGATATGTACACACAAAAAGTGAAGATGTGTCGAAATATAAGGAAGAGGATATTTTGATGCGTTAAAAACGACTTTCGTTCCCTAAATATACTGTGTATAATGGAATTTGTCAGCAAATTTTCATTCTATAGTGGGGGTAATGTAATATGAAACAGGTAAAGCTACTTTTTAGCAGCCGGGTTATGCTTGACGATGAACGAGAAATGGCACTGGATTATTTCTTAACCGAGATGATTTCAGAAGCGGATCTGGTAACTCCTTATTTTGGGGTGGGGATTACTAAGAAGTCCGGCGCCATAACAGAGGCAGACGAAATTTGTGGGGTAACAGCATCGAAGGAGACAGCAGTGGGAATACTGGAAAAATTATACCGTTATCAGGTCACACCTATGACACTTGCAGAGGTAGTCGATGATTTGGTGACACTGGCAGGCGTGTGAAGATAATTCTGTTAAGGTGGAATGATCCTGATTATTCCAAAGCCAAAATCTCATTGATGGGTTGAGAAGAGCAGAGTTATCCAGAAGAACCTCAGAATGAATTCCCAAGGGAATTCATTCTGAGGTTCTTCTTCTATTATAGAGAGTAATATTTGATTTTGATAGGTATGTCTTTGGCACTATTCTGAATCAAAAAGCAGAAGCTTACCATCCAATGTGGTAAAGTATACCTGGCCGGATTCATTTAAAATAGCGGATCCGTTCGTCAACTCTGCGGTTTTATTGAGAAAAGCCTGATATTTGCTTGGAGGAATCAAGACCTCCAGACGGACCAGGTCCGTATATTCAGAGGATATTACGGTAAGTTGCTCCTGGGCTATATAATATTGAAGCTTACCAACCAGATTATAATCTGTGATGATAGATACCTTGATTCCCAGTTCCTTCTGTATGATTGTGCTATGCTCCAGACCTTCCAGTACCGCAGATTGATAAGCTTTGACAAGTCCTCCTGTTCCAAGCAGGGTACCACCGAAGTAGCGGGTAACAACGACAACAAGATTGACTAGCTCATGTGCAAGCAAGAGATCAAGCATAGGTCTACCAGCAGTCTTACTGGGTTCACCATCGTCGGAGCAGCGTAGGATAGACTGCTCTGTTCCGATAATATAGGCAGAGCAATTATGTGAAGCGTCCCAATACTTTTTCTTCAAGGCTTCTATTGTCTCAATGGCGGCGGCTTCCGTAGCAACAGGACATACAGTTGCTATAAATCGGGATTTTTTAACTGTGACTTCCCCGACACCACCTTCATATATTGTCTTAAAGACTTCCTTCATTACCAATACTCCTTTCTGTCAGAATGCAATTCTTGCCAGGATATCCCGGATATGATATGATAAATAAGCTTGTATGGATGAAATAATAAGGAAATATTTTATGCCTAAGGAGACAACATGAAACTGAAATATTTATCCTGGCTGCCTGCGGTTACCATAATGGGAATAATTTTCTGGTTCTCATCAAAGACAGCGGATCTATCTCAGGAAAGCAGCCTGAGTATCTCAATTGTACTATATAATCTATACGATCAGATGAAGAGTAGTCCGATCCCGGGACCGGAAAAGCTGGATCTGTTGGGGATAATCGACCACATAGTACGAAAATCAGCGCACTTTACAGAATATGCATGCCTTTGTGCAGCTATTACCTTTCATTTTACAGTATGGAAGAAAAACATTAGTTACCGGACATGGATTCCGGTCTTAATTGCCGGGCTTTATGCAGCAACAGATGAATTTCATCAGACCTTTGTCGCAGGAAGAAGCGGACAGCTATCGGATGTACTCTTGGACACTGCCGGAGCAGCGACCGGAGCATTGATTTTTGGTATACTTTATTTGCTGTTCGTACAAGTCAGACAAAAAAGAGCGAAAGCTAAAGGAGAGGCGTAAAACGATTTGCTTCTCCGATATATTGATATTCGATGGAGGATAGAACCTTTTCAAGCTCAGTCCGGTCTATGGAAAGACTTTTGCATAAATCCTCCAGATTATGATATTCATCTCTTAGCTTGGTATTGATAAAGCTCAACAGGATGTACGGATCCTTTGGTATTTTCATTGGATACTCCTTTATCTGATATAGGATACCTTTATAATTATGCACATTATTATCTTTTTTTCAAGATACAAATGCTTTGAAAGGCTAGGCGAGCGATATGGATTTATTTGATTATATGAGAGATAATACGATGAAAAAGGAAGCTCCTCTGGCTTCCAGACTTCGCCCGGTTACGCTGGATGAGGTGGTGGGGCAGCGACATATTATCGGGAAGGATAAGCTTCTTTACAGAGCGATTAAGGCAGATAAGATCAGTTCCATCATATTTTATGGTCCTCCCGGTACCGGTAAAACGACACTCGCCAAAGTGATTGCCAATACCACAAGCTCCCTGTTCATACAGATCAATGCTACCTCTGCCGGCAAGAAAGACATGGAAGCGGTAGTAGAGGAAGCCAAGACGAATCTGGGGAGCTATGGAAAACGAACCATCCTTTTTATCGACGAGATTCATCGCTTTAATAAGGGGCAGCAGGATTATCTGCTACCTTTTGTTGAAGACGGAACAGTAATTTTGATTGGTGCGACGACGGAAAATCCTTACTTTGAGGTGAATTCTGCGTTACTTTCCCGTTCTATTATATTTGAATTAAAGCCTCTGGATAAAGAGGATATTAAGACATTGCTGCATCGGGCGGTCTATGACAGAGACCGGGGAATGGGAGCATATGCGGCTGTCATTGATGATGAAGCACTGGAGTTCCTGGCTGACATAGCCAACGGTGATGCCAGGGCAGCACTGAATGCCATAGAGATAGGTATTCTTACAACGGAACGGTCGGAGGATGGGAAAATCCACATTACACTTTCTGTGGCATCTGAGTGTATCCAAAGAAGGGTTCTCAAGTATGATAAGGACGGAGATAACCATTACGATACGATATCGGCATTTATTAAGAGTATGCGAGGCTCTGATCCGGATGCAGCGGTGTATTACCTGGCGCGGATGCTATATGCCGGAGAAGAGGTAACCTTTATCGCAAGAAGAATCATGATCTGTGCGGCTGAGGATGTATCCAATGCCGATCCCAATGCTCTGGTGGTCGCAACCTCCGCAGCACTTGCAGTGGAACGCCTTGGAATGCCGGAGGCAAGGATTGTTCTGGCTCAGGCAGCGACGTATGTAGCCTGTGCGCCGAAGAGCAACTCTGCGATCTGTGCCATTGATGATGCTACACAGGTAGTGGAAAATGAGAAGACAGCAACCATACCTGCTTATCTGATGGATGCCCACTATAAAGGTGCGGCGAAGCTGGGACACGGATTGGGTTATCAATATGCCCATAGCTTTAAGAATCATTATGTAAAGCAACAATATCTTCCGGATGAAATTAAGGACAGAGTGTTCTACATCCCTTCTGACAATGGGTATGAGAAGCAAATTCAGGAATATTTTAAGAAGATCAAGGAAGAGGACTAAGGAAGATTAAGGAAGAAGATTAAGGAAGAAGATTTAGGAAGAAGATTAAGGAAGAAGATTAAGGAAGAAGATTAAGGAATAAGATTAACAAAACAGGGCTGCCTTAATATACTCAGTATATTCCACGGGAGAAAGATCATATAACCCGTAAAATATATCAGGATATTTGGCAGCCCTGTTCTATCATTATTATTTATTATCATCTGAGTCAATTTCCGTTGCTTCATCTAAAAGCTCGGTATCGTCTGTAGCCTCCGGCTCCTCTGAAGCTGGATCTGTACTCGGATCATTCCTGTGAACCAATCGATAAACCAGCATAAATGCCCAGATCATAATCGGTATAACGATGGCACTGAACAGACTTGCCATGAATAAACCCGGTGCTTTCTCAGATGCAAAGAATGCCGATATTAAAGTAATCAGGAACAAGGAAGCAAACAAAACCAAACCGACGATTGCTGCTATTCGTTTCACTTTTCTATCCATACTCATTTCCTTTCTGTCTTTTAAATATCAATCAATAAATCAAATTCTCATGCTTATTTCACATGTAAACGATTATTAAATACCTGCATAAGAATTCAACCGTAACCCAAGCGAACATAGTTGGCTTTTAGATATTCTGAACTTATCATACACATTATATCGGCTCAGCAGGTAAAAAGCAAGCACCAGCATGGGTCCCATAGGAAGATGTGAATAAGAATAAAAATAGGCTTCTGCATGAAAATTACAATTATTGATTGACAAAGCAAGATGGTAAATGGATAATTGTGGCTATCAATGGAATATGCAAATAAAATGAAATGCACTTTATTTAATAGTGCCTAAGTTGGAAGATGGGAGGAGCGTTATGAGTAAGATAGGGTTTGTTGGGTATGGGAGCATGGCAAGGATGTTGATCTCCGGACTGATTAGGTATGGTAACATCCGACAGGAACGAATTATCGTTACCCGTAAGGATCAGAACCGACTGGAGGAAATCAGGAAGGATTGGGAACAGCTTCAGGTGACAAAGGAGCTCTCTGAAGTAGTAAAAGAATCAGAATTAATCTTTATCTGTGTGAAGCCAATGGAATACATTGATGTATTGAAGGAAGTGAAGACATGGCTACGGCCGGAGCAACATATCGTTTCAATCGCCGGATCGGTTATGATTGAAGATATGGAGAGAATCATTGACTGCAAAATTACGAAACTTTTACCTACCGTCATCTCCGAGGTTCAGGGAGGAATCTCACTAATTTGCCATAATGCAAAAGTAGAAGAAGCAGAAAGAAAGCAACTTGAGGATCTTTTGGGATGCATATCCGAGCTGCGTCATACCAGGGAAGAGGATTTTGGCTTCGCTTCCGAATTCACGAGCTGCGGACCGGGGTTATATGCTGCTATCTTTCAGGAGTTTGTTGAGGCTGGTCTTCGTCATGGAACAAGCTTCACTAAGAAGGGCATCAATGACCTTGTGCTGCATACTATGATTGGTACCGCAAAATTGATGCTGGAGGAGAGTATGGATTTTCAAGAGGTCATTGACCGTGTACAGACTAAGGGTGGGATTACCGAGGTCGGTGTCAGTAGGATCCGCGCCGGACTGCCACAGGTTTTTGACGAAGCTTTTGATGATATGCTTGGGAAGAGAAAACAGGTATCCGAGAAGTTACAAAAGGAGTTTGAGGGACTGTAACCAATACCATTTGACATATTTCTGTGAAGAAGGTATAATTCAATTACAAACAGATTGGATTGTGACTGTTCGATCAGGCAAGACCGGCTTAGTAATAAAGAAATTTATTATCAAGTATGGTCTTTTTTTATGCTCAATAAAGAAAGGCCCGAAACCGGAGAAATCAGACAGAGAATTGAAGGAGTGATAGAATGATAGTATTGGAAGGCAAAAGTGTGTTTCAGGGAATCGCCTTTGGAACGATGAGGTATTATAAAAAAGCTGAGATTTCCACGAAGATCTATCAGATATCGGATACGGAGAAAGAACAGAAGCGGTTTGAACAAGGAAGAATAAATGCAATCGACCAGCTGGAGATATTATATCAAAAGGCTTTGAAGGAGATTGGATCAGAAGAGGCATTGATTCTGCAGGTACATCAGATGCTCCTGCAGGACACGGAATATATCGGTTATATCAACAATAAGATTACAGAACAAAACTATAATGCAGAGCACGCAGTTTCCAGTGCCGCTGAATATTTTGCAGAGATGTTTTCCTGTATGGAGGATGAGTACCTAAAGGAAAGAGCGGCAGATATCAAGGATATCTCTGATCGATTAATCCGTACACTTAGTGATAAGGATTCTGGTCTAAAGCTTACAGAACCTGTTATTATCGCTGCAGAGGATTTGGCGCCCAGTGAGACTGTGCAGCTTGACAGAAGGTGTATCCTCTCACTCCTCACACAGAAGGGTTCTGTGAATTCTCATACTGCAATACTTGCCAGAACGATGAATATTCCTGCTATTATTGGAATTGGTGAACAGCTGAAGCCGGAATATGATGGACAGCAAGTGATTGTGGATGGGTTCACAGGCAGGATCTATATTGATCCGGATGAGGAACTATGTCAGGAGCTTATGCGAAAGCAACAAGCCGAGGAAGCTGGAAGGAAAGAACTGAAGGAGCTGATTGGGAAGGAGAATATTACGAAAGCTGGGAAACGCATCGATATCTTTGCTAACATCGGAAGTGTACTCGATGTCCGTGAAGCCTTAAGGAATGATGCAGGAGGCGTCGGTTTGATGAGAAGTGAATTTCTCTACTTGAACCAGAAGGATTATCCCTCAGAGGAGGAGCAGTTCGATGCCTACCGGGAGGTGTTAAAAGAAATGGAAGGTCGTAAGGTCATTATTCGAACTCTGGATATCGGTGCGGATAAGCAGGTCGAGTATTTTCATCTACCGAAGGAAGAGAATCCTGCTCTGGGCTTCCGAGCCATTCGTATCTGCCTGACCAGAAGAGATATTTTCCGTACCCAGCTTCGCGCGTTGTACCGGGCTTCTGTATACGGTAATCTGGGTATCATGTTTCCTATGATCATATCTGTTGAGGAGATCAAAGAGATCAAACAGATCGTTTCGGAGGTGACTCAGGAGCTGTCCAGGGAGGAACTAGCTTATAATGATAAGGTAGAGCTTGGCATTATGATAGAGACACCTGCGGCCGCGATCATCAGTGATCTGCTGGCAGAAGAGGTGGACTTTTTCAGTATCGGCACCAATGATCTGACCCAGTACACGACTGCTATTGACCGACAAAATCCCATGCTGGATTCCTTCCACGATCCGCATCATCCGGCTGTTTTAAGGTTGATAAAGCTAACAGTGGAAAATGCACATAGATGCGGTATCTGGGTTGGTATCTGCGGTGAACTAGCAGCAGACACTTCCTTGACAGAGACCTTCCTGGAATTCGGGGTAGATGAGTTGTCCGTAGCTCCGGGCATGGTGCTGAAACTGAGGAAAAGGGTTCGAGAAATCTAGCCTGGTCTGGCCTGACATATTTAGATTGTGAAGAACCATCGAAGCAACTGAAGTTATCCTGAAGAATCCCAGAATGATTTTCCTGGGATAATCTTTATCATTGATGCAAGCTATCCGATATATGAATCATAAGACAAAACGATGGGGGAGTGCTATGTCAGCCACTGGTAAATTGCTTTTATTGAATGCTCTATGCATCATTATTTTATATAGTATTTCTCCATGTCCTGCTTATGCATCTGATCTTGGGACACAGGATGCAGCTGCTGAATCAGAGGCAAAAACCTGTATTGTAAGCTTTGATGGAAACGGAGCGAATGCGGAGCTATCTACAATCACGGTTTCTTCAGACGGGTACTATGGAACCCTGCCTGAACTGACAAGACCAAATTATGTATTCAATGGATGGTATTCTTATAGAAGCGGCGGTATCAAAATTACAGATACGACTAAGGTGTTTAAGAAGACAGATCATACACTCTATGCCCAATGGAGAGGAAATCCTGTCGAGGTAGAGCTGGATGCTGGAGGCGGGAATATAAGTAAGAAAAAAATTATTGTATATTATGGAAGTAAATTCCTGGGACAGCTTCCGACACCAACCAGGGCAAGCTATCAATTCAATGGCTGGTATACCTCTGAGACTGACGGTGACAAGATTACGGTAAAGAGTATTTACGGCGAGAACGGACCAACAACACTTTATGCGCATTGGACGGAGCAGCCAGTAAAGGCCATCTTCATCGCTTTTAACAATCAAGTCTATGAAAGGATTGTATCCTATGGCATGGAATACGGTGAATTACCCGAGCCGGAGAAGGAGGGCTATACCTTTGGAGGTTGGTATAAGTATCAGGACTACAGGGTCCGGGACAATGGCGAGTTGAGAATTACGGAGAGTACCATAGTGAAGGAGATTGCCAGGATAAAACTTTATGCCAGATGGTATCCTGTCCCGGACGATGGGTCCTCGGGTTATTAAAGGAATAAAAACAGGATAGGATGGAACAGCCGAACCAGGGCTGTTCTTTTTTGTTTTCAATTCAAGTGTAGAGAAAACAGATATCACCATATATTTTATGTGCATAGAATGTTAGTTAGAAAAACATCTAATAAGGAGTTGACATATGTCAAACAATATGTTAGATTTATATCTAACAAGAAAAATATCCCAATAAAAATTCAAGGGATTTACGCAGGACTTCATCCATGGGTCATGCGTAGAAAGGGAGGAAACTATGGAAGAAAATAAGATTGGATACCGTGATATACTAAAACAGAAGGAATATATGAAAACAGTGATTGCGGCCGTAATCAACCGATTTGGCGATTCTATCGACAGCATCGCCTTTGCCTGGCTCGTATATCAGATTACGCAAAGTGCTGCCTGGTCAGCAATTATATTTGGTATCAACAGAATACCGACGGTATTCCTGCAACCCTTCGCAGGTGCAGCAGTGGAAGGCAGAAATAAGAAGAGGATTATGATTGTAACAGATATCATTCGTGGTATCTGTGTCGGTATCGTAGCAACTGCCTTTCTGGCCGGAGTGCTGAATCAATGGATTATGCTCAGTTGTACAATCGTGATCTCCTGTGCGGAAGCCTTTCGCAATCCTGCCTCGAGTGCATTGCTGCCCAAGCTTCTGGATAAGAAATATTACAGCTTTGGAATTTCCTTTAATACCAGCCTGTGCAGTATTATGGAGCTGATCGGACTTGGGGTGGCAGGTGTTATTATCTCCTTGTTTTCAATATCGACCGCGATTTATATTGATATGGTGACCTTCTTCCTGTCGGCCTTGATCATATTTACCTTAAGAATTAAGGAAGAGCAGTTGACAAAAGCTAAAATAAATGCTAAGGAATATATAGATAGTTTAAAAGGTGGTTTTCTTTACCTGAAGGGAAAAGCATTTTTACGATACATGGTTACAATCGCTGTTTTTCTGAATGCAATCCTAGTTCCGATGAACAGCCTTCAGGCACCCCTGGTCAGTGAGGTCCTTCACTCGGATGAAATCATGCTTTCCGTATTAAGTCTCGGTCTTACAATTGGGATGATTCTGGGAGCTGTCATTTATCCTTATATCAGCACCAGGATCAGTAGCTTCGCAATTGTGTGCTTTGGCGGATATACCATTGGTGTATACTTTATCAGCCTTGTTGTATTGGGTCAGTTCATACACATAGCTGTACTGAATTATATCATTGTTGCTATAGTTTCCTTTATTTTAGGCGTAGCAATAGCATCAGTAAATACTTATGCCGGGATAGAATTTATGAAGACAATTGAAGAAAGTTATATCGCAAGGGTGAGTGCTATCATGAATTCCTGTTGCGTTGCGGCTATGCCGATTGTGGCCTTTATCATCAGCGGGGTGACGAAATTTGCATCGACAGGGACAATTTTTCTTGCTGTAGGGATGCTGGATTTCCTGGTATGCCTGGCGCTTTTTGGGAAAAAGAGATTTACCGCCATGGTGAAAGAACAGAATGTGAGGTCAGAGAATGAAGGACAGATTGCAGATAGCGAAGCATGCTAGCCTGGTAGATGAAGCGATTTTAATCCTATATCAGTGGGTGAACAAGGATGAATTGGAACAACTCAGGGAGGAATATCGGGATAATTATCCGGAGGCTTCTGAATGGTATGACAACATCTGGGAAACGCTTCTTGAGATTTACAATGTTATGAAACAGGAGTTAGAACCCAAAAAAGACCTGATAGAGTATTACTTTAAATCGAAGAACACAAACTTTTTCTTTAATGCAGCCTTTGCTTTTCAATGGGATTTTCAGAACTATGACAATCAGCTGCTGCCCTATGAGGAACGCTTCAAAAATCTGAAAGAAGAAGACAAAATTAAGTACTATGCACAAATCATCAATATTGACGAGGAGTGCGGTGCTTCCGCCAAAGGATTGGTGACCTATGAGGATTTCATAAGCTTTCTTGATTCGGCTTCCTGTGATAAGGCTGCAAAATGGGAGGTTCTGAAAATTTATCATAATCAAAAGGAATGCTACAATGAAGTCACCACTGTCCTAAAGGAAGTTGTTGATATTCTTACTGCAAGATTTCAAAAGCAAATAGCGGAACTAGAGCAGCAATTCTATGATTATTGGATGGGAATTCAAGAGAAGCAGGATATCATAGAGCTGATGCATGATAATCTCAAATTAGTATGGAAGGCCAATGAGAAAGGAACCATATTACTTCCGATGATCTTTCAGCCCATCAGTGTTACACTCTCTTCTTGTCCCGAAACAGAGCTGATGGATGTGCTTCGATTTGGTATCCTGATGGACAGCCGTTTCAATATTTCCAGAGAGAATATGGCAGCTGAGGATATTGTAAACTTCGGCAAGCTGCTCTCTGATAAAAGTAAAGTAGATATCCTGGAGCTTACCGCTAAAAAGCCCTGCTACGGGAAAGAAATCGCCAATGAGCTTAAGCTCTCTACAGCAACAATATCCTATCATGTCAATGCCTTGATGAAGCTGGGGCTGGTAAAGACTGAGGTAGATTCAAACCGCGTATACTACAGTCTGAATACCGAAAAATTTTCGCAATATCTGGAGGGAATCAGAAGGTATTTAATAAGAAATAAATAAAGCAATTTAAATAACTCGTTTTTATGAGGAACATGGCATATTGGTGTCATGTTCCTCGTTTTATTATGTAAGAAAAGGAGGTATATAGGATGAAGCAGACATTACAGAGTACAAATTACAGAATGGGTGTTGCTACAATCACTGTGAGTGATATGACGATCTCCCGAGCCTTTTACGAGGATATTCTTGGATTTACATTCGATTCATATTATGAACCGACCAATTGGTTGGCCTATACTATGGACGATCAGGTGTTATTCGGCATCCAAGAGGTGAAAGACTTTCAAAGGCAACACTCCGAGGACATGCTGGATTTTTACTTAGAAGATATCGATTTGCTCTGGAACCGCATCAAGGATAGGTGTACAGTAATCAATCCACTGGAGCGGACTCCCTGGGGATCCTATAAATTCGTAATCCGGGATCCGGATGGGTTTATGCTGGGATTTGTGAAGAAAGAAAGCTAATATAAAAACAGAACTGTATTAAGGGGTGTAACCCCTCCGTCCATAGGATTTACTTGACAAATTGTGGATGCCGATGTAATTTTATTCCTAAGGTGATTGAGAATCAGGGTTGCTGTCATATACAGTGACCCTGATGTTTTACATTAGATAGGGGGAGTTAATATGAGGCATTTTATTTCATTATTGGATTTTTCAACTGAGGAACTAACAGGAATTCTGGATCGGGCAGACTATATGGCTAAGGCATGGCAGGAGAATCGAATGCCTGCGAATCTGGTGCATGAGCAGGTAGGCTTATGGTTTTATGGGCAGGGCTTCCGCAACAGAGTAGCATTTGATCTCGGGCTACAGGCTATGGGAGCCAAAGTGTCCTATATTCCAGGGGAACTGGGTGTCCACGAGCCAATCGAGGACATAGGGCAGTATCTCAGCAATTGGTTTACTCTGCTGGTTGTCAGGGCCAAAAGGCAGGAGGATCTGTTGTATCTGGCAGAGACCTCATCCATACCGGTCATTAATGCAAGAACGAATATCAGCCACCCCTGTGAAATAATGGGTGATCTGCAGTTCCTCCGCCGGTACAGGGGAACTCTAGAGGAGCTGAAGCTGCTCTTTGTGGGAGAAGTCACGAATCTATGCATGAGCTGGTTTGAGGCTGCCGTCAAATTCCCGATCAGTGTGATACAAGTAGCACCGGAGGGTTATGAGGCTGATCCTGCGCTCTTGGAAGAGCTGAATCAGAAAGCAGTCGGCAGGATCACCACAACCAATTCTTTAGAGGAAGGAATTGAGAATACGGATGTCATCTATACGGACTGCTGGCCGAAGGGGGACAACACAGAAGAAGAGGAACGGATCAGAAAAGAATTTCTTCCATACCAGATTACGAAAAAGCATCTAGGCTATTTATCAAAACAAGGTGTATTCCTGCCCTGTCCTCCGGTGACCAGGGGTCAAGAGGTTTCCTGTGATGCAATGGAGTCAGAATTATGTAAGAATCATCAGGCAAAGAATTATCTTTTACATAGCCAAAATGCGATTGCTGAGATGGTTGTTCAAATCAATCAATAGAAAATATAGTATTGTACCTATGATCATTAATTTGATATTTTATTAAAGAAAAAAATATTTATAACCATGTCACAAGGAAGCAACCATCCCAGTCTAATTAAGAAAAGGAGGGTTACTTCATGACATATACGTTAAATAAGGGTGGATAAATAGAACGGAGGATTACTATGCTTACAAATGAAAAGGATCTGATTGACCTTGCTGTCAGTGGAGACAGGAACGCGCTGGAGGAGTTGATTAACGAAATACAGGAAATGATTTATAATCTTTCGTTGAGAATGCTCGGATCTCCTCATGATGCGGAGGATGCATCACAGGAGATTTTTATTAAAGTGATCAGAGGACTCCCGCAATTCCGCAGGGAATCGGCCTTTTCAACCTGGGCATATCGAATTGCCGTAAATTGCCTGTACGATTATCGGAAATCTATGTTTGCCGAACGGCCCTTGAGCTTTGAGTTTTATGCCGAAGATATTAAGCAGGGCTTCATCGAAGTAAAGTCCGAGCAGCTCCGTGAAGTGGATGAAAATCTACTGGCAGATGAGCTCAAGCAATCCTGTACGAATGTGATGCTGCAGTGCTTGGATGCAGAAAGCAGATGTATCTATGTCCTTGGCACAATGTTTCATATGGACAGCAGGATAGCAGGAGAAATACTTGGTATGAATGCCGAAACCTATCGACAGAGGCTGGTGCGTACTAGAAAAAGGATGGGTGAATTCTTACAGGAGTATTGCGGGCTGGCAGAGGGCGGCTGTAATTGCAGAAAAAGGGTCGGTTATGCCATTCTGAATGGGAGACTGATTCCTGATCATTTGGAATATACTCTGCTTGGTCGGTTGGGAGAAGAGGATTCTGATTCCCTTCTTCAGACGATGGAGCAGCTGGATACGGTATCCTTACTATTTTCGAACCTGCCTAAATACAAGGCTCCGAAGACAGCGAGGGAATTCATAGAGCTATTGCATACTGCAGGTAATTTGATGGCATAGCTTCCATGATAGGAAGGAGTTAAGTTGTTTTTTAGCCGATAGAAATCAATTCAAAAGAAATAACAACTGAGATAATGAGCCATGAAGAACGAAGACGCTTCATGATAAAAAATACTGATAGCGTAGAGAGAGAACGGAGGATTTTATGAAAGACATCGCATTAACAATAATCATCGGAATAATAGCAGGTGTAATTGACATACTGCCAATGATTAAAATGAAACAGGATAAAAACTCAATCGGATCTGCTTTTATATTTTATCTGATCGCACCCTTTATGATATTCGGAACTGCTCTTTTTAGTATGCCCTGGTGGCTGGAGGGCGGAGTCATAACCTTAGCATTGGCTTTACCGGTCATAATCATGGTCAATAAATCGGATAAGAAGGCAGCAGCGCCTATGATTGTGATGTCTGTGGTGCTCGGGACATTAGTAGGAGTAGCCGGACATTTACTGAACATATCTTTATAAAAGAATAACTTAAGGAGTCAAAGGGTTCATGCAATTGCCAATTAATAATGGTAAATCCAGCAGAAAAGACAATTTATTTTGCAAATAGACCATGTACGAATACTCCCCATTTTGTTAAGATATTCCCATAAAGGGTATCAAACAAGAGGGGAGTTTTATCTATGTCTAAAAAAGCTTTATTAATCTTAGATATGCAGAAGGGTTGCAGGGAAGCAACTTCCTGTAAGGCACTCTTTGACAAAGTGCTAAGTAATATTAATGACATCAGCCCGACCTTCCGTGAGAAACAGCTTCCGGTTGTAGTAATACAGCACATTGAGATGGGCGCTTTGAAAGACGGTTACTTTAATAATGTAGATGAGCTGATTGTATCTGGGTCAGACTACAGGATTGAAAAGAACTTTTATAATGCCTTCTGGAAGACAGATTTAGAAGACATGCTGAAAAAGGAAGATGTAGACACAGTAATAGTCAGTGGTTTTGCTGCTGAGTTTTGCATGGCCGCAACCTGTAACGGAGCATTGGAAAGGGGATTCAATGCCTACTTATTACAAGATGCAGTCGCTGGATTTTCAGAAGAGGGAGTGGACCAACTTCTGAAGTGGAGACCTCTGTTATCAGCAGAAGATGCAAAAAAAGCATAAAATAGCGAGTATAGCTATAGCGTATTATTCAGGGGAGAGAAAGTAAAGATAGAAGGCATTTATCTGCCGACAGAGCCATTGCAGCGTACAATGGCTCTGTTTTATTTTATGGAAATGTTCGTCCGGTTCGCTAACACGGTATATATCGATGCTAATATCGATAAAGAGGATCCTTGAACTTATCGCTGGTGCTGCCGGGATGGGTATGTTATAATTTCCCTGGACCGGGCCTCTGAAGAAGGCCGAGAAGAAGGGTTAATCATAGGGGAATAGAATTCAACAGCTTAGGCAGGTTATCTCATACAAAGCGATCGAGTATTTCATTTAAAAGGACTAGGAGCCTGATATGAATTATTATATTGTTGTAATCAATGAAACGGTAGAGTATATTGAAGAAAATATTGCGGAGAAGCTTTCGCTGGGGGCTTTGGCACGGCAGTTCGGAATATCAGATTTCCATTTTAACAGGATCTTCAAAACTGTGACGGGAACGTCGCTGAAGCAGTACATACTCGGGCGGAAGCTTACAAAGGCTGTCTCTATGATTAAGGAAACAGACGAGACAATTCTGAATATTGCCTTAAATCTGGGATTTGAATATCCGGAGGTATTCAGCCGGGCATTCAAGAAACAATTTGGCATTGCTCCCACAAAGCTTCGAGAAGAGAGGGTGACAGTGGAAGGTGTACCAAAAGCCGGTGTTGTTGACAGGGATATCATCAATCATCGGGGCACTCTTTCTGTGAAAGGGAGTAAGGTGTTTCTGGAAGAATTCACTTTGGCAGGAATTGGACTGGAACTAAATGTATATCGTAGAGAGTTCAGACACAGCTTAAAGACACAGTCGGAGAATTATTTCAGAGAATCGTCGGAAAATCCAGCTTTACAACAGGAGCAATTCTATACGGTGGTCAGCTGTCATGGGGATGATAGCGGAGACTACACGATCTTCTGTGCTAGAGAACTGCGAACTCCTTCGGAGGCGGTGAGCTATCAGACGATGACGATACCTCAGGGCTGGTATGCCAAGTTTGAGTACCAGGGCAATATGTTTGATATCCAGGGACCTCTGATGGATGATTTATACCGATGGATTATGATCAATGATGCGAAGTTAAATAATATCGGAATCGGCATGATCGACCTTTACAATAAGGATTATCCGGCTGATGACAGAGTAACCATTCTATTTCCGATCATGGGTTAAAGAGTCAGCAAGATTAATCATGAAGCAGAACTTTTCTTCTCATACAATAAGCCTATGACAAAAGTCAAAAGGTTGAAAGGATGGGAAAGAGAGAATGAGCAGTGCACAAAGTAATTATGTAAGGAATTTAATCAAAGAAGCTAATCTATGGAATTTGCCGCTTCCGGAGATAAGAAAAAATATGGAAGAATTACAGTCCGCTGGTTTACCGGAGGGAATCAGGAATAACAGGGAGAAAGTCGGTGAAGTGGATTGTGATGTATTCTACTGCGCAGGAGCTGCCAAAGATAAAGCAATTCTGTATTATCACGGTGGCGGCTTCTGTCTGGGAATCTATCCCTCCAACAGGGATTTTGTTGCCGGGTTAGCGAAACGATGCAAAGCAACGATCTACATGCCTGATTACAGGCTGGCACCGGAGCATCCATACCCTGCGGCGCTTGAAGATGCAGCCCTTGTATATCGTGGGATGCTGGAAATGGGCTTTGAACCGGAGAATATCTTAATTATGGGGGATTCTTCAGGAGGAGCGTTATCTGTTTCCGCACTGCTTATGCTAAAGGAAAAGGGAATACCGATGCCGAAGGCATTAGCCTATATCACACCGGTTTTTGATCTGACAGGGAAAAGTGAAACCTATGTCACAAGAAGGGAAGAAGACCCCTTCGCACAGGAGGATCCTTTGTCGATCGCAAAGATTTATGTGGGTGCAGAGGATGCATCCTCCCCGATGCTCTCCCCGATGTTTGGAAAGTTGGGTGGTTTGCCTCCTGTTATGATTCACTCGGGAGATTATGATGTGTTTTCGGGTGATTCGGAAAGCTTTGTTAAGGCAGTCAGCCTGGCCGGGGGTAAGGCTGAGCATAAGTGCTGGGATGAGATGTGGCATATCTTTCACATGCAGGCGGCTTTTGTACCGGAGGCAGACCAGGCACTGGAGGAATTATGTGATTATATCAGGGAAACCTTGAATATTGATTAGTAAACCAAAAGGGCTGATAAACAGCCCTTTTTGCTTATGCATAACGGTACAAGATTTCTCCCAGTCTTCGAATTCCTTCTTCGATGGTATCGGGATCTGAGTTGGTATAATTTAATCGAAGGGTATTTACCTTCACTTTATAGGGATAGAAAGGATCTCCCGGAACGAACATAACCTTTGCCTTTTGTGCTTCCTCCACCAGATCCATGGATGCTTTCCCGTTGTGCAGGGTTGCCCAAAGGAACATACCACCCTGAGGCCTAGTAAAAGATACATAAGCAGGAAAATGCTTTTTGATTGCGGCTATCATGGAATCGCTTTGTTCTTTATATAAGGCTCTGATTTTATCGATATGCTGCTCATAATCGTTATGCATCAGATAATCATATATCAGATACTGAGCAAATACATTGGTATGCAGATCAGAACCCTGTTTCGCAACATTGACATAGTTCATCAGCTCTTTATTCTTTGTACAGAGGAAACCCAGCCTCATCCCGGGTGTAATAGTCTTCGAGAAGGAACCAAACAATACGCTGTATTCCAGCTTATCTGCTCCGATATAGGGTAGGGTTTCTCCGGAGAAATTCAATTCACCATAGGGGTCATCCTCTACAAGTACGACTTTATATTTCTCAAGAAGCTTGCATACGGCTTCTCTTTTCTCACCGGAATAAGAAAGTCCTGTGGGATTCTGATAGTTCGGTACACTATAAAACAGTTTTACCTGATTCTTTTCAAGAGCATGCTCCAGTTCCTCAAGATTGATCCCGTCTGCCTCCAGGGAAACCGGTATAAATTTGGGTTCGTATAAGGAAAAGGCCTGTATGGCACCAAGATACCCCGGTTCTTCAATGATGATGCCGTCCCCTTTATTAATCAGCGTTTTCCCTATAAGATCCAAGCCCTGCTGGGAACCGGTGGTGATCATGATATCCTCCGGCGAAAATTCGAGACCAAATCTCCTTTTGTATCGGTCGGCAATATATTTTCTCAGTGGAAGGTAGCCCTCTGTCGTTGAGTATTGGAATACTTTCTCTCCGCTATTTTCGATGATTCGCTGGGAGGCTTCAGAAAGCTCTCGCAAAGGGAAAGAGATCGGGTTCGGTAAACCTCCGGCGAAGGATATAAAATCATTGGTTTCGGTTACCTTTAAAATCTGCCTGGTAAAAGAGGGCTTCGTGTTCAGTATTCGATCTGAATATAATCCATTCATAATTACCTCCATTCCGCTGCCATATGGCGGCACAAACAATATCTGAAAGAAGTTCAAAATGACATTCCAATGGATTTCATTTTGGAGTTCTTTCTAATACAAATGTACGTACTTCCGTTCCTTAAAATTTTTTTTATTATATCATTGCATCAATAGGCAAACAATCTCAAAATTGTGTGCAAAACAATTATTATTCGGTTGATAATTGATACAAACAATAGTATAATTGTATGCAAACGAAACTGGATTATTATTTGATCGGATAAGATATAGAAAGGGAGGAGTCATGCCGGTTAATTCTTTTGAGAACTATCCTATGAGCTGGAGGCCTGATTTATCCAATGCAAGAGGGCCATTATATAAAGCATTGGCAGCAATGCTGGAGGAGGATATCAAAAACGGTACCTTGGCACCAGGGACTAAGCTACCACCGCAGCGGGAGCTGGCGGATTATCTGGATGTCAACTTAAGTACAATATCACGGGCATTCAAGCTCTGCGAACAAAGTGGTCTGGTCAGTGCCGCAGTCGGAAATGGGACCTATATCTCCTCCGACGTAGGTACGAGCAGTATTCTGAGTCCAAGTCCGGAGCATATGCAGTTGATTGAGATGGGGGCGATCCTGCCACATGCGGAACCGAATAAAATCATTGTGGAATACATGCAGAAAATGCTTTCTGAGCCGGACTCGGATAAGCTATTCCTTTATGGCTGCATTGGTGGTAATACCTGGCAGAGAGAGGCAGCCGTACAATGGATTGGTAAGGTGGGATATACAGTGGAGGCTGATCAAATGTTATTCGCCGCCGGCGGACAGAATGCAATTGCAGCCATCCTTGCTTCATTATTTAAAGCAGGAGACCGAATTGGGACTGATCCCTTGACCTATCCCGGATTTAAGACGGCTGCCAAGATGCTCGGAATACAGCTGGTGCCTGTGGAATGGAAGGACAATGAAATCACAGAAGAGGGCTTGATGAATGCTTGTCGAAATGACAGGCTAAAGGGGTTATACATTATTCCGGACTATCATAATCCGACAACGCACACCATGAGCCTGAATACCAGAAGAATGATAGCAGAAGTAGCACGAAAACAAAATCTGATTGTAATAGAGGATGCAATCAATAGTATGCTGAAGGTAAATCCACTGCCTCCGGTGGCATCCTTTGCTCCGGAGCAAGTGATCCATGTCATCAGCCTGTCCAAGGTGATTTCCCCTGGCCTTCGGCTTGCTTTCGTAACAGCTCCGGAGGCTTACCAAACTGAGATTAATAACGGAATATATAATCAGAATATTACAGTTGCACCTTTTCTTCTGGAACTATCCGCCAGATTGATTCACTCGAAGAAAGCGGACGCAATCGCGGCGGAACGTAGGGAATATACAAGACAACAGAACCAAATCTTCAATCGTTATCTTGGTAAATTCGAGATTCAGGGAGAAGATAACTGCCCGTTTCATTGGATCTTGCTTCCGGAAGTATTTACAGGAAAGAGCTTCGAGATCTGTGCTAAAAATGAAGGAGTTCAGGTATATTCGGGTGAGCGTTTCCTGGTAGGAAATTCCCGGACACCGGGTGCGGTAAGAATTTCCGTAACGGCCGCCAGAAATCCGGCCGAATTCGAGGAAGGAATCAAGATATTAAGAAGGATTCTTGACAGTGAAGACAAGACAGAGCTTCTGCTATAACTGGACCGCACCGAAAGAAACAGGGGAATGTATATAAGTAACATGAATTAAAGTAACATAAAATGACAAGAAAAAATGATAAGAGAATTAAGTAATAAGAGCATAAAGTAATAAGAGCATAAAGTAATAAGAGCATAAAGTGATAAGAGCATAAAGTGATAGTAATGTAAATGAATAAGAACTAGGTAATCAGGAGGAAAGTATGATATTTTATTTCAGCGGAACGGGTAACAGTCTTTATGCTGCTCAGGCGATTGCATCGGTAACCGGTGACAATCTTGTCTCGATCAATGATCTTATGAAACATGGCAGCAGGGAGGAATTTCATTCTACCGGACCATTGGTTTTTGTTGCTCCAACCTATGCCTGGAGAATGCCAAGGGTGGTCGAAAGATTTATACAGGAAGCCACGTTTGAGGGAAATCAGCAGGCGTATTTTGTCCTGACCTGTGGTTCGGAGACTCACAATGCAGTTCATTATAGTAAGAAGCTTTGTGAGAAGAAGGGGTTTACCTTCCTGGGGTTTGCCACCATCGTCATGCCGGAGAATTACATTACCATGTTCCATGCACCGGAGAAAGAGCAGGAGCAGAGAATTATCGAGAATGCTGCACCAATCCTCTTTGAGATTGCGAAGCTGATCGGGGAACAGAAGCCATTACCGGAGGAGAAAGTCACTTTAGGTGGAAGGTTCGCCAGCGGAATCATCAACTCTATGTATTATCCGATTTTTGTCAGTGCGAAGGGTTTTTATGCCACAGAAGCCTGTAACGGGTGCGGAAAATGTGCAAAGCTTTGTCCCCTTAATAATATTGAGATGTCCGGTGGAAAACCGGAGTGGGGAGAAAGCTGTACCCAGTGCATGGCATGTATCTGTCGCTGCCCGAGGGAGGCGATAGAATATAAGAATAAAACTCAGGGGAAACGCCGATATGCGAATTCGGGATATCTGCAATAGCTGAATCAACGCGAAGTAATTTATAAATGTTATTCTCTGAAATTAGTCCTTGACAAATAATCTGTCCTGAAGCTATAATAAGCCCTAAATAAAAATCGTATGACTAAGGCGTCTTAGATAATTCTAAGGTGCCTTTTGTTATTTCACAAAACCAAAACATGGTATTACTACTTGATACAAATTGATACATAAGGGAGGAACACTATGAGGAAAAAGTACATATACCCAACCGGTAATAATTTCATCGGCACCAAACTTTCAAAGAGGAGAATAAGCAGCATTCTCCTCTTTCTGATTCTGGGAGGTATTCTCTCATCTAGCTGCAGTAGAAAAGAAGAGACAGAGTTACTTATCGGTGCAGCCGCCAGTCTCGAGCCGGCAATGAAGGAGATACAACCATTGTTCGAGGAACAGTATCCGGAGATACGATTAAGCTTTACCTTTGCAAGTTCCGGAACGATCGAGCAACAGATCCGGGAAGGCGCTCCGGTGGATATCTTCCTGTCTGCGGCTAAAAAACAGATAACTTCCCTGGAAAAGGATGAGCTTATTCTGCCTGACAGCAGGGTGGATTTATTCCGGAATGAAGTGGTTCTGATCGTACCGGTGGATAGTAAATTGGGAATTGCTGATTTCAAGGATATCACGAAGGCAGATATGATTGCGCTTGGTGATCCGGAATCGGTACCGGCGGGACAGTATGCCAAACTGATTTTTGAGCGGTTGGGGATCTGGGAGGCTACCTTTAGGAAGGCTACTCTGGGCAAAACTGTGACTGAAGTATCTGCATGGGTAAGCTCAGGGGAAGCGGATGCAGGAGTTGTGTATAAAACCGATGCCCTGTTAAACACTAAGCTTAAGATCGCTGCCACGGCACCTGAGGGAGAAGGCAGCATTGCAATATACTCAGGAGCCATTATAAAGAGTACGAAGTTCGAGCCGCAGGCGAAGGAATTCCTTGCTTATCTGGATACGAAGGAAGCGGAAGAGATTATGGTAAAATACGGTTTTGATATCATCGACTGACAGAGGAAAAAACAGAAAGGAGACTGAGGATGGACTGGACCCCTTTATTGATATCACTTAAGACTGCGGTTCCCGCTACAATAATTACATTTTTTCTGGGAATCTATACTGCTCACAAGATCAGACAGCTGAATGCCAGACTGGTACATATCCTGGATGTACTGCTCACCTTACCCCTCGTTTTACCTCCTACGGTAATTGGGTTTCTATTATTGCAGTTACTTGGGAAGCATGGCCTCTTGGGACGAACACTTGAAGTAAGCGGAATTCAGATCATATTCACCAGATCTGCAGCGGTTATAGCAGCTGTCGTGGTCTCCTTCCCCCTGATGTATCGTTCGGCAAAGGCCGCCTTCGAGCAGGTGGATCCTAATCTGATCTATGCCGCCCGTACGGTAAAGCTGTCAGAGCTCCAGATATTCTGGAAGGTATTACTTCCGATTGCTCTTCCGGGAGTAGTGTCCGGTGCGATATTGGCCTTTGCCAGAGCACTTGGCGAATTTGGTGCGACGCTGATGATTGCCGGCAATATTCCGGGGAAGACCCAGACGATGCCGCTTGCGATCTATATGGCCATCCAAAGCGGAGATGTGGATCGGGCGGCAGTATGGGCCGGGCTTTTGCTGACATTATCCTTCTTTATGATCTTGTCAATGAATCAATTTACCCAAAAGGGTAAAACCAGAAAAAGGGAGGAACGATATGGAGTTGACAGTTGATATCAACAAGAAATATAGGAATTTTCTACTCAAGGTAAAGCTGTCCTATTCGGGAAAATCTCTTGGTTTGTTAGGAGCTTCGGGCTGTGGAAAGAGTCTGACACTAAAATGTATCTCCGGAATCGAGACTCCGGATACCGGGAGGATTATCCTAAACGGACGGACGCTGTATGATTCGGAGCAGGGGATAAACTTGCCGGTACAGCAAAGAAATGTAGGCATGCTTTTTCAAAATTATGCTCTCTTTCCCCATATGACTGTGAAGAAGAACATTGAGATCGGAAGACATCATAATAAGTCAGGCAGGATGAGTTTAGAGGAAATGGTTACTCTGTTTCGGCTGGAAGGGATGCTGGATAAGTATCCTAGTCAACTGTCCGGTGGAGAACAGCAGAGAGTCGCGCTTGCCCGCAGCATGGTTCTGGAGCCTGAGCTTTTGATGCTCGATGAGCCTTTTTATGCTCTGGATGCATATCTGAAGGAGAAGGTGCAGCAGGAGTTGTACGAGTATCTGAAGAATTATGAAGGAGCGATTCTCATGGTTTCACACAGTAGAGAGGAGATGTATCGTTTCTGTGATACGGTATCCGTGCTGTATCATGGTCGCGTTATCGAGAGTGGTTGCAAAGAAGAGATCTTCTGCTGTCCCTCGGATATCATCACTGCGCAGCTGACCGGGTGCAGAAATATCTCCAGGGCAGTTCGTATGAATGAATATATGGTAAGAGCTTTGGATTGGAAGCTGGATCTGCATATAGATAGAAAAGTACCGGAGGAAGTTGGGTATGTAGGTATTCGTGCCCATAATATCAGAGCTGGCAGCGAAAGTTCGACAGAAAACAGAATCCCTGTAGCTCTACTGGAGGTATCGGAAGGACCACATGAATATAAGCTCCTTCTTGGGAATAAAACGAATGAGGAGCAGCAAAACAGTTTTTGGTGGATTGTGTCTAAGCAGGAATGGAACCAGAAGTGGAACAGCAGACAGCCAAAGTACATCTATCTGCCTAAGGAAGAAATTCTGCTTTTAACAAGTAAAGCAGTGTGAACAAAAAGCGGTTCACACAGGAAGAAGCTGCGTAGTTCGTGCAGTGGCACTCACACCTTGTTCTTCCGGGTTTTGAGCTGCCGTAAAGCGGCAATATGGGGTTTAGTGTGAAAAAATGATCTATAGTGTAAATTGTGCAAAAATATATCAAAATGCGTATTCATATTTGACAAAACGATGTATTGAAACTGAATATTCCGGATGATAGAATTGCAACATGGAAATTGCAAAATCCAATTAGTCTATCAAGACAAAGACGTCATTGCCTGTAAAAGGCGATGACGTCTTTTTTAAAACAAGAAGGAGGCAAATCTTATGAGACAGGTTGCAATTTATGGAAAAGGTGGTATCGGTAAATCGACTACCACACAAAATCTGACAGCAGGGCTGGGCGAGATGGGAAAAAAGATCATGATCGTCGGTTGTGATCCTAAGGCTGATTCTACCAGATTAATCCTCGGTGGTCTGGCACAGAAGACGGTACTGGATACCTTAAGGGAAGAAGGAGAGGATATTGACCTGGAGTACATCATGAAGCAGGGCTTTGCCGGTATCCGCTGTGTGGAGTCGGGCGGCCCGGAGCCGGGAGTCGGTTGTGCCGGACGAGGCATTATCACCTCCATCAATCTTCTGGAACAGCTTGGAGCATATACAGAGGATTTAGATTATGTATTTTATGATGTACTGGGTGACGTTGTCTGCGGAGGCTTCGCAATGCCGATCAGGGAAGGTAAAGCACAGGAGATTTATATCGTGGCTTCTGGTGAGATGATGGCATTATATGCGGCAAATAACATCTCCAAGGGTATTCAGAAATATGCCAGTACCGGAGGAGTCAGATTGGGCGGAATTATCTGTAATTCCAGAAAGGTAGATGGTGAGGCAGAGCTGGTAGCAGCCTTTGCAAAGGAACTGGGTTCTCAGATGATCCACTTTGTTCCCAGAGATAACATGGTTCAGAGAGCTGAGATTAATAAAAAGACAGTAATCGATTATGATCCCAGTGCTAATCAGGCAGATGAATACCGTGAGCTGTCACGAAAGATTGACGGAAATGATATGTTCGTCATCCCGAAGCCGATGAAGCAGGAGCGCTTAGAAGAACTCCTGATGGAACATGGAATCTTGGATCTGTAAATAATCAAAAAACGGAGGTGTACTTATGTTATTAGTGAGAGCAATTATCCGTCCCGAAAAGGTCGGTATCGTATTATCGGAGCTTTTGTCTGCCGGCTTTCCTGCAGTAACGAAGATGGATGTGTATGGCCGTGGAAAGCAGAAGGGTGTTAAGGTTGGTGAGGTGCATTATGATGAGATTCCCAAGGAGATGCTTCTGATGGTAGTAGAGGATGCGGATAAGGAAGATGTGGTTAAGATCATCATGAAATATGCGAGAACAGGAGAAGAGGGACACTTCGGTGACGGAAGAATCTTCATCAGCCCCGTGGAAGAAGCATATACCATCAGTACCAGGAAGAAGGGCTTATAGAGTATGAATGATACTGCAACCGTATACCGGTAGCAGGAAAGGAGGCTTATCATGAAGGAAGTAATGGCGATTGTCAGACAAAACAAGGTCAATGCAACCAAGGAAGCGTTGGCCGAAGCCGGAATACCTGCTTTTACCTGCAGAAAGGTGCTTGGCAGGGGAAAGAAGCTGATCGATATGACCTTACTCAGGGATATCGTTGAAGCCGGAGAAGTCCCCGCCACGCCGACAGGAGAATACCTTTCGGAGACAAACCGGCTGATATCAAAAAGGGTATTTACCTTAATCGTAGAAGATCAGGAGGTCGAGCGGGTGGTCAATACCATCATGGATACGAATTCAACAGGGAATCCGGGGGATGGCAAGATATTTATTCTGCCGATCTACGAAGGCTACCGCGTACGCAATGGGGAGCTGACGACAGAGGCATATTAAAAAAGCGTTGTGGCATAGGTTGATCGCTGAAGGCGGTAGACCTTGTCTCATCCGCTAGGAAGGGAAGGAAGAATATGAGTACTATGAATAGGGTATTGGACCAGTATAGTTCCAAGGTATATAAAAACCGGAAGGAGCATATGGTGGAGGTCAATCACAACGAGAATAACAATGAGATTGCCGCCAATGTACGTACCATTCCCGGTATCATTACCCAGAGAGGCTGCTGCTATGCAGGCTGTAAGGGTGTTGTATTGGGACCGATTAAGGATGCCTTCATTATAACCCATGGGCCGATCGGCTGTGCGTATTATTCCTGGGGTACCAGACGGCACAAGGCTAAGATAGAGGAAGGGATCGATAATTTCCTGCAATATTGCTTTTCTACAGATCTTCAGGAGTCGGATATCGTATTCGGAGGCGAGAAGAAGCTGAAGAAAGCGATTGAGGAAGCAATGGAAATTTTCAAACCCAAGACGATTTTTATCTGCTCTACCTGTCCGGTCGGTCTGATCGGAGATGATATTCATGCAGTTGCAAAATGGGCTGAGAAGGAATACAAAATCAAATGTATTGCTTTCAGCTGTGAAGGCTATAAGGGTGTCAGCCAGTCAGCCGGACATCATATTGCCAACAATCAGCTGGTTCGATATGTGATCGGCGAAGGAGACAGAGAAGTAAAAAGTAAATACAGCATCAATATCCTGGGAGAATACAATATCGGAGGTGACGGCTGGGAGACAGAACGCCTGCTCAAGAGAATCGGTTATGAGGTGGTCGCTACCTTTACCGGTGACAGCAGTATCGAGGATCTGCAAAATGCGCATAAGGCCAATTTAAGTATTGTCCAGTGCCACCGCTCCATTAATTATATTGCGGAGCTCATCGAGACAAAATACGGAATCCCCTGGATGAAGGTTAACTTTATAGGAGTACAGGGCACTATTGACACACTGCGAAACATCGCACGTTATTTTAATGATCCTGAACTGTATGCCAGGACAGAAGCTGTTATCGCAGATGAACTGGAGCAGATTTCAGAGGATATGGAGCATTATAAATCCAGACTAAAGGGAAAAACAGCTGCAATCTATGTGGGAGGCTCCAGAGCACATCACTATCAGGTGCTGTTGAACGATCTGGGAGTACATACTGTTCTTGCAGGATATGAATTTGCCCACAGGGAGGAATATGAAGGCAGAGAAGTGATTCCCTTGGTTAAGCCCGACGCGGACAGTAAGAATATCGAAAATATCACCGTCCAGCCTGATCCTGCAAAATATCATGTATATTTGACGGAAGAGGATTTGAGTAAACTCAGAGAAGAGAAGCTGTTGGATTATTACGGAGGTATGGTTAAGGATATGTCGGACGGTACCTATATGGTAGATGATTTGAATCATTATGAGACAGAGGAATTCTTAAAGCTATTAAAGCCGGATATCTTCTTCTCCGGTATTAAGGATAAATTTGTTGCCCAGAAAAGCGGTATCCTGTCCAGGCAGCTGCATTCCTATGATTACAGCGGACCGTATTCCTGTTTCCGCGGTGCTGTGAATTTTGCGAGAGACATCACCATGGGTATCTACACTCCGGCCTGGAGTTATATCAAGGCACCCTGGAAGACAACTCCTCTTCTGGAGGGAACTTTAGGAGGTGAAACAGCATGCTAGATTACACGAAGAAAGAAGTAATAGGGAGGGAGGCTCTCAGAGTCAATCCCGCAAAGACCTGCCAGCCTGTCGGCGCAATGTATGCAGCATTGGGTGTACACGCATGTATGCCTCACAGCCACGGTTCGCAAGGGTGTTGTGCATTTCATCGTATGTTTTTAACCAGACATTTTAAAGATCCGGCAATGGCGTCCTCCAGTTCCTTTACAGAGGGCGCTTCTGTTTTTGGTGGAGGTACGAATCTTAAGACGGCAGCAAAGAATATCTTTGATCTCTACCAGCCTAAGATTATTGCGGTGCATACTACCTGCCTGTCAGAAACCATTGGCGATGACCTAAATGCGCTGATTCAGGGTATCGATATTCCGGAAGGGAAGTATATGGTGCATACCAATACCCCCAGCTATAAGGGTTCCCATATCACAGGCTTCAGTAATATGGTTGCAAGCTTCATCAGCTATCTGTCAGTATCCTCAGGAAAGAAAAATGGTAAGATGGCTCTTCTTCCGGGCTTCGTTAATCCGGGAGATATGCGGGAATTGAAGCGGATTGCTGACAGCATGGGAATTGAATACACAATGTTGCCTGATACCAGTGGCGTGATGGATAGTCCAATGACCGGGGAATTCGAATTATACCCCAAAGGGGGCACCCGGGTGGAAGATATCATCACGCTCGGGGACTCTACCCTGACTCTGGCTATGGGCAAGACTACAAGTGAAGCACCTGCCGAGACCTTATCCAGGAAATGTGGCGTCCCATATAAGTTGCTGCCTTTGCCGATTGGTATTGGCAGAACCGATGAGTATCTTCTGGCACTGCAATCCTATTCCAAAAAGGAAATTCCGTATAGCCTGGAGGAGGAAAGAGGTCAGCTGGTGGATATCCTGATTGATATTCATCCCTATACCTTTAATAAAAAGGTTGCAATCTTTGGTGACCCCGATACCGTACTTGGTCTGGCGGAGTTTGCCCTCGAGATGGGGATGCTTCCGATGTATCTACTGACCGGTACTCCGGGTGAGAGCTTCGAGAAAGCCGTAGATGAGTTATTCATGAAATTCGGTTTCGAAGACGGAAAGGCGAAAGCCGGAGGAGATCTGCTTGAGCTACATCAGTGGATCAAGGAGGAAGGTGTGGATCTATTGATTGGAGGAACCCACGGCAAGTATATTGCCCGTGCCGAGGATATCCCGTTTGTAAGGGCGGGTTTCCCGATTATCGATCGCTATATCCATTCCTATCTGCCCCTGGTGGGTTACAAAGGAGCGATGCGGTTGGCAGAACTCATTACAAATGCGCTAATGGACCGCCAGGACAGAGATGCAGCAGAGGAAGACTTTGAGATGGTACTTTAGAAATGGAGGCAATAATGGAAAACATCAGCGTATTAGAGGAAAGAGCGGAATTTATTCTACAGAAGCAGAGCGGTTGCAAGGGAGATGGCCTGCAGTGCGACAGTAACAGTGTATCCGGCTCGGTTAGCCAGAGAGCTTGCGTCTATTGCGGTGCAAGAGTGGTCCTGAATCCGATCACTGATGCTTTTCATATCGTGCATGGCCCGATCGGATGTGCCAGTTATACCTGGGACATCCGGGGGAGCCTAAGCAGCGGTTCGGATTTATACCGTAACAGCTTCTCAACTGATCTGCAGGAAAAGGATGTTATCTTCGGAGGAGAGAAGAAATTATCAGCAGCAATCGAAGAGATCATGGAGAAACACAGCCCCAAGCTAATCTTTGTCTATTCCACCTGTATCGTCGGAGTGATCGGAGATGATGTTGATGCAGTTTGCAAGAAGCTGTCCTTAAAGTATGATGCAAGAATCATATCCGTGAAATCACCTGGATTCTCGGGGACGAAGTCTGATGGCTATAGAATGGCGTGTAACGCTATCATGGAACTGATTGCGCCGTATAAGCAGGCGAAAAGAAAGGGAATCAATATCTTAGGAGACTTTAATCTTGCCGGCGAGCTTTGGATCGTAAAGGATTATCTTAAGAAGATTGGTATCCCGGTTATTTCAACTATCACAGGGGATTCTGATTATGAAACTCTGTTGAAAGCTCCCTCCGCAGCACTGAACATCGTCCAATGTGCCGGTTCCAGTACCTATCTGGCGAACCGGATGGAGGAGGAGCTGGGAATTCCTTATATTAAGGTCAGCTTTTACGGGATAGAGGATACCATGAGTTCATTGATCAGAGTTGCAGAAGCTTTAGGGGATCAGGAGGCTAGACAGAAGGCAGTTGATCTTGGCGAGACGGAAAGCAGAAGACTGAAGGAGTTTTTGGCTAAATACCGGAGAAACCTTGAGGGGAAGAAAGCTGCGATCTATGTTGGCGGAGGGTTCAAAGCAATTTCTCTGATCAGGCAATTCCGCTCCTTGGGAATGGAGACTGTGGTAGTGGGCACCCAGACAGGGAAGAAAGAGGATTATGAAATGATAGAAAGCTTGGTTGACAATCATACCGTGATTATTGATGATGCCAATCCGGCAGAACTGGAGAAGTTCATAAAGGAGAAGAAAGCAGATATATTAGTCGGCGGAGTCAAGGAGAGGCCACTGGCCTATAAACTGGGGGTGGCTTTCTGTGATCATAACCATGAAAGGAAGCATCCGCTGTGCGGCTTTGACGGAGTTGTGAATTTCACGAAAGAGATTAACAGTAGTATTAACCATCCCGTATGGAATTATATAGAGAGGAGGCCGTCCTATGAAAGGAACCTTAACGAATTTGAATGTCAACCCCTGTAAAATGTGTATGCCCATGGGTGCAGTGACTGCTCTCTACGGCATCAGACGATGTATGTCCATCCTTCACGGTTCTCAGGGCTGCAGTACCTATATCCGCAGACATATGGCGACTCATTACAATGAGCCGGTGGACATCGCTTCCTCATCTCTCACGGAGGAGGGAACAGTTTACGGAGGAGAAAAAAATCTGAATCAGGGGTTGTTGAATTTGATCAAGGTCTATCGGCCTGAGGTTATTGGAGTGGCTACGACCTGTCTGGCTGAAACAATCGGGGAAGACATAAGAAGAATAATCCACGATTTTCATGAAAAGTATCCGGAGTATCACGATATTACAATCATTCCGGTATCCTCACCGGGATACGGCGGAACACAGTACGAGGGATATTCAGAAGCGATCTGTCAGATTGTGAAAACTGTTCCTATGGTGACTACCCCCAATGAAAGAATCAATGTGATCACCGGTCAGCTCTCACCTGCGGATACCAGATACTTAAAGGAGCTTCTGGAGGAGTTTGGCATCGATGCCATTCTGCTACCCGATTTATCCGGCAACCTGGATGGTATTTATCAGGAGCAATATAACAGGCTCCCGGAAACGGGTACAAAGCTTGAGGATATCTGCCAAATGGCCGGAGCGAAAGCTACCATAGAGATCGCTGCCTTTTTGTCCGAAACGAGGTCAGCGGGAGGATATCTCCAGGATACTTACGGAATTCCGGTTTATCGCTGCCCTCTTCCGATCAGTTTACGGGACAATGACGAGCTGTTGGCTATACTACATAAGGTGTCGGGTAGGCCTGTATCGGAACGGATTGTTTTAGAACGGGGAAGATTTCTGGATGCCATGATTGACGGACATAAGTATAATGGGGAAGCGAAAGCGGTCATCTACGGAGAGCCGGATTTTGTGTATAGCACGGTCAGACTTTGCCTGGAGAATGGGATTATGCCTCTGGTTACAGCGACAGGTACGAAATGCGTAAAGCTGAAAGAGCTGCTTCACAAGGAAATAGAGGCGCTTGCAAACAGGTACTTTATCGACCGCTTCGAAATCCTTGACGAGATTGACTTTCAGTCCATCGAGCAATATGCCAAAGAACTGCAGGCAAATCTTCTGATCGGTAATTCGGACGGAAGGAGGATAGCAGAAAAGCTGGGTATCAAGCTGGTTCGACGGGGGTTCCCGATTCATGACAGGGTCGGTGGGCAGAGACTTCGTTCCATTGGGTACGAGGGTGCGCTGACCTTTTTGGATGAAATCTCGAATTCCGTTCTGGAGGTGAAGGAGGAGAGCTTTCGAGATTATCTGTATCATAAGTATTTTAAAGACGAGAAGCAAGGCGAAGTGGAAAAAGACGAAAAAGATGAAGAGAAGAAAGATGATATGAAGAAAGATGATATGAAGAAAGATGATATGAAAAAAGATGAGTCAAGTATCCTTGCAAGCTTTGGAAGCAGTGGGGCAGAGAAAACCATAGAAGAGAAGACGGCGACCCATCCCTGTTATAATTGCAAGGCACACCAATATTCCCGGATACATTTACCCGTTGCTCCGCACTGTAATATCAGCTGTAATTATTGCGTACGAAAATACGACTGTCCCAATGAAAGCAGGCCCGGAGTAACGACCGGCATTCTGTCACCGGAGGAAGCACTTCAGAGGTTTTTAACAGCCAGAGAAAAGCTTCCCAACCTGACAGTGGTCGGAATTGCCGGACCCGGCGATGCCCTTGCCAATTTTGAAGAGACAAGACGAACCTTACAGCTGATCAAAGCAAAGAATTCCGATATAACCTTCTGCCTGTCCACGAATGGGCTGATGCTGCCTAAGTATGCACAGGAGCTGGCTGCCTTAGGGGTATCACATGTAACAGTAACGATGAATGCGGTAGATCCTGCTATCGGTGCAAGGATATACCGCAATATTGATTATTTGGGTGTGCGATATCATGGGGAAGCGGCAGCAGCGATTCTTATGACCAATCAATTCACCGGGATTCAGATGCTGACAGCTTATGGAATAATCTGTAAGGTAAATATCGTAATGATAAAAGGAGTGAATGATCGGCATATTCCTGAGGTTGTGAAGAAGGTAAAGGACTTGGGAGGAACAGTCACGAACATCATGCCGATGATTCCTGTTGAGGGCGCTGTCTTCGAGGATATTGAGACTGTAACTGAGCAGGAGCTGATGGATATGAGAAAAAGCTGCAGCACGATCATGGAGCAGATGTATCATTGTCGTCAATGTAGAGCCGATGCAGTGGGGCTCCTTGGAGAAGATCGCTCCGGAGAGTTTACCGCACGATCGGAGAAAAAGCTTAGAGTAGCAGTAGCCACCAAAAGTGGAATGATGGTAGACCAACATTTTGGTCATGTCAAGGAATTCTATGTATACGAATATGGGAACGGCAATACGGTGTTCAAGGAGAAGAGAAGCGTAAGCCGCTATTGCAGCGGAGCCTTGGAGTGTGATACCAGAGAGGAGAACATGGAAACAATCCTCCGAGCAATCTCTGACTGCAATGCAGTGATAGCCATGAGAATAGGAGATGCACCGAAGCAAACGCTGAAACAAAGGGGAATCAAGGTATTTACTACAGTGGATAAAATTGAGACCTCTGTAAAAAAAGCAGTTGAGGAGTTGCTGTGAAGGGACTGGTCGCCAAGAGAAATTTTAAATGAAGGCTTCAAGCTACGATAATGCATGCAACAGAAGGGAAGGTAACGATGGTTAAAATTAATAAGCACGTTTTCATCTGTACCAGCTGCAGAGTGAACGGGCAGCAGAAGGGATTATGCTATTCCAAGGATTCCGTTGATCTTGTCACGAAATTCATGGAAGTGATAGAGGATTTGGATCTGTCGTCAGAGGTGATGATTACGAATACAGGATGCTTTGGTATCTGCGATAAAGGACCGATAGCGGTAATCTATCCGGAGGGAGTCTGGTATGGTAATCTGACGGAGGATGATGTAGAGAAGATTGTGTGCCAGCATATCATCAATGGGCTTCCGGTGGAAGAGCTGCTGATATAGAAGAACCATAGCTATATATGAGCCGTAGCTATAGAAGAGTCGTAGCTATAGAAGAGTCGTAGATATCGACAGGGAGGTTTCTATGTTACAGATGATTGATAATTCTTTAATGACACCCCTGGAAACTTTCTATGATAGGGATTCCTTATACCGCTTTTGTGAGCTGCTTTTCGTCATAGGGGTTGACGCAATTGAGCTGCCGGTAAGGGTTGTTGAGTTCATGGGGAAGCTGCCGGAGGGAAAATACATACTTCATGTAACCGGAGATGAACAAGTATGGCAATATCCGGGCTTTTATCGCTATGTCAGTCATCAACTGTTGAATTGTGAGAACGGGATACTGGAAATCCAGCTGAATGATGTCAGGGAGATCATTCGCCTGAAGAATTATCGAGATCAGAAGGAAGTTCGAATTCATGGCTTGGATGATCTGTTATGCCATTCTTATGAAAAGCTGATTCCGGAAATGCTTCATTGCTTACCCCGAACAAAGATCATATTCTGCCCGGAGAATACCTACGGCTGTGCCTGTGCACTGGCTTTTCAATGGTTGACGGAATACGGGAAGGATATTACGACCAGCTTCGCCGGTAGTATGAATAATGCTGCTACGGAAGAGCTTTTGATGGCTCTCCGATTGAATATCAGACATAAACCGAACCGGGATCTGGCTGTCTTACCGGAGTTGGCCAAGATCTATGAAAGAATGACCGGTAGGAAGATTGGCAACCGTAAGCCAATTTTGGGCAGCAATATTTTTAAAGTTGAGGCGGGAATTCATGCAGACGGTATTCATAAGAATCCGATCACCTATGAAGCTTATGTACCCAATTTGGTTGGAGGCAAATTCGAGCTTGTCATCGGAAAACATTCCGGTTCAAGAGCTGTCAGGATGAAGCTCGAACAGCTTAGCATACCGATTCCCAGGGAAGAAGTAATAGAAGAGCTTTTGAATCAGGCTAAGTGTTTTTGCACTCAGAACAGAAGAAGCTTAAATGATGAAGAATTCAGAAGCCTTCTGACGGAGGTGATGGCAGATGAAAGAAATGAAGCATATCGTTGATACAACCTTAAGGGATGGTGAGCAAAGTCCCGGAATTGCACTGGGTGTAGAAGATAAGTTAATGATCGCGAAGCTGTTGGATCAAATCGGGGTTTATGAGATCGAGGCAGGGGTACCGGTCATAAGCCGATCTGAGGAAGAAGGAATACGAAGGATCGTAGAAATGAAAAGAAATGCTAAAATTTCTGTCTGGAGCAGGATGAATGTACAGGATGTAAAACACTCGTTGGCTTGCCGACCCGATATCCTTCATATCGGTACTCCGGTTTCCTATGTACAGATCTACAGTAAGCTGAAGAAGAACAAGGGATGGGTGGTACGCAGCATCCTGGAATGTGTTGAAATTGCGAAAAGCCATAATACTGATGTCACGGTCGGATTAGAGGATGCCTCACGGTCTGATATCGGTTTTCTTCTTTTTTTGATCAAGGAGCTGCAGCATGCCGGTGTTACTATTGTCCGGATTGCCGATACCGTCGGCGTTCTGACCCCTGCCCGAACAAAGGAATTGGTAGGGGTGATCAAAGAGTACTCAGATATCAAGATTGAGATGCATGTACACAATGATCTTGGTATGGCAGTAGCCAATTCCATCGTAGGTGCGAAGGCTGGTGCGGATTATATAGATTGCACTTTATTTGGCATCGGTGAAAGAGCAGGGAATTGTAATTTACATGATTTCGTAAGCTCAGCTGAAGGAATATTCCAATTTGCCATGACTAAGAAGCAGATCAGGTCGGTAGAACAGCAGGTCGTTGATCAATTACGAGGGACCTTATAAGACTATATCTTAGAATTCGATAGTCTCCCACAAACGTACACTCATTACGCTCGACGCGTTCATATAATAATAAGGTGCTTCTTGGAACCTTGAATATACTTAAAAAATTAAAAATAACTTGCCGTACCCAAGCGATTACATTATAATAATTGACATATTGTATCTGCAGAAGGGTAAGAAAGAGCATGTCAGAAAATACAACGAAAAATGAACTTGTGATGATTAATAGCGTAGCCGAGATCTATTCAAAGTACAGGGATACTCCGATTGAACAGCTGTTTCGTTACCATAACTTTAATGAACCCTTAGATGCCTGTGCAAAGGCAAGCTTACTCGTGGGGATGTGCATGGATAATCGAAAACAATTGAGGATACCGAATAATTTCGCATATATCATTCGTACCGGTGGAGGGAATCTACGCTATAATGAATTTAAGATTTCCTATGCTATTGCTTTGGGTGACGTGAAATGCATCGCATTAATCGGTCATGATCACTGCGGTATGGTCAATCTCATCTCGAAAAAGCAGGATTTTATTCAAGGAATGGTGAAGAATGCAGGATGGAATGAGAAACAGGCGGAGGAACATTTTAGCAGCTTTGCACCGATGTTTGAGATTGAGAATGAGATTGGTTTCTTGAATTCAGAAGTGAAAAGATTAAGGGAAAAGTACCCGGGAATACTGATTGCGCCGTTATTTTACCATATTGAAGATAACCTTCTGTATTTGATGGAGGAGGATAGATAAGATAAAGTCTGCTGGAAACAGCAGGCTTTTCTATTGTTGACTATGATATAAAAATGTGTTAATATTTTTGTAGACCAATTGGTCTATAAAATATTAAAATAATCGAGGTGATTATTTTGAAGGTAAAGACCTTTGAGAAAAAGGAAGAGTTGCTTGGAGCAGCATTACAGGAATTTACTACGAAAAGCTACGAGGAGGCTTCTCTAAATACGATAATTAAAAATGCAGGTATCAGTAAAGGGACCTTTTATTATCATTTTGCTGATAAACAAGCACTATATTTGTATCTGCTTGAAGCTTCGGTTGCTAAGAAATGGGAATTTATCAATGCAAAAGTATCTGCTGGCATGAAAACATATGAGGTTGACAATATTTTTGAACGATTTAAAATGCAAGCGGAGATAGCAGCAGAATTTGCGTCGAACCATCCCAAATATCATGAACTTAGCCAAAGACTTGTAAAAGAAAAGGGTAATCCGATTTACAAGATTGCACTGAAGCATTTGGGAAGTGATTCTGAGGAACTATTGAACGGAATGATAGAAGAAGCATATGTTTCAGGAACCTTTCGAGAAGGATACTCGAAGGATTTCTTAGTTCGAACCCTGAGTTATCTCTTTACACATTTTCATGAGATGTATGGGGAGGAAAACATGGAACTGAATAAGATGGTTCATACTCTGGAAGCCTTCGTGGATATGATCAGGTATGGGATTGATAAGGAAAACAGGAAGGGAGTTGTGAATAATGAATAATGCAAGGTTCAGAGTTTATGACAAACTGTTTGCGGTGATTTTTATTGTATTATCGATACTATTCGTCTTGTCGGGCTTTTTAAATGAGAATTTATTTCAATGGGCATTTGCTAGACACCAGAATCAGTTGAGCTGGTATATACGACCTTTGTTCCTTGTTCCGTTTTGCTATTCTGCATATAAACATAGCTTATCGGGAATTTCCGGCACGATCTTTCTGCTGCTTACAAGTATGTGCTGGTTTGCGGTACCGGCTGCTGTGGATAGCAGGGTCAATGAATTCCTCCAGATGGAAAAGGATTATCTGACAGGCAACTGGGGATTATCGAAAATATTAATTACTCTTCTTGTACCGATTACCTTGACTGTATTGGCTATGTCTCTCTGGAAACGCAGTCTATGGATTGGTATTTCTACTTTGATTTTCATTGCATTAGCAAAAATGCTTTGGAGCGTTGTATTTGGAGGAACCTCCGGTACTAAGGTTATCCTGCCTGCACTAATTGGGCTGATGATCTGTGTTGCTATGCTTTGGCTTGGTTTTAAAAGGCTGGAGAGAAAGAAACATAAAGAATAACTGAAGAAGCCCTATTGTTATAAGAAGTCTTGACTTACTAAAATATAACGAAAATCAAAGGCAGATTGTCTTGATACAGCTACTTATGCTATGATGGAACTATTACGACAGGGTTTAAATAGCAAATATGCTGTGTATAAGTAAGGAGACTATCATGAAACAAGATACACCAACAAATTACAGAGCCGGAGATTCTAATCGGATTACCCGCGAATACTTTGATTCGCTTTTGCTTGAGCTGAGGTATATAGACTCAGTAATACCGTCTACCACGCTGAAGCTGTATGGCGAGACCTTTGCCACACCGGTAATGACGGCTGCGCTTTCACATTTAAATAATGCTCGCCCGAATGGTATGGTAGAGATGGCAAAGGGAGCATTTACTGCAAATGCGGTTATGTGGACCGGTATGGGTGAGGATGAGGAATTAGAGGCCATTACTGCAACCGGAGCAAGAACAATAAAAATTATTAAGCCACATGCAGATAATAAGGAAGTATTTAGAAAGCTTGAGCATGCCGAACGCTGTGGTGTAATGGCAGTCGGTATGGATCTTGATCATTCCTTTAATCACAAGGGACAGCCGGATAACGTACTGGGACTTCCGATGGCACCGAAATCTCTGGAGGAGCTTAAGAGCTTTGTCCGTGCGACGAAGCTTCCTTTCATCATCAAGGGAGTACTCAGCGAACAGGACACCTATAAATGTATTGAAGCCGGTGTGCAGGGAATCGTGGTTTCCCATCATCATGGCATTCAGGATTTTGCTGTACCCCCTCTTCAGATACTTCCGAGGATTGCGAAGGTGGTGGACGGCAGGATTCCGATCTTTGTGGATTGCGGGATCTCTAATGGCATTGATGTATTCAAGGCATTGGCGCTCGGTGCAAACGCAGTCTGTGTAGGCCGTGAGCTGATGGGTCCGCTTTCGGAGAGCGGAGCTGACGGTGTACAGAAGCGAATCAACCAAATGACGGAAGAACTCACCGGAGCCATGGCAAGGACCTGCTCAGCAGACATAGAACACATCGATTCTTCCATTATTCATAAACCGGATTAAAGAACAGCTGCAGGGGCTTTTTCTCAGTAATGAAATATATTGAATAGATAGAGCGTGAACCAGCATTCCCGGAATACACTATTTGGCAGACAGGCTGCTTATTTTGTATTTGACAGGCGAACATTTATGTACGATTGTCAAATACAAAATCAGTAGAATGTCTTCCAACGAGTGTGTGAGGGTATGCTGGTTTGTGCTCTAGCTATTCACTTCCATGCTCTTGAAATAGCCCCTGCAACAGTCTTTATTCGATGGTGAATCCGATTTCGCAACCGTTCTGATTGGTGCTTTTGCAGTAGATTTCTCCACCGTGCTCGTTCACGATATATTTACAGATGGATAAGCCCAGACCGGAGCCGGGAATGCTGGAGCTCCTTGATTTCTCAGCACGGTAGAATTTATCAAACACATAAGGGATATCATCCGCACTAATTCCGGGCCCGTTATCAATTACCTTAATTAAGATGAATTTATCTGCCAATGCTGCCTCAATTCTAAGCTTTCCGTGCTTTTCATCCATGTACTTCATACTGTTTTCTACAAGGTTATAGATGACCTCGGTAATTCTTTTGGGGTCAATCGTTACAATCAGATTGGCGGGAGGTGAAACATAAGAAAACTCAAAGCCATTCTGTTCCGTATAGATCTTAACCTCGGACATCAGGGGATTAAAATAATCAAGAAAATATAACTCCTGTCTGTTAATTTCCAACTGCCTCAGCTGTGCATTGGAGTAGGTCAGCAAATCATTAATCATATCAATCAGCAGATCCGTCTTGTTAATAATGACTCCGATGAATTCGTTCTGCTGCTCAGGGTTTTTGGCAATACGATCACGAAGCCCCTCGCTGTAAGCCTTGATGGTTGAGATCGGTGTCTTTAGATCATGAGAGATACAGGAGATCAGCTCCTTCTGAGACTTCGTCAAGGCCTCTTCCCGTATTTGCTTGGATTTCAGCTCATCGCGCATCAGCTCGAAGGCATAGGATAAGTCACCGACCTCATTCTCATTGGCTCTTTTCCAATAGGAACGAAGTACCTCAAGATTATAATTACCCGCGATGATTGCTTTTGCGGAGGTACTGATTTCCCTTAAGGGTTTTAAAATTCGGTTGCTGAAGTAGAGGGAACGAATGGTTAGAATCAGAAGACTGAGGATCACTCCCAGTACAATCGGTGTAAAAATCTTAACGAAATTGCTTCTGCGTGAAGCTGTGACTACGTCTGATTTTGGAATAAGGAAAACGACAAAACCGTCAGTGATGCCGTCCTTTTGGAGAAGGAAGCTTTTCTTGACAGTATCCTTATACTGTGTAGCAAAGCTTTTATCGAATTGCAGCATTTCCTGGGCATTAATCTCTTCTCCGACTGTGTTATGGAACGCTTCATCAGCATAAAGAATCGTTCCAGATAGATCAAATACGATATATGGATATTGGCCTTGCTCATAGCTGCCTTGTTCGATGGAATACTTCTGTGCCTGGTTCCTCTATGGTACGCTGATCGGATGCTCAGTCTACAGATAATTTATAACCTGCACCCCAGACGGTTTTTATGTAATCCAGCTGATAGGCTGCTAATTTCTCTCTGATTCTTTTGATATATACAGTTACACTGTTATCGTCACCGTATTTCTCATAGCCCCAGACTCCACTGTAAATCTGCTCCTTGGTGAAGACCTGATTCTGATTGACGGACAGATAATACAGGATATCAAATTCCTTCGTGGTCAGAGATAATGCTTCACCCTTTGCGAGGGCGGTATAGGAGGCTTTCTTCAGAATTAGATCGCCGAGGAGGACCTCATCTTTTAATACATTTGCTTTCCTTGCCATCTGCTCATATCTTCTCAAGTTTGCCTTAACCCTTGCAACCAGCTCGAGAGGACTAAAGGGTTTTGTCACATAATCAT
The DNA here is from genome assembly GCA_023414355.1 of Bacillota bacterium. Classification (GTDB taxonomy): domain Bacteria; phylum Bacillota; class Clostridia; order Lachnospirales; family Lachnospiraceae; genus Mobilitalea. Next base: position 63,108 of record JAEZOB010000033.1, on the reverse strand, counting down.
CTGCACCGATTCCAAGTGCTATTACCTTATCCATCTCGCCGCTTTTGGCTGAAATCATAATGATCGGAACATCACTTTGCATGCGGACTTCCTTGCAGACTGAGATACCATCCTTCTTGGGAAGCATAATATCGAGAAGTATCAGACTGGGCTGTTCTGTGATAAAAGCGGCAAGACCCTCGACACCATCGTGCCTGACGACGGGAACAAAGCCTTCAACTTCAAGGTAAGCACCCAGGATGGTTGCCAATTCTTTTTCATCTTCAATGATTAATACCTTCTGCTCCATTGTTCCTCCGATTCCGGGCTAAACCCCGATTTCTAGCTGAAAGGAGGGGTTTATTAATTACTTACATTTTATTATAGCGATTTTTGGCAGGATTTACAACGATGTTTTTCTTCTGTACCGATCCTGATTTTCTTCAACTTCAATGCTGTTTTCTTCGATGCAGAACCTGTTTTCTTTAATGCCCATTCTGTTTTTCCTCAGCGCTGATCCTGCTTACCAGCCTTTTTCCTTCAAGAATTTGTAAACCGTTTCTTCTCGTTCCTGCTTTGTTTCTTCTGAATATTCCTCAAGCTGCAAATCTCCATCAATTCGACCGTCTTTCAAGTAGATAATACGGTTACCTCTAAGGGCAGCCTTTAGATCATGGGTTACCATAACGATGGATTGGCCTTCTTTGTGAATGTCAGAAAAAATATTAAGCACATTTTCACCCTGGGAGGAATTCAGTGAGCCGGTCGGTTCATCAGCAAATAATATTTTGGGCTGATTGATCAGTGCGCGGCAGATCGCAACCTTCTGTTTCTGTCCACCCGACATCTGATTGGGAAATTTCTTCTTCTGGCTGATTAGCTCCATTTTTTCGAGCAGGGTGTGGATTCTCTGATCGGTTTCCCTTCGATCCTTCTTCAGCTTATAGGTCGGACTTAATATGTTCTCATACACAGTCAGATTGGGGACCAGATGAATTCCCTGAAATATAAAACCGAGCTTCTCCTTGCGAAGGCGGGACAAACGGCGGTCACTCAGACGGGTGATGTTCTGACCGTCAAAGAGAACCTTTCCGGTGGTGATTTCATCCATTCCACTGATGGAATAGAGAAGAGTAGATTTGCCCGACCCGGAGCTTCCCATGATAACGGTAAAATCTCCTTCGTAAATTTCAAGGTTCATATTTTTTATTACATTATTTACTTCACCGTCACTGATGAAGCTCTTACACAAGAATTCGGTTCTGATAATTGCATTTTTCATGATGGATTCTCCTCTCTATTCCTGAACCAGCTCACGGGCATTCAGCTTGAATAATGACTTCGATGATGCCAGGGTGCTTAAGATAAACACAAGTAAGACAATTGCATTTGCTATAATTAGGTGTGATGCCTGGTACTGCATCGGATATTTCGAAAAGTTGAAGGCTGATAAGCACAGTCTCATAATTGGGGCATAGGTGCATAAGCTGGCCGGAAAGGTAATAAGAATCGATGCCAGGGCGATTAAGAGTACATAAATCATATTTGCCTGGATCAGGTGCCAGGAGGGATAGCCGATGCATTTATAGATACTGTTGATTTTAAATGCTTTTGCGTTCTTTAAAAATACGATACTGAAGATATTAATTCCCGCAATTAGTACAATCAATGCTGCTACCGGTGGGATGGCCCTTTGCTGTGGAAGAACGATCATGTTCATAATACTTGAATATTGCTCAGTCCGTTTCAGTACCTTACCCTTACCTCCGAGACGGTCCTTCGTATTCTGTAGAAAGCTTTCCATATCCTTCTGATCCTTTAGATAGACCGAGATATTGTTGTATTCAAAATCTATTTGATTATCACGGAAGGCTGAGGTTGTTAGTCGGCACAGACTGCCGAACTGCATATAAGTCTGGAACAGACCTGTAATCAGTGCATCTATTTTAGTGTTGTCATTTAGGTAAATCTGTATATAATCACCGACCTCTTTGTGGAGTTCCCCCGCCATCTTTGTCGAGATAGCGATTTCTTTAGAGATTCTGGGATTCCTGCCTTCTGTCACCGGGAGAGCAGCCTGATCAAAATCCTCATAGACAAAGGCAGTCATAGTGGTATTGGACATACCCTTTTTCCATTTCATCGCAACTCTCACATCGAAATTGCTGCTGAGGGTATGATCGATGCGTTCATCCTGTTCGATCGTATTCTTAACAAAAGCGAAATCATCGCGGTTGGCGACTCCAACCATCACATCCGATTTATCAATCCCGATCCAGAAGTCATTATTATCCGCCATGCCGTTCGCTACATCCATTGAGATGACGATAAAATTTACTGCAAAGATCGTAACGATACAGGTGAGCAGAATACTGAGCGCACTTCGTTTTTCACGCATAAACGTACGATATGCGATACCAAAGGCTGAAAACTGAAGGGAAGAATTGCCCCTGTAGTGCTTCTTTTTCTTGATGCCTCCGTAATTGTTTCCTGTTAGCGAGACTACAGGTTTGATCCTGCAGGATTTTCTGATGATTAAGATAATCAGCAGCAGAATAAAGCATGTAATGACCAGATAACAGATCAGTCCGGATAAGAAGGAATATTCCGTCTTTAGCCGGCCCATATTCTCATAGATTGTGGTCAATATGGTATCGGATATGAATACGGAGCTAATATTTCCGACCAGACAAGCCAGGGTGATCACCGTAAAGTAAAATTTGATATACATTGACATGATATCAGCCTGAGTATAGCCCATAGTTTGATAGACAGCGATGGATTTTGCATCGGCAATCATAGCATTCTTAATCATGTAATAAATCATCAGTCCACTGACCAGCAGCATGATCATTCCTACAGCCAGAAATAGGGCACCTATGATTTGTCCGACGATTAAACCGTTGTCAATTCGATCCTCCAGGGGCAAAATAGATCCGATAAAAATGCCGGTATAAGTTTCACGATATTTCATCTCGATTTCACGACCGGTGACAGTATCCTTTCCATAGACAGCAATTGTGGTCCGTCCCTTTGCAGGCAGTTTGTGAACGAGGATATCGCTGTCATAGGCTGTACTTGTCTGATAAGGATCCGTATAGATCCCTGCAACTGTATAGGTTACATCCTTGTCAGCCAGCTTAATCATTACCGTATCACCGATCTGAATATCATATTCGTTGCTGAGGCAGACAGGCAGGATACATTCCTCCTTGGTTAATGTATTCCCCAAACCCTTTCTGCCTTCGAGATAGAGTGCCGTACCAAAAACATGATCATTATACTCCGTAAGGTTCGTAAAGGTTTCCACCTTCTTTCCCTTCAGAAATAGGCTCTCGTCTACATAATGACTATGTAGATACTCTACTCGTTCGACATTGGGCAGGCTCTGGAATTGATCCCCCATTGCACGGATTTTATACTCGTCATTTGTGTGTGAATAAACCTTGGCGGTCATAGCATGGCAAGCCTTCGCAAATTCCTGGCTCGGCTTCTCTATGGAAGTCAGTATACTTGCCGCCCCTGCCAACAGCATCGTGCAGATTGTAATAATCAGAAATATCAATACGGTCTGCAGCTTTCTTTGTCTTAAAATCTTAATCCACATGGGAACTCTCCTCTTCCTGATTGATCATACCATTATCATAACGAAGGAAAATAAAATAAAAATAGTAAAATTATTAATAATTATGAATAACAGTCATTTGCTTCAGATTTTTTAGTGAATGGTCAATATCATATAGAGAAAACGAGAGGGTGATATGCGGCAGGGAAATAAATCCTTTACATAAAAAGTAAAATAATATAAACTGATTAAGTCAGATTCTTTTATAAAATACCCAAAGGAGAGCTTTATGAATGAGGAAGATAAAAGACGGGTTGAAGTGAACGGTGATATAAAGAATATAGGCGACACGGAGAATACCAAGAATACCGAGAATCCTGAAAACCCCGATAATGCTGAGAACACCGATAATGCTGAGAACACCGATCATGCTGAGAATACCGAGAATCCTGAGAACACCGAGAAGCCTGAGAACACTGAGAGTTCTGAGAACATGGAGAACATGGAGAACATGGAGAACATGGAGAACACTGAGAACTCGGAGAGTACAGAAAATGGATATTCTGACGATCCCGGTGGAAAAGGAAAGAAATTCCACGTTCCGCGATTGATCGTTGCTTTTTTATTTATAATCGTAGTTCTGAACCTGATCTGTATGTTTAGGTTTCCTAAAGTAATTAGTGATTACAGGATTTATAAGACGATCGAGGACAGAGTGGCAGACGGTGAGACACCGGATGCAATCAGGGCTTTTTGCAGCATGGCAGAAAGGCATTCCGGCTCAGTACCTGTCATGGTTAAATTGGTTGATGTTGCTATGAATAACGGGTACTATGGCATGGCTGCGAATGTTATTGATACTTATCTGGTCGGCAAGAGTTTAGAGGATAAGGATTATAATAAAATCGAACAATATACCGTTAAGCTTACTAATTTTTATAATACAAGTGAAGCTGTAGATAAAATCTTTCAGGTGGGTGAGGGACAGCCCACTGCTGAGGAACTGGATAACCAGGAAATGAAACGACAGCTGAACGAGCTTCTTGTACAAGAGGATATCGATCAGGCATATGTTTATTATTACCTTGGCCTGATTGAGGAGGATTATAGTAAAGGCAGAAAGCTTTTGCAACAGTGCTATGATTTAGACCAGGAATGCTTAGATGTACGAGCTCAGCTTTGTGTCCTTAACAGAAGGTTAGGCGATATGGATCAAGCGAAACGATACGGGAAGGAAGCCTTGAATAAAGACAATAAGGATACGGAAGCGCTCCGTGCTTTAGCAACTGTTGCATTAGCAGAGGGTGATCTGGAAAAAGGACTTCGATATGCCGAGGAAGCATATAAGCTGTACCCGGAAGGAACCTATATCAGAGATACTTATCTGGTCGCGCTTTATGCAGGGGGTAGAAATGAGGATGCTTTGGCAATCAAGGAAGAAATACTGGGTGCCGGACAAACTTTGGATGAAGACACCGAGAAGTTATTAAATAATGAATTAACATTGCAAGAATATTACATAGGAGAGTAGGTGGTTGAACATGCCGATACCCGGTATTATAATATCAATTATTACATTTCCCGGAGTCATTATACATGAGTTGGCTCATCAGATTTTCTGCTATCTTTGCGGACTGGAAATATATGAAGTAAAGTATTTTCGCATAGGCAACCCTTGCGGTTATGTCGTCCATGAGACTTCCGATTCGCCCGGAAAGATATTTCTTACCTCCATGGGCCCGTTCTTTGTGAACACACTGTTAGGATTATTAATCATTATGCCGGCATCGATTGAGGTCATTGCTTTCAAGGAATATAATAATATTTTTATTTTACTTCTTGCTTGGTTGGGTTTCTCCATACTCATGCATGCCTTTCCAAGTACAGGAGATGCTAAGGTAATGGTTGATCGAATTCTGAAAAATAATAAAGTAGGGATACTACCTAAAATATTATCAGCTCCCTTCGTGTTGCTTGTGTACATAGGAGCAATCGGATCGATCTTCTGGCTGGATGCAATCTATGCAGCTGCAATTGCTTTATTAATCCCTAATCTCATAGTTGCTTTGTTTTGAATTTTTAATAAGTAGTAATAATATTAGGTATAGGAGGATTGAGTCATGGAAAATAAGGAAGTCAGAATTATAAAGAATAATCCCTCTCTGAAGGGAATGGCAGTTATGGTGCCGGATGTAGTATTTTCAACAGCACAGGGAGTAGAGTTGAAGATGCAGATATTTAAGCCGTGGACGCCGGAGGGAAAAGAACAGGTGCAATTTCCACTGATCGTATTCGTACAGGGCAGTGCCTGGACCTTCCCCGATGTGAATTATGAGATTCCTCAGCTTGCACAATTTGCGAGAATGGGGTATGTCGTAGCTACCCTGACCCATAGAAACCGTCTGGAGGGTCATCCGTTTCCTGCTTTTTTAGAGGATGTTAAGACGGGAATTCGGTTTTTAAGAAAGCATGCCGCAGAGTACCAGATTGATCCGGAACGGGTTGGTATCTGGGGTACCTCCTCCGGTGGCAATACAGCTCTTCTGGTCGGATTGACAGGAGAGGAGCCGGAATATAGAACAAAGGAATATCCTGAGATATCGGATTCAGTCAAGGCAGTTGTGGATTGCTTCGGTCCGACGGATATGTCGGATGGTATTAATCATATGCCGTTTCTTCCGGAAGAACTGAGGCAGATGTTTGAGAGTTTAAGAGGGGAAGATACCAGTGAGAATGTCAGAAGACTACAGGGAATCAACCCTGTGAATCATATTGAACAGGGGAAAGTGTATCCTCCGTTTTTGATCTTGCATGGCGACCAGGATGATATTGTGGATTACGCTCAGAGTGAATTGATGTATCACAAGCTGTTGGAGGCAGGTGTTGAGGCAACACTGGTTTGCGTAGAGGGTGCACCCCATGAGGGGTCCTTCTGGAGCAACGAGGTTTTAGAGGTTATTCAGACTTTTTTTGACGAGAACCTATAGAAAGATTAGCAGATTATCCATCATTTTAATAATGATAATAGTAAGTTAAAATAATATAATTATAATCCTAAGGAGCAATCGGGACACTATATATCAAGCTGATAGAGTAGGAGGATACCCCTGAAACGCAAATTTGGATTATTCATTGTTTTTCTTTTTATTATTACCTTATTACCAATAGGAGAATTACATAATGTACAGGCTGCAACCATCCGGCTCAGTCGCACATCCTTCGCGCTTTCTGTGAACCATTATAAAACTTTATATGTTTATGGGACCAGTAGGACTGTCAAATGGTCCTCGGGCAACAAGGCAATTGCTGTGGTTTCCTCCGGTGGCAGAGTAACAGCGAAGGCACCCGGGACAGTGACGATCTATGCCTCAGTCGCGGGGAAGAGATTATCCTGTAAAGTCACTGTGATCAAGCTAAATATGTCAACTGTCACCTTGGCTGCAGGTTCTAAAAAGACGCTGAAGGTATATGGTACCTCAAGTTCGATTTTATGGTCCACAAGCAACCGGGCAGTTGCATCAGTCTCTTCCTCCGGAAGAGTTACTGCGAAAGCGGCGGGAAGGGCTACAATCTATGGTATGGTATTAGGTAAAAAATTAGAATGCAGGATTACTGTCACTAAGCCGGTCGTAAAGGAAGTAGAAATTCAAAGTCAGGCACTGGTACCCTCAAAGCGAATTGTCGGGTATTATGCAGCCTGGTCAAGATATTCCGGCTATCGTCCGATGCAGCTGGACGCAAGTAAATTGACCCATATTAATTATGCCTTTGCCAATATCGGAAGTGATTTGAAGATCACTCTGGGATATCCGGATATTGATCCGGCCAACATCAGTGAGTTAAATCAACTCAAGCGAGTCAACCTAAACCTAAAAACCCTGATCTCGGTCGGCGGCTGGTCCTGGTCCGGAAGATTCTCTGATGTAGCATTAACGGAAGAAACCAGAAGAAACTTTGCAGACAGCTGTGTGGATTTCATGATACAGTATGGTTTTGACGGAATTGATATCGACTGGGAATACCCGGTCAGCGGAGGCCTGGCAACAAACATAAAAAGACCGGAGGATAAGTATAATTTCACATTATTGCTTCAGACTTTAAGGGATCGGCTGGATGCAAGAGGAAAGACAGATGGGAAAAAATATCTGCTTACCTTTGCCGGGGCAGCAGGTGTCTGGTACATAAAGAATACAGAATTAAGCAGTATTAGTCAGTATGAGGACTATGCGAATATCATGACCTATGATATTCATGGAACCTGGGAGCCCTACACGAACTTCAATGCGCCCCTGTATCATGCTGATTCCCAGCAGTCTTATAATATCAGTGTTAATTCCAGTGTTCAGGAGTGGCTGAAGGCAGGATTTTCAAAGGATAAGCTTGTGATGGGAGTGCCCTTCTACGGGTTTATCTACAAATCAGTTGCCTCAGTAAATAACGGGTTACTTCAGACCTATTCCGGAGGGGCGTCCATCAGTTATGCCGCGATAGCAGCGAATTACCTGAATCAGCCCAGCTATGGACGTTACCATGATTCTATTGCCAAGGTACCCTGGCTTTTCGGAAATTCTACCTTCATAACCTATGAGGATGAGCAGTCGATGGCTGAGAAAGCCAGATATGTCAGAAATAATGGGCTGAGTGGTGTGATGATCTGGGAACTCAGTCAGGATCCAAAGAGAATTTTGTTAAACTCTTTATATAAGGAATTGTATCCATAACAGAAAGGGCTTTTGATATTTGCATATCAAAAGCCCTTTCTGCTAATGTGGTTATGTAATGGGTTTATACGATAAACTTCTGGATGGCATGCATTAGGTTGTCGGCATTCATATTGAGTTTTCCGACTGACTCATTTAAAGAGCCTACAGACTCCAGCTGGTCACTGGAGACCTGATTGACATGATTGGAGGAAGCAGCGATCTCTTCCAGTACGGCGGAGATGTTTTCAATCGCGGCAAGGGTGCTGACTCTTGCTTCATTAATCGTTGAGACATTCTCTGTGATGTATTTGAGAAATACGACAAGCTTCTCGACACTTTCGTTGATGTCCTGATAGGAGGAGGTGGTATTTTTAACTGCGCTGTCCTGTAGGATCAGAACCTTCTCGGCGCTTCGCGCGATATCTGCTGCCTTAGTGGTATCTTCCTGGATGCTTTGTATGATTTTCTTGATATCACTTACTGAGGACTTGGACATTTCAGCCAGTGTTCTGATCTCGTCGGCAACCACTGCAAAGCCCTTACCATATTCTCCGGCACGTGCTGCCTCTATTGATGCATTCAGAGATAGCAGGTTGGTCTGATTGGCTATATCATTGATTACATTAATGATTTTATTGATGGAAGAGGACTTCTCAGCAAGCTTCTCGATTTCACTAATAATATTGGTGGTAATTTCTATCGTAGCAGCAGTCTGCTGGTTCAACTCGTCTGTGGTTTCAGTCCCTTCCTTTACACGCTTCTTTGTATTATCTGCAATATTGCCGATTTCCTTGGTGTTTTCACTTACAAGCTCGATCTTCTGGGATAGGTTGTCCATTTGCATCAGACACTCCTCAGCGTTTTTCGCCTGCTGGTTCACTCCAAGTTCAATCTCATTCATGGCATTTGAGATATTCTCGGCAGATGTTAAGAACATCTCCGAGGTTTTCGATAGATTGGAGGAGGATCCTAAAACCTCACCACTGGAATGCTTCACCTTTGTAATCAATTCATTTACATTGGAGAAGGTTTCCTGTAGCTCCTCTGTCAGAATATGGAATTCATCCTTGCGCTTTGATGAAAATTGGACTGTGAAATCTCCTTTTGCAGCCTGTCTTAAGCGTTTATTAATACCCCGGATGGTCTTGTCGATATCCATTGACAGGAGAGCGGCGGTAATAATCGCAAGGGCACAGGCAATTACAACGATGATGACGGTAAGCTTCTTAATGCTGTCCGCCTGTCTGTCTATTGTGGACTGAGGCATCAGTACACAGATCATGGCACCGGTATCGCCGATCTTTGAATACAGGAACAGATAGGGTGCTCCTTGATAATTTACTTCCTTTGTTCCACTTGCAGCTTCGGCAGTCAACGCTTCCTGGTAGAAGGACTCCCCGGTAAAAAGTGGACCGGAAGGAGCTGCCTCATCGGTGGCTGCAGGCTCTTCACCTGCCGTTTCCTCCTTGACCCGACTGACGATTTCTCTGCCATCCGGAGTAATCACTGCGAGAATACCGGATGGATCAATAGAGAGCTTAGCCAGTATCTGGTCCACAACCTCAGCTTTGATATCCATAATCAGGACAGAATCTAATCTACCGAAGCCACGGATCAATCGCATGGAATAATCCTCAGGCCCTGTTTGCAGCTTCTCATCCAGGTATTCATCCTGACCGTCCCACAGTGTTTTCATTGGATTGGCGATCAGGAACTTTCCGTTCTCTGTCTCTGCAAAGCCTGCATAAAACTTATCCTTAAACTTTATTTGGGATGTTGTAATTGATAATGCTGTATCCGAAATAATATATATATTTGAAATAAACTCGTCCGAGGTTCTTTTAGAGGAGAGGGATTTTGAGACAGTAGTATTGGTATCGGCTAATTCCATTTTATCACCGGCATTACGAAGGTATTGCGCTATCGTAGGATCGCTCACGTACTGGTTGCTTGCGGCTACTACACTCTGGAAGCCAAAGCGCATATATTCCGCGGCCATATTGATAGAATCTGCAGTAGAAATCTCGTAATTATCCTTAATTCCCGAGGATGCCTTCTCGAAGGAGGCAACTCCAAGTACAATGATACATGCAACCGGAATACAAAAACTGGCGATCAACCGAAACTTAAGAGTTGAAAAAAGTTTTACTTTCGGGAGAGTTTTCAAAAGCTCTTCCTTATCTTCCGGAAGGTGCTCCCGTCCGGCTTTTAAATTAAAATTTCCAATCAGTTTCTTCTGTATTCCCCCAGCATTACTTAACTTTAAAATGTTATTCAACTTAAGCCCCATACTGTCACCTTTCTAATCACTTATGTGTGATATCGTGGTTTGTCTTCTGTTAGTAAATCAGTAAATTTCTCCAGCTTGATAATTTAATTATAACATTTAGAAAAATCGTATAGAATGTACAAACCACTTAAATTTTGTAATAACCAAGCATTATCATACTAATATACAACAGGAAGGCCGAACATGCTTAACCTTGACAATAGTTGTATTTCCCCGAGTTTGAAAAACGGACAGGAATTGCTGACTTTATCCCACGGAATTGAAATATAATCCATTTTATTGTAAAATATAAAACACATTTGAAACTTATCGTTCTATATGCTGAAATTCTTATCATGGGGAGGGGATTGAGCGTGGATCAAGAATTTAGAAAGCCATTTGAGTATGAGGAAGAAAAGAGAGGTCTGTTGCTGCTTTTTGTTATCATGATTTTAGTCATTGATATTTTACCGACATTGTCCTTTATGGCACGTTTTTACGAAGCCTTTAAAGAAAATGTGCTCCTTAGGACGGTCTTGATTGCAATTTGCATTCTTTTCATTCTTTATACAGTAGTAACAGCAGTTATCTGCTTTACGCTGAATAAGAATACGGTTACCTGGTCAAAGCTGTATCTGATCATACAAGCTGTATTTTCAGCAGCGTGTTATACCATATTATTTTTTACCATCGCAGACTATGAGAATATGATCGGAATTGGGACCATACAGTATAAATCGTTTATAGAAATGCTGTCTTGGGAGTTACTATTTCCATTCGCTTACATCGTTGTATTTACGGTTGCCTGGTATATGTATTTTATTAAGTCGAAGAGGTGTAAGGAGTTCCTAAAGAGTAAAGCCGAACTATAACTTCTGCCCTGACTATAGCTTGCTGACAAAATAAAACACCTCCTGCGGAGTTGGATTGATCTCCTAGGGCTGGAGTATTCCAGACTTAGGGCTTATTTCAACTTCATAGGAGGTGTTTTATTTTTGAAGAGAATCATTGGATTTTAAGAGAATACTCACGGATGACGGATGCTGAGTATTGAAACTTCTTCAGCTCCTCCTCGGTCATATGAATTTCCAGGACATCTGCAGCGCCGGTCCGGTTAAGGATGGTAGGAACACCGGCAAATACATCATGTTGTCCATACTCACCGTCTAATAAGGTTGAGACCGGTATAATCTTGTTCTCATCATACAGAATTGCCTTAATTACTCCTACGCAGGCAGAAGCAATTCCATAGGAGGTAGTTCCCTTTCTGTTCAGAATCTCCCATCCTTCCCGAGTGGTCTTTTTCACAATCTCATCCAAATCCACGTCTCCGACCAGCTCTTTGTTATCCTGAATGATATCGTAAAAGGGTTTTCCGGCGATGGTTACCGTAGACCAGGGGACCATCTGAGAATCCCCATGCTCCCCCATGGAGTACGCATATACGCTTCTGGGATCAACATTGACCAGTTCGGCTATGAAGTTCTGAAGTCTTGAACTGTCTAATGCAGTGCCGGTGCCGATGACCTGGTTTTTCGGAAGACCGGATAGTTTGAAAATATAATGTGCAATAATATCAACCGGGTTAGATACAACGATAAAAATACCGTCAAATCCGCTGGCCATGACAGGTTCAACAATTGCTCGTGTGATTTTCGCACTAGCTTCCAAGGTATCCAGTCTGGTTTGACCATATTTCGGCGGTGCGCCTGCGGTAATAATGATGATATCAACATCCCCGCAATCCGCATAGGTTGCTTTTCGGATTTTGACATTGCGATCCAGATATTTGATGGTATCGCGAAGGTCCAGAACCTCCCCCAGCGCTCGTTCCTCATTTATATCGATCATCAGGATCTCATCACAAATTCCTTGCGTCACCAGGCTGAAGGCAGTGGAGGAACCGACCATTCCGCAGCCGACTACTGCTATCTTTGATTTTTTAATTACCATAGCTTCCTTCCTTTCTTAGTATAAAGATAATTTATTGTAACAAAAAAGGATTATTTATTATTCTTCTTCACTTATTGTAGCATGTCTCAAAAGAAAGGAACAGATACTATTTCGATCGAATGTTTCATTGTAATTATCTGGACAATGTGGTAATATTATATAGTGTTTTTAGTACTCTATTATTACTCTACTTTTGAGAGGAGAAACAGTATGAAATGGTATAATAGGTTTGCAAAGAAAACATTAGCAGTACTCGTATCCGCATTAATGCTAGGGGTGTCCTGGGCACCTGCTCAGATTGGCTTGGCCGCAGAGACAGCTGCGCCGGCTGTCGCGACAGTTAGCCCGGCAGATGATGTATCACTTGGTGATATTGTTATTCTATATGATAATGATGTTCACTGTGCCGTAGACGGATATGCAAGCATGGCAGCACTTAAGAAAGACATGTTGGGGAAAACAGATTATGTATCCGCAGTTTCAAGCGGAGATTTTGCACAGGGTGCTACGATCGGAGCTTTATCAAAGGGCGCTAACATCGTAGACATCATGAACCAGGTGGGTTATGATGTTGTTACCCTCGGTAATCATGAGTTCGACTATCAAATCGATCAGTTGAAATTCTTGACAAGGTTTTTGAAAAGTAAGGCAGTAAGCTGTAATTTCATGGATTTAGAAAAGAATAAAGCTGTTTTTAAATCCTATACAATTAAGAAATATGGCAATAAAAAAGTAGCGTTTGTAGGTATTTCATCCCCGGAGACCATTACAACCTCCACCCCTACTTACTTCCAGAATAAGAAGGGTGATTTTATCTACGGCTTCTGTGGAGATGCAACCGGAAAGGCATTATATGATCGTGTTCAGAAATCAGTCAATGCAGCAAAGAAGGCCGGAGCCGACTATGTTGTAGCTCTTGCACATCTTGGTACAGATGGCATCACAAGTCAGTGGACTTCTACCAGTGTAATCAGCAATACAACAGGCATTGATGTACTGCTGGATGGACATTCCCATAGTATCTATGCAGGAACCATCGTGAAAAACAAAGATGGTAAAGATGTTATCGTGTCCTCTACTGGTACAAAGTTCGCGAACATCGGTAAGCTTCTGATTACTAAAAAAGGCAAGATTTCTGCTCAGTTGGTATCCTTAAAAGAATATACCAAGACAGATGAGAAAATTAAGGAGTTTATTGCAACAGTGAAAAAAGGATATTCTGCAGAGATATCCAGAGTAATCGGCAAGACTTCTGTTGATCTCACTACTTTGAATCTGACCACCAATAAACGTGCAGTCCGTAATGCAGAAACGAACCTCGGCGATTTCTGCGCTGATGCTTTACGTACCGTTCTTGATGCTGATGTTGCTATTATGAATGGTGGCGGTATCAGAGATAATATTGCCAAAGGCGATGTTACATATAATAGTCTATTATCTGTATTTCCTTTCGGCAATATGGGCTGTGTCATGGAAGTAACAGGACAGCAGATTTTGAATGCTCTTGAATTAGGCGCGAAGAATTATCCTGCAGAGAGTGGTGGCTTCTTACAGGTTTCCGGTATGACTTACGAGATTAATTCTGCAGTTCCTACCTCTGTTGTTGTAGATGCGACCGGATTGTTCCAGTCGGTTAGCGGAGCGTACCGTGTTCAGAATGTTATGGTATTAAACAGCAAGACCGGTAAGTATGAGAAGCTGGACTTAAAGAAGAAGTATTCCTTAGCAGGTATCAACTATACCTTAAAGAGCTCCGGTGACGGTTATACCATGTTCAAAGGCAGTAAGATTCTGAAGGATGAGGTTGCTGTCGATAACGAAATTCTGATCAGATATCTGACAGAGAATCTGAAGGGTGTTGTAGGAGAGGAATATTCCGTTACTACCGGTCAGGGAAGAATCGTGATTAAGTAATGTTAGAACTCTTCGAAATAAACACAGATTATTGATTTGTTATTGATTTCTAAAGATTAAATAGAGCTGTAGCAAAGAGTTTCATGATATGAAACCTTTTTGCTACAGCTTTTTTATACCCGTGTTATTTTAATCATGAAGTAAATATGGTATCATGTGATGGATATATAGTTATGCTGCAGATAGTCTTTATAAAAGAAAGGATGAGATGAAATGAAAAACAGGAAGATCATAATTTATATTATGATAGCGTACGGTATTACCTGGCTGCTATGGCTGCCTCTGCTTATGAACAAGGTAAGGGATATAAACATCCCACTGCTCCCCTATCAGTTCTATCTTGCTTCCTTTGGTCCATTGATTGCTGCTGCAGTGACCTCTCTGATTACAGGAGGGAAGAAGGAAATAAAGAGTTGGATCAAGCGGACTTATTCGATACGCTTTCCCTTAAAATGGCTTGGAATTGCTATTCTGATGCCCATATTATACGGGATTGCCTCAGTAATCATACATCGGCTGATGGTCGGTGCCTGGCCTGATTGGAGCCGTTTCGGACTCACCGAAAAGCTTCCGGGCTTAAATATACTTCAGACTGCCTTTGTATGGGTAGCAACCTTCGGTATTGGTGAAGAATCCGGTTGGAGAGGCTTCCTTCTTCCCGAACTCAACAAGCGGTATTCTCTTCGGATCAGTGCCCTGATTGTTGCGCTCGTCTGGATATTCTGGCATCTGCCGGCATTCTTTTTTAATGAGAACTATATTAATATGGGTCCAGGAATCCTTGGCTGGGCAATCAGCTTGAGTTTTGGTTCCATCCTTCTTGCCTGGTTATGTAGTGAAAGTCGTTTCAGTGTCATACCAGTATTAATCTGGCATGGGGGTTTTGATCTAATCACAGCCAGCGATGAGGCGGCACAGGTAATGGCTATGGTATGCAGTATGTTGGTGATTATTCAGGGAATCTATCTGGTAAGAAAGATGGCGAGGAGTGAGCTGAGAAAAGAATAGCTATCTTGTCATACCAAAGGTGGCACCGGAGACAAAAGGAATCAGCCAGATCAGCCATACAATGATACTAAATCTGTGGAAATTTACCTTGGCCTTCTCCTCATGCTTTAGCAGAACAATCGTAGCCCAAAGTGCATGGAGGAGCATAAGGATAAGTGCCAGCAGACCTGTTGTTCCATGAAAGTTTAGTACGAAACCGCCATCAGTCAGTCTACTCATCAGGGCTGTACCCAGTGTATCGAACACTAACCCCAGATAAAAAAGGATCAGGTGCCATTTTTTCAATCGACCTTGTAGTTTCTCGCTCCATACTCCGATGGTATAAAAAACAAGAGCGGTGGTAATCGAAATAATTGCAGAAATTAACATAGTAGTACCTCCTTTGCTTAGGATTATAGCATACGATATGTAGAAAAATCAAATACTATGTCGAAATATAGCACAATACTTATATCAGAAGACTTATGAGGTAAGATATGATAATACTGGAATGAGAATGGTAAATTTTATACCTTATATTGTGCTTATGTTATTGACTTTTACTATATTTTGTATTATAGTTAATTTCCAACCATAAGTGGCAGAGAAATTAGTAAAGTGTCAGAAGCACCTTAGGTGTTTTCCTGATATAATATGCCGATAGACAAGCTTGCTTGGATATCGGCATATTATATCAGGAAAAAGTGCGCAGTACTTTTGATGCTTTATTTTGGGAAAGAAATTGTACAGAAGGAGATATGGGGTATGAAAATTATTAAAAGGGATGGATCGGAAGAAATATTTGATCTCAAAAAGATTGCTGCGGCTGTAACGAAAGCAAATGACGCTTCTGAGAAAAGAATTCTAAACCAGGAGCAAATCCAGGGAATTGCAGAGTATGTGGAATATAGATGTAACAAACTGAATAGAGCTATCTCAGTTGAGGAGATACAGGATATGGTGGAGGATCAGATTATGGCAACAGGTGCCTTTGATCTGGCGAAGAGCTATGTCAGATACCGGTATCAGCGTTCTCTGGTCAGAAAAGCAAATACTACAGATAATCGCATCCTGTCTCTCATTGAGTGCAACAATGAAGATGTAAAGCAGGAAAATTCCAATAAGAATCCGACAGTGAACAGTGTTCAGCGTGATTATATGGCCGGTGAGGTGAGCAAGGATATCACGACCAGGCTGCTACTGTCACCCGATATCGTAGAAGCTGACAAACAGGGCATCATCCACTTCCATGATTCAGACTATTTTGCTCAGCATATGCATAATTGTGATCTGGTTAATTTAGAGGATATGCTTCAGAACGGTACAGTCATCAGCGAAACACTCATTGAAAAGCCCCATAGCTTTTCTACTGCCTGCAATATCGCTACCCAGATTATTGCTCAGGTTGCCAGCAATCAATATGGAGGTCAGAGTATCAGTCTGGCTCATCTGGCTCCCTTCGTACATATTTCAAGAGAGAAAATCCGTACCGAGATATTGGAGGAAGTAAAGATCCTTGGCTGCACCGTAACCGAGGAACAGGTCAAAGAAATTGTTGAGAAAAGACTTCGTAAGGAGATCATCAAGGGGGTTCAGACAATTCAATATCAGGTAATCACCTTAATGACTACGAACGGACAGGCTCCTTTTCTGACTGTATTCATGTACTTAAACGAAGCAAAGAACGAACAGGAGAAGAAGGACCTTGCTATCATCATTGAGGAGACCTTAAAACAGCGCCTTCACGGAGTAAAAAATGAAGCCGGTGTATGGGTAACTCCGGCATTTCCGAAACTGATCTATGTACTGGAAGAGGATAATGTCAAGGAAGGCACAGAATATTACTCTCTGACGGAGCTGGCAGCAAAGTGCACCGCGAAAAGATTGGTCCCCGATTATATCTCCGAAAAGAAGATGATGGAGCTGAAGGAGGGAAACTGTTTCCCTGTGATGGGCTGCCGCAGTGCCTTGAGTCCTTGGAAGGATGAACAAGGGAATTATAAATTTTATGGACGCTTTAATCAGGGAGTGGTCACTCTGAATCTGGTGGATATCGCTCTATCCTCAGGCGGAGATGTGGATAAATTCTGGAAGATATTTGATGAACGACTGGACCTTTGCTACCGTGCCTTGATGCAACGTCATAACCGCTTGAAGGGAACCTTGTCTGATGCTGCTCCGATCCTCTGGCAGAATGGTGCATTGGCACGTCTGAAAAAGGGAGAGACGATAGATAAGCTGCTTTTCGGAGGCTATTCTACAATTTCTCTGGGTTATGCAGGATTATATGAGTGCGTAAAGTATATGACAGGAAAATCGCATACCAACCCTGAGACAGAGGATTTTGCTCTGGACATTATGAGATATATGAATGACGCCTGCGACGTTTGGAAGGAGCAGACGGATATCGGCTTTAGCACCTACGGATCTCCGATTGAGAGCACAACTTATAAATTTGCAAAGTGTTTACAGAAGCGCTTTGGCATAATCAAAGGTATCACGGATAAAAGCTATATCACGAACAGCTATCATGTTCATGTAACAGAAAAAATTGATGCATTTTCAAAGCTGGCTTTCGAATCGAAATTCCAGGCTCTGTCCAAAGGTGGGGCTATCAGCTACGTGGAAGTGCCGAATATGCAGAACAATATACCCGCAGTGATGCAGGTGATACGGTTTATCTATGACAATATCATGTATGCGGAGCTGAATACCAAAAGTGATTATTGCCAGGAGTGCGGCTTTGACGGTGAGATATTAATCGTCAAGGACGAGGATAACAAGCTGGTCTGGGAATGTCCGAAGTGTGGTAACCGGAACCAGGATAAAATGAATGTTGCCAGAAGGACCTGCGGTTATATCGGAACACAGTTCTGGAATCAGGGCAGAACTCAGGAAATCGGCGAAAGAGTGCTACATCTGTAAAGGATGAGAATGAGGAAAGGAAGTATATTTACTTTATTGATATGAATTATGGAGAGATTAAAAAATATGATATCGCGAACGGAGAAGGAGTAAGGGTTTCCCTGTTTGTATCAGGCTGTACCCATCATTGTAAGGGCTGCTTCAATGAGGAGACCTGGGATTTTAGCTATGGCAAGCCCTTTACGGAGGAGGCCGAACAGGAGCTTCTGGCGGCGCTGTCGCTGGACTTCATCGACGGATTATCCTTACTCGGAGGAGAGCCCTTCGAGCGACAGAATCAGCGCGTACTGCTACCTTTTCTGAAGAAGGTAAGAAGCTACTACCCCGGGAAGGATATCTGGTGCTACACCGGGTATCTGTTCGATAAAGAATTGTTAAAGGACAGTCGCGCCCGGTGTGAAGATACAGACGAACTGTTAAGTCTGATCGATGTACTGGTGGATGGAGAGTTCGTGCAGGAATTAAAAGATATTAGTCTACCTTTTCGCGGCTCAGGTAATCAGCGTATCATCGATGTGAAAGCTTCGCTGGAAAGTGGAATGGTACAGATATATAAGCTGAAAAGCGAAAGAATATAATATAAAGAAAAAGCCTGCCCTGTATGAGCTGACTTTTATGAGTTAGACCTAAAATTATGTGTTCAGATATCTGGGTACATATCAAAAATCTAACTTATAGGAGCCAGTTCATATGGGGCAGGCTTTTTCTTTATTTTCTATGGAAGGCTATCAATCGATTGTTTGTTTTTGCAGCACGAAGCGCCAATGATACAAGGATCATAATAGCCCAGATTCCTAATACGATTAATACGTTATTATAATTTTCTGAGTAGTCTGCCATGAAGTTCCAAAACGTATGAAATACGATTAAGGGTAGGATGCTATTAATAATCTCATAAGTTACAGCCAGGAAGACACCAAACAAAAATATTAGAAGGAAAAAGAATAGGGAAAGCTGTTCACTACTTATAAAATGAATTGCTGAAAAAGCAGTTGCAGAAGTAACAATCCAATATTTTTTACCAAGACTATAAAGCTTAATTCTGACATAAGCACGAAAGAAAAGTTCCTCTGCAACAGCAACCAGAAGATAATATCCCAGCCAGCTGTAATTAACTTCACCTTTCATTAATTTCTGAAGAAAACTCATATCAAATAAGGCCGGAAACATGGCGATAACGAAAAATAGTATTGATGCTAGAATAGCATGCCTGTTTATTCTCCAACTCAAACGATTTTTATCGATAGCAAAGAAAGAAAAACAAAGGCATATTAGGATAGCAAGGAAGGGTATTGTTTTTGAAATGATCCCGCCTCCTATTCCTAATGTTTTTAGAAATAACATGACTGCAAACATTACTATGAGCATGATTACCTCCAGCAATGCTATGAATAAGATTTTTTTAATGTTTGTTCCCATATCCTAAGCTCCTCCATAATACAAAATGATTTAATATTATTAGAAACGAGGTAGGGTTAAAAAATCTTCAGTTTACCAAATGCTGCTTTGCAACATCATGTTATGAAGAGTGAAAGGTCTCAAAAATTCATCCAGCTATGGAAAAACAGGTTATATTATGCTATGCTGAAGGTAATATTTAAGCTGTCACTCAGAGCCAGGAGATTACAAATTGAGATGAGCAGGACCAGCTTAACAGGGAAAGACGGAGCGGGAGAGGGAGAAGAGAAGATGAACTATCAGTGTCTGATCGTGGATGATGAGAAGGAACTGGCAGAGAGCACAAGTGAGTATTTTAATCTTTTTGATGTGAAGACGGATTATGTCCAGTCCTATGAGGAATGCCTTCAATTTTTGACGGAGAATTCCGTAGAATTGCTTTTGCTAGATATTAATTTAGATAACAGGTCAGGCTTCGAATTATGTAAGCAGCTGAGACAGACCATGAATATCCCAATCTTATTTATCAGTGCCAGAACCAGTGACGAGGATATCTTGATTGCCTTAAATATCGGCGGAGATGATTATATCAAGAAACCATATTCCTTGAGCGTGCTTTTGGCAAAGGTGAAAATAGCCCTAAAACGGATTGGGACCAAAGATTCACAGGAGAATATCATTCATTCTTCGGATCAGATCTGTCTCGATGAGATTACTGGAAAGGTCTATGTCCGGGATAAGGAAGTCAATATGAAGGCGATGGAATTCAAGCTTTTCGCTTATTTACTTCAGAATAAGGGCCGCATCATTCCAAAAGAAGAGCTTTTTACTCATGTCTGGGAGGATTCCTTTACCGGGGATAGTACCTTAAATGTACATATCAGACATCTTCGTGAGAAGATAGAGGAGGATCCGAACGAGCCTGTCCATATCAAGACAATATGGGGCCGAGGTTACTGCTATGAAGACTAAGAAGATCATTATAATTATGCTGATGGTTTTTCTGCTCCTGCTAATCCCCTTCCTTTCGGTATTGTGGAGTCTGGAGCCCGGTAAGGTAGATAGGATCAATACCAATGATCTGCTAAAAACAGTGGAAGAGAGAGGGGCAGACTCCCCGGAGGTACGGCAGAAGCTGAAGGAATATCGACTGGTGCTTGATTTTGTCAATGGTATACCTGTAGTATATTATGATAATGCTTCCGGTCTTTCTAAGGTAAAAAAGACACTTACTATACTCATGATAACCGTAATGCTGGCCTGCGTTCTTACAATGATGTGTATTTATCTATATCTGGAGCGCAGAGTACTCAGGCCATTTCGCAGAATGAAGGAGTTTGCCGGTAATATTGCGGCCGGTAATCTGGAGCTTTCGCTTAGAATGGATGAGGATAACATCTTCGGTGCATTTACAGAAAGCTTTGATCTCATGCGGGATGAGCTGAAGGCTGCCAGAGAAAGTGAGAGGAAAGCAAGCCAGAGTAAAAAGGAATTGGTTGCCTCCCTAAGTCATGATATCAAAACCCCCTTGGCCTCTATCATGACGATCTCTGAACTGCTTACGGTGACGGTTACCGAGGAGTCAGTAAAGCAGAAGCTGGATACCATTCATGGAAAGGCCGAGCAGATCGAAGTGCTTGTCAATAATCTGTTCCATTCTGCTTTAGAGGAGCTTCAGGAGCTAAAGGTAAACAGAGAAGAATATGCCAGTACGGAGTTGCACCATTTGCTTCTAATAGCAGACTATGAACATAAAATCAAGGATTTTACACTGAACTCCTGCCTGATTTACTGCGATCCCTTAAGAATTCAGCAGGTTTTTGATAATATCATCAGTAACTCCTATAAATATGCAGGTACTCAGATTGACGTTGACTCCTGGATCGATAATGACCGGCTATGCATTCGGCTGAGGGATTGGGGAACGAGTCTGGATCAAGAGGAGTTGCCTCTTTTGAAACGTAAGTATTACAGAGGCAGGAACAGTGAAGGGAAAAGCGGTACCGGGATTGGATTGTTTGTATCAGATTACTTTATGGAGAAGATGGGCGGAAGCCTTGAATTGGCGGATTGTGTAGACGGGTTTGCGGTTGTTCTGTCCTTTGAAATAGTATGATAATTATCTCTAAAGAGGTTTTGATAAAGGCTGTTGTCAGCGAGGTCCTTCCCCGTATCGAAGGACATTGTTGATTACAGCTCTTTATACATGATACTAAAAAGTTTGTTAAGTTAAATTTTATTGAATATATGATACAGAGAAGTTTGTGAGGTTAACTTTTTTAAATACATGATACAGAAAAGGTTACGAAGCTAACTTTTTTGAATACATGATACAGAGAAGTTTTTGAAGCTAACTTTGTTAAATACATGATACAGAAATTATGTGAAGCAAACTTTTTCCTATATAAGCAGGCTAAATTTACACTTCATTATATATAATTTTGGGCAGGATGCGTATTCACGGGCAGGAGGAAAGGAATTAAGAAATAAATAAGAATTATGCAAGAAACAGACAAAGATAATTAATCTGATATCCTGTATGCTTAAACTACAAAAACAGATGCAGCTATCAGAGTGAAAAAAGGACAGAGGAACGCTGCGATAGGAAACGGAGGATATTATGAATAGTATATTAACAACCAGAAAGCTCTGCAAGACCTACTCCAATGGGGGAATCCAGCAGCATATTCTAAAAAACCTGGACTTAGAGGTATACGAGAAGGATTTTACCATCATCATGGGACCGTCGGGAGCAGGAAAATCTACCTTGCTTTATTCTTTGTCAGGAATGGATAAACCGTCGCTCGGTGAAATTATCTATAAGAACACGAACATATCTGAGCTGACAGATGATAAGCTTTCTGCATTCCGCAAACAGAGCTGCGGGTTTGTATTCCAGCAGATTTATCTGATCGATAAGATGAGTGTTATGGATAACGTGCTTGCTTGTGGATATTTAAAAGACAATAATCGAAAGAAAGTAGTTCAGAGAGCAAAGGAGCTGTTCGAAAAAGTAAACATTTCGGAGGAGTTATATCGCAAATTCCCTTCCCAGCTGTCGGGTGGAGAACAGCAGAGAGTCGCAATTGTCAGAGGACTGATCAACCAGCCTGACCTGTTATTTGCAGATGAACCTACGGGTGCTCTGAATTCCAGTAATGCAGATGCGGTATTAAATGTCTTATCGGAGTTTCACAGGGAAGGTCAGAGTATTATCCTCGTTACACATGATATCAAGACCGCATTACGTGGAAATAGAATTATCTACATCAAGGATGGAACTATTTTCGGTGAGTGCAGACCGGGCGATTATAAAGAACAGGGAGGGAATTCTGAGCGGAGACAGAAGCTAGAGACCTTCCTTCGGGAAATGGGGTGGTAGGATGCTTAAGTACCTCGTACTAACCTCACATAATATGCGTAAATACAGAGGGCAATTTATCTCTTTTCTATTGGTGGTAGTGCTGGCAGCAGGACTATTAAATATTGGTCTGGTAACGCTTTTGAATAACAAGAAAAACTACATTGAAAAGTTGGATCAGTATCAGTGTGCTGATATCTTCTTTTCGTTGAATGATGTAACGCTGTCGGAGAAAGCTGTTGAAATAGCAAGGGGGATGGCAGGTGTCAATCAGGTTGAGACCAGAAGAAGCATCATGATGTCGGGAGAGGCCTCTTACGGCGATACCGGCAGTACACTCCGTCATATCTTCTTTGATCTAGATGAGCAGCATTCCCTCAACCGATTGGAACCGGTTGGTGAAACACTCGATTTTAATAAAATCAGTCATCCGGCCTATGTATCCTATTGGATTAAGACAAGCGGCTGCAGTATAGGGGATCAATATCAATATGAAAGCAATGGGATGACCTATACCTTTACGATAGCCGGATTTGTAGAGGATCTGATGTATGGTAATAATAACTGCGGTAATCTGGCTGTTTATCTTCCCGAGAAGGAGTTTGATACGCTTTACTCAGGGGCAACAGATACAGAGAAAGCGTTTACCTTGTCCCTGACCATTGGTGACAGAGCAGATAGTAAAAAGCTGCATACACAATTCATGGATCAAATATCCGGGTCTTTGACATCACAAACGATGATCAGTGATGGCTATTATGATAAAAATCTCAGACTGAGGACTCTCACAGCAAGTATTACAGCCTCAATGATCGTCTTTTTTTCTGTATTGTTGACGCTTGTTACTTTAATCCTGATTAATTTCAGAATCAAATATAATATACAGGAAGAGATGCAGAATATGGGGATACTGAAGGCAATGGGGTATTCTTCCAAGCAGGTAGTTACTGCTGTCGCCCTCCCTTACCTTCTCCTGACCGTAGTCTCTGTGGTTTCGGGGATAGGACTATCGTATCTTTTATTTCCAGTTGTCAATGCTATATTTGAGCAATTGACCGGATTAATCTTTGCACAGGGATTCGATTCCAAATCAGCGGTCCTAGTGGCAGGATTTATTGTCGGATTAGTCTTTTGCACAGCTTTGATCTCTGCCAGAAGAATTAAAAGGCTCCATCCGGTAGTAGCGTTGCGCAGCGGAATCAGGCATCATAGCTTTAGGAAGAATTTAATTCCTCTACAGAATTTGATCTGCAATATTCATCTGGGAATGGCACTTAAGAATTTCTGTCATTACTATAAGCAGAATGTTTTTCTGACTCTGATCCTATTCGTGATGACTTTTATCGGAGTCTTTGCAGGAAGCGGTATGTATAATACGGTTATGGAAAGCGAGAAGTTTATCAATGCCTTCAGTGAAGAAAATCCGTCGGTCAGCATAACAGCTAGGACACATGAAGCTTCTGAGCTGATCCGGAACAGCCTGTCTACGGATGAGAGGGTACAGAAGGTCATCTACTATGATCAAAGCAGTCTGAAAATAGAGGACGAGAATATCTCGTTATTCATTATTGATGAATATGATAAGCTGGAGAATGATCTCTGCTATGCGGGAAGAAATCCTCTCCATGACAATGAGATTGTGATCGGAAACGGAATCGCGGAGCAGCAGGGACTCGGAATCGGAGATGAGATCACGGTAAAGTATCAGGAGGAAAGCCATTCCTATCTGATTGTCGGGTTACTTCAGGCTTTGGATTATAATGGTAAGGCCTGCGAGATGACAAAAGCCGGATTTGCCAAATTAGATAAAGGCTTTGAGCCAACAACACTGTTTATTTATCTGCAGAAGGATAGTAAATCAAACATATTTCTGAAGGATATCCAGAAAACCCATGGAGATGGGATTAGTTCCTTCCTGGATTATGATAAATTACTGGAGCAGGTATTTGGAGGCTTTGCTGCATTATCAGCTATGGTGGTCTGTGTCATCGTGATTATCGTAGTACTTGTCATAACCGTGGTACTATATATGATATTGAAGACGATGATCATTAATCGGCGCCAGGAGCTTGGAATATTAAAAGCCGTAGGTTATTCCAGCAGGCAGTTAATCTTCCAACAGGCATACAGCATGCTGCCGTCAACTATTCTGGGTGCAGCAGCAGGAGGAATCGCAGGGAAGCTTTTGATAAATCAAACCTGGCTTTTATGCTTCTATTCGCTCGGAATAAGAAAGGCAGACTTACAGATACCCGTATTATGGGTAGTAGCGATCGGAGCAGTCATTGCTTTCGTGACCTTTGCCTTAGCGATCCTTATGTCAGGAAGAATCAAAAGGGTGCATGCGATAGAATTGATCAAAGAATAAAATATGAAGAATTCAAAATGTATTTTTGGAATTAAAAAAACAATATACGGGGCATCTATACAGAAGTAAAGAAATAGAACAGAAAAGTTGACAAACAAAAACTTATCTGCTAAAATCACACTATTAATAATCAAAGGCAATGAAGAGAGAAAGTAGATATCGGAAGCGGTGCAGAGAGTCTCGGTTGGTGGGAAGAGATACGATAGAGGATATTGAATAAAAGACTTGGAGCCGCGTACCGACTGCCGTTTGGCTGAGACTACGATGGGAACGCCCATTACAGCGTAAGAGTATCGATGAATATCCGTACTTGTTGTCTGATGGATGCAAGCGGTATATTGATCCGTACTTGCTGAGGTCTGTATTGTGAAATACAGACGAAAAAAGGTGGTAACACGGTGATCATACCCGTCCTTTTCAATAAGGGCGGGTTTTTTGTATGCACTCCCGGAGATTGCGCATACGAGCATTTATATAGTGGCTCGAGAGTCTGCCTGGGCAGACGCTTTGTTCTACACTCCTTAAGACTGCTTAGAAGACCGCCCTCAGTATTTGTAGTTCGGGTATAAGGAAATACACTTTATACATCAAGGACTACAGAGAACTTACATAATAAGGGGATGCTGTGAAACAGCATTCTACTTAGTTTTCATCAGAAGGGAGATATTTTATGAGAGAGAATTTATTGGACGAAGTAAGAATGAGCAAGCTGGAAATGATCAGACAACAGACAAATCCTTATCCTGAGCGATTTGAAAGGACACATGAACTAAAGGATATCATTGATCTGGAGGATGGTACTGCCGGAGTGAGAGCGGCTGGTCGTATCATTTTAATGCGGAGAATGGGAAAGCTGTCCTTCATCACGGTAGGTGATGTAAACGGAAAAGTACAAATCGCAGTTAAGAAGGATGCGGTTGGAGAAGAGGAATATGAGTTCTTTAAAAAGGCTTATGACATCGGTGACTTTATCGGAGCCGAAGGGGACATCTTCACAACACAGACCGGAGAAAAAACCTTACGCGCAGAAAAGATATATTTTCTGGGAAAAGCATTACGAAGCCTTCCTGAGAAGTTTCATGGAATTACGAATATGGACAGTATCTATCGTCAGAGATATCTGGATCTGATTATGAACAGGGAGACGAGAGAACGGTTCCTGTTAAAGTATAACTTTATGAAGGAAATCAGAAGGTTTCTCGAAGAGGACGGATATATGGAGATAGAGACACCGGTTTTGATTGATCATCCCTCCGGTGCCTTAGCCAGACCATTTGTATCTCATCATAATGCGCTGGATATGAATGTGTACTTGCGAATTGCTCCGGAAACTTATCTTAAGAGAGCAATTGTCGGGGGCTTTACGAAGGTATTTGAATTTGCCAGATGTTTTCGTAACGAAGGGATCGATGCTAGCCATCTGCAGGATTTTACCATGCTGGAAGGATATTGTGCTTATTACAATTACCGAGATAATATGATGTTCTTGCAGAAGATGTTAACGAATGTCATAACGAAATTATTTGGAAAAGCACAGATCACCATCGGAGATAAGGTAATCGATTTTTCGGGGGAATGGCCTGTTGTGACCTTTCGGGAGCTAATCTGCCGTGATTGCGGAATTGATATTAATCTGTATCCTTCGGCTGAGACACTGCTCGCAGAGATAGAGCGGAGGGGGATCACGATAGAATCAGAGACCGACATTCATAAGCTCGGAAGAGGGAATCTGATTGATCAGCTTTATAAGAAGGTCAGCCGACCGGCAATCCTAGAGCCTACCTTCCTGGTTGAGCATCCAATTTCATTATCTCCGCTTGCGCGTGCAAAGGATGACAATCCGGAGGTGGTAGACAGATTTCAGTTAATTATCAACGGTGCAGAGATTATCAATGCTTATTCTGAATTGGTTGATCCTGTGGAACAGAGAAACAGATTACTGGAGCAGGCAAAATTACGAGCTGGGGGAGATGAAGAGGCAATGATTATGGATCATGATTATATTACTGCAATGGAATATGGAATGCCTCCGATTTCCGGCTGGGGTATGGGAGTGGACAGAGTACTACAGGTGCTTACCGGGCAGGATAATATTAAAAATATGATCCTGTTTCCGCTCTTGAGACCGCTAGAATAATAATTTAAGTATATTGGAAAGAACTGACACAAAACCGGTCTTTAAAGGAAAGATGATTTCCTGGAGGCTGGTTTTACTTCTCCTATACTTGCATAATTCGACAAAATAACTTATAATATTTTCAAGTTTACAAATTATGCTTCTTTATATGATACAGATACCATCCGATTATCAGAAATATATGCTTTTGGATTCTTCATAATTACAGACTAATTTATGCAGTTGAAGGAAAGCAAAAGGATGACTTGAGCTAAGCGGCTGAAGTATAACAGGTTTGATACGTTAATTATAAGGGAGCAGAGAGTATGAAGATTGAAAAGCGATCGATTCAATATAAATTATTTTTATGTTTTCTCCTCATTCTTGCCATTTGCACTTCTATAGGATTCCATCAGGTAGCTGCAGCCGAACCGGTGGAACTGATTTATCAGGCTGATCGTAATTATCCTCCCCTTACTTTCTCGACACAAACCGAGCTATATGGTTTTGATCCTGATTTTGCGAATCTGATTTTTAACAGTATTGATTATAAAGTAAAATATTCCTGTAATAACTGGTCGAAGGTTTTTGATGATATCATGAATGGAAAGACGGATATTGGAGGTATTCTTGTTGTCACGGAGGAACGGAAGCAGAAGGTTCTCTTTACAGATATCCTATTATACTCCAGTGTATCGGTATATACCAGAAACACTTACCGTAATATCACAATCAGGGATTTGGACAAGATTACTGTTGGAGTCGGAAAGCGCTATTATACAGAGAGTATTCTGAAAAATGAATTAGGGATTACGGATTATGTTACTTATGAGGATCTGTCTCAGGCAATCGATGACCTGGTAAATGGAAAAATAGATGCGATTTTTGAAGATCATTGGCTAATGGATGGTATTCTGGTTGCTTCCAGGCAGAAAGGTGCCATCACAGCCCAAATCAATGATCTGTATCGTTTACCACAGGCATATGCAGTCAATAGGAACAAGCCTGAACTGGTAAAATATATGAATCAAAGGATCCGTCAGTTAAAAAAGAATGGTGTATATGAAGAATTATATATGAAATACTTTTACAGTCATTCGGATTATTATCTTGAGAGTAAGCGTAAAAATAATATCATGATCATTTCTTCTGTATTGGCAGGAACCATCCTTCTTTTATTACTGATCCGCATCTATATTAATATGCTGAAGCAAAAGCTTTCAACGAATTATATTAATCTTCAGCATGCCAATAATGAACTGGCAGCAGTTTATGAAGAGCTTCAATCACAATATGAAGAAATCGAAATAAACCGGAAGGAACTGGCAGAAAGTGAAGAGCGCTACAGACTGATCGCAGAAGGAGCCAATGATGGCTTATGGGATTGGGATATTATTCATGATCAGGCTTTCATCTCTGATAAATGGGCAAAGAAAATCGGAATGAGTAAAGAGCAAGTCAGTAATTTTTCGGCTCATTGGAACAATGCTGTAGATAAGGAAATAAAGGCGGAGCTTCATGAGTATTTTTTATTATGCCAGCATAGCGAAAATAATGATTTTATCTATGAATTCCAATGGAAAACCGAGGAAAGTGAGACCTTATGGGTACTGATCAAAGCGAAGATTGTCCGTGATGACAACGGTAGGATTATCCGCATGGCAGGCTCAATCAGTGACATCAATGAAAAGAAAAATCACGAAAATGCCATTCATAAATTGGCGTATTATGACTATCTCACTGATATTCCCAACCGTGTCATGCTAAATGATAAATTGAGCCGGCTAATACGAGTGGCGGCTGAATTTAATTACATGGCTGCACTTTATTATGTTGACCTGGATAACTTCAAACATATTAATGATACCTTAGGACATGAATATGGTGATATGCTGCTAAAGGCGGTTGCCAGGGAGCTATTGAAGCTGAAGGAGAACAATTATGATGTATTTCGAGTCGGAGGGGACGAGTTTATCATCATTATCAGTGATGTGAAATCCAGGGAGGAAGCCAAAAGCTGGGCTGATCGAATCCTAAGCTTAATCCGTAAGGATTGGAGCCTTCCGGATGGAGAGACTTACGTATCGGCCAGCATTGGGATCACGCTGATCCCGGAGGATGGGATAGACTACCAGAAAATATTGAAAAGTGCAGATACAGCTATGTATGAAGCGAAGGAGGAAGGGAAAGGAAACTACAGATTCTTTCATGAGGATATGCTGAGCAAAGTCAGGATCAGATCCGAGATGGAAATCAATCTTCGAAAAGCGATTGAAAAGGAAGAATTTGAGATCTATTATCAACCTTATTACTTTGCATCCGATGGAAGGATTGCAGGTATAGAAGCATTGATCAGATGGTTTCATCCTATGATGGGCTGCATATCACCAGCAGTCTTTATTCCAGTTGCGGAAGAAACCGGATTGATTAAGGAGATCGGAAGCTGGGTATTAAAAAATGTCTGCAGGCAGAATAAGGAATGGCAGGAAAGAGGCCTGCCTCGGGTTCCGATTGCTGTAAATGTGACAGAAATTCAATTGGAGGATTGCGATTTCATCACTGAGCTACAGCAGAATCTATCCTGTACGCAGTTGGATCCCCAATATCTCCATATCGAAATTACGGAAAGCAGTATCATGAAATCAATTAGCAAAAGCATCGACATACTCAAGAGCATACGTAAGCTGGGGATTGAAATTTCTCTGGATGATTTCGGAACAGGATATTCCTCTTTAAATTATCTGCAGCATCTGCCGATTGATACGGTTAAAATTGATAAGTGTTTTATTGATGAAATATTAAACCGCCGAGATGAAGCATTGATCCTCAGTGAAATCATATCGATTGCACATAAACTGAAGATGAATGTAATTGCGGAAGGAGTGGAAGAAAAAGAACAGTATTTCTATCTAAACAGTAAAAAATGCGACTGCATTCAAGGCTATTATTTTAGTGTTCCTTTACCTAAGACGCGAATTGAGGAGCTGTTGCTTCAGGCTGTATGAAAACCGGTGCGAAGGAAATCACCATCCATATGTTGAGCATAGAGCTAATTTATCATAGAAAACGATAAAAGGCAGATTGAACTAAAGCATGGGCAAGACCTACTGATCAAGGGTCTTGCCCGAAATTGTGATATGGGTATATATTTAATAAGCTCTCTTTCCCAGGAGTACTTCAAAAACATGTTCTTTAAAAATACTGAATGCAACGAATAATAATATTACACCCATAAGCTTATTAAAAATAATTAAGATCTTTTTCCTTTTTACTAAATCGCTGAAGAACTGTCCAAATAAGCAATAGGTAGATGGAGCTCCAATCACTAATAAACCAAATAACACTGACATAATTGCAATATTGAACCCATGAATCTGATTGGCAGGAAAATTAATCGTAGTAATTGGTAAGGCAGCTAAAATCGCTTTCGGATTCATAATCTGCATGAAAAAGCCATCCTTGAAGGTCAGTGAATTCTTATTCAAGGTTTCCTTGATCGTAACCTCTTCTTTCCATACCTTGATAGCAAGATACAAGATATAAATTCCGCCCAGGATACTGGTATAAATCAAATATTCTTTCTTTATGAATTTTTCTCCGGTATAGCCAAAGATCAAGAATAAAGTAAACATAGCGATGCCCACGCCAGTAAAAAAACCGATAGAGTTTCTGAACTTCTTGTTTAATCCTAAGGTCAGACCCATGATGTTCACCGGGCCTGGTGTATACATGATTCCAATCCCATACAATAACATTTGCAGCATAAAGCTACCTCCCCATACGATTAATTGAATACTTTCGATCAATTCTCCGATTGTAATCATTCCAGCATTACTCCAATTACTCCAAATATGCTACATACTCTACATTCCCCAATACTCTAATTCATTGGAAAGTATTATCAATTATGATATAATAAAGTGAATAAAAAGAAAGAGCCACCGGGAAAAGAAAAAATAGTGCCACCGACGAGATTAGAGCTTGTAATTCCAATGCATAAACAGTCTGTGCAGGAACGAGGTTAATATGATTTTTTTGGAAAAACACAGAAACGAGCCGTTGTACTTGCAGATTTACTCACAGCTGAAGAAAGAGATTTTGGAGGGTGCCATAAAGGAAGGACAAGTATTAGCCGGGAGCCGAAGCTTAGCTAATACACTTCATGTAAGCCGGAACACGGTTGATAACGCCTATGGACAGCTATTGGCAGAGGGCTATATTACAGCGAAGCCGGGAATAGGATACTTAGTAATGAAGGTGCCGGAGATTAAGGTAAAGGAAAGACATAACACCCTGGAGATTAGTAATCATGCCAGAACGATATCAGCCGGTAATAATCGATATCAAGTGAAGTTCGATTTGACTAACGGTAGCTTCTCCAGTGACCTTTTTCCGAAGAAGCTTTGGAGACAATATACGGTAGAATGCTTAGAGCGACTGGAAAGAGAGGCAAAAATATCGTCCTATGCCGATAAGCAGGGAGAGCTGTATTTACGAACCAATCTGCTTTCTTATCTAAAAAGGACTCGGGGAGTATCATGCAATGAGAGTCAGATCATTATCACCTGCGGGATACAGCAGTCACTAGATTATATCTGCAAATTGATACCCTGCGAAGAAAAGACAATATTGATGGAGGAGCCCGGCTTTGATAAGGCAGTATCTGTCTTTACCAATAATAAAATAAAGATACAGAGCGTTCCGGTGGATGAAAATGGCATTATAATTTCAAAGCTTCCGGTTATGAAGCATACCTGTGCTGTATATACCACCCCATCTCATCAATTTCCGACAGGTGCGACCTTACCGATTGACCGAAGATATGAGCTGTTAGCATGGGCACAGCATAATCAGGTATATATCATAGAAGATGATTTTGACAGTGAGCAAAGATATTATTCAAAGCCAATCCCCTCTCTGCAATCGATCGATACGAATGACTGCGTGATTTATTTGGGGACATTTTCAAAAACATTATCACCTTCCATTCGGATGGGTTACATGATTTTGCCTCCACAGCTTATGCAAAGCTATGCGGAAAAATTTGAAACCTATAACAGCACAGTACCTATGCTGAACCAATATGTAATCGGCAGGCTAATCGAAACCGGCCAATATGAACGGCATATTCGCCGGTTGAATAGTGTATTTCGTAAAAGACTCGAGCTGTTTTTATCTGAATTCTCAGAGGTCAGGGATAAGATAAAGATATCGAGTAATGGAAGCGGGCAATATTTTTTGATGGAATTTACGGAAAAGGCGAACCAGGAAGAACTAATAGAGAAGGCGCAAGAACAGGGGGTAAGAGTATATTCTACGATGCAGTTCTGGCAAGAAAAGGCTGCCTGCCCGCCGAACACTCTGTTTCTTGGGTTTAGTAAAATCAAAATGGAGGATATTCCGGACTGCGTTGCAAGATTAAAGAAAGCATGGGCCAAATGGCTATAGTTATAAAATAAAGTTCTATCTACTAAGGAGAATGGGGGAATTCAATCTAATGAAAAAGATGATTAATACTCTACTAGCTATGCTTATTATTCTGGCTTTGGCAGTACCGAATAGTGCCATTGCAAAGACGGATGCCTATCCCGGTGTTCCTAAGGATAATACCAATGAAGTTAAGGATGCTCTAGTGCTGGGAATTATTCCGAAGGATTTTACTGATAATTTTAGAAGTACAGTCACTGAGAAGCAGACCTATGCGATACTGCAAAACTGTATTGAAAGCTATAACGGTAAGAAAAATAAAGCTTGGCGTCAGAAAGCTGCTTCTGCTAAAAACAAGCCAATCACCAGGCAGACGCTGGCAGAGCTTATCTATCAAGGGGCTAATGCCATGGGAATGGATATGGAGCAAGCATCAAAATCCTTTGCAAGTTATTATACGGTTGAGAAACTGAATAAGAAATTCGTTGATTCCTGGTTTAAAAAATACGGATATTTAAGCTCCTATGCGAATGGAATTAACTGTACCTATCTTGATTTTTCATACACAATAAATGAAAAACTTACGAATTATTCTCCTTTTACTTGTGAGTCTGTTACCTTTGCTACAATCTTTGGAGATGCAGCGAGCACCCGAAAGTTGATGGAGCTGACTGATGAGTATCATTTTCGCCCGCAGGAGAAAGCTACCTGTCTTGAAGCAGCGTTGGCTGTCTACCGCTTATATAAAGGAATGGAACGAAAGCCCAACTATATAGCATTAAATCAGGTAAGCCAAAATGCAATTGATAAATCATTATTAACGAAGGTAAGTAGTTTACCGGAGGTATCCAATCAAAAGCTCCCGGGGTGGAAGGGTGTAAACCTTTGTAATAAAGGCTCTGCGTCGGATGGATGTATTTTCTCTAACATGGATCGCAATTTTCATGAGGCAGAAATTAAATTCTTGTCAGAGCAGGGATTTAACATGGTCAGAATCATGCTTAGCTTTAGTACCTTGGGTTATCCTGACTATCCGGCAGGAAAGGTAAATGAACATGAGCTGGAGGAGTTGGACAAGCTCATCGAATGGGGTATAAAATATGGTGTTCATATCAACCTATGTATGTATGGAAAGCCGGAAATGGCTAATCAATGGCCCGATGAAATATCTACCGGTGATCTTTTTACGAATAAGACAATGCAGGGCAAAGTGCAAAATTACTGGAAAATGCTTTCTAAGCGTTACGCAGATATACCGAATAAGTATTTAAGCTTTAATCTGATGAATGAGCCTGAGGTTGAGAATGATGAAGTGTACACTCATGTATTTACACCGATTGTGAAAGCGATCTGGGCAGAATGCCCGAACCGCGTTGTGATTGCCGATACGGATGCAAATCGTGCAACAGGAGAAGGTCTTGCTCAATTGGGGGTAGCTTTATCTTATCATTTTTATGAACCCAACTTGTTATGCTACTACGGATTGGATTTTTTCTCAGAGGAACTCCCTACTGTAAAAGAACCGAAGGCATGGCCGCTTGTATATTTGCCGTCTGTTCTGAATATGGAGCGTCCTACCTTGAGCATCGAGGGCAATTTTGAAAAGGGAACGATAGGTGTATATGTTCATGATGTGATTAGCGGCAGCAAGAATGTATTAACTATACTGGCTGATGGGGCTGTTATCTTCGAAAAGGAGATCACAGGTAAGTCTGGGAAGAATGACGGTGAATTAGCTTCTGTGCAGAAAGAGTTTACTGCTGAAATTCCTGATGGAACGAAAAAATTCGAACTCAAGGTAAACGAAAGCGGAACTGTTCGACTGACTAGCATCAGCATCAGGCAGAAGGAGAAAACGACAAGAGCATATGCGCATGATTTGTATTGCGAGGATTATAGTTCTCCAATGGCAAAGCTTATTTACGCTGATGAACGAATTTCCAATATGGATAAGAATCAGACTGTAGATTGGAACTATTATTATCACAAAGCTTTATTACCGAAGATAGAATTAGCCAACAAGTATGAGGTTGGATTTATGGTTGGTGAGTTTGCCCCTTTTGGTAAGCTTCTTTCGAAAGACTTGCTACTTCCCTACATGGATATGCTTCTCGGCGGAATGACCAGAGAGGGGATTGGATGGAGTAATGGAGGCTTTATCGGTGAAATGTACATTGCGAATTATTATCCAATTAGAGGACAATATCATTATAAAAAAGATAGTAACTCGGGCTTATATTATAATGAAGAGTTGCTGAAGACGTATCGAAGATACTTGAAGTGATTTGTAGTAGGCTTATCTTATAATAGTCTGGTTGTCTTAGACTGGCAAGCCTCACTGGAAGATTTTTGAATCAGATATAATGATCATGTTCCATTTGCATTTATTGGAATGTGTGTTATAATAATCAAAAATAAATCTGAAAGGAACAACTCTGTGAAACCTACTAAGAAGTTTATTGCTGTGAAACTTATCTCCGCGCAAAGACCACAATTAAAAAAGTCGGCTATGCTTTGCTCGGGGGTTGTATTTCTTAAATAGTTGATGCCAGATAATATGCGAGTATATTCCTGATGTTTTCATGAGGATTATTTTGCGTATCTCATTATGGCATCCTAATTAAGAAGTAGGAATCTGGATTGATCCATGAAATTATGACTGCAGCAGCATTGGCCTGTCTGCAGTTTTTTTGATTCATAAGGTATCTATGGAGCTAATTCTTATGAATGAATAAAATCTTATGAACCCATAAGAAATCGGAGGACTGTCGGACAGGTATGCAGCTGCTGCACCTGATCCGGCAGTTCTTTGTATTGATAGTTATCAATCAGGTATTGTATAGCTGTGATCCATGATAGAGAGGATTCAAGAGAAGGCTGGAATGATGATATTTGCAGATGTGTGTGTCTCAGTGATGATAAAAATCTTGTGTTAGTTAACATTGCAACCTGGAAAACTAGAGGATCTAAATAACAAAAGGCCTAGATAACAAGAGGGCCTAATTAACAAAAGGACTAGATAGCAAGAGGGACTAGATAGCAAGAGGGCCTTGATAGCAAGAGGGCCTTGATAGCAAAAGGCATAGATAGCAAAAGGCATAGATAGCAAAAGGCTTAGATAACAAGAGGGACTAGATAACAAGTGGGTCTAGAAGACATGAATGTTTTGATGAAAGAAAGGAAAGGGAATACAATGATTTATCAAACTAATAACGGGCTTGTGAGATATGCAGCCGATACGATACTGGATCATATTAATTTTGAAATTAGAAATACGGAGAAAATTGCAGTTGTCGGACGGAATGGTTGCGGGAAGACAACATTGTTCAAGCTGATCGCAGGGCTACTTCCATTAGATAATCCGGAAAGTGATGAAACAAGTGGGATTAGTAAAGCGGCAAATACAACCATTGGATACTTGAAGCAGATCAACTTTTAGAACGAGGACCTGACAGCAGGAGAGGAGCTGAGGAAGGCTTTTTCTAACCTACTTGCATGGAAGGGTCAGCTGGAGCAGCTATGCATTCGAATGGAGACAGATCACTCGAGGGAAGTATTAGAACGCTACTCCAAATTACTCGAGCAGTTCGAAAATTTCGGGGGATATACTTATGAATCTGAAATGAATACCCTCGTAACTAAGTTTGGATTCTTGCTCACTGATCTGAAGCGGCCGATCAAAAGCTTTTCCGGAGGGCAGAGGACGAAGCTTGCTTTCATCCAACTACTTTTAAGTAAGCCGGATATTCTGCTGCTGGATGAACCCACCAATCATCTGGATCTCCCTACCATCGAATGGCTGGAAGGGTACCTAAAGCAGTATCGCAGAGCGGTGGTGATTATTTCCCATGACAGATTGTTCTTAGATAAAATCGCAGAAGTAACCTATGAGATTGAATATGGAAGGATGACCAGGTATCAGGGCAATTACTCAGCATTTGTGAGACAAAAGCGAATGAACTGGGATAAGCAGCAGAAGGATTATCTCCAACAAGAGAAGGAGATTGCAAGACTCATGACCCTGATCGAGAAATATAAGCATCATCCGACCAAGGTGGCTATGACCAAATCAAAATTAAAAATGATAGAGCACATGGATCGTGTTGAAGCACCTGACAAGTATGATCAAAAGACCTTTCATGCGCAATTCATGCCGAAAAGGGTAGGAGGACAGGAGGTTTTGAAGGTGAACCGGCTTGTGATCGGCTATGATAAACCATTAAGTGAAGTGACTTTCGAGCTTAAGAAGGGGCAAAGACTTGCGGTGATTGGTGAAAATGGAATCGGAAAATCAACGCTGTTAAAAACTCTGGTGGGGAAGGTGAATAAAATAGCAGGAGAATTCACTTATGGCTTCCAAATCGATCCGGGCTATTTCGACCAGCAAATCGCTCAGATTGAGAATGGCAGGACCGTATTAGAGGATTTCTGTGAAGAGTACCCTGACATGCCCTTGTCAGAAGCACGTTCGGCGCTGGGGTGTTTCCTATTTACCCGGGATTCGGTGTTTAAAAAGGTTAACCAACTGGCGGGTGGAGAAAAGGTTCGACTGAGCCTTGCCAAAATAATAAATCAAAAACCAAATCTTCTGATCCTGGATGAGCCGACCAATCACATGGATCTGATAGGAAAGGAGAATCTGGAGGAGATGCTTATGAATTATGAGGGTACAGTACTGTTCGTCTCCCATGATCGGTATTTTGTGCAGGAAATAGCAGATTCTCTGCTTGTTTTTGAGAAAGAAAAGGTGAATTATTATCCTTTTGGTTATCAGGAGTATACAGAAAGAAAGCTCACCACAGTGGTGGAGGGATATCCCCTACAGTTTACGGTTCAGACAAACATGCCTAAAACAATTTCGGCTGGAAAAGCATGGGATAAAAGGGCTCAGAGTAGAAAGGAACAAGAGTTGAGGAAACTGGAGATTATGGTAGAAGAGACCGAACGTGAGATCAACCGAATTAAAGCATTGCTGGAAAGTTCTGAAATCGTCTGTGATTATGTGAAACTCAGTGAAATGAATGATCAGCTAAGTCGGGAAGAGTGTAAGCATGAGGAGTATCTTGAGAATTACGTAAAATGCCTGGAGGAAATCAAGAGATACAATATGCAAAGGTAATGGGCAAGAAAGATACATTGCAGTAGAAAATAGGAATTGCCTGGAATTATATTGGATCAATGGATTTATACTATTGTATAAATTATGAAGGGTAACGCCCCGTGAAGCATGATAACGGGGCGTTTGCTAAAAGGGCTGTTTTTTCATAGCTACAGATATTTTTCAAGCCATTCTTTTGCGTTTTTCCACATTTCTGGAGTAACAGTATGAGCAACTCCCTCATGGACAATGAGATTGACTCGATCAGACATAGATTGATAGTTGGATTTTAAAGTATGATAGAAATCTCTCAGTTTAACTAAGCTATAATGACCATCTATGCCACCTGCCTGCATTAATATAGCAGCCGGATAAAAGGTATTAGGGTTATTGGAAGGACTATAACTCTTCGATAACGCTTCAAAAGCTTTGATCACTTCCGGACTGTCATCAGTTTTAACATCAGCAGGTGCATCTCCCCATACAGCTGAACTAATCATCGGAACTGCTACTTTGATTCTCTTATCGATGGCCATAGCCCGATATGTTGTGAAGCCTCCCATGGAAATACCAAGCATTCCGACTCGAGTAATATCAATGTCCAGTTCATGGACAAAGTACTCAATCAGAATTCGAATATCCTCAGCATTTTCTTTTATAGCATTGAATAATTTGAAGCAATTCAAACGATTACCTTCAGAAAATACTGTTTCAAAACCGTCTCCTGTTCTTTCGCCATGTAGTCGGTTATCAAGGCCTACAGCATAGTAGCCCATATTGGCAAGCTCTTTAAGACAGGGTATCAAATCCTCCTTACAGCTTGTAAATCCATGAGACATAATAACAAGCGGCTTAGGAATTTGATCGTGATTTGTGTAAGTTAGTACAGGAATATTCTGTATCATTTTTTTTGATATGATAAATCGATTGTCTG
The DNA here is from genome assembly GCA_023414355.1 of Bacillota bacterium. Taxonomy (GTDB): domain Bacteria; phylum Bacillota; class Clostridia; order Lachnospirales; family Lachnospiraceae; genus Mobilitalea. The sequence continues at coordinate 24,111 of JAEZOB010000033.1, read as the reverse complement.
TTAAGTTCATAATAGACCTCCCTTTCACTGTGTTACCTTCATCCTAAACTATGAAGTTATAGGCAAGTCAATCATTTTAATGTCATAAAATTTAAAATATACTATTTATCTAGTAGAACCCCTGCTACTATCAATGTATCAGGGGTTCTACTGGATCAAGTTGTCTAAAAGGGGTCTATATGCAAAAAAATCTTGTTAACACATCAAGAGTTGAAATCTAATCTTACTTCATACTCTTTAAAATAAGATCAATTTCCATAAGCTGAGCTTGCGTAAGAGGACCAAATTCCATGGCTTTGGCATTTTCCTTAATTTGCTCTACAGTTTTGAAACCAGGGATCGGGATAGTTACCCCGCTTTTTGCCCAAAGATAAGCGAGGGAACCCTGAACCAGAGTTCTTCCTCCGGTAGTTAAAAGATCGCGGATAGCATTCAGCTTATCAACAGCATCACTGTTGGGTCTGCCGCCCTTAAATACGCCTTCTGTCCAAGAATGACCTGCTCCGCGGACATCATCCTTACTTAAAACCGTGTCTTTTTTGAACTTCCCACTTAAAAATCCCATCGCTAAGGGACTGCGATTAATGCTTGCAAGTCCTTTTTCCTCACATAACTTAAGAATCTCCTCATTACCCTCAAGGATATTCAACTGCTGTTGGATGGCACTGCAGTTTTGCTGCTCTGCAAATAATTTGGCACCGCCTGCTAGATCCGTACTCCAGCCATAGGTTCTGATTTTCCCTTTGGAAACGAGTTTATCCAAGGTCTGGATAACAGAATCTATTTCGGAGAGCCCGATTTCCCATACATGAAGCTGGTAGAGATCGATATAATCGGTTTGAAGACGTCTCAGAGAAGCCTCACAAGCTCTCTCGATGTACTCCGGAGTAACATTGTAACCCTGAAGAGTTTTTGTCGCTTCACTTCCGATATAACCGAACTTGGTGGCTAGGACGATCTGAGATCTGCGGCCCTTGATAGCTTCTCCGATGAGACATTCACTATGCCCGATACCATAGGCATCCGAGGTATCAATAAAATTAATCCCCAGATCCATTGCAGCTTGAAGTGCTGCGATTGACACAGCATCGTCGGTCTCACCGTAGCCGTCGATTTTTCCGTCCAAATAAAACTGACCTCCGATTGCCCAACAACCCAGTCCCATCGGACTCACTTGAATACCTGATTTCCCCAATACTCTTTGTTCCATATTAAAATCCTCCTTTATTATAATAGTGTCCTTCATAACAGTTTCATGATCAGATACTTTAATACGCCTACCCACCGTTTGGTAGGATAATAGGAATAAAATAAAAGGTATTTACATACCCTTTATCCCACTCCATAAAACTTCAAAACAAGAATCCATGTCTAGTAGAGCCTGTTCCTTATTCATCAGCCCTGAAGATAAATCTATACAGGTTAATATATAATAAAACGTATTCGCCATATGGCTTGGATCCATTGGACGAAGTTCCTTTTGTTTTATGCCATCCTCCATGATGCATGTCAGATCAGAGACAAATTCCTGCTTACTCTCTGAAGTAATGGAGATAATTTCTTCTCGTAGATTGGAAGGAGGCAGATAGTATACCCTATTCCAGAAATCCATCTCAGCATTATCCAAATTATATTCCAGATATTCGGTATAGATCGCTTTCAAGCGTTCTTTGCAGGGCAGATCCTTATAACCCGTTACGATCGTCTTCATCTTATCCCGGTACTTCTGGATAATATCCTGGAAAAGCTCCCGAAATATTTCTTCCTTGCTTTTAAAATGAAAGTACAAGGAGGCTTTATTGATGCCGACTTCGGCAGCGATCTTATCCATTCGAGCACCTTCAAAACCTTGTAGTGCGAAGGTCTTTAATGCAGCCTGAAAGATACGTTCTTTTGTAATTAATCCTTGCCCCATAGAATAGACCTCCAATATGAAAATTATAAACCAAATGGTTGGTAGGTAAATGATAACAAAAATTTGATTTAATGTCAACAGGTTTTTAGATTAATGCAATGAAATTATACAAGTACAAATATCAAAGGAAAATCAAAAGCCTATCAATTTTATGATAGTCTTTAATAAAGAGAAATTAGATAAGCGCTTAGAATATGTTTTATGCTTATTGTATCGCTGAACATTTATAAGATATCTAGATTCATGCGATGTTCTATCTCTGTATCTTTATACGGCTCTTCTGCTTCTACACAATAACCTAATCCAACAGCAGAAATCGGGATAAACCCTTCAGGTATGGCTAGTTTCAATAATAAATCTTTTTGTTTTATTAATATTCTTAAAAAGTAAGTTAGGTAGATTGAACCAATATTAATATTCGTTGCTGCCAATAGCATGTTTTCCACAATACATGCCACATTAAAATATTCCACATTTTTTACACTTGCCTTGGTGGTAGATATTATTATCAATGTAGGTACTCCATATAAAGGATCAGCAGGAGAATTTGCAGAGGAAGATATTTGTTGTAAGATGGTTTTATCCTGTACTACGGTTATTTTAATACTGGAATAGTCTTTTCTACTAATTGGGGCTGCACAGCCTGCAAATAGTATTTGTCTTAGTTCCTCATCATTAATTTGAGTATCTTTGTACTTTCGGATTGATTTTCTTTTCTTTATTACTTGCATAAATTCCATACGTATGCTCCTCACTTATAGATTGTATTAAATTTTAATATTGATATAATTATAGTTGGTGTTTGTAAAAGAACAAGTACGCAGTTTTTTATGACAAAGACAGTTTTATATTACTAATTGATTTTATAGAAATTAGTAAATGATAAGGAGATTAACATTGAATATGAAAGATATTTATGGTAACGATTGCCCGACACTTTATGTATTAAAACTGATTAGTGGTAAGTGGCGTATTCCGATTATATGGAAAATAAACGAGTTTGAAACGATCCGTTATAATGAATTAAAAAGAGAGGTTGTTGGTATAACCAGCATGGTGTTGACACAATGCTTGCAAGAGTTAGAAGCGTCTCATATTATCCTACGAACGCAATATCAGGAGATACCGCCACGAGTAGAATATAGTCTTACTGACGAAGGCAGACAATTAGTCCATAATTTGGATATGATTAAAGATTGGGGAGCTATGATGTTTGAAAATCATCCGGATATTTTAGAAAGTAGTGAATAGTATATATCCATCCGGATTCTATGGTAAGATAACATGCCCGAAGAGGTCTGGCATAAAAAGTGATTTAGGGATGATTATTAAGATACAAATGGGAGGTATCTAGATGAAACAAATGAAAATGAGAATATTAAGAACGAAACTATATAGATATGGAGCTCTGTTATTGTTATCAGGCATATTTACTATGATGATTGCATGCGAACCAAAGGACAGATCGGAGTCTGATGAGAAAGAGATAACAAGCACTGTATCAAAGGAAGATACGTTGGAAAGTGACAAGGATGAGGTGAGATCCGAGGAGGACAAGGAGACTGAAGTATCGGAAGCACCTGAGGATTCAGAGAAAATAGACCCAGTACAGGCAGAGAAAGAGTTGCCAAAGGAGGAAGCAGATAGCGAAAAAGCAACAACGCTGAAGAAGTATAAGTCTATTTTAGAGGATGTCTATTATAAGCATATATTTCCGGATGGTCAGGCTTGTGATTGGAATGAAGGAACCGATTTGTCACAAAATATGTATTCAATCTATGATATTGATCATGACAATAAAGAAGAATTAATACTGGTATATTCAACTGCCAGCATGGCAGGAATGGTCGAAATAATCTATGGCTATCATGAGGACACGAAGACAACGAGCGAAGAGCTTCGAATTTTTCCGAATGCAACTCATTACGATAATGGTATTATTAAGGCCGGGTGGTCCCATAATCAGGGTATGGCAGGAGAGTTCTGGCCTTATACCCTATATCAATATGACCAGCAATCGGATCAGTACGTCAGTGTCGGGATGGTAGACGCCTGGGATAGAACCGTATCAGAAACGAATTATGATAATGAAGAATTTCCTTCCGATTGTGATGCTGATGAGGATGGAATCGTGTATTATATCATGCAGGATGGTAATTATGAGCTGAAAGATCCGGCTGACGGACCAGAATACCAGGAGTGGATTACTTCCTATATTGAAAGTGCAAAGGAGCTGGAAATTCCATTTTCAAGTATGACGGAAGACAATATAACCAAGATTGATATCGAGGATTGATCGAGAAAGATATTTTCATAAATTAGTAGGGGGATATGGAAATGATATGTAATAATATTTTGGAGGCGATAGGGAATACCCTATTATTCGTCTTAACCATATTGTGGAGCCTGACAGTGCAGATGTATTAGTTAAATTTGAAGGATTAAATGTAGGTGGTTCCATCAAAACGAGAACAGCTCTTAATATGATAAAACAAGCTGAGGAACAAGGAATTATTAATAAAGATACGATTATTGTGGAACCGACCAGTGGCAATCAGGGAATTGGATTAGCATTGATTGGAGCGGTAAAAGGATATCGGACAATCATCATTATGCCGGATTCTGTTAGTGAAGAGAGAAGAAAATTAGTAAAGCATTATGGCGCGGAGGTGAAACTGATCCATGATGCCGGAAATATTGGTGAATGCATCGATGAATGTTTAAGGACAGCTCTTGCGATGGCTGCCGAGAATCCTATGGTCTATGTTCCTCAACAGTTTGAAAACGAGGCAAATCCTATGGTACATCGTGATTGTACTGCACAGGAGATACTGAATCAAGTGTCAGGTCCGATTCATGGCTTTTGTTCGGGCATTGGCACAGGTGGGACTATTACGGGGATCGGTGAAATTCTGAAGAAACAAAATCCTGATATTGTAATATGGGCTGTAGAACCGGAAAATGCAGCAATTTTGGCCGGAGGGGCGATTGGAACCCATCTGCAGATGGGGATCGGAGATGGATTGATACCCAAAATCCTCAATCAGAAGGTTTATGAATCTATTTGTATTATTTCAGATGGCGAGGCCATACAGACAGCTAAGGATTTAGCCAGATATGAGGGGCTTATGTGTGGTATATCCAGCGGGACTAATGTTGCAGCAGCTTTAAAGCTGGCTAAATTCCTTGGAAAAGGGAAGACGATTGTAACAATTTTACCGGATACTGCGGAACGATATTTTTCCACACCTTTGTTTGGGGATTGAGATTGTGAAAAACAGTCGGCTATCGGGAGGACTATACCCCTTAATACCATTGAACAAGTTGAGCTTATAGAAGCTTCTTATGATGTGGAAGCACTGGACAAGATGCTTGCCAAGGTATTGGAAAAAGAATGATCTAAGACCTTCCTTTGACGTATGGGGAATTCCGTGGGAATGGTATAATGATGATAAATACCCAAAGGCGTTTGCGATTAGTGAAAACTAGTGGAAGTCATATAAGGAAATTGAAAAATTATTACTGCTAGATAGTTTTGGAAGGCTGGATAAATCGAAAGGGATTGCTTGAAATGCGGGAACATGATAAGTACATATTAATCTCTCAATGGATATCTTTTTGGTGCCCATGGAGAAACAATTTATACTGGTAGTAAACTAGTGGACAGCCCATCACATCACTGTGATGGGCTGCTTAATATAAAGGGAGGCTATACGTTTGTGATTTATGTGATTACATTCTACACTTAAGGGTACTCTGGAAGGAAATATAGTATATCATTGTTTTGTTATTGGATGGCAATTTTTCATCAAATACCCACCCGAAGGGGTAGTTCACAAAAAAGGAATGTATGGTACAATAAGGAAGGTGTAAAAATCCTTCTGTGAGGACCAGAAGGATTTTTACACTATGTAATATTGATATTCTGTGATACAGTTTTTTAGGATAGTCACGGAATATTACGAAAGAGAAAGGAGTAACCTCCGTTTGATAGATCGATATATTAAAATTCCTTCCATTTATAAAAAACTTAAAACAGCAGAAGCAAGTGGATGTCCTATGTACTTATCAGCACCGGTAGGCTATGGAAAGACAGCGGCACTTCGTTATTATTATCGCAAGAAAACGGTATTGTGGTTAAGCGGAGAAAGTGGCAGTCTGTCGGAGCAGCCGATACCGGACACCATTGCGCAACGAGTAGTAATCATCGATGATATTACCTGGATTACAGAGGAAGACTCTCGGAAATATATTAACGAGTTAATTGATAGCGGTGACAGGCAAATAATAATGAGCGGTCGTGCCAGACTTCCGGAGTGGCTGAAGGCAGCTTGTATTAAGCATCCGTTCCTTCTCGCAGATAAAAAGGATTTTGAGTTGGAATTTGCCCAGACAGAGAAGCTGCTAGAGGCTTTTCAGGTAAAGCTTTCGCTGGAACAGATACAGGAAATCAGTCAGAATACCAAGGGACATGCGCTTAGTATATTGATGATTACATATCAGATGCAGAATAGACGATATTATTCGGAAGTTGTACGAGAAGCGGCACGGCTGGATGTATTTCAATATTACAATCAGGCATTTTATGAAAAATGGCCACCTGCTTTGTGTAAGCTTCTTATGGCAGTGGCAAATTTCGACAGCTTTTGTCTGGAGCTTGCTGAGTATGTAACCGATAATCGACAAGTTGCAGCTGTTATCAATTCAGCGATGGCAGTAGGAGATTTTTTGATCAAGCATGAGGACGGAACCTATGAGATGATCCGTATGCTGAGAGATTATCTATTATGGAAGCAGTCGCTCGAGGAGAACCGAGAGCAGCAAAGAGAGGTTTTTGCAAGGGCAGCGATTTATTATGAGGAACAAGACAGTGTAGAAGAAGCTCTGTTCTATTATAATAAGCTGAATGACAGAGAGGCTATATCAAGACTTCTGATCCGGAACGCCGAGAAGCATCCCGGTTCCGGGCATTATTTTGAAACAAGGCAGTATTACCTTGGCTTGTCCGAGGAGCAGCTGGAGGCATCACCGGTGCTGATAGCGGGAATGAGTATGCTCTATTCTCTTATGCTGCAACCGGGAAAAAGTGAATATTGGTATGAGAAGCTGAAATTCTTTGAGAAAAAGGTGGCAGAGGATACCAGGGAGAAAAAGGAAGCACGAAGAAGGCTCATCTATCTTGATATCACCCTTCCGCACAGGGGGTCGCTTTCCATGGTGGACATTCTAAAAAATGTGGCAGTCTTTGTTACGGACAGGAAGATGACAATTCCCGAGGTTTCGCTTACCAGCAATCTTCCCTCCATCATGAATGGAGGAAAGGATTTTTGTGAATGGAGCAAATCAGACCGGGAGCTGGCCAGAGTAATGAAGAAGCCGATTGAGCTGATCCTTGGCAAATGGAGTACCGGACTGATTAATATCGCGTTGGCAGAAAGCTTATTTGAAAGAGGGGAGACAGATATCTATGAGATTATGACCCTCTTAAATAGTGGCTACACGATGGCTGATACAGGTGGAAAGCTGGAGATGTGCTTCGTGGCGACAGCGATCCTCTGCCGGCTTCATATCTGCAGGAACCAGCTTAAGGTGGCAAGAATGCAGATTACTGAATTTGCCAGAAAAGCAGAGAACGAGGCAGCAGTCCGGATACTTCCGAATATTGCAGCGATGGAGGTTTGGCTCGACCTTCTGGAGGGAAGGAATAAGGCAGTCGAGAAATGGCTGATGACAAAGGCTCCGAATGAGCATCTGGAATTCTATATTCTGAACAGATATCAGTATCTGATGAAGGTACGTGTATATCTGGCTCTGGCGCGGTATGAAGAAGCATTGAATCTGATTGAACGACTATCGATTTATTTTAAAGAATACCGACGTACCTACATGGATATAGAGAATGAGGTCCTAAAGGCAATCCTTCAATATCGGATGAAATTAGGGGATTGGAGAGAGACCCTGGTAGGAGTATTACCAAGAATTGAAAAGTATCATTTCCTCCATCTGATTGCAAAGGAGGGAGCAGCCATCCTGCCTTTACTGAAGGAGCTGGAGCAGCTCCCGGTGGAGGAAGGCTTTGAGAAGCAGCTGATAAATATGACAGAAGAGATGACCATGCATTATCCTAATTACTTAAGGATACAGGAGGTATTGACAGAGGAACTTACTGATGCGGAGAAGCAGATACTGCACCTCTACTGCCAGGGGGTGGAAGCAAAAAAGGTCTGTGAATTATGTAGGTTTACTTATAATACTTTGAAATTCCATAACAGGAACCTGTACCGCAAGCTGGGGGTAAATAATCGGCAGGAAGCAGAAAGAAAGGCAAGGGAGCTTGGATTATGAAGTGGAAAAGAAAAGTTACAGTGAATAAAGAGCAGGGAAATACCTACCTTTGCCTGGGTGACAGCCGTTGTCCGGTATCGGTAGAAGACCTTTACTTGGTGGAGGCAATTCATCACGGAATGAAAGAGGAAGATCAGCTGAAGAAACTGATTATGAAGAACGATAATGCCAATGAGATAGTGGCAGGGCTTACACTGGCAAAATTCATCCTGGATTATCAGAATTATCTGGAGGAGGATCATGGGTATTTTGAGATAACGATGTAAAAAAATTTAAGGAAGGTAAGAAAGCAGTCAAATATTAAACCACTCAGTTTTTCATTAAGACCCACCCATCGGGGTAGTTGTCAGGAAAAGGATCTATGGTAAAATAGGAAAAGTATAATATTTATTATTCTAGCATCTAATAAGGTGAATTATAAAGGTGTATTATAATTGGGAGGAATTTATGAAAAAAAGAAAGTGGATAGAGAGACGATGTAGTGGCTCAAGCAAAAAAAGGACAAGACAGTTACTATTCGCGGCATTGACTATCCTGATCGTTCATTTGGTCTTGGATTACAGTGGAATTAGTACCGCCTATGCCGGCTGTGCAGTACATTATTACGGTCCGAACGGTATCTGTACTAGTTGTGATGCGTATGAACCGGCAGAAAAGTTAACATCAGGGAGATGCTCGGAGCTTGGGATATCTACGAAATATATTGATTATTATGCCATTAGCAACGGAGGGCAACTTTCCTGGTTCTCTTTGCTGGTGAATGGAAAATTAAATAACATCAATAAAAATCCTGCGGCGAATGCTATATTACTGAAGGATATCGTAACAGTAAAAACACAGAGAAATTGGTATACACCAATGGGGACGGAGACGGGACCTTATACGGGCACTTTTGATGGCAATAAACACACCGTGAAATTGGACATTTATGATAACGCCTATCATCAGGGGTTGTTTAGCATAGTAGGAGACGGAGCAACTATAAAAAATGTCGGTGTTGCCGGATCTATCACAGGAGGTGCTTATTCAGCAGGGCTCATAGGTAGCTGTAATACCACCGGTACCCTTACAATTAGTAATTGCTGGAATGAAGCAATAGTGAAAAGTAATTTTCAAACTGCAGCAGGTATTTTGGGCTGTAATATGAACTCAGCAGCCACTGTTATTATAAAAAACTGTTATAATGTCGGAAACATCAAAGGGGAGAAAGAATCAGCAGCGATATGTGGTTGGCTTGGCAATAATGCTATAGTTGAGAATTGTTATAATATGGGTAAGGTTGAGGGAGCGGAGTCCGGAAAAACCTTTGCCCGCTATAACAGTGCCACACTAAAAAACTGCTATCAGCTTGATACAGTTGGCACACAGAATTCTGTTACGGCAATAGAGGAAGGAAAATTTCGATCCGGTGAGGTCTGCTATTTACTGAATGGTGAGGATGCTAAGGATGCCACAAGGGTATGGTATCAGAATGTTGACAACGGTCAGCCGGAAGATGAATATCCGAAGCATAGAGGTGGGACAGTATATAAGGATTACCAAACCTATACCAATCAGAAATCAGAGACAGCTATCGAAGCAATTGAGGGAGGCATTAGCAAGATTTATGATGGTACGGCATTTATTCTATCTGCGATAAAGGGAACGCACTTCACCTGGGATGGAAGAGGAACGGCAAAAATTATTGGTTATTATATGGATTCTAGAGGCACCACTATGACAAACAAAATTGACAGTGGCGCGTCAAGTGACGGCGGTGCTCCGGTCAATGCGGGCAGGTACTATGCAAAGGTTACTATCACTGGGAACGATAATTTTTTGGCTACAACAGGCTATGTACCATTTCAAATACTAGATAAGGATATCGTAAATCGTCTTAATAACCCGGGAGGAGAAACGGTTATCTATGACAGCAGTAACAATACCACGGATGGTAGTTTGAATCATAACGGCTGGAGTGGTGACTCCCAGATGGGTTCGTATCATGGTTTGGAGGATTATGCGCTTGTTATTGGAATTAATAAACAGTATCATGGTGGATATGATGCCTCACCAGTGTTAGGAGTTGTTCCACATGGTGGAACTTACTATATGGGTAATGGCGTGGCAATGAATCTTTACGGAGCCTCTGTCCAATATAGTTGTTACCAGGATGTTGATATTAGTGAAGAAGCTACTGATATCGATGCTGGTAAAAGGGTATTCAACTTAAGCGGCTGGCTTTGCGCGACAGGTGGCAATACAGCGACGATCAGCTTGAAGGAGCTTGATGAGAATAAAAATGTGGTTGCTACCGTAACCCACGAAAAAAGTGTCAATGCAGACGCATGGACTAAAGTTACTTTATCCGGTGCAGTATTGCCAAAGGTACGGTATTTGCAGGTTACGATTACAAGTAGCCATAATAATTATGGAATTGCAGCATTTGATGATCTTTCTCTTTATGTATTATCCAATGAAGATGTCCCTCCGTTTATTGAGACGGTACCGGAGCAAACAATGGTTTCCGGAAAAACGCTTGGCCCTCTGAGTTTTTCGGTAAGCGATATTGATAATGCTTTCAGTAGCCTTACAATCACAGCGACTTCCTCGAATCAGTCACTGGTTCCGGCTTCCAATATTACGGTAAAGCTCGCTAACAATAACGGAATAATAAAGCTTACTTCAGCCAGTGGTCAGGTAGGAAAAGCTACGATAACCGTTGCAGTATCGGACGGTAGCAAAAAGACTATTATGAGCTTCCAAGTCATCGTGAACCCCGATTTGCAGATGGATACGAATCTTGTTGTGACAGGAGAAGGTTTGTATGGCTGGATAGTTACTGAAGGAAAACTTACTAAGGGAAAAGCACCTGATACAGGTGAGGAGGTATATTTGAACAGCGCTTCCACAGCTTCATACATGTATCAGGACATTAACTTAGGCAAGTTCAGTGCGCTGATTGACGTCGGACTACTTAACTATACAGCATCCGGTAATATCTATGGCAATGGGAGTATAAAACTGATTTTTTACGATCACAATGGTTATATAATTTCTGAAGGTGGAGTTGGAATCGGGGTATCGATTCCCAGCGGTACACGTACCCTTCGTGTGGAGATCGGTGGTCCGCAGGGATGCATGATTGGCAGTGTAAGCTTTAAGATCAACAGCGCAGAGTTGCCAAAAACCACCCCGATTAATGATCAATCCATTAACAGTGGCAGCAGTACGGATGCGATTCCATTCATAGTCGGATATGCAGAAAGCAGTGCTGATACTGTCATATCAGCGGTTTCCTCTGACACAACAGTTGTTCCGAATTCTGCGATTACCTTTGGGGGTAGCGAGTATCAGCGTACGGTTAAAGTGACACCACCGAGTAATGTATCCGGCAGTGCAACAATCACGATCCTGGTCAACAAAAAAGAAGCTGCCAGTTTTCTCGTTACTGTAATCCCTCCGATCACAGGCCTGACCGTACAACCTGGGAGCGTGTCCGTAACTTCTGGTTATGTTGATGCTCCCAAGCTCAGTGTAACGGTGCAAAAAGCAGAGGGTATGGATGAAAGCACAAGCATTACCTATCAGTGGTATCATGGCGATGGTACATCAATTAAAGATGCCATAAGTGAGAGCTATACTGTTCCCATTGGCCTTTCCGTGGGTGATTATAGCTACTACTGCGAGGCCACCTGTGGCTGGTACGTCAAGAAAAGCGAGATGATAACCGTTACGGTGCTGAAGCCAATAGCAGAAATTACGATTGCTGAGGGTTATACCAGCTATGAGAAGAAAATCGGAGAGGAACCATTTACTCTTTCCAATATAACGTTTGTCGGAGATGGAAAACTTTCTTACACCAGTAGCAATGAGGGAATTGTGACCGTAGATACTTCGGGAACAGTTATCATTGTTGGAGAAGGTACAGCAGTGATTACCGTCAGTATGGTAGAAACTGACAACTATAGTGGAGCAGAAAGTAAGACAATCAATATAGTAGTAAGTCTACAAGGATCGGACCCGGAACCTCAATCGAAATGCCCTGCTTCTTACTACGGCGTTCAGACAAGAAAGACAGGCGGAACAGTGGATCTTCGTCTGATCGCTATCATAAAAACACTGGAACCTACAGAGGTTGGATTTGTCTATTCCGCAAGTGATAAACAACCGGCAATCGATAAGTCGGGATGTACTTCACTGCCATCCAATAAGGTATATTCAAAGATTACAGTGAACGGTGAAGTAAAAGAGGCGGTAAAGTTATTCGGAGAGAAAGCTTATTTCATCGTAGGTACTGTGAATAATTTAGCAACGATCACAACGGATCAGTTGTATGTCCGTGTCTATGTGAAGAACGCTGAGGGGATAACCTATTCTGAGGTGAAAGAGCTGAAGATCAGCACTCTGAAGTAAGGATAATATAGTATGCTCAAAGGCATAGGTAAGAAGACATGATATAGATATAGAGAACATGCAGCTTTCAGTTACGTCTGTGCTAGTACAATACAGTATTATGATAAGAGAAGGAGTAAAGCATTGAAGGAAGAATATATAGAACCTGTAATTGAGATTGTAGAATTCGAAACAGAGGATATTATCACAGCGAGTGGTGCATTAGGGGTCAGCGATTTCCCAGACGATGATTTTGGATGGGGAGACATTAATTAATTGTGAGAATGTAATCATATCAGATTAATAGAGAAACAGATCATGGGGATACAGTTTACTTGTGATCTGTTTTTTGAATCTGGCAGCTCAGATAACAACCCCTTGCAATTCGCACAAAAGACCCACCCTTCGGGGTAGTTATCAATAATAGAATATGTGGTAAAATTGTTAACGTGGAAAAGAATAGAAGGATAGGTAAATCGGATGCAGAAGTATTAGGTAACATCAGAGCATCCAATCGAATGATAGAAAGGGAGCATATAGATGCATCAGGGTAGATACAAGATAGCCGGACACAGTGTGAAAATCGTCTCGATGTACAAGGAGATTCACCGGATGTGTGAGCAATATGAGACAACAGAGCAACAAGAGCTTTCTGTGAGTACCTACCCGGAGGATATTATCCTTGAACGTGATCAATCGGAAGCGGAGGATAAGAAAGAGGGTAACCCAATTAGGACTTATTCGGAGGAATACCTTGAAACCCTGGCGGTGTATCGCAAGCTTTCTGAACTGTTCGTTCATCATAATATCCTGCTATTCCATGGGTCGGTGATTGCAGTGGATGGACAGGGGTATCTGTTCACAGCGAAAAGCGGAACGGGAAAATCCACCCATACAAGGCTTTGGCGCGGATTGTTTGGAGAGAAGGCAATTATGGTAAATGATGATAAGCCGTTATTACACATTACCGAAAAGGGGATTACTGCGTATGGAACTCCCTGGGATGGTAAGCATCACCTAAGTAGTAACATTTCCGTTCCCCTGAGGGCGATCGGGATCTTAAGAAGGGATAACACAAACCACATAGAACGAATTGATAAAAGTCTGGCATATCCGATGCTTCTCCAACAGACCTATCGATCCACCAATCCGGTCACGATGATTAGGATATTAGCTTTACTTGATCGGCTAGCAGCCAACACCGGATTATTTGAGCTTAGATGCAACATGGAACCTGAAGCCGCCTTGGTGGCATACGAAGGTATGAAGTAATTATCCATAGATAAAAAATGGTGTTTCATTTTGATTTTTAGTTTTGGGAGGGAAAAGACATGAAATTAAAGGAAGGTTTTATTACTCATACTTCCGATGATGAGCAGATTATGGTGGCAGTTGGAGACGCAGCGAGAGGCTTTCACGGGCTGGTAAGAAGCAACCGGACAGCCGCCTTTATCATAGATTGTCTGAAGCAGGAAAGCACGGAGGAGCAGATTGTCGAGGAAGTATTAGCCAAGTACGCTGTCTCCCATGAAGTGGTCGAGAACGATGTACATAAGGTTATTATCAACTTAAGATCAATCGGAGCACTTCATGAATAGTACATATGAAGAAGAATTAGAAAGACATGGCAGATTTATCTTTACAAATGTAGGCACCAGTATGCTGCCGCTTCTTCGACAGCATAAAGACTTGTTTGTGATTGAGAAGAAGAGAGGGGAGCGCTGCCATAAATATGATGTGGTATTATTTAAAAGAGCGAAGGGTCAGTATGTATTGCACCGGATTCTTAAGGTCCGTGAGAAGGACTATGTTCTGTGTGGTGATCATCAGTTTTGCCGTGAATATGGCGTCACCGAAGATCAGATCCTGGGCGTGCTGACAAAGGTAATCCGAGAGGGTGTTACGATTTCTGTGACGGATCGGAAGTATCAGTGCTATGTTCACCTCTGGTGCGATTTATTCTATGCTCGTGCAGCTCTTTTATGGATGAAGACGGTTCCCGGCAGAATACGTAGAAAGCTTAGGAGGATATTACGAAAGCAATAGATTAATTTCCATTTCAATAGATTAAGGCGCATGAAGTTATTGATTTTTTAGTATTTAGCAGCAGATATAGGAGAAAGGCATGGTTATTTGAGTGAAAGACAGTAAGAACATCATAACACTTCGCTGGATCAGTGAAGTTGCAGGTAGGAAGAAGCGCTATATTGGTATTCTTCTCGCAGTCCAGATGGTGCTTGGAATTAACAGTGTATTCTATGCAGTGCTTCTCAAAAACCTGATCGATGAGGCTGTAGGAAAGAACCGTCAAGGATTTACCTTCGGTGTAGCAGCTTTTGCAGGCTTGGTGCTGCTTCAGATATTACTACGTGCAGTCCTTCGATTCATGGAGGAATATTCCAGATTAGCGATTGAAAATTGCATGAAAGAGAGACTTTTTTCTCATCTGCTAAGCCGTGACTTCGCCTCGGTTGGTGCAGTACATTCCGGTGAATGGATGAACCGGCTGACCTCCGACACGGTGGCAGTTGCAGATGGGATGGTGCAAATTATTCCAGGCGCTATGGGAATGCTTACCAAGATGGCGGGAGCACTGTTCATGATTCTGATCCTGGAACCGGTCTTCGGATATCTTATCATACCGGGTGGCATATTACTGGTGCTTCTGACTTATGGATTTCGAAAGGTCTTAAAAAAACTGCATAGAAATGTGCAGGAAGCAGATGGGAAACTGCGTATATTTCTGCAGGAAAGTCTGGGAAGTATGCTGGTAGTCCGAGCATTTGTTAAGGAGGAACAGACGGTGAAGGGAGCTTTGGCCCGAATGGAAGCTCATAAGCAAGCAAGAATGAAGAAAAATCAATTTTCCAATATCTGCAATGTAGGCTTTGCAGGTGTTATGCAGGGGGCCTATGTGATTGGAGCAGCATTTTGCGGCTATGGCATACTGATCGGTACCATGTCTTATGGAACGCTAATGGCGATTTTGCAGCTAATCGGTCAGATACAATCACCTTTCGCAAATATCACTGGTTATTTGCCCAAATATTATGCTATGCTGGCAAGTGCAGAAAGACTGATGGAGGTAGAGACATATCCCATTGGTGTAGAAGCAGAACAGAAGGATCGAAAAACATTAGCTCAGATACAAACATTTTATAAGCAGTATTTCAGAGGATTTACCCTGGAACAGGTGAATTTTATGTACCAGTCTCCAGTGTCAGAATCTCAAGCGGAGGCTCCTATGGTGCTCTCCGGTATTGATCTGGAAATCAGAAAAGGTGATTATATTGCCTTTACCGGGCCTTCCGGTTGTGGGAAGAGTACAATGTTAAAATTGCTGGTGTGCCTGTATCCACTAGAGGCCGGAAGCATGTGGATCAATTGGTTGGATGACAAAGAGAAAAGAGATAGTTCTGCCGGACAAGAGAGCATAAAGAAGCGGATGCCACTAACAGCAGAGTATCGTCGCCTTTTTGCCTACGTACCGCAGGGCAATCATCTGATGAGCGGAACGATTCGGGAGATCGTGGCGTACTCGGATCCTGCGGCCATGTTTGAGGAGGACAGAATGTGGAGCGCTCTTAAAATCGCCTGTGCCGAGGACTTTGTAAAGGAGCTGACATTAGGACTTGATACAATGCTTGGAGAGCGCGGGTCAGGACTTTCGGAGGGACAAATGCAGCGAATCGCTATTGCGAGGGCGCTATTCTCGGGGAATCCGATCCTGATGCTGGATGAGTCCACCAGTGCTTTAGATGAACAGACGGAAGAACAGCTGCTTTGCAACTTGCGAACTATGACAGATAAGACGGTATTGATCGTATCTCACAGGACAGCGGCTTTAGCGATATGTAATAAAAAGCTATTGTTTACGGAGAATAATATGTTACTGTTCACACAGTAGCTTGAAACCTGTAGTCAAGCTGCATATAAAAGTGATACAAGAGATAATTTCTGCTTCGTGTAACGAATTTGCATGCAGAAATCATTTGTTACTGTGAAGGGAGTGAACAATAACAGAAATATACAGGTTAGTGACAGGGATGATAGGATAAACGATGGATTAGCTCGGTAAATGTAAGTGGGGGATATACAGCATGGTGAAAATAGATTTTGATAAGCAGAATCCTGCAGAGAAGACAGGCTATGACATGATATATCTTATAATCTGCAGCCTGCATGGTATCGTACCGGAGCAGAGCAAGGTGGAGCAGATGAACCTGGCGGCACTATACAACCTGTCAAAGAAACATGGTTTGACAGCCATGGTTTGTATGCCTTTGGATACGGTAGGTGTATTCTCGACGAGCACGGACAAGGATCTTGTAAAGAAATGGAAGGATGCCAAAGAGAAAGCCATTCGTAAGAACCTGATGCTGGATGCAGAACGAAACGAGATACTGAGCTATATGGATAGAGAAGGAATCTGGTATCTGCCACTCAAGGGGATCCTGCTAAAGGAGATGTATCCGAAGCTTGGTATGCGCCAGATGGCAGATAATGATATTCTGTATGATAAGCGATACCAGCAAGAATTGATGCAATTTATGACGGCACGTGGGTATGAGCCATCTCAGATTGGAAAGGGTAATCACGATATATACCGGAAGGAACCTGTCTATAATTTTGAAATGCATACTGCTTTATATGGAGCGGCGCATGACAAGAACTGGGAAGCATATTATCGGAATGTAAAGCAGCGGCTGCGAAAGGATGAGGGCAATCGTTTCGGATATCATTTTAGAGAGGAGGACTTTTATATCTATCTGCTTACTCATATCTATAAGCATTATAGGGGTAGTGGAACAGGAATCCGCTCTCTTCTGGATATCTATGTATTCCTAAAGGATAGGAGAATGAAGCTAAATTGGCATTATATTGCAGTTGAAATGGAGAGGCTTGGAATATCTGAATTTGAACAAGAAAGCAGAGAATTATGTATCAGGCTGTTTTCAAAAGAGCAGTATCCGATTACACAAAGGGAGAGAGAAATTGTTGCTTATTATCATAGCTCCGGGACCTATGGCACGATCGAAAATAATGTGGAACATAAGCTCCGCAAATATCAGTCGGATAATGAACCGATTAGTGCAGTCACCAGGTTAAAGTATTTTTATGCCAGATTAATTCCGGATATGGATTACTATAAGAATTATGTGCCCTTCGTATACCGACATAAAATTCTGATACCGTTCTATATACTATTTCGGGTATTACGTGGATTGCTCCGACATAGAAAGTTGATACAGAATGAGCTTCAGGCACTGAATAGGATCGGAAGATAAATTATTTGGGTGTTTTACTAGAACATCCCACCGTAGAAAACTGTCCACTGCATGAAACATGATTTTTTAAATGAAACATGAAAAAATAGGTTGCATCGCTTTATTTGGTATAGTTAAATAGTAAGAGAATATGGATACTTGGAGAAGAAGGTGCTAATTAGAATGAATACGATGAACTGTGTCTATTGGGAAGCTGATTTTATTTCTGCATTTCTAAATGTCCCTTGCGTGGAAGCTCATAGTCATTGGATGCAACAACTATTTATATGCCAGGATTCAGATTTTACGATTAAAACATCAAAAGGTGAAGTCTCTGGGCAATGTATCATCGTTGATGCAAACATACATCATTTCTTTAGCGATCATCGAACCTCATTTTATACTATGCTGATCGATCCTACTTCTAATATAGCAAATTGTTTTCGCAAGCACTATATTAATCCGGAAACGGGCTACGGTATTTTAGATATCAGTACTCTTATCAATGGAGATATCAATATTCAAACATTATCAACTAGGATGGTTCCTGAGGAGTATAAAGTATTCCGGGATGAGTTGCTAAACCTGATTGGGGTTAATCAATATAAGGATCTGGCATATGATGATCGAGTGGCTACTGTAATTCGATTATTGGACGAATACGACTTTTATGATTTGCGAATAACAGAGCTCGCTGCAAAAATTGGATTATCTGAGAGCAGATTAGCGCATTTATTTAAAGCTGAGACCGGTATCCCTTTAAAAGGGTATTTCGTAATGAAGAAATGGAAAAAAGCATATGAAATTCTTCTGCAATCGAAGAATATTACAAAAGCAGCAATAGATGCCGGCTTTTTTGGCTCATCACATTTTTCGGCTGCCAATAAGAAAATTACTGGAATGCCGGCGCAAAAAATTCTTTCTAGTAGCGAGTTTTTGAAAGTTTATTAATAATAAATTATATATGATTTCCATAAAGCAAAGTGACAGATGTCTTTCGTAGAATACTGCTAATTAAGCGAATGGAGATCATAATGATGAAGAAGATAATAAGAATATGGTATTTCTCAGGTACCGGTCAATGCAAAAGGCTAGCAAAATATATTGCGGGTAATTTAACAGATAATGCTACAGATCATCTAATTAATGTACAGGATATCACATCGATGACGGAACGTAATGCAATTAATAAGAATATTTCCTGTGACCAGCTAATCCTAATTTTCCCCATCTATGCGAATAATTCACCTGAGCCCATGCAGCAATTTCTTAAGGAGCTGGAAGGTAATCATGTTCCTGTTATGATTTTTGCATTATGGGGTAATATTACGAAAGGCAATGCCTTGTATAATACGATGAAAATACTTGTCTCCAGGGGTTTTGTTGTAAATGGAGGTGCAGAATTAGTTGCAGAACATTCTTTCGTAGCGGAACATCTTCCTATTACACATTCCATTGCTGCTTTGGATGATTTACTTAATTATATTAGAGAAAGATTAGCTCTCGCGAATGGTATAACTATTTCATTTCAAAAAGAATCCCTGCAGATTAAAGTCATGTGTTTATTTCCGGATGGGTTCATGCCTCGGAGAATTGTTAAAATTAAACTGAATGAGAATTTATGCAATCAATGCGGAAACTGTATTAGGAGATGTCCAAACAATGCTGTCAGGGAGGACTATACTATTGTGCAGAAAAAATGCATTAGGTGTTTGTCTTGTGTATCATATTGCCCGAATAATGCCCGAACTCATGAGGTTTTAGGAATAGTAGAAAGTGCTTTCAAGCATGAAGCAGCTCAAGCCAAAAAAGATGTATATTATGAGTAATACGACTGGAATAGCCCGGAAAGATATGAAATGGCACCAACATAAAACAATGCCGATACAGAACGTTAAGGTTTTGTATTGGCATTATTTCGTTTTCCTATCCATGAGGAGTATGAAGCTGCTGATGAATTAGAGAATAAAAAAGGGAAAAAATAGAAATCATTATTATGATTTCCTGTATCACTGCCGATAGAATTATTATAAAGTGGAGGTGGTTATGATGACAATTCATGATGAAACAAATAATTACCGCAGTATTTCATTTACAGACAGCAAAAAGAGAAGTGAAGATAATTCAGTTGAACAAATTAATACACATAAGCAGCTACTAGATGAATGCAAAGAGAAAATAAATGATTTGCTTGATCCTACAAAAGGAATGTCTGACGAGGAGAAATCAAGTTATGAAGAAAAAATAAATCAAAAAATTAAAATCGGAGCAAAGCTTTCTGCTTCAGAAATGCGTTATTTACAAATAAAAAGTCCATATCTCTATGCAATGATATCTAGGGTGCAGATGAGAAGAAAAGTACTAGAGGAGAGGTTGAAATGTTGTCGATCGAAAAAAGAGGTTGAAGAAGCTTATAATGATGCTATATTACATATCGGTAAGAAGGATCCTGCCAAGGGGCCATTGATTGCAGCTTATGATAATGTTACAAAAGAATTTAAGAAATGTAGCCAGTATAGAGCATTGCCACAGATAACAGAGGATGAAAAGAAAGAAGATAAATTGCCGATATTCGATAGTAGCATGAAAGACAAATCAGATATTGAAAGTAAGTATATTTGGACAGAGAATGAGTGTCCGATTGTTAACTTTATAGTTTAGTTAGTACCAAATATCAACTTCTATTGTGGCAGAATTCGTTAGCCAATTAAGTACGCTAAAAGGATATAGCCATTATACAAACCCTTCAAAGTTAATAAAGGAAGGATGCCTTATGTTAGTTAGCCTCCTGGAAGGGAGTGAAATACATTACATATATTGATTTGTTTATTTCTGTATTAGTTTTCAGAACAAATTAGAAGAAAGGTTAACGAATAATGAGAACAGACGCTTTGCCTACAGAAATATCGGATTACTTAAAAATAATGGTGGATCTACAGCTTCAGAAAACTAAAAGGCTACAAAATGAGAATACAATGAGTTTTATATTTTTTACTGACCCTCATATATCCAATACTTCAAGCTTTACTGATATTTCCACGCTAAATTATATTAATAACAACTTAGTTTCTGAATTTACTGCATGCTGTGGAGATAATCTTGATAATGTGCCTTCAAAACAGTCACATTTGGAACTTGCGGAAAAATTTATGAAAAGTCTAGCCGTTGACAGGTTTTTTACCGTTAAGGGAAATCACGATGACAACTCTATTCAATCAGAAGGGATCGATAATGTAAGGTATACCATGTTACCGCAAGAGCAATATGATATTATGTTCCGCAGGTTAGAGGGTACGGTAAGCTTTGATCCTTCCAATAAGTGTGGATTGTACTACTATTATGATATTCCTAAGAATAAGATTAGGGCTATTTTTCTTAACTCTATTGACATTCCATACATAATGAACGAATTGGCCCCCGGTGCTTGGAAGTATTCAGGTCAGAGTACCTATGCTTATTCAGACAGGCAATTAAATTGGCTGGCACAAACTGCATTGAAACTGCCATCTGATGAGTGGAAAGTAATCTTCTTCACACATGTGAATCCCTTTAATGAAGGTATGATCGGAGCAGATAATCTTGCTCATAACAGTTCTGTATTCCTTGGTATCATTAATGCATTCAAAAATGGGACTGAGTATACTTCAATATCATCAAACGGAGATTTTGCACATAGCGTTTCTGTAGATTTTTCTTCTGAGGGGGCGGGAAATATTATTGCATTCTTTTACGGACATACTCATAGTGAACAAGTTTTATGTAGAGATGGTATAAAATATATTAGCACATGGAATGCTTGTCCACGAAAATCCGCAAGTAATTCAGAGGCACCGATGAGAACTATTGGAACAGTATCTGAAGTATGCTTAAATCTCGTTACCATAGATCTAAAACAAGATAAGATTTTTATAACGAAATTTGGTGTAGGTGATGATCTTGTGATTGATATAAATTGAAGTTGAAGCATTTGAGATACAGGGACACACCCCTGGGGGAATCTGCTTTCTGGATGATACCACCGGAATTTTATTCAGCGGAGATGCCTGCAATACAAATCTCCTGACTCGGGATTCCAGTATCATTACTACATTGCGTGCATTGTATAAATTAAGAAGCATAGAAAAGCGCTTTAATAGAAACTTTGGCGGACATGTTGGCTATGCCGGATCTCCGGATTATATCAGTATTCCGGTTAGTGTGTTACATGACTGTATCTATATTCTTGAATCGGTTCTACATCATAATGATCAACCGGAACAGTTTGATTTTCTGAATGAAAATGGACAGGCATGACTTATGGGCGTACCAGGGTTATGTATAATCCAAATCGGATGATAGATGATGGCGAGGAGGTTATCTTTACATCCCTCGATACTCAATTGTAATTGGGGATAAATAATCCACATATAATCAAGACTTCATAGAGCTTCATCTTGTGTTGTAGGGTGCTTCGTTTGAACATATAGATATGATAGCAGTGAAATGAAAAGAGGAGTTCTATGAATTATGCAGCTGAGTTATTTGATAATTTTCAGTATTTATACAATGTAACAGGGTTTATGATCATCAGCTTCATTGTGTTATATGCTTTGAAGATAAGGTGAATATCCCTATCATGGTGGATATGAGAAGATATTTAAAGGATAACAGTTTCAAAGCTCTTACGAACCTTTCGTCAATGGTTATTACCAGCATTACAATCGGTAAGGGTGAAGTGTTTGATCAAACATTAAGAAAAGTAAATCAGGAAATGAATAAGAAAAAGAAAACAAATATAGGTTTAAATACTTTCGTAAAACTAGTTGTTGTAAATAAAATATTCAGTAAAAGAGTAAGCTATAAATTGATTCAAAGAGGTTTAAATAATCCACTGATTTGTATGACCAATATTGGCGTTATCGATTCGGAACTATTAAGTTTTAAAGGAACTAAGATATCGAATGTTTTTATCTGTGGGTCAATCAAGTATCGACCTCATTTTCAATTAGCACTCAGTACATTTCAAAATAAAATTACATTAACCTGCAATTTATATGGAGATAGCTTGGACAAAGAAAGAATGCAAAATTTTCTGATGATATTAGTAAAAGAGCTACCGCTATAGAAGAACCAAAAGGGGAGGATTGGCAGTTGAGATCTCATATGTATCACAATCCAAAGATAAAAAGGTGTTACATACAATGGAAGATTTAAAGTAGAAAGGTAAACTAACGGCTAGACACAGGTAAACATCCTTTGTGTGTGGTCGACTGAATAGTTACAATAAAATAATATTTTTTTGTCACAAAGTCTTACTCTTCTTGTCTAATATATTAAAAGGAGGAATTAATTAAATGTGGAGGCAGTTCATCAGCGGCTTACCCGGATCTGAAGAACGATTGTGTATTTTTTGAGTACATATTGTGGATTTGGACTGAAGAGCTGTATACCCGTAAACGGCAAGACAATTCATAGATAAGCTAATAAAATCAGGTAATATATTTTCATTAAAATGAAGGGAAGAGGATACGAATGGTTCAAAGACTTAAGATGAAAGAAATAGTAAATACAAGATTGGCTAATAACTACGGTGGTTGGATTTACTGCAGCAGCTGTGAGCAACCCATAGGTTATTTATGCTACGCGACATATCATAGTATTAATTTGAAATATACCTGTAGCTGCGGAAATCTGGGCAGCATATACATAGAGAAGGAAGATGAGATAAAACCGGTACCCTCATTGAAACCGCTACTCACAATTAAGAACCGGTTTTGCTGTCCGGAAGATCAATCGCCGCTGATAACAATTCTAGGACAAAGACTGGAGCATGCATCGTGCAAGATCGTATGCCAGAATTGCAGCCATGAATATATTCAAGGTGATTAAAAATAAAGAATGTTATGATAGCGATTGTTATCGGTTTAATAAATACAATCGTACTAATTACTTGTGCACATAATTATTGTTATCTCAAATATGTTATCAGAGTATTTGATCTCAACAGTTCCGTTATATTTATTCGCTGTTTCACGAATATTAGTAAGACCGATTCCATGAGAAATCCCACCCTTTGAAGACTTGATTTTATTATCTACCTTCACGAGTCTGTGAAAGTTTTTCTGTAAATAAGGATTTATAAGGTCTTCTATGGTAAAATATTAAATCATAGGAGGCCTTTTATTATGGCAAGAGAAAAGAAACCAGTACACAAGGTACAAATGACAGACG
>JAEZOB010000016.1 GCA_023414355.1 Bacillota bacterium | reverse complement strand
ACCTGTCTTCAGTGGCATATACAGCCATTTTGTTTTCCATGAGCCTACCGTCACGGCCGCCTATCCGGTATACGACGGAAGTGGCCATCTGCTTGGCGTCTTTGGCGTGGACTATGTGCTGTCCTGGCTGGGGAGCACCCTGGGCGACCTGCCTGTCGGCAATCTGGGTCAGGTGTTTGTGACCGACGAGATGGGGATGCTCATCGCCACTTCCTTTGACAGCCCCAACTTCAAAATGGTGGATGGCGCATCCCAACTGGTCCCGGCCAGCGAAAGCGAGAGCCCGCTGATACAGGCGGCATTGGCTACACCGTTGAAGGACCACTCGGGCGCTCAGTCCGGCATTACACTGGAAGGCAAGAGATACTATTTCAGCGTGGAAAGCTTTACGGAATACGGGCTTAACTGGCAGATCCATGTGATACTTGCAGAGGATGAATTCCTTGGCAATACGAAGACCGTGACCACGCAGACGGTGGTGATCCTGAGCATTGCCATCTTACTGGCGCTGTTCCTGGCGTTCTGGGTTCCAGGGCACGTGATCGGACCTGTTGTGTATTTGAGCAAAGCCGCCAAGGAACTGGCAAAGGGAAATCATATCCCCATACCTGATGACGGACGCAAGGATGAACTGGGAGAACTGAACCGCTCCTTCAATGAAATGGGATTGCGGCTGACCAATATGGTGGCGCATCTGGAGGAAGAGGTTCGCCTGCGCACCCAGGAGCTGCAGATGCGCAATGAGGAATTACAACAGCTTTCCTTCCTGGATGGTCTCACGGGAATCGCTAACAGGCGGCAGTTCGACAGTACCTTAAAAACCGCCTGGAATACTGCGCTGCGCTATGGCAGGCCTGTTGCCATCTTCATGCTGGACATTGATTTGTTCAAGGATTTCAACGATACGTACGGCCATCAAGCCGGTGACGATTGTTTAAAGGCTATCGGGAGCCTGCTAAGCCAGAAGGTGCGCCGTGCATCCGACCTGGCGGCCAGGTACGGCGGCGAGGAATTCGTTGTGATCTTACAGGAGCCGGAGCAGGAGAAGATTTTGGATTTTGCCCAAGATATTAGAAAGAGTGTGCAGGGGCTGGGCATCGAGCACAAGCAGTCGCCTTATGAAAAAGTGACGGTGAGCATAGGCGTTGCCTGCATGATTCCAACCGTGGAAGCCGAACCTGCAGCACTGGTGGAGGCGGCTGACCGTGCGCTTTATCAGGCGAAACAGAAGGGCCGCAACCGCGTGAAAATGAGCGGGGACGCGTAGGAGCCCCCGCTGGGGAAGCAGAATGATCCCGGCGTTAACTCCTCTGGAGGGGAATGTGATTTCTTTTCCCATATAGGATTTTCTTGGGTGAGGATCGGGGAGGGCTCCTTCTGCAAAAGGAGCCCTCCCGTAT
This sequence comes from Bacillota bacterium, assembly GCA_023414355.1. Classification (GTDB taxonomy): domain Bacteria; phylum Bacillota; class Clostridia; order Lachnospirales; family Lachnospiraceae; genus Mobilitalea. The sequence goes on along the minus strand of JAEZOB010000016.1, from coordinate 1,113 downwards.
ACTTTCACCAAACTCTCGCATGCTTTCACCAACCTCCCCGAAAACTCTTTCCGCGTCTTCCCATGATAGACAAAACATACCAAATCAGATATACTTCTAGAAAAAAGCGAAAGATTGGAGAAGCATATATGGCACTTGCGAATGAAAGGGTTGGTGACGCCAATCAGATCACACGGGAGTATTTTGATTCATTGCTTATTGAAATGCGTCATCTGGACGGGGTGCTGCCTTCCACCAAGCTATATCTTTACGGAGAGGAATTCGACACCCCCGTGATGACGGCGGCCTTATCCCATTTAAGCAATCACTATCCGGACGGCCCGGCAGAAATGGCCAGGGGTGCGCGTGCCGCCAAGGCGGTGATGTGGACCGGCATGGGCGACGAGGCCGAGTTGAAATCCATTACTGCCACAGGCGCCAAGACCATCAAGATCATCAAGCCCCACGCGGACAACAAGGACGTGTTCAAAGAGATCGCGGACGCGGAAAGGTGCGGTGTGCTGGCCGTTGGTATGGATGTTGACCACGCCTTTGACGGTCATGGGCAGTACGACGTCGTCCTGGGCCAGCCCATGCGGCCCAAATCAATGGAGGAGATCAAATCGTTTGTCCGGGCCACGGAGCTGCCCTTTATCGTTAAGGGTGTCCTCAGCGAGCGGGACGCGTACAAGTGTGCGGATGTGGGCGTTCGAGGCATCGTGATCTCCCACCACCATGGGATCCTGGACTTTGCAGTGCCGCCACTGATGATTTTACCCAGGATTGCCAAAGCCATCGGCCGGAGCATGCCCATCTTTGTGGACTGCGGCATCCATAGTGGCATCGATGTGTTCAAGGCACTGGCGTTGGGCGCTGCCGCGGTTTGCGCGGGACGCGCGCTGATGGAACCGCTGAAGGCGGAAGGTGCCAAGGGTGTGACAAAGATGATCCAGGAAATGACCGGGGAACTGGCCGGGGCCATGGCGAGGACCGGCTCTGCAAATATTGGGTATATCGACTCCTCCGTGATCTGGAAGAGGTGACATGATGGGCTATAAGGCGGTCTTCTTCGATAGGGACGGCACGCTGACCCATGGTGACCCTAAGGTTCGCGAACAGGTGAACGATCTCATC
>JAEZOB010000077.1 GCA_023414355.1 Bacillota bacterium | reverse complement strand
AGGAGCGACAGGCGTACGCCATACGCCAGGCGCGTAAGGATATCGTATCCCTGGGCGTCCGTGCCGAAGAAGTGGAGCGGCTCGCTGCCGTGCAAGTATTGATAGTAATTGTAATACAGCACACGGATCATGAGCATGTTCTTGTCCTTGGGCATGTAATACATGATATTGCCTTGAGCGTCCCGCAGATAGTTGTCCACAAGCCCCGTCGCCATTACGTTTTCCAACGTCATTTTTTTGCCCTTTTGATCCAAGGGCGTGCCGTTGGAAGAATGGCGGTACCAATAGTTCCCATCGCCCTGGTTATAGGAATCGCACCACTTGCTGTTGATGTCCACCATGGGGTAGACCACCTGGAGGCCGGATTCCTCCTGCCAGGCAAGAAGCTTTTCCAAGTCGGCCTTTGTGACAGTCAGGTATTCGAAGCCCACCTCAAAATAACTGTCTACCTGAGTGTCTCGGTATTCCTTGCCGGCCGACTTGTAGACATCGCCTTCGGTGCGGATGGGGGTCATTTCGTTTTCGAGCCCCTGCTGCCATGTGCGGCCGTTTCCGTCGGTATCGGCGACACCGATGCCAATGCCGTGCAGATAAATATAGTACTTGTCATTGAGCACCTTTAAATAGGTACCGTCCATGATCCCCAGGCCGCCTAAAAAATTGGTCTTCGGCCGCATTTTGGCATAGACGCCGTCGTAATCGGAAATGGTATACGGGCTGATATAGGGGACAATGATGGCAAATAACGCGATGAGCAGGATGATGACAGATGCCGCAAGAGAACTTTTGTTCTTTTTGAAGCGCAGCCATGCGTCCTTGAAGTAACCGATAGGCTTGACCGTAAATTTAGCGTCATGCAGCTGCTTATCTATTTGCGCAAACTGAAGTTTTTCCTTTGGGATATCGGGATAAATTTTGCCCATTTGGCTGCTCATCTTATTTCGCCCCCATTCTTACCCGGGGATCCAGGAACCCGTAGCTTAAATCGATCACGATCATGGAAGTAAGAGTAATGATGGTATAGAACATGCTCGTACCGACGAACAAGTCGTAGTCCAGCATTTTTATGGATTGTATGTATAATTTGCCGATGCCATTGATGGCAAATATGGATTCAATAATCATAGAACCGCTCAGGACGCCTACGACCATGCCGATGATGGTAGGCAGTACAGGAACCATACTGTTTTTTAGTGCATGGCGTACAGTAGCCTGACCATTTGTAAGGCCTTTTGTACGGGCAAGAAGCATATAATCGCTGGTCAGCGCTTCTGTCAACTCGGCGCGGACAAACCTGCCAAGCTCTGCAATTGTACCAAAGGAAAGCGCTAATACGGGCAGCACCATGGAATGGAGCATCTTGCCCGACAGCCAGCTTCCGCCGGCGTCATATAAGGAGGAGATGACCACAGGGAACAAACCCAGTTTAAAACCTAAAAAGTACTGCACCAGATATGCGTAGACAAAGCTTGGCACGGATATGAAAACCATGATCAATGTGGAGGTCACATGATCCTGCCAGCGGTTTTTCTTAAGAGCAGCATAGATGCCAAGGGCAATACCCAAAGGAATTGATATCAGAAGTGAAAAGGCATTCAGTATGACCGTGGGAGGCAGTCGGCTCGCTATCACGGTGCTTACGTTGGTCATATAGTCGATTTTCCAGGAGGTGCCCCAATCGAACCGGGTCAACACGTTATTCAAATAGATGCCAAACTGCACCATAATGGGTTTGTTGTAACCCAGTGCTTCGCGCCGCGCGGCTTCCAGAATCGCCTGATTTCCCATCATGGGCGCTTCAGGCTGCAAAAGCTTGATGAGCGTGAAGCAGATGACCATGATGATAAAGAAGGTCAAGATCATCAGGCCAACTCTTTTTAGAACATACTTGAACATATACATACGGCTACAATCCCAACTTTCCATATTTGTCCAGGACAAAGCAAAAATGCCGGAAAACGGCACGGATGCTGAGCCCGAGAACGAAAATCCGCTCGCTCCGAAAGCGTTCGCTTTCGGAGCGAGCGAATGCCGCTATTTGGATGACAATTTATAGGAAATTATTCGTAGTTCAGCGTGCCGCCCTGGGAAGCTACGTATTCAGCCCATTCCTTGTCGCTCTGGGTGAACTTTAGCAAGCGTATTCCGCCGTAAGCGTACATGATGTTGTAATCCAGCGTGGCCCACTCCAGCCGCTGAGAATACAGGTCGCAAACGGTGGAGGTGCCCCAGGGGATGCACTGGTAGGCGCGGAGGATGCCGGTTTCAACCTGGGAAAGAACCGCCAGCTTGATATCCACAAACTCGTCGCCGGCATATTCGCCGCCGCCGTTGATGGTCTGGGCCCATTCTTCGAATGACTTCTCAACCGTCTCGGCAGTCCCGTCCTTGTTAAAATCGTAAGTGACGGAAACCTTTTCCTTGGTGGGATCCCAGCCGTTGCTCTCGTGGATCAAGGCCAGGCCGCCCATATAGGCGGTGTCGGTGTACACCTGGATGGTGCTGAAGGGGTAGAAGGCCGCGCCACCCCACGCGCCGCGAATCATTTCCACCTTGCCGGCGGCCACATCGTCATAGCGGGTCTTGGAGCCGGTCTTGAAGGTAAAGGTGATCTTGCCTTCAAAGCCGGTGCCCTTGGTGGCTTCGGTGACATACTGATTCAAAAGATCCTGCTGCTTGATGTCGTCGGCGAGGGGGGCATCGGAGGCAGAGGCCATGCAGGTGATGTGCACTTCCTGGCCTTCGGTGTAGTTGCCATCTTTGATGGCCTGCTCATACACGCTCTGGAAGAGCTTGCGGGCTTCTTCCACGTCGTAACCGGTGACGGCGTTGAATGCGTCATCGATGGTGGCATAGGGAGTGCCCTCGCCGTAGGTCATGCCGTACAGGTTGAGGACGGCTTCCTTGGCTTCCTTGGTGTTGCGGTACTGGGAATTGGGATTGTTTTCAATGTCGGTATAGTACAGGTAGTTGAGCAGGTAGTAAGCAGGCTTGAAGCCGGCGGAAGCCTGAGCTACGAAGTTCGCGCGGTCCATGCTCAGGGAGATGGCCTTACGGAAATCGTCGTAGGACAGCACACGCTTGTTGGCGCCGTCGTTGGCCTCATCTTCCAGGGACTTCAGGGAATTGAGGCTGGTGGCAAAAATCCAGCGGAAGGTATAGGTCTCGTCCGTCTTACGCAGGTAATCGGACATGCGGTAGATGGCCAAATCTTCACTGGTGAGCTCCACGAGGTCCAGCTTGCCCTGGTTGAACAGCTGCAAAGCGGTGTTGTGATCGGGGATGATGTCGATCTTGACGCCAGTGGCCATGTACTGGCCTTCGTGAGCCGGATCGCTGTAGCCAAACCACTTCTCGTTGCGCTCCAGAACAAGCTGTTTATCTTTCTCAAAGCTGACAAGCTTGTAGGGACCGGAGGACATGTAGGTTTCCGCGCTGGTGCCGTAGTTGGTGGCAACCAGGTTTTCCTTAGTCTCTTTGCCGGCTTCATACAGAGGCTCGTAAACGATCCAGTTGCTGGTGAAGCTGGTCAGAATGTTGAACAGGGAAACCGGGTTTTCGGAGATGTAGATGAATTGGTAGTCGCCGGTCTTGATAAGGCCAACTTCCTCCCAAGACACTTCCTTATATTGGCCGGTGACGTAGAAGCAGAATTCCTTGTATGCTTCTTCGCGGGCATCGCCAAAGTTGGAAGCAATGGTCAGCAAGTCTTTTTTCAGTTCATCGGTAAGGGGCAGATAGTCGGCCTGATCCTTGTACTTGGCGTACAGGTCGTTGCCGTCTGCGTCCTTGAAGTAAGCCATGTACTCCTCGGTGTAGTAATCACTCATAGGAGCGCCAAAGAAACCGACGGTTTCGCCGATGTTGAAGAGCATGTCGGCGTCAGCCACATCTTCATACCCGGTGCCGTTGTACACGGGGGCGTAGATGTTCTGGCCCACTTTGTCGTTGTTGAAGTAACCGCTGGCGTTCTTCAAAGCGGACTCGCCGCTGATATAGTTGTTGGAGCGGTAATTCTTCATGGCGGGGTCCAGAAGAGCCTTCATGGAGTAGACATACGTGTCGGCATTGATGGGGGTACCGTCAGCCCAGGTTGCGCCTTCGCGCAGATCCACCTGAAACACGCGCCGCTCGGTGGCGTCGGGAGCAATGCCCCACTTTTCCTTGTCAGCGAAGGTTGCGGTGATGTCTGTGACGGCGGTGGCAAGTTCATACGTCCAAGCGAAAGTGACGCCGTCCTCCCCGATGGTTAGGTCAACCAGGGGAGCCTCGATAAAGGTCATCAGGTCGCTTTCATTGCTCATTTCCCATGCATGTGGATTCCAGTTGATGGGGGATGATGCCATATACGTGTTATACGTATAGGTTGGTGCTTCCTCAGCCTGCGCGACAACGCCCACTCCCGTGAGCATGGCGATGGCCATCATCCATGCGATGATTCTCCTCATGGTACCACTCCTTACCTCTTTTTCCATGACTGTATCGTGTCATAGTATTTTCATTATAGAGTATTGTAACAATGTTTTCAATTGGTTTTTGTATCTCCTTAGTACAAAATTTTAGCAGAGAAGGGGTGATTTGGCTGGAAACTCGTATTCCCTGTATGACCCTAGGGGCTCCTGGCGGCCCATGGCTCCCTGCGGAAATAGAGATATGTCAGGCTGGCTCTTACAAACAGGTCCGCGCCCTGGATGCCCATGTTCAGGGGATGGATGAACAGATAAGCCAGCGAAAGTCGTACTCCCCACATGCTGAAAAGTAGATGAAAAAGGGGATCCTGGTGTTCCCGGTGCCCCCGGGAGCGCACTGGAGGAAACGATGTGCAGCGCCGTTGCCGACTGTTCCAGTGCGCAGATGCGCAGAAAAAACTTTAGCAAGCGTATTTGAGTTAGTGTAATTGAGCAAGTGTAATTGAATAAGAAGGTTGGTCTCATAAGGTCCAGGCGATCGTCTGCTGGCTCAATCGTCGCGCTGGTTCGCTGGTGCTCCCAGTGCTCGTTTCGCAAGTTTCCTCCGCATCGCTTCATCCGCCACAGGCCTATTCGCACCGTCCGTCGCTGCGCTAGGCCGGTGTTCCGCAGTTCCGCTGCGCTCCACTGCTTCAGGCTCACTACGTTCGCCCTTTGGCGGCGCTCAGTTTCGGAA
>JAEZOB010000071.1 GCA_023414355.1 Bacillota bacterium | reverse complement strand
GCGCCGGTGAGTGTGAGCGTGCCGGTGCCCGTCTTCGTCTAAGACCCAGAGCCGGAGATCACGCCGCCATAAGTCCCGTCGCTCGTTTCGTTGAAGACGAGGGCGGCATTGTTGGTGATGTCGCCCTGCAGGCTCGTGGTGTCACCGACGAGCGTGCCGGAGGAGATCGTGGTTCCACCCGTATAGGTGTTGGCGCCGGTGAGGGTGAGCGTGCCCGAGCCCGTCTTCGTCAGAGACCCCGAGCCGGAGATGTCGCCGGTGAGAGTGAGCGTATCACCCGCATTGGCGACAGCAATCGAGCTTGAAGTGCCCGTAGTGAGAGTAATGGCTCGATCCGAGGAGAAGCCGGCCGTCGCAAGCAGGGTGCCACCGGACAAGGTCAGACCGCCGGACGCGGCTCCGAGATTGGCGTCCGACGAGACGGACAGGGTTCCGGCGGAAATGGTGGTGCCACCGGTGTAGGTGTTGTTCCCCGTCAAAGTGAGGGTACCGGAGCCGGATTTGGTGAGGGCACCGTCACCGGAGATGGTCCCGTTAAGGGCGAGGGTGTCACCCGCGTTGGCGACGGAGACCGTGCTGTCTGTTCCAGCCGACAGGACAACGCCGCGCGAAGAGGAGAACGACGACGTCGCCTGGAGCGTACCACCGGCGAGCGTGAGGGTCCCCGTGCCGAGATTGGAATCTGCGGAGACGGACAGGGTTCCGGCGGAAATGGTGGTCCCGCCGGTATAGGTGTTGGTCCCCGACAGCACGAGGGTACCGGCACCGGTCTTGACGATATCGCCGGGAACGGAGCCGTCTTTGAGGGTGCCAGAGATGGTGCTGGTGCGCCCGGCTGCGACGTTGAGCGTCGGGTCACCGGACAGGGTGACGGTATTGGAGAAGGTGATGCCGTCACTCGCGAAGTCGAGCGCCGTCCCCTCGTTCATGGCCAGTGTGCCCGTCCCCAGCGCGCTGTTCGACCCGATCGAGATCGTGCCGGCAATGAGGTTCGTGCCGCCCGTATAGGTGCTGTCACCGGTCAGTGTGAGCGTGCCGGCACCGGTCTTGGTGACGGTACCCGAACCAGAGATGACGCCGGCATAGGTTCCGTCGCCAGCTTGGTCGAAGGTGAGGGCGGCATTGTTGGCGATGTTGCCCTGCAGGCTCGTGGTGTCGCCGACAAGGGTACCCGCCGCAACCGTTGTGCCGCCGGTATAGGAGTTGGCCCCGGTGAGACGCAGAGTTCCGAGACCGGACTTCGTGAGCGAACCGACATCTGAGAAGAGGCCGGAGAGGATGAGTTCGTCGGCGGCATTCGCGACTGCGACGGTACCGCCGCCACTCTGAAGGGTGACGTCGCGGGCCGAGGAGAAGCTTCCGGTCGCCTCGAGCGTACCTGCGTCGAATGTCAGGTGGCCCGTCGCTGCTCCGAGGTTGGCATCGGCGGAGATGGAGAGGACGCCCCCTCCCACAATGAAGGTCCCGCCCGTGTATGTGTTCGCGCCGGACAGAACCTGTGTTCCGCCGGACACCGTCACAGTGCCGGCACCAGAGATCACGCCGGAGAACGTGTCGTTGCCAGCCGTCAGCGTCAGCGCCTTGCCGCCAAGCGTCACCGAACCGGCACCGGCCAGGCTCTTGATCGAGGCCCCGCTCGTGGTGCCGCTGATATCGAACGTGCCCGTCGCCGTCACGCCGCTCGAGGCCGCGATCGAACCCGTCCCCGACAGCGCAAGCGTCGCGCCGGACGAGACCGTGGTCGAACCAGTGTACGTGTTCACGCCGGACAGAACCTGCGTCCCGGTCCCGGACTGTATCAGCGCGCCCGCGCCGGAGATCACGCCCGAGAACGTGCCCGTCCCCGCCGTCAGCGTCAGCGCCTGAGAACCGAGGGTCACCGCGCCCGAGCCCGCCAGGCTCGCGATCGAGGCGCCGCTCGTGGTCCCGCTGATATCGAACGTGCCCGTCGCCGTCACGCCGCTCGAGGCCGCGACCGAACCCGTCCCCGACAGCGCAAGCGTGCCCGACGAGATCGTGGTCCCGCCGGTGTACGTGTTCGCGCCCGACAGCGTCAGCGTGCCGGAGCCCGACGTCACCAGATCGCCGGAGCCGGACAGGACGCCCGACAGACCCAGGGTGTCGCCCGCATTGGCGACGCTCACCGTGCTCGTCGTCCCGCTCGTCAGCGTCACCGCACGCGACGACGTGAAGCCGGCCGTCGCAAGCAGCGTGCCGCCCGACAGCGTCAGCGTCCCCGTGCTCGCGCCGATGTTGGCATCACGGGAGATCGACAGCGTGCCGGCCTGCACCTCCGTCCCGGCCGAATAGGTGTTCGTCCCGGACAGAACCAGCGTGCCGGCACCCGTCTTCACGATGTCGCCCGGCTGGCTGCCGTCGCTGATCGTGCTCGAGATCGTCGTCGTCTTCCCGGTCCCCACATTGAAGGTCGGATCGCCGGACACCGTGATCGCGTTCGTGAAGTCCAGGCCATCGACCGCGAAGTCGAGCGCCGTCCACTCGCTCATCGCCAGCGTGCCCGTCCCCAGCGCGCTGTTCGAGCCGATCGAGATCGTGCCCTCCTCGAGGTTGGTGCCACCCGTGTAGGTGTTGTTGCCGCTCAAGGTGAGGGTGCCGCTGCCCGTCTTCGTCAGGACGCCGATGCCCGACACCACACCCGCATAGGTCCCGTCCGCCGTCTGGTCGAACAGCAGCGTCGCGTTGTTGGTGATGTTGCCCTGCAGGCTCGTCGTGTCGCCGGCGAGCGTGCCGCCGGTGATGATCGTCCCGCCCGTATAGGTGTTCGCCCCCGTCAGCGTCAGCGTGCCGGAGCCCGACTTCGTCAG
>JAEZOB010000038.1 GCA_023414355.1 Bacillota bacterium | reverse complement strand
GGTTAGTAGATAACCAGTCCTTTTTTGTATGTTAGGAATGGAACTACTGATAAAAAGAGTCGACATAATATAAAAGGATATTTACCAAGTAATCACAAGGACTAATCCTATATAAATGAGCAATAATTGATGGATTTTATTCGAGATTAGGCTTACAATTACTATATCGTGTTTTGTGAATTTAATTTAAGAAAAGGGAGGTCGGCAAAAGGAATATTTATCAATACGTCAAACAGCAGACAAATGAGACTTTCAAAACGGAGAATACAGATTTATGATCTCAAGATCGTATTCCGAGGGCAACATTGTCAAAGAGGAAAATACATCGGTGGTGGACCTCAAATCAAATTTGACAGGTATTATTTTCCTTTTATGGTTAAATGATGTGGTTTGTAGATATGGTGGAATGGCAAAACAGATATTTTATCATGGTGAGCGTGGTTGAAAATGTGAGGAATAAACATATGTTGGATTTTATTAAAAGCCGAAGAAGTACTCGAAAGTTTAAAGAAGAAATGGTACCTGAAAAACTGATTCATCAAGTGGTTGAGGCCGGAAGATATGCTCCAAGTGGAGGGAATTCTCAAAGCACTCATTTTATTGTAATTCAGAAGAAACAGGTGCTGGATAATTTGGCTGAACTTGCCAGAGAAGAGTTTGCTAAAATGGAAATTGGGGAGGATACTTATAAATCTCTTGTAAATTCTATTAATGCATCGAAGAAAGGCAATTATGTATTTCACTATAGCTGCCCGGTACTTATTGTTACTGCGAATAAGAAAGAATATGGAAATAATATAGCAGACTGTGCTTGTGCATTAGAGAATATGATGTTAATGGCTAATGCGCTGGACTTAGGAAGCGTGTGGATTAATCAGCTAAGGTGGTTAAATGAAAATCCTGTTATTTTGGACGCAATGAAAGATCTCGGCATGGCTGAAGATGAGCGAGTATATGGAGCACTAGCTTTGGGATATGCAGATACCCATGATGGAAGGCCTGTTAAATCATCTGTTGAGAGAACAGGAAATAGAGTAACTTATATTAAGTAATCTTAGCCAAATCCAGTAAGTAAATAGGGCACAGAGAGTGCATTGTAAGTTTCTTACTGGTACATTAATTATGGTATTATAAATCGTTCCAGTTTGGTAATGGGGAATCATTTTTGATAGCTTCATTAACCAAGCTGTAGTAAGGAATTTTTTTCTGCAGATGTGTAAGTCCTGCTTCTAAATCCTTCATGGTTTCTAAAGTTTTTTCTTCCTGAGTTTTCATCATGTCTAATATTTTCTCAGAATTGGCTACCATGTCTTTTTCATATGTGAAAAAAGCTTTTATATCATCTAAAGGAAGAAGAGCTTTTTTAAAGCATTCTATAGCATTCAATCGATCTACATGTGATTCGTCGTAGACTCTACGATATTTATTTACATGCTCTACGTTTTCAAGTAACTCAATTTTTTCATAATAACGTATTGTCGATGCTGGTAAATGAAACATTTTTGAGAGTTCAGTAATTGTATAGGACATAATTCCTCCAAAAAAAGCTTGAATTAAAGTTAGCTTTAAGTTGTATGATACACTTATAATACTAAAAACTAGAGAGGTTCACAATGGAAGATTTTATATACTTGAACTAAAGGATGTAGAAGCAATTTATAAATTGATGGTTTAGTGAAGGGAGGGAGCTAATAAGATGCAAAAAGTAAATATCGCAAATGGACTAGAAAATGTATCCAGACTTATACTTGGCTGTATGCGTATGCCGGCGCTTTCAGTAGAAGCTGCAGCAAATATGATTCAGACAGCCTATGATTTAGGTATTAACTTCATAGATCATGCCACATGTTATGGTGACGGTGAAGCAGAAACAAGATTCGGTGATGCCATTGCTCTTACCAACGTAAAACGTGAAGACTTAATTATTCAGTCAAAATGTGGTCTCAGGTTTGACAAGCAGATATTTGACTGGAGAAAGTCAAATATTATTGAAAGTGTCGATGGAATTCTTAAGAGATTAAAAATGGAATACCTTGATGTTCTGCTATTACACAGACCTGATTTGCTATATGACCCAGAACAGATTGCAGAAGCGTTTGATGAACTTGAAGCCGCAGGAAAGGTTCGCCATTTTGGTGTCAGCAATACGATGCCTATGCAGATTGAATTATTGAAGAAATATGTAAAACAGCCTCTTAAGATTAACCAGTTGCAGCTTTCTTTAGAGCAGTCACAGTTGATCGATCAGGATTTATATATGAACAACAAAACGACAGATATGTCAATTATGCGTGATGGAGGTGCTCTTGATTACTGTCGTCTAAATGATATTACCATTCAGGCATGGTCTCCACTTCAGCATGGAATGTTTCAGGGTATGTTTATCGATAACCCTGAATTTCCAGAGATGAACAAGGTTCTTGGAGAATTAGCTGATCAGTATGGTGTTACTAAAGCAGCTATCGCGATTACATGGATTCTTAGACATCCGGCTAAGATGCAGGTAATTGCAGGAACTATGAATCCGGTACATCTTACCGAAATGGCAGAGGCGTGCAAAATCGATCTCACTCATGAAGAATGGTACAAGTTATATCTTTCTTCTGGAAAATTCTTACCTTAAATGCTGAATGAGGATGACATGCTCGCCATTTTCAAAGCTTGCAGATAAAGGAGGGGTTACATGAGTAGTAAATTAGTGCATAGAAAAGCAGTACAAAAAATACGCTTTATAGATAGTGAAGGAAATATACTATCTAATACTTCTGTAAAAATAAAATTAATGAACCATCAGTTTCTGTTTGGTTGTGGTGCATTTGATTCTCTTCCGGCAACAGCAGAAGTTGATCTGGGGAAAATAGATTTTTATCATGACAAGAAATTGCCGGAGAAAAGCTTTTTCGAAGATAGAATAGATAAGTGGTTAGAAGTATTTAACTATGGTACGATTCCGTTTTACTGGGGAGGATTTGAACCAAAAGAAGGCGAGATTCTTACGGATAGCAGAATGCGAGCTGCCAAAATGTTGCAAAAGAATCATGTTCAAGTGAAAGGTCATCCATTATGCTGGCATACGGCCTGTGCAGACTGGTTGATGGACTATGATAATGCAACTATTTTACAGAAGCAACTTGATCGTATCCACCGGGATGTTACTGCATTTCGTGGTGTAGTGGATATGTGGGATGTCATTAATGAAGTGGTGATCATGCCTGTCTATGACCGATATGATAACGCGATTACTCGAATTTGCAAGAATCTTGGTAGGGTTCGGCTTGTAAAAGAAGTATTTGAAGCAGCTAAGGCAGCAAATCCAGATGCGATATTACTGATCAATGATTTTAATTTATCTGAAAGTTATAGAATATTGATCGATGGCTGTTTAAATGCTGGTGTTCCTATTTCAGCAATCGGAATTCAGACACACCAGCATCAAGGCTATATGGGGCAAAAGAAATTAGAAGATATCTTAGAGAGATTTTCAACCTTTGGGCTACCTTTGCATTTTACAGAGAATACTTTGATATCTGGAAATATCATGCCAGCGGATATAGTAGATTTAAATGATTATCAGGTGGATGAATGGCCATCTACTCCTGAAGGTGAGGAAAGACAGAAAAACGAGTGGGCTGAAATGTATCGTATTTTGTTTGAGCATCCTTTGGTAGAAGCAATCACCGGATGGGATTTTGCAGATGGGGCATGGCTAGGCGCACCTAGCGGGCTTATCCGTAAGGATAATACGACAAAACCGGCATATCATGAACTGAAACGTCTGATTCACGAAGTATGGCATACGGAAGATGAATTGCGAACAGACGAATATGGAAATATTACGGTTGAAGGTTTTAAAGGAGAATATGAGATTGCACTTCAGGGTAAGACGATAAAATTTAATCTTAATGGAAATTCAAATGATGATGTAATTGAAATCACTATATAGAGGATGCGGTCACAAGAGCGTCCATATAAGAGATAGGAGAGCATGAGATGGATAAGGTAAAATGGGGTGTATTAGGTACAGCTGGCATTGCAATGGGATGTACAATTCCAGGTATGGTGCAGGCAGAAAACTGTGAACTATATGCAATTGCAGGTAGAAATCTTGAAAAAGTAAACGAATTTAAAACAGATTTGGATTTTTGAAAGCATATACAGATTATAATTCCTTACTGCAGGATGAAGAAATCTGTGCTGTATATATACCACTTCCTAATCAGTTACATTATGAATGGGTAATGAAAGCAATTGAAGCAGGGAAGCATGTCTTATGTGAAAAGCCACTTGCACCAACAGCGAAACAGGTGGCGGAGTTATTTGAAGCTGCAAGAAAAAAAGGTGTTATTTTGATGGAAGCCTTTGCCTATCTTCATACGCCGTATATAGATGCATTGAAACAAGAAATTGATCATAAAACCTTTGGTGAAATATCATATATCGAGAGCGCTTTTTTGACTTCAAGTTACAATCAGACCAATATTCGTATGCAGAAGTCGTGCTTTGGCGGCGCTACTTATGACGTTGGTTGTTATTGTACAAGTATGATTTTACGAATGTTAGAAAGAGAACCAATAACAGTTCAAGGGGTTGCTGAATATTCTGATGAGCAAGTGGATTTACTCACAACTGTTATTATGAATTTTGGTAACGGAGTGAGAGCTTCATTTATCTGCGGTATGAATTTTGAAAAAGAGATGTATCGTAGATTTGATCGATTATATATACATGGTTCAAAGGGATATATTAAATCTTATAGAATTTAATGAAGAAGGAGAGCTTACTTATACCCTCTGTGTAGATGAAAAAGAAGAAATAAAAACGGTCAATGTACTTCAAAATTATAGACTTGAGGTGGAGCAGTTAGGAAGATGTATAACTGACAAAGAACAGCCACACATATCAGAAGAGTTTTCAAGTATGAATGCAAGAACCCTTGATAGGGTACTTTCTGCAATAGGGTATGCAATATAGAGTAATTCTAGTATACAAAACCTAATGTGACAAGGCAGTTATGAGATAATGTAAACATGCATCAGAGAAGCTCATATCATTTGCTTCTTCTGTTAATAATTGAAAAGGAGACCCTATATGAACGAAATACTTAATACAATCCGGCAACGTTACTCCTGTCGTGCTTACGACGGACGCTTACCTGAGAAAGAGAAGCTGGAAGCGCTGGCTCTTGCTGCTGTACAGTCACCCAGCGGTATGAACCGACAGCCATGGCAGATTATTGTTATCACGAACAAGTCTTTGATCGAGGACATGGATGCCGAAGGCATGCGTATTCTTGCCGAGGCAGAAGATAAGACGACCTATGACAGATTTATGAGTCGTGGAGGAACCTTGTTTTATAATGCCCCTTGCATGTACCTCGTTCTGCAACAGCCCGGTACGGATAGAGATGCCGGCATCGTTAGCGAAAATATTACTTTGGCCGCTACCTCACTCGGACTAGGCAGTGTGATCTGCGGTATGGCTGCCATCCCCTTGAATGGTCCGAAAGCTGATGAATACAAGAAGAAACTTGGCATCAGCGATGGATGGGAGTTTGGCATTGCCGTTCTGGTAGGATACGGAGCGACAGAAAATGCACCTCATACACCGGATACCTCCAAAATCCGATTTGTTGAGTAGCGATTTCTATAAACAAAGGCACTTCATTGAAGTGTCTTTTTATTGATCAAATTATTTGGTAGAGTAAAGCGTCATTCCGGCACTCTTTATAGAAATATTAATTTTATAATGATAGATTATGTATGTGTTAAATGCGAAATGATTGAATAATAATTGCGGGTTTGATAGAATAGAAGTCAGATTATAAAAGATATCTCGTGATTATAAAAATGCAAGAATGCAAACGATGAAAAGCAGTTGCTGTTTCAATATTAATCTGAGGAAAGGAATGCGAGATTATATGTCAAGGATGCCTGTTTTATTTGTTGGACATGGGTCGCCGATGAATGCCATTGAAGATAATAATTATACTAGAACCTGGTGTAGTATAGCTAAGAGGATACCAAAACCTGAGGTGATTTTATCTGTTTCGGCTCATTGGTATACAAAAGGAACCAGAATTATGAATGAAAGAAACCCCAGAACAATATATGATATGTATGGTTTCCCTAAGGAATTATATGAGGTTTCATACAATACGGCGGGTTCGCCGGACATGGCTAATGTCGCTGGAGAGATGATTTCAAAAGAAACAAAGTATGACAATTCTTGGGGCATTGACCACGGAACATGGTCGGTATTAGCTCATATGTATCCGGATAGAGATATTCCTGTATTCCAAATCAGTGTAGATGCGAATGCTCTTCCGGAAGAACATTTTAAAATAGGTAAGGAACTAAGAGCTTTAAGAGAACAAGGAGTTCTTATATTTGGCTCCGGGAATATTGTTCATAATTTAAGACTGGTTGATTGGAACAAATCAGGCGAGGGTTTTGATTGGTCATATGAATTTGATGATTATATTTACGATAGTATTTTAATTAAGAATCATGATAGTATTCTGAAATTCAACGAAAAAGGTAACATTGCACGACTGGCAGTGCCAACTCCGGACCATTTTTATCCTCTTTTATATGTCCTCGGAGCTTCGGTTGAAGCTGATAATATCAGCGTATATAATAAATCCTGTGAACTGGGGTCATTGTCAATGACTTCGTATCTTTGGGAATAATCTTGTTTTTTCTGATATTATAATGATCCGGTTTCTTTGAATTAACAGTAAGGCACTTACGTTTAGTTGACAACTAGATGGAAGTGCTTTTTTTACGTTATGAAAATTGGTTAAATTAGTTACACTGCATCAGAGTATGGATCTCTTAACGTTACTGTATTGATTATTACAAAACGATAGGAATACTCTAATTAATCATTATATATTTCTAAGTCTCCTTTGATTGAGCGCTCATAATAATTCGTTAAATGTCGAATCGCTTCTTCTGTTTTTCCGTTAGCAATAAAATGAAACAACTCTGTCATAAAATCGATGGTTAGTCGGATGCCATATTGTCTGATGTGACGTTCCACTAAGTTATGGTTCGAGGTGCGAAAGGAATTATAGATCAAAGGTAAAATGGTATTTCCGCTCAATATACTCATATAGCGAAAGAATTCATAAGCTATTTCTGCAGCATCGGTAGCTTTCGATGTACCTTCCAGTGCGAAGAGATAAGCCTGTAGCTTATCCAACTTTTCCTTAGTTAAGGTCGGTGCCATTTGTCGGATTGCAAAGGTGTCAAATAAGATCTTAAGCTCAATCGAAGAACGTATTTCAGTCCTGCGAAGCATCCCTCGATTATAATTCATCATTGAAACCAGAATATCCACCGAGCCTTTTTGGTTATAATCGGCCACAAAAGTACCTACTCGTGGTCGAATTTCCAAAAATCCTTTTGCTACCATTGCAGAAATACCGCTATGAACAATATTTCGATTGATTCCCATAACATCTGCCAGCTCTCGTTCGGTTAATAGTTGTTCCCCTATTTCGAGCTCACCGGATAAGATCTTAGACTCGATTTCTTCGATGAAAAGATCCTTAAGAGTAGGGGCTTGTAATTTTCTGTATTCCATGCATTTCTCTCCTTTGGTTGTTGGTTAACCAGATCAGTTTTTTAAATATAAAAAAAATAGAAGTTTTGTGAAAAGTAACAAAAATTATGTTGTTTAAGTCGATTTATAGTGCTAATATGATTATATTATATTGTTAAACGAATGTCAATCTAAGGGGTGGTAGCATGGAAAAATATAAAGTTATACAATTGAAACAAAGCATTTTTGCTGACAATGATGCAGACGCAGACCGATTGCGTATGCAGCTAAAAAAGCAAGGAACATTTCTTTTGAATTTGATGTCATCTCCTGGTTCCGGAAAGACAACCACGCTGAAAGCAACCATAGCAAAGCTTCAAAATGAAATGTGCATTGGCATTATGGAGGCAGATATTGATTCGGATGTAGATGCCGCAGCGATTGCCCAAACCGGTACAAGAACGATTCAGCTACATACCGGGGGAATGTGTCATCTGGATGCTGATATGACAAGGCAGGGGTTAACCACCTTTGAAAGTGATCTGTTTGATTTGATTATTTTAGAGAATGTAGGTAATCTGGTATGTCCTGCTGAGTTTGATACCGGTGCTGTCAGAAATGCGATGATTCTTTCAGTACCGGAGGGACACGATAAACCACTGAAGTACCCTCTGATTTTTTCAAAATGTGACGTTCTTATTATCAATAAAATTGACGTATTACCATATTTTGATTTTAATATGCAGAAGGTTGAAGAGTACGCAAGAATGCGCAATCCGGACATTAAGATTTTTCCGATTTGTGCAAAGACGGGTGAAGGGATTGAGTTATTTTCCAATTGGCTAAAAGCTGAAGTGAACGCATGGAAAACGGATTAGTTTATAGAACATAAAAATAAATGAAAGAGAAGGAGAGTACCAAATGGCGGAGTTGAGACCTAAAATTGTAAAGTTGGCGAAGGTAGTTGGTGGTGTTTCGGGTATTGTTAATAGAATTGATGAAAATGCACCGGAATATTACAGCCTGGCGGCGATACTAACCGATGAGGAGGCAGATGTAGCGATTGCGGCAGGATTACGAAAAGAGCGTACTGCTGAATATCTTGCCGAGAAGGTAGGCAGACCTCTTGGCGAAGTAAGGGAAATTGCTGAAACCTTGGGGTGGAAAGGGGTTTTCCGTGTAAATACGGATCCGATTGATAAAAAAGATCGTTACTATATGCAAATATTTGCTCCCGGTATTATGGAAATGATGGTTAACAACAAGCAAATTTTGAATGAACATCCGGAGGTTGGCAGAGCATTTGAAGAATATACCCGTATTCGTATGGCAAATATGTCGCCGATGATGCCGGATGGTTATGGTTTAATGCGTGTTGTTCCGGTTGAGAGTTCCATCAAAGACATTTCCGGGATTAGTGATTATGAGAAGCTGAGCTATTACTTAGAAAAATATGACAGATTTTCCGTGTCTCCCTGCTCCTGCCGTTCTTCCCGTCGGGTAATCGGAGAGGGGTGTGGGCATTTAGAAGAGGATATGTGCGTGCAGATGGGAAAGGGCGCGGAATATTACATTCGAACCGGACGTGCCAGAGAAATCAGCCGCGAGGAAGCATTAGAGATTATCAAACGAGCTGAGGACAACGGCTTGATGCATAATATGCCAAACATCGAAGAAGCAGGGGAAAGTGCCGCGATCTGTAATTGTTGTGCTTGTTCCTGTTTTGGGTTGCGTGTTGGTTTGCTATATGGTGCGAGAGATGTGATCCGTTCCAACTTTGTAGCTAAAATGGATGAAACAAAGTGTGTTGCCTGTGGTCAATGTGTAGAAACCTGTCCCGGCAATGCATTAAAAATGGGTCAAAAAATTCCTACAAAAGAACCCTTGCCCGTGCCGGAGAAATATCGCAAAATGAGCAATTCGATCTGGCACAAAACGGACTGGAATGTGGATTACCGCGAAAACCAGCAGGATGTTATGTCGACCGGAACGGCTCCCTGTAAAACCGCCTGTCCTGCCCACATCGCAGTACAGGGGTATCTTCGCTTGGCATCGCAGGGAGATTATCAAGGGGCATTAACCTTGATCAAGAAAGAAAATCCATTTCCGGCTGTTTGCGGACGCATCTGTAATCATCGCTGCGAAACCGAATGTACCCGTGGACTAATTGATGAAGCAGTTGCGATCGATGAAGTAAAACGTTTTATTGCGGACCATGATTTGCATAAGGAAACAAGATATATTCCACCCATGATCAATCAAATAGGCAGACCTTATGAACAGAAAATCGCAATTATCGGTGCCGGTCCTGCAGGCATGAGCTGTGCCTTCTTCCTGGCTGAGAAAGGTTATAAACCAACGGTATTTGAAAAAGAGCATCGTCCGGGTGGCATGCTGATGAATGGTATTCCGTCGTTCCGACTGGAAAAAGCTGTGGTTCGGGCTGAAATTGACATTCTGACAGAAATGGGTGTGGAGTTCAAGTGCGGTGTCGAGGTAGGGAAAGACATTACAATTGCAGACCTTCGTGAGCAAGGCTATCAAGGCTTCTATCTTGCAATCGGTGCGCAGGGTGGACGTAGTCTTGGAATTGCAGGGGAAAATGCCGAGGGTGTAGAGTCGGGGATCTCATTTATATGTGATGTAACCTTGGGGAAGGATAAGAAGCTGACCGGTCGTACGGTTGTGATCGGTGGCGGAAATGTAGCTGTAGATGTTGCTCGTACCGCCAGTCGTGTGGGCGCGATGGCAACCTCAATGTTCTGTCTGGAAGATCGTGAGCATATGCCGGCCGATTCAGATGAAGTGGCCGAAGCAGAGCATGAGGGCATAACAGTACATACTTCCTGGGGCCCCAAAGAAATACTTGTAGAAGAGAATAAGGTTAAGGGTATTGTTTTCAAGAAATGTCTCTCTGTCTTTGACGAAGAGCACCGTTTTGCACCAAAATATGATGAAACGGATCTGATTACAGTGGAATGTGAGCATGTGCTGGTATCGGTTGGGCAGAGTATCGAATGGGGTGAATTACTTTCCGGAACAAAAGTAGAGTTTAATCGCAACGGTACTGTGAAGGCGGATGCATTGACTTATCAAACAGCGGAGCCTGATATTTTCGCGGGTGGTGATGCACTCACCGGTCCCAGATTTGCAATCGATGCAATTGCAGCAGGGAAGGAAGCTGCGATCTCTCTTCACCGTTTTGTACAGCCGGGACAGACCTTGACACTTGGTCGCGATCGTAGAAATTATGTAGCACTTGATAAATCAAATGTTTTATTTGATGAAAACAGTTATGATCATTCAAAACGTCAGCATGCCGGATACAATAAGGCAAAGGAAAGGACATTTGGGGACACTCGCGTCACCTTTACGGAGGAACAAGTGAAGAAAGAGACAGCGCGTTGTCTTTCCTGTGGTGCGACAAAGATAGATGAGTATATGTGTGTTGGCTGTGGCCTTTGTACCACCAGGTGCCAGTTTGATGCGATACGTCTGGAGAAGGTACGTGATTGGCATGCGGATACCTTTGAAACAATGCCGATCAAGGTGGCAACCCATGTGATAAAGAAGACAGGAAAAATCCTGGCGAAACCATTTGTAAAAAGTTAAGAGAATTGACTGCAATTCACTCTGCAAATATTGTGCTGCTGCCAAATTCGCAGGTTTTGCAGCATGTGCGATGATATGAAATATGGTACCTGCCATATGGAATAGTAGATTTTAGCTTTTGCAGGTGCCACGGAAGGTACGGATAATATGCATGAACTTGGATTGATGGACGCAGTAATCAGAATGGTTGATCGGATTGTGAAAGAAGAGAATTTAACGCAGGTACGAAAAATCGTATTAGAAATCGGCGAACTATCGGGTACGGTACCGCATTTTATTACGGATTGCTATGATGCGGTGGTAGCAGATACGCAGTACCAAAATACAGAGCTTGTGATTGAAATGGTCCCCGGTATTGCACGCTGTAACGATTGCAAGATCGATTTCAGAATTAATATTGAAGAATTGTGCTGTCCGGTATGTGATGGAAAAAATCTTACACCGATCGAGGGGAAAGATTTAACAATCAAAGAAATAGAGGCTTTCTAGTGCGAATTAGTATCATAAGTGAAAGGGTAGGAGAATGAGGATGGAGCAAAGTGTAAAAATGATTGCGGTTACTGGAAAGGGAGGCGTTGGTAAGACGTCACTGTCGGCAGTGATCGTAAAGCTTCTGACAGAGGCTTTCCCGGAAAAACGTATTCTAGCGATTGATGCGGATCCGGCAGTTGGCCTGGCAACTGCACTGGGAGTGGAAGTCGGTACAACCGTTGACGATATTCGAAAAGAATTTATTAATCAGGTGGAAACCGGTAATGCAAATGAAGCAGTAGAAATGTTGGGGAATGCGCGCTATATGATTTTTGATACCTTAGTGGAGCAACCTGGTTTTTCGTTTTTAGCAATAGGCAGACCGGAGGCGGCAGGTTGTTATTGTAAGGTAAACAGTTATTTAAAAGAAGTGATTAAAATATTAAGTGAGAACTTCGACTATATCGTAATTGATGGAGAAGCCGGGATTGAACAGGTGAATCGTCGGGTGATGGAAAAGGTCACTCATTTATTGCTGGTCTCAGATCCGAGCAAAAAAGGGCTTCAAGTAATCGAAACCATCAATCGAGTTGCGAAAGAACTGGTGATGTATGATGCGGTTGGCGCTGTGATCAATCGCATTCCGGGATGGGATATTACACAGCATATCGATACGGGGGATATACCGGTGCTTGCCTACATCCCGTCCGATGAAGCCTTGGCTACCTCTGACATCAAAGGGGAAAATATTATGTTGCTACCGGAGGATGCCCTGATTGTGAAGGGTGCTCGTGAAGCGCTGATCAAGCTTAATCTATTGAAAGGATAGGTATTGCAGTATGAGAGATTTGAAGAATCTGCTCTATTATGAAAATCTGCTGACTGAAGCGAATAATGATCTGGTTCGAAAAGCAAAGGAAGAAGGCCGGATAGCAATCGGAAATGTATGTTATCAGATTCCGGAGGTATTGTTGAATCTGCCGGGGGCTTTTAGTACCAGATTACGTGCTCCGAGTACCACATCGATGGAAATGGGTACCTATTATATGACTAGTTTGACCTGTGAATATTGTCGTGCCATGCTGGAACGAGCATTGGAGGGAGGGTATCAGTTTGTCGACTGTATATTTGATCCCGCGTCCTGCTCACAGCTTGCAGACTGTATGGAAAACATGGAGGAACTAGGTATCGGGAGCGGAGATCGGTTCTTTATTCAACATGTTGATACACCCATGAAGGATGATGAAAATGGTGTCAATCATATGATTCATATGAGTCGTGTCCGTGTGCTCGACAAGCTGCAGGAGGCTTTTGGAGTCGACACCTCCGATGCTGCTTTGCGTAAAGCGGTTGAATTACATAACGAGGTTTGCCATCTGATTACGGAGCTGGGACAGTATAGAAAGCTTGAGAATCCAACCATTACAGGCTATGAATTTGCAGTGATTACACTGGCAACCTATTGTTGCCCCAAGGACCTCATATTACCATACTTAAGAGAAACCGCAGAAGATTTGAAGAGCCGCGCCGCGGACAAAGAAAATCCTTATCGAATACGTGTTGTAGTAGCAGGCTCGGAAGTTGATGATCCAATGTTCATCAAGCTGATCGAGGACTCCGGTGCATATGTGGCAGCAGATCGTTTCTGCTTTGGCTCACTTCCGGGCCGTCAGGAAATCATTCTAAATGATACCGAAGATGTACTGACGCAAATTTGTCGCAGGAACGTATTGGAATGCCAATGTCCACGTTATATGAATACTTCGAAGATCAATGGAAGAAAAGAATATTTGAATACCTTGGCACAGGAATATCATGCGGACGGTATCATTTTTCAACAGATGAACTTCTGCAATTTCTGGGGTTATGAGCGAGCCGGCGCAAATCATATTTTGACCCAGGATTATCACTGGCCGGTACTCAGCGTGGACCGTCCCTATGTGGTGGGTAATTCGGGACAGCTTCGAACCAGAATACAGGCTTTTATCGAGCGTATTGAAATCAAGAAACTGCAGGGAGGTGATTTACATGGGAAAGCAAATTAACAGTGAAGCACTTGGTAAGTTTTATAAGGGCGGCAAAACCAGAACACGTCGTGAATGGCGTGGATGGAACGATACCTGGTATGACTATACTCGTTGGCTAGCAAACTGGGGTCAGATGATAAAGCTTTTGATGAACCCCCAGTGCTTTAAGGGCTTTTTCCGTTATCGCTATATGCAGAACTATCTTGCAGTGCCTGATTTTATCGACCGGCATACCGAAGGTCTGAGGGGCCCTCAGTTAAGAGTGGCACATAAGGAGTTTGATTTTATCGTGGCACATATGTGCCAGACCTTTCAACATATTTTTGAAGCTGATCAGCGCATCGGTGGAGATCCGAAAAAAAGTAAAAAACTCGTAATTCTTGATGAGAATATGATGAGCCAGGTCATGAACGGATTTCCTAATCTAAGGGCGGTTTGTATGCAGATACCTCCGATCTATACCGCCTCTACCATGCAGCAGGAGGGAGTTTTACACTACTTAGATAAAGCCTTTGAGTTTGGGATACCCGGCGATGTTTGTCCTATGCCGGCGGCTGAGCTGGGTGTTGCACTTGAGGATGACTATCCCATTTGTGGTGTCTGTGCATTGCAATGTAATACGACCTGCGACGGTTCCCTGATGGGGAACGGAATCGAGGAGAGAAGATATCATTTACCGACGTTCCAGGTAGCGGTTCCGATCCGATATACGGACGCTGCAACGAAGGACTATGCGGCGAATGAAATTAAAAATGCGATCAAGTTTATTGAGGAACAGACCGGAGAAAGCTTTGACTGGGATCATTACTTTAAGGTAATGAAAACCTTCAACAAAGAAACGGAATATTTCTGTGATTGGCTGGAGATTAGCCGAACAAATTATCCACAGGTCATCGGTAATAACGTTGCCCTTTATCGGGATGCTTACTATCAGGTTGCCGGCGGCCGTGATGAGGCCTTTATGCAAAATGAAAAAGAGATTTGTGAGATTATGATGAAGGCTTATCAGGAAAAGAATCCGGTTGTATCTCAGGTTCGCCACAGGGCAATTCTTTGGGGGGTTCAAGCTCAGTATTATTCAGCATTTCCGCTCTGGCTTCAGAACTGCTGGGGCATTGTACCTCTGATTGACATGTTAAGTCTTACTTCTACGGAGCAGTACAGCACCACAGATCGGGAACAGGCCTACTATGACCTGGCAGATCTTTATGCAAAAATGAATATGCGTAACCGTTCTGAGGGCGGTTACCAGGTCGGAGTAGAAGATTTATGGCATTTTTGCAGTGAGTTTAATGCGGATGTTGTTATTATGTATGAACATATCGGATGTAAATCAATGACAGGGTATCATGGATTGTTTGAACAGGAAGCCCAAAAACGTGGGTTGCATTTGATCTGGGTGACTCATGGTTTGATGGATCCTCGCAAAGCATCCAGGCAGAATATGCGATCCGAAGTGAACCGCTACATGCGAACCATATTAAACGAAGAGCCAATCGATGCATCCTTGGAAGAATTTGATGACAGCAATGCATGGTAAAAAGGAGAAGATAAATGAAGTATTTTGGTGGCTGTGATGTGGGTTCTACCTACACAAAGGCAGTAATATTAAACGAAAACGGTAAGATAGTAGCCGACACGACAATACGAAGTAAAATCAATTCCGAACAGTCTGCAAGACTTGCAATGGATGAAGTTTTATCAAAGGTTGGATTAAAAGCTTCTACAGAGCTTTGCTATTTGATTGGTACCGGTTATGGCAGAAATAAAGTACCGTTTGCAGATGAAAACATCTCAGAAATCTCATGTCATGCAATGGGGGTGCATGTTACAGACCCGGAAGTAAAAGCAATCATTGATATTGGCGGTCAGGATATTAAGGGGATTGCCATCGACCATGATGGAACGGTTAAAAATTTTGCGATGAATGATAAATGTGCAGCCGGAACCGGTCGTTTTTATGAAGCAATGGCGCGTAGCTTTGAAATGACGCTGCCGGAGTTCTCTAAGCTATCACTTACAGCAAAAAATGTGATACCAATTACGGCACAGTGCACCGTATTTGCCGAATCGGAAGTGATTACCCTCGTCGGAGAGGGAAAGCCAATGAACGAAATCGCAGCAGGGATTCAGATGTCTGTCGCAAAACGTTGCTTCGCAATGGCAAAAAAAGCAGGAGCTACAGATCGTATCACACTGACAGGCGGATGTGCAAAAAACGATGGTTTGAAAAAAGCTATTGAGCAAATACTTCGTATCAAAGTAGTAGAGCTTTCGATTGATCCACAGCTTATGGGAGCACTCGGTGCAGCAGAATATGCACGTCAGAAAGGCTTATCAAAATAAGAAGGAGACTGTTTTATGGCTGTTTTATTAAAGATTATCAGTATTATTGTAATCATATTTTTTGTACTGTTTTTATTGAGTCTGGTTATTTACTTTTTTAATCTGGATATGAAGCTATCATCAAAGATGCAGCCGATTATCAACAAATGGTACGATCGCTTCAAGCGTAGACCACTGCCATAATACATAGACAATGCTATGAAAATATATGATGAACAGATTTCGAACGTAATCAGCCTTTTACATGGACAAAGCGGTCAAAAGCTTGAGACGAACTGCTCGCCCTGGCCGGACGCAGGAAGGCAAAACCTCGTACTGCGCTCAGAAATGGCCTATGAGCTTGGTGCGGGAACGCTGCCGGCGGTTGGTTTTTTAGGAGTAACCTCATCGAAGGAGCTTGTGGACGGTGATGGCGTGGTCCTATATGGAAAAGATTTATCCGCGCTCAGCACAGATACACCATATGCCAGAATAACCCTGCTGCGTATTGAAGAAGAGCTTATGGGAAAAGGTGAGGCCATCTATGATTCCATGCGACAATTGATCAATACACGCTATGCAGTGAATCCGGAAGGCTTTATGAGCCGTATTTCCACCGGCATAAATCATGAACCCGTTCGAATTAGTAAGGCCGCGTTGGATCAGGGATTAAGCTTTGCGAAAGTCGGCCGGAGGTATCTGGATGCTTATAAAGCACATCCTCAGGTCATCGCAGTACAGATTATATTTATAACCTTGCCGGAATTTAATTATAGTGAAATAACGAGCTTGGCACAAAAAACCGATCAAATCACAGCCGCACTTGACCACATTTTACGTGATGTAACAATGGATTGTGCAAGCTGCAAACTTCAGTCCATATGCAACGAGGTAGAAGGGATGAAGGAACTTCATTTTAAGGGGTAATTCTGGAAGGAGATAGCTATATTTTAACGGTTCCTTTGACATTTTTTCCATGAGATGGTATCCTAATTCCATTAGCTATAATACGGAAAGGATAAGCATGATTGATATCTTATCAAATCATGCAGGAGCGAATATGCAATATGGATATTTTGATGATGAAAAACGAGAATATGTAATCACCAGACCGGATACTCCGGCCCCCTGGGCGAACTATCTCGGATCCCCGGAATACGGCGCTATAATCTCAAATAATGCCGGTGGCTATAGCTTTGCTAAGTCCGGTGCCGATGGTAGGATTTTGCGCTATGTATTTAATAATTTTGATCAGCCGGGCCGTTATCTTTATATTCGGGATAATGACAGCAAGGATTACTGGTCGGCCTCCTGGCAGCCTGTCGGTAAGGAGCTTACCTCCTATCAGAGTGAATGCCATCATGGGACAGCATATACTCGAATGGTCGCAGAATACAGCCAAATTCATTCCGAAGCATTATATTATGTTCCGCTGAATGCCTCCTATGAGGTTTGGAATTTGAAATTAACGAATTGCTCTGATACGGCACGTAATTTATGCATAACAGGGTATGCGGAATTTACGAATAATAACAATTATGAACAGGATCAGGTCAACCTGCAATATTCGCAGTTTATTACCAGAACTGCTTTCTGTGGTAATCGAATTCGACACACGATGCATGGCAATCTGGATAAGCTGAAGGAAGGGGAGACAATTGATAACAAGACAGCGGTCGACCGTTTCTTTGGCTTAACCGGAGCAGAAGCTTCCTCCTACTGCGGGGATAAAGATAAGTTTTTGGGACCTTATCATGGATACGGGAACCCAATCGGTGTAATCAATGGTGATCTGGGGAATGAGCTGAATTATAATGGAAATGGGTGTGGTGCTCTTGCTACTACAGTTACACTGGCACCTGGGGAAACAAAGCATCTGGCCTTTATCCTGGGAATGAAGCCTGATCGGGAAGCAGAGAGTATCCTGAAGCGATATCAGAATCCTGGGGAGATCTGTGAGAAAGAGCTGGAGGAACTGATTACGTTCTGGCATGAGAAGCTTTCGCATTTCCGGGTAAAAACTCCGAGTCCGGAATTTGATTCCATGATAAACACCTGGAATGCCTATAATTGCTTTATCACCTTTATTTGGTCTCGTGCGGCCTCCTTCTTCTATTGCGGCCTTCGTAACGGCTACGGATATCGTGATACGGTTCAGGACATTCAAGGAATTATCCATCTTGCACCTGAAATGGCTGAGGAGAAGATACGGTTTATGCTTTCCGCACAGGTACATCATGGTGGTGGGTTGCCTCTTGTAAAGTTTACTCACAATCCGGGACACGAAGATACCCCGGAGGATGCCTCTTATGTAAAGGAAACGGGACATCCTGCTTACCGGGCAGATGATGCTTTATGGCTATTCCCGACCATTTATAAATATGTTTCTGAAACAGGAAATCTTTCCTTTATGGATGAGATTATTCCGTATGCAAATCAGGGTCAAGGCACTGTCTATGAGCATTTGAAGCGTGCGATCGATTTTTCGATGAACCATCTGGGAGTACACGGTTTGCCTGTCGGGCTCCATGCAGATTGGAATGACTGCCTGCGACTTGGAGAGAAAGGGGAAACAACCTTTGTTGCTTTCCAGTTCTATTATGCAATGACAATTTTGAAAGAGTTCGCACAGTATAAGGGAGATAAGGAATATATCAAATACCTTGAGGATAGTCAGCAGAAGTTAGGAGCTATGATCGAGGAGCATTGTTGGGATGAGGATCGTTTCATCCGAGGGTTCACACAAAAGGGAGAGACCATCGGAAGACGTTCCGATCCGGAAGCAAATATGTGGTTGAATCCGCAGAGCTGGGGCGTGATCAGTGGTTATGCCACGGAGAAACAAGCAGATGCGGCTCTCGACAGCGTATACAGGCTATTGAATACAGGGTATGGAGCAGCTTTAATGGATCCGCCATACCATGAGCATGCTTTTGAAGGTGCGCTTGCTGTTATCTATAATGCCGGATCGAAGGAGAATGCGAGTATTTTTTCACAGACTCAGGGATGGATTATTCTTGCGGAAGCCTTGAGGGGACACGGTGACCGAGCTTTCACCTATTTTATGGAGAACGCTCCGGCTGCCCAGAATGATCGTGCGGAAATACGTAAGCTGGAACCTTATTGTTACGGGCAGTTCACAGAAGGCAAGCACAGTCCTAATTTTGGCCGCTCCCATGTACATTGGCTTACAGGTACTGCATCTACCATTATGGTAGGCTGTATCGAGGGTATCTTAGGGATGCGTCCGGACCCTTATGGACTCAAGCTAGACCCTTCTATTCCGAAGGAATGGGAAAGCTTTGAGATTGAGAAGGATTTCAGAGGAAGCCATTTGCATATCGTGGTTCATAACCCTGGTCATGTAGAATCGGGTTGCAAAAAGCTTACAGTCGATGGCAAGGAAATAGAAGGAAACTATATCCCTGCTGAGCTACTTCATGAGTATACGGAGATTGAATTGATGATGTCTTAATTTTATCATTGATAGCCTGATCATTTAGGAATTATATAAAAGCTAATTAGGCTAATCAATATAACC
The DNA here is from genome assembly GCA_023414355.1 of Bacillota bacterium. Taxonomy (GTDB): domain Bacteria; phylum Bacillota; class Clostridia; order Lachnospirales; family Lachnospiraceae; genus Mobilitalea. The sequence goes on along the minus strand of JAEZOB010000038.1, from coordinate 49,735 downwards.
GGACTTAGTCAAAATGACTACAGGAAAAAGGGATCTCTAAAGAGGGGATTCCTTTTTCCCGTCATGAGAGAGCAAAATATGTCAAGATATTTTATTAAATCAGTGATATAATCCATCTATGTATTGAAAAAGAACTTAAAATCCAAATTCCAATAGTTTAGGTGGTGAAGAGAATGAATGATATGATAGAAATCAAAGGTTTGCATCAAAATAATTTGAAAAATATATCACTTACGGTACCCAGAAATAAAATAGTTGTTTTTACAGGTGTTTCCGGCTCCGGAAAATCGAGTATCGTATTTGATACGATAGCAGCTGAAAGCCAGAGACAGATGAATGAGACCTATACTGCATGGGTCAGAGGAAGAATGCCCAAATATGAAAAACCAAAGGTTGATTATATTAATAACCTTTCAGCATCGGTTATTGTGGATCAGTCCAGATTGGGCGGCAATGCACGATCAACAGTTGGTACAATCAGTGATTTGTATTCAGTACTAAGAGTTTTATTTTCTCGCATTGGAACTCCGCATATTGGGACTGCATCCTATTTTTCCTTTAATGATCCGAATGGAATGTGTCCAAAATGCTCTGGTTTAGGCAATATTACAGATATTGATACAGACGGATTGGTGGATCCGGATCAATCCTGGAATGAGGGAATGGTCAAGCTTCCTGCCTATGGTGTCGGTAATTGGTACTGGAAATTATATATTGAATCAGGGTTATTTGATTTAGATAAGAAATTTAGGGATTACTCGGAAGAAGAGAAAAACATCCTTTATTATGGTGCGAAGACACCGGATGGGGAACAGATACATAAGAAGGTTGAGGGAATTGTTAACCAACTAAGAAGGACCGTATTAATGCGTGATACTTCCACGATTAAGGAAGCATCCGTCAAAAGACTGCTAAACCTGATTGTACAAAAAGAATGCCCTTGTTGCCACGGTAAGAGACTGAATGATCATACTCTTTCCTGTAAGATCAACGGAAAAAACATTTATGAGATGTGTGAATTAGAATTTACAGGGTTAAGAGAAGAACTATTAAAAATCGAAGACAAGAGAGCAGCAACAATCATTGACGATATGGTGGAGTCTTTAGACAGAATGATAGATATTGGTCTCCCATACCTAAGCATGAACCGTGAATCCTCCACCTTATCCGGTGGCGAAGCACAACGTCTGAAGCTTGTCAGATACATGGGCAGTGCCTTATGCGGAATGACCTATATCTTTGACGAACCAAGTACAGGCATGCATCCTAGGGACGTTCATCGTATGTGTAAATTACTTCGAAGTCTTAGGGATAAAGGAAATACAGTTCTGGTCGTGGAACACGATAAAGATATCATTAGTATTGCAGATCATATTATTGATGTTGGACCGCTTGCAGGGAAAAATGGTGGTGAAATATTATTTGAAGGAAGCTATGAAAAGCTTCTTTTATCGGGGACACTGACCGGTAATGCGATGAAAGAAGTCATTCCGGTAAAGCATAAGCCTAGAATACCTGTAAAGTATCTATCAGTGAAGGATGCGAATTGTCATAACCTAAAAAATGTATCGGTTGATATTCCGCTGAATATTCTGACCGTAGTAACCGGAGTGGCCGGTTCCGGTAAAAGTACGTTAATTAGAGATGTATTTGCCAGAGAATATGCGGAAGATGTCGTGCTGGTAGATCAGACTCAGATCACAGCGACAGGTCGTTCAACACCGGCAACCTTCCTGGGATTTTTCGATGATATAAGAAAGGAAATTTCCAAGGAAACCTGTCAGGATGCATCATTGTTTTCCTTCAATAGTAAGGGATGCTGTCCTGTCTGTAAAGGTAGAGGCATCATTGTCACGGAGCTTGTATTTATGGATCCAGTCACTACAGTATGTGAAGAGTGTGAAGGAAAACGTTATAACAAAGAAGCACTTTCCATTCAATATCACGAAAAAAATATTATGGAAATACTTGAACTGTCGGCTGAGGAAGCTCTTGCTTTCTTTAAAGATCAGAAGAAAATAGCGAAACAGTTAAAAGCGATGGTGGAAGTCGGACTAGGATATCTTTCCCTGGGACAGCCGACTTCTACATTATCCGGAGGAGAACGCCAGCGTTTGAAGCTTGCAAAACACCTGGATGATAAAGGAAGTATCTTTATCTTAGATGAGCCAACCACAGGACTCCATGCCTCTGATATTAAGAGTATTATGATGCTATTTGAACGGTTCGTAGATAGGGGTAATACCGTGATTATTATTGAGCATAATCAGGATGTAATGAAAAATGCTGATTACATTATTGATATTGGACCGGATGGTGGTAGTAGCGGTGGTGAGGTTGTATTTCAGGGAACGGTAAAGGATATGGTGGAGAACAGTTCAACAATCACTGCCAAATATATCAGAAAATCTATGTAAAGGAAATGTTTCCACGAAGGGACAGTACGAAAGAAATCAATGCTGTCCCTACGTGTACCTGGTTTGTTGGAACAGGTCATGATAAGGATGAAGCTGGAGCGATATATAAAGAATACGCCAACATTGCGTGACTTGATGGGAGGAGAAAGAAAATGGAAGAAAATAAGGATTCAATGTTGCAGGAAGAGAACGAAAAAGATCATGTGAAAGCACCGTGGCAGGAAGAAATGGTACCGGGGGATTTTGTGAGCTTTGCACCATCTTATAGTGTGGGAAAGTATTTTTCGCTCTACGAGAAAAATGTTTTCCCCTGTGATACGGTAGGGGATATAACCTATTATCTGTATGACCCGGTAAAGAATGGAAGGGATGCTTCGAAACAGTACCCGCTGCTGGTTTTCTTTCACGGAGCCAATAATGCGCTTGAGGGGGAGATTTGCATCAATTACTGCGGCGGTGAGTTGTATGCTTCCGAAGCTTATCAGGAAAGCATGGGGGGAGGAGCTTACATCCTTATTCCCATGGCAAATGAGAAGAGAATGCCGGACGGTAATGTGATAGGCGGTTGGAGTGATGACTATATTGCACCATGCATGGAATTGATCGGGAAGCGAAAGGCGGAGATAAAAAATGTTTCAAAGACTGTCCTTTTCGGTAATTCCAGAGGAGGAACATTTATCTGGGAACTTCTTTTGCATACACCGGATGCGTTTGACGGATTTGTTCCTATGGGAGCAGGCTATACACCTAACAAAGAGGAAATTGACCTGTTAAAAAAGAAGAAAATCAATTTGCTTCTGACTCACGGCAGAAGAGACGAACTTACTCCGTTTGAGGAATGCCTTGCCTGTATGGAAGAGGAGCTTCAGAAGCTGGAGAACTGTATATGCTATTTCCCTGAGTGGGTTAGAAATTCAGACGGAGGTGTCGCATCGATCAATTTCGGCTTCGAAATGGGGCAGCACTGTATTGTCAATGCGGTACATTCAAATCTGATATTTGATGATGGACGGGCATATGACGAGCGTCTGCCGGAAGGAGTGACCGGCTGGATCCGCAGTATCTTGTAATAAGTGGGAAATATATATCCGACAGAGGTGGCGAGAAGATGAATATTCAGATATTTGGAACCAAGAAATGCAATGATACAAAGAAGGCGGAGCGCTTCTTTAAGGAGCGGGGCATTCAGTATCAGTTCATTGATATGAATGAGAAGGGAATGAGCAAGGGCGAGTTCACTTCTGTTGCTCAGTCGAACGGCGGCCTGGATAATATGATTAACCAGAACTGCAAAGATCAAGATTTACTAGCCCTTATCAGGTTTATTGCTCAAGAGGATAAGCTTGATAAGCTCTTGGAGCATCAACAGGTTATTAAGACACCGGTTGTGAGAAATGGAAAGCAATCTACAATAGGGTATCAGCCGGATGTGTGGAAGACTTGGAATTAATACAATATAAGAGACCGATATGGCACGTGCATTTCGTACTAACTGCTTAAAAGTATAACAGCCACTGTGAATCTACTTCACAATGGCTGTTTTTGACTTATCTATTACATCCTAAGATATCTCCAGAGTGTGGTGCGGCTGATCTGGAGCTGCTTGGCGGTGAGACTTTGATTGCCGTGGTTGTCTGCCACGGCTTTCTTTATGATATCGCGGGTGATATCTTCCAGAGGACGTTCTAAGTCTATGGAGGTACCTGCCAGAGTATCATAGGTGCTGCTGATGGAGGAGCGTTCCTTCTCCAGAAGATTAGCCACAGAGTTGCTGGTAATGTAAGGGGTAACCGTCAGAACTGCCAGCTCTCTGGTCAGACGTTTGAACTGGGTGTAGTTTTGGGGCCAATCATAGTACATCAGCATTTCCATAGCCTTTGGCTCAAAACCGATCAACTGCTTGCCCAGAGACACGTTCAGAGTGGACAGATAGATACTTGCCAGAGTGGGAAGCTCCTGAATTCGCTCCCGCAAAGGCGGCAGGCAGATAGTCAGGCAGGACAGACGCTTGACAAAGTCCCTGCTTTCAGGAGGAAGCAGGGAATCCTTCTCACTGCTACAGGAGAAGATCAGTCGGTTCCGCTTGTGAAGGTTGGTATCTGTGATTGAGGAAAGCAACTGAAGACACCGTTCCGGTGGAAGGGCGTCTACATTTTGAAAATAAATCGTATTGTTGCTGTCGTTAAAAGGTGAATTATAATGATTGGTCAGGTAAGACCAGCCCTTTTCTGTCAGCTGACTACAGTCAATAATTACCAGAGGATTGGCTTGCAAGGGACTCTGCGTGTAGAGCACCCGCGCAATCTGACTCTTGCCGGTACCATTTTCACCTGTAATCATAACCGGAAAGGAGCTTTGGCTGATCTGGTCAATGGAGTCGGCAAGGCCGCCCATGGCTCCGGTAATACTGTAAAAGCTGTTAAAGAATTGCTCCTCAGCCTCCTTTTTATTAGAAAACCGAATGCCGTATTTACCTTGTGTAATCGGAATTTTGGAGTCTGTAAAATAGAATACTCCATACGGCTTTCCTTCATAAGGAAGCATATAGCCGGTAATGGAAAAGAGAGTGCCCTCGATATTTCGAAAAATCTTATGACTATCCAAGGAGCGCACCTGAGGGAGCTCACGGCGGAGAAGATCATAGACTGCTGTTTCATTTTCCTTGTCCCAGGTGGAAAGGTAGACCTTCTCCTCGGAATCAAAAATCACAGTGTAATTCCCTGAATTTTTTAGTACTTCTTTTAGGAAGAGATTCTCCTGACGAACCTTGTTATGGCTCGTGCTGATTTTTACTGCCTGACTGAAGGCATCCTCTATACTTTCGGCGCCTGAAGTGATCAGTATGGTATTCAGCCCAAGCTGCTTTGCTTCTGTATGGGAGATCATATCGCAGACCACCATGCGGTAGCCCTGTGTCTTGAGTCTGGTGAGAAGGGGGCGTACCTCTGTCGCCGAATGAACGGTGAAGATATCCACCTGATATTGAAGTAAGTCGCAGAGCAGATGAGCACTACCTGTGATATTGGGAAAACCAAGGATTGCATAGCGTTCCTGATAATTTTCCGCCAGCTTGACTGCACGAAGAATGTCATAGACCGACAGAGAAATCTCCACAACAGGAACTTCTGTAACCTCCTCAATCAACTGGGCAGTTCCACCGCGAGATATGATGGCATCGTAATTCTCACCAATATGGCGGTTTACCAGCTCCTGTCCATAATATAAATCTCCTACATAAACATCCAGTATCAGGTCTTTCCGATCCTTAGCCAGTCGCTCCATAGCGGTTTTCATGGCTTCATAGGGTGCGATTCCGAGTGCCTTAATCTTTCCGTTCTCCATCAATTACACACCTCCTAGCTCTATTTCAGACAGAATGATCAAATTTGTATCTTTATATGTTCCATAATGAAACAGTGTAACATATTTGAACACATTTCTCAATATAAAAATACAAATAGTTCTATAATTGAACAGTTTATGATAAAACTTTATTGTTCTTTCTTATAAAACTGTATAAAATAATAAATGTAATAGGAGAAAAAAGTAATGAAAAGTTTGATTGTTTATAAAATGGGCATAAGGTGGTGAAACTATGGTAACTCTGTTGATTATTGCGGATGACTTTACAGGTGCCCTAGATACCGGGGTGCAGTTTGCTGCAGGCGGAGCAAACACCAGAGTAGTGACCAATGCGGATTATGATTTCCAACGGATGGATTCGGAGGTTCAAGTCCTGGTCATGGATGCGGAAACAAGACACCTGAGCTCAAGCGAGGCTTATAGTATTATTTACGATATCACCAAAAGAGCATTGGCACAGAATATTCCTTATCTTTATAAGAAAACGGATTCAGCCTTAAGAGGAAATATTGGCAGTGAGTTGACAGCGATGCTCGAAGCTGCGGGAGGAAATACCCTATCCTTTCTTCCGGCCTTTCCCAAGATGAAGCGTTATACGAAGGAAGGAATTCATTACATTGAAGGTATTCCGGTAAACGATAGTGTATTTGGACAGGACCCCTTTGAACCGGTGACCTGTTCCTATATTCCACAGATAATCGGAACCCAGAGTCAAGTAAAGGTCGGGGTCAGAACGATCAATGACCGATACAATGCTACGAATGAGAACAGCGAAGGAGCCACGAAAGAGCCTGAGCTTATGGTATGGGATGCTGAGACGGATGAAGAACTGGAGATTTTGGGACAACATCTTTATGAAACAGATCAGCTGCATCTGACAGCGGGCTGTGCAGGCTTTGCCTCTGTACTGTCGGGACTTCTGGGACTCAAGGGTGAGCAAAGACCGGACATAAAGCTGATTGATAAATTGCTGGTAATCTGTGGCAGCGTAAATCCGATTACTTCAGCTCAGCTAGACTATGCAGAGACACATGGATTTTATAGAATCCGGCTAAACCCGGAGGAACGTCTGGACCAGGAGTTCTGGTACGGCGCGCGAGGTCGGGAAAAGCTTAATGAATGGAAGAGACTGATAACACAGCATCCTTACATGATTTTAGACAGTAATGATCTGCCCGGACGTGAGGACACCAGAGAATATGCAAAAGCCAATGGACTCTGTCTGGATGAGCTTCGGGTGCGAATTGCTGTTTCCTTCGGCCGTGTTTTGAAATCCCTTCTGGAAGACGGTCTGGAAAGCACTCTTATGATTACAGGAGGAGATACGCTGCTGGGTTGCATGGAGCAGTTGGAGGTAAGGGAAATGGAGCCAATCTGTGAGTTGGCACCGGGGACGGTGTTGTCCAGGTTCTCTCTCGGAGAGAAGAAATACCAGGTGATTTCCAAATCTGGCGGCTTCGGTCCAAAGACTCTGATGATCGATCTTGCACGCAAGATTTCCGGTATCACAACAAAAGAACCTTAAATAGATTTGGGATAGAAGAACAAGTAGGATACTTTAATCAGAAATATAAATAATTGATAGGAGGACAACAACATGAAATATGCAAAGCTACCTGGTCTGACCTGGGACGGTACCATCTATGAAAATGTTGACATGGGAATACTGGAGGCACTTTTACCCACCGGTGGATATCCCACAGCTCATTCCCCTGCATTACTGGAACTTCCAAATGGCGACCTGCTGTGCTGCTGGTTTGCCGGTACTTACGAGGGTAGTGCCGATATCCATATCATCTGCTCAATCCTTCCTAAGGACGGTACTGCCTGGTTGCCACCGGTCGATATCTCCGGTGATCCCACCCGCAGCGAGCAGAACCCTTCTCTGTTCTTTGGCCCCGATCAGGCTGTCTGGGCTATGTACACTGCTCAGCTTGATCGTCAGGAGGGCAAAGATAACATGCAGTACACCGCTGTTGTCCGCTGTCAGAAAAGCACCGATGGTGGCAGGACCTGGGGACCCTATGAGACGATTTTCCCGGAGGAGGGTACCTTCTGCCGTCAGCCGATCCAGATCCTCTCCAATGGACGTTGGATCTTTGCTAACTGGTTGTGCACCGATTCAGTGGACGGGTTATCCGGTGATCCCACTGCCTTCCGCATCTCAGACGATGAAGGCAAGACCTGGCGTATGGTCATGATGCCTAAGAGCAATGGTCATGTTCATGCCAACGTGGTTGAACTGGAAAATGGCCATCTGGTTGCCTTTATGCGAAATCGTGAGGCATACCGCATTCATCGCAGTGAGTCTTTTGACTGGGGTGAGACCTGGAGCGAGCCGGCACCGACTCCATTGCCCAACAACAACTCAAGTATCAGTGCTCTTAAGTTACAGAGTGGCCGTATCGCGGTTGCCTGCAATCCTACCTGTGCACCGGTTCATCAACCCGGCAAGGCGGCGTGGCCTGGACTGCGTTGCCCGGTGGCTGTAGCTCTGTCTGAGGACGGCGGCCTGACCTTCCCCATAATCCGCTGGATGGAACGGGGCGAGGGCTTCATGGGTGATGAGAATAAAACCAATAATCGGCAGTATGAGTATCCCTATCTGATGCAATCCGCAGACGGAATGCTGCATCTCGCATATGCTTCCCACACTCGTCACGGAGTGAAGTATGTTCGCTTTACCGAGCAGGATATACTGGGAGCAAAAAGGGAACAAATGGGACTGTATAATCCCACAGCTGCTCAGATACGCTAAGAAAGCAGGGAATTTGTCAATGCTAAAAACCTATAATATCAAAATGCCCCATGCTGTATATGGTGGGGAAAATGCCATAGAGAATATCACCTCCATCCTAAAATCCCGGCAGGTCAGACGGGTTGCTGTATTTACTGATAAGGGAATAGAAGATAGCGGATTGTTATCCTTACCGGAGGAGGCGGTGAAAGCCGCAGGGGTTGACTATTATATCCTGGACGATTTGCCACCGGAGCCGACCTATACCGCCGTGCAGAAGCTGGTGGATCAGTTCAAAGTCAGCGGCGCTGATATGATCGTAGCCTGTGGTGGCGGCAGTGTGATGGATGCAGCTAAATTGGCCAGTGTGCTGGTCACCGAGGAGTATGGCATTAAGGAGCTTCTGGAAGATCCCGGTCGCGCGCAGAAGTGCGTCCCGATCATTCTCATTCCCACAACTGCAGGAACAGGAGCTGAGGTGACGCCCAATGCTATCGTGGCAGTCCCCGAAAAGGAGCTTAAGGTCGGAATAGTCAACGAAAATATGATCGCAGACTATGTGATTCTGGATGCCAGAATGATTCGGAACTTACCTCGTAAAATAGCAGCTGCCACAGGTGTGGATGCACTGGCACATTGCATTGAGTGCTTTACTAGCAAGAAGGCCAATCCCTTCAGCGATGTGTATGCATTGGAGGGTCTGGATCTGATCCTAAATAATATTCTGGATGCTTGTAATGATCCCGGAGCCATGGAGGCCAAAAATAAGATGCAGATCGCAGCTTACTACGGTGGACTTGCCATCACAGCCTCCGGCACGACTGCCGTACATGCCCTGAGTTATCCCCTGGGTGGTAAGTACCACATAGCACACGGTGTATCCAATGCGATCCTACTTGCACCGGTCATGCGTTTTAACGAACCGGTATGTCGGGAGAAATTCGCCACTGCTTATGACCGTTGTGTCCACACAGAACGAAGCTGCTCCACAGTGGAGGAAAAGAGTGCCTATCTGTTAGCTTGGATGGAGAGGATCGTGAAAGATCTGGACATTCCAACCAACCTAAAGGAGTTCGGAGTTCCCGATGAAGACCTGGAAGTACTGGTAGAGGCAGGAATGCAGGTACAGCGCCTTCTGGTGAACAATATGCGTGAAGTCACCCCTGCCGATGCCCGGGCTCTGTATCAGGAAATCATGTGATGAAAGGAGATAGATAGATGAAACAGATAGAAGTGAAGGGTATCATCCCTGCGATCTTGACCCCAATGAAGGAAGACGAGAGTATCAATATCGAAATGCTGCGTCAGCAGATTGAGCGTATGATCGAGGGCGGTGTCCATGGACTGTTTCCCTTTGGCACCAACGGTGAGGGCTATATACTCAGCGAGAAGGAAAAGCTAGAGCTTCTGGAAGCCACCATAGATCAGGTAAAGGGACGGGTTCCCGTCTATGCCGGAACCGGCTGCATCTCTACCGCTGATACCATCCGCATGAGCAAGAAGGCAGAAGAGCTGGGAGCCGACATCCTATCCATTATTACGCCCAGCTTTGCGTTGGCCTCCCAACAGGAGTTGTATGATCATTATGCTACGGTTGCAAAGCATGTGAATATCCCCATTGTGCTGTACAATATCCCCGCCCGTACCGGTAACAAGCTTTTGCCTGAAACCGTAGCGAGACTGGCTAAGGATGTGGACGTGATACAGGGGGTCAAGGACTCCAGTGGAGACTGGGACAATCTTCTGTCATACATCACACTGACACGTGATTTGGACAAAGACTTCCGAGTTCTTTCCGGCAATGATTCACTGATCCTGCCCTGTCTGAAGGAGGGTGGTGCCGGTGGAATCACAGGCTGCGCTAATGTATATCCCCGTGTATTGTCGTCCATCTACGACCTGTTTGAGGCCGGGAGACTTACGGAAGCTCAGGCGGCTCAGGATTCCATTGCTTCCCTACGGTCGGTATTTCAGTATGGTAATCCCAATACGATCGTCAAAACAGCAGTTGCACTGCTGGGTTACAACGTAGGTAAGTGTCGTGCACCCTTCAATCAGGTTTCGGAGGAAGGACTAGAGGCACTGAAAAAGGTCTTGGCTGAAAATGCTGCCAAAGGCATGAGCTGAGAAGGAGGGGTATCGATCATGAATAAAAAACCGATTGTGGGAATTACCATGGGAGACCCGGCCGGTAATGGACCTGAAATCACCATCAAGGCACTGGCCCATTTTGATCTGTACGACCGTTGTCGCCCCATTGTAGTGGGTGATGCCGGAATTCTGGAGCAGGCCACCCGTTTCGTGGGAAGACCGGAAATCCAAATTCACCGCTGTGAGAAAGTAACGGATGCGCGGTTCACTCCCGGAATAGTGGATGTGCTGCATCTCCCTCTGATCGAAGAGATTGACCGCTTTGAAATCGGAAAGGTCAGTATTGAGGGTGGTAATGCAGCTTTCCAATGTGTGAAGAAGGTCATCGAGCTGGCACTCGCAGGTGAGGTGGACGCAACCTGCACCAATGCTCTGAACAAAGAAGCCCTGAATATGGCACTGGAACATTATAAAGGAGAGGGCTCCGATGGATACACTCACTTCGACGGTCATACTGAAATCTATGCAACCTATACAGGCACCAAAAAGTATACCATGATGCTTGCCCATCATGATCTGCGTGTGGTTCATGTTTCAACCCATGTTTCTCTTCGTGAAGCCTGTGATCGGGTTAAGAAGGATCGGGTGCTGGAGGTCATCGAGATCGCCAATGGCGCCTGCTTAGGACTTGGCATTGAGAAACCCAGAATAGCGGTTGCCGGTCTGAACCCTCATTGTGGAGAGAATGGATTGTTTGGCACCGAGGAGATCCAGGAGATCAGGCCCGCCATTGAAGCAGCTAAGGTATCCGGAATCAATGCAATCGGACCCATACCGCCGGATAGTGTATTTTCGGAGGCACTGGGAGGCTGGTATGACATCGTGGTATGCATGTATCATGACCAGGGACATATTCCACTTAAAACAGTCGGTTTTGTATATGACCGTGAGATGCAGGCCTGGAAAGCGGTGGAGGGAGTCAATGTAACTTTGGGACTGCCTATCATCCGTACCAGCGTAGACCATGGTACCGGTTTTGCACTGGCCGGAAAGGGTAACAGCAACGAGCTGAGTCTCGTGAATGCAATTGATTATGCTGTCCGCATGACAAAGGGACAGGAAAAAGTCGCCGGCAACTAAGCCTATTGTCGTACCGGACGACCACACATTTTCGTAAGGCGGTCATTCAACTGCCGCTATGAGATAGATACTTATTCTTAATAAAAGAGAGGAGAAATACAATATGACAACTCAAATGATTCTTGCTCTTGGTATCTTGATCCTGATGATCGTAATGATCATGACTGACAAGTTTGCCTTCGGCGCTCCGCCGATCATCGCCTGCTTATTGCTGGTAGTTACCGGCCTTTCCACTGTTCAGGAGGCTTTCGCAGGTTTTGTAAACCCCAGTGTTATCATGATTGCCGGCTTTATGGTAGTTATGGCTGCTCTGCAAAAAACCAGCTTTATTGATAAGGTCAAAAACGCCATGGTAACCCTGGTGAATAAGGGCGGTTACAAGAGCTATGCACTGCTTCTCGTAGTTATTATGCTTGGTGCCAGTCTGGTAGGTAGCGGTGCTACAGGCTACTATGTGCTGATCCTGTCCCTGGTGTCCACCCTTCCCTACAATAAAAAACTTCCTACCTCTAAGCTTATGATGCCCTTAGGCTTCGCAACCAATCATCCGTTGGTTCCTGTCAATGTTGCACTTCACTTCGGTGTTGCACTCACTGTACTGGAAACCGCCGGGTTTACCGAAAAGATGTCCATGGTGAAATTCAGTACTGTGACAGCAATTATGTCAATCGCTTTCCTTGCCTGGAGCTTAATTTCTTACCGCTTCTTACCTGATCATCCCATTTCCGAAGCTTCTGAAGAGGCTAAGAATATTCAGGGAACCAATGCAAACACTATGCCTGCATGGAAAGAGTACAGCATCATTGGTGCATTTGCGGTTAGTGTAATCGGTATGATGCTCATGAACAAGTTAGGTAATATCGCTTATGTCATTCCCGGTCTTGCAGCAACCTTCGTACTTATGATCGGTGCACTCAACTTCAAGGAAGTCCGTGACAATATGGGTGCTCCCGTAATCCTCATGATGGCCGGTGTAATCGGTGTGGCTGACGCTTTGGCTAATTCCGGTTTCACAGCTATGGTTGGTGAAAACGTAGCAAGTGCAGTAGGCAGCGGCGTGAATCCCTTTATCATTATCGTGATTTTTGCCCTTCTGACCAGTACTTGTGCTACTTTCACCGGATCAAATATGGGATCAGTATTCATCTTTGCTCCCATCGCGATTGCTGCCTGTATGGCTCTGGGTCTCAACCCCACCGCTGCAGCAGTTGCAGTGACCATATCCGGTTGGAATGGCGGATACATGCCAATCGATGGTATGCCTGCAATCATCTTTGGTATGGGTAAATATAAGCTTCCTGAATTCTGGAAGTTTACCATCCCCATGTACTTTATACGTATCCTTGCACTGTGCGTAGCTGCAATTGTTATATTCCCTATGTAAAAGGCGCTGTGACAGTATAGAATTAACATAAAAATTTGGGCTGTTTCAATATAATAAACAAATAGGAAACGAAGACATTAGCATTCCTTCCAACGAGTGTGTGAGGGAAGCTGGTGTCTTCGTTTTCTACTTGATTATTATTTAAATAGTCCGGTGATGTTTCTATCGAAAATTTCCAAAACAGAAAAAAATCCTCGAAATTCAATATTGTATATGCTATAATAAGTAAAATGCAGTATAGTATGCAGATACAGCAATTCTCTACTTGGAGGGAACTATGTTAAATACGGATAAGGTCAGACTGATGACAAAGCTTGCCGTCTATGAAACTAAGGTCGGCAGGGAAGATATTCGTCTGAGTAAATATTATAAGACAGACTACGTCAGATATCAGGTAATCAAATCAATCATATGTGCAACAGTCGGGTATGCTCTCATTCTTCTACTGATTTTAATATATCAATCAGAGTATATAATAAAAAATGCAGTTACCCTTGACTACAGGATGGTCGGTACCTATGCTTTGGGTATTTATATTATTGTTGCTGCGCTTTATGGTTTGGGAGCCTCAGTGGGGTATTCCATCAAATATGATTTATCGCGCAAGAAGCTGTCCCGCTATTATAAATTGCTGAAACGCTTGAACAAAATCTATAATGAGGAGACACCGGAAGTTTAGGTTTGGGAGGGAACATTTATGATGCCTTTATTGGTATTACGAGAACGTGTAAAGAATTTTTATCAAAGACATGACATATATATCATACCGGTTGTAAAGTTTATTTTTGCTTTGATTTCATTTACTGCCATCAATATGGAGATAGGCTTTGATTCCAGGCTGAAATCCCTGCCTGTGGTGCTCGTGCTGTCATTGCTCAGCGCGTTTACCCCTTCTGCAGTTATGGTGCTGCTGGCGACCTTGATGTCAGCACTGCATGTATATTATGCATCGCCGATGCTTTCTATATTGGTTGTCATATTGTTTATGATCATCTATTTCCTTTTTGCAAGGTTCACACCCAGGTACGGCTATGTACTGCTGGCGGTTCCGATCCTTTTTGTATTTAAGATACCGTATGTCATCCCGATCCTTTTGGGTATCATAGCTACACCGATCGCAATCATTCCTACCGCCTGTGGTGTTGCAGTATATTATATCTTTCAATTGGTCAAGGCTGCGGTCAATACTCAGGTCAACACTACAGTGGATGATATTCTGAAGCTATATACCGATGTGATAGACGGGTTGACGAAAAACAAGCAGATGCTGTTGTCAATTGTAATCTTTTCTTTGATTTTAATCGTTGTTTATTATGTAAGAAAAATGAAATTTGACTATGCTCATGAAATTTCCATTGCTGTAGGTGCATTGACCAGTGTTCTGGGCTTTTTGATCAGCGATGTGATACTCGATAAATCCGATCAGATTTTTGCCATGATTTTAGGTACGATTGCTTCCGGAGTAATCGTTTATATCGTTCACTTCTTCCGCCTGACCTTGGATTATTCGGGGGTTGAGCTTGCACAATTCGAGGATGATGTCTATTACTATTATGTAAAGGCAGTTCCGAAGATTACTGTCACGACTCCGGAGATGAAGGTAAAGCATATTAATGTAAAGGAGCTTTCGAAGGAAATCTCCAGACAAAGTACGCATAAAAGGGATTCCGAGGAAGAGGAATATGACGAAGAGGAAGAAGCTTATTCCGAGAATAATGATGACTTCGATTATGGCAATACTACAAAAACAGTACGTAAGAACCGGATGGATGATTAGTCAGACAGTTTTGCAGTAGGGGAGAAGGCATATGGAGGCTATCAAGAATTTTATAAAGGATTATTTGGTGTGGATCTCAGTCCCGAAGATCAGCATCACAGATATCGTTGAAATATGCATTCTGGCATACCTTATTTATCATGTTGTTAAATGGGTCAAGAATACAAGAGCCTGGGCTTTGGTAAAGGGTCTGGTTGTTGTCATGGCCTTTTGGCTTTTTGCAGTAATTCTGGATCTGAATGTAATTATCTGGATTATCAAAAATACGATTAACGTAGGTATTATCGCGATTGTTATCCTGTTTCAACCTGAATTTAGAAAAGCACTGGAGCAGCTGGGACAGAAGAACCTGGTGAAATCCTTCATCAGCTTTGATGATTCCAGAGACAATGATAAATTTTCTGACCATACCTTGAACGAGATAGTCAGAGCCACCTTTGAGCTTGCCAGAACAAAGACCGGAGCATTGATTGTTATGGAGGAAGAAACTCCTCTGAATGATTTTGAAAGTACCGGCATATTTATTGACAGTATGATCAGCAGTGAACTTTTAATTAATATATTTGAGCATAATACACCACTCCATGACGGGGCAGTGATTCTACGGGGAAATCGTATTGTCGCTGCGACCTGCTATCTTCCGTTGTCGGATAACATGCAGCTAAGCAAGGATTTAGGCACACGTCATCGTGCAGGAATCGGGATCAGTGAGGTTACGGACAGCTTGACAATCATTGTTTCTGAGGAGACGGGGAAGGTATCCATTGCCAAAGGAGGTAAATTAATCCGCAACGTAGACGGCGATTATCTGAGAGCAAAATTAGCTGATATACAGCATAAATCGGCTGAACCTAAGAAACTGAAATTGTGGAGGGGAAGAATAAAGAATGAAAGAGAAGTTGACTAAGAACATCGGCTTAAAAGTTCTGTCCATTATTCTTGCCGCCTTTTTATGGTTGGTAATCACCAATGTCGATGACCCCATTACACGAGTACCTTTTGAAAATGTAAAGGTCAAGATATTGAATGAGGACGCCATCACATCTCAGGGCAAGGTATACGAGGTTTTAGAAGGAGCTTCGATTGACTTTACAGTTGCGGCCAGAAGATCGATTGCAGACGATTTGACTGCATCAGATTTTGAAGTGACAGCTAATTTTGCAAAGCTATCCGATGTCAATGCAGTTACGATCGACATCAAATGCCCCCGTTACGGAGATGAAGTAACCGTAACTGACGGTTTATATCAGGTTATGAAGATCAATCTGGAAGAGAAGGTAGATAAGAATTTTAAGGTAACTGTTGTTACGAAGGGGACTCCTGCGGAGGGCTTTTGCGTCGGGGAGAAGACAGCAAGCACGATCATTACGGTAACAGGGCCCAAGAGCAAGATTGAACGGATTAACGAAATTGTTGCAGTAGTAAATGTGGCAGATGCTTCGGAGAATTTCCGCAGTGCCGAGAAACTGAAAGCAGTAGATAAGGAAGGGGAAGAAATCGACGCTTCCAATTTAAGCTTCAGTGAGAACTATGCGACGATCAATATCAGTATCTATCAGACAAGACAGATCGATTTACTTATTGTAACTACAGGACGGCCTGCAAGCGGTTACGTGGTGACCAATGTGGATTATGAGCCTAAGACAATTGAGGTTGCAGGCAAGTATAATGTATTGGATCAAGTAAAGGATCTCACCATAGAAGAAGATGTCAGCGGTGCACGAGATAATATTGAGAAGGAAATCAATCTCTCCGAGCAGCTGGGAGAGGGCTTGATCTTGGTAGGTGAGGATCAGACAGTAGCAGTGAATATCAGCATTGAAAAGGCCGAAACAAAGGAGATCACGGTATGGCCTACAGATATTGAGATTCGGGGGCTAGATATTATCGCAAATGCCACCCTGCTTGTATCAGGGCCGATTGTACTGAAGGCAGAGGGGCCGGCTGAGGAATTAAAGAATCTGAACCGGAATAATCTGAAGCCTTATATTAACTTGACGGATTACACAGCCGGTACATATACCGTTCCCATTAAAGCAGATTTAGGAGACTATTCATCCCTAACCGGCAATCCAACCGTCAACGTATTAGTTACAAATAAATGACAGCATTGACCTAAGATAGGAGGTATCTCATGGTTAGTAAAAAAATAATCATCAATATCCCAGCAGGGCTTCATTTAAGGCCAATCAGTGTTTTGTGCAACAGAGCCATTGATTTTAAGTCAACCGTAACGATTAAGTTGGGGGACAAATCTGTAAATGCCAAAAGTGTTTTGGGGGTGCTGTCTGCGTGTGTGAAGCACAAAGATGAGATAGAGCTGATCTGCGAGGGTCCGGATGAGTCGGATGCCCTTACTGTCCTTACCAATATGATCACGGGTGGACTAGGGGATGAATTTATCAAGAAGTGAAAAAAGGGTTGCATATGCATACCCGTGATGCTATAATACAAGTCACTGTAATTCACTCAATCAGCTATTTGCTAATATTTGAAAATATATTCTAAACACCATGTTGACAGCAGGTTATTACTTCCAATCATAGGATGTATGCAGCTATCGGATGGTGTACTCCTATATAAATGCTTTAACGGATTAAAACGTTAGCATGCTGCCCATGCAATAAGTCATACCGTCATAGTGAGACAGTTAAGTCCAGCTGCTTTTAGCAGCTGGATTACTTACACAAGGAAGTCTCTGGAATTACATAATCTCATATAGAAAGGATCTGATGTTGTTGGGACTCGCGTAGATAATTCCAAGTTATTTATTATCAAACTGTACAGCGTGATTTATCGACTCCGTAGTTAGTGTGATTATCTTGGACGCAGTTTTTAATCATATTAATTAGGAGGATATTATTATGTTGAATTTTAAGAGATATCAGAGAAATCCCGTGGTAGAGTTAACTGACAGACAGTGGCCGGGAAAGCAGATTGAAAAAGCACCGATCTGGTGCAGTGTTGATTTAAGAGATGGAAACCAGGCATTAATCGAGCCGATGGTTGTAGAGGAGAAGATTGAATTCTTTCAGCTTCTGGTGAAGCTGGGCTTTAAGGAGATTGAAGTGGGCTTTCCTTCCGCATCTCAGATTGAATTTGATTTCTTGCGTCAGTTGGTGGATCGTAAGTTAATTCCCGATGATGTAACTGTGCAGGTTCTGGTACAGTGCAGGGAGCATTTGCTGAAAAGAACCTTTGAATCGTTGGTGGGGGTAAAACGTGCGATTGTGCATATCTATAATTCTACTTCGACTTTACAGAGAGATGTAGTCTTTCATATGTCCAGGGAGGAAATTAAGCAGATCGCCATCGAGGGCACAAAACTGGTGAAGGAATACGCAAAGGACTTCCCGGGTGAGATTATCCTGGAGTACTCACCGGAAAGCTTCAGTGGTACCGAGGTGGATTATGCACTTGAGGTATGTACTGCTGTTCAGGAAATCTGGCAGCCTACCCCTCAGAACAAGCTGATCTTTAATCTTCCCGCGACTGTTGAGATGAATACACCAAATGTTTATGCTGACCAGATCGAATGGATGAGCAGGAACTTTAAGGATCGTGATTCCATCCTCTTAAGTGTCCATCCCCATAATGATCGCGGAACGGGAGTAGCCATTGCTGAGCTTGCAATCCTTGCAGGTGCGGACAGAGTAGAGGGAACGTTATTCGGAAACGGTGAAAGAACGGGTAATGTTGATATCTTAACGATAGCATATAATATGTTTTCTCAGGGAATTGATCCTGAGTTGAGTATTGATAATATTAACGAGATTATTGAGGCCTATGAACGTCTTTGCAAGATGAGAGTCCATGAAAGACATCCATATGCAGGTAAGCTGGTATTTACAGCCTTCTCCGGTTCCCATCAGGATGCGATTAATAAGGGCATTAAGGCAATGAAGGAACGTAACAGCAGCTTCTGGGCAGTTCCCTATCTGCCGATTGATCCTTCCGATATCGGAAGACAGTACGAGCCGATTGTTCGTATTAACAGTCAGTCCGGCAAGGGTGGTGTCGCATTTATCATGGAGACCTATTTCGGATTCAAGCTGCCGAAGGGTATGCATAAGGAATTCGCCGATGTAATCCAGAAGTTATCCGAGGTTCAGGGTGAGGTAGCTCCGGATCAGATCTTGAATGAATTTAAGAATTGCTATCTGGAGAAGAAGGAACCGCTGCACTTTAAGAAATGCAAGATCGAGGATACTACGGATAAGGATGAATCCTGCACCAGCGTACAGATTCTCTATACGAACCACGGTATCGAAAAGACCTTTGATGCTACCGGCAATGGTCCCATTGATGCAGTTCAGAACGGTCTGATGAAGGAGCTTAATATTGATATTAAGGTTCTCGACTATTCAGAGCATGCATTGGGTGGCGGTGCTAATGCACAGGCTGCAGCATATATTCAGATGCTGGATGTGCGTACCGGAAGAACTACCTTCGGTGTAGGAGTAAGCTCGAATATCACCAGGGCTTCCATCCGTGCAATTTTTAGTGCTTTGAACCGTCTTGGGTTAGAATAATAATGTGAAATAGAATATTAGATAATTAAAAGAACAATATTAAGTAAAACAATATTAAGTAAAACAATATCAAAGTGTATAATAACAAAGCGTACAATATGAAAGCGTACAATATGAAAGCGTTCAATATTGATTGATACGGATGGGTGTTGCAGTTGTATTTCCTGAGTCAGAACCTGACAAGGCGGACATAACTGTAACACCCTTTTTGCTTCCGGTAGCTGTTTACAGAGGAGTAACATGGCAAGACTATAGAAAATATAGTGGGATGGGACCGAGGAGGGGGTTCCTTGACTTACCTTCCTTAAAATGCTATAATTCCTATACTGTGGTTACCTACGCGGTTGGACAGCCCCATCCTATATGGAAGGAGCATTATGAAAATCAGTATTATCATTCCGTTCCAAAGAGGAGAAGCTTACCTTAGGGACTGTCTGGACAGCATAATGGAACAAAAGGAGCTTTCTATCGCTGGCTTGGAGCTGGAAATACTCCTGATCTGCGATCATGCACAGGAAAATGAATACAAGGCTCTTGCAGAGTATTTTGATATATTATCAGTCCGTATCTTTCTGCTGTCGGAGAATACCGGTGTAGCTGCGGCAAGAAATCTCGGAATAAAGCAATCTACTGGAGAATATATCTATTTCCTTGACAGCGATGACTATTTATATGGTAATACCATCGGCAATCTGGCTTTGGCTGCGGAACAGTATAGGGCTGATATCATCTATGGCAAGAAAGTGACGACCTGGTATGGACGAAGTATTTACCTGACTCAGAATCGGGAAAATGAAGAAGAAAAGGAAGACAATAAGGAAGAGGAAGCGTCTGAAGCCGACGACGTTGATTTGGCGAATGAAAAGGATCTTGAGGATGACCAGAAAAAAGCATATCGTATTCTGGTTGCAAAGCGGAGGGGAATTCGCAATATATCCGTGCTCAATATACTCTTTCGGAAAAGCTTCACGATAGAACACGGCCTAACTTTTCCCGAGAAGCTTTTTTATTTTTCTGATGCTCCGTTTCTTTTAGAAGCATTATCCGTTGCAGGGAATATAAGATACTGTCCTGAGGCCACTTATATAAAAAGAAATCACAACGATGCTATTCATTTTCCGTCCCTTTCACAGAGGAAGGATCCGGAACGCTTTTATGAGTTTTTGGAAACCTATGATGAGACAGTGAAAAGAATTCCGAAGGATTCCGAGCTCCGGCAGCTGTTTGATAAAAAATATATTACTTATTATGCGAATACCTATGCTCCAAAGCTGAAACGAAGCAAAGATGATGTTTGGCGTGATGATAATTTTATTTGCATGAAGAATATCATAAAGCAGGCACAGACTGATGTTCTGAGTGAATTAAAGGGTTATAAGAAGCGTATCATCAGAGCGTTACTTAGTGAAAACCGCGAGACCTCAATGCGGATTGTGAAGACTCATTTGGCCTATCTTAAGTTGAAGAAAATTCTGAAAAACAGAAAAGTATTGCTGAAATATCTCTATATTCATTACTTTACGATTTGGCCGGTGAAGAAGAATTGGATCTTATTTGAAAGTTTCTTTGGTAAGAGCTATTCTGACAGTCCAAAGTATATATACGAATATTTATCGAAGAATTTTCCTGGTCGATATCGGATGATCTGGGTACTAGACAAAAGGAATACCGCTATACCGGATCGTCATAAGAAGATAAAAAGATTTTCCTTATGGTATTATTATTACCTGGGGCGCTGCGGTTATATTGTTTTCAATACCAGGCAGCCCGAATGGTTTATCAAACGAGAGAATACGGTCTTCTTACAGACCTGGCATGGAACGCCTTTGAAGAAGCTTGTGTTTGATATTGATGAAATTGTATCTGCTTCTCCGAAATACAAACAGCAATTTTATAAACAGTCCAGGGCTTGGGATTATCTGATTGCTCCGAATGAATTCAGCAGCACGACCTTCCGGCGATGCTTTGCGTATGATAATCGCATACTGGAGACCGGCTATCCTAGAAATGATATCCTGCATGCTCCGAATCGAGAGGAGTTGGCTATCGGGATTAGAAACAAGCTGGGAATTCCTCTGGATAAAAAGACAGTTCTATATGCACCTACCTGGCGTGATGATGAGTTTTATGGAAAAGGCCAATACAAGTTCGAGCTGCATCTGAATCTGGAACGTATGAAGGAACAGCTGGGAGGAGAATATCTTGTTCTTCTCAGAACACATTACTTCATCGCAGATTCCATTGATGTCAGTGCTCTGAAAGGATTTGTATATAATATGTCACGTTATGATGATATCTCCGAGCTCTATCTGATCTCAGATATTCTGATTACTGACTACTCTTCGGTATTCTTCGACTATGCTAATCTAAGAAGACCGATGCTGTTCTTTACCTATGATTTAGAGAAATACCGAGATATGCTCCGAGGTTTTTACTTTGATATTGAAAAAGAGGTTCCCGGACCTTTATTATATACGACAGATGACGTGATTGAAGCGATCCATGGTATGAAAGCCGTGAATTGTGAATATCGCCAAAGATACGATGAATTCTATCATAGATTTTGTGATTGGGAAGATGGACATGCAGCTGAAAAAGTGGTAAAATCAGTGTTTGTAAATGATTAAGCCCGGCAAGTTGCTGGCATGATGGAGGTAAGTTTGAAGAGCGCATGGAATAACTTTAATAAATATCGTTTCTTATTGGGGGAACTGGTAAAGAAGGATATCAAACTGAAGTATCGCAGGTCTTATCTGGGTATTTTCTGGACCTTGTTGGAACCGCTTTTGACAACGGCTGTTCTTACGGTAGTTTTCTCCAACCTGTTAGGCAGGGGAGGAAGAACCTTTCCGGTTTATATCCTGACTGGTAGGTTATTATATACCTTTTTCTCGAACGCGACTAAAGCGGCAATGAAATCGATCCGAAGTAACAGTGCGATGATTAAGAAGGTTTATGTACCGAAGTACATCTATCCTTTTTCTTCGATTCTGTCCAATTATGTGATTTTTGCAATATCACTGATCATTTTATTCCTTGCGGCAATTTTGTTCAGAGTCATGCCAACCATATATTTGTTACAGATATTCATACCACTGATCATGATTTTATTTCTTTCCTTAGGCATTGGCATGATACTGGCTACGTTAGCAGTGTTTTTCAGAGATCTGGAATACCTCTGGAGTGTAGCGCTGATGCTGATCATGTATACCTGTGGTATTTTCTATCATGTAGAGGATTTGAAGCTGGGTGACTATGCCTGGATCTTTAATTTAAATCCGCTTTATCTGATTATTGTTAATTTCAGAGATGCAATATTCGGCAACCCGCTGAACCCGGAAGCTTTTATTTTGTCGGCTGTTTACAGCTTAGGCTCCTTGCTGATCGGTATCCTGCTGTTTTACAAAAAGCAAGATGATTTCATCTTAAATATATAATTGGTAGAGCGTTACGCTTGGTAGAACGGAGGATTTTGTGAAGGAAAAAGTTTTGACGGTTGAACATGTCGGTATGAAATTCAATCTTATGGAAAAAAAGGTTGATAACCTAAAAGAATATTTTATCAAGATGGTAAAAAATGAGCTGCGATATCAGGAATTCTGGGCATTGCAGGATATCACCTTCTCTGTGAATAAGGGTGATCGATTAGGCATCCTCGGCCTCAATGGTGCCGGAAAAAGTACGTTGCTTAAGATTATTGCCGGAGTACTGAAGGCCACGGAGGGTACAGTAAATATCAAGGGTAAGATCGTGCCTCTGCTGGAGTTGGGGGCAGGTTTTGATCCGCAGTATACCGGAGCGGAGAATATTTATCTCTACGGCGCTGTCCTTGGTTATTCAAAAGACTTCATCAAAGAAAAATATAATGAGATTGTTGCCTTTTCGGAACTAGGAGATTTTATCAATGTGCCGGTCAAAAATTATTCTTCCGGAATGAAGGCCAGACTTGGCTTCTCCATCGCAACGATCGTAGAGCCGGAGATCCTGATTCTGGATGAGGTTTTGTCCGTAGGTGATGCGAAGTTCAAGAAGAAGAGTGAGAAGAAGATTAAGGCGATGTTCGATAAAGGGGTTACAGTACTTTTTGTATCACACTCTTTGGAACAGGTGAACCGTCTGTGTAACTGTGCAATCTTACTGGAGAAAGGCAGACTGATTGCCAAAGGTAAGGTCAGTGATGTCAGTGCAATCTATGAAGCTAAGATTAATGAAACCGAAAATAATTAAGAGCGTAATGAGGTTTTACATGCTTGCTTGCAAATGCCGAATGGAGTGAAAAGATCATGAATGTACTTTATGTTCATGGTAAGATATAGAATTTGTCATAATTGAAAGGAGGAAAACGTTCCTAAAACATTGTCTGATGGAACGCGAAGAGTGAAATGAAGAAAGTAATTACGTATGGTACTTATGATTTACTGCATGTAGGACATATTAACCTGTTAAGAAGAGCTAGGGAGCTGGGGGATTATCTTGTGGTGGTTCTTTCCTCCGACGAGTTCAATGCGATTAAGCATAAGACAGCGTATCACAGCTATGAGGATAGAAAGATTATCCTTGAAGCAATTAAGTATGTGGACGAGGTTCTTCCTGAGTATACCTGGGAGCAGAAAATTCAGGATGTGGTTGACAATCAAATCGATGTATTTGTGATGGGAGATGACTGGAAGGGTCAGTTCGATTTTCTGAAGGATTATTGCGAGGTGGTATATCTTCCTCGTACAGACGGTATTTCTACTACAAAGATCAAGCAGGATCTTAACCTTGGTGCACAGAAGAAATCCGAATAGAGGAGAATGAGAGTTGCTCATGGATGCAGTAAATAAAGTTATTAAAAAGTTAAAGAAGTTAGCGAAAAAAGCGGTATTATTCGTTTACAGACTCGCTGTGAAGCTACTGCCTGTTGATAAAAGAATCATTCTTTTCGAGAGTAATCTCGGCAGGAACTATACCGGCAGCCCCAAAGCTATCTATGAAGAGATGGTGCGACAGGGACTGGATCGCAGTTATCGCTGTTATTTCATCCTGGAGAATCCGGAAACCGAATTACCCGGAGCGGCAATGGCCGTAAAGAGAACCAGACTGAAATACTTCTATTTATTTGCTGTAGCCGGTACGTGGGTATGTGATACCAGATTACCCAAATATATCATAAAAAGACCGGAATGTACTTATATCCAGACCTGGCATGGGACACCTTTAAAGAAGCTCGCTCTGGACATGGATACTGTTCATATGGCGGGAGAGAAAGGTATCGATAATTACAAGAAGAATTTCTATGAGAATGCCCAGACCTGGGATTATCTGGTCTCCCAAAATCATTTCTCAACTGAAATCTTTCGCAGGGCGTTTGGTTTTAGCAAGGAGATGCTGGAGATAGGATATCCCAGAAATGATGTGCTTTTTGCAAAGAATAACGAAAAGGATATTACGGAATTAAAGAAACGTCTTGGAATACCTTTGGATAAACGCATTATTCTCTATGCACCTACCTGGCGTGACAATGAGTTTTACGGTAAGGGGAAGTACAAGTTCAATCCTCCACTGGATTTTCATGCCCTTCGGGATGAACTGGGAGAAGATACTGTGATGATCGTAAAGTATCACTATCTGGTGATGGATCAGATTGACTGGACTCCTTACCGAGGCTTCATTTATTCCTGTGACTTAAGCTATGATATCTCTGATCTTTATCTGGTATCAGATATGATGATCACGGATTACTCTTCTGTTATGTTCGATTATAGCCTGCTTAAACGGCCGATGCTGTTCTTCTGTTATGATTTAGAGGAATATAAGGATACGCTTCGTGGTTTTTATTTCGATTTCCTGGCAGAAGCACCCGGTCCGGTTACACAGAGAACAGAGGAATTAATCGCTTCCATTAAAAACTATGATGTTTCCCTCTACAGAGAAAAGCAGGAAGCATTTTACCAAAAATATAATCATGCTGATGACGGACATGCTTCGGAACAGGTTGTGGAGCTGATTCGGAGGAAGCTGTTATGAAAAAGACGATCGGGTATTACTTGTTTGCATTGATCTATCAGATCTGCAGGCTGGTACCTATCAAGGAGAAGAGAGTTTTCTGCATCATGACCCATGACGAGGGAGTAGGCAGTAATGTCAGTATCGTCTTTCGGGCGATGCAAAAGGCGGATTTGAATTATAGTTTTTCCTTTCTGACGCAAAGTGATATCAGGGCAGTGGAAAGTTTTTCGAATTTGAAATGCCTCCTCAATTTCTTCTTTCGTAAAGCCTATGAGCTGGCAAAAGCAGAAATTATATTGATGGATAATGTTTTTTTGCCCTATGCCTACCTACACAAAAGAAGAGGAACTAAGGTAGTACAACTCTGGCACGGAACAGGCACCATTAAGAAATTTGGACAGGATACTAATACAGGGAAATTGAAAAACCTGGAGAAAAGAGCAAATTCAAATATTACCCACCTGATCGTGAATTCACCTGATATGAAGAGCTTATATTCAGGAGCCTTTGGAGTCAAGGAAGAGAATGTCTATGCCATTGGTCTTCCAAAAAGTGATGAATTCTTCAGAAGGTTAAGTGAGATAAAGATCTGTAAAAAGAATCCCTACAAGAAATATATCTATCAAAAATATGGGATACCTGAAGATAAGAAGCTAATATTGTATGCGCCCACCTTTCGGGATAATAAAGAACAGAATCCCAGGCTGATAGAGCTCCTGGAGGAAATGAACCAGAACCTGCCGGAGGAATACTGTCTTGGCCTGCGCCTTCATCCTCATGTCGCCCATTCCTTCGAAAAGCGGCAGTTGGGCAAGAATATTTGTCAGCTGTCTTTTGAACAGGATGTCAATACGGTATTGATGGCGGCAGATATCCTGATTACGGATTATTCATCCATTATTTTCGAATATTGTCTGATGAAGCGTCCGATGATATTCTATGCTTATGATTATGAAGAATTTTCGGATCAGGGCAGAGGTTTTTATTATGATTATGAGACCTTCGTACCGGGTCCCGTAGCGCATAGCTGCAGGGAGGTGCTGGACATCATCAGAGATCAAGGGTTTCAGCAGAGTAAGGTGGAGGAATTTATTAATAATCATTATTTATACACAGACGGCAATGCGACAGAACGTCTTCTGGAGCTTTTGAAGCAAAAGTAGGATTAACGGTACGAGCATATGATTTGCATTATGATTTAGAAATTAGTTGAAATAGAATAATAAAAACGTCCGGTAAATAACCGGACGTTTTAGATTCGCAGGCGCTTAAGTCCTTTGAATATATGAATGTAATTATTTTATACGACTTATATTTTACTACTGTCTGATTCCTTCGATATAGGAGGAATACTCCTGAACCTTAGTGCTGGGTACATAACCGGTCTCATTGAACAGGAATTCATGCAGCTTTGTTACATTCGCTGACAAATCAATCGGGAATACATAGGATACCTTTTTATATGTATGTGCATCCTTTTCAAACGGGAAACCGGTATTGTCCACGATGTTATAGGAGAGCACATCCTTTGCCAGAGAAAGGATATCGCCTGTGGACAGGTTTGTATATACCTGAGGAAGCATTTCATCAATGATTTTGTTGGTGGTAGCCAGGTCGGCTTTCTTGATTTTCTCAAACATCTTGGTAACCACGATTCTTTGACGTTCTGCACGTTTGAAATCACCGCCCTTGGTATATCGAATTCTTGCATAAGCGGTTGCCTGTGTACCGTTGACCAGCTGGGTTCCGGCTGATTTGAGGCCTGGAACATTGGTTCCGTTGATTTTATTTAAGGATCTTACATAACCGTTTAAGTATTTCAATTCGCTATTGGTAATATCCAGTTCGATACCGCCGAGCATATCGATTGATTTTACGATAGAATCAAAATTAACGGTGATGAATTCTTTGACATCCAAATCAAAGTTGGTGTTGATGGTGCTGAGTGCCAGTGAATAACCGCCCTTGAAGTATGCCGCGTTGATTTTAGTGTATTCCTCACCGGGAATATTAACATAGGTATCACGGTAGATGGAGGCAAGCTTTACATCCTTTGTCTTGTTATTGATGCTTGCTACGATGATGGTATCGCTGTGGGTGCTTTTCTCCAGAGCATTTTCTCTTGAATCAACACCAAATAATGCGATATTACGATAGCCCTTCAGTTCTACCTCAGCATTTGTCTGTATGCTTGCATCATCACTGTTGTTGAACTGGATTTTGGTCATTTTGTCGTTTATGAAAACACCTATGAAAATAAGCAGTATAATTAAAATTTCTACGACCAGAATGATCACTAGTTTACTTTTCTTCTTTTTCTTTTCTTCTTGTGCCATTGTTTTGTCTTTTTACCTTGCCTTTCCGGTTTATCAGATCAATAAGCTTAATATGCATTCTTATTAATGAAACCTTTGAATATTGTTAAAAACATAATTTTAAAATCAAGCCCTAAGGTCCAATTTTCAATATAGTAGAGGTCGTGGTCGATTCGCTTGCGAATTGAGGTGTCTCCGCGGTAACCGTTAATCTGCGCCCAACCGGTGAGACCCGGAGATACTTGGTGCTTAATCATGTAGCGGGGAATTTCCTCCTTGAACTTGTCCACGAAAAATGGTCGTTCCGGTCTTGGCCCGACCAGACTCATGTCTCCCTTCAGCACATTGAAGAACTGAGGGAATTCATCAATGCTGGTTTTGCGGATGAATTTACCTATTCCGGTAACACGGGGATCATTTTTGGTTGTCCAGGCTTTCTTTTCATCATGGTCACGCTGGATTTCCATGGAACGGAATTTATACATCTTAAACTGTTTGTTGTGCTTGCCGATCCGGACCTGGGTGAAAATGACCGGGCCGGGTGAGGTAATCTTAATAATCGCAGCAACGAGCAGCATCGGTATTGAGAAAAGCAGTAATGCAAAGCTTGCACCTGCGATATCCACAAGCCTTTTGACGATACGGTTGTAGGTATTACTGAGGGGGACATTTCTTATATTAATTACCGGAAGTCCGAATAAATCTTCGGTATAAGGTGTAGTCGGAATGAAGCTATAGTAGTCAGGGACAAATTTGGTGTGGACACCGGACTTTTCACAGATGGCTACGATGTCCTCCAGCTTTTCATATTCATTGACGCTTAAGGTGATTGCAATTTCGTCCAGCGTCATCTTTGACAAGAAGGATTCCAGGTGGGAAATGCTTCCAATGACAGGAACCTTCTTATACATGGTTCCGACTTCAATGTTATCATCCAGAATTCCATGAATGTAATAGCCCCACTGAGGATTGGCAAAGATCCTGTCTATATACGCCTCGGCTGCGTGTCCGTAGCCCACCATAAGTACATGCTTCAGATTATATCCCTTACGCCTTGCAACTCTTAAGGCTTGTGCAAGAGACATTCTTGCTACAATGCTGAGAAGGATATTCAGGCAATAGAATAAACCAAGAAAATATCGTGAAATATTAAATTCTTTCGTAATATACAGGTAGGAGAAGAAGAATGCGATACCGAAGGTATTGGCGAGGACGATATTAAAGATCTCGATCCATCTTCGTTTTCCTCTCTTAGGAGTATAAAGATGAGCAAAATAATATATAAATAAGTATAAAGGCACTAAAAATATCAGGCTTTGAGCATAGATCCCGAGGGGATAGAAGGTCCGCGGTTCTACCCGAAACCTGGAAAGATAGGTCAAAGGACTATAAAATCGAAGATAATAGGTTAGAAGGTAAGCAATAACGATAATACAGGCATCCATAAGAACATGAACTCTGTTAAACATTTTTTGATTATCTTTAATCATATCGACACCTACTTTATATAATTTTACTATGAATAGTCACGTTTACTTTTGATTAACTTCTCTACTATAATACATGATTGTGCAGATTTCAACAACAAAATTTTTCTTAAGAATGTTTTACAAAGCGCTGACAATTTAAAGATTATTTCGCAGTTTTTTCACAAACTGTACACAATGTGCTGATAAACTATATAATAGAGTTTTAAGAGGACAAAAGGTCATGACACCGAAGGTGACATGATAAGCTTACATAAGAAAGTCCTCGGAAAGGCGTCTTTCCAGAGACTTTCTTATGCAAGCTATCCGGTTGATTATATCAGCCGGATCTTTTGTCGGACTAACCACATAAAATTTGATCAAGAATCACTATTTCTGTTGAAAGGAGAATTCATATGGCAGAGTTTGATAACAACAATCGAAACCAGGAAAATAATGATGCTTTAAACATGAATAACAATAGTAACTATAATAACAACAATAGTTATACCAGTAATAATTCGAATAATCAGCAAAACATGAATCAGCCTAACATTAATCAGAATCCTTATAATAAAATTCCGGAATACAGCTTCTGGGCTGAACAAATGCCCAATAACAACAATGGTCAAAATCCTCAGAGGGATTATGGCAATCCTTATCAGAATAATCAATATTATTATAATACCCCAAATTATGGAGGTCCTAATCATCAATATTCTAACATGAACAATAATCCTTACGGGAATTATACTCAGGGACAGGGGGCTTTCGGTTATGGAGGAAGCAATGTCTATCAGACCACAACACAAAAAGCAAAGAAAAAGAAGGAAAGCAGTGCGGGCGGCAGAGTAATGAAATTGATTGGAAAGGCTTTGTGCTTCGGTGCGATAGCAGCTCTTGCTTTTGTGGGTGTCCAGCAGCTGGTCAGAGTGATAAATCCGAATTCTCCGGCTATTCTCAGTGAAATTGCAGACAATGCAGCTTCCGATACTGCATATCAGATCGGTTATACCTCTCAGGGAACAGTTACGACAAAGGATCGTTCAGAGATCAGCGGTATCCTAGATAAGACAATGCCATCCATCGTATCCATAAACTGCACTGTAACGCAGACCTCGGATTGGTTTGGTCAGGAATATAGCCAGGAGATGGAAGGCAGCGGTTCCGGCTTTATCGTAAACAAGACGGAAAAAGAGCTCTTAATCGCAACCAATAATCATGTGGTGGAAGGTGCGAATAAAATAAAGGTTACCTTTATCGACGGAGAGCAGGCAGAGGCAGTGATTAAGGGTACGGATGCTACCGCAGATCTGGCTGTCATATCGATTGATCTCTCCACAATCAAGCAGTCAACTCTGGATAAAATCTCCCTTGCAAAACTTGGTAATTCTGACCAGGTCAAGGTTGGCGAAATAGCAGTCGCCATCGGAAATGCTCTGGGCTACGGACAGTCAGTCACGGTCGGTTACATCAGTGCGAAGGACCGTGAGGTTGAGGTATCCGATGCTTATAACGGAAGTAAGACCATGGTTCTTCTTCAGACAGATGCGGCAATCAACCCTGGGAACAGTGGTGGTGCTCTACTCAATTCAAACGGAGAAGTAATCGGTATCAATACAGTGAAGTATGCTTCAACAGAGGTTGAGGGTATCGGCTATGCAATACCGATTTCCAAAGCCACCTCAATTATTAATGAACTTATGACTCGCGAAATCCTTGCGGAGAAGGATCAGGGTTACTTGGGAATTGGCGGAACGGATGTCACTGAGGACGTGGCGAAGTTCTATAATATGCCCATTGGTGTATTCATCAGCGAAGTTGCCGAGGGTGGTGCTGCCGAGAGGGCTGGCTTATTGGCAAATGATATCATCACAAAGGTGGATAAGGTCGAGGTTACTTCCATCTCCCAGCTCAGGGATTATGTTACCAGTAAACGTGTAGGAACAGAGGTTACAGTTACCTATATGCGCAAATCCTCAGGAGAATACAAGGAGAGCACGGTTAAGGTGAAACTTGGACAGAATCCGAACCTAAAGGCTTCTGAAGAAAAAAAATAAAACACAGCTTTTCTTTAGCCGGCACTGGCATGATTGCTCAGAGCCGGCTAATATTTTGGGAAGAAATTTAGTGGTTCATATTTCGGAAAATGTTTTTTAATGCAAAACATTTTCCTACTTCTTCCTATTATAATAGGTAAAGGCTTCTCTCCGAAAGATGGAGTGATCAATTGACAGAATTCAATCGGACAGACTGTAGAAAAGGAGATCAATTTTTATCGAATATTAATAAAAGCTTAAAGAAACAAGTATTGTGTGACAGGAGAGGATAGGCTATAATAATGAATCATACTGTTACATAACCCCGGATGCGGTCGCTGATGCCGGTATAAAGGCAGCAGCATTTACTATATAATCTGCCGATGTAGAAGCCGTCGGCATCTGATCAAGCGGAGGAAAAGAGTGAAAGATAAATCATTTTCACTTGTGATAGTGCCGCCGTATGGCGGCGGATTGGAGGAAAAGAATGAACAATAATATGTTTGATGACAATAATATAGATAATCTCATGGATAACGAGAATATCGACAAGAAGAATGAGGAACAGAAGGACCACGAAGATTATGAAGAGATCTGCTATCTTTGCAGACGCCCTGAAAGCAAGGTGGGAAAGATGATTCATATTCCCAATCAGATTTGTATCTGTGCGGACTGTATGCAGAAGACCTTTGATACCATCAACAAACCGGATAATCCGTATCTCCAAATGATGGGAATTAATCCGAGTATGTTGAACCTGTCCGGAATACCCACTGATATTCCGAACGCACAGAAGCTGAAGAAGAAAAAGACGGAAGAAGAAAAACAGGAGCAGGAGAAATTTGACCGGAGAAACATACCTTCACCTCATATCATAAAAGCAAAACTGGATGAATTCATCATCGGCCAGGAGCGTGCCAAGAAGGTAATCTCGGTAGGAGTATATAACCATTACAAGAGAATTGGGAATCAGACGGAGCCTGATGTTGAAATCGAGAAATCCAATATGCTGATGATCGGACCAACCGGAAGCGGAAAGACCTATCTGGTGAAAACTCTGGCAAGACTCTTGAATGTTCCGCTGGCAATCACAGATGCAACTTCCCTAACGGAGGCCGGTTATATCGGTGATGATGTGGAGAGCGTTATCTCAAAGCTTCTTCAGGCAGCAGGTAACGACGTAGAGAAGGCAGAGCGCGGTATTGTATTTATCGACGAGATAGATAAGATAGCGAAGAAGCGCAATACGAACAGCCGAGATGTCAGTGGTGAATCTGTACAGCAAGGACTGTTAAAGCTTTTGGAGGGAAGCAATGTTGAGGTGCCGGTCGGTGCTTCCTCCAAGAATGCTATGGTTCCGCTGACCACCGTGAATACACAGAATATTCTTTTTATCTGTGGTGGAGCATTTCCGGATTTGGATAAGATTATTAAGGCCAGACTGAATAAGCAGTCCTCGATGGGCTTTCAGGCTGATTTGAAGGATAAATACGATGAGGAACCTAACCTTCTCCAGAAGGTGAACTTAGATGATATGAGAGAATACGGTATGATACCGGAGTTCCTCGGTAGACTTCCAATTCTGTTCTCTCTGGAAGGTTTAACCAAGGATATGCTGATCCAGGTATTAAGGGAGCCCAAGAATGCGATATTAAAGCAGTATCAGAAGCTGTTGGCCATGGATGAGGTGGATCTTACATTTGCACCGGATGCGCTGGAGGCAATTGCGGAAAAGGCGATGGAGAAGAAGACCGGAGCCAGGGCGCTGCGTGCCATCCTGGAGGATATTATGCTGGATATCATGTATGAGATTCCTAAGGATGAGAATATCGGAAGAGTAATGATTACCAGAGATTATATCGAAGGTAAGGGAGTACCGGTGATTGAAATGAGAGGTGTCGGCAAACAGAAGCTTCTGGCAACAGGTAATTAAACTTTAGCGGTATAAAAACGCAGAAATGAGGAGATTTATGTCTTTGATTGAGAAACTCATTCACGGAAAAGAGGAAAGCCTGAAAGAAGTCCTCAAGGAAATGCATCATCCGAAGGAACTTGAAGATGAGGATCCTGAGCTTGAGGATGAGAAGGTGGATGACGACTCAAACTCTTCGGAGGATGAGAGAGAAGAGGATCCGGATGCAGAATATGAGGTTGTGGAGAGAGAAATCCTGCCCGCCAAAATTATCTGCCCTGATTGCGGAGGAATCACTCTGGAGGGTCTGGAATTTTGTGACAAATGTGGTGGAGAGCTTTCATAAAAATAACAGAAAAATACTTATAAAATAAGGAATTATCATACTTTAGCGCGCTAATGAAATTGGACTTTAGCGCGCTAAAAGATTATATTGACAAATCATTTTCTAGAGGTTATTATTGATACCATGAATAAAGGCGTTCGTACATGACAGACATTTGTCTCTGTTATCGCTGGACGCCTTATTGTATTAAAGGATCTGAGGATCCAAATTAACGGGAGGTAATTTATGAGAAAGATGAAGAAAGTAATTAGCCTGCTTTTAGTAGCAAGTGTGGCTGTTGCTAGCTTGACCGCTTGTGGGTCGGCTAAGAGTGACAAGTTCTATATCGGTGGAATCGGTCCTGTTACCGGTGGCGCAGCTGTATATGGACAGAGTGTTAAAAATGCAGCTGAATTAGCTGTTGATGAGATCAACAAAGCCGGTGGTATTAGCGGCAAGCAGATCGCTTTTAAATTTGAAGATGATGAGCATGATGCTGAGAAGTCTGTCAATGCATATAATACCTTAAAGGATTGGGGTATGCAGATTCTTATGGGAACAGTTACATCTACTCCCTGTAAGGCTGTAGCAGCTGAGACCTTTAATGATAATATGTTTGAATTAACTCCTTCCGCATCTTCCGTAGATGTTATTACAAACGGAAACGTATTCCAGGTTTGCTTTACCGATCCTAATCAGGGTATTGCATCTGCCCAGTATATTGGCAGTAAGGGACTTGCAACCAAAGTAGCAGTTATTTATGACAGCTCTGATGTTTATTCTTCCGGTATTTACGAGAAGTTTGCACAGGAAGCTGGAAATCAGAATTTTGAAATCGTAGCTGCTGAAGCTTTCACCTCTGACAGCAAATCTGATTTCTCCGTACAGATTCAGAAAGCAAAAGATGCCGGTGCAGAACTTGTATTCCTTCCGATCTATTATACAGAAGCAACTCTGATTTTAACTCAGGCAGCTTCTCTTGGATATGATCCGATTTTCTTCGGTTGTGACGGTCTTGACGGTATTCTTGGTGTAGAAAACTTTGACACAGCTTTAGCAGAAGGCGTTATGTTATTAACACCTTTCGCAGCAGATGCAACTGATGATGCTACCGCTAAGTTTGTTGCTGCATACAAAGAGAAATACGGTGAAACTCCCAACCAATTTGCAGCAGATGCTTATGATGCAATCTATATCATTAAGGCAGCAATTGAAAAGGGCGGAGTAAAGGCTGATATGAGCATATCCGATATGGGTGATGCTCTTAAGGGTGCTATGACTCAGATTACAGTGGATGGTCTGACCGGTGCCGGTATGACCTGGTCTGCAACCGGTGAAGTGAATAAGGCTCCGAGAGCAGTTGTAATTCAGAACGGTGCATATGTATCTGTTGAATAATTGTAATGGAACTTGTTCTTAAAACCTTGGGATCGAAGCAATCACAGGTTTGATAAAGATTTGATGTATGTGTAATAATATGTACAGAGGGACGCACGTCATTGTCCCTCTGTATATTTAATTCATAGGACATCCTATGAATTAAATATACAGTTTGACGGATAACTTATGGATAGGCTTTCAGGTTCATTTTGTTGAAAAAGAAGTCATCCTATGGTAAAATAATGAAAGTGATAAAAGATAACGAACTATATTTAGTGCATGAAACATGCAGACGGGGGTAATTATGAGCTTTATCTCGTATTTAATCAAAGGAATCAGCCTTGGTAGTGTATATTCGATCATTGCACTAGGTTATACCATGGTATACGGTATCGCAAAGATGCTTAATTTTGCTCATGGTGATGTCATCATGGTCGGCGGATATGTGATATTCACGATTATGAGTACGATGGGACTTAGTCCTATCCTGGCAGTCTTAATTTCGATCATATTCTGTACTCTATTGGGTATTACAATAGAGCGCGTTGCATATAAACCTCTTCGGAGCGCCTCTTCTCTGGCAGTTTTAATTACTGCCATCGGTGTCAGCTATCTGCTGCAGAATATCGCATTATTAATTTTCGGGGCTGATACAAAGTCATTTGCTTCCGTAATCACAGTGCCTGCATTAAAGCTCGCAAACGGTGCGTTGACGATTTCCGGCGAGACTCTGGTAACCATTCCCTTGTGCCTGGTAATCATGATATTATTAACGGTTTTCGTGAAAAAATCCAAGACCGGACGTAGTATGTTGGCGGTTTCGGAAGATAAGGCTGCCGCCGTCCTTATGGGTGTCAATGTGAATAAGACGATTGCAATCACCTTCGCTATCGGTTCTGCACTAGCAGCGATTGCAAGTATGCTGATGTTTTCTGCTTATCCAAGCTTAACCTCTACTTCTGGTTCCATGCCCGGTATCAAAGCTTTCGTGGCAGCGGTATTCGGAGGCATTGGTTCCATTCCGGGAGCGATGCTCGGCGGTATCCTGCTTGGCGTTATAGAAATCCTCAGCCGCGCATATATCTCTTCTCAACTGGCAGATGCGATTGTATTTCTGATTTTAGTAGTAGTTCTTATCGTCAAGCCGACAGGTATTCTCGGCAAGAAGATGCAAGAGAAAGTGTAGGTGGGAAAAATGGCAAAATTAAAATCATTTCATCAAATGAATAAATCCACCCGCAGTAATATCATTACAATTGGTATCGTTCTCATCATTTATATTCTTTGCCAGATACTAATCTCAGCCGGGGTGTTATCGAATCTCATGAAGGGTCTGTTGGTACCTTTGTGTTATTACTCCATACTGGCAGTGTCCTTAAATTTAACAGTTGGTATTTTGGGTGAACTCAGTCTTGGACATGCAGGGTTCATGTGTATTGGTGCATTTACAAGTGCTTTTTTCTCAAGATGTACAGAGAACATCATAACGAACACATTACTTCGGTTTACCTTGGCATTGCTGATTGGAGCTATCTTTGCGGCAGTGTTCGGTGTCCTGATCGGTGTTGTCGTCCTTCGACTGAGAGGAGATTATCTTGCAATTGTAACCCTTGCTTTCGGTGAGATTATTAAAAATGTAATTAATGTATTATATATCGGTATTGATAAGAGTGGCTTCCATTTTTCCATGAAAGACTCAGTTTCCTTAGGCCTCGCCGAGGGTGGAGATGTCATTTTAAACGGAGCAAAGGGAATTAGCGGAACACCTAAGAGTACTACCTTTACAATAGCAGTGGTATTACTTATCGCGTCTTATTTGATTATCAGCAATCTCATTAATTCACGTTCAGGTCGTGCTATTCAGGCTATTCGTGACAATAGAATTGCAGCAGAATCAGTCGGCATTGATATTACAAAATTTAAAATATTGGCGTTTTCGATTTCTGCTGCAATGGCAGGAGTAGCCGGGGTGTTGTATTCCCATAACATATCCAGCCTCGTGGCTGCACCGAAGAATTTCGGTTATAACATGTCAATTATGATTCTGGTATTTGTAGTACTCGGTGGGATCGGTAATATCAGAGGCTCCATTATAGCAGCAGTGATCCTGACCTTATTACCGGAGTATCTGCGTTTCATGCAGGACTATCGAATGTTGATCTATGCAATCGTACTAATCGTCATGATGATCTTCAACTGGAATCCCTCCTGTATCGAATGGCGGAAGAGACATTCCCTTCAGGGAGGCTTAAGTGCCCTGATCAAGAAGAACAGGAAGGAGGCGTAAGGCTATGGCTATGTTGACAGTTAAAAATCTGGGCATCTCCTTCGGCGGCTTACGCGCGGTAGATTCCTTCAGTATTACGATAGAAAAAGGAGAACTGTATGGCCTGATCGGACCGAATGGTGCCGGAAAGACAACCATATTCAATCTCCTGACAGGTGTATATAAGCCCGATGCTGGTATTATTACGCTGGACGGAGTCAATATTACCGGACTTAGCACGATTGGAATCAATAAGGCAGGTATCGCCCGTACTTTCCAGAATATCCGACTTTTTAAAAATATGACGGTTCTGGATAACGTAAAGATCGGACTTCATAATAATTACAAGTATTCAACTGCCGCTGGAATTCTGCGATTGCCCTCTTATTTTAAGACAGAGAAGCAGATGAATGAGCGCGCCTATGATATCCTAAAGGTATTTGATCTGGATAAGGAAGCACATCTGCTGTCTGCCAATCTTCCATATGGAAAGCAGAGAAAGCTAGAGATTGCAAGAGCCCTTGCTACAAATCCCAAAATGCTGCTGCTTGATGAACCGGCTGCTGGCATGAACCCTTCCGAGACAGAGGAGTTGATGAAGACCATTACCCTGGTACGGAAAAAATATGATGTTACTATTCTTTTGATAGAGCATGATATGAAGCTGGTAGCAGGAATTTGTGAAAAGATATTCGTATTAAACTTTGGTATGGAGCTGGCTAACGGTCTCCCGGGCGAGGTACTGAACAACCCCGAGGTTATCAAGGCTTATCTTGGGGAATAAGGGAGGAAACGAGAGAAGATGCTAGAAGTAAAAAATCTGCAGGTTTATTATGGAGTAATTCAAGCAATCAAGGACGTTTCCTTTACGGTAAATGAGGGTGAGGTAATCGCTTTGATCGGTGCCAATGGTGCCGGTAAGACGACCATACTTCATACCATTACCGGACTGATTGCAGCGAAGAGTGGCGAGGTGATCTATGAAGGTACCGACCTTCAGAAAATCCCCGCGCATAAGATTGTATCTCTGGGAATAGCTCATGTACCGGAGGGAAGACACGTATTTGCACAGCTTACGGTATATGAGAATCTTCTTTTGGGAGCATTTACCCGAAAGGATAAGGCAGAGATAGAAGACTCTCTGGCAAATGTTTATCAGAGATTTCCGAGATTAAAAGAGAGAAAGAACCAACTCGCGGGTACCTTAAGCGGCGGTGAGCAACAGATGCTGGCTATGGGGCGTGCGCTGATGTCCAAGCCGAAGATAGTCCTGATGGATGAGCCATCGATGGGATTATCACCAATTCTCGTGGGAGAAATCTTTGATATTATTAAAAGCATCAGTAAGAGCGGCACTACTGTACTTTTGGTAGAGCAGAATGCAAAGAAGGCATTATCAATTGCGGATCGCGCCTATGTCCTTGAGACAGGTAAGATTGTTCTGACAGATGATGCGAAGAAGCTGATGGATAATGAATCGGTTAAGAAAGCATATTTGGGTGAAGCATAAAATATAATTCCGAAAGCGGTGGAGTTATATTTATAGATGGAAGACACAGTCTTCCATGGGAAAGAATTGCAGAATCTCGCACAATGGTGCTCATTCATTGTTCTTCCCAGATGTATTAGGTGCTACAAAATAAGTTTTAAATACCTGTTCTGATCTTTTATTCTGTTTTATATATCTATAAGGAAAACGGGAGGTGTTTCATATGGATAAAAAGTATGTGATTACGATAGCCAGAGGATACGGCAGCGGCGGGCGTACGATCGGTAAGATGCTTTCTGAAGAGCTGGGAATACCCTATTATGATAGGGATCTTCTCCGGTTTGCCTCGGATGACAGCGGTATTAATGAAGAATTGTTCGCAAAAGCGGATGAGAAGCTGAAGAAGAGTTCACTGTTTAAAATTGCGCGTAACATATATAAGGGAGAGCTGATTCCACCGGATAGTGACGATTTTATATCGAATGATAATTTGTTCAACTATCAGGCGAAAATCATTAGGGAATTAGCTGAGACGGAGACCTGTATCATTATCGGACGCTGCGCAGATTTCATCCTAAAGGATCATCCCAATGTAGTCCGGCTGTTTGTACATGCTCCCCTAGAGGATTGCATCAATACCTTGAAGGAGATGACAGGTAAGTCCGAAAAGGAATTGGAAAAGCAGATTCTTGCAATCGATAAGCACAGAGCCGAGTATTATAATTATTATACCGGCAGGGAATGGGAGAACGCAAAGCACTATGATCTGTGTCTGAACAGTAGCAAGCTGGGCTTTGATAAATGCGTCGAAATCGTAAAGTCTTACTTGGATATTCGTTTTCGATAATCTGAAGCAATAATACATCAGAGACATAATTATGAAGAAGCGGCCTAAGGAAACGATGGCCGCTTTTAATACATCATGGTGCGCTATTTGACAGGAATTTAGAGATACTTTGTTCTATGGTAAGAGGAATGACATGTAAATAGTATTAGAACATAATTAATTATGAAGGTGCAGTAAGGAGAGGATTATTATGACGGACTGCCATATTCATCTGGAACGCGGACCTTATACGGTTGAATGGCTGGAGAAATTTATCCGGACGGCAATAGATCGAGGCCTGGAAGAAATCTGGTTCTTGGAACATACTCATTTATTTCAGGAGTTTGCTCCAATGTTTCAATCGATTTGCCGGTATAGTGAATACCAGAGGGAGTGGTATTTCAGACATCAAGGTAAGCGTAACTTTCAGGAATATACTGAATTTATAAAGAAGGTACGCCAATTATCATTTCCGATTAAACTTAAATTCGGTC
Organism: Bacillota bacterium; assembly: GCA_023414355.1. GTDB lineage: Bacteria > Bacillota > Clostridia > Lachnospirales > Lachnospiraceae > Mobilitalea. The sequence continues at coordinate 9,791 of JAEZOB010000038.1, read as the reverse complement.
TGGAGGTCTGTTACTTTGAGGAAAGTGAGCAGCTGATCGGAGAACTGCTTCAAAGCTTTCCGTTTGATTTTGCAGTGGGCTCTGTCCACTGGATTGATGGTTTTGGCTTTGATCATAAAGCTGAATTATGGAACGGGCAAGAAATCGATAGATTATACAGACGTTACTATGAAATTATGAAGAAGCTTATCACAAGCGGTCTTTTCACTGGAGTGGCCCATCCGGATAGTATCAAGGCGTTCGGACAGCGGTCTTCCTATGATTTATCAGTAACATATGAAGAAATTGCCCGTCTGCTGAAACTTCATGATATGTATGCAGAACAAAGCGGAGGGCTTCACTTGAATTACGGAGTCGATTGTGAACTCGGTATGAATAGCAGGATGAGAGAGATATTGATTGCTCAGGATGTTCATATCCTGACAGCATCAGATGCCCACAGCCCTGAGAATACTGGTGCATATATCGATGAGCTACATAAGCTTCTGTCATAGTTAAGTAATGAACATAGGTAATGGTATTTTATAATACTAAAACGCATAATTATAACTTGATGATTGCGCACCGCGCAATTGTATGCTATACTTTACACCAAATTTATCAGAGGTCAAGAACTTTGCAACACCTTACTAGATGCTGTAAACCAGGTGAACTACAATGCTTAAGTGCTGCTGGGGACTTGCCGGAAAGAGGATCAGGATGATATCAGAGAAAATGAATGGATTGGTTAAGAACAGTTCAGTAATCAGGGCAATGTTTGAAGAGGGAAAGAAACTGGCTTCCATCTACGGAGCGGAGAATGTATTCGACTTCAGCCTGGGAAACCCTAGTGTTGAGCCGCCGGTAGAGATTAAGGATGCTTTACTTTCTGTCATTAGTGAGGAGTCCCCCAATCTGGTCCACGGTTATATGAATAATTCCGGTTATGAGGACGTTCGCGAAGCGGTTGCTCAGTCCATTAACCATAGGTTTGGAACAGGATTTCATTCGGAGAATATCATCATGACCGTCGGAGCAGCCGGTGGTTTGAACGTCATCCTAAAGACAATTCTTAATCCAGGAGAGGAAGTCGTTGTCTTTGCTCCTTTTTTTGGTGAGTACCGGAATTATGTGAGTAATTTTGATGGAGTGCTTGTGACAATCTCTCCTAATACGGTGGATTTTCAGCCGAATTTGAAGGAGTTCGAGCAGAAGCTGACAGCAAAGACCAAGGCTGTGATCGTGAATACACCGAATAATCCGACCGGTGTCGTCTATTCTGAACAGACGATTAAGGAACTGGCAGATATATTAAATAGGAAGCAGAAGGAGTTCGGTACATCCATCTATCTGATAGCTGATGAACCGTATCGTGAGCTTGCTTATGATGGTGTTGAGGTAGTCTACCTAACGAAATACTATAATAATACCATTGTAGGCTATTCCTTCAGTAAGTCCCTTTCCCTTCCCGGCGAGCGGATAGGATACCTGGTGATCCCGAAGGAAGTGGATTGCTTTACTGATATGGTGGAAGGAGCAAATGTTGCCAACCGTATCTTAGGCTATGTAAATGCGCCTTCTCTGATCCAGCGTGCAGTTGCAAAATGCCTTGATTCTAAGGTGGATTTAGAGCTCTATAATCGGAATCGGGAGCTGCTTTATAATAATCTTGTTTCCTTCGGTTATGAGTGCGTGAAGCCGCAGGGTGCTTTTTACCTCTTTATTAAGGCAATGGAACAAGATGATAAGGTTTTTTCAGCAGCAGCTAAGAAGCATAACCTGTTGATCGTTCCGGGATCCTCCTTTGGTTGCCCGGGCTACTGCAGAATTGCTTATTGTGTGGATTATGCTATGATTGAGCGCGCTCTTCCCAAATTCAAAAAACTGGCTGAGGAATACGGAAAGTAAAATTATAGATTAAGTAGTCTATATTCTGAAATAATACTATAATTTGATAAAATAATATTGAAATAAATCAAACTTCAGAAAGGAAAATGCATCATACTTCATTCATTGATGCAAGGATAAAATATGAGACCATGGGAGAAGAATATTCGAACCGTCATACCTTACGTTCCCGGCGAGCAGCCAAATGTAAAAGGAATGGTTAAACTGAATACCAATGAAAACCCGTACCCGCCGGCACCGGGGGTAGAACAGGTTCTTCACGGGATAGATACTGATATTTTGAGGTTGTATCCTGATCCGACAATTGGATTGCTTGTTGAGGAGCTGGCTCATTTTTATCACTTGGAGAAGGATCAGGTATTTGTGGGTGTGGGCTCTGATGATGTATTAGCCACGGCCTTTCTGACCTTCTTTAACTCGGAGAAACCGATACTGTTCCCGGATATTACATATTCCTTTTATCCGGTATGGTGTGATTTATACAGAATCCCGTATGAACGTCCGGCACTCGATGAGAATTTCTGTATCATAAAGGAAGACTATTTTAGGCCGAACGGCGGTATCGTCCTTGCCAATCCGAACGCACCTACCTCAATCTGTGAGGACATCTCTGTGATCGAGGAAATTATTCAGAACAATCAAGAGTCGATCGTGATTATCGATGAAGCCTATATCGATTTTGGCGGGACGTCTGCGGTGGATTTGATCGCGAAGTATGAGAATCTGATCGTAGTACAGACCTTTTCCAAATCGAGATCCATGGCAGGGATGAGAATTGGGTATGCCATGGGAAATGCGATACTGATCAAAGCATTGAACGATGTTAAATACTCGATTAATTCCTATACAATGAATCAGACGGCAATCCTTGCCGGAGTTGAGGCTGTCAAGGATGTGAAATGCTTTAGGGAAGGCATCGAGAAGCTTATGGCAACCAGAAGCCAGGCCGAGTTACGCCTTAAGGAATTGGGCTTTTCCTTTCCTGAATCCGGTGCCAATTTCCTCTTTGTCTCCCATAATACAATTCCTGCCAAGGTGATATTCGAAGAGTTAAGAAAACAGAACATTTATGTGCGGTATTTCAATGCACCGCGGATCGATAATTATTTAAGAATATCAATAGGCACTGACGAGGAAATGAAACGCTTATTAGATGCTTTAAAAGAATTAATAGAGAAATATCATCAATAGGTATATAATATGGGATATAGCCATTCTATGGAAGTAGCTTTAAATTTCAGTATGGGTTACAGGAAGGAGAGGACTTATGAGAGTACTGATTGCTGAAGATGATTTCGCCAGCAGAAAGTTTATGTTGAGATTTCTGTCAAAATACGGTGAGTGTGATGTTACAGTGGATGGCACAGAGGCAGTAGAAGCATTTAGCATGGCGCTTGAATCGAATGAGGGCTATGATCTAGTCTGCCTGGATATTATGATGCCGGGAATGGATGGTTATCAAGCTTTAAGGAAGATCAGGGATATTGAGAAGGAAAAATTTGTTCCGGAAGATAAAGCAGTTAAAATTATTATGACGACAGCCTTAAATGAAGGAAAGAATGTGACCAAGGCATTTGATCTCGGATGTACTGCTTACGCCGGAAAGCCTATTGACCAGGATAAATTTGAAAATGTATTGAGGAAGCTGGAACTGATTTAAATGAATAATAGAAATTACCAAAAGGAATTGGATAAATTACTGAATGAGCTGTCTGCCGAGAAACGCCGGCCGAAGCTGTTGCTCCATAGCTGCTGTGCTCCTTGTAGTAGCTATGTTTTAGAATATCTGTCAGAGTATTTTGATATTACCATATACTATTATAATCCCAATATCTATCCGGCAGAGGAATATAATAGAAGAGTAGAGGAACAGAAGCAGCTTATTCAGGCGATGCCGCTCCGATCCAAGGTGCAGTTCCTTCAGGGTGAATATCGACCGGAGATCTTTTATTCAGCTGTGAAAGGTTTGGAAGAGGAGAAAGAAGGCGGAGAGCGTTGCTTTGTATGCTATCAGCTTCGTCTGTCAGAGGCAGCGCGTCTGGCTAAGGTGGGTGGCTTTGACTTCTTTACTACCACCTTGTCCATCAGTCCTCACAAGAATGCGGAGAAACTGAATGAGATCGGGGAGCAGTTGGCTAAGGAGTACGGAGTATTACAGCTTCCTTCGGATTTTAAGAAGAAGAATGGCTTCAAACGTTCGATTGAACTGTCGGGGGAGTACTCGCTATATCGTCAAGACTACTGCGGCTGTGTATTTTCTAAAAGAAATCATGAATCTTCATAGGAAAACGTCTATCTGTCTGTAAGACTCAGCCGGGTTAGATACAGGCAGATCAGCGGGGAATACAGGGGAAGGTTAAGATACCATGTCTTAGCCTGATTGGATAAGGAGGAGTAGAGATGAGATGTCCGTCGTGTCAAAGTGAGAACTGTCATATCATAGAGGAGACAGAGACGAAGATGAAGGGTTACGGAATTTTTAAAGGCTGCTGCGGTTATCTGATTTTAGGACCGATTGGCTGGCTCTGCGGCTTGTGCGGTATGGGTGAGGGGCATACTTCGAGAAAAGCTTACTGGGTCTGCAACCATTGCGGCAGAAAGTTCCGGGTATAAGCGATGGATACGAACAGTAAGGCTGAGACGGGAAATAAACTGTGGATGAAGCTTATGGAGCTGGGCGAAAGGGCAGGCTGCCATCAGAAGCCCGAACGCAGCTTTTTCTGTCACGGATATCAATTTCCGGTCTGTGCGCGCTGTACCGGTGCGATACTTGGTTTTTTGCTGGCAGTTCCCGCATATCTTATGATTGGGTTCCTCCTGCCTTTATCCATGGCAGGTATCCTGATTCTACTGGGAGATTGGCTATTTCAGGCCGTGAAGATCAAAGAATCCACCAACAGTCGCAGATTAATTACCGGAGTTCTGGGTGGTTATGGAGTGATGTCCTTTCAGTTGATGCTCCTTCACCTTGTGTTGAATAGGATAGGTCTTATGATAAAAGCTGATTAGAAGCATATTTTGAATAAGCCATGCATTTATTATATCAAGAAAGATTGGAAAGCCAAAGGAGAATGAATATCCCAAAAGGATAGTTCAAAGAAATCCCAAGGCTTTTTTTGTGTGGAGAGATATTGGACCTATGGGAAGCATATTGCATAAATAAAAAAGGGCTACATTGTAATTATTGTAGCTTTTTAGGATTGACAAATGCAAATCCCCAGAATATAATGTAATAGCAAATGAGAATTAATATCATTTAGAGTATATATCACTTCCTATGACTGATCAGGAAGAATGAGAGGATGTACATTATGACATTACACAGTGCAAAGATTGGCAAAACGTATACTGTAAAAGCTCTGGAGCTTGACAATGCGACGAAGCGGAGGCTGGAGGCTTTGGGCCTTACGATCGGGACTCGTATCAATGTTCTGAATCGTAATCACGGAGGCGCAGTGATTCTTATGGTAAGAGGCAGCAGACTGGCTGTCGGAGCTAAAATCGCAGAGACAATACATATGAAGGAGGCATCGTGATGAAAAGTGAATTACAGGTGGGTTTTGTCGGAAATCCGAACTGTGGAAAGACTACATTGTTTAATGCATATACAGGAGCGAATCTCAAGGTTGCTAATTGGCCGGGGGTGACAGTTGAAAAAAAGGAAGGTGCCTTCAAGTATCATGACCACCGATTTAAGCTGGTGGATCTGCCCGGTATTTACAGCCTTACCTCCTATACGATGGAGGAGCGGCTGACCAGAGAATACATTATGGATTCTAAGGTTGATGTGATTGTCAATGTAGTAGATGCTTCGAGTCTGGAAAGAAATCTCTACCTGACTCTGCAGCTGATCGAGCTTGGGAAGCCGGTTGTTTTGGCGCTGAACATGATGGACATCGTCGAAGAGCGAGGGATGGAGATAGACCTGCACAGGCTGCCTGAGATGTTGGGTATCCCAGTCATTCCGGTATCAGCCAGAAAGAAGACCGGAATGGATATTCTCATGCATACCGTTTCTCATCATAGGAATAAGAAGCTCGACCATAATCTGGAGCATCACCACGGCAAAGAACTGCATAGAATCCACATCCATGAAGCCGGAGAAGAGAAGGATAGCGAGCATAGATTAAGACGTGTACATAAAATGAAAGAGGATCATAAACACGGATACAAACATAAACACAAGCACGAGCATCACAGTGAATATCCGGTGGTTTACAGTGATCTGATTGAAGATAAGATTGATGAAGTCAGTGAGCTTCTCGTCAGAAACTACGGAGAGATTAATAATCTACGTTGGCACGCCATCAAACTGATGGAACTAGATCAGGCAGTTACTGCAAAATATCCGATCGATCTCTCTCAGATCGTAACACATAGCTATGAAGGTGAGATTATTAATCAGAAATACGATTTTATAGAAGAGATTATCGAAGAGGTGTTGGTAAATAAGCATAAGAAAGCTGCCTCCACAGATAAGATTGACCGTATCCTGACTCATCGGTTTTTTGGATTGCCTGTCTTTCTGGGGATCATGGCACTGGTATTCTTCTTCACCTTTCAGATCGGTGACTTGATCAAGGGCCTTTTCGAAGTTGTCCTGGGGGCATTCTCCTCCGGTGTGCTATATCTGCTGGAAAGTATTCATGCAGGACACTTCGTGACCTCCCTGGTGGTAGATGGGATTATTGCAGGGGTCGGCGGTATCCTGACCTTTCTCCCGAATATTTTCATCCTGTTCCTTGCACTGGCCTTTCTGGAGGACAGCGGGTACATGTCGAGAGTTGCCTATGTCATGGATGGTATCATGGGTAAACTGGGACTTTCGGGAAGAGCTTTTATACCGATGCTCTTAGGCTTCGGTTGCACAGTTCCTGCAATCATGGCTTCTAGGTCACTTGAGAATATGAAGGACCGCAGGAAGACTATTCTGATCACGCCCTTTATGTCCTGTAGCGCCAGACTTCCGATTTATGTTCTATTCTCACAGATGTTTTTCGGAAGGATGGCAATGATGGTAGCTTATTCCATGTATCTGATCGGAATCCTCGTGGCAGTCCTGGTGGCATGGGCGATGAGCGGTAAGTCGGAGAAGAACGTCGGAAATACTCTGTTAATCGAGCTTCCTGAGTATAAGTCTCCCAATGCCCGCACGATCATTATCTATGTATGGGAAAAGGTGAAGGAATATCTGTCCAAAGCCGGAACAACCATATTTGCAGCTTCCGTAGTTATCTGGTTTATTCTGAATTTTGGACCGGGCGGCATGGTGGAAAACATGTCGGACAGCTTTGGTGCGATGATTGGCAGGGTGGTGGCCCCGGTGCTTAAGCCAGCAGGTCTGGGCATGTGGCAGGTCGTAGTGGCGCTGATTTCAGGTATTGCAGCAAAGGAAGTAGTGGTTTCAAGCTTCAGTGTGCTCTTCCAGATCAATAATATCACTTCACCGCAGGGAATGTCCGGCTTGTCGGAAATTCTTGCAGGCTATGGCTTTGGAGCCCTGAATGCTTATTCTCTGATGGTGTTTTGTCTCTTATATATTCCTTGTGCGGCTACGATTGGAGTCATCCAGCGTGAGATGCGCTCGGCCAAATGGACAGTATTCACAATATTCTTCCAGCTGGCTGTTGCTTTGTTGGTTTCTACCCTGATCTTCCAGATCGGAAGCTTGTTTATATAATCTATTGATAATAATGTGATGGTACGTTTTCGCGTACAGAAAAGGAGGAACTATGGCTGGAATTATTCTGGTAATTGCGATCTTGGCTTATACCGGCTATGTAATTTATAAGAAATCAAAGGATGTGAAAGCGGGAAAATCCTGCTGTGGTGGTTGTTCCTCCTGTCCGATGAAGGATAAGTGTAAGTAAGCTTAGAATTCGGGGTAAGAAAAACTATCATATAAGAAAGAGAAATTATCATATAAGAAAGTTATTATATAAGAAAGTTATTATATAAGAAAGATATTATATAAGAAAGAATGCGTCTTAAATCCCCGGATTTGAGACGCATTCTTATACGTGCGCCCGGCGGGCGCACGTTTCAACGGGTGTAAGTCCCGAGTCCGCCCGGTAGTGGGAAGGACATAGCCAATGACAAGGGTGTCGTGGGTGACTGCGAATCTGAAGGAAGTCGGATGGCAAATCTCTGGTCTGACGTACAGAAATCATATCAGGCTACAAGCGGGGGTAAGGCTGCATATCAAGTCGAAGCCCAATAACTACACGGAACCGGTTGTGGTAAATATGGCAGATGGATGGAGAGAAGGAACGTGCGAGTACCCGGGGAGATCTGCATGGGACACCTCGAAAGAGGTAACCATTATCGCAAGGTAATACTGAACATGCAGAAGTCAGCAGAGGTCATATTAGCCGAGAGGTGAAGGACCGAATCAATAGGAGTCCTAAGTATAACCGAGAAAGGAGAAATGGCTGATGAAGGCAGAAAACTCTGACAACAGAGACTGTCCGCAAAGAGATAGTGTGGAACATGAAGGGTATGCGGAAGTGCGAAGGTCATTTCGCTCGATATGGAAAGAAAAGGACAGTGCACAGCCAGAACTCTTGGAGAAGATACTGTTCAAGGACAACCTAAACAGAGCTTATAAAAGGGTAAAGGCAAACAAGGGAGCACCTGGGATTGATGGAATAACCGTTGATGAGATAGGTGCATACCTAAGGGATAATCAAGAAGCTATTATCGAGAGGATATACAAAGGAAAATATACACCCGACCCGGTAAGACGCAAAGAAATCCCGAAAGCAGACGGTGGAGTGCGAAAGCTTGGTATTCCAACAGTCAAAGACCGCATTTTTCAGCAAGCCATTGCACAACAACTGATACCGATTTACGAAGCACAATTCTCGGATGGAAGTTTCGGTTACCGCCCGGGAAGAAGCGCAAAAGATGCCATCATTAAGGTGAAAGAGTATGCAGAAGAGGGATATCGCTATGCGGTATCAATCGACCTCTCAAAGTACTTCGACACACTGAACCACGAACTACTATTGAACATACTTCGGAGAAATGTGAAGGATGAAAGGGTAATACAGTGGATTAAGAGGTATCTTAAGAGCGGTGTCATGGAAGATGGAGTAGTCATGGATACAGAGGAAGGTTCTCCACAGGGTGGAAATCTATCTCCACTATTGGCAAATGTCTATCTCAACGAGTTTGACCAAGAATTCCAAAAGAGAGGTGTTCCGTTCGTGCGCTATGCAGATGATATCGTTCTGTTAGCAAAGAGCGAAAGAGCCGCAAAGAGACTTTTGGAAACATGCACGAATTATCTTGAAGGTAAGCTTAAGCTGACTGTAAACAAAGATAAAAGTCGTGTAGTCAGCGTGTTTGCAATCCGAAATTTTAAATTCCTTGGCTTCGCATTGGGAAGGAACGGAAAGGGCATATATGTCCGAGTTCATCCGAAGTCATGGAGGAAGTTCAAATCCAAACTGAAAGAACTATCTTCCCGAAGGTCTGTTCAGAGCATACGGCCGGCATTAGCTAAGGTAAAGGTTTATGCTAGAGGATGGCTTAATTATTACGGAATAGCAAGCATGAAGAACCCAATAGATGAAACCAACAAGTGGCTTTGTCATCGAATCCGCATGTGTATTTGGAAACAATGGAAGAAACCGAAAACCAAGAAACGCAATCTGATGAAACTTGGTATACCCGAATATTTTGCACATCAAGCGGCTAACAGCCGAAGAAAACATTGGTATGTATCGGGTATGGGTGCGGTTAATGTAGCTTTAACAAAAGAAAGACTGATACACAATGGCTTCTATGACTTAGCCATTGCATATCAGTCAGTGCACGTCAACTATTGAAAGCGCCGTGTACCGAACGGTACGCACGGTGCTGTGAGAGGACGGCGGTTAGTCACCGCCTCCTACTCGATT
>JAEZOB010000027.1 GCA_023414355.1 Bacillota bacterium | reverse complement strand
TCCGACTTCCTTCAGATTCGCAGTCACCCACGACACCCTTGTCATTGGCTATGTCCTTCCCACTACCGGGCGGACTCGGGACTTACACCCGTTGAAACGTGCGCCCGCCGGGCGCACATATAAAAAGGGCTATTTCAACTAATTAATCAGTTAGTTTGAAATAGCCCTTTCGCATTATATGTTACATATCGGCACGCTGCCTTACCTTCTTCCTCGCATAGAAGAAGGTGCCCACCTGGCCGATTCCCGCCAGTGCCCAGGTAACCGGGTAGCAGGCAAATAGCATAAGAACCGTGGGAAACCATGCAAAGATGGTGACCAGCCAGACGATACGCATGAGGCAGGCTCCCACCAAGGTACAGATCATCGGCAGTATGGAGAAACCCATGCCGCGGGTTAGACCGGGGAATACATTCATGATGCCGCAGGTAAAGTATGCAATCATCAGGACATTCATTCGGAGGATACCAAGTCTGATTACCTCCGGATCCGTGGTAAATATAGATAATAGCGGTCTGCTAAACAGCATGGTCAGGCCACCCAGCACAATCCAGGTCACTATAATGAGTATGGTGCAGATTTTAGCTACCTTATCGATCCTGTCATATTTTTTCGCGCCCATATTCTGACCTGTAAAGGTTATGGCTGCATTATAATAGGCATTCATCGGAGTGGCGACAAAGCCCTCGATATTTCCTGCCGCAGAGCCGGCGGCCACCATGGCAGAACCAAAGGAATTAATCGCTGATTGAATCAATACATTGGAGATGGAGAACAATAGTCCCTGCAATCCGGCAGGTAGGCCAATCCGAATAATCTGGCCAAGCTTTCTTCCGTCAATACCTAATCTCCTTAGTACAAGGCGGATTGATTCCTCTTGATTATGGATAAGGCACCGTAGTACCAAGAGCATCGATAGATACTGAGAAATTACTGTTGCCCAGGCCACACCATCCACACTCATATGTAATACGATGACAAAGAACAGATTCAGGATTACATTTACTACACCTGCTGCCAGCAAATAGTGCATAGGCCGACGACTATCACCAACCGCACGCAGTATCGCAGCTCCGAAGTTGTAAATCATACTCGCAGGAAGACCCAGAAAATAAATTCTTAAGTACAGTGCGGATAAATCAATGATATCCGCGGGAGTCCCCATGATAATCAATAATGGAGTACATAAAATAAGACCCAATCCCATCACAAGAATTCCTGCAATGATACTAATGGTAACCGAAGTATGCACGGATCTGCTGACCGCCTCCGGTCGTTTGGCACCATAATCCTGGGCCACGATGACACTGGTCCCCACCGACAGACCCATGAACAGGTTCACGATTAGATTGATAATGGAACCGGTTGCACCGACAGCAGCCAGTGCTTCCTTACCTGAGAATCTTCCGACTACAACCATATCCGCTGCATTAAACATCAGCTGAAGAATATTCATTGCCATGATGGGCAAAGCAAAAAGAATCATTTTGCCAAATATGGGGCCGTTACACATGTCCTTATCCCGATTTTCTAGTATCATTGTCATCACTTCCTTTTATGTCGGCCTATTTGTCGAGAAACAGTAAACATATTAACCTTACCATATTCCGGTTTTGATTTCTACCTTTTCGCGAAAACAATACCGAATAGTAAAGAGCATCCGCCGAATGGCCAATGCTCTTCTCACTAGGATTTTCTTAATTAAAGTTATCTTTATAGTTTTATAACAGCGACGATTTTTTCCCCTTCCATTTCACCAGTTTCACGAAAACCAAAGGAATGGTATATTTCTCTGGCATTCATGTTTTCCGGTTCGTATGACAGCCAACAGTATTCTGCTTTTCCACAAGGTCCTGATCTCATGAAGTCTAATACAAGCCTTACCTCAACCTTCTTTTACAATATTCTTTTGAGTCAAACCTCATCCATTATGAAAAGCTTTTGAAGGTACTCTTCCAGATTGTCTATCCACCACTTTATTCTTGGCAGGAATTCCTATGCTCTTTTCCCTTGGCTCCATACGATTTGAATAAAATCATGTTCCAGCAAATAAATCGTTAATCTCTTTTCAAGCAATGGAATACAGCTTTTCTTTACATAGGATCGTAATATCGTAGTAAACAGTAGCGTCAGATCCGGATCCTTTGATGGGGGAAATACGCATCAATGCAGTAGGTGTATGAGATCAAAATCGGCTTCTCCGTACTGTGAACACTCCCAGTCAATGACGCCTGAAAAAGCATTATCCTGGAGGATTATGTTTTTATAATGAAAATCATTATGCAGTAATGACGGGCCGTTCTCATAATCCAGACAGAAACTATTAGCGTTGATATATTCCTTACTTAATTCCAACAGGTGCTTGGCCTCCTCTGAAAGTTGGATGTTCTCAAGATCATTACAGATATTATTCCAGTAAATTTCATGTCCTGATCTCCACGATTTATCGTAGCCGGGGATGATTGGTACGTAATGGCCGATATCGTAATGATTCCCTTTCAGATTATGAAGCACATGTAAAAAATCAGCAATCTCTATTCCAATGTCCCGTATCTCTCTCTCGTGTAAATTATGGTAGCTTGCCAACAATTCGCAGCCTGGTATACACTGAAGGATCAAGTAATATAGATTATTCTCATTACTGCTTTGGTCAGAAGCGTATAAAATCTTAGGTACTTGCTTTAAGTCCTTTATGCGATTAATTTTATTCTGTTCCTCAAGCATTGATTGCTTTGATGTACGTATCAAATACTGATCATCAATAATAAACAGTTCCTTATCAAAGCTGCCAATCACTTTGGTAATGTTGTTGCATTCTAATTGATATGCCCGGCAAATCTCTCTGATCGCTTTTTCGTCCATTGTTTTCTCCATACGGCTATTTTCTGCTCAAGGGGTAGAATACAGTTCATAATTATTTAATATCCGCTCGTCTTCACCCCATATTTTATCACGGATATTCACACAACAAAATAGCGATCTAGATTAAATTCGGATATTAATCTATGCTCAAGCTTAACCACATTTCCATTGCTTCCTCCAGCTCTTTACCCAGCTTCTCCTTCTGCTCATATAAGGCGTTCAGTTCTTCATAATTTGCCCCTACGGTTTCCATCACTGCTTCAATCTCTTTGATCTGATTCTCTATATTTCTTATACTGTTTTCAATTTTTGCTGCGTCTGCTTCTTTACCGGCGGTTATCTTCGGAGCTTCTTTCTGTCTGTCACTTTTGTGCTTCTTAGGTTGATGTTTCTCCACTTGATACTTCTCAGAATGATGCTTTTCATGCTGATGTTTCTCCGCTTGATGCTCAGCCTTAGCCGGTAACACCACTTCAGCCTGCTGACCTTGCTTCTCCTTGATGCTCTTATAATAGTCATAGTTACCAAGATAACTCTGAATTGTCCCCTCCTCTATAGCAACTACTCTATCACTGATCTTATTGATAAAATATCTGTCATGGGAAATAAAAAAGATCGTACCCTTGAAAGCAGCTAATGCCTCCTCCACACTTTCTATCGATTTCGTATCCAGATGATTTGTTGGCTCATCCAGTATTAGCAGGTTGATATCATTGAATAAGAGTTTACTTAAGTTTAGACGAAGTCTCTCTCCTCCCGATAACAGCTTTATTTTCTTAAATACGTTGCTACCATAAAACATGTATTTGGCCAGGTATTCTCTTCCTTTTCCTTCAAGAATAAACAGATCCTCCCTGAAATAATCCAGCACTGTAAGTTCTTCATTCGGAAAGCTGACCGTCTGCGGAAGATATGCCAGTAAAACATTTGCACCTAATTGTATCGCACCCGAATCCGTTGTCTCCTCTCCCAATAGCATTTTTAGAAAGGTGGTCTTACCACAGCCGTTGGGACCAATCATGGCTACTCGCTCCCCATAATGAACCGCCATTTCAGCATGACGAAAAAGGGATTTCTGACCAAAGCTTTTTGATAAATCACCTGCCTTAATCGTTATTTTGCCGGATTGTTCTGACTGTTGGATAGAAAGCTTCATATTTTGCTTCATGGTTGGCTGATCAATTCTCTCCAGCTTATCCAGTTTGATCTGCATGCTTGCTGCCCTTTTGAAGAACTTATTATTATCAGCCTTCGTTGCCCAGTCTCTGAGCTGTTTGATCGATTGCTCCATCGCATCTATCTTTTTATTCTGCTCCTTATAATTCTCCAATTGTATCCTGAGCTTCTCTTCCCTTTGTATAATATAATCAGAATAATTTCCGATATAGGTGCTACTTACCTTATCGTCTATTTCTATTATCTTAGTTACAACATGGTCGAGAAAATATCTGTCATGCGATACCACAATAACAATTCCTTTATAGCTGCGAAGATACTCCTCCAACCATTCTACCGATTCCATATCCAGGTGATTTGTAGGCTCATCCAGTAACAATATGTCGGGCATATCAATCAGCAGCTTTCCGAGTGTTACCGTGGTTTTTTCACCACCACTCAGGAGATTAAAATCCTGAATTAGAAATTTCTCATCAAAATGCAATCCCTTACAGATTCTGTTTAACTTTTCTTCAACATGATATCCTTCCATAACTTCAAAGGCCTGGATCAGCTCACCATATCTCTTTAGGGCTTTATCTAAATCAGCTCCCTCCAAATACTGCAAATCCTCTTCAAGTTCATGAATGTCACATTCAAGCCGGTAAACCTCCTCGAAAGCTGACTTTAATACATCGATCACCCTTGTTCCATAAGGATATTGGGGTATTTGGTCCAGATAGGCACAGACCGCACCCTTTGGCGTATTAACCCATCCCTCATCAAATCCCGGGGGAACCGGGGCGTAAGGATATCCCGCACAATGATTTAGCGTGAGTATTCCGGCTATTAATTTGAGAATCGTAGTCTTTCCGCTACCGTTTTCGCCTACTATTCCAACCTTTTCACCCTCTGTTACCATAAAAGATATATTCTTAAGTATAAGCGTTGTATCTAAATATTTTTTTACTCCATCTAATGATATCTCCATCATAGCTATCCATCTCCTATTACAAAATCCATCTGTTTCACTTTACCTCAAGCTGCTTATTCCAGTCTATATTTCGACATCATAAAGGGAGCAAAATGTAGCAGCCTATGCTGTAGTTACATGGTGGGCACTCCGCTTCTTAATAATACAGTAACTCAGCTTGAAGAAAACAGATACCTCGAACTTCTTTATAATAAAAGTTGAGACGGCCTTGGCGGATGGCTTTCACTGTCTGTTATGTGGGAAATAGGGTAAACGCATTTATTGGGTTATGTTTACAATCACCTATTTATGTAATATAATTACTTGGTAAATATTAGTATACTAAGGAGGAACTATTACGTGAAAAAAATACTATCATTGTTACTGATTATGGCAATGTGCCTCACAATCATACCCCCTTCAGCAGCAAGTGCTGCAGTCAAGCTCAACAAGACCGTACTGACACTAAATGTGGGCGATACCTATAAGTTGAAGCTTTCCGGATCTACAGGAACGATTAAATGGTCTAGTAGTGATGAAGAAATAGCAGAAGTATCATCCAAAGGGAAGGTAACGGCCAAAACAGTCGGGCTTGTAGTCATAACAGCCAAGAATAAGAAACAGGAATACTACTGTGCACTTAACGTAGTGAATCCTCTAGAGAAATCGTCTCTGAAGGGACTGGTTGATTATCTTAAATCCTTCGAGCTTCTGAAAGGAGAAGAAAAACAGATGACTGCCGATATGATTGGTGCTATATACGGAGTAAAATACCGCAGCGTTGAATTATATGAATTTGATATGGACTCTAAAGCATACAAATCAATCGTTAAAACCAACAAGATAGTCCTCAAGGATTTTGATATGGATTTTGATATTGATGGGATTAATAAGCAATTTATTATTTTATGTGGTGGAGCAGAGAATACGGAAGAGATTCTTGAGAAATTCAATAATTATGTACAAGAATAGCCTACCTTCATGGGTATAACTCTATCGTTTCATATTATACTTGGTAATCAATGACCTGCTTTTGCTCAAACTATAAGCCCTGTTCCGTATCAAAAACGGAACAGGGCTTTGACTTTTCATGGCATCTACTCTACAATCCTAACCCATCAGTCCCTTGACCCTCAGGTTCACTTACTTCAGGCTTTTTTACCTCTGGTTCTGTTACTTCTGGTTCTGTTACTTCTGGTTCTGTTACCTCTTGTTCCGTTACCTCTGGTTCTATTACTTCTGGTTCTGTTACCTCTGGTTTTGTTACCTCTGGTTCTGTTACCTCTGGTTTTGTTACCTCTGGTTCTGTTACCTCTGGTTCTGTTACCTCTGGTTCTGTTACCTCTGGTTCTGTTACCTCTGGTTCTCTTACCTCTGGTTCTGTTACCTCTGGCTCTGTTACCTCTGGCTCTGTTACCTCAGCTTCTGTTTCTGTAGGCTCAACAGGAATCTCTGGGATTGTTACATCCTTACCATTCTTCGGAGCCATTTCTTCCATTTCATAATCCTTCAGCTGACTTTCCGGTGCCGCAAAGCTTCTGCGCATCATAGAACCTTGTCTTCCGACAGCTTCAGGGCTGCTCTGGTAATACATCGTATTCAATACAACAAATTCTCCGGTTTCGCTGTTATACTGGAATACATCCCATGTCGTTCCGGGCTGCCCGGGAACATAATAACTTAGTACCGTACTGCCGAAATACACCTGTACTAAAGCACCGGAACTCGCCAGAGCATTGGAATTAGTACTACCTCTGTTGGTATAGTCATGAATCGAAAATTTATAGATTCCCTTCATCTGTCTATAAATGGTAGTCGTTTCCGGTCCATAACTTGTAGTATCGTCTACGTCAAGCTGTACAATCTTTGCACTATTCTCTAAATAGCTCTTGCTAGAAAAATAGGTATGGAAACTGCCTCCGGATGAAGTCGGTCCTGACAAATGGGAATCCAAATCTCTTGGTACTTCACCCCAGCTGAGGACAATTCTGATCTCATCATTCGACAGGATTGGTGTCACCTGACCATTTTGATTGTTGATTGTTATATTTCCCATTGTCTTAATGTTAAAGTAGCCTTCATGATACTTCGTAATTACATTTGTTCGGTTATCTGTGACAAATACTGTGTAATTCCCTGCCGGAAGGTTTAGGGTGTATGCTCCGCCCACCCCTGTAGTGGTGGATGCAACAGGCTCACCATAAGAGATATTGTAACCTTTTCTTACAGAAAGTGTTAATCCGGGCTCTACACCGGTACCCGATAAAGCATTAATTACCACACCATTTGCTATCCCGTTTCCGGCGTAGTTATTAGAGATCGCCTCCAGCGTAATATTATAAATCGTGATATTAGTAGCATTGATCATAATCTCACTGACAATCGGTATGAAGTTGCTGTCAGTAATTGAAATTTCATATAACCCAAATGGAAGATTTTCAAAGGAATACCTTCCATCTTCTCCTGTTGTCGTTACGATGTTTTCAAGGTTACTGCTGCCGAGCTTCGTTAAAGATACCGTAATAGCAGAAAGCGGCACGTTATTGCTTGAGTTGGTATCTTCATCCGCTTTCGTAACTAAGCCGGATAACGTAGCTGACTGATTGGCTGCATCCAGATAGATGTTCTTTTCACTACCGGTACCTTCTATCGCGTAATTATTATTTAGATATGTGACATAGCCATCCTTCGATACGCTTAGTATATAATCACCTGCCGAAACATTACTAATATCAAAGCTGCCATCGCTTCCGGTTGACGTCTCAAAAAAGACTGTATTATCAGCAGAAGCGGTTCCAGGCTTGCTTAACGTCACCTTTGCACTATCAAGGACAGGATTATTCGTTATATCTCTGTCGCTGTCAGTAGCATATACCTTTCCACGAAAGGCTGTTGTAGATAAATTAAATTCCAGGAAAATCAGCTCCAGTAGTTCCCTATGTACATTGAAGCCCGGATTGCCAAGTGCTGTTTTGGCTACAAACCTAAGATCAGCCGCAGCTTTTGCTGATAATTTCATATTTAGAGAGGAGGCTCCCTCAAAAACAGGATCGCTCAGGGTGGAAAAGGATACTTTTCCGTTCAAATTGGCTTTTATCCGTGGACCAACATCTGCTCCTACCGCCGCAGGTAATATGCCGCCGAACATGATACCACAGGCTGCACCGCCTGTGATTGAAACCTCGGCCGTACCATTTCCTTTGATACTTACAGTATTGACTCCCTGCAGATTTCTTTCATAAAATGACTTACAGGACAGGTCATAGATGTTAATATTTCTATCTCCCATCATGAAGTTTGTCGTACCGGTATTTTGTGCACAGCTTCCATGGCTTCCGACATAACCCTCCTTCTGTACATTTACACCCTTTTCAACATAGGATGAGTGGGAATATTCGATAACCAGCTCTGTTGACAGCTTCCCTTCCGCATTCAGAAATACGTAGATCACTGCGATAGGATTAAAGGGCACTCGTGTTGAGATGGATTGTATGGTTTTGAGATCGACTCCAACAACACCCGCCATGTTAAGACCGATTGCTGCGATCAGAATCGAATTATCCATATTTATGCCTTCGATGTCCATACCTACAAAACTACATTTGTTTCTAAATGAATTTGTAGCTTTCTTATAATCCTCAATGACAAATCTTAAATTACTGATTTCTTCTCCAATGGTGCACTTAAGCTCTTGATTTTCGTTATAAGATATTTTACTTATAAATTGCTTCGGCAAAGGATCTGTAAGGGAGGGATTCCACTCCAAGCCAAATGTGGGCTTGATATTCTTTAGTGATATTTCCCCTGAAACAGTGACTCTATCGTTCTCCGTCTTCCGCTCTACCTCGCCATCCCTATCTCCGTCTTTATCGTAGAGAATAGCATCATTAAATTTGAATACAACTGAACCGTTGTATAGATCCGAAAAATCCAGTGTTGGTTGTATCATTTCTGAAATATTCTGAAACTGGAAGCCTTCATTTATTACTGAATTAGGCTCTGTGGCAGCAAAGGATCTAATTTCTGCATTTTCCGGAGGTACTGCCACCTCTTCGTTATCCTCATCGGGAAGATAAAGCTCGGTACCACCCGGTGCCAGAACAAAAGCAATCGGATCTTCGGCATTAATTTCGCTTGTATTAATACAGACATCATCTTTCAATAAATCTGATATCCCCGTAAACTGTGCCTGAATCACTTCATAGGTATTGCTATCATACTCGTATCCTTCTCTATACTCATCACTGTGTGCTCTGTATATCAATGTCAAGCCTGCAGGGAAATACTCACACTGTGGTATATAAATAATGTTACCTGCTTGATAGGTTCCCCTTAAGATATATTCCATCAATGGGCTGTTCTCATGAACGACCAGATGATATACATCATCATTTGTATCCTCCGGAGTTCCCATATCATCCATCCAGAAGTTCTCAATCCCATGATAAATCTCTTCAATCGTATGCAGGCCTTCCTCCGTTGTACTGTCAAAGCCGATTACATTATCACTGAGTCGAACCACCTTACTTAGGCGATTTACTACGATATCCTTTTTCACTGATGTGCCTCTGGTAGCTGTTCCGGTAATCGTAATATAATTCGTCCCGATATCGAGCGGTAATGAGGATACCTTGAACGGATTCGCTCCCTCTACGCGATGAGTTCTTACCGCCACATTACTATTCGAATAGTAGGAAACCTTTGCTTCCTTCACACCGGTATTTGTATTAATCACACCGGTAAGATTGATTGATTCCGTATTTACATTCAAAGGTGCTTCAGCTTCAAAGCCATCTACCTTCATAGTAATTGTTTCTGTAGGCTCTGAGACCGGATTAGAATTATTTGACCCGGAAGCCGGTACCGAGCCCGGAGAAACGGATGGTGCTACGGAAGGGGCTTCGGAAGGAGCTTCGGTTGGTGTGACCGGATTGGATGCCTCGGAAACAACCTTCACCGTTACCAATGTGGATATTGCTCTCCGGACTTTCGCATTTTTACTGCGATATGCAACTGCAGCTATATTATAAATTCCCGATACCTTTGGAGTAAAAACCCCATTGGCATTCATGGTTACCTTATTTGACATTACACCTGTTTTGGTATTGGTTAATTCCTTGTTCCGTTCATCTGTTACGATCCAGAACGTTTCATTGGAGGTACCCACAGGCGATAGTTTACGTTTAAATTTAAAGGAAGTATTCTCATACATCGTAAAGTTATCGGGATGATTCGTTATTTTTACGGATTTCGCATCGATACTAACGATGACCTCGTCGGAGCACTCTCCAACCTTTTTACCCTTAGAATTGAATATGGTTGCCTTCACCGTGTAATAGGTACCCAGAACCATCCTTTTCCCACCGAAGGTATATACCTTCACACTTGATGTATCTTTATCAACTGTAACCTTCATATTCCTTTTCTCCTGATCAGTCTTTGAAAAGCTCACAAAGCCTTTCGCGTCATCACTGATGTTCCATACCACGGTGTCATCACTCTTCAGATTATGGATTGCGTAGGTATTGCTACTTAGTACATAGGAGTATGTATAACATTTATCAAAGGTAAGTTTTGTTGCTGCGAAGGTGTCTGAACTCAGTGAAGGCAGGTACATCGTAGTAATCATGATCGCAATGATAAGAATTGCTAACACTTTCTTTTGTCTGGTTTTCTTGTAGTAGACTTTCATTTTTTAACCCTCCTTACTAAAATTACGCATCAAAAAAATGTCGTTTGTTCTAAGCCCATGACGACATTCTTATAGATCTATTCTTTGGTTTTTTATGAATTCAGTAAGTAAAATGCAGGAATCATAATAATCATTTTATTAGCCGCGACTACAATTTATTCATAGAATAAAACCCTGTTCTGCATACTGAGATGCCCCTCTTTTAGGTAGACAGTTGATATAGTAAAAACTGTGTATCTAAAGAGGAGCATCTCAGTATGCTGAACAGGGTTTTTATCATCTTCATAGCTAGTAAATCACTTATGCAGTTTTTGTGGTAGCAAAATATAAGGAGGTTTTCATGGCATTACTGAAGTCCTAAGCCCTTTCTCTTCGCGATAATATGGGCCTCTATATTGTTAGCAACCTCCACCGGATCATCGCCAAGAGCGACCTTTCCTCCGGTTAATGCTTCGACATCCTGGGTCAGAAGCTTCGCCAAATTAGGGGCTCCGGTGATAAAGGGTGTAGGAGACAGATGTGTATAAGCACCATACGCCACTGCAAAAATTCCATCAATCGTAGCTTTTTGCTCCATCCATTCCGGTGCGGTTACCGCAATAGGAAGTTGTGGTATATCTACATCCAAATGGTCCGCCAATGCAGTAACCAGCATTGAGATTCTTCCCGTATCAGTACAGGTACCGAAGCTCAGTACCGGGGGAATCTTTAATAGTCCGCAGACTTCCCTTAGTCCATCCCCTGCCAAGTCGGCTGCTTCCGGACTGCACAGACCGGCAACCTCCAGACCGTGATTACCACAGCCACCTGCAACTACTAAGATATCTCTCTTTATTAATTCTTTCGTGAGATTTACAGTATTCCAATCATGAGGACCATTTCTTAATGTAGCACAGTTAGCCAAGGCAACGACTCCCTTGATTTTACCCGCTGCAATTACTTCAACCAAGGGATCGAGCTTATTCCCTAACGCATTTAAGACAGCCTCTGTGGAAAAGCCGGCGATTGCTTTTTGAATTCTTTTAGGAACATGGGGCTTGATTTTGTCATGACGTTTCGTAAAGTTTTCGATACCCAGATCAATTAATCTCTCTGACATCTCATCCGCTTTATTCGGATAATATGGCAGCTTCTCCTGGATTCGCGGAACTCCGATGATGGTACTGATTGCCACCAAAGCCACCTGATATTTCTCGGCGTAGGAATCAATAGCCGGTGGTGAGCAATTCTCCTCCATCGCCAGAACATCCACTGCACCGGTAGCAAGCATTGGCTCTATCGCAAGCCAGTTTCCCATTAACCCAACAAACACTTCATCCATAGGATATCTTTGCAGAAGCTCCTGTCCGGTTTCAATAGAGCCTATCACTCTGATCCCTTTGGCTCCTACTGCTCTTCCCTTCTCCTGATACTTAGGATCTCTGAGTTTTTCAATGGTTAATGCACCAATCCAGGGTTGATGACCGTTAAATACGATATTGATATAATCCGGATCAAATATTCCAAGATCAGTATTCACCTCATGAGGGGCAGGAGTGCCGAAGATGATGTCCTGCACCATTTCAAGTCCGATCTGGGAGTTATATATGGTTGCCAGGCCTAGACGTAATGCCTTGATTGCCAGAGAAACATAATCACCATCCACATTGGTGAGAGAACTCGCCACACAGTTTTGTTCTTCATGAACTGTTCCGGCAGGGTAGATATGGAGCTTTCTCCATACTTCTTTACGCTTCTTCGGAGCAAATGCTTCAACCATAATATTTGGCTCTTCCACACCAATCTGTTGTTGGGCCTCTAATAGCTCAGCTAACTGAACAGCCAGTTGTTTCGTATCCTGCTTGTTATCAATTCCCACCTTCTCACACATCCAGCGCAGCTTATTCTCGTCCTTGATTTTAAAAGGAGCTTTGCCCTCCCCGATGGACTTTAACGTTCTGAAGGCCTCGTAAGCATGATGACTATAGGTACCGGCACCGAGCGTATTCTGAATTAGCAGTTTTCTCATTGCGTTAGCATCCGGTCCTATCCCGCAGACGCCTTTGTCAATACCGCTTTTCTCACTCCATCTGCAGGGTCCATGCGAACAAAGCTGGCAGCTCAAGCCCTCAAGGCAGTATTTACATCTGATTTTCTCCTGCTGGGTATATCGGTCGAACACATTGGTCATTCCGTCTTCTCTGATTCTGGTTAACATTTCTTCCACTGTGTCGTGATAGCTTACACGTCCCTCAGTTTTTTCATAGATTGCTTCAGCCATAATATCTTCCTTTCTGATATGATCGAATTCACATAGTATCATGTGCAGATTTGATATAAAATATTTCGATGAGTCCCGAAGGCAATGATTCTATGGTATTTAACCCTTTGGACTGATGAGAATATGTCAGTTTAAGTAGTATTTGACAGGTAAAATCTGTTTATATAGAATAAAATGTAAATCAAAGGGGTGTAACCTAAAGCTCATTAATTCGTTTTTACAGTGAAAGGGGTGTTAGGGTGATAAATGATCAGATGGAAGAACTATATATTAAATACCACAGAGAATTATATCTCTACGCATTTTCATTGTGCAAAAATCATCATTTAGCACAGGACTTAACCAGTGATACCTTTTTCAAGGCTTATTTGTCGATGGATGATGTGAGTTATTTTAAGTATTGGCTATTCCGGGTTTGTAAAAATCTATACCTTGATTTTCTTAGGCGAAACAGGAGGTATCGCAGTGTAGATATTCAGGAAGAAACGTTGTATAGTAACAAAACACCCTTAGACAGAATGATCGAATCAGAAAAAAAGAAGAGTTTATATCATTCGATCCTTCATCTAAATGAGGCCTATAAAGAAATTCTTATTCTTTATTACTTCTGTGGCTTCTCACTGAAAGAGATCAGTAAGTCCAGAAATATAACAGAGGGAGCTGCCAAGACAATACTCTTTAGGGCCAGAAAGAGGCTTAAGAAAGATTTGGAGGGAGAAAATGAATTATAGAGAATTATTAAACCGGTATCAGAAGGGCTTGGCGAATGAGGAAGAAAAGCAGCTGGTGGAAGAAGCAATAGAAAAGCACGAAGCACTGGAGGAATATATTTCAGAACGTTATGCTGAAGAATTTGATGATATTACAAAAACCTCTGACATAGAGAAACAGGTTGTAGAAACCATCAAATTGAAGAAAAGTGTAAATGGCAGGCTGCGAAAAGTCATACTTACCTCTGTTTTGATCGTCGTTGTACTTTACGTCGGAATCTTCTATGTAGGGTCAGGTATCGTAGATCTGGTATATTATGATCCCTCTGCAGTTACTCAGTCAGAGAAGCAGGCATATCAATTTCCTGATTTCTATTACGACATGCAGGCTTATATTGGCCTGAATATGCCGGGATATTCCATTAGCTCATTTACCTTCCAAGAGCCGAAGGGATTTGGATGCTATGAGGTAAGCTATTCTCTGCGGGATCTTTTTTCTGAAGACACACTCCGATATTCTGTAAACCTTTCAAGGGGAAGGTTAACCTACGCCGAGGGTGGAATCTTTAGCTCCGAAAACCGCTTCTTGATTTGGAGAGGTTTTGAAAAGATACAGAATATTTTTTCGACTGCTACCGGTGAGGATACGATAAACGTTCAGGAAAAAGAAATTCAACGAAGAAATGAAGAGACCACTCTTTATTTAAAGGAGTTTAATTCACTGTCCTATCTTTCCATGAATATTGTATTTAATAAAGACCTTACCATGAAAGAATTCTACGATATGGTTGAGAAATATCCCTCCTTGGACTTTAAATGGGTTGGGGTTCGAACCGTAGCGCCAGGCACTGTGTGGCGTGAGAACCAACCGGTACACTTAATTGGTTTTGACCCGAATTTTAATGATGAACCCTCAACTAATACACAACCTGACCCGAAGCAATACCCACTTTTTAATTTAGTGGATTTTTTCGGTACCCTTAACAAGTCAAACAAAGAGTATTCAGAACTGATCTCCGAGGCATATGGTACTCATTTCAAATCACGTCTTAAGTACTTAAGAAATCGAGAAGAATTTGTTAGTATCTTTGATTATAATAATTATAAAACTGATTTTTATAAGGATGCTCTTGCCTATATAGAGGAACACGGGGTTAAGACCTACGGAGTGCTTGTTTACGGAACAGCAAAGGATTTATCAGAACACATCAATGAAATTCCTTATAGCAGCCTTTATATCAATAAAGTTTTACCGGCAAAGCCAAATATCTACTATGAATAAACTAAATTAGAATTGCAAAAGCCCCGTTCAGTATACCTAGCTGAACAGGGCTTTCCATTTCAAAGTACTTCTTATAGCAACTTCTTTGACACATGTTCATTGAAGAAATGAATAAAGGGACCCAGCCCAAATGCGGAAACCAGGGTTCCCAAACCGACAATCCCGCCGGCGTAAAAACAAATCGCCGCGCAAATTCCATCTGTCAGCATACGGTGCCAGAAGTACGGTATCTTAGTCCACTTTTGTGCCATAATAATAGACAGGCTATCATAGGGTGCAATCCCTACCTTCGGTGTCTGATACATAGATACACCAAGACTCGTGATGATAACTCCGATGCATACCACAACTACTCTCTGCCACATACTTTCAGGCATCAGCATTAATTGTTGAAATATCGAATAGAAAAATGTTACGAAATACCCTAAAAGGCATGCATTCACAATCGTTCCGATCCCGATCAGTTTTCTGCCCGTCAGGAGTTGAATTAAAAAAATAAATAGATTCAAGATAACCAGGAATAATGCATATGAAATTTTTACAACCTCCGATAGTGCCATGACCATTCCGGAGAATGGATCATTACCAAGTCCTGATAGCTTAAATACACTGATACCAAGGCCGAGAAGTATATTTCCGATTAGCATGATAATAAATC
This sequence comes from Bacillota bacterium, assembly GCA_023414355.1. Lineage (GTDB taxonomy): Bacteria > Bacillota > Clostridia > Lachnospirales > Lachnospiraceae > Mobilitalea. The sequence goes on along the minus strand of JAEZOB010000027.1, from coordinate 115,165 downwards.
TTTTTATATAATCTTTACTTAAGTATTTTTTCAAGTTGTATTCCTCTTTCCGGTAAATTTTCATTTTTACTACGAAACACTTCTACATCACTTCTTTCAGCCTCTCAATCAAACCTTCATCTGCCGGCAACCATTGTACACTGCTTAGCATATCCTTCGTTAACCATTTGGCAGCGGCATGTTCTTTGAGTACGAGCTTCCCTGTCACAACCGTGCAGAGAAAGCAATGCATTGTCAGATGGAACTGCGGGTAATCGTAATCCACAGTTTCAATGAACTCTTCGACAGCTATCACAGTATCTAGCTCTTCTTGAATTTCACGAATCAATGCCTGCTGCGGTGTCTCCTCTGCTTCCATCTTCCCTCCGGGGAATTCCCAATAACCTTTAAAATCACCATAACCTCGCTGTGTAGCAAATATTTTATCACCCTGCTTTATTATTGCAGCCACCACCTCAATCGTCTTCATCCTTATCTCCCTAATGCTATTCTTTAGATATGTGAGCCCTTCCGCGAGTGTCTTCTCATGATATCATGGTATTAATTATTCATGTAATTCCAGAGGCAGATCATCCGGATCCCGGAAGAAGGTCATCCTCTTACCGGTAAATTCATCGATGCGGATGGACTCCGTCTCGATTCCTAAACTATTTAGTTCCTTCACGGTTTCTTCTATATTATCTACTTGAAACGCAAGATGTCTCAGTCCACAAGCTTCCGGATAAGAGGGCCGCTCTGGGCTTCCCGGTATCGCGAAAATCTCCAGCTCACAGTCTCCAAGTGCTAAATCAAGCTTGTAGTCGTTTCTGGCCTCACGGTAATTCTCCCGTATAATCTGAAAACCAAGCAGATCAGTATAAAAGTGTTTCGATTTTTCATAGTCTGAGACTATGATTGCAATATGATGGATCGTTTTTAAATTCATCTTTATATGCTAGGTTACTTACAGAACCAGTAACGCATTCCTTTCAATTCATATGAGTATACTATACAACCTCCCTAAGGGGTAGTGTCAAGTATGAAAAAAGGTTTCCCGTCATTAAATCCTCCGCTCCACTTCTTCTGCGGAAATTCCAATGCCGGGAAACCCTTTATTTCCTTTATTTCCTTTATCTCCTTTATTTCCTGTATTTCCTGTTCGTCTGTCTCAACACCTGAGACATCGATGATTTTCGACACACTTAATCTTCTTTACGCTTCGCGATAATTCGGATAAAGGTAATATTATCACCCGCGATGACATTGAAGGGCTCTTCATGAGCATTGATCATCATGCAAGATTTTTTATAAATCGTGTTCCCCTCGTTGTCCGGTAACGTATCAGCTATCAGGATATCAACAACTCCGGATGCCGTAAAGCACTCTGTCCACCAATCCAGTGTATGCCATTTATTAAGCTCTTCCAGCCAATATGGTTTCAAAGCATCGGGAACTCCATCTGTGTATTCCCGGTAAAACCCCGGTACAATAATACCTATTTCTCCGCCGGGCTTCACATACTTTAGGATTTTCTCTCTTAAAAAATCACCATCCGCCACATAGAAGAATAATGAGTTGACGCTGATCAAAGCATCAAAAAAGCCTTCCGCAAAAGGCAGATCCTGTGCATCCGCATGAATAGGGAAAACCTTATCCTCTAAATCCATATTACGAATACGCTGCAGGTTGTCCGACGGACTGTTCCACAAATCAGTTGCCCAGACTTGTACACCAAACTCCTTAGCGAGAAATATTGAGCTGATTGCCTTACCACATCCCAAATCAAGTACACGCAAGCCGGGCTTCAAATTCATTGCCTGCGTGAGCGCTTCCTGAAGCCAAAGGCAATGAGAACCCATCGCATTTTGAAGGATCCAATCAGGATCATATTTTGAGGAAAGTGGATACCGCTCGTTTCTCATCATCTCCAGTATTTCTTCTCTTGAAAAAGTCATTTTAAAACTCCTCCCATCCAACTTTATTTACCAATCCGTATATCATAGATACCGCGTTTAAAATACCTTGTGTAATAACAAAGGTCCTGTAACAAATCTCGTATCCCCTCAAAATTGTTACACTGCAGTGTTTCTTATTCATAGGTATCCTTTAAAAAACGGTTTATATGAGCGTATCATATCTTCGATGATAGAAATGAACATTTTCTATCATAAATTATCCTTTTTCTCAAATACCGGTGTAAACCACTCCATCTGACAATAGGTTCCATCATATGCTCCGGTATCTATCTTCTCAAAATATAATCTGTTGTGATAGGAATCATACTTCTCATTTTTATCATGTACAAATGCTAAAATCGCATCATACATTCCCTGTGCAATATATGCATTGATATCATCATAATGATGTTGACCTATATAATGAAAGCGTACACATAAAGAAGCCGGAAACTTATCTCCGACAAGGCCAAAGGGAATATTTTTTAACTCTTTCACCTGTACACTTGGAAGATAGTACGAGCAATCCGTATCTCCCTCCGGAATTCTCGTTAATCCAAAGTATATATCCGGATTAACCGCATTTTTAATTAAATTTCGTTCCTTGTACCAAAATTCCTTTGCAACCTTCGGTGGCAATGTGGATGATTCAGGAAATGGTATTGGATGCCGTCGTCCAATCACATAAAACTGCGGAACCATCACAATTTCAGGTCCAAAAAGAACACCGTCAGCCAGCTTGTTTGAATCAAACAGTTGAAGCGGAGGCGTTACCTTAATAATCTGACTGGTTTTACGAAGCTCTCCGGGCGTCAATCCATATTCCCGCTTGAAAGCCCTGATATAGGACTGCTCATAGTCGAATCCGTATTCATTTGCTATATCCACTATGTTTAAGTTAGTTTTGAGCAGGTTATCAAGGCTTGCTGATAATCTACGTGATCGGATATAGCTTGCAAGAGGCACTCCAAAAGCAAACTTAAAAATCCTTTGCAGATGAACAGAAGATAGAGAGAAGGATACAGCCAGTTCCTCTATGTCGAGTTCTTCGCTTATTTTACACTCGATTTCCTCCAGGATATGTGTCAATAATTCGTATGGCTTCATCCTTTTCCCCTCACAGTTTATCACTGACCTCAGTCATTGCCCTCAGTCATTGCCCTCAGTCTTTAGCCTCAGTCACTGGTTTCTGTCATTTTCCAAAATCCCTTTACAAAGAATGATACCATAGTATTCCATATCTCTCAACTACAACCCATGTTGATCCCTGTCTTCTCAACTTATATTTGATCTAGTCCCCATAGTATAAAGCTACTATCTAGTCGTTCGCTGTCACCTCTGGATTTATGAACACCTCGGTTACTGATCTTCCTGCCAGACTAATGCACACCGCACCGCCTTCCTCCATCCATTCAGCAGTTTCTGCGTATATTCCTCGTCCATCTTTGGATGGAACTCCTTAGATAAGCACCCGTTCTTCTTGATTTCCTCCTGATCTCTCCAGTACCCAACAGCAAGTCCGGCAAGATATCCGGCTCCCAAAGCTGTGGTCTCAATGCAACCTGGCCGCTTAACCTCGGTATGCAAAATATCAGCCTGAAACTGCATCAGAAAATCGTTACAGCTTGCTCCGCCGTCCACCTTTAAACTATTGATACATAGCTCTGCATCCTTCTCCATAGCGCGCAAGACATCATGAGTCTGATACGCTATGGATTCCAAAGCAGCACGAATAAAATGCTCCTTACTACAACCTCTGGTTACACCGACAATGGTTCCCCTCGCATATGCGTTCCAGTACGGTGCTCCTAAGCCCGTAAAAGCAGGCACTACATATACTCCTCCGGTATCCTCTGTCCGTTCTGCATAGCTCTGTGCCAGTGCTGCATCATCTATCATACGCAGCCCGTCTCTCAACCATTGAACTACTGCGCCGGCCGCAAAAACACTACCTTCCAGCACATAATTCACCTCTGACGAAGTACCGGCCGCAATCGTAGTTAAGAGCCCATGCTTGGAACGAATTGCTTCCCTTCCTGTATTCATCAGTAAAAAGCACCCGGTTCCATAAGTATTCTTTACATCCCCCTTTTCAAAGCACAGCTGTCCAAACAAAGCAGCCTGTTGATCTCCGGCTACACCGGAGATGGCTATTTCTCCGCCCATCAGCTTACTATCCGTATAACCATACCGATGACTGGAAGGTTTTACTTGGGGCAACATTGCCTTCGGAATATGAAAATACTCCAGAAGCTCGTCATCCCAGCATAGACTTCTTATGTTAAAAAGCATGGTCCTGGATGCATTCGTATAATCAGTCACATGGAGCTTACCCTTCGTAAGCTTCCAGATCAGCCAGGTATCCACCGTTCCAAACAGAAGATTGCCGGCTTCCGCCTCCTGTCTGGCTCCCTCAACATGCTCCAGGATCCAACAGATTTTAGTAGCCGAGAAATAGGCGTCCGGAATTAAACCTGTCTTCTCCTGAATCACACGATCAAAGCCCTCTGCCTTTATTCTCTCAATCTGATCTGCTGTCCTGTGACATTGCCACACAACTGCATTATAAATCGGTTCTCCCGTTTCTTTATTCCAAACGATTGTTGTTTCACGCTGATTGGTTATTCCTAAAGCTGCGATTTCTTTGGCTGTGATATCAAGCTTAGCCATGGCTTCCGTAACAACACTAAGCTGGGAGGACCAGATCTCCATCGGATCATGCTCTACCCAACCAGGGCTAGGGTAAATCTGCCCGAACTCCCTCTGCGCTTTACTAAGTAATCTTCCGTTTTGATCAAATATGACACACCTTGAGCTTGTTGTGCCCTGATCCAATGCCATAATATATTGTTCCCTCATAAGTCCCTTCTCCTAAGCAATATTCTTTGTCGCAATCACATCGATGCCTGTTCCGGCAATATCCGCTTTGACGATATCTCCGTTCTTCACCGGTGCCTGAAGTTCAATCGCTGCCAACTCCTGAATGCATTGAAGCATTTTATTCTTGGGGATCCCTTCTCTTGTCTTTACGGATACCATCGGTATACCGCATCCCCTTACACGAACAGTAGTTGTCACAATTCTCCGCGGGTCTGTTAATTCGTTGACCGCATAGGTCTTTCCTCTTGGACAGGAATTCCCTGTAACCAGTATCTTCTCCTTCTCTTCCTGTGTCACGTTAAGTATGCAGCCTAGAGGGCAGCAAATGCAGACCATTTCAGTTCTTTCCATAGTAAGCTACCTCCTTTCAATTCCGATCCTGATTTGCTTTAAATCTTTATATTGCATTAGATCTGTCTTCCTTACTCTAATTTCCTCCATCTCACCGGGTGCCAGGATTCGCTTTTTCATTTCCTTAACCAGTGTATCCTCATAATATACACATAGCACAACCTGGGAAAATGTCTCGCTTACCCTAAATCGCACCGTAAGCTCCTCAGGCATTCTCTGAAGATCAATCAGGGCCGGCACCGTATAGCGGATACCGAATTCCGGCTTTATTGTTATCTGATTCTGTATCGGTTTCAGTTCTCCCTTTACGTACCTCGCAGCATTTTCACCAGCCAGCATAGCCTCCTGAGACACATAATCCACCAGGTCATGTACATGAAGAACATTGCCGCAGGCAAATACACCTGGTAGGTTCGTCTGCAGACTCTCATCGACAATCGGTCCGGAGGTAACCGGACTAAGGGCAATTCCTAATTTCATAGAAAGCTCATTTTCCGGAATGAGACCGACTGAGAGCAGCAGCGTATCACAGGGAATGTATTCCTCTGTACCGGGAATTGGCTTTAGCTTCTCATCTACTCTTGCTAAAGTAACCCCCTTGACCCGTTCCTTTCCATCAATTGCTACCACTGTGTGACTCAATTTCAGTGGAATCCCGAAATCATCCAGACATTGTGCAATATTGCGCTTTAGTCCACCCGAGTAAGGCATTACCTCTGCGACCACCTTCACATTCGCTCCCTCCAGAGTCATACGTCTGGCCATAATCAATCCGATATCGCCGGACCCCAGAATTACTACCTCTTTCCCGGGCATCCTGCCTTCGATATTAATAAAATGCTGGGCAGTTCCGGCAGAATAAATCCCAGCCGGGCGATAACCCGGTATATTCAGAGCTCCTCTCGGCCGTTCCCGACAGCCCATCGCAAGAATTATTGCATCTGACTCAAGCTGAAATAATCCATCTGCCTTATTCATCAAGGCTAGCTCATAATGAACCTGCTTCATATTACTACCGGCTGCCCTCACCCTGCTACTATCAACATCCGTCTGTCTGCAGCTGATATCGACCACCATTGTGTTCAGTAAGTACTGTATTCCGGCCTCTTTCACCTCTCGGATAAACCTTGCGGCATATTCCGGACCGGTCAGCTCTTCCTTAAAGGTATGAAGGCCAAAGCCATTGTGGATGCATTGATTTAGGATCCCGCCAAGCTCCTTGTCTCTCTCGATAATGACAACCTGTTCCGTTCCCTGCTTTTTTGCGGCAAGCGCTGCAGCCAGTCCTGCAGGACCGCCTCCGATAATAACGACATCATATTTCATCCTAGAACCCCCCTTCCGTATCCTGCTTGTTGTAACCGGTCAATAGATAAGAGCCCTCATCTGATTTCAGGATCGTATCGATCTCCACCCCACATTCCCTCGATAGGATTTCCATGGTTTTAGGTAGGCAGAACCCCGCTTGGCACCTTCCCATGCCTGCACGGGTACGTCTTTTTATTCCATCAAGTGTTTTTGCGCCTAAGGGTCTGTGAATGGCATCCAATATTTCACCTTCTGTCACCATCTCACAACGGCAAATCACATTGGCATAGGCAGAATTCTTCTTGATTAACTCCTTCTGCTCCTCCTTGGACGCAGTAGCCATACTCTTAATTCCGACTCTTTGGCTGATATAGTCCTCCTTCATCTCTGCCGGTGCAATTTCATTCACCAAATCAGCAACATAGCAGCCTATTGCAGGAGCACTCGTTAATCCCGGGGATTCAATACCCGCAACGTCGATAAAGCCTGCTGCATCTTCTACCTCTTCTATAATAAAATCATCGTTCGCCTCATGAGCCCGAAGTCCTGCAAAGGAAGTAATGACCTGCCGTAGGGGTGGGAGTGCGTTCGCACTTAAGGCTGCCTTTTTTAACACTTCCTCCAGTCCTCTTCCCGTTGTGTATTGGCCTTCTTTATCCTCGATATCCTCTGCGGTTGGGCCGAGAAGCAGATTCCCGTGAACAGTGGGAGTGATTAATACGCCTTTGCCATATTCCGTAGGTAGCTGGAAAATCGTCTTCGAAACAAAACCACCGGCTTGTTTATCAAACAGACAATATTCACCTCGTCTTGGCACCAGTGTCATTTTCTTTTCACTGACCATGTTGTGTAATTTGTCCGCATATACGCCTGCAGCATTGATAACAATACGACTTTCAAAAACCCCTTTTGTGGTATGAAGCAGATAACTGTCTTCCTTCTTCTCGATCGCATTCACTTCTGTATGAAAGAAAAACTCCGCACCATTCACACAGGCATTTTCCGCCAAAGCAATCGTGAGTCCGAAGGGGCATACAATTCCTCCCGTAGGAGCATACAATGCTGCTACTACGGATGGTGACAACTTCGGCTCTAGCCTTCTGGCTTCTTCCCCTGACAGAAGCTGTAGCTCCTGAACACCATTTTTGATTCCTTTCTCGTACAGTGCTGTTAGCTTATCCTTCTCTTCCTCTCGAAAGCAGAGAACCAGAGAACCGTTTCTCCGGAACGAGAAATCCAGTTCCTTAGATAATTCCTCCATTCTCCTGTTACCCTCTACATTCAATCTGGCTTTCAGGCTTCCCGGAGTGGCATCAAAGCCCGCATGAACGATACCACTGTTTGCTTTAGAGGTTCCCTCACAGACATCCAACCCCTTTTCCAGTACCGCGACCGTTCTGACACCTCGCGTCAGTTCCCTTGCCACAGCACTCCCGATGACACCGGCACCGATAATGATTACATCATACATACTTATTCTCCTCTTCTTTGCACATAAAAAAAGCCAAACCAACAACACCATAAATTATGGTATTATTCTGCTTGACTCTCATTCTCACGCATTCAATATTCAATTATGATATCGAAACAGTGATTTGATTCCACTGTTCTATCGCTTACTTCTACTTAAATAGTACCAGATTTTTCGATTTTTCGCAACAACAACTTAAAAAATATAATAGCATCACGTTACAGTTCAACCTCCGTCTGAACTGTAGCTACCTTTTTGATAGTCAGCCGATGGATTACCTTACTTTCTTTTGCGCAGACTGGCAGAGCCCATCTTGTGAAGCGGAGTGTTCTGAACGGGCGAAGGTAAAGCAAGTAAAAAAAAGTAAGGTAACCCATTGGCGTTCCTAGAACTATGACTTGGCTGAACTGTAACAGCGTCACATAAACCAAACTTCCTGATTCGTAGTGGAGATTGATACCGCACCTCCGGATAGCGCCGAAAGCACATCGTCTTTATCTGAGATCAGACCTCCCGCAATGATAGGAACCGAGCTAATCTCTTTGATTCTGCTGATGATCTTGGGCATGACGCCCGGAAGTACCTCGATGTAATCCGGCTTAACCAAATCACTTTGTTTCCTGATATTCTCAAATGCCATGGAATCAATGAGGAAGAAACGCAGAATCGTATATAATCCCAGTTCCTTTGCTCTTTTGATCAAAGCGACCTTTGTTGATATAATACCATCCGCTTCCGTGGTATTCTTAATGAAATCCACCGATACTTCTTTTGAGCTAAGACCGTTAATTAAATCAATATGTACAATAACAATTCTTCCGGTATTCTTTATGGTTTTTACGATATGGGAAATGTTACAGACGTCTCCGAATAATACAAAGATGATATTACTATCCGACTCCAAGCATCTGCTTAAGCCATCCATATCCTTAATTGCTGCAATAATTGGACATTCATCCATCGCATTCACAAATTCTTTATGCATATGGCATCATACCTCCAAAGAAGTGTCAGGTTAATCAGCTGTACCCATTGATAATACAGAGTATTTTCATATGGTACGCCCTCCCTAATTATAGCTTCCTTACTGTATTATATCAATATGCAAATGAATGCAGACTACTTTATCCATTTCTTTTCATTGATTTGACGTATGATATCCGGATTGACTTTATACTTTCTGTCATAGGTCAGAAGACCATTGATCTCATTCTCTACATCTGTTAACTGTGTATACACAAAGCCCTGTACATACGGCGATTCCATGATTGCTGATACGACTGCCTGATATTTCAGGGTAAAATCATTCTCGTCCGAAGAATTGGAGTATCCCCAGCCGGTATGCTTTCCCATGCTGAAGGCTATTCCGCCAAATTCACTCACAACAATAGGCTCACCTTGATAGCGGAAGCCATGTGCGAATATCGTTCTTTCACCCGGCGTACTATCAATAATGCTGGGAATAGAAGCATATCTTTCCTCAAGTATATCGTGAGAGCTCTCATAATCATGAATCGTCACAATATCTGATTTCGTATGATGCCAGCCATCATTGGATATCACCATACGCGTCTGATCAAGAGATTTAATCATATAATACAATGACAGCGAATGTGCCTGCTGCTGGGGTTGGCCCATAATCTCCAAAACCCCCCAGGATTCATTCAACGGAACCCAAGCAACGATACAGGGGTGATTATAGTCTCTCCGAAGGATTTGCAGCCACTCCGAAGTCGCCCGTTCTACATAACGCTGTGAATAGACATAGGCGCTGGCCGATTCTCCCCAGACCAGAAATCCAAGCTTATCTGCCCAATACAGATATCTGGGGTCTTCTACCTTTTGATGCTTTCTGGCTCCATTAAAACCCATCTCTTTGCAGCTTAAGATGTCCCTGACAAAATGATCATCCGTCGGTGCCGTTAATAAGCTCTGAGGCCAATAACCCTGATCCAGTACCATCTTCATGTAGTAGGGACGATTATTCAGCATGACCTTCCCGTTCTCTACACTGATTTTGCGGAATGCAAAATAGGTTTGTACCGAATCCTCAGGCTCGACCTTCCCCTCTGCGAATACTGTAAGCTTCACATCAAACAAGACAGGATTCTCAGGACTCCACACCCAAGATTCCTGGACATTCCAGTCCAGAGTGATCTCTTCATTTAAATAGAATTTTCGCTTCACCCGACCGTGGAGATCCTTGATTCTATCCGAAATTAAGATATGCCCATTTAAAGATATTTCAACCTCAAGATACTTCTCATCCCTGCCGCATAACTGAAAATCCATCTCGGCGAATTTATTGTCCAACTCCGAGTGTATACGGACAGCTTCTATATAATTACGGGACACACTTTCTATCCATACCGTCTGCCATATTCCGACGGTTCTTGTATAGAAGATACTCTCGGATTCCGGCTTCCAATACTGTTTTCCCCGCGGAAGTCCCAGGTCAAAGGAATCATCCCTGGCACGCACAGTGATGGTGTTGCTTCCTTTTCTATTTGCCGCATCTGATATATCAATCTGAAAAGGTACATTTCCCCCCAGATGATGGACCAAATGTCTCCCATTTACCCATACATCAGCTTCATAATCCACTGCTCCGAAGTGAAGTAGGATTCTATCTTTCAACATAAAATCATCAAAGCTGAATTCCTTCTGATACCATACTATATCATGAAATTCTGTTTCATTGATTCCTGATAACTCACACAGATACGTATAAGGAACGATAATCGTTCTGTCAAACTTTCTTTTTTCATACCACTGTTCCTTTAATCCGATATCCCCATCATCATACTGGAACTGCCATTCCCCATTTAGATTAAGATAGGCTTCCCTTTCGAATTCCGGTCTGGGGTATTCCATTCTGGGTTTTATTTCATTTCCCCTGTAAGTCATAACTACTGATTACTCCTTTCACCGCACTCCACCGTGAAGCTTTTCGCCTGCGTCTCCAGAAGCAAAGCCAGCTGTTGTAATTCATTTGCATAGACAGACACCGTTCCCATGGAATCAGTAATTACTTCCGTCGAAGCGTTCACTTCCTCGAGTGCGGATGCTGATTCCTGAGAAACAGCAGATATATTTTCAATTTGTTCCACGATCATTTCTTTCCTTGTCGAAATATTCGTGATGTGGTTCTTAATTTCCTTTATTTTTTCTGCAAGAGTCTTCACAGCAGTCATGATGTCATAAAAGACTGCCTTCGTCTGCTCTACTGCTTCTTCCTGCAGATCAACCTTTCGATTGGTTAATTCCATCGCCTCAGCGGAGCTGATGGCTTTCTCCCTAAGCTCTTCGAGAATATCCTTGATCTGCACCGCAGATACCCTTGACTGCTCAGACATCTTTCGAATTTCTCCGGCTACCACAGCAAAACCTCTGCCTGATTCTCCGGCTCTTGCTGCTTCTATGGATGCATTCAGGGATAGGAGATTTGTCTGATTCGTAATCCCTGTAATGGTATCTGAAATTTCATCGATACGGTTCATACTATCATTCATATCCTTCACAAGTCCGGAGATCTTCTCCGTCGAAGCTTTGGTCTCCCCAGAGGTATCCAGAAGAGTACCAATCTGTTTGAGGCCCTTCTCGGTTAACATGCTTGAGGTTCCGGAAAGCTCATGGATGATTTGTGTTGACTGATCGATCGAACCAAGCAGCTCAGATAACTGCATGATGCTGTCCGAGCCCTCTGAAGCACTCTCTGCCTGCTGTGTAGCACCCTGTGCTACTTCCTCCAAGGCACCTGCGACTTCTTTAATCGAACAATCTGTATCCTTAGCGATATTCGCCATCAGTACAGCAGTCTCATTTACTGTGACGGTCGATTTCTGAAGACTAAGAATAAGGCCTGATACATGATGAACCATCAGATTAAAATGCTCACCCAGCTGTCTGAACTCATCTTTAGACTTAATACTTGAGGAAACCGTAAAATCACCCTGGGATACCTTCTCCAGTAGAGCTACCAGCTTGCGGATATTACCGGAAATACCACTGCTGAAGAAATACGAAACTGCCAATGCGGCGAAACAGATAACAATCAACACGACGAGAAAGGTTTGCAGTATAATCTGCACATCCTTCTTGAGCTCCGAGTTCTCCATGGAAGCGATAATCTTCCACCCGGTAATCTGACTGGTATCAAAAGCACCGAATCTGCTGACACCCTGATATTCATAGGAGGTAAAATCCTGTTGCTTCGCGGTTGCTTCCGACCAGAAGCTTAAGTTCTTCGCTTCCTGCGTACCGATCAGGCTCCGGTCCGGATGGGATATGATATTTCCTGCCATATCAGCGATAAAGATATATCCGCTTTTACCGACCTTAATATCAGAAAGGGAATTGGAGAACATCTCGAGATCGATATTCATACCAATCACACCCATCGTATCGTACTGCCGATCGATCGTCTTCGCAATGGTCACCACCCGTTTCCCGGTCTGACTGAGATATGGCTCAGTAATAATTACTTCGCCTCTGTGCTTGACTGCCTGTACGTACCAATTAGCGGACTTATAGTCCTTCTTTTCGGCCGTTTTCTGTACCGGGTAGGTATAAAAGGCACCCTTCTCCATACCGACAAATAAATCAACGATATTCTCATCCGTATCCTTGACATTCATAATGAGATGCTTTGCAAAGCTCATGGAGGTCTTATTATCTGCCTGAATAATATCTGCATCCTCTGCGACCACCTTGACTAGATTGGACATCGCCAGGAAATAATTATCGATTCCTCTGCTGACCTCTCCGATTGTCTGCTGACTGGTAGTCTTCAGCTTTTGATTTAGAACGCTCTTCGCACTTTGATAGGAACTGAGGCCCATGACGCTCACGGATATGAGGCTGATACCAAGCAGCATAATAAAAATTTTGATCCGTATTCCGAAAGTTATATGTATTTTCTTTAACATATTACTCCTTTGCTTATCGTAAGCTATTTAATTGCACCATCCACCATGCCCTGAATAATCTGCTTTTGTGCAAAGACAAACAACAAGATAATCGGTATCATAGCCAAAAAGGCTGCGGTTAAGATCAGATCCCATTGCTTCACATAAGAGCCGACAAAGCTACTTACGGCGATCGGAAGTGTCTTGACTCTTCCGTTTAAGCCCAGCATGAGGGAAGGTAGCAGGTAGTCATTCCAGATCCAGATTCCGTTTAGAATCAACACTGTCATATGCACCGGTTTCAGTAACGGGAAAATTATTCTGAAAAAGGTTCCTTCCGGACTACAGCCATCAATCCAGGCTGCTTCCTCTAATTCGTAAGGAATACCCTTGATAAATCCGTGTAAAATAAAAATAGACATAGAACCACCAAACCCCAGATAAGCAAATATAATTCCTTTATAAGTGGTCAGCATATTAATGCCTGTAAATACCGAAACACTTCGGAAGGTCGATAACAAAGGAAGCATTACCACCTGAAACGGAATAACCATCGCCGACACAAAAAGCATAAAGATAAAGCCGGACCATTTCGTCTTATTACGAACCAGTACCCAGGCTGCCATACTGGAGAACACGGACAACAGTGTCAGAGTTACCACAGTAATAATTAGTGAGCTGGAGAACGATTTCCAATAGCTGAAATTAACATTATTGATTACATTTGTAATGTTCGTAACCATCTGCCCCCAGTTCCGGGGAGGCGCTAACGGGCTGATTATAATATCTGCGCTCACCTTACCCGAATTGAAGATTACCAGAAGAAATGGTGAGAAAATCATAAGGGAAAGCAGCGCTACAAAGACTTCCAGAAGGACTCGTTTTATACGGATACGTTTCATTATAGCTCTACCTCCTTCTTTTTACTGAGATATACCTGTGTCAAGGATACGATGGCTAGAACGACAAAGAATACCACTGCTTTTGTCTGACCCAAGGCATAATCATTTTTCGTAATCGCGGTCTTGTAAATATTGAGTGCCATAAATTCAGTGGAAGATATGGCTTTGCCTCCTAATATTCTACTTGGAGCACCATTGGTTATTGCAAAGTTCAAGTCAAATTGCTTGAAGGAATTCACCAGGGTTAGGAAGATACAGACCGTAAAGGTATTTGCTAACATTGGCAGCTTGATCCTCACCAGCGTAGTAAACCAGCCAGCCCCGTCTACGCTGGAGGCCTCAAGAATATCTCTCGGTACACCCTGAAGACCGGTGACATAAATCATCATGATATAACCTGCATATTGCCATACGCTAACGATCAAGATAGCAAAAAGTGCGAGATTGGGATTGGAAAGCATGGAGGTACTGCCTTCTACGAACGTAATAAAAACCTTGTTGAAGATAAATTGCCACACATAGCCAAGTACGATACCGCCAATCAGATTGGGGAGGAAAAATACTGCTCTGTATACATTTTTACCCTTTAACTTTGAAGTGCAGAGCATGGCAAGGGTAAAGGCAAAGCAATTAACAAATATCATATTAAATAACGTAAAAATAAAAGTGATAGCAAAGGAGTAAATATAATCTCTAGATCGGAACATCGTGATATAATTTCCCAGCCCTACCCACTCATTCAGCTTAATACCGTTCCAGTCCGTGAAGGAATAAAGAATTCCCAAGGCAAAGGGAAGCAGTACCGTAATAAAAAATGTAAATATCATCGGAAATAAAAACAGGACATTAATGATCCTACGATGCTTCTTTGTAGGAATATAATATATTCCGAATCCGATCAATATAACTCCAAGCATCAGCCAGGCTCCCCGGAACTTATCTTCCGATCCGGTAAAATCTAAGAATAATGCATAGATCAGCGCGACACAGCCAACTGCTATTCCCATAAGTGCAATTATTCTTTTTAAGCCAGAGTTCATGCCTATTCCTCCTCTCATAAATCAATCTCGTGCTTCTTCATCCGGTCTTATCAAAACTGGGGCTGCTGCAGGTATTTTGCAACAGCCCCAGTGTTAACTACTTTGTATTCTCTGCTACGTAGTCTGCGATAGCAGTACCTAACATTTTAACAAATTCATCCTTACTCAGTTCTCCGCGAGCATACAGTTCAAATACGGTTGCTGTTGCGTTGACAGCGATACCTTCAGGCATCTTAGCCCATTCCCAGGAGTGGGTATTACCTGCATCTACGAAACCCTTTAGGCTTAATGCCAAAGGAGTCTCCGGTTCAACAGTACAGGTCTTGTAAGGTGAAATCATACCACATTCCTTGACCAGAGTGTTCTGTCCTTCGGGTGAAGTAACAAGGTCATTTAACAGTGCCTTGCAAGCATCGATATGCTTCCCTTCGCTATAGATAGCCCACCAGGAGGGGCAATCCGCAAGAAGACCGGGGGTGTCCTCCTGCAGAAAGGCCAAGGGAGCAAGTCCGCATCCAAAGGTTACATTGTAATCAGGAAGAGAGGGGTCAATCCAGTTGCCCTGTGTAATAAACGCTGCTTTTCCCTGTGCCCATAATGCTAACTGATCATCATAGGTTCCTGAAAGCAATACAGTAGGATCTGAATAATCAAATAATAATCTGACGAAGTCTGCAAATTGACCCAGTCTGGCTTCATCAACCTTGCCCTGCTTCAGCATGTCTATATAAGTTGTATCTCCACGCTCTAAGCCTAAAGATAAATAGTATCCAAAAATATGATTTGCTGTTGACCAGTACATCTGACCTGATTCAGCTGCTACGGAGCATACCGCATCAATGCCAAGCTCTGCCTTCATGCTGTCGATCTTCTCAAAAGCAGCTTTATAAGCATTGAAGTTTGTCAGTGTTTTGGGATCAATTCCTGCTTTTGCAAGAATGTCCGCATTATATGTAATACCGTAGCCTTCTACTGCATAAGGGAAACCGACAATCTTGCCGCCCTCACCTTTAAATCCAAAGTCTGTCTGTGCAACCCAAGGTTCGCCGCTTAAGTCTGTCATGTAATCCTTCCAGGTCTGGTAATCGCCTTCGCCGCCATACACAAACATATCAGGCATATTACCAACTGCAAGATATCCCTTTAATGCTCCGTTGATATCAGTTCCGCCGCCGAGGGATTCAATGATAACCTCTTGGCCGGTTCTTTCCTGATAATTTTTCGCATAAGCCTTCAGCTGCTCGTCTATTTCGATTTTACCATTTACGATACGAATGGGTTCTTTTGCTACCGCTGCGCTGTCATCCGCCGGAGCTGCCTCTGTTGCTGCGGGTGTTTCGCTCGCCGGTGCATTTGTGGGTTCTGCTGCATTGTCTGTAGAAGACTTTCCGCATCCAGCCAGAGATGTTAATACCAGCATCAAGGATATTACTGTTGCCAACAATTTCTTTTTCATCTTGTTCTCCTCTTACATTATTAGTTTTTAGGCATAAGAAACAATACATTTCCCTTCACCTCAATAAAAATAACTCCTCACGATATTACATGTTAGTAACTGCCGGCTCTAACATTCGATCATTTCAACACTATTTTTGTTGAAATGATCATTTATTTTGGGAACAAACGTTCATTTCAACAATTTTTCTGTTCCCTTAACTCAAATATAGTATAATTTAGATACTTTGTCAACCATATTTTAATACTTTATGCTAATATTTACATGGGTATTATTACATTTAAACAATATTTCTGTTCTATTGGCAAACAAAAAACCCCTCTGATCGGATTCTTCCTCCAACCAAAGAGGTCACTAAAATCAATCTATCTAATCTTGCTGCATCAATACTCCATACTCAAAATAATATCCTGATCAAAGTCTCCAAATCCTTTCCCAAACAAATTGAAACCTCCGATATATTGTGCATCCTCTTTATTCCCGATTCTGACATCAATAAAATGATTGTCCATGATCTTCAAATCGTGGATGCCGATCTCCAGAACCTTAATCCCGTTAATGTAGGTTCCGTCTTCGACCACTTCCCAGGTTGTAAGAATCCCATACTGCGTGGTTCCCCTGGTTGCCCAAAATTCAGGGTTGAGTCTTCCCCTTCTGGCTCCATAGTCGCCCGGGCTGGTCCAGGTACCGCAATCTACTCCATTGAACCATACGGTGATATCAGATTTCCAATCCTCACGATAATTCGGAGCCTCCGAGCAGAGTTCCATGCTGAGTTTAAGTCTTTTCGGTTCACTTTTCTTAGGAAGTATATTAGCAAAGCGATATTCCACATATCCTCCCGAGGTCCAGAGAAGCTTTGCCTTAATACGTTCCGGATGATAAAACATTCCCTCATTATCCTCAGCTCCTATGATACCGTCCTCATTCACAAGACCGCAGGTGGGCAACACGTGACAATCCGTATAGGCACCGACCGGCATTTCTATACTTGTATTTTTTTGAATTTCTGAATTGGTATTCACCAAACGAATATTGATATAATCCGATTTTCTATTACACAGCTTGGTGGATCCTCTCGTCCCCGGCTGCTCTTCCATGCGAATCAGGTTTGCCTTCTCTAATATTTTAAGATGCATGGCAGCACTTGAGGCAGGGATACTAAGCTTCTTCGCTATTTCCCCGATAATTAAACTTTCATCATATAACAGCTTTAGTATCTCAATCCTGATTGGAGACGACAACGCTTTACCCACATCATAGATTGCATCCGCATTATCTATATCAAGGTTTAACAGTTTTGCCATAATAGAGCCACCTTTCTCCACAAACTTGTATTATTATAGCATAATTAAGATTTATCCTCAATCAATTTTCTATTACTTTCCAACACAATCAAGTTGCATCCGTTTCATCAATACAGTTTGATGCTAATAAATCAGACAGATCGGCTTTTCTTATTAGGTCTAGATTTTATCGAGCATTTGTGGAATAATATAGGATAGTGATTAAAAAGGAGGTCAAAGAGTGAAAGAAAAATCTCTTTCACAATGCGAATGGAATTATATTCGCACTAGAAAGAACTCCAAAATAGAAATCAAACGGATTCAAGAATTCGTTATGGAATTTCATTTTGAACTTCTTTCAGGTATTGTTAGTGCCGCCGTATGGCGGCGGAATGGAGGTAATTATGAGAGCTTATGAGCGATTAATCAATTATACCAAATTTGAAACCGGCTCAGATGAAATGAGCAGCACACAACCCAGCACTCCTGAGCAGCTGGTCTTTGGAAAAGCCTTGGTGGAAGAGATGAAAAGCCTTGGCGTCGCTGACGCAGTTATGGATGAGAACGGATATATCTTTGGTACGATTGAAGCTAATATAGAGAACTGGTCAGGGTCGGTGATTGGATTTATTGCACATATGGACGTCGTAAACCACGTGCCCTTTTCCGGTATTAAGACAAAGGTGATTGAGAATTATGATGGCTCAGAACTCCTTCTGAATGCAGAAAAAAATGTGAAGCTTAACCCGGCGGAATTTGATTTTATGAAGAATTATATCGGGAAGGATTTATTAGTTACCGACGGAACCACCCTACTTGGCGCTGATGACAAAGCCGGTATCGCCGAAATCCTTACTATGGCTGAGACCTTATATCAGCATCCGGAGATCAAACACGGCACGATTAAAATCGGCTTTACTCCGGACGAAGAGATCGGTAAGGGTGCAGATCTCTTCGATGTGAAGCGCTTCGGTGCGGATTATGCTTACACCGTGGATGGCGCCGCCTATAATGAAGTGGAGTTTGAAACCTTTAATGCTGCTGCCGCAGATGTATTTCTTCAAGGAGTCAGCATCCATACTGGAGATGCCAAGGACAAGCTTGTGAATGCTTCTCTGCTGGCGATGGAATACCATGATCTCCTACCCGAGAAGGAACGTCCGGAATATACTGAAAACTATGAGGGCTTCTATCATTTGGACCGCCTGGAGGGTATCGTAGATACTGCAAAAATGCATTACATCCTGCGGGATCACGATCTTATCAAGCTAACTGAGAAAAAAGCGGTTATGAATGCAGCTGCTGCCAAATTAAATGATAAATATGGTCAGGATACCGTCCGGGTAGAGATCAAGGATTCTTATTACAACATGGCTGAAAAGATCAAACCGCACTGGCATCTGATTGAGTCTGCTTACGAGGCAATCAGGGAGTTGGGCGGTACACCGCTCAGCAGACCTGTCCGCGGAGGCACCGACGGTTCAAGACTGTCCTTTATGGGTCTGCCCTGTCCGAACCTTGGAACCGGCAGCCATAATCATCATGGAAAGACGGAATTTGCCTGTATTCAGGCTATGGATCAGTGCGTTGAGCTGCTGATTAAGCTGGTACAAAAGTATGCCGTGAGGTAATGCTCTATTTATCATACTGTAACCAAGCGTATATTTTTTATAGATAAAGAAAGGTAGCCCTATGATAAAAGTTGACCAATTATCCTTTTCCTTTCCACAGAAGGATCTGTTTCATAATATTTCCTTTACCCTTAAAGATGGGCAGCATTGTGCTTTTATTGGAACCAGCGGCAGTGGCAAAAGTACCCTTTTGGAGATGATCGCAGATCCGGAACGATACTTATACGATGGAACGATAAATATAGACCCGGGCTGCCGGATTGGATATGTAAGTCAGTTCTCAAAGCTCGAAGAAGCTCGTGAAATGACGGTTTTTGAATATATTGCGAGTGACTTTATTCAGCTTCAAAGTGAGCTAGACTCTATCTATGTTGAGATGGAGACTTCAACCGATATGGATGCTTTAATGGAAAGATATCAGACCGTTTTAGATGCATATATCGCAATTGGCGGGGACGATTTCGAACAAAACATTAAGAGGAAACTGAATTTGGCGAACTTAGACAGGCATGAAAAGCTTTTGGTATCCAAACTGAGCGGCGGCGAATTCAAAATCATTCAGGTAATTAAGGAGCTGCTGCACAGTCCGGATCTCATGATTATGGATGAGCCCGATGTATTTCTGGATTTCGAGAACCTGAATTCCCTGAAGAACCTGATTAATTCTCACAAGGGTACAATGCTTGTAATTACGCACAGCCGCTTTCTACTCAATCATTGCTTTGATAAAATACTTCATCTTGAGAATATGGAGCTTCAAGAATTCGAAGGGAACTATATCGATTATAACTTTTCCTTACTTCTTAAGAAGATTGAGCTACAGGAGCTTGCGATCGCAGATGCGGAGGAGCTTGAGAGAAATGAGAAGCTAATTAACAAGCTAAGAGCCGATGCCAGTGTCTTTACCGAGGCCTCCAGAGGAAAATCCTTAAAAGCCAGAATCAAAATCAAGGAACGGTTGGAAGCACGCCAGATTAAGGCCCCCTTTGTAGATATCAAGCAACCGGAGATTCGGTTGACTTGCGAACCTGAGTTCGAAGATGCTATTATTCTAACCCTTAAGGATTACAGTGTCTCTTTTGATGACATTCTTCTGGAACAAGTCAGCTTCGAGATAAACTCGCATGATAAAGTGGCGTTCATTGGTCCCAACGGTACCGGAAAAACCACCTTGCTACGGGATATTTATCACAATGCTCATGACGCCATTCAGATCAATGAAGCTGTCAAGGTTGCTTATTTATCACAGAATAATAATGAAATACTGAATGAGTCCAATACAATACTTCGCGAGTTCCTGGATGCCGGATTTCCAACAAATCAGGCGGTTGCAGCACATCTGTTAACGTATGGCTTTGGAGAAGAATATCTTACTCAGAAGATCGGTTCTCTGTCCGGAGGCGAGAAAAATCTGCTTCAGATTGCCAAGCTTGCTTCTCTGAATGCAAACCTGCTGCTTCTCGACGAACCGACCAGCCATCTTGACACTTATTCTCAATTGGCACTTGAAAAAGCAATTAGCGAATATAACGGATCCGTATTAATGGTTTCCCATGATTTTTACTCCATCGTAAACTGTGTGGATTATGTCTTATTGATAGAGAATAAGGCAGTAAGAAAAATGAGTATCCGCAAATTCCGGAAGATGATTTATGAGGACCATTTCGGAAAGGATTATCTGGAAATCGAGCAAAAGAAAAAGACAGTCGAGACAAAAATCGCTGTTGCTTTAAAAGAATCCAATATCACTCTTGCGAGGGAGCTTTCGGAGGAATTAGAAGATTTGATCAAATTACTTTAGATCAATTGTAACTATTCAGGACAGGCTCGAAAATCCTGCGGATTTTCGAGCTGAGTGGATACATCCAGTAGAAGTATTTATAAAACAGTCCTTAGAAAGTAAACTTTCACGGTATGTTTTATAAAAATTTCTGCTGCTCTGAATAGTTACAACAAATTAACGATTATGTATTTTTAGGAGGAATACTTGTGGCAAGAATAGGGAAGGAACACCATAGAAAGCATACTGCTATACAAGAGGACTCAGCTGTCTCCGGTGCCATTCTGGAAGTAGATCAGCCATTATCAAAGTCTATGGTATGGAAATTACAAGCCGATTTCTACGCAAACCAGGGACCGGAAGCATGGATTAAGGGCATCGTTCCTCAATATATTACTACAAATCCCTATATCGCGAATCTCTATGCCAAGACTGTGTTCGGCTATTGCAGAGATCTTGTCTCCGATCAGAACTTTGATCGAAATACGACGATTTATATTATGGAGCTTGCAGCCGGAGTCGGGCGTTTTACCTATACCTTTCTGAAACGCTTCCTGCATCTCCTTGAGCATTCTTCCCTGAAGGATCTTAAGTTCAAATATATCATAACGGATCTTGCCGAAAGAAATGTCGCCTACTGGCTCAATCATAACTTTCTAAAGCCCTATTTTGAAAGTGGTATACTGGACTGTGCGACCTTCGATATGACCACCGATGAGGAATTACAGTTACGCTTTAATGGTGAGGTCTTAGGCAGGGACAGGCTTAAAAATCCGTTAATCCTATTCGCAAACTATACCTTCGACAGTCTTCCTCAGGACTCCTTCTATGTGAAGGAGGGAGAACTCTTTGAAGGTCTTGTCACCATTTCCAAGCAGAATGAACAAGTTGATCCGAAGGATCATTCCATTCTGTCCGGTATTGACTATGACTATACTGATCGGCTAATCCAAGGAAGCTCTTACTATGAGGAAGGCAATATCAATGATATCCTTAAGTATTATCAGGGATGCCTGGAGAATACCGCCTTTTCCATACCAATTGTCGCGTTAAGATGCCTTCAAAGGTTAATCGGACTATTCCGGGATGATCTTCTCCTGATTTCGACGGATAAAGGTTATAGTACTGTCAATTCCATGGATAAGAACTATCACCCCTTCCTGTCAAAGCATGGCTCCATTTCCTTGACTGTTAATTTTCATGCCATGGAGCTATTCTTTGAGAATCTCGGCGGGAAAGCAATCCACAGTCTCTATGATCATGAGAATGTTACCATGTCTATGTTCTTACTTAGCCGGCGTTCCCATGCTTTTATCGAAGCTTCCATGGCATATCATGAAATTATAGAAGGGATCGGACCGGATGATTTCTATGTGCTAAAAAAGGCGGTTGTACCTAAGAATCAGTCTCTCACCACAAAAGAGCTGCTGACCTTCCTTAGGTATACCATATGGGATGCAAGAACCTTTATAGAATTATATAATACTCTGCTTGAGAGAATAGCTGAGGAAGAGGATTTTCCGAAGGAGGAGTTGCTTTGTATTATTGATCAGATCTGGGAGCACTTTTTCCCCATCGGGGAAGAAGGCGACTTAGCCTCCTGTCTGGCCTCCTTGCTCGCTTATTTTGGACGGGATGAAGATGCGATCAGGCTATATCAGGCATCCTTAGAATTCTATGGTGAGGATGCAGCAATCAATTATGAAGTTGCATTATGTTATTACAACCTGCAGGAGTTTGAGAAATCCTTGGAATATGTTCATAAATCACTTGCTATAGATCCTGAATTTGAGGAGAGCAAAAACCTGGAAGATATTCTGAAAGAAAGCTAGTTGCGAAGCCAATGCCGAATATTTTTTTCACTAGCAACTTTTAGAATATAATAATAAATAAGGTTATGCCAATCATAACCGGAAAAGGAAGTGTATGAATCTATGTTGGACAAGGTAATCGAAATTGTTCGTGAAGCTGGTTGTTTCATGTTGAATCGGGATTTTAAGGTAGAAAACAAGGGAACGATTTCAAATAATGTTACTACCGCAGATTTAGCAGTTCAGGATTTTTTAGAAAGCCGTTTGGCTTTCCTTTTAACTGACAGTGTTTTTATAGGAGAAGAAGGAGATTTTAGTGCCTACAGCCATTCGGAGCAATACCGGTGGATCGTTGATCCGATTGACGGTACAGCGAATTTTATCCATGATATGGGCTTGAGTGTCATATCTGTTGCACTTGTGAAGGATCAAAAGTCTATATTGGGTGTCGTATATCATCCATACCGGGATGAAATGTTCTATGCTATGGAAGGAAAAGGTGCCTTTCTAAACGGCACAGAAATCAGCGTTTCTGATCGTGATTTTGCTCACTCTTTGATTTGCACCGCTGCCAGCTTGTATAACAGGGAATATGCAAAGCCCTGCTTTCAGGTCATGGAGAAGGTATACGCAGAATGTGATGATTTCCGCAGATTAGGTTCTGCCGCACTGGAGCTTGTCTATCTGGCTTGCGGACGAGTGGATTTATATTTTGAAATTCGTTTATTTCCTTGGGATTTTGCCGCCGCAGAGGTTATCATTCGTGAAGCCGGAGGTTACGTCGGTACAATAGAGTATGCTGATCCTGTCTATAACAGGCCGATCCCCTTAATATGTGCGAATACGAAAAAGAATTATGAACATTTAAGAGAGCTCGTTCTTAAAGAAATTCCCGTGATACCTTATTGCAATTAAATTTTACATAGCTTTTATCAATAAGACCTACTAATTGACTTAAATATGCGGCTGTTCAAAATTAAAAAAAGAAAGTGAAAGGACTAGAAAGTGATAAGCCCCTGCCTACTTGACAGAGGGCATATCACTTCCTAGTCCTTTCACTTTCTATATGCTACTGTCCTTATGAAACAGTCCTTTTGCAAAAACAATTTCCCTTAGTCATGACGTTCATCCATATTCGCAAATGTTTCGCAAAATCTTGCACCAAATGATGGCTGCTCTCCCGCAACATATAAGTGTGAAGTATCTCCAAAGGTACTCATTCGAAAATAAGCGATGCCTTCTCTGCGTTCTTCGGTGTTCAGAATGGTCACCGAGGAAGGTGCTGCACAAAATCCATGCCACAACGGCATTGGCGAGATTCCCAACAAATGCCCGAGGATAATGCATTCCACGCCAAAGTGGCAGAACAAAACGATGGTATCATTATTGGGGTTGATGACACGAAACAGATTGCCCTCATGACGGTAACCGTACTCTTCCAGCAGTTCATCCAGACCGGAATAGACGAAGGCCGCTTCCTTCCCCACCTTTGCAGACTCCATGACAGGAACTGTTTGCCAAAGCTTCTTATCATAAAACGCTTCTTCCTTAGTCCAATCTGCAGGTAACCAATCCCAGGGAATTCGTTCTTCACCGGATTCCGGATCAAGGATCGGAGCCTCAAATTCTCTGAGCCATGGTAGTTCCTTCGCTTCCCTATTTATCTTTTTCAGTGAAACTGATGCTGTGTCCTTCGCTCTCCCTAGAGGTGACACATAAAATGCCTTCACATCCATCTTAGCGACTCTATCAGATAAAAGCTTGGCTTCTCTCCAGCCTTTTTCGGTCAGAGAATCAATCGTATAATCAGGATCCGCATGACGGATAATTATTAGCTTCATTTGTTTATTTCTAATCCAGTCTTTCATGTTTCAACGGCGATCGGATTATTTTCCTTTCTCTTATATAGTTGTATGGGCTTTTAAATAAACTGCTACCGCTCTCCAATTACCGTTCGCTTGGTAGATCAGGTTATTATTCTCAAGGCGAACCACGCAGTCCGTATCAGAATACACTTCCCCAAGTTCAAAACGGTATTCTTCAGGAATGGTGATCACCAGCTCCTGTTCTATATCACCGTCAAACAAATGGTATATGGCAAAGGCATCCCCTTTTTCACCAATTCGAAGAACACCCTGCCAGCCCTTCGGATGACGATAGCTAATATTTTCATCCCCAAAACGCATCGAATAACCATTCTTGATGATCGGTGCAATCTGCTTATAGAAGGCTATGCCGCGATCAATCGCATTCCATTGCTCAGAGGATAATTCAGTAACATCTCCGGACAGGCACATCCTTCCGAGAAAGGTATTAATCACAGAATAAGTGATCCTCTTTATGCTGTCATCCTTCCTGATTACAGCCCAGATCTGACTTTGCCGCGGCAGGATCGTCCTATGCAGATTAGCCGCAATAATCGGGATCTCAGGGCATTCATGCGCATCCGAAAAGGATGCCATGCTTGAGATACTCATCATCTTTGGCTCCAGCCGGTGTCCACCGGACGCACAATTCTCCACAATGATTCCGGGGACCTCACGTTTGATGGTCTGAACGAACTCGAAGGCCGCCTCCATATTCTGCCTGAGTCCTTCTCCTAAGGACTCAGCACCGTCACAGCCTAATCCGATGGTATCGTTATAATCAATCTTGATGTATTCAAATTGATATTTCTTCAGAGTCCCGATTACCTTTTCCTTCAGATAATCGATTACCCAAGGGTTCCTCATATCCCAAAAGCGCTTCATCGTGGTGGTTAAGGTAACCCCATCCCGTTTCAGTAGATGCGCCTCATCCTGATAGGCCTTCGCAGCCGATCCGAGATTTTCTATCTCAAACCAGATTCCCGGCTTCATGCCTTTGGCTTTGATTGCCTCTACCGTCTTATCCAGGCCATTAGGGAATAGCTCCTTTGAGACGTTATAATCTCCCATGGAGAGATCCCAGGGAATTCCAGGTTCCTTATACCAGCCGCAGTCTATGACAAAGTAATCAAACCCCTTACCCTGAATCGCCGCCAGAATACCACTGATATTCTCATGAGAAGGGCAGCCCCAGGTCGTACAATATTCATTGAAGATGACCGGCAGACTCTGTTCGCTTTCCGGTCCCTGATCCAGGATTTTATTCAAGGAGGAGGTCATTCTCTGAGAAATATGGTCCACACCTCCGCCTTCACATACAGACAATATCGCATACGGTGTGGTGAAAAGTTCACCCGGATGGATCTCCTTCATCCAATGACCAAATTCCCGGTCCGCAATTCCGCCGGAGACGGATATGCCATCATCCTTACGGTAGATTTCCATCTGCCAGGATGCATTATGCGCCAACATCGCACCCCAAAAGATATCATTTTCACTGTCCTCCAGAATAAGACTGGGGAAATACTGATTCACAGGCATAGAGCCTACTTGTCCAAATCGCTCGGAGCGAATTGCATGATGCGTCCAGGAGGGTTCGAGCTGAAGGTCCTCGATGGTCCTCGTTTCTAGCCTTCCTTCCATACTCCAGACACTCCGGAAACGGTGTACTTTCATCTTGTCATGTCCGTCATCGTCTAAGAACGGTGAGATTCCTCCCAGGGAAAAGCTTGATATCATTTCCAGCTTAACAATCTCCCGGCTTTGATTTTCGAAGGTAGTATAAGTCTCGAAGCACTTGCTGCCTGTGTTCCAGCTCAGATAATGTTTTGCCTCATAGCCCCTGTCATCTACTAAGGTGGTACAGATCATGATCTGATCTTCTTTATGAATTTCTTCCTGCTCTCGGTATTGAAGCTTTGTGACCGACTCGCCTAATCGCATGGTCTTTCCGCCCGCATAGCCTCCCGGATAGATATCTCCCACCAACTTAAGCTGCAGGAGTGAGTCAATATTCTGTCTTTTCCTTCCCCATTCCGTAGTTTTTGCAGACTCTGGGACAATCATAAGCTCCACATTTCTGCTATCACTATCGATGTAATACTGACATTTCATATCACCAAGTATATATTCCCTTAACAATGTAACCATCTTCTTCTCTCCTTAACCTGCTATTATCATTTGGTTAACTCATAGTATCTATCATATCAAAGTTATCGAAATATTTAAAGTATGTCCTCTGGTCATCAGATAATAATTTGTTTATTTATGGAACCCTTGATCCCATCTTTTGGCGTATTTATTAGTATCAATTTTTACTTTATTAGACAAAATACTGGTATCCTTGGAAAATATCTGATATAATATATCTATAATATTTAACTATTTTTAAACCACATAACTATTGACAATCATGATGACGCGAATGGAAGTGACGAAAATGAAGGTATCTATCAAAGCAAAGTCTTTATTCTTTTTAGGAGGTCTCTTTTCTGTCTTATGTATTTTCCTTGGACTGTTTTCAGTAAAACAATTAACCGAATTTAGCGAAAAGTTAATAGGAGAGCAGGCATTATCTATAGTAAAATCCTTTGTTTATCAAATCGACGGGGATGAATTCAGGGCTGCCTCGAAGAATATGGAGGAAAGCAAGGAATACATAGAAAAAATGAATGCATTAATGGATTCTATAAAATCAGATACAGGATGTACCTATCTATATGCGATGTCAAAAGTAACTGATATTGAATATATGTATGTACTTTCTAATGATGGAGAAGTAGGCACAACAGAAGATGTCAGTTCCTATAATGCTATTTTTATGAACTCGATGAACCGCGGCGATATTGGATATACAGAAATCGAAGAAGATCCTGAATATGGTGATATGCTAAGTGCGGTTGTTCCGATTAAAGATTCCAAGGGGGAGATCGTTGGTATCTTAGCCTGCGATTTTTTAGCGACAACAGTTGCCAAAAAGATATCTTATGTAAAAACCGTAATGATTGCATTATCAATTATCATATTAATCATATCCTGCGTCATAACGTACTTTGCTGTACGGCTGTTATTTAAGAGATTAAATAGCATCATTGAAGCTACAAATGAAGTCGCAGAAGGTAATCTGAATATAACAATTGACGACAGTCTCCCCGATGAATTTGGTCATCTTGCAGCTAATTTTAATCAAATGATTGGTAAATTGCATACCCTTGTCAGCGATATAAAGCAAATGACTGTTGTAATTGATGAGAATGCTACCAATTTATCCGCATGCGCAGAGGAAGCTTGCGCATCGGCTAATGTAGCTGGTGATTCAATCGAGCTGATCGCCGAAGGCATCACTGCGCAGGTTAAAGAGCTTAATCATGTAGAGCAGTTTGTTTTTTCATTTGGGGAAAATATGACTCAAATGAGTAACAATGTTGAGAAAATTGTCAACAAGGCAGATGCAGTATCAAAGAAATCTAACGAGGGAACAACCGCCATTCTTCAGATGTCTGCTTCGGCAGAGAACGTAGGCGGTACCTTCGAACTGGTAAAGAACAAAATTCTTGATTTAGATGCGAGTATACAGAAGATAGCCGAAATGACCGAATTAATAAAGAGTATTGCTTCGCAGACAAAATTACTTGCTTTAAATGCTTCTATTGAAGCAGCCCGGGCCGGTGAAGCCGGAAAAGGATTTGCTGTTGTCGCAACAGAAATCAAGAGTTTATCGGATATGACTAAGAAATCTGCTGACGAGATTGTAAAGAAGGTGGATGGAATTTCATTTGTAACCTCAGAGGCTATGGAGGGCTTCCAGTCCTTGGATCTTAGTATTGTTGAACAAATGCAAACCTCAAAGGAATCTCTGGATGTATTAAAAGCAATTATAAATGAAGTGAATGAAATTATACCTCAAATCGAAGAGATTTCAGGACAAGCACTACTTTTAAATCGGGAAAAGGATGAAGTAATAGCGAAAATTAAACACTCTTCTAAGATTTCAAGGGAAATTCAAGATTCATCAGATGATGTTCATATCGCGTCAAAGGAGATCCATACTGCATCAGAGGATGTTGCTTCCAGCGCAGAGGTATTGAATAATTTGACCAGCGGCATCATTCAAAAGGTGGATACCTTTAAATTATAATAAAGATTACCCTTACTTCTAATCTAGTTTAGTAAAAGAAAAGTATCCGTCGACCTGCATACGGCGGATACTTTTTCTTTGTCTTAAGGCAAGGAATATATTTTACAGACTCCCTTTATCTTATCCTTGATCCGATTTTTCCTGTATCGCCTTCTCATAAAAACCGATTTTGTAATCAATCATTTTCTTGTATTCTTCCATCTCAGCTATCCTCTGATTTACCGTTTCCTTCTGCTGATGAAAAATCATCAGACGCTGTTTCAGGGTAGAATCTCCCTCTTCGCACAGTTTAATGTAATCCCTGATTTCCTTCAGAGACATTCCGGTATTCTTCAGGCAGAGAATGAAGGATAACCATTTCATATCTTCCTCTGTGAATATCCTATTCTCCTTCTCATCTCTTTTGACATAGGGCAGCAAGCCCTCTTTATCATAATACCTCAGGGTAAAAATGCTGATCCCCGTCTTTGCAGCGGTCTGAGCAATCGTATAACTCATTTGTTCTCTCCTCCTCCCCCACCTAACATAGCATAATTTGAAAAAGTTTAAAATCATAAACCACAAATTTTCTCATGCAATCAAGTATAATACATTACTTTTATATAACACATACAGAGCTTGTACTAATATAAGAAGAAAACGTCCGCATCCCCGAATCACGAATTGAGTCATGTAAACAAGAAGTTACCTTTTCATTTTATAACAATGCTATCAAATTTTATTTGACATAGAGTATACTCTATAGTCTAAAGTCTTCTCATAACCATCAGAAAGATGGAAATAAAGGAGAATGATTATGAAAAAAGATGCAAAAAACAAAAACTTGAC
Organism: Bacillota bacterium; assembly: GCA_023414355.1. GTDB lineage: Bacteria > Bacillota > Clostridia > Lachnospirales > Lachnospiraceae > Mobilitalea. Next base: position 85,577 of record JAEZOB010000027.1, on the reverse strand, counting down.
CTGCCAGCCCATCCCAAAGCTTATCGTTTCCTGCCGGGACAAGGAAGGCCGCGACAATGCCTTAGTCGTAGACTTTGCTGCAAATGTAAGCTTTGATCCGCCCGTGATTATGGTTGGTATTGTACCCAGCCGTCATTCCTACCCCATTATTGAGGAAAGCGGCTGCTTTGTCGTGAATCTGGTCAGTCCTTCCTTTGCCCGGGAATATGATTATCTTGGCAGCCATTCCGGTAAGAACGAGGATAAATTCGCTAGCCTTCAGCTAAAAACTGAGAATGGGAGTGTCGTAAATGCACCTTTACTGACTGATTGTCCCGTTAGTGTGGAATGTACTGTGATTGGTTCGGCTATGCCCGGTACCCATGAGTTATTCTTCGGCAAAGTCGAATGTGTTCACTGCGAAGAAGCTTACCTGGATGAGTATGGCAACATCGATTGGTCAAAGCTCACTTTACTATAAAGCCTTCGTTCAGAATAACACCGCCCCGCTCTCCTCCCTCGGGTCCGAGTTCAATGATATAATCAGACTGATCGATTAGAAGCGGGTTATGTTCAATAACAATAATCGTTGCCCCATTAGAGGTTAACTCACGAAGGATGAAGCTAAGCTTTTTCACATCCTCCTCATGAAGTCCGGTGGTTGGCTCATCGAGAATATAGATGACCTCTTTGGTTTTATTGCCGCAAAGCTCCTTAGCGAGCTTGATTCTCTGCGCCTCTCCGCCGGATAGGGTGGCAGCACTCTGCCCCAATTTGATGTACGAAAGGCCCACCTTATCCAGCATATCCAGAATATTGTAGATTTTTGCCTCGCTTTGAAAGAGCTCCTTTACCTCTCCGATCTCAAGCTCCAGCAGATCGGCAATCGAGTAGCCCTTGTATCGTACCTCAAGGATATGCTCCTGATATCTTGTTCCGCCACATTTATGACAGATAGTATAGATATCAGGCATAAAATGCATCGGAATAGCAAGTTCCCCTGCACCCTTACATTCCTCACACTGACCTTTGCTGCTGTTGAAGCTGAAATGCTCTCGGGTCAGCTTTCTTTGCTTTGCCTCACCCAGGTTCGCATAAAAATCTCTGATCAGGTCGAACACTCCGGTATAGGTCCCGGGATTAGATCTGGAGTTCTTACCGATTGCGTTCTGACTGACATAGCAAATATCCTTGATCCGCTCCGCTCCGGTGAGGTGATCATACTCTCCATCCTTCTCCGGCCTTCTGCCTAGCTCCTTTAGGATAGCAGGATAGAGGGTCCTGGAAATCAGACTGCTTTTCCCGGAACCACTGACACCGATCACACAGATAAAGGTGGAAAGAGGAAATGAGGCTGTGACATTCTTAAGATTGTTCGTTCTTGCCCCGTGCAAAACTACCTTCTCAAGCTGATTGTCCTCTCTTTTCACTAAATGATACTCCCGGTCAACGAGTTCGAGGGTTTCTTGGTACTTCACAGCCTCCGCCCGAAGTAACTGTCCACCGTAATGCCCTGCTCCCGGTCCGATTTCCACCAGATAATCTGCCATTTGGATAAACTCTTTTTTATGCTCGACAATGATAATTGTGTTGTTTTGATTTTTTAATTCCCGGATTGTGCTGATTAAAAAGCTGAAATCCTTTGGATGCAGTCCCTTAGAGGGTTCATCCATCACATACAAAATGTTAGAAAGTCCGGAACCGAATTGGGTCGCAATCTTTAGTCTTTGGGCTTCTCCTCCCGATAAGGATGGAATGCTTCGATTAAGCGTTAGATATCCCAGTCCCACCTGCTCCAGTTTTTTCAGCCTGCCAATCAGCTTTATGAGAATAGCCCGACTTTTTTCTCTTTGACTAAACTCCATCCTGCCATATATCATATGGCACCAGTGCTTAAGCTCCGTGATGCTCATCCCGGTAGCCTCCGGATATCTCGTTCCACAGACTTGTACCCGCCGGCCTTCCTCCAGAAGCTTTTCCCCATGACATCTGCTGCATTTCTTATTCACCATAAATTGTTCCAGCTGATCCATGGTTCTGTTGTTGCCGTTCTCAACCAGAAGTCGTTGTAGTATGGGAACTACTCCTTCTACGCCTCTTGTGATCGTACCCTCTCTTCCGTTCGGATTCTGATAGTGTAAGGTCACCTTTCTGCCATTACTGCCATAGAAGATTTGCTGTCTGAATTTCTCTGACAGATCCTGAAAGGGAACCTCCAAATCCTCGCCCAGTTCTGCTGCCAGTGCCAGTACCTCACCCTTCATCCAGTTGGCATTTGGTTTCTCCCTATGCTTTCTTAAGTTACCCCACCACGGAGAAGCACCGTCCAAAATTGATTTCTCAGGATAGGGTACAATCCTGTCAAGATCAATCTGAAGCTCTTCGCCAAGACCTTTACAGACCGGACACATCGCTTCGGGATCATTGTAACTGAACGTCGCAGGTGTAAGTGGAAAATAAATCGCCCCGCATTCTCTGCAGACATTATCTTTGGGTACGGCTTCACTGCAATTCGGGCAGATCCTTTCCCCAATGGTAGCAAACAGCAATCGTAAATACTCCCCTGTTCTTGATAGGGACGCTATGGTAGATCTTGGATTTGTCCCTAGGTTCTTCTGCTCTATCGCAATCGATGGCTGTAATCCGATGATTCTTCGCACCTTGGAATCCTTTAAATCTGATCCAGACAGCGCATTGGAAGCAACAAGATCCATGAACTGCTTTTGACTTTCATGATAAATCGTATCAAAGGCAAGGCTGGATTTTCCGCTGCCACTGACTCCGCAAATAACGGTGATTTTCCCCTTGGGAAGCCTTACACTAATATCCTTTAAATTATGCAGGGAGGCATGCTCGATTATGATTTCATTCGTATCTACATAATCCAGAGTATCGCCCTCTTCTCCCTCAAGCTCCCCGAAATAGATCTCTTCCTGCTCAGTCCGGGGTTCAGCGCTTACCTCGGTAGGGCTGCTTTGTCCTAAGGAGATACGCTGTTTAGAAAGAATACTCTGTTCAGAAAGGCGGCTTTGCTCAGAAGAGTCACTTTGTTCAGGCAGCATGCTTTGTTCAGAAGGATCCGGAAAAATCTTATACCCGGTCCAATGCTCCACCCATTCGGGTACTTTGATCTCCTCGATGGCTTCATTATTATGAGGCATCACCTGCAGAATAACAGAATGCTCAAAGCCGTCAAACCCTAATATAGATATGCTTCGATTGTCCCGATCAATTGCCTTAACCTTCACGATGGTGGAGGCCAGAGGGTTTGGCCTGACCGGAGATCTGGTCGCAAAAACCCCTGTCTTAGGAGCATTGTCATAGGGCGGTTTACACACGACATGAGAGCGGTACCTTTTATCATCAAAGCGATGGAACCACCATAAAATCCTTAGTATGTCACCCTTCTGAAGCTGCTCAAGTAAGGTATCTATCTCTTTGCCCGTCATTTGATCCGTCTCCCTGAATTGTAGCCTTCCGCTGTGATTGGCAAAGATATACTCTCCGATGGTGTCTCCCCGGTAGCAGACGGATTGTAAGGTTACTCTCTGAGACTGCCCTGTCTGCTCTGCTTCTTCTGCTTCTTTCGATGACTCAATCCCCTCTGTCAGCTCCTCGCAGGGAAAGTATGGCTTGATGTCTACCAGATCCCCCCGAAGGCCTGGAACCGACTGTTCGATTCTGACGATAAGCTCCCCGCGTTTTTCATTTACCTGAAGGATTTTACACACATAACAATAGATTTCGCATTCGTCCTTGGTGAAAAGTAGTCCGTGACTGAAGAGCCCCAGCTTCATCAGGGCGTTCTTTCGATCCTGCTCGATCATAATTCTGATATGTTGTCCGAAATCAATATTCTCACTAATCACTTCCATACTGCCGATGGATTGAAACTCTATTTTATTCATTCATATAACCCCTTCCTATAACGGTATGATAGGAATGAATATCTCGACAATCCTCCTGCGATCCGTCCCCTCTTCCTCCGAGGGATAGCTTTCAAAGCAAAGTCTGTCATCCGGCATATATCCACTCTCAGGCAGCCATTTGGATATCATGTAGTTCCAAGCCCCCTGATATTCTTCATTATCCAGAAGGAATCTGCCAACTGCATATTTCCCGCCTGCGATTTCGGTACTACCGAACTCCCCCGTGCAGCTGATTTCCTCCTTCCTGCTGAGCTCCTCACCGACTGATACCCCTATACTCACTCTGAGTTTGAACTCCTCCGTCAGCTCACTGTAATCATGATAAAGAGCAAACCACTGTGTTCCTGAATGAATTAGGCCCTGATGCTCTGCATAGTGATACAGTCTGTCAAAAAGCGTTTGGAACAGGTCCTGGTCCCCTTTATAAGCACCGGTATGTCTAACATATACTATCCTGACAGGATCGATTGTTCTTATATTCACTTCCATGGGATTATTGTACTGCATATTGTCTTCTGACACTTTTCCATTCCTGCTGACTTCCCCGACCAGTTTATTCATTTCCTGTTCCTGCATTTTACGAAATTCACTGGCGTTGACCCCGTATCTCTCCTTCAATGCCTTCGCAAAGGAAGCTTGATTTGAGAAGCCAACCGATAGAGCGATATCTTGTATCGTACGTTTATGGCTTGATCTAAGCAAGAAAACCGCTTTCTCCAGACGAAGCCTTTTGATAAAGCCATAGAGGCTTTCTCCGGTGATCTGCCTGTAGATTCTCTGAAAATGAAACTCTGAAAAAGATGCGATTCCGGCAAGCAGCTGAATGCATAGCTCGTCCTCCAGATGACTCTCAATATAGTCCTGAACCTTGTTTATTTTAGATAGATAGACCTGCCTTGATTCGTTAAATAAAAGCTCCATAGCGCCTCCGGGTTACCCTCTTTCGAGATTTAGTTAATTATTGTTATTTTACCTCTTTCTGAACTCGTTCACAAGGCTTGTATTAAGGTGAGCTTCCTCCCACCATCCGAACGCAATTTTAATTTTGATCAGCTTATTTCCGGGTGGAAGAAAGAACAGTACAAAAGAACTTCCCGGCGGAATGATATACATCCCCTGAAAATCATGTTTGGTCAGGGTAATACCTGCCTCCACCCTTCTGGTAAAGGTATACGTTCCACCCTGTGGGGTATGGGAGACAAAATTAGCACTTTTAATCTGTACCTTAGGCAGAGGGGAAGGTACGATAGACTGATTCCCGGCGGCATAACGGAAGGAAACCACTTCGCTACCCGAGAGGCTACTGCTCAACCAGCCTTCAGCGGTGATTGGCTGATCAGAGAAATTCGATATGGTATATGCATTCAGGAACAGCAATACCCCCGAATCCGACGGATTGAATAACCCACCCCAGGCCTGAAGCTCTCCTCCGAAAGAGATTATCTCCGTTTGTCCTAAAAAATATTGTCCGAGATAAGAATGAAAGACCGAATCCTTTAATACAATCGCCTTCTCCGGATATCTATCTTCAGAAATACGTATCATACTCATAACTATCCTTCCTTTCTACCTTTTCTTCCCACCAGGTGAGTACAATGGTGGCAGTTATAATTCTTCTTACTGAAGACTTCAACAGGATTGAGAAGGTTCCCCCCGGACCGATTATGATGGAGCCTTGGTGAGAATCGCTTACCAGCGTTGAGTTTGGCGTGACAATCCGCCCAAAGATATCTACTCCGTTTTTAAGTTCTTCATTCAAATATTCCGCCTGCTTAAGAACTACCTTCGGTTTGGGTGGAGGAATAATTGACTGGTTGGAGGGCGTAACACCTGCCCCTACTCTCGTTTCCACAGGAGGTTCTGCATTCAGCCATATTTCTGCGTCAAAACTCTGCTCACCAAAGTTCGTAATCGTGAATATATCAAAGTAAAGGTTTACTCCTGAGAAACTCGGATTGATAATACCTCCCCAGGCGTTTAATCCACAGCCAAAATGAAGCTCCTTTGTCTGTCCGATAAAGTATCGACCTAACCTTGCGTTCCAACCGGGACTGGTCAGATCCACCACCTCTGCAGGCAGTTCATTTCTTCTCTCCAACATAAGGTTATTCCTTTCATTATTTCAGAAATCCGTCTGCAATATCATATGTGTCAGTTTAGGATAAAGTTCTTCAGCTATTCTTATGGCAAGTCAAATAAATACTACCCACTTGCTTCCACAAATAATAAGTAAAACTGCTTTATTAATCAGCCACACACAGTTCTGATCTGCAGTATACCGGATAAACAGATAGACATCTATTGTTTGTTCCATTTACTCTTTATTTCGTCCGGGTTTTTCGTTATTTCTCAGGTAATCTTCTCATAAAATGATACCAAATAGATAAAGCAGGGGAATGATCTATGAGCGCAAAGCATTATCTTGCATGTGGTCACACAGCCAAGGGTTACATCAATCTTTTCAGCACGAATCTGGAACCGTTGAATAAGTTATTTATTCTGAAAGGAGGTCCTGGCTCAGGTAAGCTTCCATTAATGAAGAAAATCGGCTCTGTTCTTGAAGGGCTTGACCAAAAGGTAGAGTATATACACAGCCCCACCGATCCTGATGCACTAGATGGGGTGCTTTTTCCGGAACTCGGGGTCGGGATGGTCGACGGCACACCTCCTCACGTGATAGAGCCAAAGGCTCCGGGGGCCCTCGAAGAGTATATCAATCTGGGGGCCGGTTGGAATACCGAGAAGCTCGCTGCCCATACCAAAGAGATCCTCAAGCTTCATAATCGAATACAGCAAAGCTACGAGAAGGCTTATATCGAATTCGCGAATGGTCTGAAGGTTCATGACGAATGGGAGAAAATTTATATTCGAAATATGGATTTTACCGGAGCTGACAGGCTGACAGAAGAGGTTATCCAAACTGTGCTCGGCAAGACCCAACTGGAGAAACTCGGCAGTATCAAGCATCGTTTCTTCGGCGGATCAACTCCACTGGGGCCAATGGATTATATTCCGAATATTACCGAGGATATTGCCACACGTTATTTCATCAAGGGTCGCCCGGGTACAGGGAAATCCACAATGCTGAAGAAAATTGCAGAGAAAGCCCATGCCAGGGGAATTGATACGGAAATCTACCACTGTGGCTTCGATCCTGACAGCTTAGATATGCTTTTATTTCCGGAGCTAAACCTTTGTATTTTTGACAGCACCTCACCTCATGAATATTATCCTGATCGGAAAAATGATCATGTCATCGATATGTATTCGCAATTAGTCACACCCGGTACGGATGAGCTAAATGAAAAGGAACTTACCGATATCGTTGTGCGATATAAAGCCTTTACCCGGGAAGGAACCGCACACCTGGCCTCTGCAAAAGCTTATCTTGAGGAATTAGAACAGATCTATAACGATGCTACGGACCTTTATATCATAGATAGAATCTGCAATGAATTATTATTAAAGACCTTGAAATTCCATTCTTAGCTGCAGAGGCAACATTAATCTTAATGATTTCTTACATATTTCTTAAAGCCATTGTATGCTTTCCTTCCTCATGGTAATATGTGGGCACAGTGATTGTAAGGATTTGTTATTTCCAAGCAATAACCATATTCCATTTATCATAATCAGGGAGGGTAAGAAATGAAAAGAAAAGTTTTCACTTTACTAATGATCTCTGTCCTCGTACTTGCATCCTGCAGCAAAGAGGAAGCTGTATTCATGGAAGCGCAGCCCACAACGAATAAAGACGATTACGCAGCTTATGATTACAGCAGCCATACTGATTCCAGAGAATCTGTTTATAAAACTGTACTGGCTGATCTCTCGTCAATCAATAAGGGTAAGCTGGTGATCGCTAAAAAGGAACTTCCGGGAGGCTTTAGCTGGAGGAAATTTCAAGGCTTTGAGAATAAGGATGATGTATTCGGATATGATGTGAGAGGCTGTAATATTTCAGATGTAGACTTAAGCGTGGTAGAAGATACCGATGATCTGACCTTTGACACCAATACCACCTGGCCTGACGTGTTACCTGGGGGCTTCGATCCTCAGAAGATACTCGAAATTAATAAGAATCCCGGATTGGGAATTCGCGCATTGCACAAAAAAGGAATTACCGGAAAGGGAGTCAGCATCGCTATCATTGATCAGGGTCTTCTGCTGGAGCATGAGCAATATAAGAAGAACCTTAAGCTCTATGAGACAATCCATTGTGGTGATGATACTGCCCAGATGCACGGACCCGCTGTTGCCAGCATCGCAGTAGGCAAGGATATTGGCGTCGCTCCAAAGGCCAATCTATATTATATCGCTTCAACCTTTGGACACTTCACCGACTCTGGCTATGAATTTGACGCCTCTATTATTGCAGATGCCGTCTTCCGGATACTGGATATCAATGAAAAGCTGGATAAGGATAAAAAGATCAGAGCAATCTCAATATCGAAGGGTTACAGCAGGATGGATAAGGGCTACGATGAGCTTCAGGCTGCCATCAAGAAGGCCGATGAGGCAAATGTCTTTGTAGTAACCACCTCCACAGATGAGTATTATAAAGGGTTCATACTATTCGGTATGGATCGTGATTACGCTAAGGATCCGGAGGATCCCAACTCTTATGAACCTGTTTCCTGGGTAGCAAAGGATTATTATGATAGACCAGATTACTTTGAGAACTTTCTGATGTTCCCCATCGGCTCAAGGACCTTCGCAAGTTTTACGAATTCCGACGATTATGCTATTTCACATAACGGAGGATTAAGCTGGAGTGTTCCCTGGTGCGTTGGCCTCTATGCATTGTGCTGTCAGGAGAAACCGGATATTACACCACAGGAGTTCATAGAGCTCGCCAATTCCACAGCAATAACCACTGAGATAGAACATGACGGTAAGACCTACCCCTTCGGAAAAATGATCAATCCGGAAAAACTGATGGAACAATTAAAGGATAAATAAAGCGCTACTTTTTCAGGCTAGTATTTCATTTTCCCCGATTATGATGATCTATGGAACATAGCGTATGAAAGTATTTGATTATTGACCGGATTGATTTCAATCCACTATTCAATGAAAGGGAAGGAGAACCTATGAAAGGTAAAGTAATTGCATTATTATTAGTAATAACGATCACCTTGGCTTCCGTCAGCAAGGATGTTCGATTTGTATCTGCAGCCCCTGCAAATGACCCGGCTTATCCGACTTATGATTACAGTAACCATACGGATCCCAATGAAGCCTGGTATACAACCAACCTAAACGATCTGACAAACCTCGAGAAAGGGACGCCATTGTTTGTCAGAAAAGAATCTACAATCGATCCATACTGGAATAAGTTTCAAGGCTTTGAAAATAAGAACGATACCTTTGGTTATGATGTGAGGAGCTGTGATATTTCAGGGGAAGACTTAAACGTGGTTAAAAACGTGAATGATCTGACCTTTGACACAGATACAATCTGGCCAAAGAAATTACCCAAGGGCTTTAATCCAAAGAAGATATTGGAATTTAACAAGAATCCCGGACTTGGGATTCAGGCATTGCATAAGAAAGGAATTACCGGAAAGGGAGTCAGCATAGCCATCATCGATCAAGGACTTCTGCTTGACCATGAGCAATATAAGAATAACATTATGTTTTATGAACGAATTCATTGCAGCGATGAAGTTGCATCGATGCATGGTCCTGCTGTTTCAAGTATTGCCGTCGGCAAGGATATCGGCGTAGCTCCGGGAGCAAACCTTTACTATATTGCTTCAACCTTCGGACATTTCAGCGAAACAGGATATGAGTTTGATGCTTCTATTATGGCAGATACAATCCTCAGAATACTCGAAATTAATGAGAAGCTGGATAAAGCTGATAAGATTAGAGCCATTTCCATATCAAAGGGCTATGGCAGTAGGGATAAGGGCTACAATGAGCTCCAGGCTGCGATTAAGAAGGCTGATGAAGCAAATGTCTTTGTCATAACTACCTCTACAGAGGAGTATTATAAGGATTTTGCCCTTTTCGGAATGGATCGTAATTACGATAAGAATCCGGAGAAGCTTGCCTCTTATGAGCCGGTTTCCTGGATAAGTAATGATATATTCAACTATCCGGACTATTACTCAAAACAACTGTTATTCCCCATTGGATCCAGAACAATTGCCGGTTTTACAGGCCCGAAGAATTATGCGATTGCTCGCAACGGTGGATTAAGCTGGGCTGTTCCCTGGTGTACCGGCCTTTATGCATTGTGTTGTCAGGTAAAACCAGATATTACCCCGAAGGAGTTCATCGAATTAGCCAATTCTACCGCTATTACTACCAAGATAAAGCACGACGGAAAGACCTATTCCTATGGTAAGGCCATTAATCCAAAAGGTATTATCGATGAATTAAGTAAGTAATAACATTACAATGGCTGTTGCTACACATAGTCACTTGATAACCATGGGGCTGTTGTAATACATAATTATTTGATAACTATGAGGCTGTTGTAATACGTTCTTTGAAAGACAAGGTAAGAATAACTGCTTTTCTTCATGCAGTTATCCTTACCTTGTCTTTATGATTAATCTCATCAGTTCCTTAGGCTTATTCGCTTTCATTCTATATTCTTATCAGTCCCCTCGGCTATATAGCCTTAATATGACTGATTAGTAATCTATTATTCAGTCCTGTGCTATCCGATGTACTGCATATTTTCGATCAGATGCTTCTTGCTGGAAGTAGTAGATAACACAACACTTCCCCCAAACTGCTCCGTGATATATTTCAACACCCAGGACACCGGCTGCTTTTCTTCCTCCAGTAGTTTCTTTAGATTTCTTCTATTATACAGGGTATCATATGCTTCATAGTCGATTTCACCACCCTTGGTATACAATCCGTAAAGCAGCGGAGTATGTGCTACCATTGTGATGTCCTGATAGTAATTAATATACTCCTCCAAACCTTTCCCGGCGGTAACCTGTGGGGAGAAATCCGCATCCATCGCAGGATTGAGATAGCTATATCTCTGCTGGATAGCACAGAAGAACTGATAATTGTTCTGCTTACATATATTTCGAGCACTTTCCACTCTCCATTCCCTGAAATTGCTGCAGCCGATTTGTCTTATCTTTCCCTGATCAATCAGCTCTTGTAAGGTCCCCAGCGTTTCCTCCTGCGGAGTTGCGTAATCGTCAACATGAAGATATAACAGGTCAATATAATCCGTATGAAGGCGATCTAAAGACCGTTCGACTGATTCAAGAATCGTCTTTCTGCCTAGTCCCTCCATACCAGAAAAATCTCTGGAGGTATTGTCCTTCGGCAAAGCTCCGAGCTTTGTCGCCAGGATAACATCTTTTCTTGCTCCACTGTAGTCAAACCACTTACCAATTGTCTTCTCACTCTCACTGCCTGTAAAACCATCCCAAACAATATAGTTGTTCGAGGTATCTAAGAAGTTACCTCCGTTCTCCACATACGCATCCATTAATTCAAACGAGGTCTTTTCATCGACATGGGAACCAAAATTAATGCATCCAAGGCCCATAGCCGAGACCTTCAAGTCAGATTTTCCAAGCTGAATTTGTTTCATAATGATCCATCCTCTCCTATTTATACCATAGTTCCATATTTGTCATAACGTTTCTTATGTTATGGATCAATCATAAAACGATCGAGGCAATCCTGCAATTAGGCACTAAAAAGTGGCATAGTTACTTTCAAGTTACTACTTTTAATCACAATTTTATCAGAACGCATAAAATCATTTATTCTACTCCCAATATTATGCTATAATAAATAGCACAGGTAATCCTGTGTAAGCAAGCTTCCATCCGCAAGCCTGTTTATAAAATACGATAAAAAGCTGGAGATCATGAGTAAATTTCATGGGCTGGCATTGATAAAGTAACGAAAGGATGTGTTCTATATGGATCATTGGAAAGAGGAGGATTTGGAATGCCCTCTCCTTTTGACCCAGAAAGTAATCTTCGGCAAATGGAAGCTTTCCATTCTATGGTTTCTAATACAAAATGATACCATGCGCTTCGGTGAGATCAAGAAAGCCTTTGAAGACCCCACTCTGACTCAAAAAATGCTCACACAGCATCTTCGTGAGCTGGAGGATGACGGTCTTGTTCTCCGGAAGGCATATAATGAAGTGCCCCTGAGGGTAGAGTACAGCCTGACCGAGATTGGCAGACGCTTCGCTCCGATTATTAACAGTATGGAGGAGTGGGGAATGGAATATATGAAATATATGGAGCTCACTACAAAAGAGAAAGCCTGATACTTTTGAACTGACCCCTATGAGTTAGACCCAAAAAATCTAACTTATAGGGGATCGGTTCAATCTTACCAGGCTTTTTCTTCATAAATCATGCTTTTATATAATGCGCGTAAAGAATCTTTATAATCACGGTTTTTGATTTTAAAGGTTTTCCCGTTGAAGCTTACATACTCGTCGAGAAAGGAAATCGTCGTATATTGATCGATTTTTATCATAAACCACCAGCCTTTTCCTGTGTTGATTGCAGGTACCAGGCTCAGGGAGTCAATATAGTTCAGACAGGTCTCGATATCCTTCTGATCAGTGATCGTCTTACATTGAGGTGGAGAGGGAAGTGTAATCAGGGTCATTGATTTTACCTGATCAGCATTATATTTTGGAACCTGCAATAAGTAAATTCCTATCACCAGAATCATTGCCAGAACGCCTATGATCAGGACTAGCTTTTTCTTCATACTGCCATACCTTCTTTCAATGTATGGAAATTCAGGGCGTGCTTCTCTGTATTTCCTTTTTATCATTCTAAGCGATTTGCCATATCTTTACAAGCATTATATTTATTTTAAGTACGTTGCTAATCACTTCTTTCGTTCTCTCATTATTCTCCTATCATGCTATCACAAATGTTCCCTTCATCCCTTGGAAAGGGTTGTGGCAGCCCATTCCTATCAACATTTTTTTCTTTCAGACCGATATAATCTTGACCGGGATAGTAACAAATGATATTCTTATTTATGGTTTCAAGCGAAGCATCGCTGACCCCACGGAGGTATAGGATGAGTAAAACAAAGCTTAAGATCTGCCTGATTCCTTTCACCAGCTTCTGCGCATATGAAAGTTGGCTCAGTGATATGGCTAAGAAAGGTCTGATTCTAAAAAAAGCCGGTAGTATAGTTACCCGGTTTGCTGTGAGTGAGCCTAAAGATCTGGAATATCGCGTTCAGTTTTTAGGTAGTAAGGTATCAGAGACGGCAAAAGAACAATATAGGAAGGCTGGTTGGTCTTATGTGAATACTCGCTCGGAGTACTCCTTCTTCGTTCAAGATGCTGCACAGGCTTCTTCCGTTGATGAAGAGATTATCCGTCAGGGCATGAATTTCAATTATGTCACAAGAAACTTTACCATGATCTATGCTTCCATCGCTGTACTGGTTCTTACGTTACTCTGGTTCCTTTACGTAAGTATTTTATCGAGTCCTTTTCCGTTATTAAATGCTGCTGCCAGCTTCCTTTCCCTCTTATTACTGTTGTCCGGTGCTGCGGTTATGATCATAAGCAGTCTGCAGTATACCCGTGAATTTCGTAAGCTTCGTCAAATTTTTTATGAGGGCAGGAAATACAATCATCACATGCCCTGGAAAAAATACAAGAAATCAGCTATTTCAGTAATCCTTGTTCTCACAGCCATGCTTTTACTTAATATTGGTGCCGACCTTTACAGCAGCAGCCATACCTCTCGTTATTTTAACGAGCAGCCTCCGAAAGCCCTAACCGAGGAAGTCTCCCTGCTTCGTCTCTCTGAGATAGACTCCAATGGACAAGTTACTGATCTCTCCGAGGAATACGAGACCTTTTTCTTTCTGAAGAAACCCTCGTTATTATATACAGAGTATGTATTATCTGAAACTCATCCGGTTGAGGCACAGTCTCAGGATTCCGAAGCTACCGCCTGCTCCTCTTTTCTGGAAGAGGTTTATATTAAGCTGGGTACTACATTCCTTGCAAAACCCATCTTGAAGGAATTTGCAGATAACATGTTATATAATTATAAGCAAGGTCCCAACGGCGATAAAGAGGTTAAGCTGATCTCGTTGAATGACCAACGCTTTGATGAGGCTTATTATTTGTATCGGGAAAATACAATTGATCTGTTTGTTCGTAAAGATAATATTGTAATTAAAGTGCATTATATTGGAAGCAAGGAAATCGAAGATCTTCTGACTCTCCTTGCAGAATAATACACGTACCTTCAGTTAATAAAGCAACCTTTGATATCCGGCCAGAATAAAATAATTACAATAAAATATGAGAATTATATTTTACTTGACAATACTTTGATATCAAACTATAATCAGAATATGGAAACGAGAGACATCATATCATTAATTTCAAAGGTAAGAGAAAGTGCCAACAGATATATCATTGATGAGATGAAGCGCTGGGGAGTGACCGGGTTGGTTCCCTCCCATGGCGATATTATTTTTGCGCTCTTAAAAAGTGACGTCCTGACGATGAAGGATCTATCCGAAAGAATTGGTAAGGATAAGTCTACGGTGACTGCTCTGGTGGATAAGCTGCTTAAGCTTGGCTATGTCGTGAAGACCAGAGATACCAAGGACAGCCGCGTCACCTTCGTAACACTGACTGAGAACGGAAAGGCGCTGAAGCCGATGTTCGATTCCATATCAAAGGATCTGATGGAGCTTGTCTACCGGGATATCTCTTCTGATGAGAAGGAGACATTGCTGCATACATTATTAAAGATCTATCGTAATTTTTAATTTTTTAACCAAATAGTTTGATGTCAAACTATTTACAACAAATTAACTAAGTGCAAGATCTGCACGGAATGGGAGGAATTATGGAAAAGATTAAGATTTACAGATCTATCGTCACTGTAGGAGAGATTGACTTACTCTGTCTCGATACGAGAACAGAGAATAAACCGGTTATTCTGTGCCTGCATGGCAGAGGAGGACGGGCAGAGGTCTGGTATCATTTCATGCAGCATTACGGTAAGGATTACCGAATTATCGCACCGGATCAAAGAGGACATGGATTAAGCAGCAAGCCTGTTTCTTACTATACCTCCGAGGAGATGGCTACGGATATCCTTGCTCTGATCGAGTTATTCAAATTGAAGGATATCATCCTGGTCGGACATTCTATGGGTGCATCGATTGCGGCTGTTTGTATCGAGAAGAGGCCAGAAGTCTTTCAGGCGGTGGCCTTTTTGGATAAAACTGCTGATGGACCGGAACAAGTCAGTGCGCTTCCTCTGGAGCAGCTTCCAACCGTTGCTCCCATGCTGGAGGGATTACCGGTACCCTTCTCCTGTCTGCAGGAAGCGATGGCTCAGCTCCGTCAGACTATGGACTCCGAATTCAGCTACCAGTATTATCTAAACAACCTATACGAGACCGTGGACGGATACTTCTTCAGATTCAGTCCGCAGGCAACGATCGCAAATGCAGAGTATTATAAAGGTTGGTACGACCTTCTTCCGAAGCTTAAAGTCCCGACACTCCTGATCATTTCAGGTGGCTTTGAAATAGTTACAAAAGCCGATTATGACAAGATGAAGGCTCTCATTCCCGATTGTATTGCTCATGTCATGAGCCATCCTGACCATAATGTCCAGCTGGCCAATCAGGAGGAGTTTTACAGCTATTTTGATGAGCTGCTTGAGAGAGCACCGCATTAACCTGTATCTGTCTCTTTGTTGGTAACATAAAGCACATTTCCGGTCAATATAATGTAACAATATGATATTGATCGGAGTGTGCTGCCAGATGAAAAAGATACTTCTTAAGACCCTGATTGTCAGTGTGACAGTCCTGCTTCTACCCTTTATCCTGACGCTGCTGGTAAAACATAGTGGCAGTGATGCTTTTCTGGAAACTATGAATTATTCAGTCTATCACGAAGTAAACGGTGATAAGGAGACGCTTCCCTTCGAGACTTATCTAATGGGAGTCGTAGCTGCCACCATGCCCGCCGCCTACCATACGGAAGCCTTGAAGGCACAAGCTGTCATAGTAAGGACCTATGCCCTCTATAATATGTCTAAGCTTTCAGAGAATTCTCCAGGAAAAAGCAGGTTTTCCATCGCTGAGTTGGGTCTTCCCTACAGCAGTCCGGAAGCTTTAAAAGGCCTCTGGGAATCAGAAAAATACAGTGACAACTATAAAAAAATAGAAAACGCTGTCTTCCAAACCAAGGATAAGGTACTTCTATATCGAAATACATTAATCCTGCCCTTATTCTTTCATACCGGTTCAGGATATACCCGCAATGCCTCCGAAGCCTGGGGTGTAGATGTCCCATATCTGGTCAGTGTACCCAGCAAACAGGATGTTACCTCAACTGACTATCTTTCAATCAGAGAATATGAACTACCCTACCTCATTACTGCTTTAACGGGATATTATACGGATATTACACTGACTACGGACAAATTCTTTGAAGAAGTTACCGTAGCTTCCCGGGATAGTGCAGGCTATGTAACTAAAATGAACCTTGGCAGCCTAACCGTTTCCGGTGAGGAATTTGCCAAGGTTCTGGGTATTTCTTCTAATCATTTCTATCTTGAGGATAATGATAATAAAGCGCGCATTATCTGTAATGGTGTAGGACATGGAATCGGTCTAAGTCAATATGGTGCAAATGCCATGGCGGATGAAGAAAGAACTTATTCCGATATCTTAACCTATTATTATACGGATACTGTGCTTGCTGATTTGTCTAAATAACTATGCATTCCGATACTTCATCAGGAAGACTAATTCATTCAGCCAAAGTTTAAATCGTGGATTTTTTTCACGTTGAAGCTCAGCTAGTCCACTCTGGAAGATAACCACCTGTTCCAGTTCATTCTCTGCCACACTCTCCTCCGCGTACCGGAATCTCATATAGATCTTAGCCACATCTGCAAAGAGGACTTTGTTAAACAGGTAATGATCCTTCACTCTGTCTGCGAGCATCTGTATCGTCTCCTGCTCCTCAAGATCAAAGCCCTCCTGCTTCAGCAGGGCAAGAACCCGAAGGAACATCATATACATCTTCTTATTGCAGTCTGCTTTATGATACTGCTTTCGGTAGCGAAGCTTCAGACCATTATAGTAGATTACAAACAGGCTGAGTAATATGAACGCAGCTACCAAGGTTAGAACTGTTCCATATAGTACCTCATTTGCCTTCTTCACTGTCTGGTGTGTCTTTGGCAGCTCTCCTTCTGTAAGCGGCTGCGAATAAGGATTAAGTTCACCTTCAAAATGATTCCGATATTGTTCCGGTATCTCAGGAGTTACAGGTACAACATCTGCCCAGGTCGAATATCGTGTATTATAGAACGGTGCGGTAGCTTCAAAGGGGATCCAACCCACACCTTCGATATAGGCTTCTGCCCAGGCATGTGCCTGGCTGTTCTTAACAGGATACATCCCTTTCTTATCCCGATTATCATATCTTGCAACAAAGCCTTCCATATATCGCGTCGGGATTCCGATGCACCTTCCCAGAACTGCCATCGCAGTCGCATAGGAGGTACAATAGCCTTTCTTACTTTCGAAAAGGAAATAGTCAATGAAGTCCTCACCTTCAGGAACTTTGTCCGGCGTCAATGTATATTCATATTGGTTTAAATATGCTTCAATTACCATCAGCTTTTCATATTTGGTATCGCAATCGGCAGTAAGCTCATTGGCAAGCTTCTTTACTCTATCCGGAAGTGTATCAGGAAGCTGCGTATATTGCTTCTTAATCAAGTCAGCCCGTTCACCCAGAACTTTATTAAAATCCTTACGATTGAGAAGAGAAATTGCATTGCTCTGGTTCAAAAGATTCTTCTTTAAGTATTCCAGTGAATCAGGCTTTACACTTGGTGCATTATCGTAGGTAAAATCGTCTGTCTCCTGAAGCATCTTGTCAAAGGCCTCTCCCTTGAGATTCATCTCATAAAAGGTAGGTTCATAATAAGTGCTACGACCACTCACATTTTCAAATACAATATTGGGGTTTTTCAGTAATGGTTCCTTCGTATCCTCCAATGCCTTGAAAGAGCTGGATTTCAGTGGATAAAAGAAGCTTTTTGTCTTAATATTATTATATTTGACTCTGAAGGTTACCCTGTTGAGGAACTGGTTGTTCTCAAGCACTTCCTTATCCTGTCTGGCCAGGGCATAGGAAAGCTCCATGAAATCAAGTCTATAATCCTCTTCCTCTGGCAGGCTTACCTCTGCCCTCTTCTCCCAGCTGCTTCCGGTATATGTATCACTTACAGAGCCGATCAGATAGATTGGACGGGTAGTTGATCCTCCACTGATCTTCAGGGCCACATTATTATCCTTGACTAGTTTACGACCTTTGCTATTTAACTCGCCGGTATTCTCAGAATAACCGGTAAGATTGATCCCGAACTCACCTGATTGATTACTAAAATAATAATCAATATCCGTCCTCCAGGTTTCGATCTGACGTATCACATTATAGTATGCATCCTTCACGACTTTCCATTGAATCGGTTCTTGTTTCGAAGGAAGTACAATTGCAAAGATCGCAATCAGTAAGCAGATTGGCGCCAGATAAAGGATGCTCTCCTTCTTTTCCTGTTTCCCGGCTTTCCTTGTATAATAAACGCCATAGCATTCCACCAGGATGGATAGGCTATAAAAGACGCTGATACAGACAACCGCTTTACTAATCTCATACTTACTGATGCTGAGTATGATCAAAGATGCAAATATTACAGCTGCCAGGACCACCTTTAAAATCTGCCGTTTTGTCAATACGAAGAACAACAGTACTCCCAGGAATCCGGCTATGACGATTGTAAAAATCGCAAACTTTAAGGAATACATCTCCTCTGACCCATTGTAGTCAGATATCCATCCGGCATACTTCCCTAACCATGAAAGCGGGTTAAACTTTCTTGCCCAGAAAATCAATGCCAGGATTGGAAAGATACTTGCGATCACTAAATAGGTTATTGTATTCTTTCTATTCATATCAATCAGATAAATGATCAGTGCCGGTATAAAGGACAAAAATGCACTCAGAAAAATAGAGACCCTGAGCTGATAATACTGATTAATGATCAGAACTAAAGCCCATCCCAAGGCCATGCTCAGCAGAGCATGATAAATCTGATATAATCTCTCCCGATTCTTTAACATCCTTCTACCCCTTCTTCTTACATGCCTATTCTTTCATTTGATCTATCCTGAAACCATCTGTTATTCTTTTATACCAAGTGTATTCTGTTCTTTGAAAATACAGGCGTAAATCTTCTATTGGTGAATTAGCACTCACTATGTGTGAATGGTTCTTTTCCTCTATTTACAAAACTTCCTGGCTGAGTATATCCCCAATTTCATCCTCTGACATGATCTGATAGACTTCAACTCCAGAGTTCCTCATTCCATCAAGAATTTTTTTCGTTTCCTCCGAGACGTCGTCACTGATGAATAAAATACAGATATGATTCCCTCCGGATACTGCCTTTAGAGCTTCCAGATACAATTCCTTGGTTAGGCTGTGCGTGGCAGCCACATAGAATATGCCCTCACCGTTTCGTATCAGGTGTTCTTTCAATAACATGCTTACCGGAATATCGCTTTTAAAATCAATGCGGACACATGCTTTATAAAATGCATTAAAATCTTCTTTTGATTTGATATCGGAGAATTTTATTCCCTCCAGTTCATAGATAATCTGTGAGGGAGTTCCTCTCTGCGCATAGAAATTCGCTATCGCAAGTACGCTCTCGATAATTTTATCTTCGGCAATGACGACTCTCAGTTCGTCGTCTTTTATTTTCATTAAATCCATGAACAGGACAATCTCTGCCTTTGGAATATGCTGATATTTTCTTGTAATCAGCTGATTCAGTCTGGCGGTAGCTTTCCAGTGAATCTTCTTTCTGCTGTCTCCGGGGAAGTATTTCCTTACCTCCGTATCCAGTTCTTCTTCTGCAGAGTTGGAAAATCGCATCGGATTCTTCACATCACTTTGCGGCGGAGCGATCCCGAGCCTATCTAGCGGAACCACTCTTGGCAGCACCACAGCCTTCAGCTTTGTTGAGATCGGATATGTAATATTGAACAGATATAGGAAGTCTGTTACCTCAATTGAGTCAACACCCACATAATATTCGCCCCTGTAATTACATTTGATTCTCGTCTCCAGGCGTTCGCTTTCACTGGGAAGAAGACTGTACTCTGCGATTTTATTTGCTGCTTCTATCGTAGATTTATCACTGAGAAAATTCACCTTAACATTACGGAAGGTGATATAATCCTCATTTGCGATTACGAAGGAATAGGTGGTCCAATCACCCTTGACAACCAGATAAGCCTCCATAGTCTGATAAATCTTAAACCGGAAATATACATAAACCGTATATAGAAAGGACATCACCGGAATGAGCAGGGTCAGATAAAAAAGGGCATAAGCTATATTACCTCCGTAAAAGGAGGCAAAGATACTGCTTCCGATGATTGCCGCTGCAAATATCAAACGATTAATTTTCATACACTTCTCCATTCTTACGAACACCTGTATTTTGGTGTGTAAGTATAAGTTCATTATTTAGAAATACATGATTTATATTTTATCCTCAATCATGATGCTTTGATCAACTTTTAATGTTGCGTTAATACCGGAACAGGAACCTTGGCAACAATCGTCTTTAATACCTTTTCTACTTTTGTCTGCGAAAGTCTTGCCTCCGGTGACAGGATAATTCGATGAGATAATACCGGTTGAATCAGCTTAAGGATATCATCAGGGATGCAGTAATCTCTTCCATTCACATAAGCATATGCCTGCGCAGCGCGAAGCAGTGCCAGTGTGGCTCTTGGACTTGCGCCCAGGGTGATATTGTTGTCCTTTCTGGTCTCGGCGACAATCTTCGTAACAAAGGTAATCAGATCCGAATTAATCTTGACGGTCTCTACCTCCTGCTGCATCAAAAGAATCATCTCTTCATCTACGATCGCTTCAAGCTTCTTACCAAGCTGATGCTTGAGAAAACGATCTGCCATAAGCTTTTCGTCACTCACTCCGGGATATCCAATCGATATCTTCATCATAAAACGATCCAGCTGAGCCTCTGGCAGATTATAGGTACCAAGATAATCAATGGGATTTTGTGTTGCAATAACCATAAACGGCTTTGGAATTGGATAGGTTACACCATCAACCGTTACCTGCTTCTCTTCCATTGCCTCCAATAAACTTGCCTGAGTCTTCGGTGAGGTACGGTTTATCTCATCCGCAAGAATGATGTTATTCACAATCGCACCCTTAGAATATTCAAATTTGCCGGTCTGAAGATTGTAAATTGATAGTCCCGTAACATCACTTGGCAGTGTATCCGGTGTAAACTGGATCCGCGTAAAACCACAGTGAATTGTCTGGGCAATTGTCTTTGCCAGCGTAGTCTTTCCTACCCCCGGCACATCCTCTAGAAGCAGATGTCCTCCTGCCAGCAGAGTAATCAGTGTGTATTCTATCACTTCTCTCTTTCCGACAATAATCTGTTCCATATTATTTATGATTTCATTCACTCTCTTTTGATTCTCCATCCTCGTTCCCTCTTCTTTACTATTATAGTAAACCTTTCCATTATTATACTTTAGCTATATTATACAATGCAAGGTAAGAATTACATAACATTTTGTACTTTCTATTGAATTTTTGTCTATTGAATCCGAATGATGCTTCCCGTTTGGGTAAAAAAAGGAGCCAACTGATCTTATCCATCCTTGCGCTATCAGTGGCATCCTTTTATATCCGCTTATTATAAGCTTTTATAAGCCTTTTATCTTCATGTTCATAATTCTTTATAATATACTCTGTCCATTACTCAAGCTATCATTGTATCATTACTAATTAATCCTCTTTACCAATCCGTTCATCAATTTTACTGTGTTCCTGATTGCGATCTCCTCAAAATCCTGATAGGTCATCTCCGCACTGTGATCTGCTTTATCGGAGATTGCTCTGATAATCAGAAAAGGAATACGATTCAGATACGCCGTCTGAGCGATGGCTGCTCCCTCCATCTCTGTACAATAACCGTCAAAATTCTCTGTGAGCCAGGTCTTCTTATCCGCATCCGAGATAAATTGATCCCCACTGACAATCCTTCCGGTATGAACTCCTATTTCAGGAATAACCTCTGTGCATACCTCTTTGGCAAGGGTGATCAACCTTTCATCCGCTTTAAATATGGACTGTTCCATTCTGGGGATAACACCGACTGCATATCCAAAGCCTGTTGCATCCACATCATGCTGCTGAGTATCGGTAGAGAGGACAATATCCGCAATATCAATCTCGTTTCTTAGCGATCCTGCTACACCGGTATTGATTACCACATCTACCTGAAACAAATCTGCCAGAATCTGAGTACAGACAGCAGCATTCACCTTGCCGATCCCACAGCGTACCACGACAACTTCCTTCTCCTGCAGCTTACCTTCATAAAATTCCATGGATGCGACTGTCTTCACAGCGACATCCTGCATCTGACTTTTAAAGATGCTTACTTCCTCATCCATAGCTCCAATGATACCGATTTTCTTCATACGCAATTCTCCTTCTTTATGTTCCTATTGTATCCGATTCCATATAAAACTTCAATACAGAGTAAGAGCATGTAAAAGCCTGATGTAAAAGCCGATTGCAGAAAATAAAAGACGATATTAAAGTATTCTGCGTGTTCTTATCATCATCAAGGCTTAATTTTAGTGCAAATGGATAAAATATCATAAGGTTTATCGAACACCCTCCCGATCAAGTTTAAATACTATAACAAACAAATTGATATAGCCATCTTTCTGATACACAAAATCCATGGTGTTTTTTGATACTTTATTCATATAAATATTATTTGCAAAATTCCGTACTCTGAGATACAATGTACTCGGTTATGAGTAGCCGGAAGCTCTGTCTTCTCATACACTAGATTAGATTTAGTTAAGAAAGGAATAGTAAATGACTTACAAAACATCGGGCGTATGCAGCCGTGAAATCTGCTTCGAAATAGATGAGGATACGGGTACCATTACAGAGCTCCATTTTGTCGGAGGCTGTAACGGAAATGCCGGCGGGATATCCCGTTTGGTTGTTGGTATGAAGGTTGATGATGTGATCCGTAAATTAGAGGGTGTGACCTGCGATTTTCGCAAAACCTCATGTCCGGATCAACTGGCGAAAGCATTGAAGGAATGGAGGTCCTAACATGAAACGTATCGTATTGACCGGAGGGGGTACTGCAGGACATGTTACACCCTGTATCGCTTTATTACCGCAGCTTGCGCAGGAAGGCTTCGATATCCAATACATCGGTTCCTATCATGGAATCGAACGTAAGCTGATTGAGGAATATAAAATCCCATACCATGGAATTTCCTCCGGAAAACTGAGAAGATATTTCGATCCAAAGAACTTCTCAGACCCGTTTAAAGTAATCAAGGGGTATCTGGAAGCAGGCAAATTATTGAAAAGCCTTAAGCCGGATGTCGTCTTCTCCAAAGGCGGCTTTGTTTCGGTTCCGGTTGTTCTGGCAGCCAAACACCATAAAATTCCTGTCATTATACATGAATCGGATATGACTCCCGGCCTTGCGAATAAGCTTGCACTCCCTTCGGCTACCAAGGTGTGCGTAAATTTCCCTGAGACCCTGAAATTCTTTCCTTCCGGTAAGGCAGTTCTGACCGGAACACCGATTCGAAAGGAGCTATTCTCAGGGAATAAGCTGCGTGGTCTTGATTTTTGCGGGTTTTCTGCAAATCGTCCTGTCATGCTTATCGTCGGCGGAAGCACCGGTTCCCGCGTGATTAATGATATGATACGCGGTATGCTTCCTACACTGCTCCGCGATTTCCAAGTTATTCATCTCTGCGGAAAGGGTAACTTAGATGAGCGTTTCAATGATACCGAAGGCTATGTACAATTCGAATATATCCGCGCTGAGTTGAGCGATTTACTTGCTGCCGCAGATATCGTCATCTCGAGGGCAGGAGCCAATGCGATCTGTGAGCTTTTGGCTCTAAGAAAACCTAATATTCTTATCCCGCTCTCCGCTGCCGCAAGCCGTGGCGATCAGATTCTGAATGCAGATTCCTTCGAGCATCAGGGCTTTTCCTATGTACTCAGGGAAGAAGACTTAAGCCTCAGTAATCTCCTAGAAGCCATCCGGACTGTAACCGAGAAGAAGCAGGATTACATAAATGCGATGGAAAAAAGTGAGTTGAACAATTCTATCGATACCATCGTAAAGCTGATCAAAGAAGCAGCAAAGTAACAAAGAAACGGGCTGTTGCAAAACACACATTTCATAAGGGAAGGAACATAAGCACCCCTCACACACTGTTTACCGGACATCCTACCAATATTGTTTACCATAATCGAACATAAATGTTCGCTTCTGTTCAAACAATATCGGCAGTCTGTTCGGCAAACAGTGCATGATGGGGTTCCTACGCTCCTTCCCTTATCTATACGCAGAGCATGCAACAGTCCTGATATCGTTGTTTATTTACATATACGAATTATCTTGACATACTAGTACCATTTATTCGTAGATATTGTTATACATATAATTACTCTAGTTCGATATGCAATTACGATTATCGCTTACATTCTTCCTGCGATCGCTGCTGCCAAGGCTGCTGCTTCACCATCTTCATATTTGCCATGTATCCAGGTGGTTTTTACCTGATCATTATGGTATCTCGGGATTAGGTGCATGTGGAAATGGAATACTGTTTGCCCTGCCGCTTCACCGTTATTCTGCAGCAGGTTCATCCCATCACAATTTAGCTCCGCTTGCATTGCTTTTGCTACCTTTCTTGCTACCAGAAGACCCTTCGCTGCTGTATCGTCATCAAGTTCATAAAGATTTGCACAGTGTTTTTTGGAAAGGATAATGGCATGTCCCTTCGCAGCAGGAGAGATGTCCATAATCACCTTAAAATCCTCGTCCTCATAAATAGTCGCCGAAGGTATCTCTCCGGCAATAATTTTGCAGAAAATACAATTGCTCTGCATAAAGCACCTCCTATGTCGATTGTTGTTTCTTTATTTATATTGCATGATCTTCCAAAATTTGATACTATAATAATAAGTTAAGTATGAAACCAAAGGGGGCTAAAGCATGGTATCCGAATTTAATAATGATACGCTTGCCGGCATGATTAAGGCTAATCCGGAACTGGAAAATATCATTCAGACAGTCATCGCAGCTAATAAAAATACTACCTCCATGTTTGTGCATGAGCTACGAAATCCCCTGGCTCTGCTAAAGGGCACGATACAGTATATTGAGATGAAGCATTCCGAAGTCAAGGAATTCAAATACTGGGATCAGGTACAGGACCTTATCAATGATATGGAAAATATTATGCAGGACGCATCTAGTTTGAATAATTCCATGCTCCTGAACAAAGAGACTACGGATCTGATTGCTCTGCTAAGCAGCATTATCAGCAATTTTATGCCGCAAGCCCTCACTCAGCAGATCGATCTTAGTATGAATATAGCTTCCGGCTGCGAGAAATATTTCACCTCCTACAGCTGTGACGGCGGTAAGTTGAAACAGGTATTTACCAATATGATAAAAAATGCTTTCGAAGCTACAAAGCCCGGCGATTTTATTCATATCAGCCTGTCGGCACATCCCGAAAGCAGTGCGAAACCCGGAAAGCTGTCTATTACCTTAAGCAATAACGGGCAACCTATCCCCGAAGCCGCTCTGGAGAGCATCTTCCAGCCTTTTGTTACATATAAGAAAGGCGGAACCGGTGTCGGTCTTGCTCTTGCACAGAAGGTAGTGAATCTTCACTATGGCAGCATCTCCGTTACTTCGGATAAAAATCTGACCGCCTTTACCATACTTCTTCCATTATAATTTGCTCCTCTGTCGGACGAGTTTCAAATAGTATAAAAGTTTTGAATACCCTCAGTGCAGATGTTTCTCCTATCAGAGAATTTCTCAGCTGAGGGTAACTTTTACGATTTTAACTATCTGTTCCGCATGATCTTAACAGGGCATTTACAATATATTGAATTGGAATACCTGATCAAAGGTCCGGAGCGTCTTGAAGTTCCCCTTAGCCGTCAATTCACCTGACATAAAGGCTCCCTGAAAGGTAATCCGCCCAAGCACAAGCCTGTTCATAACCGCATGATTTGTCTTCGCCATGACATCCGCATCCGGTTTATCACCGTAATAACACTTCAACCGTTTGTTATTAATCTCTACCACCAGGTTCTTCTTCACATCCGAAAGCTGGATACAATAAGATGCTGCAAAGTCATCGATCGGATGAAAGTTATCCTTTAAGTTCTTAATGAAATCCTGGCTTCCTTCTCCATCACTGTTGCTGTCTAGCATCTCCTTAAACAGCTGGGTCAGTTCTTCAATATCCTCTTTCTGTTTTTTCACATAGGTATCATCCGATACATAGACAGAAAGTTGTTCGCTTTCTTGTGGTGTGAGTACGATGGAACTGCTTCTTAATAAATTCTGTTTTACCGCTGCATTGCTGGTAGGTAGAATCTTCGTCTTTTGATGGATGGTACGGTAATAAGCCTCCGCTTTCTTCTCTATGATATCAGCAAAATCCTTATTTGTCTCAAATTCAACATGCTCCTCAACATAAGCTCCCAGGCCACTGACCGGAATTCCTCCTAGTATTTCCCATGCTTTTATCAAGGTAAGCTCAGCGTCCCGCTCACCATAAGTGCTTGCAATGGCAACCGGCAGCATATACAGCTTACTCAGCTTATCCTTATCCGCGTATAGCCAGCAGGCATCCAAAAACTGCTGCATCAGCCCACCGATACCAAACCATTCCACACTAACTGCCAGGATAACCCCGTCAGCTTCCTTCAATGTCTTCGGAAGCATCGATATCCCGTTCTTCTCTTCATAAAGATTATATCTGGTAACCTGTACCCTGAGCTCTTCCAACACCGAGGTCAGCTTGCTTATGACATAGAGCGTCGGGTCTTCGATCAATCCTCTGCCGCCATAATAGATATTAATTCTCATATATCAACCTCTCCTCCTGATGTATTCTTTGCGGTCTTGCGGTAAAGCAGTGCCGCCAGAATAAATCCCGCCACAAAGCCTCCGACATGGGCTGCCTGGTCTATCCGGGTATTTGTGATCCCACCGTAAAGGCTAAGTACCACAAAAATCACCATCTGTCTGGTACTAATCTCTTCCAGTCTTCCGCGATTCACGATTACGATGAGAAGCATAGCTCCCACAACTCCGAATATCGCTCCGGAAGCCCCGATTGAGACGGTCGTTCCGTCCGCCAGCCGGTTGTATTCTTCCCACATATTATAACCGATGGAGGCAATCCCCGCAAGAATTCCTCCTCCCATATATATCAATAAGTATTTCAGTTTACCCGCTGCACGCTCCAGGTGATATCCCACAAAGAGCAGCACCAGCATATTATTGAACAGATGACTGACATCTGCATGTAGAAACATAGAGGTTAAAATACGGTAATATTCTCCCTCCCTAATCACATAGTACCAGGACAGTGCTCCTGCTGCCAGCGTCTTATCTGTTCCTCCGAAGGCCGGTATAAAATAAGTCAATATATAAGCAAGTACGTTTAACAGGATGATGCACGTATTAACCGGAGAAAGGATCTTGTTCTTTCTCTGCGCCGGCTGAGGCATCGAAGCATACTCAGCAGAATGATGAAGGCTTGGATCAGAATTTCTCTGCTCCTGCCTTAGGAGATATTCCTCCTCCAGAAGCTCTTCAAGCCTATTTCTAAAAACCTGCAATTCTTCACTGAGGTGGTTATCGGCAAAATGGTTCTCATAAAGCATGAGACGCAGGGCTTCCAGATCAATAATCCAATGGTTATCCTCAGGCTGATCGATACAGAGCAGTCTCGCATTCTCAGGGGACGCCGTCAATACAAGGCTCAGCAGCCGGATATCGGTCGGATTAGTATTTGCGATACTGTGCTTCATCTTCTCCAGAATGTGTTCGTATTGCTCCCTGGTCAGTTCATTCCCGTCAATCGCATGGATGACGGATATCATCATAAACCTGGAGCTTTCACTGATCCTACTGTTCTCCTCCATCCGATAGAAAAGATAAATTCCGGTAGCATTGGAGTCCATCCTGGAAAAGCCCAGATCAGTTAAGATTGTATCCAGTCTTTTTTCAATCATATAGCAATCCTTTTAGTCTTCCCATGCAAAGGAACGTTTCACAGCCTTCTTCCATCCGGCAATCAGCGTTTCCCGAGTTTCATCTGACATATTCGGACGAAAGGTTTCAGCCAAAGCCCAATTCGTTCTGATTTCATCTCTATCCTTCCAGAAGCCGACAGCAAGTCCTGCCAGATAAGCAGCCCCAAGTGCGGTAGTCTCGATGCATTCCGGCTTCAGTACTTCAGAGTTCAGGATATCTGCCTGAAACTGCATCAGAAAACGATTGGCACAGGCTCCTCCGTCAACCTTCAGAGATTTCAGTGTAATTCCTGAATCCCCCTCCATCGCTTTCAGTACATCCTGTGTCTGATAGGCGATGGCCTCCAATGTCGCACGAATGATATGATCCCGGTTACAGCCTCGGGTAATCCCTACGATTGCCCCTCTGGCATATTGATCCCAATAGGGCGCACCAAGACCTGCAAAAGCCGGGACGACATATACGCCATTCGTATCCGGAACCTGCAAAGCAAATTTCTCGCTCTCCGCAGCGTTACGGATCAGTTGAAGCTCATCACGCAGCCATTGTACTGCTGCCCCGGCAACAAATACACTTCCCTCCAGCGCATAGGAAACCTCCGGTCCGGTGGATGCGGCTATCGTTGTGATCAATCCATGCTTCGAGGTAATTGCTTCAGTTCCGGTGTTCATGAGTAGGAAACAACCGGTACCGTAAGTGTTTTTCACGTCACCCTTATTATGACAGCATTGACCGAACAATGCAGCCTGCTGATCGCCCGCTGCACCTGCGATGGCGATAGCTTCGCCGAACAATGCCCTGTCAGTATAACCATAGATACAGCTGGAGGGCTTAACCTCTGAAAGCAGCTGAACAGGGATATCAAGCTCCTCTAAAATTCTCTCATCCCAGGTCAGCCTTCTGATATCAAAAAGCATTGTCCTGGAAGCATTCGAATAATCTGTGACAAATGTCTTTCCTTTGGTCAGATTCCAGATAATCCAGGTATCTACAGTACCAAAGAGCAGCTCCCCGGCTTTTGCAGCTTCTCTGGCTCCATCTACATGGTCGAGAATCCATTTAATCTTTGTTCCCGAAAAATAAGCATCGGGAATTAGTCCGGTTCTTTCCTTAATATAGTCCTCCAACCCCTTGGCCTTCAGCTCTTCAATTATATCCGAGGTCCTGCGGCATTGCCATACTATAGCGTTATAGATGGGCTGTCCGGTGTGCTTATTCCAAACGATGGTTGTCTCTCGTTGATTCGTGATACCGATAGATGCGATCTGATCTGCCGTGATCCCAAGCTTTGCCATAGCCTCCGTAGCCACAGAAATCTGAGAGGACCAGATTTCCATCGGATCATGCTCCACCCAACCCGGTTTCGGATAGATCTGTGTAAATTCCTTCTGAGCTATGCTTTTCATTTTTCCCTGTTTATCAAATATAATGCACCTGGAGCTTGTCGTACCCTGATCAAGGGCCATTACATATTCTTTCAATGGATAAACCTCCTCCGCAGCAGCGGCTAACTTCTCAAGATTATATTAACTGTATGGTACATTCGAAATCTTCTATCCCATATTCCGATTGTCTTTTACTTACCGTCTCTTAATCTTCTACTCTTTATTTTTTATCTTCTCTTTATTTCTTATCTACTCTTTATTTCTTACTTCTACTTTATAATCATTTGTAGCGAAAGTAATCTCAGACTTTATTCTCACCCTTCGATCACTGCCAGGACGATAACTGCTATCGCAGAAAACGCCAACACCACATCAAGCAGCAGCAAAAATGCATAGAAGATCTGTATTCCAAGCTTTCCTTTTCTCTTTTCCAATAGCTTTAAAACCGTATTCCAGATCAAACCCAAAGAAAACAACAACAGCAGTATTCCCTTGATAATTGCATTACCAATGAAGTTCGCGATAAGCAAAAACAGCAGCAGTCCCGCTACAAATATAACATCATATCGTCTCTTCATCTTAAGTACCCCCAATCACGAAAAGAATCAAATGCTTCAATAGTATTGTATACTCTCGTTCCAATATTTACAAGGCTTTTATTGTTGCAGGAAGCCCCCTTCTACCAAGCAAATCGGCTGGTCAGACACATCAAATAAAGCGGATAATCTTTGAATTGCTAAAGTGATTATCCGCTATTACTCTTGGTTAAATACTGATCCCTATATTAATGTAATATGTATATGATACTTGTAAGTCTTTGCCGTTACTCCGATTGGATATCACAGCTTTCTATTAAGGCTACTGCATAATCAAAGGCCTTTCTTTTAACAACCTTCATATCGACAAATAGGCGAACCAGAATCGCACTAATAATAAAAACAAGGAATGCAAAATACTCCGGAAAGGGGTTGAGAAATAGTTTCTGAAAATCAAATTTCTGAAGCGTGTATAGTTCCCTGACTGCAAACAGACCATACAAGGTAATGGCTAAATACTTCAATCCCAGTAAGTTTCTCCAAAAATTATAATCCTTCAAAGCACGATAAGCAGCGCG
Source organism: Bacillota bacterium (assembly GCA_023414355.1). Taxonomy (GTDB): domain Bacteria; phylum Bacillota; class Clostridia; order Lachnospirales; family Lachnospiraceae; genus Mobilitalea. The sequence continues at coordinate 54,940 of JAEZOB010000027.1, read as the reverse complement.
ATACTTCGTTGTGTCATTTCCTCTGTTTGTCCTCAGCCAATTAATGGCTGATTGATATAGTTCATCAGCATCTTCCTTTTCTTCCTCTTTCGAGAGTGGTAAATTAAGCTCAGAGATTAATTCATTTAGTTTTTCGTGATATCTGGTTTTAGTATGTTCGTCAATTCTGTGATCACTGTATCGCATCACTATTGTAGTTGGTTTTTCTCCTAATTCTTTAAACATGATCGCTTCGTATTTCTTTCCAATCTCACGCCCAATTTTCGCCATAACGATCAACAGGATAATAACAATGGCGTAAGTAATAAATCCCAAGTTTTCCACATCCTTAATGGTCCCTTGATATAGCGCGATAAGAACGAAGGGTACGGCAATAATGCAAACAGGTGTAATTCCGGTGTCAAAAAAGAATTCATCAAAGAAGCCTTTCATTTTTTCCATAGTATCACTCCTATTTATTAGATTTTGTAACTAAGTACATTATAGCATTCTGGAATATTAATGCAATAATTACTAATTGAAGCTCATTGTCTCTTACTCAGCCTCTCCGGTTATGCCTGTCTGTTACGGTATTGAAATCGAATGGCATTTGATCTATGATGTAATAAGAAAAGCGACACGGAACGATTTATCGTCCAGAGAGCTAAATTTATGAAACAGAGCGTGATTAAGGATGGAAAAGCATACTATGACAATTGGCGGATATTCCGCTACGATTTTTTCTATGGGAGCTTCTATGGACTGTCCTGTTTTATATACACATCTCAATCAGGACACAGCAGAAGCAGTGGCTGAGCTTCTCACTGATTTAAATATTATACTGGTCGCTTTGGAAGGTGCGGACTGGGATTGCGATTTATCTCCCTGGCCCGCAAAAAGAGCCTTTCGTAGCGGAAATGATTTTTCAGGTGGTGCCGATGCATATCTTAGGGAATTGACAGAGAAGATCCTTCCGACTGTTGAGAAATCATTTGGGATGCTTCCCTCTATCCGTATGCTTTTGGGATATTCCCTGGCGGGCTTATTCTCCCTTTATGCCCTGTACGGCACAGCGCTTTTTGACAGCGTAGCCTCTGTATCAGGTTCCTTGTGGTATGACGGGTTTCTGGAATTTCTTAAAGCCAACCAACCGGTCAGGCAACCAAAGCGTGTTTATTTCTCGCTGGGTGACCGGGAAAGCGAGGTAAAGAATCCGCGACTCGCAACCGTGGAGCTCAGTACCAGGAAAGCAAAACAGCTCCTTCAGTCCATGGGCTCAAAGACCGTGTTTGAGTTGAACTCAGGAAATCATTTTGCAGATGTCCCAGAGCGAATCGCTAAGGCAATCCGCTGGCTCTGTGCAGAGGTATGATCAATTACTTCCTACCGGTATCTTCTCCGTGTTTTCTCTATATTCATGATATGTCTTATTATAGCGGATAAAATTCTCATCACATTCTTCTAACACATTATTTTTCATTAACTCGATACACTCTGCATTGATTGTATTATAAATAATACTGTATTCGCTACCATCCCCATCATTCTTCCAAGGGATGATCTGGATCGGTCGGGATACCTTTGTAAATACATTCTCTGAAATCTGCGGATCGATCACCCCACTGACTAAAATTGCTCTTAACCCAGCCTTTTTGTCTGCTACATTGCTAATTGTGTTGCCCTTGATCACGGGCTTATTCCAGTTCATGACACGAATTGCGTCCTGATCACAATTACTGATTACATTATTTAATATTTGAACATTCTCATGCAACTTATTCTCTGAATACTTATGCGTTCCTATTGCACGCTCCAAGTCTTCAAAGGTACAGTCGGAGATTGTAATATTCTTATTTGGTGTCTTATCGTAAGAGGACCAATCTGCATGAAAACCATTCGTGACTCTGTCCGGTGTATCTATATTGATCGCTTCTTTATTATTGTTGGGGGAATCCTTATGCTTCTGAAAAGTACACTTTGTAATCGTTACATCTGTAGATGCATCCAGTTCAATAAAATGCCCGCTGTGCATATTGCTAAATACTATGTTGCTAATTGTGATATTGCTATTATGACACATCATGATTCCGACTGTATCTGTATCATAATTTAGATCTATTTCGGCTGTTCCCTCACCAACGATTGATATATTGGCTTCCCCATCATACTTATTATAAGCACCCTTCTTAGCACTATTTAAGTTGGAGCACAGCTGGAAAATCGAATGGGAAGCTGCAAACTTGTTCGTTCCTGTCTTCGTTTCCTTAACAAGCTTTACTCCATCTTTTAATTTAATCGTAACATTAGAAGGTATGTAAAGCGTATTTGTAATGTGATAAACCCCTTTTTCCAAGATCAGGGTGCCGCCTCCCGCATTTTCTAATTTTTTTAAGTAGGATAGAAGCGTATAATAGTTCCTGGTGTATTTATTATAAGTAGTATATTTCGCTGACTTATCACAGGGCTTACTCGTTGTGGTAACTGTATACGCAGAGCTTTGACTCTTTGCCTGAGCATCTATGGGTGCCGTTTTACATACCGAAAAGATACATATGATAATTATGATAGCTACGATACCTCTATCTAGTAAATTTAGCATCGTCTTATCTGTCTTCTTGCTCACCCTCTTGTTTCTCTTATTGTCTATCCTATTGCTTACCTTCTTGTCTATCTTCTTGTTTATCTTCTTGTTCATTTTCTCCACGAATACTCCCTTCTGCTTACTTTATGCCTGCAGTCATACTTAGTATCACAATATCAAAATCTTTCCCGGAAGTTATCTGTGTCGTTTCGATATTCTCTCAAGATATGCAATTTATCCCTTACCGGTTCTTTGATTAATTATAACGCATATAAGTCCCACATGCTATATCATTTGCTAAGAAGCTTAAACCTTTCTATAAATTCGGGAGAAATTTAATTGTTTCAAATGCTTTGAAGAAAATGATAACTGATATTTGCAAAAGCGATCTCATCCCCGAGAACTATTTCCTTCTTCTCATATGTCCGGAGCAGTTGACTGTTTACATAGGTTCCGTTCGTAGAGTTGAGATCTGTGATATAATATTTTTCCTCTTCCCTAGTGATCTTGGCATGAAATCTGCTGATCACCTTCTGATCCAGGCAATAGTCTACATTTTCCTTTAATTTCCCTATGAAAAATGGATATTCCGTGAGAGGAATTGGCTGATATCCCGAACCTTTTTCGGGTTTCAGACAAAGCATTGAAGCCTCTGACTCCATTCTGATATCACTTAACAGACAGGTGGGATTATAGTCCTCTTCCTGTTGTTTCTTATCTCTTAAGGGATTTATAATATCCGGTTTCTCTGCTATTTTGGGCTCTGAAGACATCGTCGATTCCTCTTTCAGCTTCACTTCAAAATCGGGTTTTCTTCGATTGGCTTGACCTACTAAGTCGTCTGCTTCTATCCGCGGATCAATATATTCGCTTTTCGTGATTATTCTTGATATCTTATTCTTCGGATCCCAGATTTTTCGAAGCAGGTATCCTTCCAAACACAATATCATCAGAAGAAGTGCAGCGACCTTACTGTAGTCCATTTTTTCACCGTAGGAATCATAGAGTATCCCTGTCGTTATCCCAAAAACGAGGAGTAATCCGCCAATGATGACACAGAACCCCGTAAGGAGATAGGTAGATATAGGATAACTTTCCTTCTCCTCCTCCTTCTCCACCTTCTCCAGCATAACCGGTATCTTCTCGAGAATTAGTCTTTCCTCCGGGGACATAGGCTTTTCCATAAGTGAAAGATTCCTTGGAACTGATTCTTTCGCAACCTCTGTTTGCCCTGAAACCGAAGGATAAGACCTACTTTCTCTGTTTAGAACCTGAGACAGATGTGTAATCGTGAAGCTTTCTTCACGGCTTGCCGCGTATAACTGATATACCAGAAGTACGGCGTCCTTATCACTATAATCCACCTTATTCATCAGATATTCCAGCAGATGATTCATCTGTTCCTTAATATCACTGTGATATCCTGACAGAAAGCACAGAGAGGGCTGAAAGCTCATTACATCCAGATAGATAAAATCAGGTTTTAAGATAAAATCCTCACCTGGTAATAGGAATTCATACGCGGTATCCAATGAATGCAGGATTTGGCTCAGGATGTTTCGGACCTTATCATAGTCCAGCTTGCTTCTATCAAGAAAAGAATTCATGGATTGCATTCCGGTGATATCATAATAAAATAAATGTCTGTCGTTCATTTGCCGTTGCTCAAGGGGCAGAATCCCCTCAAGTCGTTGTTGTTCCAGAAGTCTGATACAATACGATTCGGTACAAATTGCACTCTCCTCAGTGATTACCATATAGTTGTGTCGCAGATCCTTCTTATACTCTACCTCCATAGGTTTTCCTCCAATTTATAAGCGCTGCATCATCTTCTTTTACACCGCTCAATTAAATAACTCTCTATCTAGGGAAGAAGCTTTAGAAGAGTGCTCTTTAGCTGTTCCATCCCCTTGATTTCAGCCCCGGTATGAAGTACTGTCTCGCAGATGCGTATGGTCTCTGCCGGATTATGAAGTGGGTAGTTTCCGGTAATCCTTGTTGATGAATAGTTCTTAAACAGACCACCGAAGAAAGGGAGCTTTACCGTGTTTTCGACACTTACGGATGCAGTAAGAGAAAGCTTCCCCACCTCAGAATCCACCGCAATGATTTTGGAAAGCAATAGTCCTCCTGACAATTCCTTTACGATATGATAATTCATTGCTTTCTCATCCTGCTCGGTATCCCCGGTAATGAGATAAAATACTCCTCTGTGGTTAACAGCTTCATATCGGACATCCCCTGTTTCCAGGCTTGCTTCATGCTTAAAGGCAAGACCGGCCTGATGCAGTGTCCCGTCAACAACGTTTCGAATCCTGCATATATCATGAAGACAGAAAGAGAGATAAATTAAGGCAAAGGTAATTAATATAACCAGAGGAAGGACAAAGGAGGCTTCTACTGTAATACTGCCCTCGGCTATGCCCTTAACATTGTCTCTAATATTATCTTTCATGCTGTCTTCCATACTGTCTTTCATACTGTCTTTGACACTGCACTGTCCCTTCCTCTTCTTAGGAATGCACTTGCTTATCTTTGCTTTATCAACGCTCATACCATATTTCCCTTGGATACGGTAAGTAATATCACATATCCGGCAAGCAGAAAGGGGACAAACGGAATACATTTCTTCCGGTCAGCCAATCGTAGAATCAAAAGTACAATAGAAACGACAGCTGCCAGGGAAAGCGCTATTCCAAAGAGCTCCGTGTTTGTCCAAAAGCCAAGCCCCACCCCCGTAACACATAGAAGGGCACCATCCCCCAATCCGATCTTGCCACCGGTTGCTTTACTGAGAAGAATCACTCCAAGTCCCACCGCACAGCCTCCCAATCGCTCAGTTACAGATAGATTCTCACAAAAGGGCAGACAGGCAATCACGGCTATGGCGCATACCCCTATCATCCATAGGTAGATCCGTTTGTATAGAAGATCCTGTACACCGCAGAATAATAACAGTACTCCAAGAATAACTCTGATTATCCATTCAGACATAGTTACTTCCACTTCCTTTCTAATGTATCATTGGAATTAATTAATTTAGTAATTTTGAAGTATCATACCTTTCACTGTACCTAAAATCATTGTGATGCTTAATCTAGATTGCTATAACATCTTTTACAGGGTGTGCGGCTTCCAACCTTGGATTTCGGAAGCTGCCTGACTGTCCTCTTCAACGCCGAACAGCTTCTGACAGTATGATAACTGCTGCCGTCTTCTGTGATAAAGAAGATTCCCGATGGCAGGACTGTCCCTCTGCAGCATTCCTTACAGGCGTAGTATTTACCGCCGTTGGCATTGCGATAGCTATCAGGAAGGCCACTGACTGCCCTAATTGAGAGACGGATATGGGAGCAGGAAGCGTTTCTATGATATACCTTTCCGGTTTCAGTGATGTAAACCATCTCATCTTCCTTAGTAGCTTCCTCATTCCCTTCTTCCTCTAGCGAATAAGTTGCGGCAATCTCTCTTCCGGTCCACCCCCTCACTCGAACCCGCTGGAGCAGTTTCATGTGATAGATCGGTAACAATCTGACCGGGGGTACTGCGTGATAGCTTACAAGGATATCAATGCAGCCTCCCTCCTTCAGAATCGAAGAGCCCTCAAAGCTGATACCACGAAATCCATTTTTAATACAGGAATGGTTGATAAAATCCGTATTCAGATAGGTTGCGGAGAAGGTCTTAAGGACCGATTTGTCTATGATCGCTGCTGCAAAATCCCCCGGTCCGAGCTCCAGCTCATTCCCGAAGATAGTGACATCAAAATTCATTGCCTCAGTTATTTCAGTAAAATCTTGATAAACATATGCTGTCTTTGCGAAATCCAGACCCATTCTTGTAATGGCTTGTTGAATATATTCCTGTACCATGAAAATCTGTATAAAATACAGAAAAGACAGGATAAAGTATAGAAATAACGGTAGAACAAAGGCCGCTTCAACTGTCAGGGAACCTTCTATTCTTTTCTTGGGTAAAGAGTATTTTCTCTTGCCTATCTTCTGCATAATAACCTCCTGATGGGTTGGGATGTCCGTTCCTCCGTGGAATAGCTTTGTGTTTCATCAGGCAAATGATTTCTTGGAGAGAGTTTTCATTTTTATTTTCAGATACAAAGAATATGATTTAGATATCATAGATTAATAGAAGAGCGGACATCCCAGCCCACCGTATTTCTAAGGAACAGAAGCATTATTTAGTAGCAGGCCTCCGTATGAAATTGAAAGCGGTACCCCGTAATTGTATGATTCAAATAATTTTTAATAATCGGAACAGCGATAAATTTCGTTGCCGTCGTGAATTCTGCCTTTGCCTGAAAGCCATACAGGCAATCGACAAAGCTGAACTCATCCTCATAACGTAAATTAATATTTTCCTGAATCAAATCCATGGCGTGGTAGGTTAATTCCTCCTTATCCTTTAACAGCAGGAACAGGTAAAGATACTCCCGATAGGAGAGTGACAGCTTGCTCTGCTCCAGCATCGGTACCCTGGTTTGCAGGTAATCGCGGTTTAGGAGAAATATCTCGGGAAAGCGAAGAACAATGGCTTTCTTCAGAACAGGGACCTCCTTCCCCTGTATCAGGGCACAGACATCTATCAAGGCCTCTGCAAAGGACCAAATCAGAAGAAGCACCGCCTTTGTAATGCTGATCAGGGCAGGAAAGCCGGTAAATCCAACCAGCGCCGTGGCTGCTGCCAATGCCTCCTGTACCCGTACCCGATCCCCAAGAAGGGTTACGAAATTCGCTGACATACGAAGGAATATCAGCCTTCCGACTAAGGAGGAAAGATTGTCCCTATCCTTTCGCTTTCCGTATAAAAGATATTCCTGTTCATAGGCAAGCGCAGAAGGTTTTCTATTTGTAATATTTTCTTCCCCGGCAGCAAAGGTCTCGAAATGTTCCTTCAGATATTCCTGAAACAATAAGTATTCTGAAGCCTGATTTAATCCTTTGTTTAGCGTAGCAAAGAGTGTATCCGTATCGGTAAAGCAGTTCATAATGTTCTGTATGCCTGAGGTATTCCCTCCTATCCTGAAATCCTCGACAAAATCAGTAATTGCAGAGCCAAAGTCAGTATCCTGTATCAGAAGTTCGCCTTCTATAGAGGGAAGCCCTTCTCCTGTCAGCTCTTTATCAGAAATCACTTCCGGATCAAGGACCAGCGTGGTCAGACCGCTATTCATTGCGTCTTGGACTGCCTCTACAGGATCCTCTATTTTTTCCTGCTTCAGCACCAGGCTACTGTAATCCAAAGCTAGCTCTGTCACCCGGTAATTACTCAGATGTATCATGATAGCTTCCTGTAGCTCTCTACAGGAGGAATATTTTTCATTCTTTAAGTCTGATAAGCAACGGTTCACAAGAGCTCTCACATTAAGAAGAAGCGCTCGGTTCTTCGTAAGAAACTCCTGCATAGCCGGGTATCCAATATGGTCGTCTGTTTCCTCTGTGTAACGCTTCATCTGTATCAGACTTTCCGAGAGCTCCTTGAGGATTTCTGTTCCAAGCTCACCTTTCTCCTTGGTAATACCTTGCTCAAATTTCTCTATTAGCGGAGTTGCTGCAGACGTACTATCACTTATTTTATCTATGATAGAGATTGCCTCCTGTATTAGTGGGAGTATTTCCTCCATTTCTCTGCTTTGTTTTTGACAATCCGCCTCTACTGCCCGCGTAAGCTTCTGTTTTCTCTCCAGTAGGGCTGTCCTTTCTGTCTGCAGGCTGTTTTCTGCTCCCCTACACTCTGTAATCTGCTGCCTGATATCTTTTATTTGCTTCTTATCCTCTTTAGATAAACTACTACCCTTCCCCATGGAAGCAAGCTTTCCCTTGGCACTTGATAGTTCTTCCTCTGCATTCTGAAGCTGCCGATCAATCTCCTTCTGCTGTGAGGTCAGTGCTTCCAGCTCCTGAAGCTGCTGTCGGGTTACTCTGATCGCTTCACCGGGACTGCTATAATTCTCCTTCCATCTCTGAAACACTGCATCGCTATTGATTCCTATCTTCTGAGGTGTGATTTCACCGGTATACAGCATTTTTATGTAATACTCGTTCAACTGAAGCTTCCCCTTCTGATTAAGCCGGATTCCCTTTTTCGAGGTACAAAGCCCATCAAAAAGCTCCATCAGTCTTAAGGCTGATCGATCCACCTCTGCCAGCTTCTCCTCTGCTTCCAGCTTCTCTTCATATAAGACACTCACCTTCTTCGGTTTCTCCAGCAGGGAAAGCTTATCTAGCAAAATTTTTATTGCATCTGCTGCCGTATCATATTTCATGTACTCCACAGCCTCATTCCGAAACAGCTCTCCCTTATAATCCATTAATCTGGTCTGTTCTCCTATCTCAGTAGAGGCCAGAGATATCCCCAGAAGATTCAGCGTCCCCTCCGCCTGATCCCCTGTCAGCTCCTTTCCGGGATTCAGGGTATAGGACATATATTCAGAAAGAGCCTCCTCCAGCCGATCTGCCTTCTCTTCGGCTCTTCCTTCTCCTGCATCATAGCCAAAAAGATGGTACTCCTCCCATAGCGGACCGTAAAAATCAGCCAAGACAGAATCTGTCGCCGTCGACAAGGAACGCTCCGCGAATACATTAACGGTACTGATTCTAGCTCCCTCGATTATAGTAAAGATCAGAGATAAAATCAGTAATAGAATTAAGGACAGATACACTGTAATTGTGGCTTTTTCACTTTTGGGCAATACCTTCATCCTTAGCTCTCCCGTCCAATTTATTTCTTTTTTCTCACGATTGATCGTTATGAATGGTCCTGTCTTTCATTGTCTGGTTTAATGCGCCGGGGCCAGGGTTATATCCGCTGATACGCTGTTTGAATTCTCATTGATGGAAGCAAAGGCTTCCGATATAATCCGAATAATCTGATGTCGGAAGATCAATACCAACCCTATAATGATGACCAGGATTAATATGATCTCTACGACTCCCACTCCCTCCAATTGTGTAGTAGCAGCTTTCCAATATAATCTTTTTACTCTGTCTTTCATTCTTACCTCCATCCCACCACCATACAGTGGCATAAATAACGATGCGAATGCGGTTTCCTTCGCAATGTGAACGATTTACTTACAATATTGCATACCGACGATATGACTTCTAAGTTTCCATACTTAGCATTACATCTGAAACGATATGAATGCAGGTATGAGAATAATCATAAATACTATGATCAGCATCAAAAGCATTGGCATCAGGAGTTTTGTCCCTGCTTCTTCCCCAAGACGTTTTGCAGTTTCTTTCCTCTCTTCAAAGGCCTCTGCAGCTTCATACTTTAATAATTCGGTAAACCCGCGGTTTCCTTTTCTTAAATTCTGAGTGATTAAGGTTCCGAATTTTATATAAGGAATTAAGCCAATCCTTCTGCCGTACTGCTCATATACAGTCGTTTCAGACATCCCCAGACGTAATTCACTGGCAGTGGCAAGCATCTCTTCGTATGCATAACGCTTCTTTGTGGTTTTACCGGAAGCTGATTCTGATTTCGTTGTGTTATAATCCTCCGCGATTCGTGACCATGCCTGTCTGATGGTCATACCCGCATTCACCAGTAACGTAAATTTATTAATAATCTCAGGATAATCCGAAAGCAGTTGCTCCTTCCGCTGCCTCATCCTTCTCTCCAGTTCCTGATCCATCGTTCGCCAGATCAGCAGTACGGCAGCAATCCCATATAGCCATATTTGAAGTCCTGTCCCTGTTTTCTTATCCGCCCAGTGAAGCCGATATCGGCCCCATATATCCGGAAGCTCCAGATTCCTTTGATCCTTGGTTCGCTCTGAGGCCAATTTAACCTCATCCTCCAGAGGGATGGATAAGTTTCCGCTTATTTCTGATTTCTCTACAGGCATAACTAAGAAATCTATTCTCACATCCTTTTTCTGATCCTGGCAGCTAAGCGTAGCCGTTACAGCGGTCGTTGATGCTTTTGTAAGCTTCTCATTTCCTAAGGTACCGTCACTGTGAATCAATTGATAATCTTCCGGTTGCCAATCGATCGTAACTACGGAACCCGGAATAGTAGTGAAGAAGTTCAGTGGTTTGTGCAAGTGATAGGCAGAAGGGTTATCCCCCAGCACAGCCTTCTTTACATACTCTACCGATTCTTCGAGCATAGAATAGGCTTCCTCTGCGGTGTACTTCCGTTCTTCCACGGTGACAGCAATCTCCTTAGTGATTACCGTAGCTTTCTTCCCTTGCTCCTCCATATCCACAGAAAGCTCCGCGACATAACTCCCCTTCCCCTGCTCCGGACGGGTCAGATATCTACCCTCCTTCAGTAATGGACTGGCTAGCGCCATAAGCTGCCAGGCAAGTGATACCATACTGAATACGATAAGCAGTAAGAGTGTGACAGAGAACTTTCTACACCAGTAAAGCAGCAGTACCGTTTCCGGCTTATTCGTTATATAAAGTGCTTTCATCGCTAAGCTCACGTCTCTTTTCTTTTGCAGAGTGCGATATAAGCCGGTTCTTAACAAAAGATCCTTTGCCATGGGATATAAGATCGACAGTCTATGCTCCTTCTTATCAATGCCCTTCATCCAGTCTTTTGAACGGGTGATGGAGAATATAAAATAACCTGTCAGAACAAGCAGAACACTACAATTCAAAACAATCATACCCCCACCCCCCTAAACCTCTATTGATACAATCCGATCGATCATCAGAAATGCGCAAAAATATAGTAAAAGAAAGATACTCATGAGAAATATACCAAAAAGATTATGATAGAAAGGCTTAAGAAACTCCGGAGAAGAGAGCATCAGATATGCGAGAATCACTACTGGGATGAGCTTCATGATATTAGCCTCCAGCCGCTTGGCAGTGATCATCGTAACAATCTCCCTCTTTACTTCAATCTTGTCACATAGGATATCCCTGGAAATCTTGATAATCTGAATCAAATCTCCTCCGGTACGTTTGGCCGTGCCAAACACTTCTGAGAAGTTTCGAATATCCTCCACCCCGCTGAGCTGTCCGAACTCCTCCAGAGCTTTTTCGACTGGTATGTTCATATGCACCTGATTTACCATGTAGTTGAATTCCTTGATGATCATTGAATTTTCTGAATAGATATGGAGCAGATCACGAGATGCCTCCTCCAGGGCATGCTCCGCAGAATAGCCTGCCTCCAGAGCTGCCGAAAGAGCCTGAATTCCATCCATAAACTCAAGATTCAGCTTCCATCTGAGCTCCATTGCAAGATGGTTCCGCTTCCTTCTCATGTATATGGCGGAACACGGAAGTAAGAGTACGATCCCAAGCGGATGCTGATAGAAGAGATAACCCAGAACTATGCTGATTGCTACCCACTCAAGCAGGTATCTTATCCTTTCTTTTCCTGTAAATCGATACTTATGATAATCCCGCAAAAGAATTCATCCTTTCTATAGCCTTTCTCTGATTGATAAGCTTTTTGCTTCTTATATATACCGGATGGACATTCCCGCTCTTTTTAGCTTTTGCGTATGATATAGCTCGTTCTGCAATATCAGCCTTCCATGCACTCTCCCGTTCTCTTCCCCTGATTCCTCAAAGGTATAGATTGGATTCAGCGTGATTTCACCGTTCTGGCAGTCAAGTACTTCCGTAATCTGAAGCAGACGGCGAGAACGATCCCGCATCCTTCCGAGGTGAACGATGATGTCGATAGCAGATGCAATCTGCTTTCTGACCGCCAGAAGCGGAATTTCTGTACCCAGTAATACCAGGGACTCCAATCGGCTGAGCATATCGGAAGGTGAGTTGGCATGCCCTGTGGATAAGGATCCGTCATGTCCGGTATTCAGTGCCTGAAGCATATCCACCGCAGCTGCATCTCTTACTTCTCCTACGATAATCCTGTCAGGCCGCATACGAAGGGCTGTCTTGATCAGATCCCGGATTGTAACTTGGTGGCAGCCCTCCGTGTTGGCATTCCGTACCTCCAACCGTACCAGATTGGGAATGTTCCTGATCTGGAGCTCTGCGGAATCTTCTATTGTAATGATTCTCTCTTCCTGGGGAATGTAGTTAGATAAGACATTGAGAAATGTGGTTTTACCGCTTCCGGTGCCGCCACTGATAAAGATATTATAGCCGGCGATGACCAACTGTCTTAGGAAATCAGATACCTCTTCCGAAATGGCTTCCAATTCAATCAACCGTTCAATGGTGATGGGATGCTCCGGAAATTTTCTTATGGTAATCACCGGACCCTCCATCGCAATCGGAGCCAACACGATATTTACCCTCGCCCCATCAACCAGCCTTGCATCTACGATCGGGCAGGCTTCATTCACAACACGATTGGAATGAGATACAATCTGTTGAACCACATCCTCCAACTTATCGGCGGATTCGAAGCATCGATCGCTTTCATAAAGCCTCCCCTCTTTCTCAATAAAGATATGATCCGGTCCGTTCACCATAATTTCCGTGATCTCCGGGTCCTCAATCAACTCCTGCAAAACATCTAGTCTCCGTATGGAATTAAAAATGTCCTTCCTAAGCTTAAGCTTGTCCTGTATGCCGATATATTCCAGCTTCCCATAATCCAGCAAGCTGCGGTCAATTGCCTCATAAAGCTCTTCCTCTGTTACCTCCCGGAAAAGATCCATCTCTTCGATAACCTTCCTTCGGAGTAACTCTTTTAATTCCTTCATATGTACCCCCTATGAACAATTCAGATTCTGCGCCGCAACCTGCCAAGCAGCACTTTCACTAAGCTCCTGAAGGTTTTTGTAGCACTGGGTGACTTTGGTTTCCTGCATAAGGTCAATCCTCTGGTATCTGTCTGTCCGAACCTCAATCCCAAGTCGCTCCATCTGCTCCTCCCATTCATTTAGTATCCTACTATAATAGACGGATTGATTCATGGGCAAATGGATTCTATCACTCAGTGCCATAAGCTCTACACCTGCTGTATCATAATAATTCAGATAAAAGACCACTGACTGATAATCCGTATGAAGTCTCAGCTCGCTAACCCATTTACGAATATCCTCTTTTGTTAAAGACAGAAGATCAAAGCCATGCGCGGTTCCTGCCAAATAGCACAGATTACCCTGATAGTCCAGTAAGGAATTCATTCTTGCTATGATATTCGGATTCTCTTTCAGATAATAGATGAATTCAGATAGCTTCTGCATCGAGGGTTCGATAAAGCTTAGAAAATGAGCAGGGATACAATCCAGTGGAATAAATAAAGTCTTCTTTCTCTTCGCCAGTAGAAATGCGACTGACCATGCATAGGAATGCTCCTCCATACCGATTTTTGGCGAGAAAATTGTGATGATCTCCATAACAGACCGGTTTCCTTCGAACGCGGTCACTGCAACCCTGCGGTTATAATCGGTTCTAAGCTCGTCCATGACAGACTGTGCACTCTGATATTTATAAATGAATCGTTGCTCCTTGTCCTTTGAAGAATAGTTCTCTTCCCTCAGCAGATAAGTATATCCTACATTTTCCCCCGCTACCCCCTCCAAGGACACAGAAGTGCCGAGAAGCAGAATCTCAACCCGGTGCTGTGATAAATACGAAAGCAGGCTCTCCTGAACTGTGAAAGCAGAAAGCTCGAATTCGAAATCATTTTTGTTTTTAAAATATTCCATAAAACGGGTTGCATAAAAAACATCAGAATCATAGATAGCCAGCATTTTTTTCACTTTTGGCTTCCTCCGGATAATAATATAGATCATGGGATAATAGCGGGAATAGATGGGTGGATTTTTTGATGCTCAGAGACAGAGTACCAATCTGTCGTTAGAAATGATTACCATAAATGCATAGTAAAGGATAAGTAAGTTTCTGTCAATTAAATAAACCGAATCCGGTTTATTTTTGGCATACTTCCAAATTCTATTGAATTAATTTTCCTATTTGCACAATGAAATTTATTTATAGTCTCCAATGAATAAGGATAGCCTACAATATTAACTCCTCAAGTAATAAAAGGATAAACCATACATTAGTAAGAAACCCGGTAATCCAAGAAGTCCACCACTAAGCACCGTGATTCCGTTAATTCCGACAGTCAGAGAATATCCCTGGATTCCCATCACAAGATTCAATACATAGATTCCTGCGGTTGTAAAACAAGCCCGTACAATAAAGTCCAGAATCAGATCCGGTCTTTGCTTGATGACACAGCCGATGATAAAAACCGTACTAATTATGATGACTATGATAAAAATAGTACTGTTCATTCTCTTCCCTTCCCTTCTCCTAACTGCTTGTTTCTTCAGAATAATCCTAATCCATTATATGACCTGCTATCCATTTTATGCTAAAACATAGAATAAAACCCAATTTAATTGACTATACTAATATCAAACAACGCACAATACTTCTGTAGATTGCTCAAAACAGAGAAAGACGTATCTTTTCATGAAACGTCTCATGCTAACAGAACAGGGATGGTGAAGAAATGCCACTATTAACAAAGAAAAGACCTCCAAAAGAAATGACTATGCTAATAAACGAAATCAATAAAACAAAGCTTGCTCTGGAATCTGCCTATTCAAATTTTGAAAATGTCGTTGATCCTGATTTGATCGACAGCTGCATCTATGAACTGAATGCCATACAAAACCGATACCACTTTCTTTTAAAGCAGGCAAAAGCCTATGAAAAGATTTCAATGAATTGAATTTACTCTACCTGACTAGAAAAAGCTGTTCCAAAAGTGCAATAACGCATATAAAGCGAAAGGACTAGCTTCCCTTACTCATTATATGGGAATGCTAATCCTTTCGCTTTTATTCAATTACTTTTTAAAACAGCCTGTCTTCTCTTCGGTATATTAATTAATCTTATGTGTATTAATTATTCTTATGTATTTTTCCTTTTATCTTTTGTAGTAGCTTTTATGCTATAAACCCACGGCTTTTATTGCTTGGATCGATATTGGTCTCATTCAAATAACCTTTACCGTAGGTTAAGCCTGCATAGACTTGCTGCGTATTACGCATTACCGGCCCCCGTTTGTCTGCCTTGCTGACACCTTCGAAGCCGACCAGCAGCTTTTTCATAACGCTCTCTGCACTATCTAAAGTCAGTGGATTCCTGCGCATGATTGCAGTTATGATCCGTTTATTTACATAAAGATATAAGCTCATCAAATCATATGAAATTGCATACTGATAATTTAAACTTGCCTGAAGCTCAGTAACATACTTCTGTGACAGTTTTAGTTCCTTATCAAAAGCCTCCAGATTTCCGGCCTCATAGGCTTCCTTTGCTTCCTTGATTTCCGTCAGAATCATCTCATACAGGATAACGGTAAGCTCGCTTTGGGAAGCTTGTGTTACTCTGAATGTATAATCTTTGATTGTTTCCTTCTTCATATCCTTATTCCTCCCTTAATGCATACTATGGGTTATTACTGCTGAAGGAGACTGAGGATGGTCTGAGGTCTTTGGTTCGCCTGTGCCAGCATAGAGGTACCTGCCTGTGCAAGTACGTTCTTCTGTGTATAGTTCGCCATCTCCTCTGCCATATCCACATCGGAAATACGGGATAAGGACTCTGTCATGTTCTCTGAGGTAGTATCTAAGTTGGAGATGGAATGCTCCAGACGGTTCTGGTAAGCACCGAGCTTGGAACGAATAGAGGATACTGTATTAATAGCGATATCCAGTAAAACGATTGCTTCCTGCGCACCTTTTGCTGTACCGATATTTATTTTATCAATACCTAGTGTAGCCGGTGATACTTCAGGAATTCTGACCGCCATCGTCTGCCCTTCGTTTGCTCCAATCTGAAGATCCATCGGACCGGCATCGAGTACTGTTACTGTTAATAAGGTATCCGGAGTAGCCGGAGTCGGTACAGAAGGGTCAACAATTACGGGTGCTGATGCTGCCGCATTAGAAGCTGTTATAACTTTATCTGTAAAAATTGTTCCCCTTGTTCCGGGCTTTGCTTCGAATACCATGGAGAAATTATTGCTGTCGGACACTGTAATCTTATTACCGCTGGAGGATACCGTTGCTGTCTGTTTAAACGAAGAGTTATTAGCGCCACCTACTATTACCTCTGCAGTAGCATCCACTCCATTCTCTTCAGCTCCTTCGATTGTTAAACCTAATATATCGCACAGATCCTGATTATCACAATATACTCTTACGGAACTAGTAGAGCCATATTCTCTGGATACAAATACCAATCGTGTAGTATCCGCAAATGTCTCAGATGTATACCCAGCATTATCCACAGCATTTGCATTTGTATTACTTATTGTTTTATTTGTCGCAAATACATTAATTCCCACACTGTCGCAGACGTTTCTGATTTTCTCAAAAACTTGATCCATACTGTCAGTTTGTTTAATTGCTACTGACTCGCCATTGATGTTAATCGTACCCTCCTGCGCTATCAGCGGTGGAGTTGTCGTCGGAAAGTTTGTCTCAGCGCCTAAGACAACTGCCTGCCTCGCGTCCTGGGTTACTTTAATATCATAGGTGCCTACATCAACTGTATCTGATAATGCCACCAGATTCACCATATTATTGCTGGAGAAAGATTTTCTGTCTATATTACCATTCAATAGGCTCATGGTATTGAACTCTGTTGTATCTGAAATTCTTTGGATTTCCTGATTTAACTGATCAATTTCAGACTGGATCGCATCCCGATCCTGCGAGGTATAGGTACCGTTTGCAGATTGTACCGCCAGCTCTCTCATTCTCTGAAGCATCGATTCAACCTCGATCATGGCTCCTTCTGCTGTCTGAATGACAGAGATACCGTCAGAAGCATTTCTGGAGGCTTGATCCAGGCCGGAGATCTGCGTTCTCATTTTTTCTGAAATTGCCAGTCCAGCAGAGTCATCGGCCGCACTATTAATTCTAAAGCCGGAGGATAGCTTCTCCAAGCTGCTATCTAATATATTATTTGTTTTTGCTAATTGGTTGTTTGCCTTCAAAGCCGCGATATTATGGTTGATTCTCATTCCTATCACCTAATCCCTTTCTGTTCTGGCTCCATCCCCCTCCGTGAAATGATGGTTTGCACGATATTATTCTTTGTATAGATTTTGTCTATAGTTCAGCAACCTCCGTGTGGCCGAAATACTTTAGGATCATGAGACAGCAAGAGAACCTTTATCTTCACTGTCCTCAGCCAGCCGTACTGTCTGTACGACGGCCTTCGCTATTCGGTACAGCAACCGTTCCGTCTGGTTATTCATCTCTGAATTTTGCTGTCCGTTTTCCGGATTTTGATAACTGTAGGTGTCATTTTCCCTATTTGATATACCAAAATCCATTTGCTTTATTATTATATTGTTGTCCTGTGCCGTCTTTTCTATCTCATTAAAGTTCGCCTGAAGCTTCTCCATGCTTCTCCGGCTGTCACAGCTGATAAAGCCTTTCAGCGTCTGTTGCTTTAACGAGAACTCCGCCTTGATATCACCAAGCTGCTCTGAATGTAATGTTGCCGATACTCTTCCGCTCATCTCGCTCCCTCGAAGGATGGTAAGATTGATATTCGTAACTCCATTAGAGGTTTGTATCGGTATCTGGTAGAATTCTTTGTCAGCCATGGTACGTAAGAATGACATCTGTAATACGGTATTCCTAAGCTCTGTCAATCTTTGACTGTCCAAGGTCTCTTCAGAGCATGCTCTCTCAAGTATCAGCTTTGCCTTCTCTTCTAAAGACTCATAGGTCTCGTTCATAGAAGACTTATCGTTAATAATATCGGATAATTCAGTAAATTCCTTTATACCATCTGCTAAATTTTCAGTCTCGTTTTCACTCTGTTTTTTTAGAAGTCTTACGATCGGTGAAGTCCCATTGGTTAAAATATGATTGGCAAGAGTAATATTCTGTGGTGTAGCGCTCATCTGGAAATCATTCAAGAACCGGATGGACTGCTCTGCTTTCCCACACAGCTCACGAAGCTGTTGTACCTTCTGTGCATACATCCCGTCCTCTACCGAATCATTTACCGGTTCTTGCTGAAGCTTCTGCAGAAGCTCCTCCGCAGGAATATCCTTAATCACCTTCCAGACATCCTTCGTACTTCCTGTCTGAGAGGATTTTCCGGTCGTTGTATTGCTGCCGGTATTCGTCTGTGAGTACTCCTGAGCCAGTTTTGTCAGCTTATCAGGTGACAACTCCTCTGTAATCTGCCCGAGTATCCGATCCAGATATCTGGTCTGCTCCTCCATTTGGACTTCCTTCGCAATCGTCTGCTCCTGTAGATCCGAAGAGTCTTTCCTAAAACCGCTTAACTGCTCCGCTATACTTTCTTTACTCCGGGTCATCTGCGTCAGTGTACCGAATTCATCGTCAATAATTGCATTTAGGCTGCCTTTCTTACCGGTTTGGACTGCCGTCAACAGATTACTCAGAGTAACCTCCCTATCAGCCTTGATGACAGAACCCAGTGCTGCTCCGTCTGACTTTTCTACATTATAGAGCAGTCTGTATATACCGATATAAGATTTCCGCTCCTCCGGGGTTATTCCCTCTTCCTTCTCAAGCTTATGCAGATAAGTACTGAATTTCTCTTCCGAGGTGATTCCCTGCTCCTCCTTCATGGTAGCAATCTTATTATTTAAATCAGAAATCGTCATATTCAGAGGATTCAAGCCCTCCTTGATCATTCTGACTGTTACGGCAGGATGAAGGTTTTTGATCAGGGTTGTTACCTCACTGTCATATGCCTTCACCTGTTCGATGCTTTCCTCTGTGATTTCCATCTGATTGTAGCCAAGAATACGTACAGCCCGCTGATTTTGTTCTGTACTCTCCAGGTTCATCTCACCAAGCAGCGTATCCATATGAAAAAATGCCTTGCGGATAGAATCCCCGTATTCGGCATTTGGCACAGTCATCAGTGTCTCATATGCAGTACCTGCCTTAGCATACTCTGCTTGCAGCTTTAACCCCTCGGTCAACAGGCCGGGAATCGTCTGGGTCCCGCGCTCTGAAAGCGTCATTCCGATTGCCGTGATAGGAATAGTTCTTAACTGCTCCAGACTCCGGCTGGTAGTTTTTAAGGTTTCTATCGCCTCTGTCGTTGCCGAAACTTCTGCCTCGTCAAACAATTTACGATAATAATTGTTCTCTAGCCTGCGCAGCTCCTCAACAACCTTCTCAAGCTTTTGCGTCTCTATGGAAATACCTTTCTTTTCAAGCCGTGAAGCAGCCTCCAGTGTCATCTTAAGACGAATTTCCTCCATCTGTCTTTGTGCCCTGATGGCTTCATACTGCTTATTAGGATCAGTGTCTGCACTACCCCCATTTTCATTCTTATCCTGTGAAGCTGTTTCTCCTGCGGAAACTCCCGAAGCATTCTTTTCGTCAACAGTTTCCTCAGGTATACCACTGTCTTCGGTAGAAACCGCTTTCTTTGATGGGGTTTCATCTTTTACACCAACCCGATCAACAAAGACTGCTGCATCATTCTCAACCAATACCTCTTCCCTTGCGTACTCTGTGGTTGCTCTTGATTTTTCAACAAGCTGATTTGCATTACTTATCTCCGTCTGTATTTCCTCCAGCTTGATTTTACCGACACTGATATCCTGCTGAACTGCTGCCAGCCTTTTAATTGTCAGATCAATACCTTGAAATACTGCATAGCTTACGGCCGCCGGGCTGATCCTTTGGATCTCTGACAATGTTTGCTGTAATGCTGCTTCATCCTGGGTATCCAGAGATACCTTCTTAGGCAGGACACCCTGCTTCATGCCCTCCATAATCCGGTCAAATACCATTTCAGAATCCACATTACCTTTTATCTCTCCCAGCTCTTTTTTATAGGAGAAAGTCTTACTCGTCAATGGAAGTCTATTCTCAAGCAACCATTTTGCATCCTGTAAATTCTCGTCGTTCACTTCATAGCCGGAATCCTGTATCACAGCTTTCACCTGTGGTAAAAGCTCCTTCCATTCCGTCTCAGTTAATTCCTGCTTCTGTTCGGCAGACTTATTACCTCCGCTGTAAAATGCTTTGTAAATATTCTCAATTGTTGGAGCAATATCCTGATCAATCAGAAACCGTTCCGTCTTATCGTCCATACGACCGGCTGTATCACTCAGGGTCAGTGCAATGTTTATCTCAGTGATATTTTTTTCGGTAACAGGTAGGTTCTCTTCCTTTAACCTAGCTGTAATAACCTCTTCTGTCAACTTCTCCGGCGAAACGTTTCTATTTGATCCCTCTTTGCTCTGTCCGGATTTTACACGGCTGATTGCCTGATACAGCCCTCTGACTGTCATGGTGTCTATCGGGAAGCCCTCCCGCTCCAGAGCATCACAATCCTCTTCCGTAAAGGAATTGCTGATTTCCTGAAGCTTGCTCATCGTCTCTTCTGTCAGCTGTTCCTTCTCTGTAAGCTTTGCATTCTGCCCCTTCTGGCTCAGTACAGTCTCCCAGTCCTTATTCGGTATCAGCTTCGCCTTAATGGTTTGCTTCCTGCTTATCGCATCTTTATCCAGAAGCTTAAGTTCAACCTCTGTCTTATTGACCTTCACCACTTCAAAGGTCTTGACCTCGCCGGGCAAAGCACTCTTCAAAATCTCCTTCAAGGCTTTCACTTGCTGTCCATAAAAATCAATCGTAACCTGTTCGCCCACAGCTACGATTGTACCGACTATCCGCTCACCCTGTTTCCTATTTAATAAGCCTTCCCAGGCCTTATCCTTAGCTATTTTTTGTGGGATACTTTGAGAAGATACTTTACCATTTTGGGTACCTAATGAAATATTCTTATCCATGTCAATCGATCCTTATCTATTGGTTCCCGGATTACCATCCTTCCTCCTTGATAGATGATCATTCCTTAGTCTTTATGATACCGCGATCCTTCTGAGTAATATTTCGGAAGAAATGTCGAAAAACTTAACCCGCCAGACTCAAACCATTTCTATAAGTATAAAACAGCAGAAATTTGTCTCATTCACTTCTCATACACTTTCCGGCCGAATAAATATTATTAATTAAAATTTTAGGATATCCCTTCCGGATTCTTCAATCCCTGTCCCTAAGAATGGAGGCTTCTATGTTCTCTACAATTCGTAAAAATCCGAGCTTGTTCTGCATTCTCCTCTTCGGTCTGTTACTATGCTCTCTGCTACTCTTGTCCGGCTGTAATGTAAGGCAGAATAAGCTTCAGAACAACTTTGAGGCTTTAATGAAAGAATATTTTACCGAGGCGGTAAAGTCTGACTCAATTTCCTTAAACTATTCTCTTGCCAATCCGGAGAATTATGGTATTACCGATATGGAGGTAACGCTTGGCGAATGCAGTATTCGACAAATGAAGCAGGATCTGTGCTTGTCGGAGAATTATCTGCAGCGCTTATCTACACTAAACTGCCGGAAGCTATCCCCTGAGAACCAGCTTACCTATCAGATCGTCCAAAAGTATCTTGAGACGAATCTGGCCCTCGGTAATTATAACTATTACAATGAAAACCTGGGGCCAACAACAGGAATTCAGGCGCAGTTGCCTATCCTGCTGGCAGAATACAGCTTTTATAGCAAGGATGACATCGATACCTATCTCGAGCTTCTTCCCTGCGTCTATGATTACTTTAAGGATATCGCGCAATTTGAACATGAGAAATCTAAGCAGGGGCTCTTCATGAGTGATGCTGTAGCGAAAAGAATCATACAACAATGTGAGACCTTTATTGCGAATCCCGAAGAAAATTTTCTGATACAGTATTTTAATGAGAAAATTCTTGGATATCAGGGGTTAACGAAAGAAGAAATTCTTAATTATGAAGCAACGAATGCCGAAGCTGTCACCAAATACGTCATTCCCGCCTATCAGCTGCTGAGCAATACCTTAAAGGAGCTCCTTGGTACGGGTACGAATGCTCAGGGTTTGTATTATTATCCCGAGGGGCAAGTTTACTACCAATGCTTAATTAAATCAAAGACCGGTTCAGACAAAAGTCCGGAGGAGATGATGAATGCTCTGGATGCAGCTATCGCAAAGGGGATCGGTGACATCACCGCACTGACTATTGCAAAGCCCACCTTAATGGAGCGCTATATGAAATTCTCCTCCTTCCCGATTACCGACCCAAAAAAGATTCTAACCGACTTAAAGAAGGATTTAAGAAAGGATTTCCCGGAAGCTATTCCTGTCGACTGCACCATTAAATATGTCCCTACCTCCCTTTCCGAATATTTAAGTCCTGCCATGTACCTGGTTCCTCCGCTCGATGATTTTAAGAACAACGATATTTACATCAACGGTAAAGATAAGGATACCCTGTCCTATATCTATACTACTGTAGCTCATGAAGGCTATCCCGGACATTTATATCAATGCGTGTACTTCAGAAACTGCAAACCTGCCCCGATTCGCAGTATTCTTGAATTTACCGGGTATGATGAAGGTTGGGCGACCTATGTTGAGCTATACTCTTACCGTTATGCAGGAATAGATCCTGCCCTTGCGGATTTTTTAAAGTCAAATAACATCATAATCCTCTGCATGTATGCCCGTGCGGATATCGGAATCCATTTCGAGGGCTGGACCGAAAAGGAGACCGTCAAATATGTGAAAAACTTTATAGGAGATCCCAAGACTGCCAGACGAATCTATCAAACACTTCTTGAGGAACCTGGAATCTATCTCCCCTACGCCATCGGTTATCTGGAAATTGCAGAATTGAAGGATAAAGCCATG
This sequence comes from Bacillota bacterium, assembly GCA_023414355.1. Lineage (GTDB taxonomy): Bacteria > Bacillota > Clostridia > Lachnospirales > Lachnospiraceae > Mobilitalea. The sequence continues at coordinate 31,717 of JAEZOB010000027.1, read as the reverse complement.
AAGACCCTGGGTACCAAATTCAATGAGAAGGATTTTCACAAATTCCTCCTGGATATCGGTCCCGCACAGTTCGGCATCATCGATGAGCATCTCGACGCCTGGCTGGAGGAAAAGCTCCTGACGGACTAAGTCAGAAGAGAATAACGATAGAGTAACTCAGATGAAGCCCATACCGGAATTAATAGAAAAATTTAGGCAGGATTAAAGTAGAGAAGGTTCATACCTGTATAGAGCAGAGAAGGCTTATGTAGGAATAAATCAGATGAAGTTTATACCTGAACAGAGCAAAAAAGGCTTATGCAGGAATAGATCAGATGAATTTCTTACCTGAACAGTGCAGAGAAGGCTTATGCAGGAATAAATCAGATGAATTTCTTACCTGAACAGTGCAGAGAAGGCTTATGTCTGAATAAATCAGAAATAGTTCATAACAGATTACTATTGAAGAAGCCCATACAAGAGCAGAGAAAAGGGATACCGTATCTATAAGTCTACACAATTACAAAAACAGGTGAGATGGCTGGAGTATTCTATTTGACTGACTATATAACTTTTGTCAGAAATACTTACTTTCTTATTGGAGCTGTAATTTCGGAAATCGTCCATGGAAGGACGATTTAGGTGTGGGCGACACGGAAGTCGCTCCACACCGACGGAATGATTTAAGCTCCAATACGAAAGTTAGTATTTCTCAAAAGTTATAACCGGAAGAAAAATAGAATACTCCTGCCATCTCACCGTTCCTAGAACAATGTCTTTTATCTCATTATATTTTACTGTATCTCAGCTCCAGCCGGCATCGGCTTCTCCGGCACCATCAGCGCAAGATTGCCTTCGGCATCCTCTGCGCAGAGCAGCATTCCTTCAGACAGCATCCCTGCAAGTGTTGCAGGCTTAAGATTTACGACAACCATAACCTTCTTGCCAACCATCTGCTCCGGTGTGTAATGTGCTTTAATACCGGATACGATCTGCTTCACCTGGGAGCCGATCTTTACTTGAGAGCATAGTAATTTCTTGGATTTCTTCACTTCTTCACAGGCGATGATTTCACCGATCTGGAACTGAAGCTTCGCGAAATCATCATAAGTGATCTCCGGCTTTGCTTCCATGTCAATCACATCTGCCTTCTGTTCTTCCTTGGTTTCTGCGGATACCTCCACATTATTCTCATTTAAGCTTTCCTTCGCTGCTTCCACTTTCTCAAGTACCTCCTTTAAATCTAGTCTTGCAAATAATATCTCAGGTGTCTCCGTTACCTTGTTCTCCTGAGGATAGAGTCCGTAGCTGTTCAATTCCTCTATGGTTCTGGTTTTTGTATTCATCTGAGCCAGAATCTTAGCAGCTGTTTCCGGCATAAAGGATTCCAGCAGACTCGCTCCGATGCAGATGCTCTCCACCAGATTATAGAGTACCGTCTCAAGACGTGCCTTCTTTTCCTCTTCCTTTGCGAGTACCCAGGGCATTGTCTCATCAATATATTTATTGCAGCGTTTGAATAGGGTGAAGATCTCACTGATCGCATCCGCTACACGAAGCTTCTCCATCTTGGCAATAACCTTCTTCGGGGTCTCGAGTGCCAGTGCCTTCAGCTCCTCATCCACCGGCTCTGCTGCCTTACCGTCCTTCACGATACCGCCGAAATACTTATTGGACATGGAGATGGTACGGTTCACTAAGTTGCCAAGCGTATTGGCCAGATCGGAATTGATTCTCTCCACAAGTAGCTCCCAGGAGATAATACCGTCATTGTCAAAGGGCATTTCATGCAATACGAAATATCTTACCGCATCTACACCGAACAGCTTCACCAGATCATCGGCATAGATGACATTTCCTTTGGATTTGCTCATCTTATCCGCAGCACTTCCCTGCAACAGCCAGGGATGACCGAATACCTGTTTCGGAAGTTCAACCTCCAATGCCATCAGAATGATCGGCCAGTAAATGGTATGGAAACGAATGATATCCTTTCCGATCAGGTGAAGATCAGCAGGCCAGAATTTCTTAAACTGGTCAGTGCTGTTGCCATCGGCATCATATCCGATTCCGGTGATGTAATTGCTGAGGGCATCCAGCCATACATAGACCACATGCTTATCATCAAAATCAACCGGAATACCCCATTTGAAGGAGGTACGGGATACGCAAAGATCCTGAAGTCCCGGGAGAAGGAAGTTATTCATCATCTCATTCTTTCTGGATTCCGGCTGGATGAATTCCGGATGGGTATTGATATGCTCTATCAGGCGGTCCGCATATTTACTGAGCCTTAAGAAATAAGCTTCCTCTTTCGCCGGCTGAACCTCTCTGCCACAGTCGGGACATTTACCGTTTACCAGCTGAGATTGAGTGAAGAAGGATTCACAGGGAGTACAATACATACCCTCATAATGTCCCTGATAGATATCTCCTTTTTCATATAATTTGCGGAATATCTTCTGTATCTGTTTCTCATGATCTGCATCCGTAGTACGGATAAAATTATCATAGGAACAGTTCATCAGATCCCAGATGTCCCTGATTTGAGCTGCGATTCCATCTACAAATTGCTTCGGAGTCACTCCGGCATCCGCTGCCTTCTGCTCAATTTTCTGGCCATGCTCATCTGTCCCTGTCTGAAAAAATACATCGTAGCCTTCTAATCTCTTAAAGCGTGCGATACTGTCCGCAAGCACGATCTCATAGGTATTGCCGATATGGGGTTTTCCTGAGGTATATGCTATCGCGGTGGTAATATAATACGGTTTTTTACTCATGCTGTATCATTCCTTTCCATCTTAATCAATCCATTTTTTCGCACAAAAAAACTCCCATCCTTAAATCTCTTTAAAGACGAGAGAAGCTCCCGTGGTACCACTTTAATTCGCTTTTATCTTGCGATAAAAGCCTTTGTTGCTGCCGGCGATACGGACTGCTATGCGCGTCAGTCCTGTCTGCTTACAGCTCAGCAATATAACGGTTGCCTCCGTCGCAGCCTAAGATTTCTCCTCGGTGCGCAGCTCCAAGACCATCTTCCGCTGTCTGAACAAACTTCATAATGAAGTCAGATTGATCATCTCTCTCCCCTTCTCAGCTTTCCGGGGTTCTCTGTTGAGTGTCGGACAGTGTACTCTTCTTTTCATAGCCTTTTCTATAGTATTCAATTTCTTCCGTTAGGTTATCCGTTAATTTCTTGATTCCCTATGTTTATGTCAAAGTATACCATGGGAATTTCGCTTTGTCAAAGTATTTCCTTGCACGAGTATATCCCATGAGCATTTCCTTACATAAGTTAAATGCTGCTATAGTTATGAATATTATTACCCATCCGGGATGGATTATTTGACAGTCTCATGCTATAATAAATTCTAATGTCAATCTATGGAAAGAATGGTATTCAGTCAAACCTTTTGCTTTCACTAAATTAAAGTCAGGAGACTAGTCATGAATAAAAGCTTTTACTCTAATCATAAAATAAATAACCATAACCTCGGGGTTTTGCTATTCCTTCTGCTGTCAGCTTTACTGCTTGGGGGATGCCGGCAAAAAGCCGATTCTTTTGCCGAGGAGCCTGTACCTGCTGCCTCAGTAATAGAAGCTGTCAACCCGACTAATACGCCTTCGAGGGGAACATCCGACAGCTCTGACCCGGTTTCAGCAGCACCTACCCCTTCGCCATATTCCTTCTATAACGATGACAGTATGACTCTTGAGGGACGAATTAATCCTCCCTCCGGATATAGTCGCCCAACCACCGGGACCGAGGAGATGGTTACCTTTTTACGCAATCTACCCTTAAAAAAAGCAGGAAGCGAAGTAATGCTGTATAACGGGCATCCGAAGCCCAATCAGGAGATTCATGCAGCAGTATTTGACTTAAGCTTAAGCAATCGTGATCTGCAACAATGTGCCGATTCGGCAATTCGTATTTTTGCCGAATACTACTGGTCCGTCGGTGCCTATGATAAAATAGCTTTTCATCTAACCAACGGCTTTACTATGGAATATTCCAAGTGGCGGGATGGAAACCGTATTAAAGTGGACGGCAATGAGGTCCGCTGGTACAAAGCCAAGGATTATGATGCTTCCCATGAGGAATTCTTAAATTATCTGGATATGGTATTCGCTTATGCCGGTACTTTATCTCTGTCCTCGGAATGCGACCGGATTACGCTGGATGAGTTGATGCCCGGTGATCTGTTCCTTCAGGGAGGTTCTCCGGGGCACTGCGTCGTTGTCGTGGATATGGCCATGGATGCAGAGGGCAGCAAATGTTATCTCCTGGCACAGGGCTATATGCCGGCACAGGATTTTCATGTTTTGAAGAATCCTCTTCATCCGGAAGATCCTTGGTATTATGCTTCAGAAATTACTTTCCCTTTTGACACACCCGCCTGGCAGTTCGAGGAGGACTCCCTGTACCGATTTGATACCTTCCCCTATTCTTCTTTGGAGGAAAGCTCCGCTGTTCCGGCATGGTCTGAAGCATCCGATGCCAATAAGAATACCTCTTCTGAGGTAACTCTTCTCGCAGTAGGGGATAATTTGATTCACCGGGAGGTCATAGCCAGCGGTATGCATGAGGACGGAACCTGCAACTATGACCATCTTTATGCCAATCTGAAGGAAGAGATCAGCGCCGCCGATATCGCCGTGGTCAATCAGGAAACTATCTTTGGAGGGAAATCCTTAGGCTATAGCGGCTATCCCGTATTCAATTCCCCCACCCAGATTGGTGATGCTCTGATCGGTGCCGGCTTCGATGTCGTGTTATCGGCGACCAACCACACTCTTGATAAGGGCGGAAAGGGACTCAAGAATGCCTTTGCCTACTGGAAGACCAAACCAGCGATCAGGGTGCTTGGAATTAATGAAACAGAGGAGGCCGCGAAAAAGATATGTGTGATAGAGAAAAACGGCATCAAAATCGCAATGCTAAATTATACCTTCAGCTTAAACGGTAATCAACTTCCGGAGGATCAGCCCTATCTTGTAAATATGCTGGATAAGAAGAAAATGGCTCAGGATATTGCCCTGGCAGAAAAGGAAGCGGATTTCACGATTGTCTTTCCCCATTGGGGCACCGAATATGTATATCAGCCCATCTCCATGCAGAAGGATCTGAAAGACTTCTTTTATGCTGCGGGAGTCGATCTTGTCATCGGATCTCATCCCCATGTGCTGGAGCCGGTGGAATGGGTTGGAGAAGAAGGCGGACGCAGAATGCTGGTTTATTATTCCCTCGGCAATTTCCTCTCTTACCAGCGGGAAGCCCCCAGAATGCTGGGTGGTATGGCAGAGGTGACGATCACAAAGGATAACAGCGGAACCCATATCAGTCAGGCCGGAATTACACCTATCATCACCCATTATGAAAATGGTCCGGCGGATTATCACTATGCTCTATATAAATTGACGGATTACACTCCCGCTCTCGCGAATATCCATGGTGTCTCCGAGATCGCTGAAAAGGGTCCCATGGATTATCACGAGATCTTTAGCCTGGCAAAACAGGTTCTCGACCCCTGGTTCTCCGCCGAGGAAGAATATACGCAATAAAACATGAAGTTTCATAAAACAGTCCATAGAATCAAATAAGATTGACCAAAAAGGTATATCGCACGGATATACGTTTTAGTCAATCTTATTTTATAAATCTTCTACCCTCTCGCTTCCCCAACTTCTTCCTCTGGGTAATACCTTCTCCAGTACTAACCTTTTCAAGATTATCAAATTTTAGTGATAATGTCAATACTTTTTCAATTTTTTCGTAAATTTTCTGTAACAATCCACTAACATGTTGTGCAGCTTATTAATAAATATAAGCATATTCCACATAAGACACCAGATATAGTCCCCAATTATTTGTTTATACAAAATATCGGGACAAATACTCATTACTGTTTTAGTTCTTGTAGCCTTCGGGTATTTGCTGAGCAAATACTCATTACTGTATTAGCTCTTGTAACCCTTCGGGTATTTGCTCTGCCATCTGTAGCTATCCTCACACATTTTTTCAATACCGCGTTCTGCCTTCCAGCCAAGCTCCCTCAGTGCTTTTGATGCATCTGCATAGGTTGCTGCGATATCTCCGGGTCTTCTCGGAGCAATGACATAAGGCAGCTTTTTACCACAGGCTTTTTCATAATTATGGATGATTTCCAGAACACTGTAGCCGATACCTGTACCAAGGTTATAAATAACCAGTCCGGGATTCGATGTCAGCTTCTCAATCGCTTTGATATGTCCCAAAGCCAGATCCACGACGTGTATATAATCTCGTATTCCGGTTCCATCCGGTGTCGAATAATCATCCCCAAAGACATTGATTCTCTCCAGCACTCCGGTTGCAACCTTAGCCACGTAGGGTACAAGATTATTGGGAATTCCATTCGGGTCCTCTCCGATTTCGCCACTCTCATGCGCTCCGATCGGATTGAAATACCTTAGAATAGCGATATTCCAGGTTGGATCTGATTTAAATAAATCCCTCAGCATCTCTTCTATCATTAGCTTAGTCCGTCCATAGGGATTCGTTACGGACAGCGGGAATTCTTCCGTTACAGGTACTGTCTCCGGATCGCCGTATACTGTGGCTGAGGAGGAGAATACCAGATTTTTCACATTATACTCCTGCATGACCTCAAGTAATGTGATTGTTCCGGTTAGATTATTATGGTAATAGGATAACGGAATCAGGCAGGATTCACCGACTGCTTTCAATCCGGCAAAGTGAATAACCGCATCCGGCTTCTCCGCTGCAAATATTTTTATCAGTTCATCCTTTTCTAAAATACTCCGCTCATAAAAGCTTACCTGCTTACCAGCCAGCTTCTCGACACGATGTACCGCTTCCATACTGGAATTACATAAATTATCCACTGCCACTACTTCATATCCGGCATTCATAAGCTCCAGATTGGTGTGGCTGGCGATATATCCGGCACCGCCGGTCACTAATATTTTCATTCAAAGCATCTCCTTTTTATCTGTCTTTCTCCATTGTATCCTATTTTATCCATTTTGCAACCATAATGTTATGACAGGTCTGTTTTTGGTATACTCTGGTAATCTTTCCAGTATTCCACTCATCTCATTCCGATTATCCTATGCTAGAATCAGAATAGATACCTTATCAAAATAATTTTACATAAAGGAATCCTCATGCTCAAATTCATGTTATCAAAAAAGGTCCGTCTGATTGGCGGGCTTATCCTTTTTGGCAGTTTTTATGCCTTTCATTTCAGAAAGGTGGATCATGGCGTACAAGAGGCTTCTATCCTCATGAGCCAAACTGTTGCTCCCATCGCTGCTCCGGCTAACATCGTTCCTACTGAAATTTCCGAGGATGCCTTGCTTGTCAGAGATGCCTCTCTCCTCCTCGGTGACAGTGTAAGGCAGGTAACAAAAGCCTTCGGTGCTCCGGGTCGTATCGATGTTACCGAAAATAATGATGCGTATTACATCTATAATAATGATTATTCCCGTATGGCCTTTATCGCTGTCAGGGATGATAAGGTCGTAGGCTTTTATTCTGATTCAGTGGACTTTAGCTTCCATCACATCCGCTACGGTGACGATATCCGTCAAATCAACCGTGCTCTGGGGAAGGATTATAAGGAGGCTTCCATTCTGACTTATGAGACGGATACCTATATTGCCAAAATCCTGATGGATCAATTGGAAACACATAAGGTTACGGGTATTTATGTTCAATCCAAGGCAGAGGACTCTTCTGTATTAGAGGATAATGAGAAGCAATATACCGATATTGTCATTCACAATGAAGAGCAAATGTCATATGACCTTGTGAACTCCATTCGTATGCGCAATAATCTTCCACCTCTATCCTGGTCCTCTTCGGCAGAGTCCGCAGCCAGGAAGCACAGTGAAGCTATGGCTAAGAAAGGCTTCTTCGGTCATATCGATCCCGAGCTGAGAACACCCGGCAGCCGATTATTTGCAGAGGGCATCGGTTATAGTGATTGTTCCGAGAATATCATCGGCGGCTATGGAAATGCCATTCTTTCCAGCCATGCTATCTATAACTCCGACAAACAGCGTAGGAATATCCTTTCCTCCGAATATCGTTATGTTGGAGTCGGCTTTGCATATGATACAAATAGTAAATATCGCAACTATTATACTCAAATTTTCTATCGTTGATGATTATACTTGCATTCCCATATAAAATCAATTATCCTAAATTTATAAGAAGGCTTCATAAGATGATCCTGTGAAATCAAGATTTATTGGATGCTGAAGTAGAGCCAAAGGATTGAATGTTTGCAAGGGCGTGATTGATAAACTATGGATAAGCAGCTGTTTCTGCAGGCTTGCGATGAGATCATCGGGCAACAGCAGGGTTTGAACGGAATCGGTACCCTCGGGGAAAAAACGGTTCATTCGGTTTTAAAATATTATCTTTCTCCTGAGCTCCTTAACCATGAAATCAAGGTTGGGGGCTTTGTTGCCGATATCTGCACCGGCAATGAGATTATCGAGATACAGACTCGCAATTTTGATAAGCTGCGCCGCAAGCTGCAGGCTTTTCTTGCTTTTGCACCGGTCACGATTGCTTATCCTATCCCCAGTACCAAATGGATTCGCTGGGTTAATCCACAAACTGGAGAGATTAGTCCACGTCGCAAGTCACCAAAAACCGGTAAGCCCTACAGTATCTTTCCTGAACTGTATAAGATTAAAGAATATCTCATCGATCCTAACCTAAGAATCAAGATTCTCATGATTGATCTGGAAGAATACCGCCTCCTAAACGGCTGGAGCGAGGACAAGAAGAAGGGATCTACCCGAAGTGACCGTATTCCGACAGAGCTGGTTGAAGAATTTATCATTGACGATAGAGACGATTATCAGCAGCTTATTCCGGAACAGCTGGAGGAGGAGTTTACCGTAAAGGATTATAAGAAGGCTTCCGGCGTAACCTTAAAAGTATCACAGGTAGCACTGCATGTTTTAAATTATGTAGGAGCCATAGAAAAAGCAGGTAAAAAAGGACGTTCCTTTGTCTACCGCAGAGTATCCTGATAGGACTGGAAAGCGCATTTTCTGCGTAAACTAACACAAAAGAACTATGGATCAATGGAGGTAATGATCATGAGTGAAGAAATGAAAGAGAGTATGGAAGTACAAGCTAATCTAAACGAAATTGAAGCGGAGCCTGCCGCTCCCGAGATTATCCCTTCTATGGATGATTTCAAGGAGGAGCTCGCACGCTCCTTTAAAAGAATACAAGAGGGAGACATATTACAGGGAACCGTAATCGGTATCTCGGAAGCTGAGGTAATCCTCGATCTCGGATATTATGCGGAAGGGATCATAAAGCTTGAGGAACTCTCCAATGATCCCGGCTTTTCCATCAAAGCCGATGTAAAGCTTGGTGAACTTCTCTCCGCTACAGTAATCCGTGAGGATGATGGGCAGGGCAATATACTTCTCTCCAGAAAACGTGCCGATGACATACTGGCATGGGATAAGCTGAAAGAGGATATGGCAAGTAAAAAGATCCTGCGCATAAAGGTCTCTCAGGCAGTGAATGCCGGCGTGGTAACCTTTGTTCACGGTGTACGTGCCTTTATTCCTGCTTCCCAGCTATCCTTAACATATGTCGAGGATCTGGAGGCCTGGGTTGGCAAGGAGCTGGACGTCAATATCATCACTGTTTCAGCAGAAGATAAGAAGCTGGTTCTGTCTGCAAAAGAGGTGGAGCGTGACAGAGAGCAGAAGGATAAAAAAAGTAAAATTTCCCGTTTACAGACCGGTCTGGTGACCACCGGTGTGGTTGAAAAGATTGCTCCGTACGGTGCCTTTGTTAATATCGGAGAGGGCTTAAGCGGTCTTCTTCATATCTCACAGATTTGCGGAAGAAGGATCAAATCTCCGAATGAAGTCATTAAGGAAGGGGAAACTGTAACCGTCAAAATCCTGGAAGTCAAGGATGGCAAGATCAGCCTGAGTATGAAGGCTGTGGAAGAACAAGAAGACGTAATTGAAGAGGTTGAGGATGCTCCCGCATCCTATTCCACCGGAGAAGAGGCTACCACAGGACTGGCAGCACTTTTAAAAAATTTTAAGTTATAGATAAAAATCGATAGGGCACCGTACCTAAAAAAGTACGATGCCCTCTTCATTGGTCATATTTCTCACATCATGGGAAATATTCATCACTTTATGGGGACATAAAATAATATAGTATTCTCAATTTAAAATGGTATTACTTCCAGGATATATAATACAATAAATGCAATGCCGCTGATTCCAATCAATCCGAAGATAAAGATAAACCATAGAAGAGCGTATGTCTTCTTCATTTTTCTTGTCAGCTGCTCCATACTAATTGAAATCTCTGTCTGATACTGTTTATTCTGGAACGCAGTCTGTTTCTGCAGCTCAACCATAAGCTCACTTACACGGTTGACTACATTCTTATCAAGACCCTCGAGCTTATAATTTGTATCCACCAACGTAGTGATCAAGCCCTCGAGTTCTGTCATAAGCTTATCGGAAGAGCCTTTGTTCATGGTTGTCAGGAGCTCCAGTATCTTATCTCCCTGCTCCTTGATATAAGTCAGGTCAAGTGCATACTGAACCTTGCTTAATTGGCTCTCCACAGAATTTCTGTCATATCCCTCCAGTTTACCGGAGTATTCCGAAATTATTTTTCTATAATTCTCCAAGGTGTCACGATATTCTGTCAGCTTATGCTTGTACTGGGCTACTGCTTCAGGATTCTCTTCCTTTCTTTTCCCAAGGTCCTTTACCCCCGGTATTCCAAACGGTAAATTCATATCCATCTCCAAGGATGTAAAAGCTACATCCTATCGCTCCTTTCCCTGACTTCTTATGAGAATTATACCACCTTTATCGCAATCCGAACAGTATTCTTTTCTTTCCTGTCTTTTCTGATCCTTTTTTAGAAGAATCGACGGCCTTCGCATCGGTATCCTTGATTTCGGTTCTTTCTGACTCCTCAACAATGGTTCCAAAGGTTTCTGCTACCACAGACTTATAGGTACCGATCAGTTCCTCCTGGCAGCCCTCCAATCGATCTCTCGTAAAGTTCTGAATTTCTTCATTCAAGGACAGCATCTTCTGATCCAAGTATGCCACGATATCGGAGCATTCCTTTAGCTCCTTTTGAATATTCTCAGGTGCATTCCCCTCAAATTTATAATAAATCTTATGCTCCAAGCTAGCCCAGAAATCCATCGCAATGGTACGGATCTGTATCTCAACCTTGGTTTCTATGGTGCGGTCTGTAAGGTATACCGGTATAGCTACAATCATATGATAGCTGGTATAGCCGTTATCCTTCGGACGCATAATATAATCCTTTACCTTCAATACCTTAATATCACTCTGCCTTGAAATCAGATCGGCAATTCGATAGATATCAGAAGTAAAGGAACAGATGATTCGTATTCCCGCCACGTCATTCACATAATTAATAATATTATCCACCGTAAGCTCCATATTATTATGACGGAGCTTTTTGGCTATACTCTGAGGTGACTTCAACCTGGAAGCAATATGCTCTATCGGATTATACTGATTAGCCAATTTAAACTCATTATTTAATATTTCAAGTTTTGTATTAATTTCCTTTAGCGCTGCATCGTACAAAAGCAACGCATTGCTCCACTCCTCAGCCTCATCGTAAAACATGGGGAGATCCATTTCATCACAACCTTTATATTGTATAGTATGTCTAAAAAATCGAACGATACCTATTCATGATTTGTTCATTGTTATTATTATAGCATAAAAATATGAACTTTTCTTGAAGTTATAAAAACTTAATGAAAAATTAATGTTTCCATTGTTGTAAAATATTTTATCAAGAATTTTAAAAAATGTGTTGACAATTCAGTTAATTCATGGCTATAATATTGGCAGACTATTACAGAAAGTGAGGTAAAGCATATGATCAATAACGTAAAATTCAGAGCTATTGCAGTGGATCACAAGTTCATACGGAAATCTTTATATGATATTACCTCATGGATTCTTAAGGATTAGAACGTGTCTTTATTCCTACCCTATTGTGTTGACAAGGGAAGGAGAAGATTGCGACAATACTTATTAGATTACTATGCCGTGGTATTATCATACCGCGGCTTATTTTTTTGTCCTGATTACGAAAGATGCCCGGTGATAAGACATCCGATGGAATTAGTCTGAATTATAATGTAACAAAGTGACGGCAATTGATACAGCAGGCAATTAAGAAAGGACTCCTCGAAATGAGAAGCTCCATAGCACATTCTTATGAGGTTGAGGGAACTGTCATAAGGCTCCGACGGGTAGGAAAAGGTAGGAGTAGCCAAAGAGTAGAGCGCTTGCTGGGAACAGGAGGAATTATGAAGAAAATATCACGTTATATTCTTAGATACTGGTATGCTTATGCGGCAGCTATCCTCTGCACCATAATCGCAGTATCCCTGGATATGGCATCACCAATGGTAACACAACGAATTATTGATAATGTAATCGTCGGCGGAGAACTGGGATTGCTTCCGAAATTACTTATCGTTGTATTACTCATCGGAGTTGGAAGGTGTATCTTCCAGTATCTGAAGGAATTAATCTATGACTTAGTCAGTGCAAGGATTACTGTGAACATCCGTAGGGATCTGTTCAACCATATCCAAAGCCTGTCCTTAAGTTTTTTTGATAAGAACAACACCGGTGAGCTTATGTCCCGATTAAAGGACGATGTTGACCGAATCTGGGCTGCGCTCGGTTATGTAAGCATGCTGATCATTGAAGTTATCATACATACCAGTATCGTGCTTTTCTGTATGTACAGACTCAGTCCGACGCTTGCTATCCTGCCGACTGTTATTCTGCCGATCATGGGCGGTCTCGCTTTACTGATGGAGAAGAAGCTCGGTAAGGTTTACGAGGCAATCAGTGAAGAAAATGCTCAGCTGAATACCGTTGCACAGGAGAATCTGGCCGGTGTACGCACTGTAAAGGCCTTTGCCAGAGAGAAGCATGAGATCGCAAAGTTCTTATCCCATAACAAACGCTATTACGAGCTGAATATGCAGCAATCTAAGGTATTCATCAAGCTTTACCCGTATTTTCAGTTTGTAACGAAGCTGCTGCCGATGGCAGTGATTATGCTCGGTGGTTACCAGGTGATTCAGGGCAATATAAGTCTTGGTACTTTGGGTGCCTTCGCAGAATATTCCATGAATATCGTATGGCCGATGGAAATGCTCGGATGGCTCTCCAATGATTTTGCTTCAGCAATCGCATCCGCTAAGCGTATTAAGAAAATATCTGCTGAGAAGCCAATGATCACCGAAGTCCCGAAACCCGTCCTCTTAGAGGAAGTGCAGGGTAATATACGATTTGAGAATGTTTCCTTTGCTCTTGGGGAGAAGAGTATTCTCTCAGAGATCAGCTTTGAATTAGCTTCCGGCAAGACCATAGGCATCATGGGTGCAACCGGAACAGGAAAAAGCTCGATCATCAATCTGTTACAGCGTTTTTATGACACCAGTGAAGGTTCGATCTATCTTGATGGTATTAACATAAAGGAACTAACTCTGCGTCAGCTACGCAAAAGTATTTCGCTGGTTATGCAGGATGTATTCCTATTCTCAGATACCATCAACGAAAATGTAAAGATGGGAAAGAGGAATAAGGTCTGTAACGAAGAAGTAATCCAGGCTGCCTCAGACGCACAGGCAAATGAATTCATCGAACGAATGGAGGATCAATATGAAACCATCGTCGGTGAACGCGGTGTTGGTCTGTCCGGCGGGCAGAAACAGAGAATTTCTATTGCCCGTGCTTTAGCCAAGAAGGCACCAATTCTTGTATTTGATGATTCCACTTCGGCACTTGATATGGAGACGGAGCTTATGATCCAGAAATCCCTGAATCAGATCGATTCAACAAAGATTATCATCGCTCACCGTATCTCCGCAGTTCGACATGCAGATGAAATTGTCATCCTGGAAGATGGTCAGATCGTAGAACGCGGCACCCATGAAAATCTATTACAAAATAAAGGTTACTATTATAAAACATATATGGCACAGTATGGAGACTATCTGGAATCGCAGATAGACGGCAGCACTGTGTCCGATGAAAGGAAGGTGGCAGCATGTCAATAAATGCCATCAAAGAAGACGAATATATAAAATCCGTCAGTAAGAAAACTACACTAATACGATTGTTTCGCTATATGCTGACTTATAAGGGACCGATCCTTGCTGTTATCCTAATCATGCTGATAACCGTCGCTATCTCGATCGTAAATCCTCTATTGATTGATCAGGCCATCGACGTGCATATCGCTAACAAGGATATCCATGGCCTGGTCAGACTGGGACTCTTTACTGCAGCCCTGAATATCACCTTTGTCTTTTTAGTAAAGCTTCGAATGTTTCTTATGGCAAAGGTATCCAATAATGTACTATTAACGATAAGGCAGGAGCTTTATACCCACATACAGAAGCTAAGCTTCAATTTCTTTGACAGCCGTCCTACCGGTAAGATCCTTGCCAGAATCATCGGTGATGTCAACTCCTTGAAGGATGTGCTTTCCAACAGCGTAACTACCCTGATTCCGGATTTTATCACTATCTGTGCAGTTGTGGTTATTATGTTGATTATCAATTGGAAGCTTGCGCTTGCTTCATTGATTTCCTTACCGCTCATGATGTTTGGCCTCTGGTTTATCCAGACCAGATCACATAAGCGCTGGCAGCTTCATCGTAAGAAGAGCTCGAATCTAAATGCATTTATTCATGAAGATTTATCCGGTATGAGAATTATTCAGAGCTTCACAGCAGAGGATGAGACCGGTGAAACCTTCGACGAGCTTTTGAAGGAGCATCGTGATTCCTTCGTAAGCGCTATCGTGTTAAACGATGCGTTCGGTTCCGTCATCGATTTCAGCTGGGGTCTCGGCATCATGTCACTGTATTTTGTGGCGATCCGGCTGTTGGGAATCGGTACCGATAATGTGGGAACGATTATGGCTTTTGCCATGTACATCTCCATGTTCTGGCGTCCGATCATGAACTTAAGTAATTTTTATAACCAGTTGATTACCAACATTGCAGGAGCGGAAAGAATCTTTGATATTCTGGATACCAATCCGGATATCACGGACTCCTCTTCTGTGAAAGAGCTTCCGGAGATTAAGGGAGAGGTTATCTTTGACCATGTATCCTTTGCTTATGACGAGGATAGCAATGTGCTAAATGATGTTAGCTTTCGTATTAATCCCGGAGAGACCATCGCTCTTGTCGGTCCGACCGGTGCAGGAAAAACTACGATTGTGAATCTGATCAGCCGCTTTTATGATGTACAGCAGGGTAATATCTATATTGACGGACATGATGTGAAGGAGGTTTCTATAGAAAGCCTTCGAAAGCAGATGGGTATCATGACACAGGATAATTTCCTGTTCTCCGGGACTGTAGCAGATAATATCCGTTACGGTAAACTGGATGCTACCGAAGAAGAAATCATCGCTGCTGCCAAGGCAGTCAATGCCCATGATTTTATCATGAAGATGGAAAAGGGTTATGAGACAGAGTTGAAGGAAAGAGGCGCCGGATTATCCATCGGGCAGCGTCAGCTGCTGGCCTTTGCCAGAACTATGGTATCTATGCCAAAGATCCTGATTCTGGATGAAGCCACCTCCAGTATTGACACTCATACAGAGCTATTGGTACAGCAAGGTATTGAGGTACTGCTAAAGGGTAGAACCTCCTTCGTTATTGCACATCGTTTGTCGACCATCAGCAAAGCTGATCGGATCTTTGTCATTGACGATGGTGGTATCCAGGAAGAGGGCAGTTCTGAAGCGCTGCTGGCGAAGAAGGGGATTTACTATAAACTCTACATGTCACAATTTAAGAACATTTAAATTTAAGAATACTAATAAACGATAATAGAAGCTGTTTCGTGTGTACCGTCTCAGATCGGATCATGATTAAAGTAATTATGATCCGTACTGAGAACTCAATCCACGCTTAACAGCTTCTTTTTTCGCTAGTACCCTCTCACCGATATAGATTATTGTCGTCCTATATCATATCAGAGGCTATTCTATTACTTTCAGCTCGCTACGGTTTTGGTTCAAACTAATCCGTATTACACTGAGATTATATCACAACCGCAATCTATATTCAGTACATTCACTCCTTCCTCCTGCAATACATTACTTAAACGTATGATAGAACTCCTTCAGTTCTGCTTTTACCTCAGGTGAAAGCTCGCTTTTCCTGATCTTTTGGATTGCACCTTCCAGTGCGTATAATCTGTTAATGCAGGCAGAGGGATCCATTGCCTTAATGTTCAGCCAGGCCTGTCTGCTTCCGGTTTCTCTTAACTGATCATATGTCGCTATATTTACCTGGTTCAGCTGCTCCTCTACGGCCTTCCCAATATTGGGTAGTTCACTCAATTCTCCCATTCTATCCCTCCGATCATAATGATCCTTCTTGTTGCTTAGCTCTTACAGCTTCTTAGCTCTTCCTGTTTCTTTGCTCTCACTTGTTCGTACTAATCCTCTTCCGAATAACTATGAAGCGCTGTTGCAAACGCTTCTGCCAGTCTAATGCCACATAAAGGGATGCCAACCAATGTTGCACTTTTTACCTCCTCCAGACTTGCCCCCAATTCTTTGGCCTGCTTCACATGATAGGGTATACCTCCTGCCATCTGAAGTGCGGACAGTACTGCAATATAAGCCAATTCGCGGGTTTTTGCATCCAGGGCACTCACTTCGGCTGTCTTCATGATTGCTCCCATGAGAGCTTGTCCGACTCCGTTTGATTCCTCCATAAATAATTGAAAATCATTGGTTACTCTCTTCATAAAAATCTCCTTTCTATTTATGTTCTATTACTATAGATGCACAAAAAATAGAAAGGATACGTTTTCAAAAAAATATTTTATTTTAATGTATCGATTACCCTTTGATACCAGCCCTCCTCGGGCTTCTTTTCGGGTATATTGGCGTACAGGTATGCTATCTTCCTGCGAACCTCCGGGCTAAACTTATAATTCTTTTCCCGGTAATCCAAAGCTTCCAAAAGCTCTTTCGTCTGACTCTGAAGTTTCTCCCTATTCTGTGCAAACTCGATCCAGGCCTTACAGCTGCAGGGGTTTTGTACACTTAGCAGGTTACAGTGTCCTGAATAAAAGGAGTCTATATTCAACCGTGCACGGTGCAGAAGTCCTTTCGCTGCGGAAACAGAGGTTCCCAGCAGATCCGCTGCATTTTCGGTGCTCATTCCATACATATCTACCAGAGAGAACACGATTCGTTGGTTTAACGTAAGCTTTCGAACCATTGCCAGAAAGCAACCATTCTGTAATTCTCTGATTTCCTCCTCCACCAGAAGCTCATCTTCCGGTGCCGGAAAAACCTCCTTGAGGGCAACTCCCTCCTGTTCCAACAACTCGAACTCCTCTACCAGCTCTTCCTGATATCTTCCTGCCTTACGAATTCTCATCAGAAACTGGCGGTAGCAGATCTTATTCAACCATTGCTTTACCGCTTTTTCTTCCTTTAGCTCACTTAAGCTCCTCCACGCATGGAAGAAGGTCTCCTGTACAAGATCCTCCGCATCCTTAGGATGGCAGGATAACCTTAAAGCATAATTATATATGGACGTACCATACTCTCTGATCAGCTGTTCTATCTCCATGCGCTCTTTCCCCAAATTCACTGTTATCTATCATGAGAAGAATCTCTAGAACTGTTCTATCAGATCTTCTTGTTCTATCAGATCTTCTTGTTCTATCAGATCTTCCTGTTTTCTGTTATTCTGTTCTTTCTGTTCTTTCTGCTCTATTAATTTTCTTAACTCTCTCTGATCTTCCTGATCTTCTTGATCGTTTTGTATTCCCTATTCTTCCTTCTCTTCCTCAGGATAAATCTTTCGAAGTCTCCGATTGATGTATTCGGCTTCTTTTTCGGACTGCCGGAACATCATGAAGCATACTGAGGAATAAATACCGGTAATCATCAGAATCATAACAATCAGTTCAACAATACTGCTAACACTTACCCAACCGCACAGGATTGCTATCCCTAAGACAACAATGATTGTGTAAATCGCGTGTATCGTTTGGCGAATCTTCATTTGCTTCTTTCCGAGTTCCTTCTTCGATGCAAAAATCAGGGAACCGAGCGATGATATCAATGACATAATAATCACCTGCCAGAGAAGTGCAAGATTAATCCTTGCATCCGGCTTTAAAATTGTTATATATATAGCGGTACCGATCTCACTTCCTGCTAAAACATAGATAAAGGTTCGAAGAATTAATTTCAGCCTATTCATATCTGCCTCCTCCCTACAGCCCTAACTTTTTCTTCAAGTCCGGAACATATTGTCTGGAGATAACTACCTTTTCTCCATTGAACAACAGTGCTTCGAACCTTCCAGAATAAGCCGGACTGATGCTTTTTATTTTAGATACATTCAGGATAACGGATTTTGATGCCCGGAAATAATTTGTATTCTCATACTCTTCTTCTATTTCGTAGAGCTTCAGCTTCGTCTCATATACATTTTGCTTGCAGTACATGAAGACCTTATTATCGACTCCCTCAAAATAATATACGTAGGACGGCTCAATCATCGTGATATTTCCATCCTTTATACCGGCAAGCTTTTTCTGTCCAAGCTTCAGCTCAGACAGAATTTTTAGCAAATTCTCATCCAACTCCTTACAGCGGACAATAATCTGATCTTCTTCTCCGGGATTACAATCTTCGATGATAATCTTCATACCAATCTCCATTCCTAAGAATACCTGTAAATTTAGCCGCAAGTACAAATTTACAGTGTAGAAATCGTATGTGCTAACGGCTCATGACGTTTCTCTTTCTCTGCAGGATTGCAGCTATTCCTATAAAGATTATACCACTGATTACCATAAATGCCACCTGAAATGTACCTGACATTGCTTTATCCTGATATAAAATTGTGATACCCATATACTCTCTGTATCCACTGATCATCTCTGACGGACAATTGGAGAAGGTCGTGTTCAGAATATCCTCCGTAAAGACTGAACGCATAAAAGAACAGCCGTGAAGCAGGGGGAACCATCTTAATACGCTTTGAACCTTTTCCGGTAACATTCCCATAGGAAGATATATTCCGGCTAAGAATCCGACCAGTGTACCGATTAAAGTACTTACTGCACTAAAGGCACTCTGGCTGTGTACGAAATTAGCAATCAGAAATACCATAGTTGCAGACGTAAATACATTTAAGACGATATAAAGAAATATTTTGCCCAAAGCAGCTGCTGACAGAATTGTACCGCCTGTTGAACAGATATATGCTTCTCCGATTACCACTGTCAATACACACATAATAATTCCCATGATAAATGCTGCAGAAATATAGCTTAATACAAATACGCCTCTTTTTACCGGTGTAACAAAGAAACTGGATAATCTCTTTTGCGCCTCATCCTCTATCATAATACCAACCATACTGAGCGAAATTGTAACTGAATTCACAACCACGATCCCTGCCAAGGTCCAGAGCATGACCAGTTGTTCTGCATGAGTCCTATCAGCCAATGCATCTCTTGTTCCACCATATTGCTTCAGTAAGTCAACCACACCGTCCGCATTCATTTTTCCTAAGAAAACCACCATCAGACCGATGATGATCATTGCGGATAAAAGGGAAAAGAACACATTGGATCTGTCCCTGACATAGACTAAGATATTGCGCTTGATTAAACGTAGTATTAACATCGTATTTTTCCTCCCTATAAGCTCTTTCCTGTTACATTTAAGAATACATCGTCCATTGTCCCCTGGATTACTTCAAAGGATTTTAGATTTCCTTTCATCCTGTTCAATATCTCCAGTCCAAACATGGAATCCGGAATAGCTACCCTGATGTGATTGCTTCTATGTTCAAAGCTGAGCTTTTCTTCTGATAATTTTCTGGACAACTCCTCTTTGTCCTCCGGTATCAGTTTTAATATATCCTGTGCGTATTCCCTCTTTAATTCCGAGGGTGTACCGTCTGCTACCAGCTTACCGCCTTCCATGATGGAAATATATTGTGCTTTCGCAGCTTCCTCCATATAATGTGTTGTCAGAAAGACCGTCATTTTGTCTTCCTTTCTTAGCATCTCGATACTTTCCCAGACATTCTGCCGTGTCTGAGGGTCAAGCCCAGTCGTGGGCTCATCCAGAAAAAGTACCTCCGGTCGATGCATCAAAGCCTTTGCTATCTCGCATCTTCTCTTCTGTCCGCCGGAAAGTTTACCGAATTGTCTGTTCAGTAACTCTCCGATATCCAGAATGTCGCATACATAGTTCAGATTAGACTGCAGGGCTTTACTGCTGCTGTCGTATAGGGAGGCTCTTATCATAAGATTCTCCTTGATCGTCAGTCGCTCGTCGAGGGTATTATCCTGAAAAACTACTCCGATTTTACTCCTGATTTCCCGGTCTTCCTTCCCGAGAAGGTAGCCGCATACAGTTGCCTCACCCTCTGTTCTGTTCAACAGGGTACACAGCATATTGATGGTTGTAGATTTACCCGCACCATTGACTCCGAGAAATCCGTATAGCTGTCCTTTCTTTACACGAAAGCTGATGTCATCTACCGCTTTGATTTCCTTAAAATACTTTTTTAAGTGATTTACTTCAATTACGTTTTCCATATTTCCTCCGCTTTCAACTCGTTTTTCCTTGTTCTCTTTGCTGGTATGAGAATACACCCATCCCGATCGGTATGCAATAGCGAAACAGGTAAGCTGCATTTTCGTGTGGTAAGCTGTAAAAAAAGAGGTATGAAATGGCAAAAAGCTATATTGCCATCTCGTACCTCTGTCTGATTCAGGAACCTAATTGTGTTTGGTCTATTTTCGGCTTATGTTATGAAAGCCATTGTATAAAAGCTGTCTTATCCGCTTTGTTATAACCTGCTCTTTCATAAAAATTCAGAGTACTCTCTTTCTTTGATCCTGTCATAAGCATGATTTTATAGCATTTTTCTTTTATGGCAAGTGCTTTGGCAGCATTCAGAAGCTCCGTTCCGTAGCCCTTGTTTCGATACCGTTCATCCGTGATGACATTCTCAACCAGTGCATAGGGCTGCTGGTTATGGGTCAGGTTAGGTACGATCATTACCACACAGGAAGCGATGATCGCTTCCTCCTGGCATCCAATCAGAATATGATGATTAGGATCTGCTAAAATCTGCTGCCATAAAGAATACAGCCTCTCATTGAATTCCGGCATAGAATTATCATGCAGTTGCGTATATAGCTGCAAAAGCCCTGGTAGATCTCTTTCTCCCGCTTCTCTAATATTCACACTTTTCCTCCCAAACCTATTCAAGAATATTCCCTCCTATCTGAATAACCTTTCCATCCTTGATCCTCGACTGAGTAAAGTCGTATCAATATACTCTATTTTGACTTTCAAGAAATTAAAACTTATAAGGATCTTTGACATAGCTGTGTACGACACTCCCACAGTCGGTACATATCACATAGAAAATCTTACTTGACCTAAAAAAGTTTCTGATAGAGCTAACAGCGGCATAGCCGGATTGATATCCTTCTCCAAGCTTCGTACTGCCACAGTATGGGCATTTCTCAATATTAAACTTATACATTTCTTTCCCCCTAATATCTTCTTTTCGGTATTGTGATAATGAAGCTTGACCCTTTCTTAAATTGAGATCTTACCTTGATCTTACCCGTATGGGCAAGGATAATCAGCTTTGCCAGAGAAAGACCTAAGCCATGTCCGCCAATATTTTGGTTCCTTACATGCTCTGAGCGATAAAACCGGTTAAAGATGTTATCTACATCC
The DNA here is from genome assembly GCA_023414355.1 of Bacillota bacterium. Taxonomy (GTDB): domain Bacteria; phylum Bacillota; class Clostridia; order Lachnospirales; family Lachnospiraceae; genus Mobilitalea. The sequence goes on along the minus strand of JAEZOB010000027.1, from coordinate 9,873 downwards.
TTCCTTGTCATGCCGATCCCTGTATCCGCAACGGTTATGACGCAGTCATCATTGATTCTCTGGCAGGAGATCATAATCTCATCCCCATCCTTCGTATACTTGACTGCATTATCTATAAAGATACGGATTGCTTGCTTTAATGCCTGCTTGTCTCCGTAAACAATCGCATCCTCCATGACTGGATTACTGATGATTCTGTTACCTGCCACTAATCTGGTCTCTTTCACCATATCCTCTACCAGCAGCCGCATATTAAAACGCTTTTTCGTCAATTTCAGAGTCTTCTTATCATGTCTTGAAAGGAATAGGAGCTTTTCTACCAGGTCTTGCATACTTCGGGCCTCATTTTGAATGGCTTCGATGGATTCCTGTAAAACCTCTTCATTTGAACTACCCCAACGATTTAGCATGTTGATGTAACCCTGAATAACAGCAATCGGTGTCCTGAGCTCATGTGATGCATCCGATACAAACTGCTTCTGACTCTCATAAGAAGTCTCGATCCGATCCAGCATCGCATTGATGACATTTGCCAGATCCTTAAGTTCATTTTTTGTCCCCTCCACATTCAGTCGTTCACTATGGAGGTTGTTGACAGTCAGTCTGTTCGCAGTTGCCGACATTACCCTGACCGGCTCGAACAGCTTTACATCACTACGTTTGCCTTTTCGTATAATTAGTGCAACCACCACCAGATACAGAATGACCAACTTCCATAAAATTGACAAGAAGGTCTGATAGCTATGGGTCATATTATATTCAAAAGCAGCTAAGTAGTTTATGCCATGTGCACTAAATTGCCTATTTTCATAGAATACCATGCTATAATACTTACTGGTCGGATCAAAATGCACTCCATGAAAAAATGCTTTTGCTGAAGCAGGCTTATAATCCAAATCGCTGTAAATGATACTTCCCGTTTCCTTATCCCGAACCATCATCGAAAAACCTCTGGAATAATAAGGATTCTCGATTCCTGTATAGTTGCTTTCCTTCGTATGTGTTATAAAATCCTTTGAGATCTGTTCGTAATCCTGTTGTACCGAATACATATAGATCACAAAAAAACCAAGCATTAATAGAATCCCATGCGTCAACATCAGTTTCAAATAGGCCATAGAGATACGGAAGGCCATAGATAGGCGAAACGTACTCAGCCAAGCCTCTCTTTTCTTGCGAATCGGGAGGACTGTCTTTCGTAATACAAATCTTAATAGCTCTAAGGGCTTGATTTTCATCCGGTAGTTATCCCCTCTTCTGACAAAGCTTATTTCTGTTCATCCTTAATAATGTAGCCTATTCCCCGCACTGTGGATATTAGGTGTACACCATATTTTTCATCTATTTTCTGTCTTAAGTAACGGACATAGACATCCACTACATTGGTATCACCAAAGTACTCATAATCCCATACATTATTTAAAAGCTGCTCTCTGGTCAATGCAATATTCTTATTTTTCATCATATATTCCAACAGTTCATACTCCTTCTTGGTAAGGATCAACTCCTCCTCACCGTAAAAAGCACTATGGCTCGCAAGGTTAAGCGTTACCCCTCCGATCTGCAGTATATCGCCCTTGGGTTCAGTCGTATGCTTCCTTCTGTTCAGAGCTACCCGGATTCTTGCAAGAAGCTCTTCTATAGCAAAGGGTTTTGTCATATAATCGTCTGCACCGGTATCCAAACCGGCAACTTTGTCACTTACATCGTCTTTCGCCGTCAGCATAATAATCGGAATCTGTGATTCTTGTCTGATTCTTCGGCAAACCTCAATTCCATTCAGTCCTGGCAGCATGATGTCAAGTATCACCAAATCCACATTATCCTTCAACGCCTTCTCCAGTCCCGTTCTTCCGTCACCGGCAAGTAAAATCTCATACCCTTCATGCTTTAACTCCAGTTCTAAGAATCTGCCTATCTTAATTTCATCCTCTACGATTAATATCCTGGCCACGATATAACCCTCCTCATACAAGTACTTCAACATCTTACTCCATTGTATCGGTTACTGTAAGATTTTTCAATACACCTAAATTAAATTTCTATTAGAAACGCCCTACAGGAAAGCAATGCTTTCCCATAGGGCGTTATAGATCATTTGGATCCGTTGTATTCATTAAAGGAAACTTTTACCTTATCTATTTGTCTTACAGTACACTCTTAACAGCCTTTACCACATTTTCAGTAGTGAAGCCGAACTTCTTGAACAGTGTGCCTGCCGGTGCGGAAGCGCCGAAGCCCTTCATGGTGACAGTTGTACCATCAAGGCCAACATACTTGCCCCAACCGAAGTCTGTAGCAGCTTCAACTGCAACTCTTGCTCTAACGTTCTTCGGCATGATGCTTTCTTTATACTCATCAGACTGTGCTTCGAATAAATCCATGGAAGGAATACTCACCACTCTGACATCAATGCCTTCCTTTGCAAGTTCAGTCTGAGCATTTACACCAAGTTCAACCTCAGAACCACTTGCCATAACGATTGCATCCGGAACCTTCTTCTTAGAATCGGAGATGATATAGCCTCCCTTTAATGCTTCCTTGGAAGAGCCCTCATACTGAGGAAGATTCTGACGGGTAAGTACCAAAGCTGTAGGAGTCTTTGTTGATGTAATTGCATAATACCAAGCTGCAATACACTCTGTCGCATCAGCAGGTCTGAATACGGTAAAGTTAGGCATTGCACGAAGCATTGCCAGCTGCTCAATCGGCTCATGGGTAGGACCATCTTCTCCAACACCGATACTGTCATGTGTCAATACGTAGGTAACAGGAAGACCCATTAATGCGGAAAGTCTTGCCATCGGCTTCACATAATCGCTGAATACGAAGAAGGTGGAAACATACGATCTTAATCCGCCGTGAAGTGCAAGTCCGTTACCCATTGCAGCCATAGACAGTTCTCTTACACCGAAGTGAAGATTACGTCCGCCATAGTTCTCCTTGGAGAAATCACCCATATCATTCATGTAAGTCTTGGTAGAAGGAGCAAGATCTGCCGCTCCGCCGATTACATTAGGGAGATAATTCTTGATACGATTCAAAATTAAACCGGATAAGTTTCTGGTTGCTTCCGGCTTGTCTGCATATGCCCAGAAGTCATCATTATCGATCAATGCCTTACCTGCATTTTCATCATGATACTGATCCCATAAGGTCTTCATATCAGGGAAGTTTTTGCTGTACTCCGCAAACATTTTGTTCCAAGATTCTTCATCTTTAGCAAGCTCCTGAACGATAGATTTATAATTTGCATATACATCTTCCGGAACAAAGAAGGGCTCTTCACTCGGCCATCCGAAATTCTGTTTCATAGCGATTACATTATCAGCTCCGAGAGGTTCGCCGTGTGCACTTGCTTTACCTTCCTTCGGACTGCCGAAACCAATCTTAGTCTTCACTGTAATCATAGAAGGTCTGCTTAAATCAGCCTTTGCAGCTTCGATAGCGGCACCGATCTCTGCCAGGTTATTGCCATCCTCAACAACTAAGGTCTGGAAACCGAAGGCTTCAAAACGTTTTTTAACATCCTCAGTGAAAGCGATATCAGTGCTTCCTTCGATAGAAATTTTATTGCTGTCATATAATACGATTAATTTTCCAAGACCTAAGGTGCCTGCCAGAGACATAGCTTCAGAGGTGATACCCTCCATCATACAACCGTCTCCACCAAGTACAAAGGTGTAATGGTCCACTACCGGATAACCTTCTTTGTTGAACTTAGCCGCAAGGTGCGCTTCACCCATTGCCATGCCGACAGCCATTGCCATACCTGCACCAAGAGGGCCGGTGGTAGCTTCTACGCCTACTGTGTGACCGTACTCCGGATGTCCGGGAGTCAAAGAACCATCCTGACGAAACTGCATTAAATCTTCTTTTGTAAGGCCATAACCGAATAAATGTAATAAGGAATATAAAAGCATGGAGCCATGTCCGCCGGATAAAATAAATCTGTCTCTGTTATCCCATTTCGGATTGACGGGATTATGCTTCATATGCTTTGCCCATAATTCATAAGCCATTGCTGCTGATCCAAGCGGTAAACCGGGATGTCCTGAATTCGCTTTTTGAACGCCATCAGCGGATAATACTCTTATCGCATTTACTGACATTGTATCGATGTTGCTCATTGTAGATCCTCCTTAAATAAAAATATATTTTAATAGTATCTCAAAATATTACTCACCAAATACTGCCCTGTAATCCTGCTGGAACTTCTCAATACCTGCTGAAGTCAAAGGATGCTTAGTGCATTGTTCAATTACGCTGTAAGGAACCGTTGCGATGTCAGCACCTGCCAATGCACAATCCGTGATGTGAATTGAGCTACGGATGCTTGCAGCTATGATTTCTGTCTTTATGTTGTAGCTATGGAAAATCTGGGATATTATTCTAATCAGCTCGGTACCTTCCGTTGAGATATCATCTAAACGTCCGACAAATGGAGATACATAGGTTGCACCCGCTCTAGCTGCAAGCAAAGCCTGATTAGCAGTAAAGATTAATGTAACATTGGTCTTGATCCCTTCAGATGCTAAAACCTTAGTAGCTTTCAAGCCTTCAAGCGTCATAGGAATTTTAACTACCATATTAGGATGAATTTTCGCAATATCCCTGCCTTCTTTTATCATATCCTCTGCAAGGACGGTTGTTGCTTTCACTTCACCACTGATCGGTCCATCCACAATCTTAGTGATTTCCTGAATAACCTCTTCAAAAATTCTGCCTTCCTTTGCAATCAAGGACGGATTGGTTGTTACTCCGCAGATTACACCTAAATCATTCGCCTTTTTAATTTCATCCACATTTGCCGTATCAAGAAACAGCTTCATAAACATACCTCCCTAAGTGCATGACAGCGCACAACATCCTACCGTACAAATATGATGACTACTTGTCCGATAGCGTCTGCCATTATTATGAATTTAATGCATCTATAAAGCCGGTCCGGGAGAACTTATTATTAGTCTGTTAGGACTTTTGTTTCGTCAAACCTCCGTTGTCAATGCTTATCGTATGCATATAGTATATTAACTATACTATATTTTGCGATACAATACAATCGTCAAATTATACACACATTCCTATAAAATAAACAACTTTCTATCCACTTAGTCAATCCTGGTCATGGAAACATATTTTTGCTCGAATTGATCTGCGGGCATCGGCTGAGCAAAATAGTAGCCCTGAATAATATCACAGCCTACGGTGCATAAAAATTCGACCTGTTCCTTGGTCTCGATACATTCTGCAACCACTTTCATATGCAGATCCTTAGCCATTGTAATAGTATTGCGGATCACTGTCAAGCCTCGTTCCACCTCATCTGTAATTCGGAACAATTCGCCATCCAGCTTTACAACATCGAGAGGTAGATCCTTCAAAGAATTCAGAGAAGAATATCCGGCACCAAAGTCATCCATGGAAACCAAAAAGCCATAATTTCTTAATCGTATTACTGTATCGATCAGAAGCTGCTTATTCTGAAGAAATGCACTTTCAGTGAGTTCCAGTTCAATCAGTTGATGAGGAACCCGATAACTGTCAACCAGGTCGCGAATCGTCTCGGCAAGATGGTGATTAACAAAATGAAGCCTTGATATATTGACTGAAATCGGCAGTAGAGTATACCCCTTCTCCAACCAGTTCCTAAGGAGCTCGCACACCTTCCTGATCATATAAAGATCTAGTTGCGTAATAAAGCCATTTTTCTCAAAGACCGGTATGAAATAGCTTGGTGATAACGGTTTTCCGCTGCTATCCTGCCATCGAACCAGTGCCTCCGCACCAAAGATGGTTTCTTCCTTGGCCATGTATTTTGGCTGCAGATAGACCTGAAACTCCTCATTCTTCAAAGCCTCATTCATGGATTTTTCGATTTCCTCTTCTTCAATCAACCTTCTTCTTGCTGCTTCGTCGAAGAAAGAGACATGATGCTCGGAGCTTCCTTTGATATTATTCTTTGCTACACCTGCGAATTCACCCATTCGGTCAATGGAGTCAGTACGTTCTGTAATATGATATACTCCATAAAAAATCTTTGCTGTTTTAGTATAACTCAATTGATGCAATCTGTCATTCAATTCCTGTATTCGTTCTTTTAAGTCACTCTCATCCTGAAAAGACATCAAAATATAAAATTGATCCGCAGCATATCTGGTAAAGGTTTCTCCTTGTTTAATCCACTTCTTGATCACTCCGTAGATGTCTTTGAGAATCTCATCCCCCTTATGATAACCATAAGCATCATTGATAATCTTAAATCGATTGATATCGAAATTCACCAGAGCATACTTCTTTTTAAGAAACTGCTTACTGTTAACAATCCTACTGGCATTAATTCTAAACCGGTACCAGTTATCGCCTCCTGTAACCGGATCCAGATAAAGCATTTTAACAATTCTTCGGTTTGACTTTCTTTGGGTAGCAATCATGATAAGAAATAAGAGAAAAGTAGCAGACGTAATGATCACCCACATTACATTCGTTAGGTCAAGAATTTCTCTTGTCGTTGGATCGACCTTATATTGTTTTCCATAAAGAATAGACCAATTATTGACACCCAGGTCTTTTCTTGTCCAGATGTAAGTATTCTTCACTTCCTGTCCATAAAAAACCTGTCGAAGATTTAAGGATGCAGCTTTACTTAAGGATTCTGTTCTCTCCCTGCTTCTTTCCGAATTCATTTCGCCCTTAGATAAAAGTCTGTCATAATTAAAATTCTTAATATCGGAACCCTTTATATAGGAAACCAGCTCATTATCGGAGTTTACAAGATAAATCGAGGCTCCTTCCTTAATCTCCTGGTCCAGCATAGAAATATTGTTGATTTCTCCATCTACCCATGCTACAAGAACTCCCTTGCATACATCATCCTTTACAATCGGAACTGCTTGAATCAGGTAGGATTTGCCTTCCTCATCAAATTGAAGACTGTTTGAAAGGTAATTCTTCTTTTGCTTTGCTTCTTTAAAATACTTCTCTGCAGAATAATCTTTGTTTTGTCCTGCCTGATTAAGTCCTCTTCCATTGGGTTGAAGCACTGCAAGATCGATATATGGACTGCTTTTGCAAAGCTCCGATAGTAATCCGAGTGTGGCAGTGTTATCATAATTATCTGCTTTAGCTATATAAACAGCACTGGTCTGAAGTGTCGTTAACGAATTTTTAAACTCTTGGCTGATTAAAGCCGCAGCGTTATCCGATGCGGCAATATATTCCTCACACTGATTATCATAACTGTACTGTATCATACGGTTCATAAAAAATGAAGCTAATATAAGTGATACCATGATACCAAAAATAGCAAATAAAATGAGTGGGGCTGTTCTGTGCTTTGGCAAAGCAAACCTCATGTTGTTTCTCCTCGCAAGTAATTTATCTTAATTCGTATCATATGAATGTATTTATCATAAAAATCAACACCTATTTTATAATACACTATTCGTGTTGTTCTTGTCAAAAATAACTTTTTCATAGATATCCGTCTGCCATATATTGGCATTTGTGTAGTTTTCCAGTAAAACTCTTTCTATTATAACCTATTATTACATTTCAGGCAATGGTATCAATTATACTCTGTTTGTTATATATTTGAGAAAACTTCACCCAAGGATGTGTTGATCAACAGATTTGTTTTATTATCATATAGAGTGACAGATTGATTGATTAAAACTAATTTACTCCCCTCGTAATAATCAATTAATCCAGCTGCAGGATAGACACTTAAGGAGGTTCCTCCGACAATCAGGATTTCTGCTTTGTTGATTAATTGAACTGCTTCTCTTATAACAGCATCCTCTAATGGCTCCTCATATAAAACCACATCAGGCTTAATGATACCGCCGCAGTTACAGAACGGTATATGCTCTGTTTCAAGAATGCTCTCAATTGGATAAAAGGCTCCGCATTTCACACAATAATTACGAAGTACTGAGCCGTGTAACTCTAATACTTTCTTGCTCCCCGCTTTCTGATGCAACCCATCAATGTTCTGTGTAATGATTCCTTTCAGTTTACCCTTTGCCTCCAGCTCCTTAAGCTTTCTATGTGTTATATTGGGTTCTGCATCAGAATAAATCATCTTATCACGATAAAAATCATAGAATTCTTCCGTTTTTTTGATAAAGAAGCTGTGGCTAAGAATCGTCTCTGGTGGATAAGCGTATTTCATATGGTAAATCCCGTCTGTACTCCTAAAATCCGGAATTCCACTCTCAGTAGACACACCTGCTCCTCCAAAGAACACAATATTATCACTTTCCTCTATCCAGTTTTTTAGACGAATCATCTCTTCCTTCATAAGCCACCCTTTAACCCAATATTAATATATCAATTTGAACCCTATACTATATATCATATTTTTTTTCAGTAAGTGTCAATATAAATACTGCAGGATTATCTTCTCTGAATATATCGCGCTAATTCTGCAAACTAGCTAAGAATAAGAATAATTTCTGCCCGCTTTACTATGGGATGCAAACCTATTTACTTTACAAGTGCATATTCTCTTTCAGAAAAGAACAAGGAATGTACTACACACATTCATCGCTCCTGAGCGGATTGCGTAGTAATGGTATGTAATAGGATGCATTTTCTTATTGCATTAAAAAAGGGATCTCATAAGAGATCCCCTATTTTTGAAATGAGACATCCGGGATTCGAACCCGGGACACCATGATTAAAAGTCATGTGCTCTACCGACTGAGCTAATATCCCATCGGATGAATGAATATTCACTCCACTCATTGCTTTTCACAAAGCAAAATGCCCAGAGCCGGAATTGAACCAGCGACACGAGGATTTTCAGTCCTCTGCTCTACCAACTGAGCTATCTGGGCAAGGTCAAATTCGCTTACCTACGAAGAATGGATGCCCGATCTTCTGGGTTACGAAAGTTATTTGATTAGTGTAATACAAAAGAAAATTCTAAATATGTATTCTCTTTTGTTTGAATTGCGGGGATAGGATTTGAACCTATGACCTTCGGGTTATGAGCCCGACGAGCTTCCAGACTGCTCCACCCCGCGATACATATTATAGTCGCAGTTAATGCTAACTATCTTTGGCTCTACGCCAATGGATGGGGAAGGATTCGAACCTTCGAAATCGTCGATAACAGATTTACAGTCTGCCCCCTTTGGCCGCTCGGGAACCCATCCAAATAAATATACAACTATATTCAGTTGTAAGCCGATGATCGGACTCGAACCGATAACCTGCTGATTACAAGTCAGCTGCTCTGCCAATTGAGCCACATCGGCATAAAAACAGTTACTATGCAGAGCTTCGTGCTCCGCCCGATTGCTCTGTCTATTATAATTCAAAAGTGAATTATAATCAAGAATTGAGACACATCGGCGTAAAACAATTTACAATGCAGAGCCTCGAGCTCCGCCCGATTGCTCTATCTATTATAATTCAAAAGTGAATTATAATCAAGAATTGAGACACATCGGTGTAAGTGGGACCTATAGGGCTCGAACCTATGACCCTCTGCTTGTAAGGCAGATGCTCTCCCAGCTGAGCTAAGATCCCATGGGATTATTATATGTATTAAATTCGATTAATACAATAATAAAGTATAAGTTAAAAATGACTATTTAGTAATCGTTTTCCAACTTATTAAGCTTTGTCATACAATGAATATCATTGCAATGAAAGCTTAACGACCCAGAAGGGACTCGAACCCTCGACCTCCGCCGTGACAGGGCGGCGCTCTAACCAACTGAGCCACTGGGCCTTATTGATACTACACAAGAAAATGTCATCCAAATAGGAAACTTTGTTTCCTTATAACAAACCATTTTAGGTCAAGCCCTCGACCTATTAGTAACAGTCAGCTACATGCGTTACCGCACTTCCACCTCTGTC
>JAEZOB010000051.1 GCA_023414355.1 Bacillota bacterium | reverse complement strand
TTGCCATCCGACTTCCTTCAGATTCGCAGTCACCCACGACACCCTTGTCATTGGCTATGTCCTTCCCACTACCGGGCGGACTCGGGACTTACACCCGTTGAAACGTGCGCCCGCCGGGCGCACATATGAAAAGCTTAGGAAGAGAACTCTATCTCCTCCTAAGCTTTATTATTAACGCTTACCTGATTTTTTATTTCGTCAGAAACATCATGATATCATTACTTCTCTGGATGAATTTTGTCATTGCTTCCGGTTCCAATGGCTTATGACTGAGTAATGCCAGATCATACAGCTGTTCACAGATCATCGGGGTCTGTTCCGAGCTTTCATTGGTAAGGATATACTGAACAAGAGGGTTATTCGCATTCAATACCAGAGTCTCACCCCCACCCAGATTACCCATATCCATGCCGGACATGTTATACATACGCATCATATCCTGCATTCTGCGATTTTCTTCGGAAAGGGTCATCACGGAAGACACCTTTTCATTCTTGAACTTATCTACCTTGACCTCTAACTTCTCCTTACCCAGTACCTTGCGGAACAGGGTAGTCATAGCTTCGGTATTATTCTTTAATACCTTCTGGTCCTTCTTCTTGATTTTGTCCTTAAAGCCATCGTTGATATCAGCATCAATTCTCATGAAGCGGATGGTCTGATCCTGATATTCCAGCTGGGTGATAAAGGGCTGATCAATATTGTGGGTCAGGATAAATGCATCGGTGCCTGCTTCCTTGAACATGTTAATGTACTGACTCTGTTGCTTCACATCCGTTACATAATAGATGACGGTCTTCTTATCCTCATCTACATACTCATCGTCTTCCTCATGTGCATGCTCATGATCATGACCGCATTCACAATGCTCATCATGTACATGCTCCTTTGATTCAGCTTCTGAAGCTACAGTAGCATCTGCTTCCTTACTCTTGGACTCACCTTCGTTGGCCTTCTTATCGTCCTTAGGAGCATCCTTAGCTTTCTTCGCCTCCACATACTCGGTAAGGGTGATGTATTTGTCCTCTAAATTCTTAAAGAGGATGACATCCTTCATCTTCTCACGGAACTTCTCATCCTTTAAGCATCCGAATTTGATAAAGGGACTGAGATCATCCCAGAATTTCTCGTAGCTCTCACGCTCTACCTTGTACATGCCGCTAAGCTTGTCAGCCACCTTCTTTGAGATATACTCACTGATTTTCTTCACAAAGCCGTCATTCTGCAGTGCACTTCTGGATACATTAAGCGGCAGATCGGGACAATCGATCACACCCTTTAACAGCATTAAGAATTCAGGGATAACTTCCTTGATATTATCTGCAATGAATACCTGGTTGCTGTACAGTTTGATGAGCCCTTCCAGAGAATCATACTCTGTATTGATCTTCGGGAAATACAGAATACCCTTTAAATTGAAGGGATAATCCATATTCAGTTGGATCCAGAATAGGGGCTCCTTATAATCATGGAATACATCACGGTAAAACTTCTTGTAGTCTTCTTCCTTACAGTCATTCGGATGCTTTGCCCAGAGAGGGTTCACATCATTGATAGGCTGAGGTTTCTTCTCCTCCTGCTTAGCTTCCTCTACTGTACCATCCTGCTCCACAGAAGCATCGATAACCTCTTCCTTGACTTCTTCCTTTATGGCATTTGCATTGACAAAATAAATCTCTACCGGCATAAAGGAACAGTACTTCTGAAGGACCTCCTTCACACGGTATTCATTAGAGAATTCGTAGCTCTCCTCATTGAGGAATAATGTGATGTCAGTACCGCGTTCGGTTCTGCTGCCATCGCCCATCTCATACTCGGTACCGCCGTCGGATTCCCAGTGGACGGGAAGTGCATCGGGCTGCCAGGACAGGGTATCGATGGTAACCCTTGACGAAACCATGAAGGCAGAGTAGAAACCAAGACCGAAATGTCCTATGATTTGGTCTTCGTTGGTCTTGTCCTTATACTTTTCCAGGAACTTCTGCGCTCCGGAAAATGCAATTTGATTGATATATTCTTTTACTTCATCCGCTGTCATGCCGATACCGTTATCGGAAAAACGGATGGTCTTCTCTTCCGGATTCACAGTAACCGTAATCTGATAATGGTTATCCTCGGGAAGATTTGCCTCTCCCATGATTTCCAGCTTCTTCAGCTTCGTAATCGCATCGCTGCCGTTGGAGATCAGCTCTCTGACAAAAATATCATGGTCTGAATATAACCATTTCTTAATGATTGGGAAAAGGTTCTCGGAATGAATTGATAAATTACCACGTTCTGTGCTCATGCATTAACAACTCCTTTGTCTTGTAAAATTCCTCAAGTGTTATGATAATACTGTAATTTTGAAATGTCAAGACAAAATTAGCACTCTTTAAGCAAGAGTGCTAACAACACCCTGTTCCTTAAGAATTCGGGCCACTTCCTTATCCCATTCCTGTTCCAGAGTTTTATCCAATGTAAATGTCTTGATTGCAGTTCCCGTAATAATGTGGAGTTCGTTATTCTCGAACCTGACATTCAAATATAAGCCGCCCACCTCTTCCGGCTTGATCCTGCCTCCGGATTGTCCAATCAAGAGCTCCGTACGGCTCTCGGGAAGCTGGAAGACGATCTTCATAGAAAGCGGTGTCTTATTCCCTTTAATCATCGAATAGGCTGTATTTCGAACCTCACTCCATAATGCATACCGGACCGGTCCGCGTTCTTTCAATTCCTCCTCAGTGAAATAAGTCTCATTCAGCTTTCCATTTACGGAGTAATTCATGAAGGTAGAGAGCTCCATCTCCCGAAGAATAAAATCATCAAAAGTATTTTGTGTCAGAAGCTTTGCCATAAACTGCTTTACCTCTGCAATAGTAAACATTACCATAAATTTCTCCAATCCACATTATCAGTGCGAATTTTATTCCATTTATTTGTATTTTTTCATCTTTCAATGCAGTCTGCACTGCTTTTCCTGTATAGAAGTTTTCAGTCTTACGAACAATAGTAATACAAAAGTTTTATCACAGGAGGATTGCAAGCATGTATTACGAACAACCTGTAAAAAAAACCTACTACCGTTTTCCTTCCCAGAGCAGCATCCGGGATTTCGATGAAAAATATTATTATCCCCATCAGTCGTATTCATCGGGAGAACATGTCCGCAACAGCTCCCGGCAGGAATATGCCGATCATACCCGGGAACCAATTACCAAAGCTTAGAGCAACAGATTAATTCCCGCTAAAATAAGAAGATGTGCAGGGTAAAAGATGTAGAAGAAATACTTCATACTTTTGCCCTTTTCTCCGTTATAAAAAGCAATCGGAATAATCGCCAGCGTAGCGAAAACATTAATGTATCCAAGTACAAAGGCGGATACGAAAAACAGGGTGAAGGTCTGTAATACCTTATTACCACGGAACAGATAAAAGGCTGAGATCAATAAGATTCCTGCATAGTTATAGTCGGTACGAAGGAGGAAGGCAATAACACAGAAGATAAGCGTAATCACTCCGTTCAGAATATTCGTCTGTATCGCATTTTTCCCGAATTTTTTTTCCACCAGACTCATCAGATAGATACAGACGAGACCGAGAAATAAAGTAAAGAAGATATTCTGATGCGTAAATTCAATCACCGTTCCGTAAAAGGCCAGATCAAAGGGCACCTCAGAAAGTAGCGCAAATATTCCGAGACGAATCAGATATTTGTTCACATTTTTGGTATGGTGGAAACCTTCTACCAGTAAAAATACAAAGATCGGAAAGGCCAGCCGTCCGATGACGCGCATCACCATCCATGCCGGTGAAGTCTGCGGTAACAATACAGCTGCTACATGATCTATTACCATAGTAATAATTGCAATCCATTTTAAACGAAAACTGTTCATACTCTTAATCCTCTCTGTTCTATGCTTTATATGGAGTTTATATACAGTTCTATATACAGCTTGATATATGCAGTTCTAAATATGCATTTTCTTCTTCAATTCAGCCCTCATATTATCCCCCTGGAATAAAATCAAAGTCGAAATACTGATGATACTGGCCGCTACGCAGATTACGGATGGAAAAAGAAAATGAAGTCCTCCGAATATAATGAATATGATGGGTACAAAGCCAAATATCGCATCAATCAAAAAATACACGGTTAAATCCCTGGCGCTGATTTTCAGTAGCTTAGCGGATATTGCCATCACAATCATCGCTCCAACACAGATACCAGGAATGACAAAATCTATCGACCAACCCAGCCACCCCATGGAGCTATCCCACAGAACGGATAGGATACCGATCAGAACCACCTGCCAGAGAATTGTCTTGGGTATATTACTTTTCTTTCGGATGATGAAGAACATGCTTAACCACAGGCAGCCGACACCTCCGGCCACGATGAAGGACCAGCGGGACTCCCTGGTAAAAATCATATTGACAGCAAAGCTTGCTACAATCGCCACAATAGACAGAAGAATCATCAGCCTGATGAAGATGTTAAACTCCTGAAAAATGGTAGGAAGGCTTGGAAAAACCTCCTCCGTCACCTCTTCGTCTCCATTTATGATACCACCGCATAACGGACACACCTCATAGCTTCCCTTCAGGGAAACCTTACAATTATCACAGGTAAACATAAATACCTCCACTCCTACAAATCTTAAGCATCATTTTCAGGAAAGTTCTGTATGAGACTCATTAGAAAAATAGTGTTTTTCAGAAACAAGTCATATATCCTTATTATTCGAGGCTATTTTGATGGCTACTCCCTCATTGGTCAGCATGCGGAAAAAGTTCTTCTGGATGTCCGTACATAAGTAGGGAGAAACAAAGCTGATCACCAGTGTGTCTTCATAAGAACACATACAGATCTGGGGTCTTCTCGCACTTGTAAAGCAATTGAATAACTGAATATAGGGAGCTAGCTCTTTGGCAACGGTAATTCTTCCAAGATTGGACAAAGTTGCAGTAATACCCCGATCGCTTAAGTAGTTCGCAAATCGGAGGACATAATCCTTGATAACCAATGGGAAAACTCTCAGGAATACATTATGTTCCAACGCTGACAGACGATTGATGTGGGTTTGAAGCCTATCTTCGGTCAGTTCCCTAGTGAAGCTCTCTTTTACCGAGGCAATAATATCCTCCAAATGATCCGAATTCTTGCCAAAGTCATAAGCAATACTAATGGTACAGAAAAAATTTCTGGCAGTGACTGACGGAAAATATGTCCTTAAATTAACAGGAACAGTAAGAATAACCGGGTTCTTTCTCGCCCGGTGTGGCATCTCCATCGAGATAGCCTTCATATATAACGCAGTCAGAAAGACTGTCATAGTCGTATCGTAGTGATGTGACAGCTCCAGAATCTTCTTCACCGACATCTCACCTTCGAGAACCCTCAGACGATTGTCTATCGAACGCCTTCCGGTGATACGATAGGCTCGGTTTATCTTAATCTTGTCCAGAGTACGGTCTCCTGTGTAGTGCTTTAAAAAGCTGTCATCCATCTTCTGGGTAAAGGAGGCATCGTAATCAAGCTTCGGGAGCTTGTCCTCAAATTCTCCGCAATGTTTTATCGTCAGATAATAATATACGATTGTCTTCAAAAATCCCAGCGCTCCTGTCCCGTCGGTTACCGCATGGTACATTTCCAGGTTAATTCTTTTATTATAGTAAGAAACCTCGAACAACAGGTTCCTTCGATTCGTATGGTACAGCATGCTGCAGGGCAGCTTACGTTCCGGCACCACTTCGGGTCTCGCTTCCGTGCCTTCGAAATAATACCAGAACATTCCCCTTCTTATCACTGTCTGATAGATTTGAAACATTGGTAAGGCTTTGTCGAGTGCTCGCTGCAATATTTCCTGATCAATCTCTTCTTTTAATTCACATACAAAGCGGAATACTTTCGTATCCTTTTCATTGGTGTTTGAGGGGAATATCTTAGCAGCGTTGTCCAATCTCATCCACTCTACCGGCTTTTTTCTGGTCATGAATCTGACTACCCCCTTTCCGGTTGGTATCTCTATCCAGTAATTATTAACGATTTTTTGCCGGTTTATCTTCAATTACTTGTAATTTGCTTATCCTCATTATTCAAAAATCGGTTAATCAACTCATAACTTCTCTTTACATGGACAAAATGCTTCGGCAGGGAGATAAACCCGTGCAGCGCATCCTTCATCCGAAAAACCTTTACTTGATTTCCTGCTTCATATAATTTTTTACCGAAAGCCTCTGCTTCATCTCTAAGGGGATCGTACTCTGCTGTAATGATCAGGGTGTCCGGCATTCTTGATAAATCCTCCGCCAGAATCGGTGCCAGATATGGATTCTGAAAATCTTCCTCACTGTTTTTATAAAGGTCTAAAAAGTCGCAAATTTTCTTCGAGGTCAGAAGAAAGTCCGTTCCATTTTCTATAATAGAAGGATATGGTGAGGTTTCGCTATGGTCGCAGCCTGTGGAAGGATATAGAAGGATCTGTCTTTTTGGCAGAAATTCTCCTCTATCTCTGGCCATCATGGATACGACCGCCGCCAGATTACCTCCGGCACTGTCCCCAATCAGGGTAATCTCCTCCGGGTCCACCTCAAGAAGCTGCGCATTTAAAAATATCTCACGTGTTACCGCATAGCAGTCCTCCGGAGCTGTAGGGAATTTATATTCCGGAGCCAACCGGTAATCTACAGATACTACGATATGTCCCGTCTGCTTAGCCATATTAGAGCAGACATTTGTATAAGTGTCGATATTACCGAAGACAAACCCTCCTCCATGAAAGAAAATAAGGATTTTCTTGAAGAAGTAGTCGGAAGGAGGCATAAAAATACGAACAGGGATATCATATTCCCCGATCGATACTTTATGATCCCACATCTCGTATAATGGTTTGAGGACAGGATGCGTCGCTGTCTTAAGCTGCCGTTGCAGCTTATACGTCTTCTTTACATCAAGGTCAGGATAGGATAATGCTTTCAACGCAATTCTCATCGCTTTGTTGATTGCCATAGAAGTTTTCCGCCTTTCTTCCGTATTCAACCATTTTATATTGCAATTTCATTCTATCTGAGATACCCCTAAAAGTCAAACGAAAACGATGGTCCGGACGTTGCCAAAGTCACGAATTCACTCCTCCTACTCTTTACGAAACTTCTGTTTTCGTAAATAATTATGCTATTGATAATTCATTCGCATAAAATGTAAGTTAGTCGAGAAGGTAAGCATTCATTTCTATATCATAGACATGTGTTATGTTTTATGAGATACTACATGAAAAGGTCTGAATCGGACATTTTCAACAAACGAAGGATCGATTACAATAGACGAAATAACGGAGGTAAGTATACTATGTATTATAAGCAATATGGCAATACAAATATGATGGTTTCCGCGATCGGAATGGGAACGATGCGATATGACGATGAGGATGTAAAGGCAGGCCGCTTCGAAAAATGTGCCGAGGTTGTATTACATGCCCATGCAAATGGAATTAACTTCTTTGATTCCGCACCCTTCTACTGCAATGATAAGAGTGAAGAAATCACCGGAATCGCTTTATCACAGCTGCCCAGAGACAGCTTCTACATCTCATCCAAGGTAAATCTGGGTTCCTATGGCGGTGAATTCACCCCGGATGTGTTCAGACAGAGACTTGAAACCTCTTTATCCAGATTGAAGGTTGATTATCTGGACTTCTATTATCTATGGTGCCTTCTGGACCTTGGATCCTTTGAAAAGCAGTATGACTTAATGTACAGCTCCTTCGAGAAGGCAAAGGCAGAGGGTTTAATCAAAAACATCACCTTCTCCTCCCACATGCAGGGGAACCAGCTGGAGACAGTCATCAACTCCAATGCCTTTAAGGGAATGTTGATCGGCTATAATCCTTTGAATTACCGATTCCGTCAGGCAGGTATTACAGCTGCCTATGATAAGGGAATGGGCATCGTAGTCATGAATCCTCTTGGAGGTGGCTTAATCCCAAGTAATCCGAAGACCTTCGAATACCTGACAGAAGGTACGAATCTAAATGTAGCGCAGGCAGCCCTTCGTTTCGTGGCTTCCCATAAGGAAATTACCGTTGCTTTATGCGGTTGTACAACGACCCAGCATGTCGACGAAGCAATCAAGGCAGTTGAGAATCTGGAGGAAAGACCCGCAGCAGAAATCTATGCAGAATATGAATCTAAGGGTATGGCCTTAAACAATCTGTGTACCGGTTGCGGTTATTGCAAGTCCTGCCCTCAGAGCATTGATATCCCTAAATTCATGGACGCTTATAACGAGAAAATCCTTGGTAACGATATCATGAATCGTCTGCAATGGCACTGGGGTATCTCCAACCAACTGGCAGCGGAATGTATCAAATGCGGACAATGTGAGACCCTATGTACTCAGCACCTGCCGATTATGGACAGACTCGATGAAATTGCAACATTAAAATAAGAGTTACAGTGATATAGGAAAGGGCTGGCTTCCAACAAGTATGTTTGGGAAGCCAGCCCTTTCTCTTTCTACTCAAAACAGCTCCTTTACAGAGGAGAAGCCAACTCGTTGGAGTTGGCTCTTTGGGGGAGGGAGGAGATTTATGAAAAAATTCTATGTTAAGTAGGTTTCATCAATTTAGGGTGTTTCTGTTTCTATGATTTCATTATAATATCGAATTATGGAGAAGGTATTAACGGTATGTGAATTATTTGAAAACAAATAACACATTGATTTGTTCACAATTATAGAGTTTTCTTCGTGATTTGTCTGACAAAAGGTCCTGTCAGCGCAGGTGACAGGATAAACATGCACAAGAAGGCTCTCGGAAAGTCGTCTTTCCGGAGACCTTCTCGTGCATGTGTTCCGGTAGTCTTTCGACTGCCGGCCTTTTGTCTTACGTTTCCTATTAAAGATTACTAACCTGTCTTTTGTAACATATGTCCCATCCGATTTTAATAACAGGACCTTTTGTTTCGTATATCATCACATTTTCACTTGCAAAATCAAGAATATACGATACAATAGAAATGGCGATCAAAGATAATTGGAAGTATCCAGGAGGTTATACATGATACAGGCAAGTAATGTTACTTTAAGATTAGGAAAGAGAGCATTGTTCGAGGATGTGAATATCAAATTCACTGAAGGCAACTGCTATGGACTGATCGGTGCCAACGGTGCCGGAAAATCCACCTTTCTCAAAATATTAAACGGGCAGTTGGAGCCCAGCAAGGGTGATATTATCATCACCCCCGGACAGAGATTGTCCTTCCTTCAGCAGGATCACTTCAAATATGATGCTTATCAGGTTCTGGATACCGTTATCATGGGAAATAAGCGCCTGTATGAAATCATGAAGGAAAAAGATATCATTTATGCTAAGGAAGATTTTACAGAAGAAGACGGTATCCGTGCCAGTGAGTTGGAAGGTGAATTCGCAGCAATGGATGGCTGGGAGGCTGAAGCCAATGCTGCATCCCTGCTGAACGGCCTCGGCATTGAGACCGAACTTCATTACCTGACGATGCATGAGTTAAACGGCGGTCAAAAAGTTAAGGTTCTCTTAGCACAGGCATTGTTCGGTAATCCCGACATTCTGCTCCTCGACGAGCCTACCAACCACTTAGACTTAGAAGCGATAAGGTGGCTGGAGGAATTCCTCATTAACTTCGAGAATACCGTCATCGTAGTATCTCATGACCGTTATTTCTTAAATAAAGTATGTACTCACATTGCAGATATCGATTATGCCAAAATCCAGCTCTACTCCGGTAACTATGATTTCTGGTATGAATCAAGCCAGTTGATGGTAAAGCAGATGAAGGAAGCCAACAAGAAGAAGGAAGAAAAGATCAAGGAACTGCAGGAATTTATCCAACGCTTCTCTGCCAATGCTTCCAAATCCAAACAGGCGACTTCCAGAAAGAAAGCCCTTGAGAAGATCGAGCTGGATGACATCCGTCCTTCCAGCAGAAAATATCCTTATATTGATTTCAGACCGAGCCGTGACATCGGTAATGAGGTACTTACTGTTGAGAATCTCTCCAAGTCCATCGATGGTGTGAAGGTTCTTGATAAGATTTCCTTCATCGTGGGCAAGGAAGATAAGATTGCCTTTGTCGGACCGAATACCCGTGCTACCACTTTGCTGTTCCAGATTCTTTCAGGAGAGGTGGAACCTGATGAGGGCAACTATAAATGGGGTATCACTACAAACATGTCCTATTTCCCTAAGGATAACACCAAGCTCTTTGCCGGAGATGAGACCATTACTGATTTCCTGATGCCCTTCTCCCCTGAGAAGGATGTCACTTATGTCCGCGGTTTCATGGGAAGAATGTTATTTGCCGGAGAAGAAGGTTCAAAGAAGGTAAATGTCCTGTCGGGTGGTGAAAGAGTCCGTGTCATGTTATCTAAAATGATGATTGCCGGAGCAAACGTACTCATCCTTGACGAGCCGACCAACCATCTGGATATGGAATCCATTACTGCTCTGAATAACGGTTTGATTAAGTTCCCCGGTGTCGCATTATTTACCTCACCCGACCATCAGTTTATTCAGACAACGGCAAACCGTATCATGGAGATTTATAACGGACATCTCATCGATAAGATCACCTCTTATGACGAGTATCTTGATAGTGACGAGATGGCGAGAAAGAGACAGATCAGCGAATTCGAGGCTGAGGAAGAAAGCCAGGACACCGAAGAATAAGCTCAAAAACAAAGGAATGGAGCTTAAAATCTCCGAAAAAATTAAGGTCGTATAAGAAACAAATAAAAAATAAAAGAACCGGCATCCTCCGCCTGATAAGCTCGTTATCAGCTTCTCGTAAGGGATGTCGGTTCTTTCTTTTTATCGACGATCTTGTGGTAAAGCCAATTTCATCAATTTAATGCCGCTTCTTCCCTGTCCTTCAAATTTTCTCTGCAACATGAACAAGCGAATTCGAATAAACTAATGTTAAGAAGCGATGTTGGGAGGCGGCGTAATGCCCTTCAGAAATAATATTGTTGTCCAGTTATCCGCCCCAGACTATGTTCCCGTCATCCAGGATACCCGCATTTCATACGGAGGAAGTCAGATGTGGTTTCCTGATAAGAAATGGTACAGTAAGGATACCCTCCTTCGCAATTATGGTTGCGGAACCATCGCAGCTGCGGATCTGTTTCTATATCTGTCGCGCAGGAAGAAAACCTTACAGACTCCCTTAACTACGCTGACTGTAACCCCGGAAAATCAAATCGTATATCCGAATTATCTCACTTATGTAAAGCAGATTCATAACCAATATACCAAGGCTCTCCCACTCCTCGCTGTACTGGGACCTTCCGCCGCATCGGCAATCAATACCTATTCCAATGATTACGGACTTGGCTTGCAAGCCTCCTGGAAATGGACCCTGAATTATTATGATATGTATGATATGATAGAGGAGATGCTGGAAAAGGATATTCCTGTCATCCTCTCCATCGGGCCAAATACTCCGAATCTGTGGGGGAAGAAAGGAATATCCTTCTATGAACTACGGGAGATAGATTTCCAGCCATCCACGCTGCAACCCGATATCACAAACACCTCGGAAGTAATAAAAGCTTACTATTACAAAGCGGTAAAGTATGATATCAACGGCCATTATGTAACCGTAACGGGTCTGATTAAGGATGAGCTTACAGGAAGAATCATGCTTCGTATCTCTTCCTGGGGAAGTCTGTACTATGTTGATTACGAGGAATACCGGGACTACGTGGAGAGCATCGGCGGAACCTTTACTTCAAGTCTGATTTATGTGAAGCGCAATCGATATTAATATTATTGTTTTGCCAGTCTTCGGTTTAAATCCTTAGGCTTTAAACCATTCGCTTTGATCGCCTGACCCCAACCGAGATCGGCAGAAGCCTTATACAGAAATCTTGGAAAGCCCGGAGTGACATAGATATCCTGGCTTTCTTTGTCTTCCCTGATTGTTGATGCCAGCTCCTGTAGGGCCATTGTCAGCTTCTTCTTCGGACCTGCTCCGGGTGGTACGGAACGGATACTGAGCACCATTCCACCGGCTCCGACAGCAACTCCCTGACCCCAGCTAAGGTTTGCTCTCACGCACCAATTCTTCATGATCTGTAGGGCATGCTTATTCTGATGTGCTTCATAAAATCCGCAATTTACAATGGCATATACTCTGATATTTCTTTTGTTATCACGAAGCAGCTGCTCCAGTCCGGTCAGACAATGCAGCAGGTGGGAAGGTATTCCGTCCACATAAAGAGGAAAGGAAAAAACCAGTGCATCACTATCCAGTAGCAGCGTTTGCTCTGTAGCCGCGAGTACAGGCGTATGCAGCTCAAGCTTTTTAACCTCCGTATCCTTTAAATACTCCTTCAGCTCCTCCAGCAGGCAATCCGAGGCGCTGTCCTTAAATTTGGGACTTCCGTTGATCAATGCTACTCTTAACATATCTTTTCCCCCATTAATTCTTCTGTGGTCAAAAACAGAATCTGTGGCTCGACTCCGCCTAAGTTTACAACATTTGCCGCCATTAACCGCCTCGCTGTCTCTTTCTCCTGTTGGGAGATCTCCTCCCCGTAGAATACGACCTTAAGATTAAACTGTTTCATATATCGGAATTTATGATGCATCTCTCCCTTTCTGATTACGAATTTCGGATGCACATAGGAGATGCTTCTGTCAAAAACATTCTTAACAAAGGGGCTGAAGCCTCCATAGCAGCATTTGCTGATGACCAAAACCTCAGTAGACTTTGCTAGAAGCTCTCCCATATCACTGTAGTCATCCCGGAGCACGCAGGCACCCGGTGTCTTGACCCAGCACCCAAAACATCCGATGCAGTTTCGGATTGTTCCATTATCGGAAATAACTCTTTCATTCGTAGAATCAGGCAACGCTGCTTTGGGCAGCAGTTCTTTAATTTTGGGATGCCTCCATACCTTTTCTTCCTGTTCCTTACTTAAATCATGAATGATCATACGATATTCCTCTTCCCCTCTGCCATATTATACTCAGCCCGGGAGATATCCTTCAGATGGTCTCCGGACTGGTTCATTCTTTATCTCATCATACTATGTCTATGTATTTATTTCCAGTGCGATTTTACTAATATCAAGGTGTGAATTGAGAGGCAAAAAAAATGCTTCTCTGCCGCGAGGTTCCATTGCAGAGAAGCCGATTTCTTCCTTCTATGATGTTACATGTTTCTGAATTTCTGATATCTCCTGCTAAGCAGTTCCTCAGTAGGTAGCTGCCTCAATTCAGAAAGCTCCGTCTCAATCACTGATTTTACACTCAGAGCCATCAGGTTATAGTCATTATGGGCACCTCCCGGAGGTTCAGGAATAATGCCGTCAATCACCTGAAACCGGAACAGATCCTGAGCAGTCAGCTTCATCTCACCGGCTGCCTGCTCTGCCTTACCGGAATCCTTATATAGAATACTGGCGAAGCCCTCCGGTGACAGAATGGAATAAATGGCATGCTCCAGCATATATACCTTATCTGCGACACCAAGTGCCAAAGCACCACCGCTGCCACCCTCCGAAATTACGATGGACACGATGGGCGTCTTTAGCAGCATCATTTGTGCCAGATTCTCAGCGATTGCCTCTCCCTGACCGCGTTCCTCTGCTCCAAGTCCGCAAAAAGCACCCGGAGTATCGATAAAACAGATCACCGGACGGTGAAATTTCTCCGCCTGCTTCATCAGACGCAGGGCTTTGCGATATCCTTCCGGATGAGGCATAGAAAAATTACGAGCAATATTTTCCTTGGTGTTGCGGCCCTTCTGCTGTGCAATCACAGTGACGGGAACATCGCCAAGGTATGCAATTCCCCCCACAATGGCACGATCCTCGCTGTAATAACGGTCACCGTGCAATTCAAGGAAATCGGTAAAAATTCTGTCTATATAATCATGGCCGGTCGGTCGCACTGACATTCTTGCCAGCTTAACCTTCTCCCAAGGCGTAATACTCATGTTATCCTCCATTTCTGCACATGGTTTACCTGGAGTGCATTTTCAGAAGAGTGGATATCGTATGCTTCTGTGCTTCTCTCGGTACGATCTGATCAATAAAACCATGCTCCAATAAGAACTCCGCTCTTTGGAAGCCATCGGGCAGCTTCTGACCGATGGTCTGCTCGATTACTCGTGGGCCTGCAAAACCAATCAGAGCCCCGGGCTCTGCCAAAATGATATCTCCAAGCATCGCAAAGCTTGCAGTCACTCCACCGGTGGTCGGATCGGTCAGTACCGTGATATAGAGTAATCCCGCCTCGCTGTGTCTGGCTACGGCACCACTTACCTTGGCCATCTGCATGAGTGAAAATATTCCCTCCTGCATCCTGGCCCCTCCCGAAGCTGTGTATATGATGACCGGAAGAGCTTCCTTCGTTGCCTGCTCGAATAATCGGGTCAACTTCTCACCGATGGTAGAACCCATGCTTCCCATAAAGAACGCCGGGTCCATGAAACCAATCATCGCGGTCTGACCCTGGATCTTGCCTCTGCCTGTTACGATCCCATCAGAAAGCCCGGTCTGTGCACGGGTCTTTTGAAGCTTGTCACCGTATCCGGGGAAGCTTAAGGGATCCCTGCTTATCATGTCCGCATCAAATTCTTCAAATTCACCTTCATCTACAAGCATTGCGAGACGTTCTTCGGATGATAACTTGAAATAATAACCGCACTCATCGCAACATTTATAGTTTCTATTTAAAAGCTTTGAATAGATGACCTTACCACAGTGGGGACATTTTGTCATGATCCCTTCGGGTACATTCGGCTTTTCTTCCTCAGCCCGCACGATATCCTGCGGTTTAGACCGATAGATACTGGTCGTTGCGTACTGCTTAGGTTTAAATGGATTTCTGTTCATAATAATCCTCCGTCTTAGACCGGAAGAACAAGGAGTTCACTCTCAAGCATGAGTTTATGTATATAAACTCATGTTGTGAACTTTGCAGTTCTTCAAGTGTGAAGATTCTTTTCCTTCACATTTACCTCAATTAAACCGGTGTGATAATGACCGGAGATGATTTCTTCCCTTTCGAGCAGTTCATACTGGTATTCTGTGTTAGTCTGTATCCCTTCTATGATCAGCTCTGATAAGGCACGTCTCATCCTAAGGATGGCTTCTTCCCGATCTTGCCCGTAGGCAATGACCTTTGCCAGCATAGAATCATAGCAGGAAGGTACCACATATCCGGGATATAGGGCACTGTCAACACGAACACCAAAGCCACCGGGAAAGAGTACGTTCTCGACACGTCCGGGACAGGGCATGAAATTCTTAGACGGATCCTCTGCATTGATTCTGCATTCGATCGCATGTCCCCTGAATTCAATGTTCTCCTGGCGGTATGGCATCTCCTCACCCGCAGCGATCCTGATCTGTGCTTTTATCATATCAATACCGGTGACCATCTCTGTAACCGGATGCTCCACCTGAATTCTTGTGTTCATTTCCATAAAATAATAATGGTTGTCTTTGTCCAGAAGGAATTCGATCGTCCCTGCATTGACATAGCCAGTTGCTTTTGCTGCCTTCACAGCAGCGGTACCCATCATTAAGCGTAACTCCTTTGTCATGACGGCAGATGGAGACTCCTCGATCATTTTCTGATTACGGCGCTGTACAGAACAGTCACGCTCTCCCAAATGCACCACATTGCCATGATGATCGGCGAGTATTTGGAACTCAATATGTTTGGGGTGTACGATCAACTTTTCAATGTACACCTGATCGTCCGCAAAAGCCGCCTTTGCTTCTGCCTTAGCAGAATTGTAGGACTTCTCAAGATCCTCTGCGTTATATACGGCACGCATGCCTTTACCGCCGCCTCCTGCAGAGGCTTTGATCATGACCGGATATCCGATTTTCTCCGCAAGCAAAATGGCATCCTTTACTGTCTCCACCTCTCCCTCAGATCCGGGTACAACAGGAACTCCTGCTTTCTGCATGGTCTCTCTCGCCTTGGACTTATTACCCAGTAAATCAATCGTATCCGCCTTCGGGCCAATGAAGGTAATATTACAATCCTCACACATTCTAGCAAAGGAGCTGTTCTCTGAAAGGAAGCCGAAGCCGGGGTGAATCGCTGTTGCTCCTGTCAATACAGTTGCACTAATGATATTCTGCATATTTAAGTAGCTGTCCTTGGATCTGGCCGGACCGATGCATACAGCCTCATCCGCAAGCATGACGTGTAGGGCATCCTTGTCTGCTTCTGAGTATACCGCAACCGTCTCAATATCCATCTCTTTACAGGCACGGATAATTCTGACCGCAATCTCGCCGCGGTTCGCTATCAATATTTTCTTAAACATTACCGTTCTCTCCTTACTCAATTCAATTCGACATCCTTGAAGAATTGACTTTGATACACATTATTCACGGTCTTTCAGTGCAAAGGTCAGAACTGCTTCGCATGCTACCTGCCCATCCACATAAGCAACTGCTGTTCCGACACCAAAGCTGCCCTTACTCCTCGTAATCTCTACATCCAGAGTCAGCACATCCCCCGGAACCACCTGGCGTTTAAATTTCACTTTATCAATACCACCAAAGAATACAAGCTTTCCCTCATTTCCCGGTACTGTCAGCATGCAGATCGCTCCCATTTGCGCTAATGCTTCAAGAATCAGTACACCCGGCATCACTGCCTTTCCGGGAAAATGCCCCACAAAGAAGGGTTCATTCATGGATACGCATTTTTTTCCGGTAGCTCCCTTACCCGGTTCCAGTTCTTCCACTCTGTCTACCAGCAGAAATGGGGGGCGATGCGGTAATATTTTCTGTATTTCATCGATATTCAGCATAGTAATCTCCATTCCACCGCCCATACGACGGCTTAATCGCTTTTACTCACACTTCATACATGAACACCAAAGTAGACGCAAATGTGATGAAGTTTATGTGAAGAAAAAGCACTTCACACTTGAAGAAGTTCAGGATGAAATTCCATAACGAATTCTTGAATTCGTTTGATTTCTATTCTGGAGTTCTTCCGGATAATTCTGGTTCTTTCAGAATTATCTTTCCTTATTTGATTAAGAATAACGGCTGACCGAATTCTACCATATCCTCATTCTTAGTGAGTATCTTTACAACTTCTCCGTCATGCTCGCTTTCGATCTCATTCATCAGCTTCATGGCTTCAATAATGCAGATGGTCTGCCCTTTCTTCACGCGATCGCCCACCTTGACAAAGGGAGGCTTATCAGGCGATGCTTGCGCATAAAAGGTTCCTACCATAGGTGATACCAGCTTCTTATGATGCGAATCGTCGACTGCAATATCACGGCTTACTTTCTCTTCTACACTAGCAGTACTTCCTGATGCTGTTGTGACATTCGTTCCTTCTACCGCAAAGGCAGCTGTATTTTGTACAGTACCCTGGAAGGCAGGTATAGTTGGCATCATCTGCCCGGGTGCATACATTCCAGGCAAAAACTGCGGCATCATATTCTGTCCCCAGGCAAGCTGAGGAGTATTTCCCTGCTCTCCCTCGTCCTTTTTGCCCTTCTCAATACAGATTCGAAAGCCCTCTTCTTCTATCTCAAGCTTTGTTAATTCGGTATGGCTCATTTCCTTCATCAAATTAACTATTGTCTTATAATCCATCGTTTACCTCCAACTAATCATCCTGATTACAACTCACCCGCAGTAGTTCGTTAATTCCAGCCTTTAAACAACAGAGTGGCATTATGACCACCAAATCCAAGAGAATTGGACATAGCATACTTAAGCTCAGCTTTTCTTCCGGTCAAAGGTACATAATCAAGATCACATTCCTCGTCCTGATTAGTAAGACCTATCGTTGCCGGGATAAACCCTTCCTCCAGGGATTTAATGCAGATCACCGCTTCTACCGCTCCAGCTGCTCCAAGGAGATGACCAATCATTGACTTGGTGGAGCTTACCGGAACACGATAAGCCTCCTCTCCCATCGCCAGCTTCATCGCTAATGTCTCCGTTCTGTCGTTGGTCGGGGTACTGGTACCATGGGCATTGATATAGGATACTTCCTTCGGAGTAATTCCTGCTTCTGTCATCGCCAGCTTCATCGCTCTTGCACCGCCCTCTCCGTCAGAGGCGGGGGCTGTAATATGATAAGCATCACAGGTTGCACCGTAACCAACGATTTCTGCATAAATCTTCGCACTGCGTGCTATTGCATGCTCATAGTCCTCCAGCAACAGAATACCGGCGCCTTCTCCCATGACAAATCCATCTCTGTCTTTATCGAAAGGTATAGATGCCCGTAGAGGATCTGTGCTGGTAGAAAGAGCAGTCAAGGCAGAAAAACCCGCTACTCCCAGCGGCGTAACCGAGCTCTCGGTTCCTCCTGCCAGAATGACGTCGGCATAACCGTGCTTAATACTGCGGAAGGCTTCTCCGATGCTGTTATTACCGGTAGCACATGCTGTTACTACATTCGTACAGATGCCCTTGGCTCCAAATTGAATTGCAACATTTCCTGCTGCCATATTGGTAATTGTCATGGGGATAAACAGAGGGTTTACCCTTCTGGGTCCCTTTTCTGTCAAGGTGTTCGTCTCTTTCTCAATCAAACCGAGTCCTCCGATACCGGAGCCTACGATTACACCAAACCTTTCTCTGTCAATCTTCTCTAAATCAATCCCGGAATCCTCCAGTGCTTCCTTCGCAGCTGCCACAGCATACTGTGAGAAACGATCCATTCTTTTAGATTCCTTGAAATCCATATAATTCTTCGGATCAAAATCCTTTACCTGGGCTGCGACCTTTACCTGAAAGGCTTCGGTATCAAAACCTGTGATAAAATCAATTCCACATTTACCTGCTTTTACATTACTAAAAAACTCGTCAACATTATTACCGATGGGGGTAATAGCACCCAGCCCCGTAATCACTACTCTATGGTCCATACTCTTCCTCCTACATTACCATTCCGCCATCCACCTGCAGCACCTGCCCGGTGATGTAATTGGCAGCCTCGGAAGCCAGGAAGCTGACTGCTGCCGCCACCTCTTCCGGTGTCCCATATCGTTTCATAGGAATATTGGTTAGGTTCGCCTCTTTGAACTTATCCTCAAGCTTCTCTGTCATTTCAGTTCCAATGAAGCCCGGGGCAACCGCATTTACTGTAATTCCACGGGATGCCAGTTCCCTGGCAGCCGCCTTCGTCAGACCAATGATGCCAGCCTTGGATGCAGCATAATTGGTCTGACCAACATTGCCGGTAAGCCCAACTACAGAGGATATATTGATAATGCTGCCGCTTCTCTGCTTCAGCATCTGCTTTGATGCATATTTCATGCAGAGGAAGGAGCCCTTTAAATTAATGTCGATCACATTGCAAAATTCCTCTTCCGACATTCTTACAAGTAGATTATCCTTAGTGATACCTGCATTATTCACAAGAATATCTACTCTGCCATATATTGTGACTGCTTCATTGATCAGCTGCTTTGCTTCTTCTTCCAGACTTACATCCGCCTGCACCGCTGCTGCTTCTCCGCCGCTTTGGCGTATCATATCCAGTAATTCCTCAACCTGTGCTAAACTGCTGCGATAATTGATCACAACCTGATAGCCTTCCTTTGATAATCGAAGTGCGATTGCTCTTCCGATTCCTTTACCGGCTCCGGTAACTACTGCAACCTTTCCGTTTGGCATATTCTTATCCTTTCTATCCTGCACACTACAGCGTGTATACTCCGCAATGTATTATTCTGCATTGTATTACTCAGCAGAGTATCCTCTACAGTACCTTAATTCTGAAATACGTTCACCGCAGAATATCCTCCACAGGGCCTTAATTCTGCAGTGCATGCACTGCAGCCTCAAGAGAAGCGATATCTTCTATGTTAGATACCTTCAGTCCACGGTCAATCTTTCGCACGAAGCCGGATAAGGTCTTTCCCGGACCGATTTCTATAAAATGGTCCACACCCTCCGCAATCATTCTACGGATGGACTGTTCCCATAACACACTGCTCATAACCTGGCTATAAAGCAGCTGCTTTACCTGATCAGAGGCTGTATGATCAGCCTCCACATTATTAATCAGAGGCAGCTGTAACGCATCCAACCCCATTGGTTCGAGCTCCTCCTTCAAACGTTCAGCTGCTGGCTTCAGCATCGAAGTGTGGAACGGAGCACTGACTGCAAGATCCAGAGTCTTCATAGCTCCCATTGCCTTAGCCAGACGTGCCGCTTCGTCTACTGCAGCGATTTCTCCACCGATGACGATCTGTCCTGGACAGTTAAAATTCGCAGGCTCGACAATACCAAGCTTCCCCGCTTCAAGACAGGCTTCTCGGACCTTCTCCTCAGCTAAGCCTAGTACCGCACACATCTTACCTATTCCTTCCGGTACAGCTTCCTGCATAAAGCGGCCTCGTTTGCGTACCAGCGGAATCACCTGAGACAGTGTAAAAACTCCTGCAGCTGTCAATGCAGAATACTCTCCCAGACTTAATCCTGCAACAATATCCGGTTTTACTCCGCTCTGTTGAACTGCCCGAAGAGCAGCGATGGACATCGTCACTACCGCAGGCTGCGTATTTTCGGTTAAATTAAGCTCCTCTGGTGTCCCACTAAAGATTAGCTCTGCCAGGTTCATCGATAAGCTTTCTCCTGCTTCTTCATAGGTCTGTCTGCATACAGAAAAAGTATTATAAAGCTCCTTCCCCATTCCGACATACTGAGCACCCTGACCTGCAAATAAAAATGCTTTTTTGCCCATGGTTACCTCCAGTCTCGGGAAAGCAGCTGCCCTGCTTCACGAAACATTTCTTCAATAATTTCTTTACAGGACTGCTCCTTATTGATCATTGCAGAAACCTGCCCTGCCATGACACTTCCGAAGTCCATATCGCCTTCAACGACTGCCTTCGCCAGGGCTCCGACCCCAAGCTGCTCAATCTCAGGGATGGTTGCACCTGCTGCTTCCAACTCCAGGAATTTACGACTAAGCTTATTCTTTAATATTCTTACCGGATGACCGGTACAACGTCCAGTTACAACCGTATCAATATCCTTAGCATTCAGCACTTTTTGTTTATAATTAGGATGAACGGTACATTCATAAGCAGACAGAAATCTTGTTCCGACCTGCACGGCTTCTGCTCCGAGTATAAAAGCGGCTGCCACTCCACGGCCGTCTGCAATACCACCTGCAGCAATGACCGGAACTTCGACAGCATCCACTACCTGTGGTACGAGTGCCATCGTAGTCAATTCGCCTACATGACCTCCTGATTCGGTACCTTCGGCAATGACCGCATCTGCTCCGCTTCTCACCATACGCTTTGCAATTGCTACGGAGGGAACGACAGGGATCACCTTAATTCCATATGCTTTCCACTGCTCCATATATTTACCGGGAGCCCCAGCGCCTGTGGTAACCACCTTTACACCCTCTTCACAAACCATCTGCGCCATTCCGTCAGCAAATTCACTGAGCAGCATGATATTTACACCAAAAGGCTTCTTTGTCAATTCCTTTGCCTTCCTGACCTCCGCACGGATATGCTCTACCGGTGCTGTTCCTCCGGCAATGATCCCGAGACCACCGGCCTCAGACACTGCAGAAGCTAAGGAAGCATCGGATATTCTTGCCATTGCTCCCTGAAATATCGGGTATTCTATCTCCAGTAAATCGCATACTCTAGATTTCATCGCACTATACTCTCCATCTTCCTCAGAGTTGTCCCCTGGTCCTAATCTTCTTTTCTGCTGTTTAAGTAATTTTCAATGTCACCAATGGTAGCGATGCTTTCTGTATCCTCGGTAGGAATCTCAATTCCGAATTCTTCTTCCAAGGACATAATGATCTGGAATAAGTCCAGGGAATCCGCATTCAAATCCTCTTTTAATGATGTCTCCTGTGTAAGCTCTGCAATATCTACACCCAACTGATCTGCTACTAATTCTTTTATTTTGTTTAAATCCATTTTCTTAATCATCTTCCCAATCTGAGAAGATATCCTCCTTCTAAAAGATTATATAATTGAATTATTTACCTTTTCCGGGTTAGCTTTTATGTCTCCGGTATATTATCTCATTGATATATCCATTTCATCGTCATTTTATTCCGTGATTTCTTGAAACTGCCTCACCTCCTTAAAATATTTGAATTATTACTTCAAAAAAAAGTAAGTACTTATTTATTCCATTCAATCAGTACTGCCCCGCTGGTCATTCCACCCCCGAAACCTATCATTATGATTTTATCTCCTGAGTGTAACATTCCCTTCTGCTGCATCTCATCCAAGGCAATCCCAATCGTGGCAGCAGAGGTATTGCCGTAACGATTCAGGTTCATGAAGAATTTCTCCGGCTCGATACCGCAGGTCTTGGCAGCTTGCTCAAGGATACGACAATTTGCCTGATGTGCGACGATATATTGGATATCCTCCTTCTGTAGCGAGGTCTTTGATAGAACCGACTTGATATTCTCTGCAATACTTCTTACAGCAAACTTAAATACCTCCTGACCCTTCATCGTAATGACAGGTCGATTTACTTCCGGTGGTGTAAGGAAGGGATTACAGAGAGGTAAGCCCGACAGACAGAGATAATCCTGTTTGCTGCCGTCACTCAATAGGTTCATAGCCAGTATTCCGTTTTGATCGGAGCTCTGTACCACTGCCGCTCCTGCTCCGTCTCCAAAGAGTACGCAAGTGGAACGATCTGACCAATCCAAAGCTTTGGAGAGGGTCTCGGCACCAATGACAAGAATATTCCGATACATTCCACTTTCTATAAATGCTGTTGCTACTGTAATTCCATAGACAAAGCCGCTGCATGCAGCAGAGAGATCAAAAGCCGCCGCTGTCCGGGCGCCGAGCTTATCTTGTACGATACAGGCAACCGACGGCATAAAGGAATCAGGAGAAATCGTGGCACAGATAATTAAATCCAATTTCTCAGG
Source organism: Bacillota bacterium (assembly GCA_023414355.1). Classification (GTDB taxonomy): domain Bacteria; phylum Bacillota; class Clostridia; order Lachnospirales; family Lachnospiraceae; genus Mobilitalea. Next base: position 34,895 of record JAEZOB010000051.1, on the reverse strand, counting down.
CTCAAGACCTGCGTCTTTCAAAGCCCTTTTCCCTGCTTGATAAGCAAGCTCTGAGGTTGTCTCTCCTGCTGTGATCCGCCTTTCCCTTATTCCGGTCCTGGAAGCAATCCATTCATCACTGGTCTCAACCAACTTTGCCATATCGTCGTTCGTCATACGATTCTCAGGCAGATAGCTTCCCAGTCCTGTTATTGCCGCATGTCCCATCCTGGAGTCCTCCTTGTACAACTGTTTATGAATATATATCCTTCAAATGTTGATTTAATTTTCTGAGTGCTGTTAATAATACTTCCTCTTCCTGTGATGAAAAATCCATCATAATTGTCCTTACCATATCCATATGAAACTTCTCATGGATTCTGTATGCCAGTTTTCCTCTTTTGGTCAGCGTAATATAGACAATACGACGATCTGTATCACTTCTGCTTCTCTCCAGATATCCTTTCCGAATCAATTTATCTACTGCAATTGTCAAGGTTCCGAGGGTAATCCCAAGCTCGGCGGCAATCTCGGACATTGTCCTCGGATGATACAATCCGACTGCTTCAATCGTATGTATCTCCGTAATCGACAAATCACTGAAGGCACCCTTTTTGATGGAATATTCCTCGATATGATTTACGTCGTCATATACCTCGACCAGCATCCTATTGATCTCGATCAGTTTCTCATTCATATGCTTCACTCCCGGGAACTGCTTATAAACATATCCAGATGCATCTGTCACTTGCAATGTTTCATAAGTCATTCTTTAATATATTTTGTATTACAAATAGTTTGATATTCAAAATATATAGCATGTTATTCCATTTGTCAAGTTAATTTTAGAAACAGAACGTTGTCGTACTGTTTAGAAACAGTGAATTGTCGTGCATAGATTAAAGTGTAAAAAGCACCGTAGGTGCTTCTGAATGCAATGGACTGCTAGGCAAGCTCGCTTGCATTAGCAGTCTGTTGTATTCAGAAATATGCGAAGCATTTTTACACTTTAATTATATATTATGAACCAGAATGTATTGATAAATCAATTCATTGTCAATAAGTAAAGGCCACCCTCCATCCGGCAACGCTCGAACAAAGGACAGCCTTAACTTATGAAAATATATTCTACTCTCCTGATAAAGGTGTGATGCGCTTTATCTTATACCTCAAATAACAGATCACCATAGGTCGGTACCGGCCATAAATCCTTAGCTACCAATACTTCTAAAGCATCAATCGGTGCTCGGAGCTCTGCCATAGCAGGGAAAACCTTCTCGCGGTAGGCCTTTGCCATATCGCATACCTCTGTTATTGCTGCTGCTTCAGAGGTTAAGCTTTCGAGCTTCTTCACAGCAGTCTGTGCTTTTGCAAGCAGGCTGGAAATCTCTGTTAACAATTCGCTCTGAACACTAATATCAGCACTTGCTACAGCTGACTTAATTGCATTGATGGAATCAGCCAGGCTCTTAGTATAGCTGATTACTGCAGGGATGTATTTTGCCTTAGCCATGGAAATCATAGTCTTTGCTTCAATATTAATTGCCTTAGCATAAGCCTCATACATAATCTCCGCACGGGAATGAAGCTCTACAGAGGAGAATACATGATGCTTACTAAAGACAGCAACTGCCTTATCTGTAGTCAATGCAGGGATAGCTTCAACCATGGATTTAATATTCGGAAGACCTCTTCTTTCAGCCTCCTCAACCCAGGCGTCTGCATAACCATTGCCGTTGAAGATAATTCTCTTATGCTCGGTAAACATTTTCTTAATCAGATCATGAACAGCTATGCTGAAATCTTCTGCCTTCTCCAGAGAATCGGCTACCTCGTTGAGTACATCAGCAACGATTGTATTGAGAACGGTATTGCATGTTCCGATAGACATGGAGGAACCAACCATACGGAACTCGAATTTATTACCTGTAAATGCGAAGGGTGAGGTACGGTTTCTGTCAGTCGCATCCTTCTTAAATTCAGGAATTGTGTGTACGCCCACATTCATCTTTCCGCCGTCTTTGCTGCTCTTAGCTTCACCTGTCTCAACCAGCTGTGTGATAACATCCTCCAGCTGTTCGCCAAGGAATACAGAAATGATTGCCGGAGGTGCCTCATTAGCACCGAGTCTGTGGTCATTGCCGGGATTGGAAGCTGATATACGGAGCAAATCAGCATGAGTGTCAACAGCCTTTAATACTACTGCCAGCATTAACAGGAACTGTACATTCTCATGAGGGGTCTTGCCCGGCTCAAGTAAGTTCTTACCTGTATCGGTTACCATGGACCAGTTGTCATGCTTACCGGAACCATTGACACCTGCAAAAGGCTTCTCATGAAGCAGGCAGGCAAGATTGTGACGATTAGCAACCTTCTTCATGCACTCCATAACCAACTGGTTGTGATCAGTAGCAATATTCGCCGAAGCATAAATCGGAGCCAGCTCGTGCTGAGCGGGAGCAACCTCGTTATGCTGTGTCTTCGCAGTAACACCCATCTTCCAGAGCTCGATATTCAATTCCTTCATGAAGGAAGCAACTCTTTCCTTGATGCTTCCGAAATAGTGATCGTCTAACTCCTGTCCCTTCGGAGGCATCGCACCAAATAAGGTTCTGCCGGAGAAGATCAGGTCGTCTCTCATTAAATATTTTGATTTATCTACTAAAAAGTATTCCTGCTCAGGACCAACGGAAGCTGTTACTCTCTTCACATTGTCATGACCGAATAACTTCAGAATTCTGACTGCCTGAGTGCTAAGTGCTTCCATCGAACGAAGCAAAGGTGTCTTCATATCCAGCGCTTCTCCGGTATAAGAACAGAAGGCTGTAGGGATACAAAGTGTAACTCCTGCTGCATCTTCTCGTAAGAAAGCAGGTGAAGTACAATCCCATGCTGTATATCCTCTCGCTTCGAAGGTAGCTCTCAAACCACCTGACGGGAAGGAGGAAGCATCGGGCTCGCCCTTAATTAACTCTTTTCCAGAGAATTCCATGATAATCTTGCCGTCCTGTGTAGGGCTGATAAAAGAATCATGTTTTTCAGCTGTAATTCCTGTTAAAGGCTGGAACCAATGAGTATAGTGAGTTGCACCTCTCTCTATAGCCCAATCCTTCATGGCATTCGCTACTACTTCAGCTACATTCGGATCCAGATCCTCGCCATTCTCGATGGTCTTTTTTAAAGCCGCATAAGTCTTCTTCGGTAGACGCTCTACCATGGTTGCATCGTTAAATACATCGGTTCCAAAAAGCTCAGTTAATTTTTCAGACATACCAAATCTCCCTTCGTGGTTATATAAACGGCGATCGCTTGTTCCCTTATACGCCGAACACTCATACCCATGGATCACTTTCTATCATTCATTCCCCGATCCTGATATTATGAAAAAAGTGTCCTCAAAAAATTTGAGAACACCTTTGCTCCATGAGTTAAAATATTATAATATAAGTATATATCATGTTTTCACAAAAAAGGAAAGCATTATTTTTAACTTTTTTGTTTTTTATGAAAAATGACCGAAAGTATCCTCGAATATTTAATTTGCTATACGAAATGAATAATACCGTGAAATCATCTATGGTTTATTCGAGATACCATTCGTCTTTGCTTGTATTTTCCTCTTCCGACTCCTCTTTTGGAATGTATTTCTTCAATATCTTTTCCATAAAAAATGAATTCAAGATAGCAACTGAACCGGGTACCAGGAAGAATACTATCGGAACAAGGTATACAACAAACATGCCTGCTACAGTAATGATTATCATCGCAATCGTAGAAGGGAAATGCCTCATTGCCATAAAAGTAGTTGCCTTCACCAGTTGTTTAATTGTCATTTCGAATCTAGACAGGATCGGATATACGTAAAGTGAAAAGCTTACGACAAGGAGAGAGAGCGCCCCAAAAATCCCGAACAGTGCGGAACCCATGGTTCCTCCGTTCTTTAAATTGCCCCAAGCCCACAGCAGATCAAATCCAAGAGAGATATATAACACAGTTAGGGCCAGTCCAACAATAAAGGCTTTCTTAAAATTCAATTTAAAGGATTTAAAGAACTCTCTGAACAGATACCCTCGTTCTCTTCTAATTACCTTTACAGTCGCATAATACATCGCTGTATTACTGGGTCCGATCGTCACAATCGGTATACATAATACGATCCAGAGCAAACTCAATATAATAACATCGCAGGCCTTACCCAAAAACGAAAAAATCGGGTTGTCCATACTAAACAGATTACCCATAATAACACCTATCCCTTCCACTTTTCTTACCTGTCAGATGAATGGGTCCAAATGTACAGGCTTTCTTTACAACTTCCTATATTCTATCACACAAGCCTATTTTAAGAAAGTGAAAATATTATTAAATTAGTGCAATTTTAGGTGTTTGATTCGTTTTAAAACTTGATTGGACTGGAAGCCAGATAATTTATAACTCTGACCCGGTTACATGATTGACTGATTACAGAATAGACTTATTAAAATTAGACTGAAGGTAAATAGATTGATTACAGATTATACAAAAGTGTCAAAAGCCACTTCGCACTTTTCCATATCATATACCTTCCTATTACAAGCGAGCTTGCATAGCAAGGTATATGATACAGAAAGCACCTCCGGTACTTTTGACACTTTAACCAACATTATCATAGAACAGGGGCTAATGCGCTGTAAATTTCGCAAAGTGCCCATAATTACCCCTATCATTATCCTGTACTATTTTAGTGTGATCACATTATCGAACAATTCCTTATTTGCTTCAATATCGCTTGGAGTAGCTACCACAACGTAATTCATATTGTTATTCAGGTTCTGCATATAGCCGGCATAGGTATCAATATCTGCCAGCGTGGTATCTTTGATCTGCGTCAGATTATCTATCACATCCTGCTTTGTAAAACCATTGATCTGATTAGACAGGGTACCGATCGCATCAACCAATTCATTGGTTACCGGACTAGCAGCAGCAAAGGCTGACAGTTTATAGCTCTCAAGAGTATCCTCTGTCATATAGGGCTTGATGGCCTTGAGAAATTCGTCCGTTCCTCCGATGGTAGTCAGAGAATTTACAAAATTGCTATCCCTATAGGTAAGTACGACATAATTATCATTCTCCGTAACCGCATTTACACCGTAGGCGCCTCCCTTTAATCTGATTTCCGGAGTTAACATCAGATTATTCAGAATCGTATTAATGACCGTCATCTTGCCGCTCTGTGGAACTTGGTTGGTTGCCATGGATGCATTTGTACAGAGATACTGAACTGTAGTGTTTGTAGTCAAGGCTTCCCTCTTTGCAGGAACAGGCAGAACTACTGTCACCTTGTCATAGGTCTTATCCGGAAGTTGTTTTGTAAATGAGGTCAGATTATCCTTGAAGGTCTGTACTGAATTGCTATTACCGGCAAAAAGAACCGTCAGGTTATTCTTCTGAAAGGCTTTTGCGCGGATCTCACCAATCTTCTTGGCAACCGCCTCAGGGTCCTGGGCTAGCTGTTTTTCAACGGAGAGTACAAAATTGTAATAATCCAACCCATAGAGGTAGTTATAATACCTGTAAGCTTTACTTGTATATGCAAGGGAGCGGAATATCGCGAGATTCAAAGGCTCTGCAAACTGGTACTGATACTGTGCCTTGATATTCGCTATTGTTCTTGTACCGTAATTCTCTATATTCTTCAGATCTGATTGAAGCAGTATATCGGAAACAAGGTCAAAAGCAGCTTTATCATCCTCTTCAAAGGTATAATATCTCAATAAGTAAACCGGGTAAGCATTCTCATCCTTCTTATCCTTTAAATTGAAGCTAACAGCACCACCGAGGGAATATGCCTTCTGCATGCTTTCATTTAGCACCTGGTTTTCCGTTCTGTTCAAGGTCGCCATACCATTGCCGATCATTTCACTATAGAATTTTAAGTACAGCAGCTCTTCCCCTGTAAGATGGCTTAAATCAAAATAATAACGTGCTGCTCCGATTGAGGATACATCAGCAGTTGTTGTAATTAAAGTCGCCTTGTCCACAGTTGCCGTATCAGAGGTGCGGCTCTTGACATCTATCTTGAGATCCTTTAGGGAAACTGCTCTCAGTGACTTCAATACCTCATCCGAAGTCTTTTGGCTGTTCCATGCATTAAAATCGTCTGTTTTCTTAACCAGTTCTTTTAATTCCTTCTTCGACATGGAGGCTTTCTTCGCTGCAAGCACCTGATCGGCCTTCTTCTGATTCTGTTCCAGCAGACCTGCCTTAGGAACTGTCACAGTAAGAGCAGCAAAAGCATTCTTTACAATCCGTTTCTCGATTTCCTTCTCGATCACCTTCTTATCAAGGTTCAGAACCATGTCCTTATAATAACCATTATAGTCAAACAGGACATTGCCAAATAGATTATCATATAGACTGACTGTGGACATCATATTGACTGCACTGCTGTCTGTATTGCCGATAGCCTTCTGAAATTCCAATGAACGAAGAGAGGATCTTACAAGCTCCGTATCCAGGCCATTCTTCACAATCAGCTTCAGCTCCTTCATAACCAGCCGATAAAAATCTTTTTTCTTAGTGGGGTCCGCATTCGTTGCTGTAAAATGGATCACAGGTTGAAAGCTTGTGCTGTCCAGAGATATACTATAGGAACTGGCAATTTTACTGGCCAGCATTGCCTGCTTTATAGAAGAACTTTCAAGATTAAGCAGGGATACTGCTGTCACCAGCTCAATATAATTCTGACCCCCCATAGTCTCTAGGTCCTCAGTAGCAAATACCAGCTCAATGACTGCTTTGTTATTAATATCGCTACCCTTTGTCACAGGAAATTCGTATGTCTTTTCAACAAGCTTCTTAAATGGCTTCTGAGTGTCTCTGTCGATCACCTGTTTTTTCTTACTGTATGATGATAGGTAATCCTTATCTATCATTTTACAGAAGGCTTTGTAGTCTACATCACCATAAAGGATCATCAAACTATTGGATGGATGATAATTCTTCTTATAGGTAGCTACAAATTCCTTATAGGTCAGCTCCTTAATATCCTCCGGATTACCGCCGGAGATATTGCCCTGGTTACTGTCCGGGAAGATCGCCTTGGAAGCATTCGCTGAGGCCGCCTGCTCAATACTGCCCAAGCTTCCCTGCATCTCGTTATAGACAATACCGTTGCGTGTTAAATCTGAAGCTTCACTTTTCAGTTCATAACGCCAGCCTTCTCTTTCGAAAATCCTTCGATCTGTTCGCAATAAAGGATTGAATACCGTATCGAGATAGATGTCTGCTGACTTTAACAGCTGCTCTTCACTCTTGGAACAGATCGGATACATTGTCATATTCTGATAAGTGAACGCATTGACAAAGGAGGTGTATGTAGTATTACCGACATCGAAAATAACATTATTACTGGGATATTTCTTACTTCCACCCAGAACGGAATGTTCGATAATATGATTGATCCCCTTATCATTCTCTGCCGGAGTATCGAATTTAATGGAAAATCCTCTGTTGGTATCATTGTTGCTGATTACCAGTAATCTTGCACCGGTTTTATCATGCTCCATCAGTATGTTCATCGAATTGGTATCTGAGTCATATTTTAGCTTTTCAACAGTAAATCCGGAGAATTGATCGCCTACGGAAGGTACCGCTGCTGTAGAAGCAGATGCTGTTTTCGGCATATTAACTAAGGCTATGGAAAACAACAAAACCATGGTTGCAAATAAAAATCTTTTTCTCATTTTTCCCCTGCTTTCTATTTTTTTTTTGATCCCATTACTACCTGATATTATGTTGACCGAAGAGGTAGACTCCCTTCCGATCCTATTCGTATCCATAGATCAGCTGATTGATTAGAGTACCTGCCCTTCTCTGATATCAGGAATAAATTGGGTATTCGTGAACATATTAACAAAATAGGTAAAAAAATACAATCCATTTGCTTGCTTTTTAATCTACTTTTTAGAAACATGGAAATACACTGTTAGCCTCCGACTCATAAGAATACAGCCCTCGTAATAATATTATCACATAAAAGAGAATGTGGGCTGTGTACTGACCTCCAATCGTTAGATTTTTAGGTCTAACTTTTGGGGGTCAGTACACAGCCCACATTCTTTCTATGACACTATATTTTTTGTATAAACTTCAAGGCAATAGCTTCTTAAATTACTGCAGATTAATTACCTTATCAAATAAATTCTTATTTGCTTCTATCGTAGCGGGATCTGCAACAACAACATAGTTCATTTCTTTATTGAGCTTTTCCATATAACCGGCATAGATCTCAAAATCAGCAATACTCGTATCCTTGATTTGTGTCAGGGTATCAATAGTATCCTGAGCCGTATACCCATTTGTCTGATAACCTAATGTCTGAATTGCATCGATCAACTCATTCGTCACAGGACTTGCAGCTGCAAAGGCAGACAGCTTATAGCTTTCTAAAGTATCCTCTGTCATATAAGGTGTCACAGCCTTTAAGAATTCATCTGTGGTTCCGATTACCTTCAAAGAATTGGCAAAATTACTGTCACGATAGGTTAATACGTAATAATTATCATAACTTACCCTTGCACCGACACCATATGCTCCACCCTTCAAGCGAATCTCTGGAGTAAGCATCAAGCTGTCCAGGATATTATTCATGACATTGATTTTTCCGCTTTGAGGTACACCATTGGCAGTTAAAGCGGCATTGGCGCCGATATATTGTACTGTAGTATTGGTTGCCAGTGCTTCTCTATGATCAGGCACAGGTAAATTAACCTTAGCCTTCTCATAGGTCTGATCCGAAAGCTGCTTTGTAAAGTCTGTAATAGTCTCCGTAAAGATCTGCTTTGGACCGACATTTCCTGCAAAAAGAACGGTCAGATTGCTTCTATTGAAGGCCTTTGTTCGAACTTCAGCTAATTTTTTGGCAACCGAAGCAGGATCATTTGCAAGCTTCTCTTCAAGAGTGACAACAAAATTGTAGTAATCTATGCCTTCCAGATAATTTGCATATTGATATGCCAGACTCGTATGAGCCATGGAACGCATTAATACCAGGTTCATTGGATCAGCAAACATCTGCTGGTATTGCATCTTGATCTGTGAAACCGTTCTCTTTCCATAAGTACTGATATCTTCCAGATTAGACCTAAGCAGGATATCCGAAGTAAGCTCAAGGGTATCCTTAAGGTCACTGTCAAATGCACAATAGAACATACTATAAACAGGATAAGCACTCGAATCCTTCTTATCACTATACTGCACACCAACTGAATTACTCAGAGCATAGGTCTTTTGAGCGGTCTCATATCTCACCTGGTTTTCTGTTCTCTTTGCAGTAGGCATACAACCACTGACCATCTGGCTATAGAATTTTAAGTATAACAGCTCTTCTGCAGTAAGGTGGCTCATATTAAAGTTAAACTGTGCCACTCCGATGGAAGCAACATCTGCAGTTGTTGTAAGTAAAGCTGCTTTATCTACCGTAGTCTGCTCAATCTCACGCTTTTTCACGTCAATCTTAAGATCCTTTAAAGATACGGCTCTTAAGGACTTCAATACCTCATCAGAGGTCTTCTCATCATTCCAAGCCTTGATTTCCTCTGTACGCTTAACGATTGCTGTTAACTCCTTCTTTGACATAGAAGCCTTCTTAGCCGCTAATTCCTTTGCCTGCTGCTTCTGTTGCTGCTCCAGGAGTCCAGCCTTAGGAACTGTAACCGTAAGTGCTGCAAAAGTATTATTTACAATTCGTTTCTCAAGTTCTTTCTCAAGTTCTTTCTTATCGAGATTCTTAACGATCAATTCCTGATAGCTGTTATAATCGATCAGAGCATCCTCAAAAAGATTGTCTTTCATACTGGCCTGACTTAATGCTGAGTAAGCATTGCTGTCAGTGCTGCCGATCGCCTTCTGGAATTCCAGGGAGCGAAGGGAAGATTTTACAAGTTCGGTATCCAGACCATTCTTCACAATCAATTTCAACTCTTTCATAACCAGATGATAGAAATCTTTTTTCCTGGTCTCATCTGCTTTCGTTGCAACAAAATGGATGGTTGGCTGGAAGGAGTTGGTGCTTAAGTATACACTATAGGATTCTGCAATACCACTCTTTGTCATTGCCTGTTTGATAGAGGAATTCTCAAGATTAAGGAGAGAAATGGCTGTATCAAGTTCAATAAAATTCTGTCCTCCCATCTTCTTGATGTCCTCTGTTGCAAATACAAGGTCAATCACTGCCTGCTTCTTGGTGTTACTGCCCTTTGCAGCAGGAAAGCTATAGGTCTTCTCAACTAGTTTCTTGAAAGGTTTCTGAGTCGACCTGCTTACATTATAGTTCTTCTTGCTGTATGAGGAGAGGTAATCCTTATCAATCATTTTCAGGAATACCTTGAAATCCAAATCACCATAAAGAACCATCAGAGAATTGGACGGATGATAGTTCTTTTTATAGGTTGCTATAAATTTCTCATAAGTAAGCTCTGGAATAACCTTCGGATCACCGCCTGAAACATTCCCCTGATTACCGTCAGGGAAGATTGCTTTTAGGGCATTGAAGCTGGCAACCGCTTCGATATTGCTGAAGTTGCCCTGCATTTCATTATATACGATTCCGTTTCTGACCAAGGCACTGTTTAGGTCAGTCAGTTCATAACGCCACGCCTCTCGCTCGAATATCTTCCGATCGGTAAGGATTAACGGGTTGAATACTGCATCCAGGTAAATATCCGCTGATTTCAACATCTGTTCTTCACTTTTTGAACAAATCGGAAATGCAGTCATGTTCTTAGAAGTAAACGCATTGACAAAGGACACATATGTAGTATTACTGATATCCGGGATCAAGTATTTGCTATGGTACTTCTTGCTGCCCGCGAGAACAGAATGTTCTATGATGTGGTTCGTTCCCTCATCATTATCTGGAGGAGTGTTGAACTTAATGGAAAAGCCCCTGTTTGTATCATTATTATTGATTACAAGCAGTCTTGCTCCCGTCTTTTCATGCTCCAGCATAATATTAGTTGAATTTGTTGCAGAATCATACTTAACCTTCTCTACTGTAAAACCAGAGAACGTCTCCCCAACCTTAGGTATCGATACGTTGGAGGCTTGGGCTGTCTTCGAAGTCCCAAATAATGTAGTGAATAATAAAAATGCTACAGCTACTAGTAAAAACTTTCTTTTCATATTTCCCCTGCTTTCTTAATTATTTAAATATCTCTATCTCCCTGTCTCTTACTCATAATGACATTCTCCCATCCTGCCTGCATTATAAAATATTTCGCCACAATTACAACATGCCCACAAAATACAATTGGGATATATAGGATATTCCTGAATATTCTATCAAAGTGATAGAATATTTACAACAAATCCTTTCACATTTTAATTTATATTTAATGAAAACATATTGTTCTTCAATTGAGCTCCCTTAAAAACCGGGCTATCTTATCATTGTCATCCTCCTCTAGCAAACATTTCTGCTGCAGGCACCTGCGCGCCAAATACCTGGGCCATCATCGAATTCATCCTGTCTGATCAGGGTACCATATTTTATCAACCTTAACGATAAATTGTGGTATAGTTCGCTTTACATTTTAAGTATAGTACACTTTACATTTGATGTCAAGTGCATTTTACAATTCTAGCAATACCCCCTTAAAATTAAGAATTCGACATTCCAGAATTCGGCATAGAATGATAATTCTATGCCGATCTTAATTAATTGTAACTACTTATAAATAATCAAAATAATTCTATCTACGGATTATCGCATCTCGTATATTTACGAATTTCCATTTTTCCTGATTATAGAAATAGGCATAGCAAATTAAGTTTGCTATGCCTATTAATTATATTTATGAAAGGCTATGAATAAATAAACCACTTCGCAGCTTTGGCTCGAACCAGGTAGATTTGGGTGGCATAAGCTTCCCTGCGTCCGAAACATCAAATAACTCAACGATCGAGGTGGGATACATGGAGAAAGCCACCTCCATATCCTCGCCTACCCTGCGTTCCAGCTCCTTAAGACCCCTGATTCCTCCGATAAAGTCAATTCTTTTATCAACTCTGGGGTCCTCTATTCCTAAGATCGGCTGCAGTAGATAGTCCTGAAGCAGAGATACATCAAGAGCAGCTACCGGATCAGTGATAGCTCTCAGCACTTCCTTCGCAGTCAGACGGTACCAACCGTCCTTCAGATACATACCGAAGGTTGCTTTCTCGGCTGGTGCAAAAGGTTCGGCACCTATATATTCTACTGTAAAGCTTTCTGATATTCTTCTAATAAATTCTTCCTTGCTCAGACTACCTAAATCCTTTACGGTACGATTGTAGGGCATGATCATGAGCTGGTCATGTGGGAACAGAACGGACAGGAAAAAATTAAATTCCTCACTGCCTGTATAATCCGGGTGTTCCTTTCTTCTCTTTAAACCTACCTTCACGGCAGATGCTGCACGATGATGCCCATCAGCGATATAGATGCTGTCTATCTCAGAGAAGGCTCTCCTGATGGCATCGATCTTAATCTTGGCAGCAATTCTCCAAACCCTGTGAGTAATTCCATCCACTGATGTGAAGCTGTATAAGGTTGACTCCTGCTTCACGGCAGCCACTTCCTGATTAATTACCTCATGAGCCCGATATGCCAGAAAGATCGGTCCGGTCTGAGCGTTACAGATATCCACATGATTAATACGGTCTATTTCCTTCTCTTCCCGTGTATTCTCATGCTTCTTTATCGTATTGCCAAGATAGTCATCGATGGAAGCACAAGCTACAAGACCGGTTTGAGAACGACCTTCCATCGTCAACTCATAGACATAGTAGCATTCCTGTTCTTCACTAAGAAGGATCCCGTCCTGGGACATCCTCTGCAGAAGCTCTCTTGCTTTCTGATAGACACAGGGATCATAGGTATCCACGTTGTCCGGAAAATTCGTCTCTGCACGGTCAACCTTCAGGAAAGACAGGGGTTCCCGCTCGATTTCCTGCTTTGCTTCCTTCCGGTTATAGACGTCATAGGGCAGTGCTGCTACGCGGTGCGCCACCTCTGTATTTGGTCTGATACATAGAAAAGGTTTCACTGTCGCCATTGTTCTCTCTCCTAACATTCATATATTATTTGTGAGGAGAATTTGAAAGTACCTGATTTCTTCTCACATTTGTGCTCTGCTTTGTCGAACATGCTTCGAAGTGTGAAGGAAAAGCATCTTCACACTATGGAAGAACTGCGATGTTCGTGCAATGGCACTCACACCTTGTTCTTCTTTGATTATTTGAGTTGCTGCTTTGCAGCATTATGTTAAGAAGTGTGAAAATCATTCTGCAAGTACCAGAATGATCCTAAAATTTGAGAATACCAAATTTCTCCTGTTCTGAATCAATTCGCTCTCTGTCGATAGGAAACGGGACATAGGAATGTCTGCGAATGCGTCCGCCGGTTCCTATGTCCCTTCATTAGTTATCTTAATAATATCTCATGAGCAAATACCATGTTCATGATCTCCAGCTCCGATCGCATATTACAAGCAAGCTTGCATATGCTCACTACGCTTTTACTATATCATAAATTATTTGATAATTCTTACCTTAAGGACTCCGCTAATCGTTGCCAGCTTAGCAGCAACCTCTTCATTATTGGAGGATTCTACGTCAAGTACGGTATAAGCATAGTCTCCACGGCTTTTATTCACCATATCGGTAATATTGATATTCACTGCTGAGAATGCACCGGTGAATTGGGTCAGCATGTTCGGGATATTTCTATGGCAGATAGCAATACGTCCTGCAGTAGAACAGATACCGGCATCACAGTTCGGATAGTTGACAGAATTTCTGATGTTACCGTTCTCCATATAGTCTATCAGTTGCTTTACAGCCATTACTGCACAGTTATCTTCTGATTCTTCTGTAGATGCTCCCAGGTGAGGGATTGCAATAACTCCCTGCATCTTAGCAGTCTTTTCGTTCGGGAAATCGGTAACATATTTTGCCACCTTACCGGATTGTAAAGCCACTTCGATATCAGCATCATTGACCAACAGATCTCGTGCAAAATTCAGGATAACAACACCATCCTTCATCTTACTGATGGAATCCGAATTAATCATTTCTTTTGTGTTAACGCTGGGATCTGAATCCTCTATTAAAGGAGTATGTACAGTGATATAATCACATTCTCTGTAGATCTCTTCTCTGGTCTTTACATGAACTACATCACGGGATAAATTCCAGGCACTGTCTACGGAAATAAAAGGATCATAACCATAAACCTTCATGCCAAGACGATTCGCTGCATTGGCAACAAGTACTCCGATTGCACCGAGACCGATTACTCCGAGTTTCTTACCAAGAATCTCTTTTCCTGCAAATTTAGCTTTTCCCTTTTCTACAAGCTTAGCTACGGCAGGATCTTCCTTCACGGTCTGTACCCAATTCACGCCACCAACGATATCACGGGAGGCAAGCATCAGACCTGCAATTACGAGTTCCTTTACACCATTGGCATTTGCGCCGGGTGTATTAAATACCACAATACCCTGTTCCGCACATTTCTCCAAAGGGATGTTATTTACACCGGCACCGGCACGGGCCACTGCCATCAGCTTATCATTAAATTCCATATCATGCATCGCCGCACTTCTTACCAATACGACATCCGCATCATTTATATTCTCTATCTTCTCATACTCCTCGGTAAATATGTTCAGTCCTATATCAGCAATAGGATTCAGACAATTATATTTCATAACCCTTTCCCCTTTCAGCTTATGACACTCCCTTGCATCAATTCCTTCGGAGGCCGTCATAGATTGCTATACGCTATTTTAAGTTCTCAGCCTCGAACTTCTTCATGAATTCAACAAGCTTCTCAACACCTTCTAAAGGCATTGCATTATAGATACTTGCTCTCATACCGCCTACTGTTCTGTGTCCCTTCAGATTCTCAAAGCCTGCAGCTTTCGCTTCCTTTACAAACTTCGCATCCAGCTCTTCATCACCGGTTACAAAAGGAACATTCATCAGGGAGCGATCTTCCTTCACTACAGTACCTTTGAACATCTTGCTCTGATCAAGGAAATCATACAGGATGGCAGCTTTCTTCTCATTATGAGCCCTCATAGCCTCAAGACCGCCCATATTCTTGATCCACTTAAATACTTTACCGCAGATATAGATACCGTAAGCCGGAGGAGTGTTATATAAGGAATGCTCATCTGCATGGATCTTATACTTCATCATGGTAGGAGTTCCGGGAAGAGTATCTTCTGTAATTAAGTCCTTACGGATAATAACGATTACAACGCCGGCCGGTCCGATATTCTTCTGTACGCCACCGTAAATAACACCATACTTGGTTACATCAACAGGTTCGGATAAAAAGCAGGAGGATACATCGGAAACTAAAATCTTTCCCTTTGTATTGGGTAATTTCTTATACTTCGTTCCGTAGATGGTGTTATTTTCACAGATATATACATAATCAGCATTCTCAGAAATCGGAAGATCAGAGCAATCCGGAATATAAGAGAAGGTCTTATCTGCGGAGGATGCAATTGCATTGGCCGTACCGTAAATCTTCGCTTCCTGATATGCCTTCTTAGCCCATTGACCTGTGATTATGTAATCTGCTACCTTATTCTTCATCAGATTCATCGGAATCATAGCAAACTGAAGGGATGCACCGCCCTGTAAGAAAAGTACCTCATAATTATCGGGAATATTCATCAATTCCCTTAAATCCTTCTCTGCTTCCTGGATGATAGCCTCATATGCCTTTGATCTGTGGCTCATCTCCATAACAGACATTCCGGTACCTTTGTAATCAAGCATCTCTTCTGCTGCTTCCTTTAAAACTTCAACCGGTAACATTGCCGGTCCTGCTGAAAAATTAAAAATCCTACCCACTTTTTCATCCTCCTTAAGGCTTGCATTTAAGTTTTACAGTTTAAAACTTTAGTTTAGTAAAGTATTACGTCCATTATAAAACTCTGTTATTTTTTTGTCAATGCTTTTATCATAATACAACACATAAGAAATGCTTATGATTGCTTATCTTTTAAGTCTTCTTCAGTAAATACATCCTCGATCGCAGCACCCGGTGCAACCATAGGCCAAACCTTATCGTCAGAATCGATAACGCACTCAATCAGAACGGGTTCATTTAAGGCCAGAGCTTCCTTAAAGACCTTCTCGACCTCTTCCTTCTTCGTGATACGATAAGCCTTTGCTCCCATTGCCTCAGCGAGCTTTACGAAATCCACCTTGTCACTTAAGTTCGTATTGGAGTATCTCTTATCATAGAACAGGGTCTGCCATTGACGAACCATACCCAATACATGATTATTGAAGATCACTTCAATGATCGGTATATTATAACGGGTTGCAGTAGCCATCTCATTCATATTCATACGGAAGCATCCGTCACCGGCGATATTGATTACCTTTTTCTCCGGTCTTCCGACCTTGGCTCCGATACAGGCACCCAGACCATAGCCCATGGTTCCGAGTCCACCTGAGGTGATAAAGGTTCTGGGCAGTTTATACTTGAAAAATTGTGCTGACCACATCTGATGCTGACCGACTTCCGTCGTGATGATTGCATCACCGTCTGTTAATTCATAAAGCTTCTCTAAGATATAAGGACCGGTCAGGGTATGGGTATTATATTTCAGAGGGAATTTTTCCTTTAGTCCGATCACATGTTCCATCCAATCCTTATGGGAATGCTCGCCCACCCGGCTGTTCAATATTGTCAGTACCTCTTTGATATCTCCGATGACACTGTAATAAGCCATGACATTCTTATTAATCTCAGCAGGGTCGATATCAATATGTAATATTTTCGCGTTCTTAGCAAATTTCTTGGCATTGCCGGTAACACGATCCGAGAATCTGGCTCCGATCGCAATCAAAAGGTCACATTCCGTGACACCCAAGTTGGAAGCCTTGGTACCATGCATTCCCAGCATACCTGTATAGCGACGGTCGGTACCATCAAAGGCACCCTTTCCCATCAAGGTGTCTGCCACAGGCGCATCCACCAGATCTACAAACTCCTTTACCTCATCATGAGCTTCGGAAATCACTGCTCCGCCTCCGACAAATACAAAGGGCTTCTTGGCATGCTTAATCAGTTCTACCGCATTCTCTAAGTCCTCGTTCGTGATCTCATCCGTCTTACGCAGGATGGGTTCCGGTTTTACTGCAGTATACTTGGTCTTTGTAGCAGTAACATCCTTCGTGATATCCACCAGTACCGGACCGGGACGGCCGGATTTAGCGATACGGAAAGCTTTACGGATGGTATCCGCGAGCTTAGTAACATCCTTTACTATGTAATTATGCTTTGTAATCGGCATCGTAACACCGGCGATATCGATCTCCTGAAAAGAATCTCTGCCAAGCAGATTCACGGCAACGTTAGCGGTAATCGCAACCATCGGTACACTGTCCATATAAGCTGTCGCGATACCGGTGACCAGATTCGTAGAACCGGGTCCGGAGGTTGCAAGACAAACCCCTACCTTTCCGGTTGCCCTGGCATATCCGTCTGCTGCATGGGAGGCTCCCTGTTCATGAGAAGTCAGAATATGTCTGATCTCATTGCTATGTTTATATAATTCATCATATATATTCAGAATCGTTCCGCCCGGATATCCGAATACGGTATCGACTCCCTGTTCCTTCAAGCATTCAATTACGATTTGTGCACCTGTTAATTCCATAATTTCCTCCGTTCTTAGGTAAGCGATTAATTTAAGGAGCTGTTATTAGATAATCTATTTATTTTTCACAGGAGTATCCATGTTCTCCTTGAGTATTTTTTTGCTGATGTATGTACCTGTAAGCAGCTGCCTGTTCATATAATAGGCAATGATTCGTACGACGGAAGCGAAAAATTATCGAAAGGAGATTATTGATACTCGCGTGAAAAATTTCATCACCTGTATTCAACAGCTCATTAACTTATTAGTTTATCTTTTCGGTATTTCAAGAATTGCACCTCTATTACCGCTGGTCACCATCTCCACGTAACGGGATAGGTAGCCGGTCGTAATCTTCGGCTGTCTCGGCTGCCATTTTGCTCTTCTGGCTACCAGTTCCTCCTCTGAAATGACGAAATTTAAGGAATTTGCATTGATGTCAATCTGAATGATATCTCCCTCTTCTACCAAAGCGATGTTTCCGCCGACTGCTGCTTCCGGTGATACGTGACCGATGCAGGCTCCCCTGGAAGCACCTGAGAAACGTCCGTCCGTAATCAACGCCACGGAAGAACCAAGTCCCATGCCCATGATAGCACTGGTAGGATTCAGCATTTCTCTCATGCCGGGTCCGCCCTTCGGTCCCTCATATCGAATGACTACAACATCTCCTGATACGATTTTACCCTCTTTGATTGCTGCGATCGCATCCTCTTCACAGTCGAATACTCTTGCAGGACCTTCATGCTTCAGCATCGAAGGAGCCACAGCGGAACGCTTCACCACACCGGAATCAGGCGCAAGATTGCCTTTTAATATAGCGATACCGCCGGTTTCGCTGTAAGGGTTCTCAATCGGACGGATCACCTCGGGATCCATATTAAGGCAATCCTTAATATTCTCTCCCACTGTCTTGCCTGTAGCAGTAATCAGGCTTGTATTTAAGAGTCCCTTCTTATTTAACTCATTCATCACTGCATAGACTCCGCCTGCTTCATTCAAGTCTTCCATGTAGGTATGACCAGCCGGAGCAAGATGACACAGGTTCGGTGTCTTTGCGCTGACTTCATTTGCTATATCAATATTTAAATCGAATCCAACCTCATGCGCGATAGCCGGAAGATGGAGCATCGTATTGGTGGAGCAGCCAAGAGCCATATCCACTGTCAACGCATTCATAAAGGCTTCCTTTGTCATGATGTCTCTTGGGCGGATATTCTTCTCAAGCAGCTCCATGATCTTCATGCCGGCATGCTTTGCCAGACGAATTCTCTCAGAATAAACAGCCGGAATGGTACCATTCCCTTTCAGTCCCATACCGATTGCTTCCGTCAGGCAGTTCATGGAGTTGGCTGTATACATACCGGAGCAGGAACCACAGGTTGCACAAGCCTTGTTCTCGTATTCTTCCACTTCCTCTTCTGTCATCGTTCCGGCGCTATAGGCTCCGACTGCTTCAAACAAAGAAGAAAGACTTGTTTTACTTCCCTTTACTCTTCCAGCCAGCATCGGTCCTCCGCTGACAAAGATGGTAGGAATATTGAGTCTGGCTGCTGCCATCAGTAATCCCGGTACATTCTTATCACAGTTCGGAACCATAACAAGCGCATCAAACTGATGAGCCATAGCCATAGCTTCGGTTGAGTCTGCAATTAGATCTCTTGTCACCAAAGAGTACTTCATACCCTGATGACCCATAGCAATACCGTCACATACAGCAATCGCCGGGAACACAATCGGTGTTCCGCCAGCCATGGCAACTCCGAGTTTAACAGCATCTACGATTTTGTCCAGGTTCATATGCCCGGGTACAATCTCATTATAAGAACTGACGATACCAATCAGTGGTTTCCTAAGCTCTTCCTTTGTCATCCCCAAAGCATTAAACAATGATCTGTGAGGGGCCTGCGCCATTCCTGTTTTTACTGCGTCACTTCTCATCCTAAAACCACCTTTTCTTCTTATTATAAATGAACGAAATCCTTCGTTCATTGTTATCGAGTAGCACTTTAAAGTAGTACAGTATATATTAAAGGATTTCTTCTTAAAAATCAATGTCAAATTAAAATTTATTATGGTTTTTTTTACGCACTGATACATACTTATCCTATGAGTGGTTTATGATAGCAATAAATGAGAAATAATATAGTAATAGCTATTGTAAAGAGTATTGTAAATTCCGTGTAAATTTCGTGTAAATTATGTATGATTCGTTTTAATTCTGAGCAAAATCCGAGTAATTTTTATGTATTTTTTATGTAAATTATGATTGCTTATGTTAATTATTCGTGATAAGATTTTTATGGTTGTTTACAGTATATATAGATTCATATTAATTTAGAGTTTTGTAGGAGGCGCTATTATGACAATCCATTTTGCTGAGTTTCTGCAGCAGCTGACATCAAACCCAGCCTTATTAATAACGGTAGTATTAACCCTCGGTGTTATTCTGGTCAACGGCTGGACTGATGCACCGAACGCAATCGCAACCTGCGTATCGACACGTTCCATTGGTCCGAAGAGTGCGATTATTATGGCAGCCATTTTTAATTTCCTGGGTGTCTTTGTAATGACTATGATCAGCAGTGCAGTTTCAAGAACAATCTATAATATGGTAGACTTCGGTCAAGATCCAAAAATTGCGTTAATAGCTCTTTGTGCCGCATTATTCGCTATCGTTGTATGGGCAACCGCAGCTTGGGCGTTCGGTATTCCCACCAGTGAGTCTCATGCTTTGATAGCAGGTGTTTCCGGTGCAGCAATTGCGCTTCAGGGTGGTGCCGGTATCAATGGTCACGAATGGATCAAGGTTATCTATGGTTTGGTACTTTCCTCCGTTCTCGGCTTTGTACTTGGATACGCAATTATTAAATTAGTTACTCTATTCTGTAAGAATATGGATCGCAGAAAGACCAATTCCTTCTTCCGGAAGGGGCAGGTAGCCGGCGGTGCTATGATGGCCTTCATGCACGGTGCACAGGACGGACAGAAGTTCATGGGTGTCTTCCTACTCGGTGTATTCCTAGCGAAAGGTCAGGGCAATGTTTCAGAGTTTACAATCCCGGTATGGTTGATGCTTCTATGCTCTATTGTTATGGCGCTTGGAACCTCCATTGGCGGATATAAAATCATCAAAACAGTAGGTATGGGTATGGTTAAGCTAAGTACTCCACAGGGCTTTGCAGCAGATGCTGCAGGTGTTATCTGTCTGATGCTGGCTACCTTTACCGGTATCCCCGTCAGTACCACACATACCAAGACAACAGCGATCATGGGTGTCGGTGCCGCAAAGAGAATGTCCAGCGTAAACTGGAGTGTCGTGAAGGAAATGGTTTATGCCTGGATACTTACTTTCCCCGGTTGTGGTCTTTTAGGTTTTGTGATGTCCTATATATTTATGAAAATATTTTAAATAAGGAAGGAAGTAAATTACTATGAGCAGAAAAAACGATTATAATTATTTTGATGCATTTGCTAAACTTTCAAAGTTCTCCACTGATTTAGCAGTATCATTACATGATATCCTGTCCAACTTCGATCCCAACTTTGTCAGCGGAAAGGTGACTGCCGCTCATCAGATTGAGCATAATGCAGATATCGCCAAGCACGAGATCATGAACAGATTGGTGAAGGAATTCCTTCCTCCCATCGAGCGCGAGGACATTACCTCCCTTACTCAGGAGATTGATGATGTAACTGATTCTGTAGAAGATGTACTGATCTACATCGATATGTTCAACATCCAGTCAATTCGTCCTGAAATTCTGAAGTTTACAAAGCTGATTGTAGACTGCTGTAAGGCCATGGATGAGGCACTCGAAGAGTTCAAGAATTTTAAAAACTCTAAAAAGCTTCGTGATAGGATTATTGAGATTAATCGTCTTGAGGAAGATGGCGATGCCTTATATGTTGACTCCATGAGAAATCTGTACCATACCTCTAAAGACCCGATCGAATTGATGTGTTGGACCGAGATCCTTCACCGCCTTGAAAAGTGCTGCGATAATTGTGAGGATGTAGCAGATATTCTGGAAAGCATCGTAATGAAGAATTCCTAGTTCAAACATTATATTTATAAAAATAATATATATACCCCATTTATATTTACAGTAAGGGAAACCCCATGTATAATATTAAGTGGGGCAAAACCCCAAGAGTAGCATACATTAACATCATGTTGTATGATACTTCTTGGGGTTTATGTGATTTATAATCAGAAACCGGAAAGGCAGTGACATATGAATCAAAACAAGCAAAAGGCATTTATTATTCTTATTATATATATTCTGATCATCTTATTGCTGGTATATGTAGGAATCAAGTATGTATTACCCCTATTGATGCCATTTGTTATTGGTATGATTTTAGCTGTCATCTTTCGAAAGCCAATTGATTTTATATCAAGAATAACTCACATACCAAGACTGATCATATCACTCTTTAGTTTAATCGTCTTCTATGGATTACTGGGATATCTGGCTAGTATGGTGGGATATAAGATATTTACTTTTATTACGGATTTATTCTATGGTCTGCCGGATATGTATGAGAATTCCATCAGACCAGCTGCCGAGGCATTAATTCTTGACTTAATGGATCGTTTCCCTGGTATTGAAGATTATTTACAAGGATTTCTTGAAGAAATCAGTAGTTCGATTTTTAGCTTCCTGACCAATGCTTCCACTACTGTGGTCGGAACTATTACTAGAACGGCAACCCAATTGCCCACTTTATTAATCAAGTTGATTTTTACTATTGTATCCTCTTTCTTCTTTACATTAGATTATAAACGAATTACCCGTTTTGTAGTCATACAGTTTAAGGGTGAACGCAGAGATATGATTTTACGCATAAAGGATAATGTATTCGGATCCCTCGGGAAATTTATCAAAGCTTATGCCACAATTATTACTATTACATTTATTGAATTATCTGCCGGTTTTTGGATCCTGGGGATACCAAATCCCTTTCTGATTGGATTATTGGTTGCTATCGTTGATGTTATGCCAATCCTCGGAACCGGGGCTGTCTTAATTCCCTGGGCAATCATTGCACTCGTAATAGGCAATACTAAGGTTGGTTTCGGGATGCTCATTTTATATGTTATCATAACTGCAGTACGCCAGACCATTGAACCGAAGATAGTCGGACAACAGATCGGCCTGCATCCTTTGGTGACTTTGATCCTGATGTACGTTGGCGCACAATTGATGGGTATCCTCGGCCTGATGCTGCTGCCGATCATCGCAACAATATTAGTGAAGATGAATAAAGATGGAACCATACATTTATTTAAGATCTGAATATAAAGAGATGTTTACCAAAACAGGACGGACCTACGGTCCGCCCTGTTTTTTGCTGTTCAATTACTTTACAGATTAATACGTTGAATTCTTGGGAGCAAAGGTAGCACAATCAGTTTCATCTGATTCCTGTGCATTTCTTGGTTCAACCTGTATCTGCTCCGCAGCACAGTGGTCACCATTCATATAATACTCACAGGTATTAACAACACATCTAACCCCATCGTTGGGTTTCTCCATTTTTTTGATAGCCATAGCTTCTCCTCCAAACATAATCGCAAAGTATAAGATGTCCGCACATAAATCTTGTGCTATCCTGTTACAATACTATTGTTAGCCGGAGAAATTTAAAAAATTCATAGTTTACAAATTTTCATCAACCCGGAAATTGCATGGCAATCCCTTCTGCCATCATATCTCCCATTTCAAGGACCTGCGCAAGCATCTGATCAAAGGCGTGTACATTGGCTACATAATCCTCAGACATCAAGGTATCAGCATAGGTGCTTACATTGTCAAGATGCTCATGCATCATTGCCATCCAATCCTCTTCATTCCAGAAAGGATTGAGTGAGGCGAGAAGTTTTGCTATCTCGTCAGCATTTTCATGCCATCTGCTATCAGCATCAGTCATAGCATTATTGTCACCTGCCATAGCAGCATCGACAATCTCAGCAGCAATCGTAAGATGTTCACCTAGAAGCTGTCCAAACTCCTGTGCAGCGTCTTCACCATAATATGGTTCTAATGCACCCGCAAAATCCATCGGATTGCGAAGTAGTCTTTGCGTATATACCTCTGCTTCAGGAAGACTTTGGACCATAGCAAGAATTGTGAATGCTGTCCACGCAGTATGCTCTACCCATAATTGACGGAATTGATTAATCAAATCCATCATATTACCGCACATATCCTGCATATCGTGATCCATCATTTCACGATTCATCCGATTATAATCCATCCTATTCTGATCCATCCGATCCGCTTCCTGCATGGTCGGTTCAGACATATCCGAACCAGGTGTAGAAGGCATTGTCAGTGCACCCGGTGTAGTCGGCATTGTCATCCCTCTGCCCGGTGTGGTTGGCGTTGTCATCCCTGTACCCGGTGTAGTCGGCATACCCGGTGTGGTTGGCATTGTCATCCCTCTGCCTGGTGTAGTCGGCGTTCCCGGTGTAGTTGGCATTGTCATCCCTCTGCCTGGTGTAGTCGGCGTACTGGGGGGCGAGAATTCCGACCCATTCGGTGCATTTGAATAGGAAGGGTAATATTGATATCCAGGCCTGATCGTCATAACTTGCCCAATCATCAGATTGCGGGGCTCAATTCCCGGATTCAGATCCAAAATTGAATCTACGGTTGTGTTGAATACCTGAGCAAGCATCCATATTGTATCATACGGCCTGATCGTATATTGTATCGTACCATTCATAGAAAATACCATCACCTATAAGAAGTTCTATTTCACAGTATGATGGTGGCATGGTCAATGTTACTGTTCCAACAATCTGTGCAACATTTGCTGCCTGCTTTCAATGAACAGTTTTGTAACTTGATAGCTTTCCGTCTCCTCATAACTTATTTTATGAATTTCTCCTTGGTCAAAGGAATAAATAGTCGCATTTGGTATGCCAAGCAGAATTGGTGAATGTGTAGCAATGATAAACTGTGAATCCTTCGCTAATTCATGGATACGGATCAGCATGGATAACTGCCTCTGTGGAGAAAGGGCCGCTTCCGGTTCGTCCAGGAGGTATAGTCCTTTTCCCCGAAATCGATTGACAAGCAAAGCAAGAAAGCTCTCTCCGTGGGACTGTGCATGGAGAGACTTGCCGCCATATCCTTGTATAAACCCAGGGTCAGAAAGATTCTCTACCTCACTAGCCAGATTATACATACTTTCAGCACGTAGGAAGAAGTCGTCCGAAGGCCTTTTCACACCTCTGATCAGTTTGATATATTGATAAAGATCGGAATGAGTATCTCTAGAAGAAAACATAAAATTCTTGCTTCCTCCTTCAGGATTAAAGCCATAGCATACGGCAATCGCTTCTAAAAGAGTGGACTTTCCTGTACCGTTTTCTCCAACAAAAAAGGTGATATTATCCTCAAAATCCAAGGTATTCAGATTATGAATTGCTGGAATTCTCTTATAATAGCTGTCGTTGGCTTCCTCCAGATTCATCCTGATACTTCGTATAAAATCCTGCATGAAAGCTACTCCTCTCCTGATTTTCTTTGAGAACTATCATACCCTATCCTGTCATATTCCGCAATATGCACAAAGGACCTTCGCAAAATGCGAAGGCCCCTTATTTTTTCTGCTTATCAAACTCTTCTACTTATTATTAATGTAATTAATCAAACCCTCTGCCTTAATGATTTTCTGCATAAATTCCGGAAAAGCCTGGCCCTGATACTGTGTACCCTTTGTCTTATCGTAGATCATACCGCTGTCAAAATCAATTTCCACCTGATCCCCTGCTTCTATTTCCTTGGCAGCCTGTGGACATTCAATAATCGGAAGCCCGATGTTGATTGCATTACGGTAGAATATCCTTGCAAAGGTCTCAGCGATGACACAACTGATGCCTGCTGCTTTGATAGCAATCGGTGCGTGTTCTCTTGATGAACCACAACCAAAGTTCTTATTGGCAACCATGATGTCGCCCGGCTGCACTCTATTAACAAAATCCACATCAATATCAATCATACACTTCGCTGCCAGCTCCTTCGGATCGGAGGTATTCAAATATCGCGCCGGGATGATTACATCGGTATCTACATTATCACCGTATTTGTGTACTGTTCCAAATGCTTTCATGTGCTTTCCTCCTCCCTATAATCCAAGCTCGGCAGGTCCGGAAATCTTTCCGGTTACTGCGCTTGCTGCTGCCACCGCAGGACTTGCAAGATAAACCTCAGAATCTACATGTCCCATACGTCCCACAAAGTTACGGTTTGTCGTAGCAACGGCACGTTCTCCTGCTGCCAGGATTCCCATATGTCCACCAAGGCAAGGTCCGCAGGTAGGTGTGCTGACGATCGCACCGGCTTTAATGAAGGTAGCAAGTAATCCTTCCTCCATTGCCTGAAGGTAGATCGCCTGTGTCGCAGGGAATATGATAGCACGCATGCCCTTCGCAACCTTTCTGCCTTCAAAAACCTTAGCTGCAATCCTTAAATCATCTATTCTTCCGTTGGTACAGGAACCGATTACTACCTGATCGATTTTGATATCTCCAACCTCATCAATGGTACGGGTATTTTCGGGAAGATGAGGGAACGCTACGGTTGGCTTCAGTGTTGATAAATCGATTTCATATACCTCTTCATATTCTGCGTCTGCGTCTGCCTCATATACCTTATATTCTCTTACTGAATGCTCCACCATATACCGGGCAGCCTGTTCATCCACCGGGAAGATCCCATTCTTGGCACCAGCTTCAATCGCCATATTTGCCATGGCAAAACGGTCATCCATCGTTAAATTCTGTATACCGTCGCCTACGAACTCCATTGATTTGTAAAGAGCCCCGTCTACTCCGATTCTACCGATAATATGCAGGATGACATCTTTTCCGCTGACCCACTTGGCAGGCTTCCCGGTCAGAACGAATTTCAAGGCAGAAGGCACCTTAAACCATGCTTTCCCAGTTGCCATTCCTGCCGCCATATCTGTACTTCCCACTCCGGTGGAGAATGCTCCCAGTGCTCCGTAGGTACAGGTATGAGAATCGGCACCGATTACTGCATCTCCTGCAACTACAAGACCTTTTTCAGGAAGCAGCGCATGTTCTATTCCCATCTCACCAATCTCAAAATAATTTGTGATCTCCTGATTAACAGCAAACTCACGCATACATTTGCAATTCTCTGCGGATTTGATATCCTTATTCGGTGTAAAATGATCGGGAACCAAAGCAATCTTATCCTTATCAAACACCTTCTTTATCTTCATCTTATCCATCTCATGTATCGCTACCGGGGCAGTAACATCATTGCCCAGAACCAGGTCTAAATCCGCCTCAATCAGCTGTCCTGCGTTCACATAGCTCAGACCGGCGTGTGCGGCCAAGATCTTCTGCGTCATCGTCATTCCCATCGTTTTTCCTCCTTCTATTCGTCCCAAATCATTGATACTGCTTTCGTCATGAATTATATCTCACCGAGGATCAGATCCCCCATCTCCTTCGTGCCTACCCTCGTCATGCCCTCTGACATGATATCGATGGTCCTATAACCCTTCTTCAGAACTGTCTTCACTGCTTCTTCAACACAATCCGCTTCCTGATTCAGATCGAAGGAATAACGGAGCATCATAGCTGCGGATAAAATGGTTGCAATCGGATTGGCTTTATTCTGTCCTGCGATATCCGGTGCTGATCCGTGGCTGGGTTCATACAGTCCAAGCTTTGTGTCACCGAGACTGGCGGAAGCCAGCATACCGATGGAACCGGTAATCATACTTGCCTCATCCGATAGGATATCACCGAACATATTCTCGGTCAGAATTACATCAAATTGTCTCGGGTTCTTCACCAGCTGCATCGCGCAGTTATCCACCAGCATATCACTCAGTTCGACCTCAGGATAATCCTTAGCAACCTCCTTCGTGACCTTTCTCCACAGTCTGGAGGAGTCGAGCACATTTGCTTTATCTACACTGCATACCTTTTTATTTCTCTTCATTGCGATTTCAAAAGCCCATTTGGCAATTCTTCTGATCTCATTCTCGTCATATACAAGAATATCCGTTGCTTTCCTGACTCCATTTTCCTCAGTGGTATAGCGATCGCCGAAGTAAAGTCCTCCGGTAAGCTCACGCATCACAACGAAGTCAAAACCATCCCCAATAATCTCATCCTTTAACGGGCAGGCTCCTTTCAGTTCGCTAAAAAGGATAGCAGGGCGAATATTCGCAAAAAGCTTCAAGCCTTTTCGGATCGCCAGCAAACCGGCCTCCGGTCTAAGATGTGGTGGTAGGCTGTACCAGTTGGACTGTCCTACATTTCCTCCAACAGCTCCGAGCAAAATGGAATCACTGTTCTTTGCAGTCTCAAGCGCCTCCTCTGTCAGCGGAACACCATGCGCATCGATCGATACTCCACCCATGAGTACCTCTGTATAGCAAAACTCATGCCCGAACTTCTTTCCAACTTGATCCAGTACCTTCTTCGCTTCTGTTATTATCTCCGGTCCAATACCATCTCCCGGAATGACGGCAATTTTATAAGTCATACGAAAAACACTCCTTCTGCACCATAATCGCAGGTTTTAACCTGCTGCCTTATTTTCTTATTGCTATTTTATCACAGTGTCTGTTATAATTAAAATACATATTAATAATACTGGCTATAACCAAAAGTTATGATCTATCATTAATAAAATTCTATCATGATTTTTAAACACAGGAGGTATTGCAATGGAGCAAAATCTATCCTTATATTACATTTTCAATTGTGTAGCCGAAGCAGGTAACATATCCCGGGCCGCCAAACAGCTATATATCAGCCAGCCTGCTGTCAGTAAATCTATCCAAAGTCTGGAGGATAATCTCGCTCTCACTTTATTTATCAGAAGTTCACGCGGAGTGAAGCTGACAGAAGAAGGGAAACTTCTATATGATTATACGAAAAGTGCCTTTGATACTCTGCAACGTGCCGAGGAGAATTTAAGACAGATACATAATCTTGGTATCGGACACCTGCGTATCGGCGCCAGCACTACTTTGTGCAAGTATCTTCTGCTTCCCTATCTGGATGGTTTTGTGAAGGAGAATCCTCATATCAAGATCACCATAGACAATCAATCCTCCTCCCATACGCTGAAGCTATTGGAGAGCAATTCCCTGGATGTAGGACTTGTGGCAAAGCCGGGAAGTGATGCTTTTACTTTCTATTCTCTGGGACAGATTGAGGATATCTTCGTAGCTACCA
Organism: Bacillota bacterium; assembly: GCA_023414355.1. GTDB lineage: Bacteria > Bacillota > Clostridia > Lachnospirales > Lachnospiraceae > Mobilitalea. The sequence goes on along the minus strand of JAEZOB010000051.1, from coordinate 5,981 downwards.
GATCGTATTTGAACAACCTTAAGCTTAGAGATAATGCAACAGATCTCTTTTCCTCCGCTAATATCATGCTTCTGGATGAAGAGAATGTATCGAGAAAATATATCGAGAATTACTTCAAGACTAATTCTATCGAACCTAAGCATATTCTCGAGATCAGTAACATGGACCTGCTCATTGAATTTGCAAAAACCAGTCTCGGTGTTGCCTGCGTAATCAAGGAATTTGTACAAAAAGAGCTCGAAGAAGGTACTCTGGTACAGATACCCCTTAAAATTCCCGTGAATAAAAGAGAGGTCGGCTTTTCCTATTCAAAAAACGCCTTCCTCTCTGATTCCATGCAAAAATTTATGGATTATATCACAACAATTCAATAAACATATATTCATTCTTTATATCTCAGGCGGAGCATCCCCCTGACCCGTAGAATCTGCCGCCGGCTTAGGTGCCTTAGTCGGTGCTTTCGTCGGTGCTTTTGTCGGCGTTGGTGCCTTAGTCGGTGGATCAATATATTCCGGACGCTTGTCTACGAGGAAATCCGAGCTTATGTAATATACTCCATCATTAAACTTAATACTTGCCCAGCCATCTTTCATCTCAACAACCTGTACTTTTTCTGTATGTACGAGAAATCCCACGATTTCTCCATCCTTACTGGGTGTCGCACGAACATTCAGGACTGCATCATATTCATCCAGCTTTACGTACTTAGTCGTGGTCTGTCCTACATGGATGGCCTTCTGTGTCGGTTCCGCTGTTTCTGCTTCAGAAGATGTAGTCTCTGCAGCATCTTCTCCTGTTGCTTCGGTCACTTCTCCGTTCGGTTCCGTATCCCCTGTAGCTTCTGTTCCATCAACGCCTTTGTTATCTTCTGTCGGCGCCTGTGTTGGTATAAAATCCGTCATCTGTTGCTCTTTTCCGCATCCCGTGAACATGATCACTGCGGCTAATATAATAAAAATTATGCTTTTCTTCATAAGTCCACACTCCAACTGTTTTCAATAAATTCCCTTACTATCATAGCACATTTGTCCTATATTACAATGATTATTTATCATTTCAGTGGATTTCTTTCCCTTTTATAAACTTCGTAAAGGCCGAAAAAGCATTCGGTATACTATATTTTTCGACGATTTCCTGTGGTTTGGTCCATAGGATATCTTTGGCCGTACAGTAACCTACAGGTAATTCAGACAGCACCAATCGATAACCTACCATATGCCATTCCACATGGGTAAAGATATGCTTCGCTTCACCCAGAGAATAAAGCTCGATTGTCTCAATCTCGTGTGCCTCAAGATATTTTTCCAGGTTGGTTATAGACAGCTTTTCCTCCAGACTGGGCAGTTCCCATAGTCCTGATAACAGCCCCTTTTCCGGACGCTTACGGATTGCAAATCTACCGTCACATTCCATCAGCAAAATCGTCCTTTCTTCCCTTCTGCGTTCCTTTCTGCCCGGCTTGACCGGAAGCTGAAGGAAGGTTCCCTCATGAAAGGCTTTACACAGATGCATCACGGGACATTGCTCACATAAGGGTCTTCCATTCGGCAGACACACGGTAGCTCCCAGTTCCATCAGGGATTGATTGAAGTCACCGGGTCGATCCTTCGGTATCATAGCATTGATATCTTCCCAAAGTGCTTTTTTTACAGTAGCTTTCGTGATATCATCAAAGCTTCCCGCAATTCGCTTCATCACACGGAGAACATTTCCGTCCACTGCCGGGACGGGCAGACCGTATGCAATGGAAGCGATCGCTCCTGCGGTATATTCTCCTATCCCCGGAAGAGATTTCAGCTCCTCGTAGCTTGCAGGCAGCTCACCATCATACTGATCCCGAAGAATTAGAGCTGCTTTCTGCAGGTTTCTGACTCGGTTATAATAACCGAGGCCCTCCCACAGTTTTAATAGTTTTTCCTCCTCCGCTTCAGCCAGAGCACTGACATCAGGTATGGCAGTGATAAAGCGGTCAAAGTATCCCTTTACTGCTTCTACTCTTGTCTGCTGTAGCATAATCTCCGAAACCCAGACATAATAAGACTTTGGGTTCTCTCTCCACGGCAATATTCGTGCATTATAATCGAACCATTGAAGCAAATACGGTGTAATCTCTTTATAATCATATGTCATATTATTTTTCCTCGTATAAGTTTTTCCATGATAAATCCTGTTTGGAGTACAATCTGATCTCCGTTATTTACATACCCAGATATTTTACCTTATTCCAAGAAAACCTTCAAGAATTACCTGTAAGAAGTACCAAGTATAATTTCCGTTTATCACTTTATCGAAGGGCAAAACAGCACCCATCTACTGGGTATTTTATACTAAATCCATGAAAACCCATAAATATTTTTTAAAATTTCATTTACCAGAGCCGACTTCTAATGATATAATATTTTCTAATGTAATACTACTTTGACCTAAACCGGATATATGTTCTAACGAAGTATGGTTTCGTGCAGCAATGGGAGGATGGGACTTATTATGGCCTTTGATTATGATTTAACCTATAATGATTTTAATCCGACTGTTTTCTATGTTTCGAAAGTTAAGATGGTGACCGAAGGGGTCTATCATGATCATGACTTTGCTGAGCTGGCATATATTTTATCCGGAAAGGGGAAATATCTTGTAGAGGGAAAAGAATATGATGTGGAAGCCGGCGACCTATTAATCTGTAATCCCGGTGTGAAGCATACTCATATTATTACAAATCCGAAGGAACCTACCATTGAATTCATCTCCGGCTTTACGGATTTCCATTTCAAGAATATGAGCCCTAACTCGATCGAATTGCCCGATGATAGCTGTATTCTCCATACTACCGGGGAGCTGAAGCAGGAAATCTCCATGCATTGCTTTTCCATGATTGCAGATAAGGAAAGCAATCAGGTTGGTAGATATTTTATGTTCAAGACGCATTTGATGCAGATGCTTCTATTAATAATGCGTGAAATCGCAGAGGTTGAGAAAACAGATCAGAAGGGCTGTAACTTCGAATCCTATAATAAAAGCTATGCCGTAAATCGCATCATTAACTATCTGAATGAAAATTACGAGCATAAAATTTCTTTGGAACAGATTGCACATAATATGTATTTAAGCCCTGTCTATATCTCTAAGATTTTTAAGGAAGAGACAGGTGAGTCACCCATAAACTATTTAATCAAGATTCGTCTGGAGAAAGCAAAGGACATTTTGCTGAACAGCGAAGGCGGCAGTATCAAAAGCATCGCAAATCAGGTGGGCTATGATGATGTTTACCATTTCAGTAAGTTATTCAAGAAGTACTATGGTATCTCCCCACTTTATTATAAGAAAAGAGCCATGCACAACAATGCTGCCAACGAGTAAGGAAGAAGGTTATCAAAAAGATGAATACATTTGAAGCTATATTTTCCAGAAGGAGCATCCGCCATTTCAAGCAGGAAAAATTGGAGTGGGAGGAAATCGCAGGGCTCCTGGAATACGCAAATCAGCTGCCCATGCTGATTGATGGAATCGCTGTGGAATTTAAGCTGGTTAGCAATATTGAGGCAAAGCAGGGTTTCTACGGACCCTTCAATGTAAAGGCTCCGTATTATCTATGTATCTCCTCTGAGACCAAGGAGGATTACATGTTGAATGCCGGTTATCTGATGCAGCAAATGAATCTGTATCTGGCAACGAAGGGTTATGGCACTTGCTTCCTTGTGGCTTACCCCGGCAGCAGCCTCAAAGCTACTATGAAATATGAATATGTGGTTGCTCTTGCCTTCGGTAAGACAAACTCCACTCTTTACCGCGATAGTGATAAGGCAAAGCGTCTGCCAGAAGAAGAAATCATTGTCTATAAGGAGGAGGTCACCCCTGATATTAAGCAGGTATTATCAGCGGCAAGACTCGCCCCTTCTGCGCTTAACAGTCAGCCTTGGCGCTTTGTGGTATATAAAAACCGAATTCATGTCTTCGCCAAGAAGAACCTTTTCATCGCCAAAGCCTTGGACTATAATAAAATGATCGACATGGGTATTATGATGGCTAATCTCCTGCTTACCGCGGAGGAACTCTGGGTAGATGTCGCCTTATCGAAATCAGATGTGCTGAAGAACAAGTCCTTCCAAAACAATGAGTATGTCTGCACCATCTCAATTGCTTAAATTAAATGAATAATATAAATTATAAAAAGAATTCAAAAATTTAACCCGTAGGTATTGACATTCAAACCAATCTATAGTATATTATGTCATGTGCTCACAAAACACAAGAGAGCACAAAGACATAAATGCGCGAGTGGCTCAGTGGTGGAGTATCGCCTTGCCAAGGCGAGGGTCGCGGGTTCGAATCCCGTCTCGCGCTGTCATAAAGTAAAAAGGATATCCTAATGGATATCCTTTTTTACTTTATTCGAGTCCAATCCTGGACTCGAAGTTCGAATGTCTCCGCTCCGCTCCGGTCCGCGCAGAGCCGAGGTCCCCCGGACCTCGTGCTTCTCCGCTTCGCTCCGGTCCGCGCAGAGCCGAGGTCCCCCGGACCTCGTGCGCCGTCTCGCGTTTGATTATTATCGTCAGAAGTCCTTTATTCATAAGGCTTCTGGCGATTTTTCGTTTTAGTTGATTTGAGTACGCCTGAGAAAGTTGTTTCCATTCAAATACGAAAGTGAATCTATCATTATCTGTTTGGTCTTTTCTTTCCCTTGGTTGTTCTTCCTTCTCCATCACAGAAGACGAAATCATTGTCACAACAACCAACTTCTTCATTGATTTGCTTCACCATCCGATAAAGGTTGATTTCGTAATCACTTATCGGGAGATACCGGTCGCCTGCTGGGCTCTTCTTCTTTGTATACTCTACGATAACCACCTTGAGCTCTCCGTTCTTATCTGCCATATGACTTTCCTCCGGTGGATATGTATTTCACGGGTTTCCAAATATGTAAAATATAGTATTGCATTTATATTCTATTTATTGTATAATTATACATATTATATTAAGCGAGGAGCGATTAAAATGTCTGTAGATTATAATGAAATCTCACAAATCTATGATAATGTTAGAAATGAAGAAAGAGAAATAATTGATTTATTTTTAGAAGAAATCAAAGCAACCAACAAAACTCGGATATTAGACTTTGGCTGCGGAACAGGTAATTATGCCAATACCATAAATAAGCACTCCGTAGCTCAAGTATATGGTGTTGAGCCTTCAGATGGGATGAGAGAAAAAGCAAAGGCAAAGAATCCAAATATAGTCTTTGTAAAAGGGAACCATGAATGCATACCCTTTGAAGATAATTATTTTGATTTTATATACATGACAGATGTTATACATCATATTCCTGATATTGGATTAATGTTTACAGAGATTGCAAGAGTGCTAAAGAAAGGTGGAAAAATATGCATTGTAACAGAATCTCATAATCAAATTGATAATCGATTTTATGTTAAATATTTTCCTTCTACCGCTATTGTAGATAAGGAGAGATATCCTGATATAGATGAAATAATTAATGAAGCAAAAAGCCATTCTTTAATTCATATAAAAACTACTATAATGAATGATAATAATGAATCATTAGTAACATCGGATTTTGTTGAGCTTGTTAGAAATAAAGGATACTCAATGTTTCATTTAATACCTAATGATGAATATATACTTGGTCTCAACCAGTTAGAGCATGATTTGAAATCTGGCCCTATAAAATGTATAAATTCCGGAGAAACGCTAGTATGGCTAAACAACTAACTTTTTATTGATATCTTTTGAGTACCCTCTTTAGTACGTAGTAAATGGATGTGCCGGAAAATCCCTTTCTATCAGTATTTTTAGAAGGGGGATAGAATTCGAATCCCGCTTCGCTCCGGTCCGCGCAGAGCCGAGGTCCCCCGGACCTCGTGCTTCTCCGCTTCGCTCCGGTCCGCGCAAACCCGAGGTCCCCCGGACCTCGTGCTTCTCCGCTTCGCTCCGGTCCGCGCAAACCCGAGGTCCCCCGGACCTCG
>JAEZOB010000035.1 GCA_023414355.1 Bacillota bacterium | reverse complement strand
TCCGAGCGTTTGGAGGCGCGTGAATGGCCGATCAATGCCGTATACCGAGGGGGCTCTGGACGGCGATGGAGCGCGTGGGCCTCGCGCCTATCGACGTACTTCGGCGAGCCCAGCTCCCTTTCAGTCTCCATACCAATGCTTGCGCCACCATTACAACGCAACAATACTTCACGTTGTTCAAAACCATCGAGGCGGTGTCTGAGGATCCGGCGATCGGGATTTTGTTGATCCGGGAGCTCGATCCCGGCTCTCTCCCGCCGGCGATGCTTTCGCCCTTCTATGCGTTTGATTATCGCGATGCGCTTATGCGCTTTGCACGCTTTGTGCGCCTGTGCCGGCCGGAACAGTTCAGTTTCGTCGAGAGCGATGGGGAACTCACGATCAGGTCCGAGTGGCTCTATGCCACGGTACCGGAGCCGGCGATCGTCGCAGACGTCTGCTTCGCTTCCCTGCTCGAACTGGGCCGAAGGGGCACGGGCGCGACCCTTTTTCCCAGTCGGGTGGATCTCGTACGTCCTGAGCCATATGGCGAAGCGCACCGGATATATTTCGGCCGGGCCGTTCGGTTTGCAGCATCACGCAACGCGCTTATCCTGAAGTCGACGGATCTGGACAGGCGATTTTCGAGCTATAACCCAGAACTTCTTGGAATCCTGACGCCCATCCTGACGAGTTCACTCGGCAAGATCGCTGCGAGGCGCTCTATCAGGGAGGAAGTCAAGTTTGTCCTGAAGCGGACACTCGCGAGCGGACGGCCGGGGATCACGAGGGTGGCCCGCGATCTCGGCATCAGCGAGCGCACGCTGCAGCGACGGATCACCGAGGAAGGCACGAGCTTTCGCGCGCTTCTCCTGGAGGCGAGACAGGAGCTCGGGCATGAGCTTTTGTCGGACCCCTTCACCGGCGTCGAGGAAGTCGCCTACCTCCTCGGGTTCCGAGATGCCAAATCGTTCTACCGAGCCTTTCGCGATCAGGAGGGAATGACGCCCAGTCAATGGCGCCGGGCACGGCAGATTCGCGAACTCGAGGCGGATGCATACCAGTATGTCGATGGTTAGGGCCGGCGGATCGATGGGCCCGACGACCGGGAATCTTGAGATGAGTGGTGTGTGTCGAGTTTGGCGTGTTTGGCAACCAATTTGGCGGAACTTCCTACTTCGCAGCGTGTCGTGGACGCCTATGAAGTAACCGTGCGCGCCCGGTGAGGAAACTCATCCGATCCGGGCGGCCGAATGGCTCCTCAGAGAGGCGGCGTTCTTTTCACAGGGAGTGGAAGGAAACGCGCAGATGAGCCGGGACGCGGTGCGCGCCCGGGCCAGTCGGCCCTACGTAAGGTCCGGTCGTGACGCGCAACCCAGGCCGGATGCTCCATCGGCAGCGGCGACAGGGTGCTCTGATCGGAGCTTTCGAACGAATCGCGTCTTCCGAATCCCCTCCTCCAGCAGGAGCGGGATAGGGGCCGTTAACTCGGCCCCGCCTCCTCAGGTCCCCTTCACATCCTGAGGAGGAAAGGCCGCCCCGGACTTTGCCCCCGCCTCGTCCGGGGCGGCTCCCAATTCATGTCACAGAACAGGACCTAAAATGAAATACATCTCTCGCGCCATCGCGGTCACGTCGCTGATCTGCGCCGCCGCCATCCTTCCCGCCACGGCCCAGACCACCGATGCGTCGACGACGCCGGCGGCGCCCCAGAAGTCCCGGCTCCCGGCCGCGCAATCCTCCGCCAAGGGCGACACGATACACAAGGACGGTGCGCTTCTCCCCGGCGGCGCGTCCTCGCTGCAAGAAGGGTTCGGCGACTGGACGGTGGCCTGCGTGCTGCCGGATGGACGCAAGACCTGCAGCCTGTCGCAGACCCAGGCGGATCCGCAGACGAAGCAGCGCGTCCTCGCCATGGAAGTCACCATCGGCACCGACGGCGCGCCGACCGGCATTCTCGTAATGCCCTTCGGCCTCGATCTCAACAAGGGCGTCTCTTTCAAGATCGGCGATGCCGGGCAGCCGACGACGCTGCCGTTCCAGACCTGTGTTCCCGCCGGCTGCGTCGTCCAGCTGAAGCTCGATGGCGCGATGCTGGAGAGCCTGCGGGCCGCGAAGCAGATCGCCCTGTCGGCGCAGGCGGTGGATTCCACACAGAAGCTAGACCTCTCGATCTCCATGAAGGGCTTCGACGCCGGTCTCGAGCGCGTCAAGGCGCTGGCCCAGCGCTCCTGAGCGCGTGGATCTTCGAACGCTCGGGCGTTCTCCGCGAGCGCTCGCCTCGGCCGGATCGCAGCGACCCGGCCGACGCCCGGCACGGTCCTGGCCGGCGGGCGCCTCCACCGGGGCGACCATTTCGTCGGAAGCGGAGGTCGCGCCTTGGGGCGTGCGACCTCCGGCGTCTGTCCGCGCCTTTCCGTCTTCGGCGTGCGCTGACGACGGCCCATTCGCCGCCGCGCCGTGCCGCCAGGCGGCGGCGCCGGCGCGCGAGGGGGCCATTGGACGACCGTCATCCCCAGGCG
>JAEZOB010000028.1 GCA_023414355.1 Bacillota bacterium | reverse complement strand
CCTCCGGCCTCTTCTCCGGCGTCATCTCCGGGTCCGGTGGTCTCACCGTCGCGGCCGGGACCGAGACGCTGTCCGGCGTCAACACCTACACCGGCGCCACCACCATCGCCGCCGGCGGGACCCTCGCGCTCTCCGGCCAGGGCTCGGTCGCCTCGAGCTCGGTCGATGCGAACGGTATCTTCAACATCGCCGCGGCCAACGCCGGCGTCGCCATCACTTCGCTCGCGGGCCAGGGTAGCGTGGTCCTCGGCAGCAACACCCTGACCCTCTCGGCTGCAAACGGAACCTTCTCCGGCACCATCTCGGGTTCCGGCGGCCTTGTCCTCAAGTCCGGGTCCGAGACGCTGACAGGCGCGAACACTTATACCGGCGGCACATCTGTCCTCGGAGGCACGCTTGGCCTCGGAAACAGCAGCGCCGTCGGCACCGGGTCTGTGTCCCTCGCCAACGGCGGTAGCCTCGCCTTCACGGCTGCCGGCGTTGAGTTGAGCAATGCTATCTTCGTCGCCGGCACTAACACCTTGAACGTCTCGTCCGGCGTGACGGCCACACTCTCCGGCACGATCGGCGATGGCGCCACGAGCGGCGGCCTGGTCAAGACCGGGGCCGGCACCCTTACTCTCACGGGCGCCAACACCTACACAGGCGGCACGACCATCTCCGAGGGAACGCTCGTCGGCAACACGACGAGCCTATATGGCCCGATCACCAACAACGCGGCTCTCGTCTTCAACCAGACGGAGGACGGAACGTACGCCGGCGCCCTCTCCGGGTCGGGGTCGGTGACCAAGACCGGGGCGGGAACGCTGACCCTCACCGGTGCGAACACCTATACCGGCGGCACGACCATCTCTGCCGGTACCCTGGTCGGCGACACGATGAGCCTCAAGGGCGACATCGCCGACAACGCGGCTCTCGTCTTCAACCAGACGGAGGATGGAACCTATGCCGGCGCCCTCTCCGGGTCGGGGTCGGTGACCAAGACCGGGGCGGGAACGCTGACCCTCACCGGTACCAACACCTATACCGGCGGCACCACCATCTCCGCCGGAACCCTTGTCGGCGACACCGACAGCCTGCATGGCGATATCACCAACGATGGCGCGCTGAAATTCGTGCAGCTGGCTGATGGCACATTTGCCGGTGCCGTGACCGGATCGGGTTCGGTGACCAAGTCCGGTGCGGGAACGCTGACCCTGACCGGCGCCAACACCTATACCGGCGGCACCACCATCACTTTCGGCAGCCTGGTCGGCGATACGACAAGTCTGCAGGGTGATATCACCAACGATGCGTCCCTCGTCTTCAATCAGACGAGCAACGGAACATTTGCTGGCGTCGTGACCGGATCCGGGTCGGTGACCAAGGACGGTGCAGGCATACTCACCATGACCGGTGCCAACAGCTATACCGGTGGCACAATCATCTCTGCCGGAACTCTCGTCGGCGATACGACGAACCTGCAGGGTGAGATCTCCAACAATGCCACCCTCGTCTTCAATCAGACGAGCGACGGCACATTTGCTGGCGCCGTGACGGGGTCGGGTTCAATGACCAAGACAGGCACCGGCACCCTCACTCTCACAGGAACCCTCTCCAACACCGGAACCACCACCGTCTCCGAGGGAACGCTGCAGATCGGCAACGGCGGCACCGCCGGGTGGGCATATGGCCCAATTGCGATCGACAGCGCACTCGTTTACGACCTCTCCGGGGTCTACGACCTTCCGACTTCACTGTCCGGCTCCGGCTCGCTCACCATCACCGGGGGTGGCACCGCAACCTATGGCGGATCCGCGGCCTATAACGGCCAGATCAATGTCGAGAACGCCAATCTCGTCCTGCAAAACGGGAGTTCCGCGAACTCCGCCTTCGTGGTCGGAAGCGGCGGTGTTCTGAGCGGGACCGCCACGATCGGCTCGCTCGTCATCGACAACGGCGGCACCGCTTCCCCCGGCTACTCACCCGGAACCCTCACGGTCGCCGGCAACGTTCGCTTCGCCTCCGGATCGGTCTATCTGGTCGACGTCTATGCGGATGGATCCCACGACCTGATCACCGCCGGCGGCACGGCAACTATCTCCGGTGGCACGGTCCAGGTCGTCGCTCAGGCCGGCTACACGGCGTCCAAAGCCGCCTACACCATCCTCACCGCCGACGGCGGCGTCAGCGGACGCTTCGACGCCGTTACGGCCAACTACGCCTATCTCACCCCGACCCTTTCCTACGACTCCAACAACATCTACCTCACGCTGCAGCGCAACGAGGTGAACTTCGCCGACATGACGACCACCCCCAACGCGCGCGCCGTGGCCAACGCGGCTCAATCCCTCGGCGAGGGCAACGCGATCTACGATGCACTCGTCAATCTGACCCCGGAGCAGGCCGATCCCGCGTTCAACAGTCTCTCCGGCGAGGCCTACGCCTCGGCCAACACGGTCATGCTGCAGCAGTCGAGCTATCTGCGCGAGGCGGTCGGAAGCCGCGTGCGCCAGAGCCTTGATCCTTCAAAGGCGCCGTTCGGCCCGTATGCCGCTGTCCTCGCTCCCGGCTACGATGTGACCGTCTGGTCCCAGGCGTTCGGAGCCTGGGGCAGGAACGCGGGCGACGGGAATGCCGCCAGTGTCTCGAGCTCGATCGGAGGCCTCTTCCGCGGCGTCGACGCTCTCTTCGCCGACAATACGCGGGTCGGCCTCATCGCCGGATACAGCCGCACCAACTTCAAGTCTGGTGAGCGCTCTTCTTCCGGCGGCGTCGACAATTACGATCTCGGCGTCTATGCCGGCACGCGTTTCGACGCCTTCTCCCTGTTCGGAGGTGCGTCCTACACGTGGCACGACATCTCCGTCGATCGTTCCGTCACCTTCCCCGGCTTCGCCGGAGCAGCGAGTGCCGACTACAAGGCGGCAACCACGCAGATGTTCGCTGAAGCCAGCTACCGCTTCGATCTCGGCAAGACCTTCGCTGGACAGGTCGTTCTCGAGCCCTTCGCGAACCTCGCGTTCGTCAAACTGGACACGCAACATATGACCGAGACGGGCTCGGCCGCGGCCCTCACCGGCGCCAGTCAATCCCAGAGCACCCTCTACTCGACCTTCGGCGCGAGAGTCTCGTCGACCTACGAACTCGCTAACGGAGCCGTCCTTGTGCCCTACGCTGCACTGGGCTGGCAGCATGCCTTCGGTAACCATTCCACCGCCGCGAACCTCGCGTTCGCAAGCGGCGGGACACCCTTCACCGTCGAGGGCGTCCCCATCGCGAAAGACACCGTCATCGTTTCCGCCGGGTTTGACTATCGCTTCGACGATGCAGTTTCCGCTACTCTCACCTATAATGGACAGTTTGGGTCTGGCGTAGTTGACAATTCGATCAAAGCTTCCCTAATTGTTAGGTTCTGAGGATTATGTTCTTGGAGTTGATTGAGATTCTACTTGCGTCGGCTTGGAGTTTTTTCGGCCTGATCCGGATTCAAGTAAGGATTCCCAAATCGCGGTATGTCTGATTCCTTCGTTTCTGGTCCGAAGGAGATCGATCATGTCGCGCGCTTACAGCCAGGATTTGCGGGGTCGCGTCATCGACGCGGCCTTGAAGGAGGCTCTTTCGGCGCCGGGCGCTGCATCGCGGCACGGGGTCGGCGTGGCGACAGCGGTAGTCTGGGTGCGCCGGACGCGTGAGACAGGCGGGCGGGCGGCGAAGCCACGCGGTCAGCCGAAGGGTCGAAGCTCGATGCACTTCGCGCGGCGATCCTGGGTTGGATCGCGGAGAAGGACGACATCACATCCTCCGAGATCCGCGAGAGGCTGGCGGCCGAGCGAGGGGATGGTCGCCGTCTAGAGTTTCCTAGACCGCGGCGGCCTGACATTCAAAAAGACAGCGCATGCCGCCGAATGGGACTGGTCTTACATCCGAAGCGGGCGCAAGGCGTAGTTCCACGGCCAGCTCGACCTCGATCTGGCGCGTCTGATCTTCATCGACGAGACCTGAGCTTCAACCAACATGGCGCGGCGTTGCGGGCGGGCCATGAAGGGCGAGCGCCTGCTCTCGGGCGTGCAACATGGACATTGGATAACGACGACCCGCGTGGCGGGTCTGCGCTCGACCGGCATCGCGGCGCCCCTCGTGCTCGACGGGCGGATCGGTCGCGCCGCCTTCGAGAGGACGAGCTTCACTAGGGCCGGCCCCGCACGGTATGCACCGAAAGCATGCTCGATGATGACGTCCGTACATCCAGCGGCCCGGAGTTCGATCTGCTGGGCTGCCGTGTCCTGCTCGTCCGTCGAGACGCGCGCGTAGCCAACGAGACGCCGCTTCTGCGCGGGCTTTTTCATCCTTTAGCCTCCGTGGCGGTCGCTGAGACGGGTAAGAAGTGCTGGATTGATG
>JAEZOB010000013.1 GCA_023414355.1 Bacillota bacterium | reverse complement strand
ATATAGAACAATCAAAGCTGGAGCCACTCATGCCGTGGTCAAAGACACTCCCGGTTGATTGCTACAGCAAGCGTCGCAAGTAAGCGGCGCTTTAAATTTACTGGGAGCGTATGATTTGACGCTTACTAACAAAAGGGGGGCACTTCATTTTCCAAGAGTTTCTTTAAAATATACAATATTATTTGGTCGTAAGTTGGTCGTAAATCCTGACCATTATTTTTTCAAACCCGCATAAATACAGGCTTTCTTATTCCTTACTCTTCATCGTCGGGAAACCATTCTTAATACTGTAAATACTTATATATGTCTTCATTTCCTTATACCTAGCATGTTCTGTTTTTCTTCCAATTCATTCTTTACATTTCATTCGTAAAACTGTCGTAAGTTCGTCGTAAATATATGTATCTCGTACAAAGCCGTTATTAGTTGCAATCCGTTCGACTTGTGCTTTGTTATATTCAATCATTTATAATATCCTTCTTTATATGGATGAAGTTCTTTGGCGCTACTAGCTAATCTTTAAATAATAGTATTAGCTTGACTATATTTTCGACCAGCCCATTGCATTTATTCTTCATCATCCCGCTTTTCGGTGCAGATGTCATCAAGCCACCCCTCATCGTAGACGCTGCCCATCTCTTTATATGGAACCGCTCTGGCTCTTCCCATCTCATAGATCTTACAGTTCTTCGGTCCGTAGCAAAAGCTTTCGGATCGATGCTTCTGCACAACTCCAAACTCATATTCAATTGCAAAATTTGCAATTGTCGCCCATTTGCATTGGAAACATTTATTTTTCCAGCATTTATTATCCGGCATTCTGGCACCTCGCCAATCATAGGTTGCCAGATCTGGAACCAGAGAAAGCCATGGTGCTTTCTCTGAATTGATTACTTCTCCCTCTGATAACTTCTTCAAAGAACTGGCACGATAATAATCAGCGTATTCAATCTCAGGATATTTCATCGTCCAACCGATACCACTGATCACATCACCAATATGAAAAAGAAACTTTAATATGCTAATATAAGAGTCAAATTCGGCAGTCTCATATTAGCATACTAGCCTTAACATCTAGTATATCATAGTAGATTGTACAAAACATTATTTTACCAATGATGTTTCATTGAAGTTTATGTTTCAAAGATCGAACTGAACTTAGTATTGCTTATAAAACCTACTTGCAAACCTGTCGGAAGTGCATTGACAATTTTGTAAAATCCTTCAGCAAGTCTCGATGGTGAATGTGCATCAGAACCTAATACAATCCTTTTCCCACCACATGCTTTATATATTTTCACATATGATAAATCCAGAAAGTCATCCGCAAAATCCCCCCCGAAAGTGGAAGTATTTACTTCTAGTGCCACATCCTTTGCAACCATTATATAAAATATCTTATGTAAATATTTAGCGTTTGCTGGAAATCGGGAAAAATATCTTCGTGGTAAGTCAATATGTCCCAAAGTATCAAAATCTGCTTCCAGTAAAGTCTTTTCCACTTCTTCAAAATAACCTTCTATAAATTTATTATAATTAACTTCTCTATTCGGAAATACATTATTATGTCCATGATGAATAGAACACATTCTATAATCAAATTGATACTGATTTAAAGCTTGAAAAAAAGCCATATTCTTATGAGGTTCGGAAAATTCAAAACCTGACAGGACTTCCAATTGACCATAATAACGTGCCTTGACTTGCTTTATTTCACTTAAAAATTTTTCAATATAAGAACGGTCATTCATATACTGATAATGAATTGAATCCATATGTTCAGTAAAGCATATTCCACATAGATTCAAATCGATAGCTTTCAAACACATTTCATCAATGGAAGTCATCGAATCTTTTGAAAAGTTACTATGTACATGGCAGTCATACATCGATATTTCCTCACTTTAATCATCTATAAAGAAATGACAGACATTAGTATTATTATTAAATATATATCGTTCAAGAAAGAGTTGGGAACAATAATAATCCTCAATGCCGTGTAAAATAAGCCACCGTTCAACCTTGAAAGGATGTCGATCTGTTATCAAAACAACGATTTGATTTTTCTCTGCAATTAATTCATCCAAAGTAATTTGTAGATAAAAATTTGCTTTACCGTCAAAGCAGAACTCACCATAAGGGGTAATGCCTAAATTATCTAAAAAGATCATCCGTACCGCTTCAGTTTCGACTTTATCGCCAATTATGATTAATTTCTTTTCAGCACACTTTGCAACAAAGCTTTGTAAATCGTTTTTTTTAAAACCAGTATTCACCATTTTCCTCCTTTATAAATATGCGTGTTATGACAGCTTTTACAATTTATAGGCATATCCTCAACGATAATTTTACGGATAGAAGTAAGCCATTTTTCCGTCTGTGGAGCCATAAGAATATCGGATAAGGGACGCTCAATCATATTTCCTAATATAGGAATATCATAGGGACAAAAAGCCATCAGCACATCACCATTGGCACAAATTACTGGATGTTCTGGCGATTCGCATCGTTTTCTACCTACTATTTCTTCATATGGGTGGCACTTACCACGTAATCCTGTGTTCGTCAATGTCATTCCCATAACAGCATCAGCGCGAATAGATCGGAAGTAATCTATATATTCACCAAAATGTGGCTTAGTCATGGGAGTGATGATATATCGCATTGTTAAAGTAATATTCTTTTTCCAACGTATCTTTTGCTTAATAAAATACTGAACATTTTCCTTAATTCGGGTGATTTGCTCTTTACACTTATCTGCTTTCAATCCATATCCTTGAAATTCTGAATAAATCTCTGGGATGATTCCAGTCATGCTTATATCAAGAGTAGTCAATGATGTATCCATTAATCGATCAGTCATCTCATAATTTAGTAACACACCATTTGTTGTTATATTTATATACTGAATACCCGCTTGCATAGCAAGGTTCATTACAAATCCGGGATCTTTATAAAGCAAAGGTTCACTGTTACCATCCATTCTGAGATCAGTAAAATTGTATAATTTAGATTTTTGGTTAATAATATTAATTTGGTGAAAAAGATCACAGATCATTTCCTCGGACATGCTTTCATGAGAAAAGCCCTGTTTAAATGCACACATTTTACATTTTAAATTGCAGTCGCTTATCAATTCAATTAAAAGTTCTTGTCCCATAAGTACCTCCATTCATACTATACAAGGAGAAAAAATCTATCCTTTTACAAAGAAATTGAATTCAAAAGAAATCTTGTCCACTTATCTGAAACAATATCTGTATTATAGTGTTCAATGACTATGTTATGAGCTCTTTCAATTGCTTCAATATCATTTATTGATTCGAAAATCTTCTTGCGAATCGTATCAGCATCAGCATTTGGATCTATAAGTGTACAGACTTTTCCATATTTTTTTTGTATAAAGGGAACTTCACCTACATCTGAACACACAACTGGAGTTTTCAAAGCCCATGCCTCCAAGAGCGTTAAAGAAAATACTTCAGAATAAGATGGTAACATAAGAACATCTACCCCTTTCAAAACTTCACCAACATTGAGGATAGGCTCATGCCAGATTAAGCGGTCCCCAGCGATTTTTGCGATATCTCTTTCAATTTCAGGACTTTGTGAGTTCTTCGAGCCATAGCATATAGCAATCATATTTGTTAAACCAGCAACTGTCCTAGCAACAGCATAGATATTTTTGTTACGATCCATCCGCCCAAGATAGCCAATTACCAGTTCTTCTTTTATTCCCCATTCTTCACGAATAGCATATTTTGATTTATGGGTATAACAATGCTGCGGTTCAAAAGCGGAAGGTATAATAAAGATCCTGTTACGGTCAACATTTCCGAAATCAGGTATACATCCCTCAGAACAAGTCAATAAGATATGATCATTATGCACAAACTTTTTATGATTAACATCATGCCGAAAAATCCAGTGAATTTTTCTTCCCTTACAGGCACTGAACATCTTACTTCGCTTTTCATCAAGTTCCCATGATATCACTCCATCACAGAGATCGAGTTCCATAAGAGCATGCTGGATATTCATTGGCATTTTTTCACCTCTATAATAACAGTTTCCCTCATAATATACCTTTACAGAATCTGCAAAGCGCCATAAGAGTGATTCTGTCACCCATGGATCCGTAACTACAACAATATGCCAATGTATGTATCGTGTGTCTGTATGTTCTATTGCAAATAGTGTAGCATTTTCTCCTCCGCCAATATAAATACTTGGCATTAAAACTCCCATTACTATACGTTTGCTCATTTAAAATTATTTCTCCTTGTAAATCCATATTTTTTCAATACTTTTCTGTGGTAATAATCGATAACTTAATTTTTCAATTTTTATAAATCCTCGATATGCCCAAAAGCATAGCTGGATTCTTATAGGCAGTGTTGCTATATATTCTGAATTAAGAACCGTTTTTTCTTTTTTACGGATTTCACTAAATTGTTGATAAACCTTATCAATATGAATCTTGTCATTATAAACGCGCCAATATGTTTTCCAGTGTGTAACTGGATCATCATATGCAATGTAATATACGACAGCACTAAAAATATTCCGAATAACCCCTGGTCCAAAGTTATAGTGAATATTATTTGCTAGATAAGTGTCATCAGCAACTTCTCCAGTCAAAGGAACTTGATAAAGCCTAGCGTATTTCAGCATAAAACATCTACCATGAAAATAAATCTTATTTTTCATCTCATTTTTTGGAGAAATGCACCTCTGAGGGTACTGAGTACAATACCACTTGTATTCTTGTACATCGTATTTCGCAACTTCAGAAAGCGGATATAAATTCCTGATATTCAAAACATAATACCAGAGATTTTTACGCTTTCTTGGAATAGGCTTAGTCAAAGCCCCAACTACTAAAAGCTCATTAACTCGGAAAAGCTCATTATATAGATTCCAGATACACTCCGGATGCAGTTCAACATCAGCATCTATAAATACAATTGGATCGCCAGAGTGACCTGCGCGATCTATTTCATTTATTATAACATTCTGAGCAAGCACTTTCCCTTTTTTACTATACAGTAATTGGTAATGCATTACATTCTCCGACTGTAGGATATGTTTAACAATCTGTTCAGAATCATCGGTGCAACCATTAAAACACAAATATAATCTATAATCGAATCCGACAATTGCGTCTTTCAAACTTCTTAGACATTTTTCAATACTCTTTTCTTCATTATAGATTGCTATTCCAATAGATAAAAACATCTATAGTCCTCCGGATCTCCTATTGTATAAGTAGCATTTTCATTAGTTGAATGTTTATTTTGAATCTTTTCTGCAGCCTCCCGAAATCTGGCAGCTAACTCAACTTCTCCGAGTTTTTCATAAGCAGCTGCAACATCAGTATGCGCTTCTACATATTCTGGATTCAAATCTATAGCACGAAGGCAATCAGAAATTGCTGCATCATAATTTCCAAGCAAAATCTGTGCATATCCTCTATTGTTTATCGCGAGGCTACTATATGGAGCTAGTTTTATAGCTTGGTCGAAATAAGGCATCATCTTATCGTAACATTCAAGAAACAACAGAATGTTGCCCATATTACGATAACCTTCTGACCATTTTTCATCTAATTTAATTACATGAGAAAAATCATCTTTTGCCTTGTGATACTCACCCATATAACGCAATACTCTGCCACGTAACATATATGCTTGTTGATTTAGCTCATCTTTTTCAATTGCTTCAGTTAGTATATTGTATGACTCGTGAAGATTGCATTTCAAAAAAGCACTAATGCCTTTTTGTAGAAGCGAAAAAGACTGATATCTATATGTTTGCAAGTCTGACCGGCTAACACTGACTTCCATATTGTCACCAATAACAACTATTTCATCTGCCACATTTTCAAAAATATTCATAAAATGCATGGCAATCACCTCATGTGTAGCTCTTCCAAGTATTTCATCTAGATAACAGTTAGCTAAAAGCGCGCATTGAGATTCAAGCGTTTTTACGAGATTAGCAGAGTCCAGATGTTTGACAAAGCCCAATATAATCTCCCCTTTAATTATAATCGAAATTGAATATTCACAATGAACAATTTTATGTGTTCCATGAAATGCATTAAATGAACTTGTGATTTTTAAACTTGCCACGCAATATCTCAATCCTTTCATATTATAGTAAAATCCACTACATTAACTGTTTATTAGAATCAACTATATACTTTCACTAATATTCCAAAATTGTCCTTGAGGATTGCAATGCGCTTTACAACCTCTTCAGCGGTTATTTTGGGGAAATACTGAGCAGACAATGCCATTGAATGCTCTGAATATGGAAAACAAGATATAAAATCTGGTTTTATTTGTTTTAAACAGCTAATAGTCTGAGCCATATCAAAATCTGATTCGTTTGGAAACCCTACGATTATATGCGTGCCCACAATTGCATCAGGCCTCGATATACGTATTTGCCCAAAGCATTTAATAATATCTGCAGCACAGTAATTGCGATTCATTTGCTTTAGTATCGTATCACTACCTGATTGGATTGGTAATGTTAGTCCTCGGATACAACTAAAATCCCGAATGACCTGGCAAAATGATTCCAAGTATGTATTCATCCACCGAATATTTAAATCATGTAAGTAAACTCGAACATCCGCTTCTTCTTCAAGCAGTTCACGAAGGAGACTTGGTAAATTGGTACCAATATCTAATCCATAGGCCCCAGTATCCCCTCCCATCAACATCACAGTGTCACCTGATGTAATATTTGCATTCCACTCGGCTTTAATTTGTGCAATACTCTTGCTCTTTAAACTTCCTGTTGAATAGCGTATAACACAGTATGTGCAATGATTCAGACAACCGTCTGAGATTATTAACTTCTTACTTTTCTTTGCATAATCAAACTCCTGTCGTGGAGTTACTGAATTAATATTAGATGATTCGTAATTATCCGATTTGGTTAATACCGGATAGTCTACTGGGATAGTCCACCCCATGTCGTGAATCATTTTCCCTTTTTGCATTACAGTATATGTATAGATTCCTTTTCTCCGTAAATCAAATTCACAAATGCCTGGAAGACATCCGTAAACTATGACCTTTGCAAGTGGCGCTTGATCATACAAATTTTCAATTTCTTTAATCGAAATAAGTGTTGCATACTCGCTAACACAGCATGAAACATATATGATAATATCTGCGTTCCATGGCTCTTGTATAATATAATCTCGATTGGCGACTGCAAGCCTCTCCCAATAAACAGCATCAAGGTTTCGTTGCTCACATCCACTTGATCTAACCACAATTTTCTTCATTCCAAAAATCCCTGCTTGATTTCCCAGTCAATTGTACTACGCATAGATACATCAAAAATAGTATTCATTTTGGGATAAATATGATACAATTTTGCCAATGAAGTTGCAATACGTGAAATATCTTCTACGGATGGATGTGGGTGTTTTGCTAGTCTAGATCGAGGATCAGCGTGAAAAATATTGCTTGCAACTGCTATACCACTATCGGCTATCACCTGATTACCGCGAATCGTATCTTTAGGATCCTCGAGTCCCCAAACAAGACCACAATAGACATGGTATTCACCCCAGATATCTCTTGCTTTTTTTAAGGCCGTCCACCATTCCTTATAGCCATACTTTTCAAATTTACCAGGACAATTATCATTCATTGCCTGTTGATTAAATACTTCGAGATTGAATGCAATCGACGAAACACCCGCTTCTTTTAATTGATATAAAACATCTAAATCCTTGGGTGGATGTGTCAATAAATGAATTTTGGTTTTTACCTGCATTGAATCATACATATACTGAAGTGGGGTAATCACATTTTCGATAAAATTCTCGTCTTTTTCACATGTTCCAGTTGTAACTGAGTATATAGGCACTGGCCGCCAAGGGGTATTTTCAACTATATGTATACATTCCGAGATCTGTTGTTTGGAAAATGCTATAGCCATATGTTTACCAACTGTTTGTCTAGTCCCTTTCATGGAACAGAAGCTGCAAGGTTTTCCTATATCAAAATAGTAACATGTCGGATGAAGAAAGAATCCCGGAGTTGCTTCGCCAGCTACTGCCAGAATATTTTCTACTGCTGTTCCATCGGACAATTTTTGATCAAAGTATATTGGACGTTCAGGTAATCCTATAGTGGTGACACGGTACCCGTTATGTGAAAGGATGAATTCTGTACCCTCCTGTTCCAATCTATAAGAAGACCTCTCCCTTCGCAATAAAGCACAGTTTACATTCTGAGCCAGCAAAATCACCTGAGGGAAACGATTCTTCGAACATGAATTTTTAGAGGTTTGCCCGTAAACAAACTGATTGTCATAAAATTTTTTTGGGTATTCCTCAAACAAATCCATTTCGAAATTGATACCCTCTGAAAGTAAATGGATTTTCATTTGTAATGCACTTTTTTCATCTAACATTCTCAATCCTCCGATATAATTTGTATCAATCGTTGTTGTGCTCTTCTTTCATTTTTTGTTATCATAATATATTGCTGGATTTTTTTAGCGTTACTACGGCAGTCAAGTGCCACATAAATAGCTTCGCGGATTTCATCAATAGTTGAATAATTCGGATCTATAACTGTGCCAATCTGATTTTCTTCAATGCTTGCAGCACTGAAGAATTGATCAGATGCAAATGGGCACGATATTACTGGAACCCCATAGTATAAAGCTTCTATAATTGAGTTGTTTCCACCGTGTCCGATTAACAAGTTGCTGTACTTCAGGACAAGCATCTGTGGAGCAAATTCTAAAGCTGTCCATTCATCTTTAATATAGGTTTCATACTCAGAACCTAAAACTCCTTTAGCTACAACAACATGGCAGTTTATCCCTGCTAGTGCAATAAATATCTTTTTAAGGGCATCCCCTCGAACAGAGAACACTGTTCCGAATGAAACATATATAATTGGAGTGTTTTGGGTGTGTATTGCCTTTAATCTTTCTTCAAGGCCTTCATTTATTTCACATTTACGACATGCCGCTCCAAGATAATACTCATTTGGTAAATGATTTCGATGTGATAGTAGCTCTTTCGGATAGTTATATATAACCATTTCCTTTGAAGCTATTGAAAAGACATTATTAGTCTTTTTTCCAACTATAGCCTCATATTGCCGTGATGCCTCATTTTGTACCTCTGAGCATACTTGGTATAACTGTGTTAATTCATCATTGTTACACCGAATCATTTTCGGCTGATTATAAGGATATCCATATACTTCATTCTGTCTGGGTAACTGGTCTGGATGTCCGGTTACGAACGTAATATAACGATATTGAAGCCTTTCCAGAGCCGCTACTACATTGTAACATAATTGAACAACGACAAATACTTTGGGATGATACAGGTTATTAATCTCCTCAATTGCCTGTACAATATCTTCTACTCTACCAAAAAGATCATGAATACGGTGTTCAGCCTGGAAACGAAGGGCAGAAATCATTCCATTCTTTGTTGCCTCATATGATTGCTGCAAGATATCACGTTCACATTCCCGTTGCCTATCCATGTCGATCTTTCCTGGATTACTATTCTCCCATGCATAAAATTCTGTATAGTGATAGCCATCTCGCTCGACAATATCTCTTAATTCTGAGCTTGTAGCAATCGCTATATCAGCGGTCATAATATTGCTTTCCTTCAAAAAGCAATCAATTGGTCTATAATGTGAAATATATCCTGGGGTTATAACTAAAATATTCAATACTATTCCTCCGCAAATAAATTATTTTGTTTGTAACACTTGACCAATAATCCCAATTGTGCTCAGCAAGATTGTGCTCAACGAGTTTTTCTTGATATCCGTTTTCAATCAATATTGTCGAATATTTTATATTGTACGTTATAAAAGGATCCATTTTCTTTACCTATCAATTTCTTAGAGTCAAGGCTGCCTGAAATTGAAAATACAAAATCAAAGTTTTCATCAGATAATAATACAACTTTTGAAGCGTTGTATACGCCTAAGGATATCCCCGCAATTGCTTTTTTCTTAATAAATAATGTCGTATGGAATATATTGTTGATAATTTGGAATATTTCCCTAATTCAATAACTTTCATATAGCTCTCCAGGTCCTATGCCTGTTGCAAAAGCATTATAAATGTCAATGTAAAAAACAAATATGTTGAATTGTTTGGCTAACCGCTCTATCTTTGTATTATAAATCCAAGCATCATAAGCTTCACCAATACCACAAAACAAATAGATTGCTTTTGTACACATCCGTTTATTGGAATATCCTGTCTTAAAGCTATCTAAGTAATCAGGTGTCGGACATATAGCTTTAATCTCAATATTACGATGCAAACAATTGGAAAACGCGCGGCATGTAACAATTGCCATACAGAAATACACACCTTTCTTTTTAATCCTTCATCGTTTATAAGTTTGTTAATTCAATAAATATTTTCTAATTTATGTATATTTTACCACATAATGGCATGACTACAAGTAGTATTAGGAATTTTTATCATTTTTTTACTATTTTTATATTTGTTAATCAAACGAGTTAAAGGTCGGATTTTAACAACCTCTTCCTCGATTTACTTTTCTAATGCTGTAATTAGTATTTTACTTGACCAGCAAATCAAAAAGGACACCCTCAAAATTGCTTTGAAAAGTGTCCTACATTCATAATTTTGTTTTATCTTTGTTACGTGTAATTTATTCCTTATTCTTCATCGTCAGGGAATCAATAACATCACTGCCTCCATATGTTAGCTTGTAACTACATGTAGTTGTCCTCCATCAACCATTTTGTATATCTTTCTATATCGGGTAGGAGGCTAACCATTAATTGATTAGCCGACCTCCCACACCGCACGTACGTACCGTTCGGTATACGGCGGTTCTTTAGTTTTCACAGATTTTTATCGGGTAGGAGGCTAACCGTTATTTGATTAGCCGACCTCCCACACCGCTCGTACGTACCGTTCGGTATACGGCGGTTCCTTAGTTTTCACAGATTTTCAGATAATAGTCAGACATGGATATGTATCCTAATCTGGCTATTATTTTATTTGTAAGCACACTATTCAGCATTATCGTCGCTCTCCAATAACCCTTTCGACAGTTTGCCATTTCATGTACTTTCCAATCAGGTAGTTTTAACGCTTATAGCATACGATACCTCGTCTTGACCTTCTTCCATTGTTTCCAATAGATAGCTCTAATTCGTCTTCGTAGCCATTCGTCAATCTCTCCCATCAACCTTTTCATATCCGCCATACTAAAGTAGTTTATCCATCCTCTCACAAACTCTGCGAGTTTCTGTCTGCGGTAATCATTACCCCATCCTGTGTTTTTATTAGTCAGCACACGAAGTTTATCCTTCATTTCCCTTACTGACTTTGGGTGTACTCGGAGTTTGCATTTCCCTTTGTACCTGTAAAATGCATATCCGAGGTACTTTATCTTGCTGATATGCGAGATTGTTGTTTTGGCTCGGTTTACTTTTAGGAATAGCTTCCCCTCAATGTACGGCACTATGTTCTCCATCGTTCTTTCAGAACTTTTCCTGCTTTTGCAGAAGATGATTGCATCATCTGCGAACCTTACGAATTTATGTCCTCTGCGTTCCAGTTCCTTATCCAATTCGTTCAGCATTATGTTTCCTAGAAGTGGGCTCAAAGGTCCGCCTTGCGGCACGCCTTCTTCGGTTCTCTCAAAGAATCCTTTTCCCATGACACCTGCGTTGAGGTATTTGTGTATCAGCGATACTACCCTGCCATCTTTAATGGTGCGGGATAATACTTCTATCAGCTTACTGTGGTTCACTGTGTCAAAAAATTTCTCTAAGTCCATACTTACCACATATACATATCCTTCTTCTACATATTTTTTGCATCTTTTTAGTGCATCATGCTGACCCCTATTCGGTCTAAATCCAAAACTGTTATCCGAGAACTGTTCTTCGAATACTGGTGTCAGTTCCTGTGCAATTGCTTGTTGGAAAACACGGTCTACTACTGTTGGTATTCCTAGCTTTCTTACCTTGCCTTTTTCTTCTTTGGGTATCTCTACCCTGCGGACTGGGTTTGGTTTGTATTTCCCTAACTTAATCTCTTGGATAAGTTCGTCTTGGTTTTCTCTCAGGTAGGGTAGAAGCTTATCCACCTGCATTCCATCAATTCCACCAGCTCCTTTGTTTGATTTTACCTTTTTGAATGCCTTGTTAAGGTTCTCTTTACGTAAAATCAGTTCCAATAGATTGTCCGTCCAAAAATCTGTGATGATGTCGTTGTTTTCAGCAATCCTCTGATAGTCGAACACTTCGGCATACTCTTTCTGTTCCGCAGATACCATTTGCCGATAGTCCTCAGTATGAAGTTGTCTGTTCTTAAATCTACCGTTGGTTACATTCATTTACTCACATCTCCTAAAGTTCAGTCCTTCCCACTTCGTTTGCAACCGCTGTGGTACTATGACCTCTGCTGACTTCTCATGATAAATCTTATTTCAACCATAACCGCAAATGTTCTATTGCATTGGTTATGTCCATGAGACCTCCCCGGGTACTCACACGCTCTTTCCCTCTTATACTTATTCCATAAATACTAGCTACATTTCCGTGCAGTTATCGGATTTTGGTTTGTTCTGCAACCTCATCCATGCAGATAGCCTCAGATGTAACAAGCCAGAGTTTTGCCTAATCCTTTCTTCAGACTCCACCTCACGATGGACGCCCTTGGCTTCGGCTGTATCCTTCCCACTGCCGGGCGGATTGGGGACTTTCACCCGTTAGAACGTGTGCCCACCGGGCACAATCGAGTAGGAGGCGGTGACTAACCGCCGTCCTCTCACAGCACCGTGCGTCAGACTGTCTAGCAATTAGGAATAAACAGCTTGATGTACGGTGCTTTTTATATAAAACGCTAAACAAAGTATAGGAAGTATCTTAAAATACAAGATCAATAGCCATTTTTATACGGCCATTCTTTTAAATTTTTCTGATAATTCCTGAACCGAATACAAACTTAATAATCGCTTAAGATTATAAGCGATAAACATAGATGCAGATTCAGCATTTATATTATCAAGTTCCTTACGAAGGAAATATGAATACCCGAACGTTCGTTTTATTGTGCCAAATGGATGCTCTACTATGCATCTTCGGAGTTTATATACTTCATTATTAGCCATGGTATAATCATTAACTTCATCTAAAATATTTTCGTGTTCCCAACGTTGAAGATTTCTGCCTGTTGTTGATGTTGTGCATTGGTTCTTTTTAGGGCAGTTATTGCAATTACTGCATTTATATCTTTTATATTTTAATCCATTTTTAGAAGTGTTCTCAAAAAAACGTAGTTCTTGAGATGCCGGACATATATAGATGTCTTTATCTGCATCATATATAAATCTTCCCTTCCTGTATTCGTTGTCTTTGGTTTGGTTATTGGCTTTTGCTTTTTTAATTAGTATGGTAAGCTTTTCGTCTATACATTTTTTTATTTCTGTTCCGTTATAGTATCCGGTATCCGCCAATACCTTCATCTTTCTTTTATGCAATAACTTCTTCGCAATCAATGCCATATTTGCAAGCTGGCTCTGGTCATTGATATCATTAACAGCAATCGCATCAATTACAAAATGATTTTTACTATCTACAATCGTCTGCATGTTATAGCAAATATCAAGGCTGCCATTATTCTTCATACGTCGGCTGTCTTTATCGGTAAGAGATTTCTGTTCCAGCCCTTCTTCTATTAAATCAATCTTTTGCTTTTGATAATTCTCTTTAAATTCCTGATATGCTTTTAGCTTTTCTTTATAACAATCAGTATCAGCATTGGATTTTTCTATTTCTGCAAGGTAGTGGTTAATCTGTTCATCCGCGTATTCTAGCTTTTTATTAAGTGTGCTTTCAGTTATACAGTTATGCTTACTGTTTTGTGCACGAATTTTCGTACCATCTATAGCGACAATTCTTCCATCTATTAAGCCCCAGCCTTTTAAGACAAGTGTCAGTTCTCTTAATACAGTTCGAAAAGCCTTTTATTTTCTGTAACAAATCCAGCAATTGTACCGTGATCCGGTTGAATGGAATTTATTAACCACATTAATTCAAGGTTTCTTTTCACTTCCACTTCAAGCTTTCTTGAAGAACGAATCTTATTTAAATAGCCATAGATATGGAGTTTTAATAAATCTGATCTTCGATAAGGAGCCTGGCCTTTATTATTTCCGCTATACTCTTTAAATCCAAGTGCCAATAAATCTAAGGATTCAACATAAGCATCAATAACTCGAACCGGATTTTCTGCATCAATTATTTCATCTAAAGAAGTCATAATCATGTTTACTTGGTTTCTGTCACTGCCTACTATATATGCCATAATAAGTCCTCCGATATCTTTTGGTACTTCTATTACTGGCGTACCGATCGGTACACGGCGCTTTCAATAGTTGACATGCACAGACTGATAAGCATTGGCCAAGTCATAAAAGCCACTGTTTATCAGTCTTTCTTTTATTAAAGCTATATTGACCGCAACAGTATGTGTTACAAACCAGTAACCTCTCCGGCTATTAGCTGCGTTATAAGCCAAATCTTTAGGCACTCCGAGTTTAAGAAGGTTTCTCATTTTCGTTTTTGGCTTTTTCCATTGCTTCCAAATACACATACGAATCCGATGGTAAAGCCAACCATTGATGTCCTCGATGGGTTTCTTCATGTCTGACAATCCGTAATAGTTAAGCCATCCTCTAGCATATACCTTTATCTTTTCTAAAGCTGGTCTTATGCTCTGAACAGACCTTCGGGAAGAGAGTTCTCTCAGCTTGGATTTAAGCTTATGCCATGACTTCGGATGAACTCGGACATATATGCCCTTTCCGTTCCTTCCCAATGCGAAGCCAAGAAATTTAAAATTTCGGATTGCAAACACGCTAACCACACGACTTTTATCTCTGTTTATGGTCAGCTTAAGCTTCCCTTCAAGATAATTCGTGCTTGTTTCCAAAAGTCTCTTTGCGGCTCTTTTACTCTTTGCCAACAGAACGATATCATCTGCATAACGAACGAACGGAACGCCTCTCTTTTGGAACTCTTGGTCAAACTCATTAAGATAAACATTTGCCAATAGCGGAGACAGATTTCCTCCCTGCGGAGAACCTTCCTCCGTGCCCACGACTACTCCATCTTCCATGACACCACTCTTGAGGTATCTCTTAATCCACTGTATTACCCTTTCATCCTTCACATTTCTTCGAAGTATGTTCAGCAATAATTCGTGGTTCAAGGTGTCAAATTACTTCGATAGGTCAATTGATACCGCATAGCGATAACCCTCTTCAGCATACTTTTTCACCTTGATGATGGCGTCTTTCGCGCTTCTCTCCGGGCGGTAACCAAAGCTTCCATCCGAGAATTGTGCTTCATAAATCGGCATCAGTTGTTGGGCAATGGCTTGTTGAAAAATGCGGTCTTTGACTGTTGGAATACCAAGCTTTCGCATTCCGCCGTCTGCTTTCGGGATCTCTTTACGCCTTACCGGGTCGGGTGTATATTTTCCTTTATATATTTTCCCGATAATAGCTTCTTGATTTTCCCGAAGGTATGCGCCTATTTCATCGACTGTTATTCCATCGATTCCCGGTGCTCCCTTGTTTGCCTTTACTCTTTTATAAGCTCTGTTAAGATTATCTTTGTACAGTATCTTCTCCAAGAGTTCCGGCTGTGCACTGTCCCTTTCTTCCCATATCGAACGGAATGACCTGCGCACTTCCGCATACCCTTCATGTTCCGCACTATCTATTTGCGGACAGTCTCTGTCTTCAGAGTTTTCTGCCTTCATAAGTCATTCCTCCTTTCTCAGTTATACTTAGGACTCCTATTGATTCGGTCCTTTGCCTCTCGGCTACTACGACCTCTGCTGACTCCTGTATGTTCAGTACTATCTTTCGATAGTAGTTACCTCTTTCAAGGCGTACCATACAGATCTCCCCGGGTACTCACACGTTCCTTCTCTCTATTCATCTGCCACATTTACCATGCATGATTCCGTGTAGTTATCGGGCTTCAACTTGTCTTGCAGCTTTACCCTCATGCATAGCCTGATGTGATTTCTGTTCGTCAGACCAGAGATTTGCCTACACCTTCCTTCAGATTCGCGGTCACCCACGACACCCTTGGTGTTCAGCTATATCCTTCCCACTACCGGGCGGATTCGGGACTTTCACCCATTGAAACGTGCGCCCGCCGGGCGCACCAGAAAAAAATAAACCGTCCAAACTTGGGCGGCTTATTTTTTAAGCGAGTATCTAACCTATTGTTTTTCAGCTACCCGACATGGGTACCATGCCCTGACAGGTCAGTGCTCTGTACCGTCTCCATCCGCTGCGGCATGGGAATCTTAAGAGCTGCATTAATCTGCTCTCTGGTATACAATGTTCCGATACTATAGCCTTCCGGAGGGTTTCCGGGGATCGTCTGATCCCACAATACGGCAATCCGGGAGGTCCCATCCTCATTGATAAAATCCGGATGAGAATAATCAATGCCCGAATCAATGATGCCAACAAGCACCCCATCCCCGAACAGGTTAAAATTCTCTGTCTGTAACGGATTAATACAGGAGGCTCTTCTTCCCTCATTTACTTCATAGAAAAGTCTCTTGGGCTTTTCTATGAATTCTATCTCTTCATACTCTGATAACCGATCAATCAGATACTCAGGAATTGTCAGAACAGCATAGTTATTTGCAAGCTCCACCACAGAAATCTGAAGCTCCTGCCTGATTCGGTCCAGACTCCCACTATATTTGGCGATCAACTCCCACATATTTGTCTCAGGTGTATAACCCACATTCAGATTCAGGGCCTTCTTCCGATCCGCCTCCGGCATTTCCAGGGCAAGATTTAATTCATTCTCCAGCTTCCCGTTCGGCATATTGAGCTCCTTAATATGATTGATTCATTATATGCAGCTCATTATTCTTAAAGTATCTTAGATATATCAAAGCCTTGGTCAGTGATATCTCGGCGGTAGCGGTTCGACAACCTTTGCATTACCCAACTTGAAGGGCACTGAACCTACGCCAAATATGAGATACTGTATCGCTTGAGCCGGATGCTACAAAAGACATTGAATCAAACAGACCTGAGCTAAAGCATTTTTCTGCTCACTCCAGGTCTGTTATTATGTGGTCATATTATACGATTTAGTTTTTAAGCTAATACACAGTTTACCTTATCAATGTAGCCTTCTTTGAAAAAGACGCACTTCATATAATCCTCACCAAGATAATCCCCGGTGATACCATAGCCAATTGCCCTGCAACCTCCATGGCAGAGCTTACGGTACTCGCAGCTGCCGCATGTTGTATTCCGCTCAAATAATTCCCCTACTGTACAGGTAACACGATTTAAATACTCGCTATCCAGCAGCAGCTGTTGTAACCCTTCTCGTCTTACATTACCCCAATCATCACCAAAATTCCGCAGAACGCCTGAAAGTTGATTGCAGGGAGCCACTGCTCCGTCACATCCGATGAAAATAAGTCCTCTGTTTCCCCTGCAAACGGGAAAGGTTTCTTTGAATTGATCCTCGCATTCACATTCCAGAGGACGGAAACGGTAGGAATTTGTCTGTGGATAGTAAGTAAGAAAGCTCCACATATCCAGAACCATTGACGCTTTGGCATCCTTGTACTTCGATAGAAGCTCCAGGCAGGCATCATAATACTCCTGTGCCGTAAGATTAGCCGACTCACAATTTTCCTTCCATCTGGGCGATTCGGCTGTTCGTATGATTCGTAGCTCATCTACGGACAAAGAATTCATCCGCATAGCCGTATCATATAAGCTATGCATATTATCACGATGGAAACAGGACTGTACTTTTACATAAAAACCTTTACTTTTGCACAGCTTAATAGCGCGAATTGTTCTCTCTTCTGCTCCATCCACCCCTCGCATCCAGTCATGATGACCAATTCCGTCGAAACTGATTTTTATCATAGGCCTAAGTTTTAGAGCGATCAGCTTGTCCAATAGCTCCTCTGTGATCAGACTTCCATTGGTTCCGATATCCTCCAGATATAGCCTGCGTCTTGCAATTTCCTCAAGAAGCTCGCCAAAATCATGGCGAAGCAAAGGTTCCCCTCCGGTAAGTGTAATCGTCTGTATCCCACACTTAATAAAATCATCCAGCAAACCGACACATTCCTCAAAGGTAAACTCCTCCGTCATTGCACTACTATCTTTTGCCATAAAGCAATGCTTGCAATTATAATTACATTTTCCGGTAACAGCCAGATTCACCGCCGGGAAATAGCGATTTGTACTGAAGCGAGGCTTCTGCCATTCTGATATGGTATCGCCTTTTTCGCATCGTGCGATCAAACCCTGATCCAGTAAGCGGAATAGTAGTTCACTGTTAGGAAGCTCATGATTACCGTCACAAAGAGAAAGCAGTTCGTACTCCTCCTGTTTCAGACCTTTCGCCTCCCTGTAGCCATAGCTGTAATATGCATAGGGTACTTTTACCCAGCTTCTCAGTGCAATATTAGAGTTTAATCTATAATACATGAATAATATATCCTTCCCCTAGCATTCTCACATCTTAAAATTTGCAGATGTTCGTGAACCGCACCTAGTACAAATATAGTGATATATCGAGCTCCCTCCTGGACTATGGGCAGATCCAATATATTCAAGAGTTCCTCCACATGAAAAACATTTAGGATCAAAGCACCCGCCGCCAGTAACATGATCAAGTTCATCATCAGATATTTCACCAGGGGCAAGATACTTCTTAAAAAAATCTTCTGCTTGCTCCTCCGTAACAGAAATCCCCTTCTCCTTCGCTACCTTTAATAATTCCTCTATACTTTTCACATGCATTAGTTGTTCAAAAATCTCAGGTGTTAATTGAATTTTATCCATTTTTTCCCTTTTCTCTTTTATCCTTGTCTATGTATTTTAAACTCTAGAGCCCATTTCATATAAATCTCCATTCTTACATATACCTGTAAATAT
Source organism: Bacillota bacterium (assembly GCA_023414355.1). GTDB lineage: Bacteria > Bacillota > Clostridia > Lachnospirales > Lachnospiraceae > Mobilitalea. The sequence continues at coordinate 12,567 of JAEZOB010000013.1, read as the reverse complement.
CTCTACATATATTGCAAAGCTAGCCCTATGTATTATAGAGATACTTATACTATTTCTTGCTTTCAGGTAATGGTGTCACATACCAAAAAGGTCATGATCCTTACTCGGAGTCAACGAATTTATTATGACATACTCTTTTATAAACTTATGACCGCACCTAGTGCAAACATACTTATACTTCAATGGCTGTCCCGATATACAGATAACCGTCTCTTTAACACAATAGTCAATGCAATTATGATCAGCAGCAGTACAGCCTCCACCGGTAACACTCTCCAATTCATCGTCTGATATCTCACCTATAGCACAATATTTATTAAAATATACTGCTGCTTCCTCCTTATTTATGGAAATCCCATGCTCACTGGCTAACATCATTAATTCTTCTACTGTTTTCACATTCTTTAAGTGTTCCATAAGCTCCGGTGTTAATCTAATATTATCCATTTTCTCTCCTTTTAGTTAAATCTAACCTATGTAATAAACGTCTAAAATCACTCATTCAAAATTTGATAAAACTGACCTTTGATAGACGTTACAAAGACACCTATCACAAACGAATACATGAACCTTCTCCCCTTTGGGAGTTCGATCAGTTCTTTCATAATGCAAGTCTCCACCACAAGAGCATTTAGGTCCGCCGCTGCTTCCACCGGCAACACTCTCCAGTTCTTCATCGGAAATCTCACCTGTGATGCAATACTTATTAAGAAGCCCTGTTGCTTCCTCCTCTGTAACAGAAATCCCATGTTCCCTTGCTACATTTAGTATTTCTTCTGCATTCTTCATATTCTTTAATTGTTCTAAAAGCTCCGTTGTGATGTTACTATCATTCATAAGAATCTCCTCATTTCAAGTCTGCCTATGGCAGATCTTTTTATTTCATCTTACTGTGTTTTATCCCTAATGAACTATAATTTATAATATCCTCTGGCGCAGCCTAATTTTTGCTCCATCCTTTCATAATACTCACAATCCTTACATCGCCGTTCTGCATAAGGACAATTCTCAGTATCTGTATACCCTCCTGCGGCATCAACCAGATCCAGCTCATCATCCGACAGCTCAATGATATGCCTTTGTGATTTTTCAAATATTTTGATCATGGTCTTAAAAAGGGCATCTTTAAAGCTTGATTCCTTGGAAAAATCGTACTTTATAAAATCAAACATTCTTCATCTCCATTCCAGGTTCTTGTTTGAAAGTGTCAGCCTACTGACACCTTCGACGCCTGTGTTTATCAGGCTTTGTCCGTCTGAGGATTGGCCCTTCTATGACCCTTACACAATCGTCAATATCCCAGAAAAGCCCGTTACATCAAATACTTCTTTTACATTCTCATTCGCATTAATGATTTTCATCGTAGTAGCAAGCGCATTGATCTTCTTCTGAGCTGTCAGAAGTACTCTGAGACCGGCACTGCTGATATAATCCAGTGCCTCAAAATCAAATACGAGCTCAATTCCATCCTCTTCAAATATTAAAGCAAGCTCTTCCCCCAACTTACTGCTTGTCACAGTATCTAACCTGCCTGAAAGTGCCAGGGTAATCCTATTCTCATCCTTCGTCTTAATGATATCCATACCTTATCTCCATTCTCCTGTTAATTTATTATTCAAATTTCCTGTACCGTAAAAGCTTTTTTCTATGGTTTTTTGATATCCATAGAAATTATATGTTTTTGTTCCTTATGTTCCTCACGTATGTTTTCAGCAATGCTATGAATAATTGCACGACTGATCTCATCCATTCCCGACTGAGTTAACAGAGAGCCGTTAAGTGACTTGGAACTACTGAGGGTTAAAACCAGTTGATCCGATTTTTCATAATAGCTTAAGCCCAGCTCCATCGGCAGCTTGTATAGCTCCACCAGCTCCTCTGTCAGCAGAAGGATCTTCTGCACTGCTTTTGGTGGCAGATACTTCTCGCAGAAGTTTTTGATTTCTCCTGTCATACCATAAAAATCAAAACTTTTGTTGTTGATTTCATATTGAAAGCTTCTGATTCTATTGATAAATACTCTTGTTCTTTCCTTCTGCGGATGCTCAAAGATCTGTTCAGGTGACCCTTCTTCATAGATCACACCTTCGTCCATATAAAATACCCGGCTGGAAACATTCTTAGCAAATTCCATCTCATGGGTGACAATCGCCATCGTCATGCCCTCTTTCGCAAGCCTTCGAATCACCGACAGTACCTCGCTCACCATGGTTGGATCAAGCGCCGAGGTCGGCTCATCAAAGAGCAGAATTTCAGGCTCCATCGCAAGGCACCTGGCAATTGCGACTCTTTGCTTTTGTCCGCCGGAAAGCTCATCCGGGAAGCTGTCCGCCTTCATTTCAAGGCCCACCATTCTAAGTAATTCCATCCCTCTTTCTCTGGCGTCTTCTTTCTTTTTTCCAAGCAGTTTCATTGGTCCGAGGGTAAGATTATCGAGCACCGAAAGATGGGCATACAGATTAAAGTTCTGAAATACCATGCCCATTTTCTGCCTCAGCTTAGGAACCTCTGCTCCCTTAGCAAGGATATCCATCCCATCAATTATGATACTGCCGCCGCTGGGTGTTTCTAAGAGGTTCAGACATCTTAAAAATGTACTTTTCCCTGTTCCTGACGGTCCTATGATGGATATAACCTCTCCTTTTCTAATCTCACAGCTGGCATCCTTAATTACCTCAAGATTACCGAAATTCTTCGATAAATGTGATATGCTGATCATCTTCTGTTTCTCTCCGCATTCTATTTTATGATACAGGTTAGCCAAAACGCCCGTATGTCCTCTACTTCTTTCTACCTAAGTGTATCTCTACTTAAGCTTCTCGTTACCTAGGCTTCTCGCTACCTAGGCTTCTCTCTGTCTATATTTCTCTCTGTCTTAACTCCCTTTAGCTTATGCCTGTTTCTCGTTTTTGCTCTCATCCTGGGATCTAACTCCCGTCCGATATAATCGAGAAGGAGGATGAAAATCCAGGAGATCAGGAAGTATAATACTGCCACCATGATGAGAGGAAAGAAGGCATCAAAGGTACGGCTTCTGATGATATCACTTGCCTTTGTCAAGTCCTGTACGGCTATATATCCTACGATAGAGGTGGATTTGATCAGTGAAATAATTTCTCCCTTATACACCGGAAGTACCTGTTTTACTGCCTGCGGTAAAATAATATGTAGAAAGGTCTGTGTCTTCGTAAAGCCTCCGGCAATTCCTGCTTCTCTCTGCCCCTTGTCAATACTTAAGATGGCTGAACGGAACATCTCAGAGGCATAGGCCGCAAAATTCATACCGAAGGCGATCACAGCAACAATCATCGGATTGATATTTACCGATGCAAACACAACATAGTAAATGATCATTAGGAATACAAGTACCGGTGTACCACGCAAAATAGCGATATAACCCTTCGCAATATTACATAATATAGGATTTCCCGACATTCTTATATAACAAATCAGCATTCCAAGGATTGTCCCAAAAATCACTGTGAAGACAGCTATGATCATAGTGACCTTTAACCCATCCAGTATCAGCTTATATCTGCTCTCATATATGATATTATTGTAAAAGCTGTCCCCGATGCTTTTGATCATGGAGGGCTTGTCCTGAACAGCTTCCTCTGTCTGCCCCTCTATGGCAAGGTTCTCTTTCAGAACGACAAGCCCGGCACCTACCTGATAGTAGGGTTCAGAGAAATTAATCTTCTCTTTTCTCTCCGGCGTAATCATCAGTGTACTGGTGATCATATCGATCTTGTTCGTAGCTACTGCTGCAATCAGACTTCCAAACTCCATATCCGAGAATACGAGCTTTCTGCCGTATTCAGCTGCAAAGCGTTCTGCCATCTCAGCATCAAAACCAATGAATTCCCCGTTCTTTACTATGGTAAACGGCAACCCTTTATCACTCACAATTCCGACCACGAGGTTCCCGTTATCTTCTTTATTTTTGATCACCGGCATGGTCTGTGTCCCATCAACCATCCATCTCTTGATCATGTCATCATACACGCCGTTATCTTTGATCTTTGCTAAGAAAATATTAAACTCCTCCTGAAGCTGTGTATTATTCTTGTTGAATCCCATTCCGATCGGATTTTCATACAGATCCTTTTCCAGAAAAGCCAAACTGTCATCTGTTTTTAAAATCTCCGTCATTGCTTCCCGATTATAGATCGCTGCATCGATCTTTTTTGATTTTAAGGCCACCAACACGTCTGCTGCCGCTTTATACTGTACCACTTCTGCCTCAGGGTAATTCTTTGTAGCATACTCATCATGGATGGAGCCGAGCAGAACACCGATCCTCTTATCCATGATATCTTCAGCAGTGGAAAATTTATGCTGTCTCTCTGAACTCGCACCCTGATACTTCGCAAGGTTCTCCTTCAGAGCCACAACCCCGGCCCCAAGCTCATAATAGGAATCCGAAAAATCTATCTGTTTCTTTCTCTCCTCGGTAATCATCAGCGTACTGGTAATCATATCAATCTTGTTGGTAGCAACTGCCGGAATCAGGCTGCTGAAATCCATATCTGAGAATATTAATTTTTTACCGAGTTCTGCGGCAAAACGCTCTGTCAGCTCCACATCATAGCCGACCAGCTTATCCTTCTCCACAATTGCAAAGGGTAATCCTTTGTCACTGACAATTCCAACCACAATCGTCCCGTTGTCTTCCTTATTCTCTATCACAGGCATCTCATGGGAGCCGCCCTTCATCCAACGGTTTGCCATATCCTCGTATACTCCGTTGCCTCTGATCTTTTCTAGAAAGCGATTAAACTCATTCTTAAGCTCCGGGTTATTCTTATTAAAACCGGTGCCTATACTGACATCAAACAGACTTTCTCCAAGAAAATCCATACTGTCATCTGTCTTAAGTATCTCTACCAAGGTTTCATAGGTGTAGATAGCTACATCAATTTTCTTTGCTTTCAAAGCAACAATCAAATCCGGAGGGTTCTTAAATTGAACTACTGTCGCATCTGGATAATGCTCTGCTACATAGGTATCATGCACTGACCCCAAAAGTAGACCGATTCGTTTGTCTTTCATATCCTCCACTGTAGCTAGCTTAAGTGAAGCTGCCTTCACATCATCACTTAACACCTTGTCGCTGCTTAATCCATAAGCAATAAGCATAATACATAAAACCAGGGTGGTTATTATCCCTGCAAAAAACTTTTTCACGAGCTTCCTCCTCATTCGTTAAAACTTGGATTCTTTCCAACCATACTACAGCAGTACAATTTGCTGTAAAAGGAATGATCCATATTCTATTCTACTTATACGAACTACTCTTTCCTGTAGCTCATATTCTGTTACTTATATTTTCGAGGTTACAGCTTGCTCCCTGATCGCTTCCTCATAAGGGAAGCAGTACATATCGGTATCATTCGCTTGAACTCCAAATTCCTCTATTCATTTTGAGCTACCTCTATCAGATGTTCGTATTTAATATCATCAATACTTGAAGGGAGAAATATAGAATGGATAAACAAGTTATCAATGTTAATGCTGTTACAGATCATGAACTAGACACAATCGTTGGTGGTTGCTCCGGTTTCGAAGACTCCTATGCAACCGATATCTGCGCCACCTGCGGGCAGACTTTTCGAGGTACCTGCTGCATGCTGAAAGAACAGGAAGAGGCACATACCATCGATACAGGACACACATCATTTCGCCCTAATGATTAATCAAATCATATGTAATTAAAAACCAGATTAAGACTTTTCGCTATAATATAATGCCCCCTCATCCTGCAGGGGGCATTATAAACAACCTCTCAGTTTAATGTGACACGTTTTACAGATATCCTTTCGTTAAAATGTGACATATTTTACAGATATCCTTTCGTTAAGATGTGACACATTTTTATTAATATCCTTTAGTTAAAATGTGACACATTTTTATAAATATCCTTTCGTCTAAATTATGACACGTTCTTATATATACGGTTTCATCCAAATTGCGGCCTTTTCTTTTAATCCTCAGGCGATTCCCTTTCTTATGGTTAGAATATTCTTGTGGTCAACATGTTGATAATCAATACTGTCCATCATTTTCTTCACCATGAAAATCCCAAGACCGCCAATCTCTCTTTCCTCGGCTGATTTTGTGATATCAGGGTCCGGCTTTTCGATCGGATTATACGGGGCTCCGTTATCCTCGAATTCAATCACAATTTCCTTTCCCACCGTCATGCGTATCATCACTCCCCCAATCTCAGGCTGATACGCATAATTCGCAATATTCGTATAAATCTCTTCAATCGCAATGCTGATCTGCGTCTTGATCTTCTTATCACACCCGGACATCTCCAGCTCCGTATTTACAAAATCCATTACGATATCCAAATTATCGATCACTGCGTCAACTGACAGTTCCATCATTTCTTTTCCTCCATCTAATCTCTCCTGATTGTACTATCAAAGCATATAAGATCGCAGCCAGTAAAAATACTATTCCAACCACAGCTACCCCTCTGAATTCTCCACCCAGAAAGGCTAATCCAAAGACAATCGGTCCAAGCATCTCAGCTAACTTCTTGATTACACTGATATAGGACAGCGCACGACTTTCTCCAAGTCTCTTGACAATCGCCAAATTCAGAAAATAATTATTCTGCGCTACGAATCCAAAGCTGTCAGCCATTCCCAAGGCTAACACCACGAGTATCGCCGGTGCATAGCCTCCTGTCAGCCCGAAGATAAGCAGGGCCATCGAAAAAAGAAGGTTATAAAGAACATTCCACTTGAAAAGGCTTGGATATTGGTTCAGCAGCTTCACGAGATACGGGCCTGCATATACAATCAGTAATCCATAGAGCAGCTGTGATCGTCCGATATCTGAGGTCAGTTTGCCAATCCCTGTAAAATAGATTGGCAGATAATAACCAAGATAGGAACCCATGATGCAGGAGGGGAGAATCATCAGTGCCACAAATACTATGAGCTTTGGCAGTCCCTCATAACGCCCGGACTCCTTCCCAGTGCTCATACCTCTGAGCCCCTCCGGTTTTGTCCTGTGATAAACAGCATTCTCAAAACGGGATATGGCTACAGTGCAGACGATAGTCAGTACAGACGCGAGGATGAGTACCGGCACATACCCCAGGATGTCCGCAAGGACAGAACCAAATACTGCACCACAATTGATGCCCGCATAAATTCCTGCATTCAGCATGGCAAAGCATACCGTTTTATCCTTATCATTCTCAGTAAATAGTGCGAAGTTTCGCAGTGTCATCCAGCAAAATCCATAGCCCAGTCCTACGATCCCCCTAGACAGAATAAACATTGCGATATTCCCGGAGAAAGCACTCAAAAGTGTTCCAAGCGCTACAATAAACAATCCACTGATAAAGGATAGCTTCCACCCTTTTCTTTCAATAATGATGGAGGTAACAAAGATTGCCACACAGGTAAATAAAAACTCCGCTGACTGGGGTATTCCAGCCAGCACATTTCCCTTTAATCCTAAAAAGCTGCCTCCCAAATTCTTCGCAATAATTGTGATGAAGGTGGTTGCCATTCGGGAAGCAAAGTAAAAGAAGAAAGCAATCTGCCTGACATATCCGACCATTCTATAGGGAGTTTTCTCATGCCTCGCTTCTTTTGTTTCGAACCGATCTTCAATGAACTTAATCATAAAAATAACCAGTTCAATAGTTAACAAAATGGATGCAGCAAGCACGGTAAGTAAATCCAGAAGGATTTTTACGGTCATTTTCTTCTGATAAGCTTCCCGGATATTCATAACTATAGTAGAAGTACCGCAAGGAAATCGATAAGCTGTTAACGGATCCACCTTGAGCATTTTCCCAAGTACGGCCTTGTCAGAGGCATCCGTAACAATATTCTGCTCATTTAGGATATAAACCGAACTGATCTCTTCACAGAGCTCGATGCTATTAACCAAAAATCCATTGGTTGGCAGTTTTTCTTCTATTGAGGTGAATATTCCCCTGGCTTTCTGTAGTGATGCATTTTCAAAGTCTAATTGCTTATAAGAATAGGTTGCAAATGCAAGCGTGAGCTGAATAATGCAAATCACTGCCGTCAGTATCAGCATAATCTGGCTCCTCTGCATACTGCCGTCAGGATTAAAAATATCGCCATAGAAAATAAATAACAGGAGTGCAATCATTGCACAAACACCCAGAATTGCCAGTGTTACATCCAGGGATGACCGCATACCGGGAGGTTGGCCTTGATTGATGATCCATAAAAAGGCCAATATCATGAGAACAATTCCAAAGGTAAGCAGTGCAAGCCATTTTCTCTTTTTAGCTTCCATACGCTAACCTGCCCTTTTTATCTTTAAGGCAAGCATTGTAATATCGTCTGCCTGCTCAGCACCGTCTGCGAATCGATCGATTTCACTCTTGATATTGACTAACAGCTCATTGATGGAGCAATTCTTATTAAGATTAATTGTTGTGATCAGCCTCTCATCACCGAAGAGCTCATAGCCCCCATTGACAGCTTCTGTCACACCGTCGGTATACATATATAATACATCTCCCTGTCCCAGCACAGTCTGATCCTGTCGATATCGCATATTCTCCATTCCTGCCAGGACAAAACCCGGTTTGGTCTGCAACCAATCGAAATCTCCGTTCGCTCTCTTAATCAATGGTCGATTATGACCTGCATTGACATAAGTAAATTCACCTGTACTGATTTTCAAGATTCCCAGGAAGGAGGTGACAAACATTGCCGCCTCGTTATTCTCACAGAGCTGGTTATTGATGGTCTCAAATACCTCCTCAGGTGTCTTTCCGGTCTGCGCATTGTTTTTGATCAGTGTTTTCGCGATTACCATGAATAATGCCGCCGGTACCCCCTTGCCCGATACATCTGCGATTACTGCTGCCAGATGATCCTCATCAATCAGGAAGAAATCATAGAAGTCACCCCCTACCTCTTTGGCAGGAAGCATGGTTGCATAAATCTCAAACTCCTCCCTATCAGGAAATGCAGGGAAAATACAGGGCAGCATGCTTGCCTGTATCTTTGTGGCGACATTCAGCTCTGCACCGATTCTTTCCTTCTCAGCAGTGATTTCGGAAATATTGGCTATGTAGGTTTTCAAATCTATAGTCATGTGATTAAAAGCCGCGGCAAGCTCTGCGATTTCGTCCTTGCCCTTATCCTCAATTCTTGTGTCCAGATCTCCTTCTCCGATTCTTACTACCTTAGCCAGTAACAGCTTAATCGGCTTTGTGATGGTTCTGGATACCAGGTAAGAAAAGACCAGAATCAGCATCGCGGAAACTGCCAGGATGATGACAAAACGGATTAATACTCTGCTCAGGGTTTTCGTAATATAGCCCTGTGCTTCCCGGGTATAATCATCGATCTGCTGTTTTGCTTCGACCGCAGGTCTGATAATTTCATCAACCTCTACCACCACAGCCAGAGACCAGTTCGTTGTCGGAAGCTTATAATACGAGAGATAGCATAGCTTTCCCTCCAGATGTGCTTTGGTTAATCCCTCCGGGTTTGAGATGATATCCTTCACAGCCTGAAGATAATCCCCTGTTGCGCTGGTTAACAGATTAGGGTCCTTGGTCTGATCATACTTTGGATGAGCAATAATATTACCCTTGTCATCAACCAAAAATGCATAGCCTGACTTACCGATTTTCATGGATATAATATCATCCTGCATACTTTTCAGTGTGATATCGGTAGCGACGGCTCCGACCGGTTCTCCCTCCTGATCAAAAAAGGTGGATGCATTCGTCACGCAGACAGAACCGTAGGAATCAAGATAGGTATCCGTCCATAAAGACTTCCCTGCCTTCTCCATCGCTTTCTGATACCATGCACGTTTTCTTGGATCATAGGTCGGATCGTAGGCGTTAGATTCCGAATAACGATAGGAAATCCCTGTCTTCGTCCCCAGGTAGATATTATTCAGAATGTGATTATTTCTAAAAACCGGTGCAAATGCAAATTCTGCATTGCTGATCAGCAGTATTTCACGGTCCAGCTCCGGGGTATCTAAAACCCCGGGTGCCAGCATATATTTTGCACTTGCTACTCCCATGACCGTATCATAAGGCTGCGGTAATTCTCTCCCCTGAAAATTATCCGCGTTTTCATAGAGCAGTGTCAGATATTCCGAAAGGTACGTGATTTCTGTCTGTACCTTTGACAGCTCTGCATCAGATTTCAATGCCTGTTCTTTTACAATTTTTACGATATATTCTTCCGCTTGTTCCTGAAGTGCTGCTTTTGATTTTTCTGAAGACTTGATACCGAGCTGAGTATTGGCATCCGAAGAATACCTTGTCAGATGTAACATTTCCGTATAGGAAACCACGGAAATAAAAAATAATGAAGAAAGTGATACGATCAAAATGATGGCTAGGATTTTTGTTCCTATTTTTAGATTTCTCATACTCTGTTCTCCCGTAGCTCATTTCTGACAATCGTTTCTATCAAATCACGAAAGGTCAGTCCATATAATTCAGCTGCCTGAGGATAAAAGCTTTCCGGCTTCAGTCCCGGCACCGCATTAATTTCGAGAAAGTACGGACGTCCGGTCTGCTCCTCAATCATATAATCAATTCGGGCATAATTTTTTGCACCCAGAAGCTGAAAGATATCAATCGACGTGCTTGCCAATCCTTTTCTCTGCTGATGTGATAATTCCGCTTCACTCACCGTGAAGTTTTTATTGAACAGAATAACCTCTTCCTGATCATTCACCAGATTCTGCCCTGTCAGGATGGGCAATGCAGTCGGTACCTGATCTATTTCGAGAATCGGAGTTGTTACAAAGCTCCCCTTGATGAACCGCTCTAGGATAATCTCGTCATCAAACTCAAAGGTTTGTCCAATCTTATCATAATCGTCTCTGGACTTTATGTATTCGATTCCATAGCTTCCACCTTGCGTTACCGCTTTCGCGATTATAGGATAGTGCATTATTGCTTCTATTCTATCCAATAATTCCTCTTTGCGAGTTCGAAAGAAGGTTTCCTTATTCAGATAGATATACTCCGGTGTTCTGATGCCATGATAAGCACAAAGCTTTTTGCATAAGCATTTGTCATTAATCACCGCTGCTGCTGTCGCTTTGGAGCCCGTATAAGGAAGCTTTAGGTGCTCGCACATCGCCTGTAGGGTTCCATCTCCATGATATTTACCTTGTACTGCAACAAAGACTAATTCCGTTCTGCTTTTCTGTAAGTTGGTATAAATAGTTTCATCAAAATTCATCATTCTGACGTTATGCTTGTTTTCCTTGAGTGCCTGTGCAATATAGAGTGCATTTTTAGTAGATATTGCGCTCTCACTTGAAGTACCCCCATGTACTACTGCAATGTTAACCTTTGTATTCATTGTATAAGCTCCTTACTACCGATGGGATTAAAGCATGACACTTATGTGTTGATTAATCAACACCCATGCAATAGACCATATTTCCATCGACAGTCATTCCAAATCGATAGCAATTCTTGCATGTTTCTTCGGAAACATTATTTGATCCCGGGCATACGGTAGCTTCATCAACACGAATAGGGATTGTTCCTCCGGGCACTTTGTCAAGCTCTTCATCCGAAAGAGCCTTATTCTCCTCATTGACCCCAATATTTTGTACTATTTTATTCTCCATATGCTTCTACCTCTTTCTTATATTTTGTATTTTTTCATGACTTCAGTGTCAAAGCTGTAACGCACCTTCATCACTCTTGCTAATTATATATACGAGAGGCTTTGATAAGTAGCTCAATTAATAATCCTTTCTGTAATCGAGCTACTTCTTATTCTATTTCGTATTAATTATCAAATAAAATTGTAGGGAGGTATACATCATGTCAGATCATTTGAATGAGGAAGAACTTAAGCAGGTTACAGGAGGGTTGATCTCTTACGCTAACGATTCAGGAGATAATACAAAACCCATCGATGTATTAACAAATGCAATCATACAGGCGGAATGTGCGGATTGTCACATGAGATTTACAGGCCCGGCACGTATTGTACAAAGAAACGTAGATTTTCATTTACAGAGCTCCGGACATTCCTATTGTCGTTACACAGAGACAAATAGACACCCGTAATCACATGTTTCCGAAGTGTTCCAACAAGATAAAATCCTCCCTGCTATCGAGCTACTTATTTTTTCATTCGTATTTATTATCAAATAAAAATGTAAGGAGGAATACAAAATGGCAGATCATTTGAATGAGGACGAGCTGAAACAAGTGACAGGAGGAGAGGTCTCTTATGCTAATGCTTCGGGGGCTGATAACTTCTCCAGTAGAAATCGTTATAGCAATAAAGCCGTTTGTATCGATTGTGGTGAAACCTATATCGGCTTAGCAGGTGAGATACAAGCTAAGATAAACACGCATTTGAGTACAACCGGGCATTCCTATTTTTATTATCCGGAATAGGTTGGGATTACCGGTAATATAACGCATAATCGAGTAGGAGGCGGTGACTAACCGCCGTCCTCTCACAGCACCGTGCGTACCGTTCGGTACACGGCGCTTTCAATAGTTGACGTGCACTGACTGATATGCAATGGCTAAGTCATAGAAGCCAT